>NZ_BCZP01000091.1 GCF_001598795.1 Delftia acidovorans NBRC 14950 | reverse complement strand
CCTATGCCGAGGACGATCCAAGGTTCTACGCTGTATCCCTCATCGCCGAATCCGAGAAAGACTCGCTGTTTTCTTTTGAACTGGTTTTCGATGAGTACGCCGCTTTTTGCCGGGACCACGGGATAGTCTCCCCCGAGGCTGGGCCTATTGCGATGCACGCTGAGGGGCTTGCTTAGGCTCAGGCGGCGCAGCTCCTTCGCGACATCGTCCTCCTGGCTCCTGGCCAGCATCATGAGCGCTGTGACGGTGATGGTTCTGGTCATTTCGGTCCTGACGTGGTCGGCGCGCTGCAGCAGCTTCTGGCACGCGGCCTGGGGTGGGGTCGGGGTCATGGGGAAACAGAGCGGGCCGCACTGGGCGGCCCGGGTTGGGGATCAGGCCGCGCGGCGCAGTGCGCCAGCCGGGGCCTCGGAGTAGTTGGCGGCCACGATGAGCCGCATAGGCTTCGGACTCACGGAATTGCCGACCATGCGGACCTGGGCTGTTTTGGTCAGCACCTTTCCGGCAGCCGTGCGGTCAATCACATAGTTTTCAGGGAAGTCCTGGGCGTTGT
>NZ_BCZP01000090.1 GCF_001598795.1 Delftia acidovorans NBRC 14950 | reverse complement strand
CGCAACGCAGATTCACCGTCACCGCATCGGCCCCGTTGCTGACCACGCCATTGATCAGGCGCTCCACGTACAACTCGCTGCTGTAGCTGTACAGCCCCTTGCCCACGATCAGCTTGTCGCCGCCATACCGCGTGAGCTTCAGCGCTTGGTTTGCAGCCACCACGGTCTGCACCTCCGACTGGCCTTCGGCCAATCCCTGCACCTGTGCCAGAACCCGGTACGTTCCCGCAACACTGGGCCGCTCGATGTAGCCCCACCCCGTGTCCCTGCGGTCCTTGCCGATCGCAAGCTGCGTGACCAGCACCCCTCCATCGGCTGCGGTGTAGATTCCACCGACCACTCCTGAAGGAGTCTGTTCCACCAGGCTTACCTGTACCGTCATCGGCTTGATCGCGTTCTGGTTGTCCGACCAGTACGCGCCAGGCACGCTCAGCACCACATAGAAGTTGTCCCTCAGGCTGGAGGTCGAACGCTGCCCGTCCAGGCTGACGACCCGCACTTGCGGCACGATGACTTGCACCGGCAAAGGCGTGGCCGCTGTGGCCCCCTCAGCCGTCGCCTCGAT
>NZ_BCZP01000089.1 GCF_001598795.1 Delftia acidovorans NBRC 14950 | reverse complement strand
GGTGCGAACGTGTCCAGTGCGACTTGCACGCCTAATACCTTCCCCTTCGTGGGCAATGGCACGGCGATCCTGTCTTGCTCCGTGAGCTTCACCACGCCGGTGGCGGCAGGTGGCAACACCAGCTTCAATCTGCCAGCTGTTCCGACGGCTGTGGGTTCGAGCACCAACACGGCCTCCTACGATCCGTCGGGCGGCATCAGCCCCGTCAATCCGACGGCCGGCTGCACGACGAACTGCGCAGCGACGCCTTCCACGCCGGTGACCCCTGGTACGCCAGCGTTGACGGTTACCAAGGCCAATCCCGGCAGCCTGGCCGTGGGCACGCCGTTCAACTACGCCTTCACGGTAGCGAATGCGGCTGGAGCGTTTGGTCCCGCCACCAGCGTGACCATCAAGGACCTGGTGCCTGCGGGTATCAGCATCACGGGCGTGCCGACCGGTGCAAACGTGGCCAGTGCGACCTGCACGCCCAATACCTTCCCCTTCGTGGGCAATGGCACGGCGATCCTGTCTTGCACGGTGAGCTTCACTACGCCGGTGGCAGCGGGTGGCAACACCAGCTTCAACCTGCCGGCTGTTCCGACGGCTGTGGGTTCGAGCACGAATACGGCTT
>NZ_BCZP01000088.1 GCF_001598795.1 Delftia acidovorans NBRC 14950 | reverse complement strand
GCGGGGCAACCTGCGCCGTGGCGGTTACGGGGTTCGCTGCGGAACTCGCTGCGTTCACTGCGTGAACTTCGCTCAGACAACCGCAGCGAGTCAGATGACGAAGCAGTCCTGTCCTGCGGCAGGACTGCAACCCCGCAACCGCCACGGCGCAGGCGCTGACATACGGGGAGTGGGTGCGGGCCTTCGCTGCGCCCGGCCTGGGGCTTCGGGGCGCTTGCGGTCCTGAATGCCTCTATCATTGCGGCGGCCCCCTGTTCAGGGGCTGGTGCGTAAGAACACCTTTAGAGTAAGCGGCGCTGCCTCCCCGTTAGCGAGGCCTTGTCACGTCTGATCACTCGGAAAGAGTGGGCATAGCGCCCGCTCGTCCATGCGGTTTTGGGCGGGATGGGGCTACCCGCAAGGGCGTCCGCACGGCTTGCTCTGTGTTCTTAACATCCCGTCCACCTGTCTGTGCGTAAGAACACGGGTCGGTGGGTTCGATCTCAGCAAGGAGCACGAAACCATGTACGCTGTTTTTCTCTCGGCCTTCTCCATCCAGTGTGCGCGCCGTCCAGGCGTGCCTGCCATGAGAGAGGTCGCGCCATGAATACCGCATCCACAATCCCCACCCAGGCCACATC
>NZ_BCZP01000087.1 GCF_001598795.1 Delftia acidovorans NBRC 14950 | reverse complement strand
TGGTGCTGGCCAGGGAGGGTGCAGGCGGGGCGCGATTGGTGGCCTATGTCTCGCTGAATTCGCCAGCCGAAGACGGTTGGCTCAAGGACCGGTTGGGCCAGGTGCTGCCCGACTACATGGTGCCCTCGGCCATCGTCGTGCTCGATGCCCTGCCTTTGACAGCCAACGGCAAGGTGGACCGCAAGGCCTTGCCCGAGCCGGAGATGGCGAGTGCACAGGAATACGAGGCACCACAGGGCGAGTTGGAAGAAACGCTGGCGCAGATCTGGGCCGAGGTGCTGGGCGTGGAGTGCGTGGGCCGGCAGGACGGCTTCTTCGAGTTGGGCGGGCATTCGCTGCTCGCCCTGGGCCTGCTGGAGCGCGTGCGCGCCCAGGGCCTGCGTGTGCAGGTGCGCACGCTGTTCCAACACCCGAGGCTGGCGGAGTTTGCGCAGGCGGTACTGGAGGAACAGCAGGAGCAGCAGGGTGAGCAGGTAGCCGGCGAGATCGATGTGCCACCCAACGGCATCCCCGAAGGCTGCACGGCGATCACGCCGGACATGCTGACCCTGGTGGCGCTGGATGAGGAGGAGATTGCACGCATTGCCGCTGCGGTGCCCGGTGGCGCGGCCAACATCCAGGACATCTA
>NZ_BCZP01000086.1 GCF_001598795.1 Delftia acidovorans NBRC 14950 | reverse complement strand
GTCAGGCCGGCCAGCACGCCGTTGACGGTGCCGATCACCGGCTGCAGTGCCTGGCCCGGGACCTGTGTGAGGCCGTTGGCCAGGTCCGTCACCACACCCAGCGGACCACCGTTGACCTGGGTCACGCCTTCCACCAGACCCGTGATCACGGACAGTGCGCCGGTGCCGGGGTCGATCAGCGCATCCAGTACCTGGCCCACAGGCGCTCCGGCCGTGCCGCCGAGCAGGTCGCCAACGGTGTCCTGCACCGTGGTGACAAGGCCGTCGCCGCTGCCTGTGCCGCCGCCCGGAACCAGGCCGCCCAGCAGGCCGCCGACCAGGCCGTCTTCGCCAAGCACGCCACCCAGCAGGCCACCATCGCCGCCCAGCAGGCCGCCATCGCCGCCCAGCAGACCGCCAACCAGGCCGTCATCGCCAAGTACGCCACCCAGCAGGCCGCCGTCACCGCCGAGCACGCCGCCCAGCAGGCCACCATCGCCGCCCAACAGACCGCCGACCAGGCCGTCATCCCCAAGCACGCCGCCCAGCAAGCCACCGTCGCCGCCGATCACGCCGCCCAGCAGGCCGCCATCGCCACCCAGCAGACCGCTGACCAGCTCGCCAATGCCGCCTTCACCCAGGCCGCTGCCCAGGCCGGCAATCAGGCCGTTGAGGGTGCCGATCACCGGCTGCAGGGCCTGGCCGTCCACCTGGGTCAGGCCGTTGA
>NZ_BCZP01000085.1 GCF_001598795.1 Delftia acidovorans NBRC 14950 | reverse complement strand
GGCCAGCTGGGTCTGGATGCTGGACACCAGGGTGGCGCAGCGCTGCTGGATCTCCACCATGCGGGCATTCAGGCTGGCCGCCTGCGAGGTGGCAGCGGTCTTGCCTTCCGTGTAGGTGTCCAGGGCCTTGTAGTAGGCCTCCAGGTCGCGCCTGTACTGCACCCAGTCGGCATGCTCGATGGCGTTGTTGTCGGAGTCGAAGTAGTACTGCGCGGCCTTGGGCTCGCTGGGCTTCACGGGCGCAGCGCCGGGCGTGGCCCAGGCCTTGGCCAGGCCCAGGTCGGCGAACTCCTTCACCAGCTTGTCCAGCTCGCTGCGCCAGTTGGCGCACTTGGTGCCGGGGGCCACGGCCTCCTCCACCAGGTCGGCCAGCTTGGCGGCCTGGTCGGCCGTGAGCACGGTTTCACCGGAGCGCTCGCCGGCCGTGTCCGGAAACTCATGCTGCTGCAGCGCCTCCAGCAGCGCGGGCCTGCGGAAGGGATAGCTGTAGGGCATGGCCGCCACCGGCACGGCCCAGCCGCTGCCCGTGCTGATGGCTCCGAGCCGCGTGGTGTCCATCTCGCAGGCCTTGGCGCGGGCGGCCGAGACCACGGCATAGAGATTCCCGGCCCAGGCGCCGGCCCCTACGGCGGTAGACAGGGACAGCCCGTAGTTGGATGTGGCGCCGGCATAGGCCTTGCCATTGGCATCCCAGCGGATCGCCTCCTGGTGGCCCTC
>NZ_BCZP01000084.1 GCF_001598795.1 Delftia acidovorans NBRC 14950 | reverse complement strand
CTGGACCCCAGGATCCAGCAGGAAATCGTCGAGCGCGACCTCTACGCCACGGCCGTGCTCTCGGGCAACCGCAACTTCGACGGGCGCATCCATCCCCAGGCCAAACAAGCCTTCCTGGCCTCGCCGCCGCTGGTCGTGGCCTATGCGCTGGCGGGCACGGTGCGCTTCGACATCGAGCAGGACGTGCTGGCTGTGGTGGACGGGCGCGAGATCCGCCTCAAGGACCTGTGGCCCGCCGACGAGGAGATCGACGCCATCGTTGACCAAGCGGTCAAACCTGCGCAATTCCGCGCCGTCTACGAACCCATGTTCGCCATCCGCAAGGACGATGGCGACAAGGCCTCGCCCCAGTACGCCTGGCGCCCCCAGTCCACCTACATCCGCCGCCCGCCGTACTGGGATACCGAAGGCGTGGGCGCGCTGGCGGCCTTCCCGCGCACGCTGCGCAACATGCGGCCACTGGCGCTGCTGCCCGACAACATCACCACCGACCACCTGTCGCCCTCCAACGCCATCCTGGCCGACAGCGCGGCGGGCGAATACCTGGCGCGCATGGGCCTGCCCGAGGAAGACTTCAACTCCTACGCCACCCACCGCGGCGACCACCTCACCGCCATGCGCGCCACCTTCGCCAACCCGCAGCTGGTCAATGAAATGGCCGTCATCGACGGCGTGCAGCACAAGGGATCGCTGGCGCGCATCGAGCCCGAAGGCCGCGTGGTGCGCATGTGGGAGGCCATGGAAACCTACCTGAACCGCCGCCAGCCGCTGATCATCATCGCGGGTGCCGACTACGGCCAGGGCAGCTCGCGCGACTGGGCGGCCAAGGGAGTGCGGCTGGCCGGAGTCGAGGCCGTGGTGGCCGAAGGCTTCGAGCGCATCCACCGCACCAACCTCAT
>NZ_BCZP01000083.1 GCF_001598795.1 Delftia acidovorans NBRC 14950 | reverse complement strand
CTGGACAACATTGTTTTCGGCGTGGTCGCGGGCCAGCGCCGGATCGGGAGGGGCTGACCATGGCCAATGGACGCGCGCTGCCATCAGCGATTCTGTTTGACGAGCTGCTGGGCCGCGCCTGGGGCATTGCGTTGCAGAAGTACGGCGAGGCCCAAGCCATCGAGTCGCCGGTGACATCCTTCACACCCGCCAGGACCAATGGCGCCTACCGGCTGCCGCAGTACAGCAGCGGATTCGATCCGGCGGATGCAGGCTCCTGGGTGGCCCAGCACGACAAGGCGCTGGCCAAGCAGCTGGATCAGGTGGCCGGCGAATGGGCCGTGGAGTTCCAGGGCGTGATGGACATCGTGGCGCCCGTGGGGCCGGGCTGGCGCAATGCCGTGGCCTGGCTGCGCGCCACCATGCATGGCCAGGACGGTCTGGGCTATGTCGGCCAGGACCACCGGATAGCCCAGGCCCGGCAGCAGGGCGTGCAGGTGCTGGGCGGGCTCAACCAACGCGGCCTGCCGGTGCCCGCCGGGGCCATGGCAGCGCTGCAGGCCGTGGCCGACGGCGTGGTGGACCTGTACCAGGGCCGACTGGCCGCCCAGATGACGGCCGACCGGGAGGCCGAGCGCCGCCGCCTGCTGGTGGACGCCGTCACCGAGCTGGCACGCCTGCGCAATGCCGCGCTGGACACGGCCATGGACTTCGTGTTCGGGCGCATGAACATCATGTACGACGTGTTTGGCCGCAACAACGAGTACCTGACGGGCGTGCGCCGCGACGACCAGGCCCTCGCTTCCCAGATGCAGGTGGCCAGCGCCGAGCTGCAGCGCTGGGACGCCCAGGTCCTGGCCAACCAGGACGGCAGCGCGGCCTCGCAGCGCACCGTCAAGGCCATGAACGACCGCGCGCTGGAAGTCATC
>NZ_BCZP01000082.1 GCF_001598795.1 Delftia acidovorans NBRC 14950 | reverse complement strand
CCTACGAACCCGACCAATCCCACCAATCCCACGGATCCGACGAACCCGACCAACCCGACCAATCCCACGGACCCCACCAATCCGACGGATCCCACGGACGGCCATGGCCTGATCACCTCGGTGCAGGACGTGGTGGGTGCGCTGTCGGGCGGCACGGTGGCAGGCCCGGTGGGCAACCTGATCGATACGCTGGTCAATCCCGGCAGCGGCACGCTGTCCGGGGTGACAGGCCTGCTGGAGAGCTTGACCAGCACCAATGGCGGGCCGCTGGGCGTGCTGACCGAGCTGGTGGACGGCCTGGTCAACATCCAGAATCAGGGCCTGGAGCCCCTGATCAGCACGCTCAATGAGCTGCTCAAGGGCCTGGACGAAGCGGGTTCCGGCGGCTCCATCGGTACGGTAGTGGACAACGTGCTGGGCGGTCTGCTCGACGAAGACGGTGCGCTGGGCGGCCTGCTGGCCGGCGTGGGCGGACTGCTGGGCGGCCTGGTGGGCGGCGGAACGGGCAACCCGCCCGGCACGCCGGACAGCGGCGTGGTCACCTCCGTGCAGGACGTCGTGGACGGCCTGCTGGGCGGCACCGTGGCGGCCCCCGTGGGCCAGTTGCTCGATGCGCTGACCAATCCCACGGACGGACTGCTGTCCACCGTGACCGGCGCGCTGGAGAACCTGACCAATGTGGAGGGCGGCCCGCTGGGCGTGCTGACCGAGCTGGTCAACGGCCTCACCCAGGTGGACGGCGAAGGCCTGGCCCCGGTGATCGGCACGCTCAACGAGCTGATTGCAGGTCTGGGCAACGGCCTGGGCGAAGATGGGCTGGGCGGACTGGTCGGCAGCCTGCTGGGCGGCCTGGTGCCCGGTGGCGGCACGGGCGGTGGCACGGGTGAAGGCCTGGTCACCACGGTGCAGGACGTGGTGGACGGCCTGCTCGGCGGCACCGTCGCAGCCCCTGTGGGCCAACTGCTGGATGCGCTTACCAAT
>NZ_BCZP01000081.1 GCF_001598795.1 Delftia acidovorans NBRC 14950 | reverse complement strand
AGATCGTGGACATGCTGGGCAACATGGTGACGACGCTGAACAACCAGATCCGGGCCAGCGGCAGCTACAGCGGCAGCGAGCGGGATGTGACGGACTGGGAATCGATCCTGAATCCGTGACCCGCGCCCCCGGCTAGGGTTCGCTCCTGCAGGCCCTGGCCGGGACACTGCAGGGCATGACAACGCCGGCATGCCTCAACTTTCCCATCTACCAGGGCGCCACTTTCCGCGAGGAGTTGGAGCGCGTGACCGTGCCCTATTCGGTGCGTCAGGAGTGCGGCGGTCGGCTGGTGGACGCCTGCACGGGCGCAACCGTGCCAGATGCAGACATCACCCGTGAGGACTACACCGGTTGCACGGCGCGCATGCAGTTGCGCCGCGACATCGATGATCCGGAGGTCCTACTGGAGTTGAGCACGGCCAACGGCGGGATAGAGCTGGATGGTGCGTGGCTGCGGTTGCTGATGACGGCTGAGCAGACGGGCGCCTTTGCCTACGGTGATATGGCGCCCGGTTGGTCCTCCTGCATCGGCCAGATCGAAGTCACTCGCCCCAGCGGTGACGTGGAGCGGCAGTACGAGCTGTGCTTCGCCCTGTACCCGGAGGGCACCCGGTGACCACCGTCGTCTCGTCAGCACCCTCGGCCGTTGTCATCGAGCGGCAGACCTCTGTCGTGGTGACGCGCGAGAGCGGCGAGACGGTTGTCGTGAGCCAGCCCGCGCCGCCCGCTGTCGTGGTGACACGGGGCATTCCAGGCCCGCCTGGACCCCAGGGGCCGCCCGGCGGCGGTGCCGGCGCGACATACACCTACACCCAGAGCGTCGCAGCAGCCGTCTGGACCGTCCCGCACAACCTGGGCCGCTATCCCTCCATCACCATCGTGGACAACCTCGGCGGCCAGCTCTATCCCGATGTCCGGTACTTGGACGCCGACATTGCCCAGATCACCCACAGCGTGCCTTTGACGGGCCGCGCCTATTGCAATTGAGTG
>NZ_BCZP01000080.1 GCF_001598795.1 Delftia acidovorans NBRC 14950 | reverse complement strand
CCCGGCGAAGGCCTGGACCTGATCGCCAACGCCTGTTTCAAGGGCGCGGCCATGCCGGCCAACCTGTTCATCGGGCTGTGGTCCGGCTCCTATGTGCCCAACGGCACCGAGACGGCCGCCACGCTGCCCACGCTGGTGACCGAGGTCACGCAGTACGACGGCACGACGCGCAAGGCCTGGGTGCCGGGCAACGTCTCGGCCGGCGGCGTGAGCAACGAGCTGAGCCTGGCGCGGTTCAGCTTCACCGGCATGCAGACCGTCAACGGAGTGTTCGTGAGCAGCAGCTCGGGCAAGGGCTCGGACACCGGCGCGCTGCTGTCCATCGTGCGCCTGCCCGTGGCGCGTGCCGTCGATCCCGCCTTCTACCTGGAGATCCTGGCGGGCTTTCAGCTCATCTCCGTTTCCTGACCCACCGCTTCCTGACCTTTTCAAGGACCACCACCATGACGACCAAAGCCTCTACCGGCCTTCGCAATCACATGCTCGCCACGGGCTCGCTCAAGGCGGCCCTGGATGGCGGCTTCCTGGAGCTGTACGGCTGCCCCGAGTCGTCGATTCCGTTGACCGCGGATGCAGCCATCGACCCGGCGGTGCACAAGCTGCTGACCCGGATCTACAGCGACGGCACCTCTGCGGGACTGACCCTCGCCATGTCAGCCGCCGACGGCTTCATCGAGAAGCTGTCCACCCAGACCTGGACCGGCACGGTGATCGAGTCCGGCACCGTGCGCTTCTTCCGCTTCGTTGGCCCCAGTGATGCCGGAGGCCTGTCCATCACGCTGCCGCGCCTGCAGGGCACCGTGGCGCGCGCGGGCGCGGACCTGAACATCACCAGCGTGGATCTGGCGGTCGGCGCGCCCCAGGCCGTCAACTTCTTCTCCATCGCGCTGCCGGCGTTCTGATCGGGACAAGGGCATGGCTGCTGGAACGCTCGTCTACGAGGCCGGGGCCCTGGTGCCCCAGGCCGACGTGCTCGTGGCCGTGGTGGCTGCC
>NZ_BCZP01000079.1 GCF_001598795.1 Delftia acidovorans NBRC 14950 | reverse complement strand
TGGGTGTTGTGGCGAATCACGTTGCGGTGCGAGTGCAGCACCACGTTGCGGTACATGCCCAGCGCGCTCTTGAACAGCGGCGACTTGAAGCCCACCGCAGCGGCTGCAGCCTTTTGCAGTTCCAGCCAGCCGCCCGTGCCGGTTTCCTTGCGCAGGTCGTCTTCCTGGAAGGTGTGCATGACCATGACGAACACTTCCTCGCCATCGACCACGCAGGGCTGCATGACGGGGATGTTGGTGGCGCCGCCGCCTTGGCTGTCTGCGCGCACGCGGGCACGGTCCACCACAGCCAGCGACATCTTGTCGGTGGCATCCAGGTTGGCCACCGCCGTGGCATCGCCGCCGAACAGGTGCTGGTTGGGCGTAGGCGCCGTCAGCGGGTTCTTGGCACGGCCCTGGTAGCCCAACGGCAGGATGAAGTTGGCATTGACGCCGCGCGAGCCCGACAGGTAGGTGAAGGTCAGCTCGTCCTGGAAGCGGCCCCACCAGTTGGCCTGCTGCTGCTTGGCGCGCATGCGCAGATCGTGCAGCGTGCGCTTGCGCGACATGCGGCCACCGGTGTTGACGCCGCCGCGCGCCTGGTCGATGTACAGCTCATCGGTGTAGAAACGCTGCCCTTCTTCCTTGCCCTCCAGCACATCGTCGCCCTCGACGGGCGCCATGCGCAGCTCGGCCAGCAGGTCATAGCTGACCAGGTCGCCGGCTTCGGATTCCAGATCCGTCAGCAGTTGGATTGGCGTCTTGGCGCCCTGGCCCACGGCCGCGAAGCGCTTGCCGAAGTACGAGGCTTGAGAGACATCGAGGGCCAGGTCGCCGGAAAAGCGCTTGACCGCGCGGGGGCTGTTCACGCCCACCACTGTTTTGCCCATAGGAGTGCTCCTGTGTGGTAGCGAGCACTCCAGCGCCCCGGTTGAAAAATAGTTCAGCCCTCAAGATGGCAGGCTTGGTACGGGCCGCGAGGCAGCTGCGATCTTTCGCACGCAGGTCTCGGGCTCCGCCGCGATCACCATGCG
>NZ_BCZP01000078.1 GCF_001598795.1 Delftia acidovorans NBRC 14950 | reverse complement strand
GGCTCCCGCAGCACCCGCACACGGCTGTACCTGATTGCCCGCCGCGACGGCCTGCCCATCGTGTGGCCAGCGCAGACGCACTGGAAGAACCCGAAGGCGGGCCAGAAGCCATTCCGCCAGGCAGCCGAGTGCATCGACTGGGGCATCCCCGGGCAAAGCATCTTCGGGCGCAAGAAGGAGCTGGCAGCAGCCACCATGCGGCGTATCGCGCATGGCCTGGATAAGTTCGTGCTGAACAGCCCCCAGCCATTCATCGTGAACATGGCCCACGGCGGGAAAATCGAAATGCTCGACCGGCCCATGAGCACCATCGCCACGGAAAAAGGCGGCTGCCGCGCCCTGGTGTCCCCCACTCTGATCCAGATGGGCTATGGCGAGGCCAAGGGGCAGGCACCACGCGTGCTGGATTTGTCCCAACCCCTGGGCACTGCCGTGGCAGGCGGCATCAAGCACGCCATCAGCTCGGCCTACTTGGTGCAGGCCGGGCACGGCGAGGGCAAGGACGGGGGCAAGCGCTGGAGCCACGGCGCCAACGACATCAAGGGTCCTCTGGGCACCGTGACGGCCAGCGGCGGCGGGCAGAGCCTGGCATCCGCGTTCATGGTCCAGGCCAACGGCGGATTCAACAGCACGCTTGCCCGCGACCTGCGCGACCCAGTATCGACCGTGACGACCAGTGGCAGCCAGCAGCAGCTGATCGCCGCGCACCTGTGCACGCTACGCAGGAATAGCGCGGGCCGCGACATGCGCGAGCCAGTGCCCACCGTCACGGCCGGGGCCGAGCACCATGCCCTGATCCAGTACCACCTGTCGCCCGATCAGGAGGCCGGCGCCCTGCGCTGCGCCGCATTCCTGATGCGCTACCACGCCAGCGGCGGCCAGTGGGCGGACCTGCGCGACCCCATGACCACGATCACCACGCGCGACCGCCTGGCGCTCGTGACCGTGTGGCTCAAGGGCGAGCCCTGGGTGATCGTGGACATCACGCTGCGCATGCTGGTGCCGCGCGAGCTCT
>NZ_BCZP01000077.1 GCF_001598795.1 Delftia acidovorans NBRC 14950 | reverse complement strand
CAACCACGCCAGCGCCCACGGTACGGCCACCTTCGCGGATAGCGAAGCGCAGACCTTCTTCCATGGCGATGGGGGCGATCAGCTTGACGGTGATCGACACGTTGTCGCCAGGCATCACCATTTCCTTGTCGGCGGGCAGCTCGATGGAGCCGGTCACGTCGGTCGTACGGAAATAGAACTGGGGACGGTAGTTGTTGAAGAACGGAGTGTGGCGACCACCTTCGTCCTTGGACAGCACGTACACCTCAGCCGTGAAGTGGGTGTGGGGCTTGATGGAGCCGGGCTTGCACAGCACTTGGCCGCGTTCCACGTCTTCACGCTTGGTGCCGCGCAGCAGCAGACCCACGTTGTCGCCAGCTTGACCTTGGTCCAGCAGCTTGCGGAACATTTCCACGCCGGTGACGATGGTCTTCTGGGTGTCGCGGATACCGACGATTTCGATTTCTTCGCCGACCTTGATGATGCCGCGCTCGATACGGCCAGTCACCACGGTGCCACGGCCAGAGATCGAGAACACGTCTTCCACGGGCATTGCAAAGGCGCCGTCCACAGCGCGCTCGGGCGTGGGGATGTAGGAGTCCAGTGCTTCAGCCAGGCGCAGGATGGCAGGTTCGCCCTTGTCGGACTGGTCGCCTTCCAGGGCCAGCTTGGCCGAGCCGCGGATGATGGGGGTGTCGTCGCCGGGGAAGTCGTACTTGGCAAGCAGCTCGCGCACTTCCATTTCGACCAGTTCCAGCAGCTCTTCGTCGTCCACCATGTCGCACTTGTTCAGGAACACGATGATGTAGGGCACGCCCACCTGACGGGCCAGCAGGATGTGCTCGCGGGTCTGGGGCATGGGGCCGTCAGCGGCCGAGCACACCAGGATGGCGCCGTCCATCTGAGCAGCGCCGGTGATCATGTTCTTGACGTAGTCGGCGTGGCCGGGGCAGTCAACGTGAGCGTAGTGGCGACCGGCCGTTTCGTACTCGACGTGGGCGGTGTTGATCGTGATGCCGCGAGCCTTTTCTTCAGGTGCTGCGTCGATCTGGTCGTAAGCCTTGGCTTCGCCGCCGAACTT
>NZ_BCZP01000076.1 GCF_001598795.1 Delftia acidovorans NBRC 14950 | reverse complement strand
GGCCTTAACGTCGAGCAGCAGGTCAAGCGCCTGCGCCGCCTGTCCACCGGCTCCGCCGCGGCGCTCAACAGCGCTGGCGTGTCGGTGAACTCGCAGGCCTCCGAATCCAACACCGTCAACGCCGAGGAGTAAGCATGGCCACCACCGGCATCGCAATGCAGGGCCTGTCGGCCGCCATCGTCTACACCGCCATCGACAAGATCGGCAAGATGATCACGGACGCCGAAGGCCGGATGCAGTCCAAGATCGGCCCGGCCATCACCCAGATCATCGATGGCATCCCAGGCGAGCCCGAGGTGGCCAAGGCCAAGCACAGCAACAGCCTGTCTGCCGTGCTGACGGCCCTGGGCCCGGCCTCGGTCGAGACCTCGGCCCCGGTCGTGGGGCAACTGCCGCAGGTCATCGAGCAGGCCGTGGGCACGTTCTTCACGGGCTACAGCAGCGTGGTCAACGACCTGTTCCCGGGGCTGCTGGACGCTGGCGCCGACGCGGATGCGTGGATCCAGTCGGCCCTGACATCGGCGGTGGGCACGACCTACATCGAGAGCGTGGACCGCGTGGCCGGCGACACCGCTTTCGCGCTGGCGCGCAAGGACGCCTGGGCAGGGGAGCGGGATCTGCTGGATGCCGCCGCCGCCAGCGGCCACCGCTTCGCCCCGGGCGCCACGCACAACGCCATCGCGCGGCTGCACGCCGAAAGCACCCGAGCAGCAGCCGATGCCATCGCGGCCACCCACGCCGCGCGCCTGCGCGAGGAGCGCGAGACCAAGATGCGCCTGGTGCGCGCCGAACTGGACCAGCGCATGGACCGCATCAAGCAGCTGCACCAGCAGACGGCCCAGGCCTTCCGCGACAAGCTGCGTGCCCGGGGCCTGTGGATCAGCGATCAGGACGCCGTGATCGACAGCTACAACCGCTGCTACGCGCTGCCCGCCCAGTTCAACGCCCGTCTGGCGCAATTGGCCCAGGAAGCAGCCCAGCGGCACTACAAGAGCACGGCCGACGCCCTGCAGATCAGCGACGTGGCCGTGGACGTGGCCAAGCTCAAGATGGTCAACGGCCAGG
>NZ_BCZP01000075.1 GCF_001598795.1 Delftia acidovorans NBRC 14950 | reverse complement strand
GGCAGCCACCACGGCCACGAGCACGTCGGCCTGGGGCACCAGGGCCCCGGCCTCGTAGACGAGCGTTCCAGCAGCCATGCCCGCGCCCCGATCAGAACGCCGGCAGCGCGATGGAGAAGAAGTTGACGGCCTGGGGCGCGCCAACCGCCAGATCCACGCTGGTGATGTTCAGGTCGGCGCCCGCGCGCGCCACGGTGCCCTGCAGGCGGGGCTGGGTCGTGGAAGCCGCTCCGGTATCACCGGCAGCGGTAAAGCGGAAGAACCGCGCAGTGCCCGTCTCGATGACAGTGCCAGACCAGGTCTGCGAGGCCAGCTTCTCGATGAAGCCGTCGGCGGCGGCCAGGGCGAGGGTCAGGCCAGCGGAGGTGCCGTCGCTGTAGATCCGGGCCAGCAGCTTGTGCACCGCCGGGTCGATGGCTGCATCCGCGGTCAACGGAATCGACGACTCGGGGCAGCCGTAAATATCCAGGAAGCCGCCATCCAGGGCCGCCTTGAGCGAGCCCGTGGCGAGCATGTGATTGCGAAGGCCGGTAGAGGCTTTGGTGGTCATGGTGGTGGTCCTCGAAAAAGTCAGGAAGCGGTGGATCAGGAAACGGAGATGAACTGGAAGCCCGCCAGGATCTCCAGGTAGAAGGCGGGATCGACGGCACGCGCCACGGGCAGGCGCACGATGGACAGCAGCGCGCCGGTGTCCGAGCCCTTGCCCGAGCTGCTGCTCACGAACACGCCATTGACGGTCTGCATACCGGTGAAGCTGAACCGCGCCAAGCTCAGCTCGTTGCTCACGCCGCCGGCCGAGACGTTGCCCGGCACCCAGGCCTTGCGCGTCGTGCCGTCGTACTGCGTGACCTCGGTCACCAGCGTGGGCAACGTGGCGGCCGTCTCGGTGCCGTTGGGCACATAGGAGCCGGACCAGAGCCCGATGAACAGGTTGGCCGGCATGGCCGCGCCCTTGAAACAGGCGTTTGCGATCAGGTCCAGGCCTTCGCCTGGCACGCGGTTGTGCAGGCGCTCGCGGTGCACCAGCGCGTCGTCGGCGCGGCGGCGCAGCGCCAGGTCGTAAACAAAGCCGCAGGGAATGGCGTGGTTGGTGTTCATGGCTGGGCCTTTCGTACAAGCCGGGCCTGGGCATAGGAGCCCACGCCGGCCGAAGTGCTGGGGGATTGAGAGA
>NZ_BCZP01000074.1 GCF_001598795.1 Delftia acidovorans NBRC 14950 | reverse complement strand
CGTGCAGGAGCCCCTGGTCTTCAACTACGACAGCCAGACCGGAGAGACGGTCAGCGGTCGCAAGAGCACGGGCTACGGCTACAACGCCTTCGGCGACCAGACCTCGGTGTTCGCGGGTCAGGGCTCTGCGCGCTGGTCCACCACCACCCACGCCTACGACAAGCTGGGCCGGCGCGTGGCCACCACCGACGCGATGGGCTTCATCACCACCATGGCCTACGACGCCATGGGCAGCCTGGTGCGCCAGGTCGAATACGCCAAGGCTTGGCAGACGGCAGGCACCGCGCCCGATACCGCAGCCGGCGACCGCGTCACCGACTACAGCTACGACCTGATGGGTCGCAAGAGCGCCGAGATACGGCGCAGCGTGGCGCACACCGGTGTCAATGCAGCCGCCCAGGAGCAAAAGGACGTGCTGTACGACAAGACGTCCGACCTCACCACCCGCTACGCCTACGACGCGCTGGGCAACCTCACGCGGACCACGGACGCGCTGGGCGGCGTGACCACCAACTTCTACGACGCGCTGGGCCGCGTGCGTGCCACCATCACCCCGGCCATGAACCTGGGCGTGGCGGCCACGGGCGCGGGTGCCAACCCCATCAACCCGCTGACCGAATTCCAGCGCGATGCGCACGGCAACGTGCTGGTCACCACCCAGTACGCCGCCGGTGCCAGCGTGGCGGCCGATGGCAGCAGCTACACCCGGGCGGCCAGCGCAGCCGACCGCGTCACCACCGCGAAATTCGATGCCCAGGGCCACACCACGCAGATCACGGACGCGCAGGGCTACAGCCGCTACTACGCCTACGACGCCCAGGGCCGTCTGGCCAAGGAATGGCAGACCGTCACCAGCCACGACAAGAACGGCACCGCCAGCCAGGCCAGCCTCTGGCGTGCCTACAGCTATGACGTGCTGGGCCGCCAGACGCACAGCTACGCCCCTTCGGAAAGCATTGCCCTGGGCACGCTGAGCGTCAGCGACACCGAGCTGAGCTACAACGCCTTCGGCGAAGTGACGCAAAAGCGCGTGCTGGACAACGGCCAGGCGCTGCAGGGCGTGGAAACCTACGACTACGACAACGCGGGCCGCGTCTGGCGCACCAATGCGGGCGACGGCGTCTACAAGGTCCTGGCCTATGACATGCAAGGCCGCCAGACCGCACAGCTCATCT
>NZ_BCZP01000073.1 GCF_001598795.1 Delftia acidovorans NBRC 14950 | reverse complement strand
GCTTGAGCGCCAGCCGCCCAGCCCAGCGCGGCACTTCAAGCGGCAGGGCAGTTCCTGGCGCTGCAGGGCTCATTCCCACCAACGCTTTAATCCGCAACTGTTCAAATTCAGCGCTGCCCACAGCAACCAACCCGGAATACAGCTCCGGGTAAGTACCAGTCTCGAAGGCATAGGGCCGATCCGATGAATCCTTGAACAGCAGCATCAGCGGTACTCCATGTACTTCGTCACGTTGTGCCCATCCGCAAAGTAGAAATACGTATCTCCCGCCGGAACAATTGCCTGTACTCCGTTTCCGGAGCCGGTGTAATTGACATAACTCACAGCCACCCAATTTCCTCGAAGATTTATCGCTAAGCACGCGGTGGGCCCCTCCCCACGCGACGTTCCGATAATGCTCACCAGGATCGGTTTTGAAGTTGTATTCGTGTAGGTGACGCCAGTAGTCCTGCTGGCTGTCACGTCCTGCCAGGACTGGCCTGCACCCAGGATCTGGTCCTGGGATGCAACATCCTTTGCATTTGCCCGTGTGCCGACGTGTTTCATGGTCAGCCCGTGATGCTTACCCGGTACTGGCCCGTAGTGGGCGCCACGGCGAATGTCAGCTGCACTGTATTCACGCCGTTGGCGACCCAGTCGCACAGCACGCCAGCATTCGTCGCGGTCTCGCGCACGCTGACCACCACGTCCTGGGTGTTGAGGCTGTGGGTCACGGTGATGGTCGTGGCGGTGCCATCGCCCACGGTGGCCGAGGCCTTGCGCGCCACGACACCGGTATCCACCGCGATGACGCCGCCATTGATGCTGATGCCCAGTCCCGCCGTATAGCTTGTCCCGCCACCGACCTGCGCAAACGCCAGGGCCGTGGTGCCGATGGTGATGGGCGCGTCCGTGGTCATCAGCCAGACCTGGTTGCCCTGTGTCGTGCCCTCGGAGACAAAGACCGCGGCGCCCAGCACCTCACTGGCGGCGTCGAAGTCAGTGGCCCGCGTCCACGAGCCCGAGGCGGCAAGGTAGACGCCATTGGCCGAACCCGTGGTCTGGTTCTTCACCAGCACCCGGTCACCGGCCACGATGGACACACCATCAATCGTCTGTGCACCGGACAGCGTGATGTTGGCCGTGGTGGCCGCGCGCGCCGGCTCTTTCCATTTGTAGCCCTGGACCGCAGCGTCCAGTTGGGCCTTTGTGACGGCATCCTGCGGGTTGACCGCGTCGGCCAGGTTGATGACCCGGTTGCCCGAGGCGTCGAGGTTGTTCGTGATCTTCATGGCTGGG
>NZ_BCZP01000072.1 GCF_001598795.1 Delftia acidovorans NBRC 14950 | reverse complement strand
CTGGTGCAGGAGCTGCAGATCTCCGTGGCCAGCTTCCTCGATGACAAGAAGGGCGAGGAGCTGGACAGCCTGCAGCCGCAGTTCACCTGGGCCGCGCCGCCCTACCGCATGGACAGCCAGTACGAGGGCGACAACAAGCCCAGCGTGGGCGCCAATCCCTACCTGCGCGGGCTCACTGGCATGCCCAACGGCATCATGGCCGGCTTCATCGACAACACCGTGGCGTTCTGCGAGCCCTACGTGCCCTACGCCTGGCCCGTGGACTACCAGGTCACGACCGAATGGCCCATCGTGGGCATGGCCGTGTTCGACCAGACGCTGTTCGTGGGCACGGCCGGCAATCCGTACTTCGTGACGGGCGCGCACTCGGCGCAGATGTCGGCCATCAAGCTGGACAGCAACCAGTCCTGCAGCGCACGCCGCTCCATCGTGCCCGTGCAGGGCGGCGTGCTCTATGCCTCTGCTGATGGCCTGTGCCTGGCCAGCCCGGGCGGCGTGCAGGTGGTGACGCGGCAGCTGATAGCGCGCCAGGACTGGCAGCGCATGCAGCCGTCCAGCATGTTCGCGGCCGAGCATGAGGGCGTCTACTACCTGTTCTACGCCGGCGCGGGCGGCGGCTGCCTGGCGTTCAGCGCGCAAGACGGGGCCAAGCTGGGCCATACCGACCTGGGCGGCGCGACAGTGACGGCGGTTTGGGTGGACCGCTTCAACGACCTCATGTACGTGGCGCGCGGCCAGGACATCCTGGAATGCTTCACGGGCGATGCCCTGCGCACGGCGCGCTGGCGCACAGGCCTGGCCACCCAGGGCCAGCAGCTGCCGCTGGCCTGGGCCAAGGTCTACGGCCTGCAGGACGCCCAGCACCCGATCACGCTGCGCCTGTGGGGCGACGGCCAGCTGCAGCACACGGCCCAGTTCACCGACCTGCAGCCGCAGCGCCTGCCGCCCGGGCGCTGGCTGGAGCACCAGGTGGAGATCGAGGGCGCGGCCCGCGTCACCAGCGTGGTGCTGTGCTCGACCACAGAGGAGCTGCGCAGCGTATGACCAACCGCAAGAAGATCGACACGGGCGCGGCCCGCCTGCCGGCCCTGGCCCGGGTCAACGTCCAGGACAAGGCCCTGTCCAACTGGATGCAGGCCGTGACCGAGCACCTGGAAGTGCGGGCCGGCGGCCGGGGCAACGAGTTCGAGCGCGGCGTGACCCTGCGCGAGCTAGTGGCCCTGCAGGGATCGGTGCAGGGCGTCACCCAGCTGCTGGCCAAGGACAAGACACCCGGCGAGGGCGAGATCGTCATCGACCTGGGCGGCGGGCTGTCGGCCACGGTGGCCGTGGAGCGCTTCGCCCAATCCATCATCGAATCGCGCCTGTTCAAGAGCCTGGCCAAGACCCTGGACGACCCCACCCGCTTCGACCACTTGGCGCAGGAGATCCGCGACGAGTTGCTGCGCTCCATCGCCGACGAGGCCGCCAAGCGCGGCGCCGAGGTGCGCGAGCTGCAGACCGTGGTGCAGAGCAACGAGCGCAGCCTGGCCATGGCCGTGCGCGAGGTCACTGCCAGCCTGCGCAACGCCAGCGCAGGCCT
>NZ_BCZP01000071.1 GCF_001598795.1 Delftia acidovorans NBRC 14950 | reverse complement strand
AGTCCGACGCCTGTGGAGCCGACACCCGGCGATCTGCCGCCGTTCGCTCCGCCGCCACACATCATTCCGTTACCTGTCCTTCCGTGGCCTAGAATTCCGTTTGTCAGCCCTACCCAGCTACACGTTGATTCGGCTCTCACCGTTCAGAGTCCCATAGCACCGGCCCCCTGAACTACGCAAGTGAGAGCAACCTATGGCTGCCTGACTCGGCTGCGCGGGTAGATTCGTTTGAGAGGCGAACACCATCAGCCCAGAGACTCGCCCGAAGCAGTTTTGCTTCGGGCCCTCGTGGCCAACATGACCGCTAGCAAAGAACTGCGACTACGGCGCATTCCCTGAATTCGAGTCTTTCGCCCTTTCGCCAAAGGGTGCACGCGTGGGCTCGCTGTGAGCAGCGATATTGACGTCAACTTCGTCCTCTAGGTGCATCGTCTGACCCGTACCAAGCCTGCCACCCTGCCGTGATCCAAACCACGAAAGGACGCACACATGAGCTTTAACGACGACCACCTGCGACTCCTGTCCGACGCTGAGCGCGAGGCCATGGAAGACGACAAAGACGACTACGACCCCGAGGAAGACAACGCTGCAGCGCTGGCTGCCCTGGGGCGCGGCCCCCTCGATGCGGAAGAAGAAGAGGAGGGCGACGACGACGCAGCTGATGCAGGCAAGGGCAAGCCCGAGCCCAGCACTCCCACCGAACCCACTGAAACCACCGCTGCGCCCGCTGCAGCGCCTGCAGCCGCTCCTGCTGCAGCACCCGCAGAACCCACCGATGCCACGCAGCCGACTGACGCGCCGACACCGAATCCGCAAGCTGCCCACCAGGCCAGCGGCTACCGTGCAGAGCTGCCCGCCGACTACGACGCCCAGGTGAAGGCCAACAAGGACGCCGTGGCCGCCGCCCGCGCCAAGTTCAACGAGGGCGAGCTGGAGCAGAGCGAGCTGGACGCGGAATTGGACCGCCTGCAGGACGAGCGCGACCAGCTGCGCGACATGAAGACGCGCGCCACGGTGTCGGCCGAGATGCAGCAGCAGTCCACGCACCAGGCCTGGACGGCCACCATCAACGGCTTCTTCGAGGAAGCGGCCAAGAGCGCAGAACTGGGCATCGTGGACTACCGCAAGGACGCGGCCAAGCAGGCAGACCTGGATGCCATGGTGCGCGCGCTGGGCGCGGCGCCCGGCAACGAGCACAAGCCCATGCGCTGGTTCCTGGAAGAAGGGCACCGCCGCGTGGTAGCTCTGCATGGCATTGCCACGACCAAGAAAACGGCGGACGTGCGGCGCAAGCCCGACGCCTCGGCCGTGGTCACCAACCTGGCCGACGTGCCTGGCGGCGCGGGCGATGCCGACCCCGTGAGCGACGAGTTCGCCGAGCTGGACAAGCTCACCGGCCTGGACTACGAGCGCGCACTGGGCCGCCTGTCTGAGGACAAGCGCGCGCAGTACCTGCGTTCGCTGTGAAGGAGTCCATGGCACAGACAACTGCATCGGCGCCCGACATGCGCCGCATCTTCATCGAGCTGCGCACGGGGGATGTGCTGGAGGTGGGCGGCGTGCGCATCCAGCTGGAATACAAGAAGGGGCAGGCCGCA
>NZ_BCZP01000069.1 GCF_001598795.1 Delftia acidovorans NBRC 14950 | reverse complement strand
CCTTGCCGTCGTCCCACCATGCGCTGCAGTGCAGGCATTCGGGCGCGCTGATGGCGCGGAAGGTGTCGTAGACGGCATTGCGCGGGGCGCCCACCTCCTGCAGGAACTGGAATACCTGGTCATGGCTCCAGTACAGCAGCGGCAGCAAGACCTCGTAGGCATCGCCTGGGCCGCGCGCCGGCACCTGGCCCGTATCGGCCAGCTTGGTGCCGCGAATCACCACCTCGATGCCGTCGGCCAGCATGCGCTGGTGCATGGGCAGCATCAGGTTGGCCACGCAGCAGTCCATACGGCCCACCAGGGGCGCGTCGCTCATTCCGTAGGCCCGGCCGATCCAGCTCGATTGCGCCGTGGTCACGTCGCTCGGGATGCCATGGGCGGCTTTCCAGGCGAGCACGTCCGTCTGCACGGTACGCAGATCTGGAACCCACGCGCGCACCTGGTCCACAACCGCGCGTGTTTCCGGGATGGTGTCACCCGTGGACAGCCAGTAGACCGGCAGGCCATGCTCCACCAGGGGGCGCAGCAGGTACAGGCATGCCAGAGAGTCCTTGCCCCCACTGAAATGCAGCGCAGCGCGCCGGCCGGCAATCGCCTGGCCCACGCTCTCGGCAATGTCTGCGGACCGCATCAGAAGAACATGGCCGCAGCAGACAGGCCCGCGCCCACAATGGCGCCCGTCCCGGCCCCCTGGGTGGCCTGCGACTGCTGGTAGGCGTTGGACTGCTGGCCCCACATGTTGGCCGCGCTGTTGCCTGCGTTCCCCGCCATGCCAGCCGCCTGGCCGTAACCTGAGTTCAGGCCAGCCAGGCCGGTATTGGCGATGTTCTGGCCCGAGGCGCCGTAGCCGGCCGTGGCAGCCGTCGTCTGCATGCCCATGGCGGGATAGCCGGCCAGCGCATTCGAGGCCCGATCCGTCAGCGCCCGCCCTTCCGCGCGTGCAGCGGTTCGGGCCGAGTTCTTTCCGGCGGCAGTGGCCAGTGCCTCGCTGGCAACCAAGGCATTGGACCCGGCGCCATACTTGCCATCGGCGGGGTTGACGCCCATGCGGGCCATTTCCGCGCCCTGCGTGCGCTTGGCGCTTTCGTAGGCGTTGGAGACATCGGCAGCCGCCTGGCCCGCCAGCTCCTCGCGCTTGCCCTCCGTGTCGAAGGTCCGCGCGTCCTCCACCATCGTGTCCTGCAGGCCCGTCAGCTTGTCGCGGCGCCCCAGCGCATAGTCGCGGTCGGCCTGAGACTGCTCCCAGGCCGTGCGCGAGGTGTCGAGCGCGAACTGCGTTTGCTCCTTCTGCAGCGGCGCCATGTCGTTCGCATTGCCGATGATCTGCTGGATCATGTCGTCCTGGATGCCCAGGTTCTTCACCTGCGCTTCCACCAGTCGCGGATCGGGTGCTGGGGTCGAGGCGCCGCCACCCTCCAACGTCATGCCGCCCCCGGGCCGAGGTCGGAATGCCTGCTCGGGCAGGAAATCAAATTCAGTGCTGTGCCAGCGTGTCATGTTTCAGGTTTCCTCTCCAAAGGGTGCAGACCACCACATCGCCGCCGTCGCGCGCAGCGCCTGCCAGCACAGCCTCCTCCACGGCGCCCAAGCGCCGGGCCAGCACACGCAAACGGGTGTTGGATGCCAGCACGTAGCCGCGCAGCGCATCGACCGCGCACACAGCGAACGGGTAGTCAAGAAACGCGCGCAGGAAGCGGCGTGATAGCGGCGCGTCGATGGCGACATGCGCCCACACGGTGCGGCCGTTGTGCTGCTCGAAGACGGCCCCGGCCACCAGCACCCCGCCGCGCTTCCAGCCGATGCCCACTGCGC
>NZ_BCZP01000068.1 GCF_001598795.1 Delftia acidovorans NBRC 14950 | reverse complement strand
GCGCGCCACGCAGGCAGCGTTCGCGGACGGCCAGCGGGCCATGGCCACCAACGTGCTGCAGCTGCAGGCCTCCCTGGGCAACTACTACCAGGACGGCAAACCGGGCCGCGCCATGCTGGAGCAGGAGATGACGGTGCTGGCGGGCTACAGCGAAGGCCTGCGCGCGCAGTACACGCTCAAGGTGCAGGCCGGCGGGGCCCTGGCCGGCTACGGCATCGCGGCCGAGGAGGTCAACGGCAAGACATCCAGTGCCTTCATCATCATGGCGGACAAGTTCGCCATCGTCTCCCCCAGCTACAACGCCGGCCAGATGAGCACGCCCCGGCCCGAAGACGTGGTGTTCGGCGTCGATGGCGACGGCATCTACCTGCAGCGCAACGTCTATCTCAAGGGCAACATGCGCATCGACGGCCTGGGCAAGAAGCTCGTGGACGGCCTGCGCGGCTCGGTGCTGCTGTCGGCCAGCGGCAGCTTCTGGAGCGATGCCACCGCGCGCCAGGCCGTCTGGCAGGCCCTGGGCAACAGCGGCAGCGCGCCCAACACCAACCACCTGATCGTGGGCGATGCCGTGACCATCACCAACGGGTCCAGCTTCACCCAGACCCGGCATTGGATGGGCGCGGCCTGGGTGATCCCCGCCGCCGTGCTCAACGGCGACCTGCTGGTGGACGGCACAGTGGCGGCCCGCAAGGTGGACACGCGCGGCCTCACCGTGCGCGACAACGCGGGCAACGTCATCCTGGACGCGAACGGCCTGGATGCGCAATGGCTGCGCAATCTCAGGGCCGCCCAGGTCAACGGCCTGGGGCCGCTGGCCACCAAGGACAAGGCCCGCATCGGTGACACCGTGGCGTTTCCGGACGGCACGACGATGAACACCAGCGACTTCATCAACCGGCTGCAGCGCATCACGTCCAACAACATCGGTGTGTTCATGGACACGGCGGCCATCGGCACGGCCTACATAGGGCAGGCGGCTGTCGGAACCCTCCAAATTGCTGGCAACGCCGTCACGGTCCCTACGGCCGTGACAGTTCCTGGACACATCGAGGGAGTGGGATGGGGTTCCTGGAACACGGTTCTGTCAATGAGCCTCTACCTGGATATGCCGGGCGTGGTCACGGTTTTGGTCACTGGGTTCGTCGGCTATGGCATGGGTTGGAGAACAGCAGGAACCAGGCTCTATGTGGATGGTGATTGGATCGCCGAGCACGCCATCGATGAGGCCTACACAGCCGTCTGCCACGGGTATTCGAGGAGCATGGGGGCGGGGCTCCATACCGTCACGCTCACATTCTCGGGAGGTGTGGGTTGCCGGATTGGAAACCTCAACGGCTTCATGATTGGATCAAAGCGATGAAGTTCTACCATGTGATTGATTCGCACGGTCACCTGGTGATCTCCGGAACCTATCAGCACGATTCCGAGTTGCGCTTTTACCGTGAGACGCATGGAAATCGCTTAAGGGTTGGACTGCCCAAAGGGTATGCCCCCAACGAGGCCCCATCCCGGGACCACCGATGGAGCGTTCCAAAACGCTGCTGGGTGGCCCCCGCTCTGGATCTGGAGCAAGAGTGGGAGAAGGTGCGCTACACGAGGGCGCGCCTCCTGTCCGCCTGCGATTGGGTGACGCTGCGCGCCCAGGAGACAGGCGAGCCCGTGCCTGCACCGTGGATGGCCTACCGCCAGGCCCTGCGGGACATCACCGACCAGCCCGACCCGCTGGCCATCGTGTGGCCCACGCCGCCGGCCTGATGCGTGCCAAGCCTGCCACTCTGGCCGGCATGCTGGACTACGACACCCCCGCCATCTACGCCTTCCTGCGCATGCGCATCCCTGGCCTGTTGAGCACCGAGA
>NZ_BCZP01000067.1 GCF_001598795.1 Delftia acidovorans NBRC 14950 | reverse complement strand
CCCTCAATTGCAATAGGCGCGGCCCGTCAAAGGCACGCTGTGGGTGATCTGGGCAATGTCGGCGTCCATGTACCGGACATCGGGGTAGAGCTGGCCGCCAAGGTTGTCCACGACGGTGATGGAGGGGTAGCGGCCCAGGTTGTGAGCGACGGTCCAGACGGATGCCGCGATGCCTTGGAGATGCGTGTAGGTCGCACCGGCTCCGCCGCCAGGCGGCCCCTGGGGGCCAGGAGGCCCCTGCTCCGCCAGGGCCAGAATTTCGATTTCCTCGACCTGCTCGACCAGCACCGAGTCCTGCGCCTCTTCCGCCAGGATCTCGACCTCTTGGACGATCAGAAAATCAGTCACGGGTGACCTCCGGGCTCACGCAGCAGGAGCCTTGGGCCAGGCGCGTGACCTCGCCGCCGGGGTGGACGATTTCCAGATCGAACACCCCGCCGGTCCAGGCGATGGCCGCGGTGGTTCCCGCATCCACCAGCAGATCCACGGTGCCGGCAGGGCCACCAAGGGCGATCCGGCCGTTCTCGGTGGTCAGTTCCAGCAGCGCGGCCGTGGACTCGACTTCTTCGCGCACCTGCATGCGGGCCGTGCAGCCCGTCAGGTCGATGGGTGTCTTGTCGGGGTTGAGCCAGCGCAGGCGCTTGCGAAACGTCGCGCCCTGGTAGATCTGCAGTTTGAGATTGGCCGGCTTGGTCATGCCCCGCAGTGTCCCGGCCAGCGCCCGCAGAAGCGAACCCTAGCCGGGGGCATGTGAGTAACATGTACCTTTTGCTCATTGAGACGACCATGAAAAAAACTTTATATAAGTATCGACAATTCGACGAATTGTCACTATCTGCTCTTATATCGGACCGAATCTTCCTATCTTCGCCAGAAAATTTCAATGACCCACTGGAGTGCAAGCCAGAAATAGAAAATGATATAGAAATTGGCCAAATGAAATTCACTCTGGCCAAATTAATTGAGAACAACGCCATATCAAAACTAAACTCTGCCGCAAAAATATTAAAAATAAAAACCCAAAACTTAGAAAATAAGTTGCTGAGAATAGCACAAAGCGAAGGCAATCGGATTTTGGACTACATCGATTATATGTCTACAGATCCTGAGTTAGACTGTAAACCAATAGAATACATAGAAAACTCCTTAAATAGATATCTGAATTTCGAATTGCTCAAAATATATAATAAAGGAATATTTTCTTTATCAGAAAAATCCGAGTGTCATTTAATGTGGAGTCACTACGCAAAAAATCATACGGGATTCTGTATAGGATATAGTGTTGATCTAGAAAAAATCAGCAACTTACATCAAGTAAAATATAACTCATCTCCAATAGTAAAAGCATCCGATATTTACGATATGACTAAGGAAAATAAAGCAGCAATGATTCGCGTTGATGAAGCTGTTTTGCTTCGCAAAGCCTCTGCATGGAGCTACGAACAAGAATATAGATTAATCGGAGAAGTCGGATTACAGGATTCTCCATTCGATATAGCGGAAATCATTTTCGGCTTAAGAACACCCCCAGAAGTCATACATTCAATAGCACGCTCTCTTAATGGAAGGGATCCAGCTCCAGATTTTTATATCATGCAGCAACGCCCAAAGAGTTTCGAAATATTCAAGGCAAGCATAGATGTCGAATATTACTCACAAGAGTGCGATCTTCCACGCCGCGCCCTATCCATTCTTGAGGAATTTGAAGATATGGAACACATTAAAATCGCCTCCACGGATTAATCACTTAGATTTTATTTATTTATCCACCGATTAAGGAGTCCCAATCCGTCACATCCCGCTCGGTACCGCTGTAGCTGCCGCTGGCACGGATCTGGTTGTTCAGCGTCGTCACCATGTTGCCCAGCATGTCCACGATTT
>NZ_BCZP01000066.1 GCF_001598795.1 Delftia acidovorans NBRC 14950 | reverse complement strand
CCTCGGTGCTCAACAGGCCAGGGATACGCATGCGCAGGAAGGCGTAGATGGCGGGGGTGTCGTAGTCCAGCATGCCGGCCAGAGTGGCAGGCTTGGCACGCATCAGGCCGGCGGCGTGGGCCACACGATGGTGAGCGGGTCCGGCTGGTCACTGATGTCACGCAGGGCCTGCCGGTAGGCCAGCCAAGGCGCCGGCACGGGCTCGCCCGTCTCCTGAGCGCGCAGCGTCACCCAGTCGCACGCGGCCAGGCGCCTGTCCCGCTCCGCACGTACGGCGGACCAAGCCTGCCCCAGGTCGATGACCCAGCCCCGGCTGGCCACGTCGAAGCGGTGGAACGCGCTGGGCGCCGCCGGCACGGCCACCAGGCCACCGTCCCAATAGAAGGCATTCGGGTCCGGCACGGGATGCGGCACGCGGCGAAAGCTTCCATTCGCCCCGGGCAGATCCTTGAGGTGACGGCACGGCGCGCTGCCCGAGCGCAGGATGCGGCCGGCGCCGTCGATCTGGATGAAGTGGATCATCGGCGCCCTCCTGTGGCGATGATGTTGGACAGAAAGACCGTGACTGTCTCCCCGGGGCCGGCCCGCGCCATGAGCCGGTATGAGGTCCAGCCGGATGGCGGGCTGCTGTCGAAGCAGCTGTTGTGCGCCGAAGTCCGGTAGCCGTTGGGCATCGACGTGCCGGTGTACTGCAGGCCGATCTCGCCCCGGTAAATGGTGAGGCTCAGGCTGCCGTTGCTGTTCACGGGCATGGCATTGACCAGGGCGATGACCACCACGCCGGAGCCGCCAGCGGCGTTGTTCACCCAGGCCGAACACAGCTCAACCTCTCTATCGCCGTAGATCGTGGTCATGCCGCCTGCGCCGCTGGCCATGGACGTGACCGAGCCGCCCGCGATCTGCAGCGTGCCAATGGCCGCCTGGCCGATGTAGGCCGTGCCGATGGCCGCCGTGTCCATGAACACACCGATGTTGTTGGACGTGATGCGCTGCAGCCGGTTGATGAAGTCGCTGGTGTTCATCGTCGTGCCGTCCGGAAACGCCACGGTGTCGCCGATGCGGGCCTTGTCCTTGGTGGCCAGTGGCCCCAGGCCGTTGACCTGGGCGGCCTTGAGATTGCGCAGCCATTGCGCATCGAGGCCGTTGGCGTCCAGGATGACGTTGCCGGCGTTGTCGCGCACGGTGAGGCCGCGCGTGTCCACCTTGCGGGCCGCCACTGTGCCGTCCACCAGCAGGTCGCCGTTGAGCACGGCGGCGGGGATCACCCAGGCCGCGCCCATCCAATGCCGGGTCTGGGTGAAGCTGGACCCGTTGGTGATGGTCACGGCATCGCCCACGATCAGGTGGTTGGTGTTGGGCGCGCTCCCGCTGTTGCCCAGGGCCTGCCAGACGGCCTGGCGCGCGGTGGCATCGCTCCAGAAGCTGCCGCTGGCCGACAGCAGCACCGAGCCGCGCAGGCCGTCCACGAGCTTCTTGCCCAGGCCGTCGATGCGCATGTTGCCCTTGAGATAGACGTTGCGCTGCAGGTAGATGCCGTCGCCATCGACGCCGAACACCACGTCTTCGGGCCGCGGCGTGCTCATCTGGCCGACGTTGTAGCTGGGGGAGACGATGGCGAACTTGTCGGCCATGATGATGAAGGCGCTGGAGGTCTTGCCGTTGACCTCCTCGGCCGCGATGCCGTAGCCGGCCAGGGCCCCGCCGGCCTGCACCTTGAGCGTGTACTGCGCGCGCAGGCCTTCGCTGTAGCCCGCCAGCACCGTCATCTCCTGCTCCAGCATGGCGCGGCCCGGTTTGCCGTCCTGGTAGTAGTTGCCCAGGGAGGCCTGCAGCTGCAGCACGTTGGTGGCCATGGCCCGCTGGCCGTCCGCGAACGCCGCCTGCGTGGCGCGC
>NZ_BCZP01000065.1 GCF_001598795.1 Delftia acidovorans NBRC 14950 | reverse complement strand
TGGCGCTGGACCAGCGCACGCTGGCCATACCCGTCTACGGCCCGCGCCAGACCGACGACAGCGGCGCCATCCTGCCGCTGGCCGTGAAGCTGCACACCAGCCGCGACGGGGGCCAGCGCTGGCGCGCCACGGCGCTCAGCATGCGCCTGCCGTACTGGGCCTGGATGGACGGCCAACTGCTGCCCGGCTCCAGCGGCTATGACATCGACGACTCGCGCTTCGACTTCAACCGCGGCGAGCTGTTCCCCCTGCTGAGCCTGCGCGACGACAACGGTGAGCTGCTGCCCATGAACCCCGGCCGGCCCTGGATGGCCGACCACCGCGCCAAGGAGCCCGCCAATGGGTAACGCGCTGATCAAGAACAAGAAGCTGGTGGAGTTCGTGCCGGCCACGCCTGCGGACCCGGGGTTTCCGGGCCGGCCTGCAACCCCCGAGCGCATCACCTATGAATGGCGAGACGTGCGCGTGGAAGCCGGCATCAACGAGATGCAGCGCGTTGAATACACCGCGCCCGATGGCTCCAAGGCGGTGGGCTGGCGCACGCCATTGGATGCCTTGAGCGACAGGGTGGGCAACCCCTTGTTGAGCGCTGAAGCAGCCCACTACAGCGATATCTGGGCCTTGGCCGATATCACTGTGGATGGCGTGATACGCAGGCAGCGCGTGCCCCTGACCTGGACCAGCGCCTGGATCATGCGCCGCGAGAATGTGCGCATCGTGATCCCCGCCCAGCCCGCGATCCCCGCGTGGCCGCCGAAGGTCGCCACCCCGGAGCGCCGGACCTACGACTGGCACTTCGGTTGGAACGGTGGAGCGCACAGCCTGCGCGAGCTGCCGGCCAACTGGATCGGCACGGCCACCTTCGTGATCGGCAAGCCCGTGGGCGCCGTGGTGGGCTTCACCCTGGCCAGCCAGGTGCCGCGCGTCAGCCGTTCATCGTTCGCCAATGTGGAGTACGGCCTGGTGTTTGGGGATGGCCAGGTCAACGTGCGCCATGCCGGCGTCACGCTGCAGCGCGTGGGCTCGATGACGGGCAATGACACGGTGCGCGCCCAGGTCGGAGGCGGGCGCATCGAGTGGTTTCTGAACGACGTGAGCGTCTACAAGGGGCGCTTTGCGATGACCGGCCCTTATGTGCTCGATGCGGTGCTGTATGCCGGTGATGACGTCGTGGACTCGCCCCGGCTGCAGGACGGTGTGGCCGAGCAGGACGGCACGGGCGTGCTGAACCTGGCGCCGCTGCAGGTGGAGGGCCAGGCCCTGGAGCCCTTGCAGATCCGCATGGGGCTGCAGCCGCTGGACCTGTTCGCAGCAGACCGGCCGCTGGCCCAGGTCAAGGCGCGGCTGCGGCCCCTGCGCGTCGCTGGCGACCCCATCCCGCGTGGCGCGCTACGGCTGGCCGGCGCCCAGGTCCGGGCCTCGGACGCCCGCAATGACGCCGTGGCGCGGCCCACGCTGGCGCGCCTGCAGGCCACGGTCCAGGTCGAAGTGGGCGAGGGCGCCTGGATTCCGCAGTACTCCATCGGAACCGCCTTCGTCCCGCCGCCCGTGGTCGACGGCGCCATCATCAGCGGCCAGGGCCACGACTACCAGATGCGCCTGGGCCCGGCCTTCACCGTGGCTTCGCAGGACCGGCATGCCGAGGGCCGGCTGACACTGGCGCCCCTGCAGCTGCTGTCCGATGTGGAGGCGCTGACCCACCTGGTGCGGGCGCAGGACCTGCTGGGCGCCGATCTGGCGCTGACGGCCAGCGGCTATGTGACCGTGGTCATTGCCGAGCGCGTGGGTGCCTCGGGCGCGCTGACGCTGGGCGCTGCCGGCCTGGTGCTGGACGTGCACGAGCAGATCAGCAGTGCGGCAGAAACCCAGATCTCGGGCGCCATCGTGGCCAGCGTGCTGGA
>NZ_BCZP01000064.1 GCF_001598795.1 Delftia acidovorans NBRC 14950 | reverse complement strand
TTGCGCTGGACCAGCGCACGCTGGCCATCCCCGTCTACGGCCCGCGCCAGATCGACGACAGCGGTGCCATCCGGCCGCTGGCCGTGAAGCTGCACACCAGCCGCGACGGCGGCCAGCGCTGGCACGCCACGGCGCTCAGCATGCGCTTGCCGTACTGGGCCTGGGTGGACGGCCAACTGCTGCCCGGCTCCAGCGGCTACGACATCGACGACTCGCGCTTCGACTTCAACCGCGGCGAGCTATTCCCCCTGCTGAGCCTGCGCGACGACAACGGCGAGCTGCTGCCCATGAACCCCGGTCGGCCCTGGATGGCCGACCACCGCGCCAAGGAGCCCGCCAATGGGTAACGCGCTGATCAAGAACAAGAAGCTGGTCGAGTTCGTGCCGGCCACGCCTGCGGACCCGGGGTTTCCGGGACAGCCTGCAACCCCCGAGCGCATCACCTATGAATGGCGCGATGTGCGGGTCGAGGCCGGGCCGCACGAGATGCAGCGGCTGGAGCGGGCACTGCCTGGCGGAGAACGCCTGGTGTCCTGGCGCACGCCGCTGGATGTGCTGCGTGAGCGCGTGGGCAACCCATCGTTGAGCGCAGCGACAGCCCACTACAGCGATGTCTGGGCCTACGTTCAGACATCCGACTATGCCGACGCCCAGCGCGTGCCCCTGACCTGGACCAGCGCCTGGATCATGCGCCGCGAGAATGTGCGCATCGTGATCCCGGCACAGCCTGCGATCCCCGCGCGGCCGCCGAAGGTTGCCACCCCGGAGCGCCGCACCTACGACTGGCACTTCGGCTGGAACGGTGGAGCGCACAGCCTGCGCGAGCTGCCGGCCAACTGGATCGGCACGGCCACCTTCGTGATCGGAAAGCCCGTGGGCGCCGTGGTGGGCTTCACTCTGGCCAGCCAGGTGCCGCGCGTCAGCCGTTCATCGTTCGCCAATGTGGAGTACGGCCTGCTCTTTGGGGATGGCCAGGTCAACGTGCGCCATGCCGGTGTCACGCTGCAGCGCGTGGGCTCGATGACGGGCAATGACACGGTGCGCGCCCAGGTCGGAGGCGGGCGCATCGAGTGGTTTCTGAACGACGTGAGCGTCTACAAGGGGCGCTTTGCGATGACCGGCCCCTATGTGCTCGATGCCGTGCTGTATGCCGGTGATGACGTCGTTGACTCGCCCCGGCTGCAGGACGGTGTGGTCGAGCAGGACGGCACGGCCGTGCTGAACCTGGCACCGCTGCAGGTGGAGGGCCAGGCGCTGGAGCCCTTGGAGATCCGCATGGGGCTGCAGCCGCTGGACCTGTTCGCAGCAGACCGGCCGCTGGCCCAGGTCAAGGCGCGGCTGCGGCCCCTGCGCGTCGCTGGCGATCCCATCCCGCGCGGAGCGCTGCGGCTGGCCGGCGCCCAGGTCCGGGCCTCGGACGCCCGCAATGATGCCGTGGCGCGGCCAACGCTGGCGCGCCTGCAGGCCACATCCCAGGTCGAGGTGGGAGAGGGCGCCTGGATTCCGCAGTACTCCATCGGCACCGCCTTCGTTCCGCCGCCCGTGGTCAACGGCGCCATCATCAGCGGCCAGGGCCACGACTATCAGATGCGCCTGGGCCCTGCCTTCACCGTGGCCTCCCAGGATAGGCATGCCGAGGGCCGGCTGGCCCTGGCGCCCGTGCAGCTGCTGTCCGATGTGGAGGCGCTGACCCACCTGGTGCGGGCGCAGGACCTGCTGGGCGCCGAGGCGGCGCTGACCGCCAGCGGCTATGTGACCCTGGTCATCGCCGAGCGCGTGGGCGCCTCGGGCGCGCTGACGCTGGGCGCGGCCGGCCTGGTGCTTGACGTGCACGAGCAGATCAGCAGTGCGGCAGAAACCCAGATCTCGGGCGCCATCGTGGCCAGCGTGCTGGAGCACCTGGGCGCCGTGGAGCGCTACCGGGCGCTGGTGTTCCGGGTCGTGGACGGCCGGCCTGTGCTGGTCGATCCAGGGCATGCCTGGGTCGTCAATACCGAATCCAGCGCCTCCACCCGCTACGAGGGCTACGCCTTCGACAGCTT
>NZ_BCZP01000063.1 GCF_001598795.1 Delftia acidovorans NBRC 14950 | reverse complement strand
GATGATCCCTACCTGGGCCTGGACTTCCAGGACCTGATCGATGCGGCGCACTGGGCGTTCGGCTGGAACGGGGATGCGATCAACCCGTCGCGCGGCTTCCTGGACCTGGGCCTGCCGCCGGCGCCGGACTTCGAGGTCCGGGCGCCGGCCCAACTGGTGCGCACGATCAACGTGGGGCTTTACCAGGTCACAGTAGCCGGTGAGCCCGTCAGTGTCACGGCGGACGTCACTCTGCTGTACAAGGACACGAACGAGGGCGTGCACGAGTTCGATCTGGACGCGGCCGGTTCTGTGGTCAAGCCGGTCAACGTGCCTTCGACGGTGCAGGAGCTGCGCCTTGTGAGCCGGGGCGGCGGCTTCCAGGTACTCAATGGCGAGGTGTTGCTGGGCGAGATCACGGCAGCCGAACTGGCGGGCACGGAATTCGAGTGGCAGGAGATGCGGCCCTATGCGCTTTCAGCGACGGACCGTGTGCAGGCGGATGGGGCCTTCAATGGCGTAGACAGCCTTGCCGCCTTCTGGTGGAACGGCACCAGCGGGGGCGGTCCCTCCGAGTTCTGGACCGACTTCCTGCTGGCGCGCGAGGAGCTGTGATGCTGATCCACAAGGACCTCAAGGGCGATGCCGGTGGGCCAGAGCACCAGGCCCTAAAGGGCATGCTGGACGTGGGCAACACCTTCATGACCGACCGGCGCGACGGCAGCGAGGTGCAGCGCTCGGGCGAGTTCGTCACCATGCGGCGCACGGGCGGCGAGGTCGTGCAGCTGGTGTCGCTGTGGGAGCCGCCGGACGCGCGCCGCCTGACGGATGGCTATGCACAGGCCGTGCCCGACGATGTGGCGCCGCCGGCCTCGGGCGCGCCCGACGCAGTGCCCCGGGTGCAGCTCATGGCGTCTGCGCTGGACGAGCAGCAGGGGCCGCTGTCCTTCGGCAATCTGGCCGCTTCCAAGCTGCAGACCCGCGTGCCGCGCTTCACCCGTGTGGAGACCCGCGTGGAGACGGCCGACCATGCCACCAAGAACGGCAAGCGGCGGCTGTTCTCCCTGGGCGACGGCACGGTGCTGCTGGTGCGCGAGATCTCGGCGGCTGGCGACACGCGGTATTTCGCGGGGATGAATCGCTTCGTGCAGCCGGTGCGCCGCGTCAGCCGTTGCACGGGCGTCGAGCTGGTGCGCATGGACCCGGACCGGCCTGCCGGCGGCAAGGTGCTGCTGCAGTTCGGCGTGCACAGCGGCCTGGGCTTTGATCCGGGGTCGCGCTCCATCGATTTCTTCGCCGACGACGATCAGCTGTACGACGCGAGCAAGGTCTATGCGGCCAATGCGGGCCTGCTGTTCGGGCGCGTGCTGTTGAGCATGCGCGCAGACCCCAGCAGCACCTATGCCGTGGCCGAGCCGGCCATGGCCAAGCAGGATGGCAAGAGCTATTTGAGCCTGGTCGCCGTGCATGGGCTGGCCGAGGACTGCTACCACCCGGATTCCTCGGGCCTGTTCCGGCTGACCTGCACACGCACCACGGCCGATGGCGTGCAGACCTCCAAGATCACCATGCCCGCTGCCATGAGCCCTGGGCAATACATGGCGCCGGTCGAGATGGACCTGGTGCGCCTGTCGCCCCAGACCCTGGTGCTGGCCCTGCGCATGACCACGCTGCGCCTGCCGGGCGCCGGCAGCGTGTCCGCAGCCAGCGCGGGCTGGGCCTATCTCTGGAGCGACGACAACGGCGCGTCCTGGGCCCATGTGCCGCACACCGGTATCACGGATGGCAACGCCGCGCCCGTGATCGCCGCCATGGTGCCGCGCGACAAGGACACGCTGCTGCTGGTCTCCGCGCTGCAGCTGGACAGCCTGGTGCCCGCGCCCGATGCGGCCAGCGTGCAGGTCTATGCGTTCACCCGCGCCGGCGCCACGCGCATCAGCACCATCCCGGGCAGCCGGTTCAGCGCAGGGCTGCATGCTGGCGATGTGATCGGCGGCCTGCGGCACTACCCGCCTTACTGGGCCGTGGGCTACGGCGGCGGCGTGCGCGTGGACAAGAAGCCGCTGCTGTGGGTCCAGTTCGACCCCCAGTACATCCATGCCGAGGGCTCGCCCGGCGTGATCGACTATCCCGGCGGCCGGGCTCAGCTCATGGTCTCGGCCGACGGCGGCGCCACATGGGAGCGGCGGATGCTGCCCCAGCCCTGGCCCCAGCGCGTGGGCTTTGTCG
>NZ_BCZP01000062.1 GCF_001598795.1 Delftia acidovorans NBRC 14950 | reverse complement strand
ACTAGGAGCAGGCTTCCTCAAATCTGCAGCGCCCACGGAAGATAGGGACCAAACTGTCTCACGACGTTTTAAACCCAGCTCACGTACCTCTTTAAATGGCGAACAGCCATACCCTTGGGACCGACTACAGCCCCAGGATGAGATGAGCCGACATCGAGGTGCCAAACACCGCCGTCGATATGAACTCTTGGGCGGTATCAGCCTGTTATCCCCAGAGTACCTTTTATCCGTTGAGCGATGGCCCTTCCATACAGAACCACCGGATCACTATGTCCTGCTTTCGCATCTGCTCGACTTGTCAGTCTCGCAGTTAAGCACGCTTATGCCATTGCACTATCGTCACGATGTCCGACCGTAACTAGCGTACCTTCGAACTCCTCCGTTACGCTTTGGGAGGAGACCGCCCCAGTCAAACTGCCTACCATGCACTGTCCCCGATCCCGATAAGGGACCTGGGTTAGAACCTCAAACGCACCAGGGTGGTATTTCAACGTCGGCTCCATGAGAACTAGCGTCCTCACTTCAAAGCCTCCCACCTATCCTACACAGATCCGTTCAAAATCCAATACAAAGCTACAGTAAAGGTTCATGGGGTCTTTCCGTCTTTCCGCGGGGAGATTGCATCATCACAAACATTTCAACTTCGCTGAGTCTCTGGAGGAGACAGTGTGGCCATCGTTACGCCATTCGTGCAGGTCGGAACTTACCCGACAAGGAATTTCGCTACCTTAGGACCGTTATAGTTACGGCCGCCGTTTACTGGGACTTCAATCAAGAGCTTGCACCCCATCATTTAATCTTCCAGCACCGGGCAGGCGTCACACCCTATACGTCCACTTTCGTGTTTGCAGAGTGCTGTGTTTTTATTAAACAGTCGCAGCCACCGATTTTTTGCAACCGCTTTGGGCTCCCTTTGTTCAAGTTCACCTACTTGCGGCATACCTTCTCCCGAAGTTACGGTATCAATTTGCCGAGTTCCTTCTCCAGAGTTCTCTCAAGCGCCTTAGAATACTCATCTCGCGCACCAGTGTCGGTTTGCGGTACGGTCGTGTGTAGCTGAAGCTTAGTGGCTTTTCCTGGAAGCAGGGTATCACTCACTTCGTCTGCAAGCAGACTCGTTATCACCCCTCATCTAAGCCCGGCGGATTTGCCTACCAGGCACGACTACAGGCTTGAACCAACATATCCAACAGTTGGCTGAGCTAACCTTCTCCGTCCCCACATCGCACTACACATCGGTACAGGAATATTGACCTGTTTCCCATCAGCTACGCATCTCTGCCTCGCCTTAGGGGCCGACTCACCCTACGCCGATGAACGTTGCGTAGGAAACCTTGCGCTTACGGCGAGGGGGCTTTTCACCCCCTTTAACGCTACTCATGTCAGCATTCGCACTTCTGATACCTCCAGCACCCGTTACCAGGCACCTTCACAGGCTTACAGAACGCTCTCCTACCACTTGCAATAAATTGCAAATCCGCAGCTTCGGTAACTGGCTTAGCCCCGTTACATCTTCCGCGCAGGACGACTCGATCAGTGAGCTATTACGCTTTCTTTAAATGATGGCTGCTTCTAAGCCAACATCCTGACTGTTTTAGCCTTCCCACTTCGTTTCCCACTTAGCCAATTTTAGGGACCTTAGCTGGCGGTCTGGGTTGTTTCCCTCTTGAGTCCGGACGTTAGCACCCGGTGCTCTGTCTCCCAAGCTGTACTCTGCGGTATTCGGAGTTTGCATAGGTTTGGTAAGTCGCCATGACCCCCTAGCCTAAACAGTGCTCTACCCCCGCAGGTAATACTTGAGGCACTACCTAAATAGTTTTCGGAGAGAACCAGCTATTTCCAAGTTTGTTTAGCCTTTCACCCCTATCCACAGCTCATCCGCTAGTTTTGCAACACTAGTCGGTTCGGACCTCCAGTACCTGTTACGGCACCTTCATCCTGGCCATGGATAGATCACTTGGTTTCGGGTCTACACCCAGCGACTGGACGCCCTATTCGGACTCGATTTCTCTACGGCTCCCCTATTCGGTTAACCTTGCCACTGAATGTAAGTCGCTGACCCATTATACAAAAGGTACGCAGTCACCCTTGCGGGCTCCTACTTTTTGTAAGCATGCGGTTTCAGGATCTATTTCACTCCCCTCCCGGGGTTCTTTTCGCCTTTCCCTCACGGTACTGGTTCACTATCGGTCGATGATGAGTATTTAGCCTTGGAGGATGGTCCCCCCATATTCAGACAGGGTTTCTCGTGCCCCGCCCTACTTTTCTCTAGCTCAGTACCACCAGTCGGTTTTCACATACAGGGCTATCACCTACTATGGCCGGACTTTCCATTCCGTTTTGTTAACCGTCTGACTATCACTAGAAGGCTCTTCCGATTTCGCTCGCCACTACTTTCGGAATCTCGGTTGATGTCTTTTCCTCTGGGTACTTAGATGTTTCAGTTCTCCAGGTTCGCCTCGCATACCTATGTATTCAGTATGCGATACCCTTGCGGGTGGGTTTCCCCATTCAGAAATCTCCGGATCAAAGCTAATTTGCCAGCTCCCCGAAGCTTATCGCAGGCTATCACGTCTTTCGTCGCCTATCATCGCCAAGGCATCCACCACATGCTCTTAGTCACTTGACCCTATAACTTTGATCTCTCTTGCGAGATTTCGCCGTTTTCTTTCAAGGACTTGCGAGGTCTCTCACCTCGCGCGTTATGCCGTAATGTGAATGAATTCTTTGACATTTCTGTCAAGAGAACAATTCGTCATTACTTGAATAAAACAAAGTTTCATTCGTTTTGACGCAATCAAAATGTTGCTGACGGCACGGTGAGATTGAAATCTCTTTCCGTCAGCAACGCTGATTTCGACTCTATGAATTTTTAAAGAACAGCCGATTGATAGTTGGATAACTATCAACACTAAAGCAGTCTCACACGAGACTGCTTTAGTGTTGAGTCAAATATTATAGCACGCTTTTTTCGTGCTCTTTTCGCTTCCTCCAGCC
>NZ_BCZP01000061.1 GCF_001598795.1 Delftia acidovorans NBRC 14950 | reverse complement strand
GGGCCAATGGTGGCAATCGCCTGGCTGGTACGACCAGGTGGACAATGCCAGCGTAACGACCTATGCATACGACGCCATGAACCGGCAGACTGTCAGCTTCGAATGGCAGATCCAGAAGGTAGGACTTGAGCAAATCACCTCCACCACCCTCAAGCACAACTACGCCTACGACCTGGCCGGCAACCGCACCAGCGACATTTCCAGTGAACAGACCTCTGGCAAGGCCGCCCAGGAAACGGTCAACAACTACGTCTACGACGACCTGCACCGGCTGGACAGCTTCAGCATCAGCCAGTCGGGCAAGGCCACGCAGTCCGGCCAGGTCCTCTACGACGGAGCCGGCCGCCAGGTCTATGCCAAGACGCTGAGCAGCACCGGCGAAGCCGAACACCGCTACAACCAGTACGACACCCTGGGCCGCGTGCAGGACACCCGCGTCGTCATGCGCCGCGCTGACAACCAGTCCAGGATCCAGCACACCGACGTCGCCTACCATGGCGCCCCCGGCACCACCGACCCCAGCCTGGGCTACGACGCCGCTGGCAACCTGCGCGGGCAAGTGCAGACCACGAATGGCAACACCGGTGATGCCACGCGCACCACCTACAAGTACCAGTTCAACGGCAGTTACCAGCAGACCGAGTCCACCACCACCCAGGGCGGCCGCACGGCCACCACCAACACGTGGCGCGACGCCAACGGCTTCATCAGCAACATCGAGCAGAAAGGGGAGGTCTACGACACCCGCTACAACCGGGCCTTCGTCAATGATGCCCAGGGCAATGCGCTCTACGTCAACCAGAGCGCCGGCACCACGGCCGACAAGGGCGGCCGCATCCAGAACGAGCCCGGTGGCTACATCGGCGGCTTCATCGGCGACGCCATCAACCCCGGCCACGTGCAACGGCAACTGGTGGCCAACGGCGAAGTCCTGGCCCGCTACGGCGACGCCCCTGACTCCGAGAACCCGCCCAAGGCTGGAGATGTCCCCAAATACGTCAACACCGCCGAATTCCACCTGAACGCCCCTGCACTGAAGCTGCGCGACACCAACTTCAGCGCCATGAGCTACACCGTGGTCGGTGGCGAGACTCTCAAGACCATCGCCCGCAACGTGCTGGGCGACAGCAGCCTGTGGTGGCGCATCGCGGAAGCCAACGGCCTGGCTGTCTCAGGCGACGGCGAGCTCACGGCCGGCCAGACCCTGAGCATCCCCAAGCTCGCGCTGAACGCCAACAACGCGGACACCTTCCAGCCCTATGACCCGAGCCGGGTCACGGGCAGTCTGGATTCGGTGCTGCCTGCGCCTGCGGGCCAGGGAGGTGGCTGCGGGGCGCTGGGCAAGATCATCATGGTGGCCGTGGCTGTGGTGGTTGCCGCCTATACGGCAGGCACCTTCAGCGCGCTGCTTGGCAACGCATGGGCAGGAGCAGCGGCGGCTGGAGCTACAGGCTCCATCGCCAGTCAGGTAGCTGGCAATGTGATGGGCGTGCAGGACGGCTTCAATTGGAAAAGCGTCGGCCTGTCTGCACTCAGTGCCGGCATCACCAGCGGACTGGCGGGCACAGAGCTGTTCGGAGGCTCGGGCTGGCAAGCCACCGCCATGCGGGCCGCCACGGCCAATGTGATGACCCAGGGCATTGGCGTGCTCACGGGCCTGCAAGACCGATTCGACTGGAAGAGCGTGGCAGCCAGCGCAGCCGGTGGCGCCGTGGGCAGCTATGTGGGAGAGCAGCTCAAGACCTCCACCATGTTCAGCGATTGGGGCAAGACTGCGGCAGACCTTGCGCGCGGCACCATCAGCGGGTTCGCGGCAGGCACGGCTGCGGCCGTGGCGCGTGGTGGGCGCATTAGCATTCAGCAGGTAGCGACCGATGCGTTTGGGAATGCACTCGGACGGTCTCTGGCTGACTATTCAAGCAGTAGCAACTCCTCACAAGAGGATTTAAAGCGCAGCGAGATTCACTCGCAGAACGCGCAAGTCCGTTCTGATGCGATGTATGGCTGGTCAACGCTTACTAATGGGTTGGGCCTTAAGGCGTTCGGCGAAACCGGCCTGCGTTATGGCAACGTTGTTGTTGCTGCGGCAACGCCAGACGATACGCGCATCGTTAGCGACGGCCCACCGGGGGATCTAGTCGATACGCGTGGTATGGAGGGACAACAACTCGCGTACGTGGGAATTTTTATTAATCCAGCCACTACAGGAGGTGCAGTCGGTGGTGGTTATCGGCCTGTTCGACCGGATGGTGCCGGAGGTCCGCCGGGCTATGATATTCGCCAGGACGTGCCTAGTGGAACGCCAGGCTTCCCCGAACTAAAACTTCCTTCTTGGACAACGACACCTCCCTCGGTTCAAGACGCTAGTGATTTCTTCAATAGAGGACTGACTACAGTATTTCCAATCACAAAAGCTTTCTCCAACATTTTTCTTAATGTGAGGGACGGCGAAAAAGGTGCTGGAAATCAACCTGAATTGTTTGATGCTTACAATTCTCTTGACAAAGTACCAAGCATATATAAAGATGACCCTCGATTCTTAGGTTTGGCAAGTGATCCTGATAGAGGCAACAAGATTACTTCCACAGGAATTCGAGAGGGAATCACTGCGCTTGAAGCCGAACGACAAAAACTAATTCCTCCAGGGTCAACTCGAGCACCAGGTGGATTGAATATCGATATCTATATGGGGAATGGTGTTCCGGTAGATATTAAAGCAGCCCCATCGAATGGCTATCTGAGTCCAGATAAATTGGCGGCTTCAATCAACGATGCAATCAATCTTACTCGCCCTAATGGCATAAGCGGAGATTTGCAAAATGTTCGTGTTCTTTTTGATACAACATATTTAAATAAATCTGATTACGAACAAACATGGAGCTCCATTAAGAGCTATGAGAACCCTAATCAAAAAAATATCATTGAGGTAAAAATTAATGGAAAAAAATAACTCCCCAATCATTGAATCGAAATTAAGCCATGACCTTGAAAAGGGTGTGATTGATTTTTTTAATAAAATTAATGACAAATACCTAATTGAAACAAACTCAATGAAATTGAGCCATATAAATGCTTTGCATGTTAAATTTCCCGCATTTGCAGAAGTTGAATTTACGGCATTTGATGTAATGTTTCAAGAGTGCAGTTTTGAGAGTTTTGACGTCGGCGGCTCTTGGGTAAAAAATTGCATTTTCACTGAATGCAATTTCACTGATGCCGGATTGGTTAAGGTGAATGTATCTGATAGCAAAATAATCAATTCAAATTTAAACAAATCAAATCTTGCCAACGCGGAAATTTTTAATACCGTATTCAAGAATGTTTCATTTGATGGAGCAAATTTACAGGGCACGGTTTTTTTTGATTGTGATTTGCGAGGAATTGATTTTGAAAAAACAAAATTGGGCTACACAAGATTTGTGAGATGTCTATTGGATGAGTATGTGAAATCTTTGCCTGGTGTTGAGATGGCGACTCCCCCCGGTATTCAGTAGTACTATATTTTTTGTGTGACGTTCCGCCGAAAAAGCCATACAGCTCAAAACTAGAGGTACGGTAGCTTCTGAGCGCCTCGACAACTAGTGGCCAATGGTGAAGTCCTGGCGTTATCAACAACCTCTACAAGGTGAACTTCGT
>NZ_BCZP01000060.1 GCF_001598795.1 Delftia acidovorans NBRC 14950 | reverse complement strand
CGCCTGCTGCAGACCATTGATGGCAATGGCGGCAGCACCAGTTATGCCTATGACGGCTTGGGCCGGCTGCTGACGGTGACGGACGCCAAGGGGCAGGTCACGACGACCACCTATGACGACATGGGCCGGCGCATCGTGGTGCTGTCGGCCAATGGGCTGCAGGAGGTGCGCAGCTATGACAGCGCCGGGCGCCTGATCAGCAATCTTCGCCAGGACACGGCCTCGGCCTCTGCATCGAGCACGACCGCCTTCACTTATGACGCCACGGGACGGCTGGTTTCGACCCAGGACGCCACAGGCGTGCGGCAATGGAACGTCTATGACGATGCCGGTCGCAAGGTCGCCGAGGTAGACGGCACGGGTGCAGCAACTGAGTACCGCTACAACGCGAGCGGCCAGTTGGTCCAGACCATTGCCTACGCCAAGGCCCTTCTCTCCACTGCCAACGCTCCCACACTGCAAGCCATACAGGCCCTGGCGGAGGCCGGTGACCGCAAGAGCTGGCGCATCTATGACGATGCCCAGCGCCTGGTCTGGCAGATCGGCCCTCAGGGCGAGGGCACGCGCACGGACTATGACGGGGCATCGCGTATCGTCGCCGTGACCCAGCTTGCGACACCCATGCCCATCGACAGTCTGGGCGACGGCTCCCTGCTCGTGGCCCGGGGCACGGGCATCGCAAGGATCGGCAGCGGCAGCTCCGGCCAGTTGGCGCTGCAGGCCATTCCCGCCAAGGCACTGCTCGGCGAACCCGTGCGCATCGTGGCCACAGGTGTAGGCCTGGGTAATGGCAGCATCCTCTTCAGGAGCGGCGCCACCATTCTGGGTACGGTGCGTGCTGTCAACGGTGCTGCCGAAATCACCTTGTCCAGCCTGCCGGTGGGCACGCAGGAAATATCAGCCACCTACCTCTCGGAGACCGGCCAGGGCCAGATCAGCACAGAGCCTCTGTCCGTCCTAATCCAGCAACGCTCAGAGACCGCACTGCGGAGCCCATCCGCCGTGGTCAGCGTCCCCGGGAAGATCACGCTGAACGCCCAGGTCAGCGGTAACCAGCCCCAGGGCACCGTGGCCTTCTTCCGCGGCGACACCTTGCTGGGGGTAGCCGCCGTCGCGGCCGGCATAGCCATGCTGGACTTCGATGCCAGCACCACCCAGCTACAAACGGGAGTCAACGAGATCAGTGCCCGCTACTCCGGGGATGCGACGCACCTGGCAAGCACTGCGCTGAGCACGTTGCAGGTGGTGCACAGCACGACCTCCGCACCAGTCGACAAGAGCTTGCCGACGTTCAACGGACTGAGTGTGAGCCCCGGCTTCGCCTTTCTGCGCCAAAGCTCCATGTTGCAGCCCACTCAGGTCAGCTTCAGCGTTGCAGTCCAAGCCAGCGCCCCAGCAGGCGCCGTCACTTTTTCGGTGGGTGATACGGTCGTTGGCTATGCTCCCGTCATCAATGGCGTGGCCAAACTGCGCACGGCACTTCCGCTGCTGCCCAGCGGAACGTACAGCGTTACCGCCTCGTACACAGGTGATGCCTCCTACCAAGCCGCAAGTGTCACGGCGGACGCTTCCCTCACAGTCAACCGTCAGGAGCCACAGCCCACGGCTTTCAACGGCATGCGCCAAGCCTACGGCTCGCAGACAGCGCTTGTAGTGCAACTCATCGGTCCCACCATGCCTACGGGCCAGGTCGACTTCTACAGAAACGGGCAGCTCATTGGCAATGCGGCCCTGGATTCCTATGGCTACGCCAGACTAGACCTGTCTGCCTTGCTGGCCAGCGGTGGCAGCCACAGCATCACGGCCCACTATGCCGGTGATGGAAACAACACGGCCATCGTTTCGTCTGCCTTTACCGTCAATACGCTGGCTGCAGCACAGGACATTCAGGTCTCGGTCTCCACCGACAACCTGACCCAGGGTGACCCCATCCATCTGAATGCCCAGGTGGGCCTCGACACCTCGGAAGGGTATGTGACCTTCTACGCCGACGGTCAGGTCCTGGGCGTCGCTGCAGTTTCCGCAGGCATCGCACGACTGTCCAGCGCCGGACTGCGCAATACGGGCAACATACAGATCACGGCAAGCTACACGGGCAACGCCACGCAGACTTCCTCCGTGCGCAGCAGCAGCGTTCTGGTCAACGTTGCCGCAACCCAGCGGCCCATGCCCCCCGTTGTGCAGGGAAGCCCTACCAGTACCCAGTTGACTGCATCGGGCAGCCTGCTAGGTACGGAAAACATCCAGCTGACTGCGATAGTTGGCAGTACCGAGGGCACCGCAACCGGCACGGTCAGCTTCTACGACGGCAGCGTTCTCGTCGGCACTGCCCTCGTGGTCAATGGTAAGGCCAAGCTGACGCTGTCCTCCACAGGCCGGCCAGGCTACGGAACCAGCGGCAGCACGGCCCTGTACACCCCGGCTGCTGGCATGCGCACCTTCCGGGCCATCTACTCTGGCGACGCTAGCCACGCGACAAGCGAAACCTCGACAGCGAAGGGCTTGGAAAAGGGCTTTCTACCAGATGGCGAACTCGCGATCGTGCGCCGCCGAAGCGGCTACGAGCTGACCTTCACCAGCTTCCACACCGACGGACCCGTCACGTTCTACAGCGACGGTGTGGCCGTGGGGACGGCAGCCATAGTGAATGGCAAGGCCCAGTTGCTACGCGTCCCGCTGTCCGAGGGCAACCATGAGATCACGGTCGAATACCCTGGCAATACGTTGTATCGAGCGGGCCTCATCGGCCAGACCGCCAAGAATTTTGTCGGCGTGGAGGTTTCGGCACCAGCCATCACTCCGGCAGGTGCAGCTACTGCGCTACAGGTGACGCTGGTCGGCGTGTCTAGCAGCGCCACGGGAACAGTTTCCCTCTTCGACGGCGGCCGACTGGTTGGCAGCGCCCAGGTGGTCCAAGGCAATGCAACGCTGACCCTGCCGGCGAACCTACTTTCAGCGGGCGCGCACCAACTCGGCATCACCTACTCCGGCGACGTCAATAACATGAGCGGCAACGGCTCGGTGCGCCTGGAAATCGCGGCAGCCCCCGTTGATCCGCGCCAGCCTTCACAGCTCACGCTGGTGGGAGATCAGGCTGCCGGCTATGGCGACCCCATTACAGTGCAGGTCTCAGACTCAGGTGCCGCTGGCAAAGTGTCCGTTTTCTCAGGCACCACGCTGCTGGGCGAGTATCTGGTCGCCGATGGCAAGGCACAGGTGCCTGCCAGCATCCTGCCGCCCGGCAACCAGTCCATACGCTTCATCTACTCCGGCGACGCGACCCGCCATGCCAGCGAGGTCAGCGCGCAGTTCACAAGGCCCCGCTCAAATACAGCGGTCCAGACTGTGCTCGGCCTGCGCACCGAAGGCAACCTACTGCACCTGCAAGCCAGCGTGCCTGCCGGGGGAACCGGCACATTCCGGTTCATGCGCAATGGCGTACTGCTGCAGACGGTGGCAACGGTCAATGGGATGGCCAGCCTGCAATTGGACAGCGCCCAGCTCGCCGACGGCGATTTCTGGGTGGAATACAGCGATCCCTCCGCCAGCCTGGCCGGCGCTTCACGCCACGTGGCATGGTCCGCTTTGAGCTCTTCGGCCGCCGTGCTGACGACCTCCGCCAACGACCGCATCACGCGGCAGTTCCACAGCGCAGATGGCCTTGTTTTGGCTACGCTGGATGCCGAAGGCTACCTCGTGGCCCTCAATTACGACGCCGCCGGTCGCCTGGTCAGCACCACCCGCTTTGCCACCGCCACCGATGCGGCCAAGCGCGCCACAGGCACGCTGGCCGAGCTGATACCCGCCTCCAACGCCCAGGACATCATCGAGCGCCGCATGTACGACGGCCAGGGCCGCCTGGCCGGCACGGTGGATGGCGCCGGTTACCTCACCACCTTCGGCTACGACGCGGCCGGCCAGCTCACCAGCCAGACCCGCTACGCCACGGCCTTGAAGGCGGCCGTGCTGTCCACACTCACCAGCACCACGGCCGTGGCAGGCATCCGCCCGGCCACCAACGCCCAGGACCGCAGCACCGTCCTCGAATACGACAAGCTGGGCCAGCTCACGGCCGAGACCGACTGGCAGGGCACGCGCACCGAGCACAGCTACGACGCCGCCGGCAACCGCACGGCCAGCACCGTGGCCGCTGGCACCTCCGAGGCGCGCACGCGCCAGGTGCGCTACGACGCGCTGGGCAGGATCACGGCCGAGCTCAGTGCCGAGGGTGCACGCCAGTTGGCTGCAGCCCAGACCCCCGCCCAGGTCGAGGCCGTCTGGAGCAGCTACGCCAGCCGCCATACCTACGATGCAGCCGGCCGGCGCACCAGCACCACCGATGCCAACGGCCTGCGCACCCTGTTCTTCTACAACGCCGAGAATCAGCTCACGCACACCATCAACGCGCTGGGCGAAGTGGCCGAGACGCGCTACAACGCGCTGGGCCAGGTGAGCGCACAGGTGCGCTACGGCACGCGCATCAACCCGGGCTCGCTGACGGGATCGCTGGCAGGCGGCCTGGTCAACAGCACACTGCAGTCGCTGCTGCAGGCGGCCACCAATGCCGCCAAGGACCAGACCACCCAGTACACCTACAACACCAACGGCACCCTGGCCAGCGAGCGCGATGCGCTGGGCTTCACGCGCAACTACGTCTACAACACCTTCCGCGAAGAGACGCAGCGCACCGAAGCCACGGGCACGGGCACCACCAGCACCCTCATCCAGACCACCTACGAC
>NZ_BCZP01000059.1 GCF_001598795.1 Delftia acidovorans NBRC 14950 | reverse complement strand
CGGCCACCGACGCCGCAGGCAACGGACTGGCGGCGGGCAGCACGGTCACGCGCCATATCTACGACCAGGCCGGACGACTGCTGCAGACCATTGATGGCAATGGCGGCAGCACCAGTTATGCCTATGACGGCCTGGGGCGGCTGCTGACGGTGACCGACGCCAAGGGGCAGGTCACGACGACCACCTATGACGACATGGGCCGGCGCATCGTGGTGCTGTCGGCCAATGGGCTGCAGGAGGTGCGCAGCTATGACAGCGCTGGGCGCCTGATCAGCAATCTGCGCCGGGATGCCGGCCCCACCATGGGTCCGGGTCCGGGCGCGGAAACGCAGACCAGCTATGCCTACGACGCGGCAGGACGGCTGGTTTCGTCGCAGGACGCCACAGGTGTGCGGCAATGGATCGTCTATGACGATGCCGGCCGCAAGGTGGCTGAGGTCAGCCATTCGGGCCGACTGCAGGAGTTCATCTACAACGGCTCGGGCCAGTTGACACGCACCATTGCTTATGCCAATGCGGTCAACATCGCCCTGATGACGAACACCGTCACGCTGGCCACTCTCCGCCCCGTAGCCAGCGCGGCCGACCGCAGCGAATGGATGGCCTACGACGCAGCCGGACGCCTGGCCAAAACCGTGGGCAGCGACGGCAGCATCACCGAGAACATCTACGACGGCGCCTCGCGCCTGGTGTCCACGCGCCGCTATGCCAACGCCCTGTCCGCGTCTGCCACGTCCTCGCTGGGCAACAGCCCCGCAGCTTCGGCCATTGCACCCACCGCCAGTGCCACCGCCGACCGCGTCACGCGCCATTTCTACGATGCCGACGGGCTGCGCACGGGATCGCTGGATGCCGAAGGCTACCTCGTGGCCCTCAACTACGACGCCGCCGGCCGCCTGGCCAGCACCACCCGCTTTGCCACCGCGACCAATGCCGCCAAGCGTGCCACCGGCACGCTCGCCGAGCTGATGCCCGCCTCCAACGCCCAGGACATCATTGAGCGCCGCCTCTACGACGGCCAGGGCCGCCTGGCCGGCACGGTGGATGGCGCCGGCTACCTCACCACCTTCGGCTACGACACGGCCGGCCAGCTCACCAGCCAGACCTGCTACGCCACGGCATTGAAGGCGGCCGTGCTGTCCACGCTCACCAGCACCACGGCCGTGGCCGGCATCCGCCCGGCCACCAACGCCCAGGACCGCACCACCGTCTTCGAATACGACAAGCTGGGCCAGCTCACGGCCGAGACCGACTGGCAGGGCACGCGCACCGAGCACAGCTACGACGCCGCCGGCAACCGCACGGCCAGCACCGTGGCCGCAGGTACCTCCGAGGCGCGCACGCGCCAGGTGCGCTATGACGCGCTGGGCAGGATCACGGCCGAGCTCAGCGCCGAAGGTGCACGCCAGCTGGCCGCAGCCCAGACCCCTGCCCAGGTCGAGGCCGTCTGGAGCAGCTACGCCAGCCGCCACACCTACGATGCAGCCGGCCGGCGCACCAGCACCACCGATGCCAACGGCCTGCGCACCCTGTTCTTCTACAACGCCGAGCATCAGCTCACGCACACCATCAACGCGCTGGGCGAAGTGGCCGAGACGCGCTACAACGCGCTGGGCCAGGTGAGCGCACAGGTGCGCTACGGCACGCGCATCAACCCGGGCTCGCTGACGGGGTCGCTGGCCGGCGGCCTGGTCAACAGCACACTGCAGTCGCTGCTGCAGGCGGCCACCAATGCCGCTAAGGACCAGACCACCCAGTACACCTACAACACCAACGGCACCCTGGCCAGCGAGCGCGATGCGCTGGGCTTCACGCGCAACTACGTCTACAACACCTTCCGCGAAGAGACGCAGCGCACCGAAGCCACTGGCACGGGCACCACCAGCACCCTCATCCAGACCACCTACGACCGGCGCGGCCTGGCCACGGGCCAGGTGCGCGATGCCGGCAAGCTGGCCCTGACCACGGCCGCCACCTACGACGCCTTCGGCCGCCAGGTCAGCGCCACGGATGCGCTGGGCCACACGCGCACCCGTGCCTACGACAGGCTGGGCCGCGAAGTCAGCAGCACCGACTCGCTGTGGGCCACGCTCACCACCACCTACGACGCCTTCAGCCGCATCGTCACCCAGGTCAACGCCGAGGGCGGCACCACCCGCTACGCCTACGATGCCAAGGCCCGTACCGTCACCATCACCACGGACGAAGGCCTGCTGGCCAAACAGACCTACAACCGCCATGGCGACCAGATCAGCGTCTCCGACTCCCAAGGCCACCTGACCACCTACACCTTCGATGCCAACGGCCAGCCCACGGGTTCGTCGGCCTCGACCTGGCTGTACGACGCCAAGGTCATGCAGACGGCGGCCACCACCCAGGCCTACGACAAGGCCGGCCGGCTGATCGAGACCGTGGACGCCAACGGCACGCGCACCACCATCGCCTACGATGCGGCCAACCGCGTGCTCTCGCGCACCGTGGACCCCACGGGCCTGGCGCTGACCACCCAGTACGCCTACGACCCGCTGGGCCGCCAGATCCGCATCACCGAGCCCGGTGGCACCGTCACCGAGCTGCGCTATGACGCCAAGGGCCAGTTGCTCGAGCAGATCGTGGACCCCGCAGGCCTGGCCCTGTCCACGCGCTACAGCTACGACGCCCAGGGCCATGCGCTGGAAGTCACCAGCCCCGAAGGCACGCTCACGCGCTACACCTACGATGCGGCGGGCCGGCGCACCAAGGAGCAGATCGACCCCAGCGGTCTGAACCTCACGCGCAGCTACACCTATGACGCAGGCGGCAACGTCACCAGCAGCGTGGACGCCAACGGCAACACCAGCTACTACCTGTACGACAGCGAGAACCGCCAGATCCTGGCCGTCGATGGCGCAGGCGGCGTCCAGGAAACCCGCTACGACGCACTGGGCCGCATCAGCCGCCTGGCCGAATACCGCAACCCGCTCACGGGCATCGACCTTCAGGTCTATGTGAACAACGGCCCGGTGTTCGGTCCGTCCACCTGGCCCGAGCAGGTGCTGGCGCGCATCGCCCCCACGGCCAGCGACCGGATCGAATACCGCAGCTACGACGCCAACAACCACCTGCAATCGGTGGTCACGGGGCTGGGCGAGGTCACCACCTACCTGCGCGACGGCAATGGCCGCATCCAGGAGCAGCGCAGCTACGCCAACCGCATCAGCATCGGCGGCACGGGCGGCTGGACCCCCGGCACCTTCCCCACGCCCGTGGCCGACGATGCGCGCGACCTGCGCACCCGCATGGTCTACGACGGCATGGGCCGCCTCATCGCCACGGCCGACGGCACGGGCGCCGTGACCGGGCTGCGCTATGACGCGGCAGGCAACGTGGTGGAGCGCGTGCGTTATGCCCAGACCGTCGCCCTGGGCTTGGACCCCTACGACAGCGCCGCCATCTACACGCTGATCGCCCAGGACAGCTCGGCAGCCAACGCTGTCGAGAAAAACACCTACGACCGCGCCGGCCGCCTGAGCTGGAGCGCCGATGCCGCAGGCTCGGTCACCGCCTACCAGTACGACCGCGATGGCCGCGTCGTCAAGAAGGCACGGTTTGCAAGCGCCATCACGGCCGGCCAGCAGCCCCAGGATGTGGTGCAGGCCGGCGCCCTGTCCACCGACTACGTCTACGACGCGGCAGGCCGCGAGACCCACATCGTGGGTGCGGACGGCGCCGTGGTGCGCCAGGTGTGGGACCGCAACGGCAACCTGCGGCAGCGCACCGAGTTCTCCACCCTGATCACGCCGCCGGTCTTTATCAGCGGCGCCGTGGCAGGCCCCGTGATCACCAACTACGACCGCAGCAACATCGGCAATTACCTGCGCACCGCCGCAGGCGACCGCACAACCACCCTGGCCTACGACAAGGCCAACCGACAGGTGCTGGAGGTCAATGCAGCGGGCGCCGTGCGCCAGATCCGCTACGACAAGGTGTTCGTCGTCACGGCCGCCTCGTCAGGCGCATCGGGCACATCAGGCGCCGCGCAGCAAAAGCTGCACAGCCAGACCGTCACCGCCTACGCCAACACCGTGGACCTGTCCGCCCTGGGCGTGGCCGACATCACGCTGGAGCGCGTCATGGCCATGCTCCAGCCCAACGCCAGCCAGGACCGCGAGACCACGCAAATCCTCGATGGCGCCAACCGCACCGTGCGCACCATCGACGCCAACGGCTACGCCACCGCGCGCGAATACGACGGCACGGGCCAGCTCACCCACCTCACCGAATACGCCGACAAGTCTGGCAGCGCCTCGGCCCAGGACCGCCACACGCGCTACAGCTACGACGGCGCAGGCCGCCTGGCCAGCACCACGGACGCGCTGGGCAACCGCGAAACCTACGCCTACAACGCCCTGGGCCAGAAAACCGCCTTCACCAACAAGGCCGGTGCCACCTGGAACTACGACTACGACCGTGCGGGCCGCCTGGTACGCGAGACCTCTCCGGCCGTGGACCTGGCCGCCGTCAAGGAGCAAAGCGGCACCCTGGTGCCCGATGCCGGCAACACGGGCAGCCAGCGCATCGTCACGCAACTGGCCTACGACAGCTTCGGCAACCTCACCTCCCGCACCGAGGCCCTGGGCCGTCCCGAGCAGCGCAGCACCCGATACGAATACGACAAGGTCGGGCGCCAGATCAAGACGATCTTCCCCGGCGTGGGCGTGTACCAGGCAGAAAGCCCCGCGGCCCTGCTGGGCAACAACAGGCTGGGCGAGGCTGCGCGCGTGGAAACCCGTGGCGTCGAGCTGAGCAGCGAAACCCGCTACGACGCGCTGGGCAACGCCGTGGCCAGCCGCGCCATGGGCATCCCCGGTACCAAGGAAGCCTGGAGCTACAAGAGCTACGACCGCGCCGGCCGTGTCAGCTTCGACGTGGACGCCGCAGGCTTCGTCACCGGCTACACGCGCAACGCCTGGGGCGAGACCGAGCGCCTGGTGCGCCACGCCCAGGCCATCGCCCTGCCCTCGCCGGCCGGCACGGCCCTGGCCGATGCCGCCGTGCGCCAGAGCGTGCAGGCCAACCACCCCGCCAACCGCGAAATCCTCACCAGCTACGACAGGATGGGCCGCACGCTCAA
>NZ_BCZP01000058.1 GCF_001598795.1 Delftia acidovorans NBRC 14950 | reverse complement strand
GCGAAGTTCACCTTGTAGAGGTTGTTGATGACGCTGGTTTTGACCTGGCTGCGGTTGCCGGCCAGGTCGTAGCTGATGCGCACGTCGGTGCGGCCATCGAAGCTGGCGCGCAGGCGGTTCTGGGCATCGTAGAACAGGTGGTTGTCCTGGTAGACCACGTTTTCGATGAGGCCGGAGGCCAGCTTGGTCTTCTGGGTGAGCTTTTCGGTGAGGCGGTTGCCGGCCAGGTCATAGGTGTAGCTGCTGAGCTGGCCCAGGTAGTTGTCCTTGATTTCGATGAGCTGGCCGGCGCCATCGTAGCGGTAGTCCAGGCTCTTGCCCTTGGTGTTGCCCTCATGGGTGAGCTGGCCGGCCTTGTTGTAGTCGTATTGGTAGTAGACGCGCGAGGCGTTGTCCAGTTGCGAGTCGCTTCGGCCCAGCAGGCGGCCGAAGATGTCGTAGCTCCAGTCCTGGGTCATGGCGCTGGCGCCATCTCCGGCGCCGGTGAAGCCGATCTTGCGGCCCAGCGTGTCGTAGCGGTAGTAGTTGACGTTGCTCAGCCCGCCCAGTGTCACGGTGGGGTCGGGCACGGCCGGCGATGCGGTGACCTTGACCTGCTCCTGCCCGCTCATGGTCACGTTGCCGGCCAAGTCGTAGCGGTAGCGTGTGGCCTCGTTGTTGCCGTTGATGACGCGCACCTTGCGGCCGGCCTCGTCGTACTGGATGGTTTCGAGCGTGCGCAACGCAATGGCGTTCTGGGGATCTGCCCCCGAGACGCCGTTGGCCGCATGGACGCTACCGTTGACACCATTGGCCACCGCGCCGTTGACCGACCCCAACTCGAACCGCGAGAGGGTGGACGTCGATGCCAGTGCCGTGGAGGTCAGCCGCGATAGCTTGTCATAGCTGTAGTCGGTGACCACTGTGCGCGTGGCGGTCATGCGTTCGGCCGCACTGATCTTGTCGCCGAAGGCGTTGTAGCTGAGGTCGATGCGCCCGCCGTCGGCCTTGCGCTCCTGCACCACGTTGCCTGCCAAGTCACGGACCTGGGCGTTGATATTGCCCTTGCCGTCACGCACTCCGACCTGGCGGCCCAGGGCGTCGTAGTAGATGCGCGTGGTGGTGTATTCGGTGGGGCCTTCGTAGCTGGCCAACTGGGTCTGGGAGGTGAGCTGGTTGCTGGCGTTGTAGGTGAAGCTGGTTTTGAACAGGGTCTGGCCCGCCTGCACGCGCGGGTCGTCCACGCCGGTGAGGTTGCCCCAGCGGTCGTACTCGCGGTTGGTGACGGCGCGGTTGCTGAGGTTGAAGGGCGTGCCGGCCCACACGCGGGTCTGCACGGTTTCCGTGTAGGGCGGGGTGGTCTCCTGCAGGCTGATGGCCGAGCTGGCTCCGGAAGACGGGACGGTGATGGTGACGTCCGAGCGTGCGATGTAGGCCCCCCTGGCCCAGGTGGCCGGGTATTGGACTTCGATCGTAATGGTGTACCTGGTGTTGGGGGTGAGTGCATCCAGCACGATGCCCTGCAGCGCCGCACCATTCTGGAACTGGGCGCGACCGTCGCCCTGGCGCCAGATGGCAGGGGTTCCACCGGGCAGGGGCGGGGAGGAGCGGACCTGGACGCGTGCGTTGCTGTCCGGGGTGCTCCATTGCAGCATGTTGTAGGTCAGGCCATCGATGTTGGCCTGACCGGTGCCCACGCCTGGCACCTGGACAGTCGCCGCGCTGTCGGTGTTGAGCAGGTAGTACGAGGTGACTTCATGCTCCAGCGAGGAGGTCAGGTAGTCGCCTATATCCAGGTTGCCGAAGGAGTTGCCGTCGTAGACGGCATACAGGGGCACCATGCCGTCGGCCGGGACGTTGGAGATGTAGCCGTCGAACTGGTAGGCGTTCTGGTACCAAGTGTTGGGCGACCACTGGAAGCCCGCTGCAGGCTTGCTGGTCAACGAGGTATAGCTCCCCACATCCTGCGGCCGCGCTGTGATGCGGAAGGCGGCCTTGCCGCCATAGATGTATTGGTACAGCCGGCTGCCGTTGACGATGGGCGAGGAGCCCACATAGCCGACGATGCCGTCCGAGGTGACGGCGCCCGAGGGCATGAGGGCCTGGAACTCGGCGATGACCTTGGGGTCTGCCGTGGTGATGTGGTGGTCGTTGCCCTCGTAAGGGAAGTAGAAGCGGTGCAGCGGTGTTCGGCCGGCACCCGGGCTGCTCCAGATATAGCCGACGACACCGAGGTTGGTGACGTTGTTGTTCTGGGTAGCCATGCGCACTGGGGTGTTTTGCACGGTCAGGTTGGAGGGCGTGCCGACCTGGCCCGTGGCATGGACCTTCTCGCCCGTGGCGGTGTTAGTGGCGATCACCTCGTATTCGATGCTGCCCGGCCCCCAGTTGACGGCCACGCCTTGCATGCCTATGCCCATGCCGACCGTGCGCCCGTCGCCATAGGCGAACAGGCCGTTGCTGGCCGTGCGCGTGATCACGGCGGAGCTGTTTCCCTGTGGCCAGTAACGGAATTCCACGGTCCAACCCGCTGCAGGCTTGGGCCACTGCAGCACGCGGTAGGCCGAGCCGTCGATGATGGCATTGCCCTGCCCCACGCCGCCAGGCAGGGGCGACAGGTTGCCGTTGGTGCTTTCTGCACCGATGGTGAAGGTGCCAGAACCCACATCGCGCGTCATCTGCGCATTGGTGTTGCGCACGCGGTATTCGTAGTTGCCGGCGGGGAACTGGCTGACGTCGAAACGGTGGGCCGAGCCGAACGAGGTCTGTATGCCCACGGGCGCGGTGGTCCAGCCGTCATTGCTGCCGTAGCGGCGGTATTCGAGAGTGGTCTTGCTGACTAGGTCCTGCGGGTAGCTGACTTCGATGCTCAGGCCCATGGCCTTGGCGAACATGGGCACGCTGCGCGCCTTGGGCTCGGTGCCGCCCAGGACGGCTTCGGACGTGCCTATTCCAAGCAGGGCGTTGCGGTCGGTGATGGAGGTGGTGTACAGGCCGTCGCCGCGCCCGCTGGCCTTGTTGTCCAGTCGGTACAGCTTGGTCATGCCTTGTACATTCGGCGAGGAGGGCGCCACGTAGCCCTCTATGCCCTGGTTCTGCCACGAACCGCCGGCCGATGGCGCGCCGCCATTCGTGTACAGAGAGACATCGGGGTCGCCAGCCTTTGTCCAGCGGTACAGCGGCACAAGACCTGGCTGCGCGTCACGGCTCACATAGCCGGCCGTGCCTTCATCCAGCCAGCCCTTGGCCTGGTTGAGCAGGCGCTCGCGCTCCGTCAGGCTGGTGCTGAAGTAGTGGGTGTCGGTGTAGCGGTTGTAGTAGCGGTAGATGGGAATGCGGCCGTCTCCAGCCTCGTTCCAGATCTGGCCGGGGCTGCTGCCTTCGGTCCAGTTGAGGGAGGCGGGCTGCGACTGGCCTGCGACGTTGTACAGCGTTTGCCATTTGCCGAAGACATCCTGCTTCTCGACCGTAATGCGATTGAGGCTGGATATGCCACGGGCTGCTGCCATGTTCAATGCACCGCGCCATTGGAAGCTGTAGCCCTCGAGAGCTGCTTCAGCGGGGACGATGACAGATCGGCTCAGTGTGGCGCTGTCAACAAGCACGTCTCCTGTGCTGTCGCCTTCGGCTGGTGTGAGATAAGGGGCCGATTTATACGTGAGAGTGATGCGCACGTCGCCACTGCCCAGATCTTCCAGCGAGCGCCAGACCAGATCGACTTGGTTAAGCAGCCCGGTGTTTCTGTCGCCTATCACCTCGCTTTGCGAGATCACCCCATACAGCATGTTCTGCCGCGTGGTGATGCCCATCGGCTGCTCGGTCGCACGCTCGGGCGCCAGCGTCTGCACCAGACGGCCCAGCGCGTCGTAGCGCATGTCCGTGCGCCGGAACTGCGCCTTGTTCGCCGCCTGGGCGTTCAATGCCGATTGCGCGTCCTGGTAGGCCGTCTTCAGGTCCAGGCCTTCCGAGATGAGCTGCGCGGTCTGGCGGCCTTGCATGTCATAGGCCAGGATCTTGTAGACGCCGTCGCCCGCATTGGTGCGCCAGACGCGGCCCGCGTTGTCGTAGTCGTAGGTTTCCACGCCCTGCAGCGCCTGGCCGTTGTCCAGCACGCGCTTTTGCGTCACTTCGCCGAAGGCGTTGTAGCTCAGCTCGGTGTCGCTGACGCTCAGCGTGCCCAGGGCAATGCTTTCCGAAGGTGCGTAGCTGTGCGTCTGACGGCCCAGCACGTCGTAGGCGTAGGCGCGCCAGAGGCTGGCCTGGCTGGCGGTGCCGTTCTTGTCGTGGCTGGTGACGGTCTGCCATTCCTTGGCCAGCCGGCCCTGCGCGTCATAGGCGTAGTAGCGGCTGTAGCCTTGCGCATCCGTGATCTGCGTGGTGTGGCCTTGGGCATCGAATTTCGCGGTGGTGACGCGGTCGGCTGCGCTGGCCGCCCGGGTGTAGCTGCTGCCATCGGCCGCCACGCTGGCACCGTTGGCAAACTGGGTGGTGGTCAGCACGTTGCCGTGCGCATCGCGCTGGAATTCGGTCAGCGGGTTGATGGGGTTGGCTCCCGCGCCCGTGGCTACCACGCCCAGGTTCATGGCCGGGGTGATGGTGGCGCGCACGCGCCCGAGCACGTCGTAGAAGTTGTAGGTCACGCCACCCAGCGCATCGGTGCTGCGCGTGAGGTTGCCCAGCGCGTCGTAGCTGTACGAGGTGGTGAGGTCTTCCCTCTTGTCGTACAGCACGTCCTTTTGTTCCTGGGCGGCGGCGTTGACGCCGGTGTGCGCAACTGCACGCCGGATTTCTGCGCTCTTGCGGCCCAGCAGGTCGTAGCTGTAGTCGGTGACGCGGTCACCGGCTGCGGTGTCGGGCGTGGTGCCTGCCGTCTGCCCAGCCTTGGCGTATTCGACCTGGCGCACCAGGCTGCCGCTGGCGTCGTAGGCCATGGTGGTGAGGTAGCCCAGCGCATCGGTGCTTGCCACGCGCCGGCCCAGTTTGTCGTAGACGTGGGTGGTGGTGGACCAGCGCGCCGAGCCCTGGCCCGCAAACACCGAGGTCTGGTCGCCGAAGGCGTTGTAGCCGTAGCCTGTGCTCTTGCGGCCGCTGACCGTCTCTCCGGTCTGGCTGTCGTAGTTGAAGACCTGGGGTTCCTGCACGG
>NZ_BCZP01000057.1 GCF_001598795.1 Delftia acidovorans NBRC 14950 | reverse complement strand
GCCAGTGGATTGCCGAGTAGCTAAGTGTGGAAGAGATAACCGCTGAAAGCATCTAAGCGGGAAACTCGTTTCAAGATGAGATCTGCCGGGGCCTTGAGCCCCCTGAAGAGTCGTTCAAGACCAGGACGTTGATAGGCTGGGTGTGGAAGCGCAGTAATGCGTTAAGCTAACCAGTACTAATTGCTCGTGAGGCTTGACCCTATAACTTTGATGACGTGATCATCAAGGTGGTTATGCCAAGTAAGGCGCAGTCAAAATACAAAGCTGATTACAGACTCTATGAATTCGTTGTGTTGCTCCATGAGCAGCATGACAACAAGTTATGCCTGATGACCATAGCAAGTTGGTACCACTCCTTCCCATCCCGAACAGGACAGTGAAACGACTTTGCGCCGATGATAGTGCGGGTTCCCGTGTGAAAGTAGGTCATCGTCAGGCTCTTACAGCCCAAGAAACCCCGTAGCCCAAAGCTACGGGGTTTTTTGCATTGGGGTGCAGGAAACGGGGAAACAGGCTGAACAGCCAAAACGGACAGCCAAAACGGACAGCCAAACGAACAGCCAAAACGGACATCCCAAAAAAGAGAGCGCTGACGCGCTCTCTTTTTATTCCTGCCGGGCTTCTTCGTCGCACCCGGATGCAACATCCGGCGCAGTTTCCTGTGGCCAATTCCGCTAGCATTGACGTTAACGTCAACGTCGCATTCCCATGGCCGCCGGCTGTGGATGCTGGCGGACTCTCCAGCCATGTCGACCACCTACACCATCAGCGATCTTGCCAAGGAGTTCGATCTCACGACCCGGGCCATCCGCTTCTATGAAGACATGGGCTTGCTTGAGCCCGAGCGCGCCGGGCCTGGCGGGCGCAATCGCGTCTACAGCGCGCGTGATCGCACACGTCTTCGCCTGACCTTGCGGGCCAAGCGGTTGGGACTGTCTCTGAACGAAGCCAAGGAGATCATCGATCTCTACGACAGCCCCCGGGATACGGGCGTGCAACTGCGCAAATTCCTGGAGGTGCTGGCTGTGCATCGCCGCCAGCTCGAGGACCGCCTGGCCGACCTGCAGGCCAACCTGGCCGAGGTGCGAGAGCAGGAATCCGAGGCCCGCACTCTGTTGAAACACCTGGATGGGAAAAATGCTTCATAATTGACGTTTACGTAAACGTAATTTGTGAGGCTTGCCTTGACCGTGCTCCGCCTGGAACCTGCCAACAGCGACTTTGCCCGCCGTGTGCGAGACAGTTTTGCACGCCAGGGCGCGATGCACACCCTGGGCGCCGAGCTGTCCCTGCTGGAGCCCGGCGCCGTCGATGTCTGCCTGGCCTGGGCACCCGGGCTGACGCAGCAGCATGGCTTTTTGCATGCCGGCATGGTTTCCACGGCGCTGGATTCCGCCTGCGGCTATGCAGGGCTGACCCTGATGCCGGCCGATGCTGCTGTGCTCACCATCGAATTCAAGATCAATCTGCTGGCCCCCGCCAAGGGCCAGCGCTTTCGCATGGAAGGCCGGGTGATCAAGCCGGGCCGCACGATCAGCGTGACCGAGGGGCGCGCCTATGCAATCGACGAAGGCCGCGAAAAACTGATTGCCACCATGGGCTGCACGCTGATGTGCGTGCAGGGCCGCGATCTGGCCGACTGAGCCGGGCGGCGTTCTTTCACCAAATTTCCACAGGAGACACGAGATGAGCCTTTCCAACCTGCCGGGCCTGAACTTCCAATTGGGCGAGGACATCGACGCGCTGCGCGATGCCGTGCGCGAGTTCGCACAGGCCGAGATTGCACCGCGCGCCGGCGAGATCGACCGCGACGACCAGTTCCCCATGGACCTGTGGCGCAAGTTTGGCGATCTGGGCGTGCTGGGCATTACCGTGTCCGAGCAGTACGGCGGCGCCAACATGGGCTACCTGGCCCACATGGTGGCGATGGAGGAAATCTCGCGTGCCAGTGCCTCGGTGGGCCTGTCCTATGGCGCGCACAGCAATCTTTGCGTGAACCAGATCAACCGCAACGGCAACGAGGCGCAAAAGGCCAAGTACCTGCCCAAGCTGATCAGCGGCGAGCATGTGGGCGCGCTGGCCATGAGCGAGCCCGGCGCCGGCTCGGACGTGATCAGCATGAAGCTCAAGGCCGAGGACAAGGGCGGCTACTTCCTGCTCAACGGTACCAAGATGTGGATCACCAACGGTCCCGATGCCGACACCCTGGTGGTCTACGCCAAGACCGAGCCCGAGCTGAACGCCCGCGGCGTGACTGCATTCCTGATCGAGAAGGGCATGAAGGGATTTTCCATTGCCCAGAAGCTGGACAAGCTGGGCATGCGTGGCAGCCACACGGGCGAGCTGGTGTTCGAGAACGTCGAGGTGCCGGCCGAGAACGTGCTGGGCGGCCTGAACAACGGCGCCAAGGTGCTGATGAGCGGCCTGGACTACGAGCGTGCCGTGCTGACCGGCGGGCCGCTGGGCATCATGCAGTCGGTGATGGACAACGTTGTGCCCTACATCCATGACCGCAAGCAGTTCGGCCAGAGCATTGGCGAGTTCCAGCTCATCCAGGGCAAGGTGGCCGACATGTACACCGTGCTGCAAGCGGGTCGCTCATTTGCCTATACGGTCGCCAAAAACCTCGATCTGCTGGGAACGGAGCATGTTCGTCAGGTCCGCAAGGACTGTGCCAGCGTCATCCTGTGGTGCGCCGAGAAGGCGACATGGATGGCCGGCGAAGGCGTTCAAATCTATGGAGGTAATGGGTATATCAACGAATACCCACTGGGTCGCCTCTGGCGGGATGCGAAACTCTACGAGATCGGCGCCGGCACCAGCGAGATCCGTCGCATGCTGATCGGCCGCGAGCTGTTCGCAGAGACCTGCTGATCCCGCACCCGCCTGCCGCGCCGTTCTTGAGTTTGACCCAACAAAAGGATTGCTTATGAGCACAACCTCCATCGAAGAACTGTTTGTCCACAACCGCGAATGGGCCCAGCAGATGGAGCGTGACCGGCCCGGTTTCTTCACCGGGCTGTTGTCGCAGCAAAAACCCCGCTACATGTGGATCGGCTGTTCCGACAGCCGCGTCCCTGCGAACCAGATCACGGGCCTGGAGCCCGGCGAGGTGTTCGTGCACCGCAACGTGGCCAACGTGGTCGTGCCCAGCGATCTGAACTGCCTGTCCACCATCCAGTACGCGGTGGACCAGCTCAAGGTCGAGCACCTGATGGTCGTGGGCCACTATGGCTGCGGCGGCGTGCTGGCGGCACTGGAAGATGTGCGCGTGGGCCTGGCCGACAACTGGATCCGCCATGTGAAGGATGTGCGCGACAAGCACCAGGCGCTGCTGGCCAGCCTATCCCCGCAATGGCGCCACGATGCGCTGTGCGAACTCAATGCCATCGAGCAGGTCATCAATGTGGCGCAGAGCACGGTGATGCAGGATGCCTGGGCGCGCGGCCAGAAGGTGACGCTGCACGGCTGGTGCTATGGCCTCAAGGACGGCCTGATCACCAATCTGCAGATGACCGTGCCCGGTGTCGGCGGCATCGCCAACATCCATGCCGAGGCTGTCGAGCTGGTCGCCAGCCGCCAGCGCGACTGAGCGGCCATGGCAGGCGGGACTCCGGGAGACTTCATGCCGATGCCTGCCCAGGACACTCTGCTTGCCCATGACATCGCGCGGGCAATGATGGATGGCTTCAATCGCCATTACCGCCTGTTCCGCGCCGAATCCGCCCGCGCCAAGCACCGCTTCGAAACTGCCGACTGGCTGGGCCAGCAGCGTGCCCAGCGCGAGCGCATCGAGTTCTACGACCTGCGCGTGCGCGAATGCGTGCGCCGGCTGGAAAAGGAATTTGCGGCGGGCGCCCAGCCCATGCCGGTCTGGCAGCAGATCAAGCGCCACTACATCGGGCTCATGGTCAACCACCTGCAGCCCGAGCTGGCCGAGACCTTCTTCAACTCGGTCACCACCAAGATCCTGCACCGCACGCATTTCCACAACGACTTCATCTTCGTGCGGCCCGCCGTCAGCACGGAATACATAGAGAACCAGGAGCCGGCTGCGCGCCCGGCCTACCTGGCCTTCTACCCCACGCGCGAGACGCTGCCGCAGACGCTGCGCGAAGTCGTGGAGCAATTCGCGCTGCAGCGCCCCTTCGAGGACCTGGAGCGCGACATCGCCCGCCTGGCCGAGCGCCTGGAGCCGCAGCTGCAGGCCATGCGGCTGTACGCCAACTTCCAGATCCAGGTGCTGTCCAGCCTGTTTTTCCGCAACAAGGGCGCCTACATCGTCGGCAAGATCATCAACGGCTTTGCCGAGCTGTCCTGGGCCGTGCCCATCTTGCACGGCGACAACGGCCGGCTGGTGCTGCATGCGGCCCTGTTCGGCGAGAAGGACTTCCACGGCCTGTTCAGCTTTGCGCGCGCCTACTTCATGGTCGATACCGACGTGCCCAGCGCCTACGTGCAGTTCCTGCGCAGCCTCATGCCGCGCAAGCCGCGCGCCGAGCTGTACAACGCCCTGGGCCTGGCCAAACAGGGCAAGACGCTGTTCTACCGCGACTTCCTGCACCACCTGCGGCATTCGCGCGACCAGTTCCGCATCGCGCCCGGTATCAAGGGCATGGTCATGCTGGTGTTCGACCTGCCCAGCTTTCCCTATGTGTTTAAGCTCATCAAGGACCGCTTCGCCGCGCCCAAGGAGATCACGCGCGAGCAAGTCAAGGCCAAGTACCGCCTGGTCAAGCAGCACGACCGCGTGGGGCGCATGGCCGACACGCTGGAGTACAGCCTAGTCGCCTTCCCGCGCGAGCGCTTTTCGGATGCGCTGATCGCCGAGATCCTGGAGCATGCGCCCAGCCAGGTCGAGATCAGCGACCGCGACGGCGATGGCCGGCAGGAGGTCATCATCTCCCACCTCTACATAGAGCGGCGCATGGTGCCGCTGAACATGCTGCTGCAGGAGTGCTTCGATGACGGGCTGGACCTGCCGGCACCGCGGCAGCGCCTGGAGAGCGCCGTGATCGAGTACGGCAATGCCATCAAGGACCTGGTCGCGGCCAACATCTTCCCGGGCGACATGCTGTGGAAGAACTTCGGCATCACGCGCGGCGGCAAGGTGGTGTTCTACGACTACGACGAGATCGAATACCTGACCGACTGCCACTTCCGCCAGGTGCCCGCACCGCGCAACGAGGAGGACGAGCTCAGCGGCGAGGTCTGGTACCCCGTGGGCCCGCGCGATGTGTTCCCGGAAACCTTCGCGCCCTTTCTGCTGGGCAACCCGGCCGTGCGCGAAGTCTTCATGCGCCACCATGCCGACCTGCTCGACCCCGCCTTCTGGCAGGCACACCAGCAGCGCATCCGCGAAGGCCATGTCCACGATGTCTTCCCCTACGAGCGCAGCCGCTGGCTGGCCTGACCCGTTTTCCCTTTCTTTCACCATCACGACAACCCAGGAGACAAGCATGCAAGACCCCATCGTCATCGTCGGCGCAGCCCGCACCCCCATGGGCGCCTTCCAGGGCGACTTCGCCGACCTCGCGGCCCATGATCTGGGCGGCGCCGCCATCAAGGCCGCCGTGCAGCGCGCGGGCGTGGCGCCCGAGAAAGTGGACGAAGTGCTGTTCGGCAACTGCCTGATGGCGGGCCAGGGCCAGGCGCCCGCCCGCCAGGCCGGCTTCAAGGGCGGCCTGCCGCGCAGCACGGGCGCCGTGACCCTGTCCAAGATGTGCGGCGCCGGCATGGAGGCCACCATCCTGGCGCACGACCAGTTGGTCGCAGGCAGCCGCGATGTCGT
>NZ_BCZP01000056.1 GCF_001598795.1 Delftia acidovorans NBRC 14950 | reverse complement strand
CCCGCTGGCGCCGCTGCAGGAGGGAATTCTGTTCCACCACCTGCTGCAGTCCGGGGGCGATGTGTTCGTCTCGCCCAACCTGCTGAGCTTCGGGACGCGCGAGCAGCTGCAATCCTTCGTGCACAGCCTCAACCAGGTGATTGCGCGCCATGACATCCTGCGCACGGCCGTGCTCTGGGAGGGGCTGTCCGAGCCGGTGCAGGTGGTGCTGCGCCAGGCACCGCTGCAGCTGCAGTGGCCTGATGCGGATGAGGCGCATGGGTCGCAAGAGGTGCATGAGGCGCTGGTGCCGCAGATGCTGGAGCAACTGGGCAGCCACGACCTGCGCCTGGACGTGCGGCAGGCGCCGATGATAGGGGCGCGGGCCGCGCACGATGCCGGGCAAGGCCGCTGGCTGCTGCAGCTGCTGAGTCACCACCTGGTGATGGACCGCATCACGCTGGACCTGCTGCTGCAGGAAGTGCTGCGGCTTCAGCAGGGCCGTGCGGCCGAGCTGCCGGTGCCCGTGCCCTTCCGGCGCTTTGTGGCGCAGGCGCGCCAGGGCGTGGCGGCCGAGGCGCACGAGCGGTTCTTCCGCCGCATGCTGGCCGATGTGCAGGAGCCCACGGCCGCCTTCGGCCTGCTGGATGTGCAAGGCGATGGCCGGGGCATGGAGGAGGCCCGCCTGCGGTTGGACGCCCCACTGGCCCAGGGCATGCGCCGCCAGGCGCGTGCGCACGGCGTCAGCCCCGCCGCGCTCTGCCACCTGGCCTGGGCGCTGGTGCTGGCCCGGACCAGCGGCAGGCAGGAGCCGGTCTTCGGCACCGTGCTGATGGGCCGCATGGACGGCGGCGCCGGTGCGCAGCAGGCGCTGGGCATGTTCATCAACACCTTGCCGCTGCGCCTGCCGCTGGGCGAAGGCAGCGTGCTCCAGGGCCTGCGCAGCACGGCAGCGGCGCTTGCGGCCCTGCTGCAGCACGAGCATGCCAGCCTGTCGCTGGCCCAGCGCTGCAGCGGCCTGCCTGCGGGAACGCCGCTGTTCAGCGCATTGCTGAACTACCGGCATGGCGCGGCAGAGGGTGCTGCGCAAGAGCTGGCCCGGGCCGGCGTGCAGGTGCTGGGCCGCCCCGAGCGCAGCAACTATCCCGTGGGCATGGCCGTGGATGACGACGGCCAGGGCTTTGTGCTCGTCGCCCAGGTGGTGCGCAGCGTGGGGGCCGGGCGCGTCTGCGCCTACATGCAGCAGGCCCTGCAGGCGCTGGTGCAGGCGCTGCAGCAGCAGCCCGGCCGCGACCTGCGCACGCTGGACGTGGTACCCCCGGCCGAGCGCCAGGCGCTGCTGGCGCAGGCCGGCAACTCCCGGTCCTGGCCGCAGGCCTTGCCGGTGCACCGCATGTTCGAGGCGCAGGCAAGGCAGCGGCCCCAGGCCCCGGCCCTGACCGCGGACGGGCAGGTGTTCAGCTACGGCGATCTGGATCGGCGGGCCAGCCGCCTGGCGCAGGCCCTGATCGCCCAGGGGCTGCGGCCCGGGCAGCGCGTGGGCCTGGTGGCCGAGCGCGGGGCCGCCATGGTGGCCGGCCTGCTGGCCATCCTCAAGGCGGGCGCCGCCTACGTGCCCGTCGATCCGGCCCTGCCCGATGAGCGCATGCAGTACATGCTGCAGGACAGCGGGGCCTGCCTGGTGCTGGCCTCGGGCCTGGCGCCGGGCCGGCTGGCCGTGCTCGCCGCCAGCGTGCCGAAGGTGCTGGAGCTGGAGGCGCTGGAGGTACTGGAGGCAAGGGAGTCAGGGCCGCAGGCAGGCACGGAACGCGCGCCCCGCGTCGAGGTGCATGGCGACCAGGCCGCCTATGTGATCTACACCTCGGGCTCCACCGGGCGGCCCAAGGGCGTGGTGGTGCGGCATGCGGCCTTCTCCAACTTCCTGCAGTCCATGGCGGCACAGCCGGGCATGCAGGCGCAGGACGTGGTGCTGGCCACGACCTCCGTGTCCTTCGACATTGCGGGCCTGGAGATCTTCCTGCCCCTGGCCGTGGGCGCGCAGCTGGTGGTGGCCGGGCGCGAACAGGTGCGCGACGCGGCCGCGCTGGCGGCGCTGCTGGAGCGCAGCCGCGCCAGCGTGATGCAGGCCACGCCCTCGGGCTGGCGCCTGCTGCTGGCCGGTGGCTGGAAGGCGGCACGGCCGCTGAAGGCGCTGTGCGGCGGCGAGGCGCTTGCGCCGGACCTGATTGCCCTGCTGCGCGCGGCGGGCGTGGACCTCTGGAACCTCTACGGCCCGACCGAGACCACGATCTGGTCCAGCCTGCAGCAGGTGCAGGGCGATGCCGCCACGCTGGGTCAGGCAATCGCGGCCACCCGGCTGCTGGTGCTTGACGAAGGGCTGCGCTGCGTGCCGCAAGGCGTGGCCGGGGAACTGTTCATTGGCGGCCAGGGCCTGGCGCGCGGCTACTGGCAGCGGCCGGGCCTGAGCGCAGAGCGTTTTGTGGCCGATCCTTTCGCGGGACCGGACGCGGCTGGCGAACGCCTGTACCGCACGGGCGACCTGGTGCGCCGCAATGCCGATGGCGCGCTCGAATACCTGGGCCGGCTGGACCACCAGGTCAAGATCCGCGGCCACCGCATCGAGCTGGGCGAGGTGGAGGCCGCACTGCTGGCCCAGCCCGAGGTGCGCGAGGCCGTGGTCACGGCAGCGGGGGCCGGCAGCGATACGCGCCTTGTGGCGCACGTATCTCTACATGCATCGCTGCATGCATCGCTACATGGGTCGCTACATGCACCGCTGCATGCATCACTGCATGCAGGCCCGCCCCTGGACGCTGCGGCACTGCGCGCAAGACTGGCCAGCGGCCTGCCCGACTACATGCTGCCGTCCGCCATCGTGGTGCTGGACACGCTGCCGCTGAACAACAGCGGCAAGGTGGACCGTGCCGCGCTGCCTGCGGCGCAGGCACCGGCCGGCCAGTCCTACGAGGCGCCCTCGGGGCAGGCCGAGGAAATGCTGGCCGGGCTCTGGTCCGAGCTGCTGGGCGGTGGCCGCGTGGACCGCCGCGACAGCTTCTTCGAGCGCGGCGGGCACTCGCTCAAGGTGGTGCAACTGCTGGCGCGGCTGCAGGGGGCAGGCGCTGCGGGGCTGACCGCCCAGGACATTTTCCGCACCCCGGTGCTGCAGGACATGGCGGGCCTGGTGCGCCTGCCAGCCCATGGCAGCGCGGATGCTGCGGGTGCAACAGGCACGACAGGCGCGGATGCGCAGGCGCTCGATGCGCTGGATTCCTTTCTCGAAACTCTGGGAGATATCTGATGGACCGTGGCCGCCTGCGCCAAATCGCCGAGCGCTTTGCAAGCCTGAGCCCTGCCCAGCGCACGCTGGCATTGCAAAAGATCCGGGCCGAGGGACTGGATCTCTCGCATTTCCCCATCCCGGTGCGCGCACCATCGTCTGACCAGACCGAAGCCCTGTCCCATGCGCAGCTGCGCCAGTGGTTCCTGTGGAAGCTGGACCCGCAAAGCTCGGCCTACCACATCGCCCAGGCCTCGTGGATGCATGGCGAGCTGGATGTGGCGGCCTTGCGGCAGGCGTTCGGCGTGCTGCTGGAGCGCCACGGCGGACTGCGCACGGTGTTCGAGGAAAGCCCCGACGGCCTGGCGCGGCAGCGCATCGTGCCGCAGCTGGCGCTGGAGCTGCCGCTGATCGACCTCAGTTCCCTGCCTGCCGCACAGCGCCACGACCGGGCCCTGGCCGAAGCCGAGCGCCTGTGCCTCACGCCCTTTGACCTGACGCGCGGCCCGCTGCTGCGCGTGGCCGCCGTTCGCCTGGACAGCCGCCAGCACCTGCTGGTGGTGGTGATGCACCACATCATCTCCGACGGCCGCTCCATGCAGATCCTGCTGGAGGAGTTCGCCGGCCTGTACGCGGCACTGGTGCAGCAGCGCCCGACCCGCCTGCCGCCGCTGCCCATTGCCTACACCGACTACGCCGCCTGGCAGCGCGACTGGCTGGAGGCTGGGGAAAGGCAGCGCCTGCTGGACTACTGGCTGCCCGAACTGGCCGGGGGTCAGGACCTGCATCTGGAGCTGCCCGCCGACCATGCCCGCGCGCCGGGCGCCGAGACCCGCTGGCATGCCGCCTGGCACCGTCTCGATCTGCCCGCCAGCCTGGTGGCCGGACTGGAGCAGCGCGCCCGCGAGCAGGGCACCTCCCTCTTCGTGGCGCTGCTGGCCGGGTTCCAGGCCCTGCTGCACCGCTATACCGCCGAGACCGATATCCGCGTGGGCGTGCCCGTGGCCAACCGCAACCAGCCCGAGGCCGAGCCGCTGGTCGGCTTCTTCGTCAACACGCTGGTGATGCGTGGCCGGCTCGATCCCCGCATGCGCCTGCAGGAGCTGCTGGCCCAGCTGGCCGAGCGGGTCCGCCTGGGCCTGGCCCACCAGGACCTGCCCTATGAGCAACTGGTCGAGGCGCTGCAGCCGCGCCGCAGCCTGGACGGCAGCTCGCTGTTCCAGGTGATGCTGAACTACCAGCACGAAGAGGCGGCCGGCCTGGCGGGCCTGGAGATCCAGAAGCTGGAGCTGGACGGCCTGGCCGCCCAGTTCGAGCTGACCCTGCACGCCAGCCGCCGCGCCGACGGCAGCCTGCAACTGGGCTTTGCCTATGCGCGCGAGCGCTTCGAGCCGGCCACGGTGCAGCGCATGGGCGCGCATCTGTCGCTGCTGCTGCAGGCGCTGGCGCATGCGCCGCAGTGCGCTCTGGACCAGGTGCAACTGCTGCCCGGCGATGAGCAGGCGCAGCTTCTGGACCGCAGTGCGCGCCGCAGTACCCGCAATGGACCTGTCCTCAACCCTGCGCAGCCCGCCTGCCTGCACCAGCGCTTTGCGGCAAGCGCGCAGCAGCGGCCGGATGCGGCGGCGTTGACCTGCGAGTCCGCACAACTGACCTACGCAGAACTCGACGCCCAGGCCAACCGCCTGGCCCACCGCCTGATCGCCCTGGGCGTGCGCCCGGAGACACGCGTGGGCATTGCCATGCAGCGCTCGGTGGAGATGGTGGTCGGCCTGCTGGCCATCCTCAAGGCCGGTGGCGCCTATGTGCCGCTGGACCCGGACTACCCTGCCGATCGTCTGGCGCACATGGTCGAGGACAGTGGCATTGCCCTGGTGCTGACGCAGGCGGCGCTGCGCGAGCGCATTCCCGGCGCTGCTGTGCTGCAGGTGCTGGAGATCGACATGCTGGACCTGTCGGGCGAACCCGATACCGATCCACAGGTCGATGTGAGCCCGGACAGCCTGGCCTATGTGATCTACACCTCGGGCTCGACAGGCAAACCCAAAGGCGCGCAACTGGGCCACCGCAACGTGGCACGGCTGCTGGACGCCACCGATGCCTGGTTCGGCTTCGGGCCTGACGATGTCTGGACCCTGTTCCATTCCTACGCCTTCGACTTCTCTGTCTGGGAGATCTTCGGCGCCCTGTGCACGGGGGGCAGGCTGGTGGTGGTGCCGTACTGGGTCAGCCGCTCGCCCCAGGACTTCCTGGCCTTGCTGCGGGCGGAGCGCGTAACGGTTCTCAATCAAACACCTTCGGCCTTCGGGCAACTGGTCCATGCCGTGGAGCAGGAAGATGGGAACGGCGCTGGCCTGGCGCTGCGCCAGGTGATCTTCGGCGGCGAGGCGCTGGAGCCCGAGAGCCTGCGGCCCTGGTTTGACCGCTTCGGTGACCAGAGCCCCCAACTCATCAACATGTACGGCATCACCGAGACCACGGTGCATGTGACGTACCGGGAGATCACCAAGGCGGATCTGGATGGCGGACGCAGCCCGGTGGGCGTGGCGATTCCGGACCTGGGCCTGTACGTGCTCGATGGCAGCCTGAACCTGCTGCCGCAGGGCGTGGCGGGAGAGTTGTATGTGGCGGGTGAAGGCCTGGCACGTGGTTACCTGAACCGCGCCGGTCTGAGCGCGGAACGTTTTATCGCCAATCCCTACGCGTCAGCAGGCGAGCGCCTGTACCGCACGGGCGACCTGGTGCGCTGGAGTGCACAGGGCGAGCTTGAATACCTGGGCCGTGCCGACCAGCAGGTCAAGATCCGGGGCTTCCGTATCGAGCTGGGCGAGGTGCAGTCGCAACTGCTGGCCCAGCCTGAAGTGCGCGAGGCCG
>NZ_BCZP01000055.1 GCF_001598795.1 Delftia acidovorans NBRC 14950 | reverse complement strand
TGGCGCCACGGGCGACCTGGAAACGGCGCGCGCGCTGTTCATGGGTGCGCAGGCCGGCGTGATGGCGTTCGGCTCGCCGGGCACGGGCATGCGCTACGGCTGGCACGAGGAAACCCGCGACAACGGCAACCAGGTCGTGATCACCACGTCGTCCATCTTCGGCGTCAAGAAGTCGGTCTTCGAGATCGAGGGCGAGAAGCAGGATCACGGCGTCTACGGCATCGACACGGCCGCTGCGTCGCGCTGATCCAACCCAACGAATAGAAGGAGTCAGACATGGCTTTCAAACAACTCAGTGCCGTGGCCGCAGGCCATCAGGCACCCATCACCCCTGGCGGCTCCGAGCTGGTGCGCTCGCGCTTCGGCCAGCCCCTAGCCGTGGCAGACCACGCAGTCGGCGCCCGTGGCGTCATCGGCATCCTGCCCGCTGGCACGCTGCCCGTGTCCCTGTTCATCCGCGTGCCTGCCGCCCTGGGCGCGGGCTTCAAGGCCTCCATCGGCCTGGCGGATGCGGCCGGCGACATCAGCGCTGCGGCCGACGACGGCGGCGGTGCCTGGGTGACGGACAACGACGCCGGCGCGGCCGGCGGCTATGTGCACCTGGTGCCTGCAGCCTTTGCCAAGCTGGTGCCCAAGGACGAAGACCGCCACATCGTCCTGAAGGTCACAGGCGCGGGCACGGCCGCAGGCCTCTTCGCCCTGGATCTGATCTACACGAACGCCTGACAGCGTGTGCGCGCCCCGCAAGGGGCTTTCCCCCGGTGGCATCGGCTGCCGGGGCTTTTTGAACCCCGGAGAACCAAACCATGAAGCTGTTCACTTCGCTGCCCGCACGCAAGGACGGAACCCTGATCGTGCGCCTCAAGGGCGCCACCTATGTTTTCGAGGGCAAGCCGCTGGCCTGCGAGGTCGAGAACGAGGCCGATGCCGAACACCTGCGTGCTGGCAACTTCCAGACCGAAGAGGACTTCGAGGCCGAGCAGAAATTCCAGCGCCTGTCCGCCGAGCGCGAAGCCCGCCGCGCGGCCCTGGACGGCAAGACGCCTTCCTCGCGCAACACCTTCACGCCCGGCGTGGGCCAGCGCGATGACGACGAAGACCTGGACGGCGGCACCGGACTGCCGCAGGAAGCCGACACGCCGGCTACCGGCGCTGTGCGCCGTACCGCGCGTGCATCGGCCGTGAAGTAAGGCAGGCGTATGGCCTCCTGGGAGAACTGGATGCCCGAGCTGGTCCTGGCCGCCCCCAAGGCGCCGGTCCCGCTCATTCACCTGGCGCTGAACCGGGCCGCGCGCACCTTCCTCAAGGCCACGCGCGCCTGGCAGGAGTGGCTGGAGCCCACGGACGTGACGGGCGAGGCCTTCGCCGAGTACACCTTCGAGCTGCCCCAGGGCGCCGAGCTGCTGCGCCTGGAGCGCGCCACGCTGGCCGGGCGCCCGCTGGAGGTGGCCAAGGCGCGCGATCTGCCGGCCGACCCCTGGCAGCACGAGCTGCGCGGCAAGCTCTACCTGGTCACGACCAACCTGCGCGAATTCACAGTACGCACGGGCAGCGCGGGCCGGCTGCAGGTCTACGCCTCGTTGATGCCGTCCCTGCGCGGCAACAGCGTACCGGACGAGGTGGCCTCGCTCTACCACGAGGCGATCCGCGAGGGCGCCAAGGCCGAGCTGCTGGCCACTGAGGGCACGGACTACTACAAGCCCGACCAGGCCGGCGTGGCCCTGGCGTTCTTCCAGCGCGCCATGGATGACGCCACGGCCGACGTGTGGCGGTCCAACACCAGCCGCGGCTCGCGGGGGAGGGCGTCATGGCTTTGACCGTGGCCCAACTGCTGGACGATGCAGCGCGCGACCTGCAGGACAAGGGGCACATCCGCTGGACCCGCGCGGATCTGCTGGACTGGTTCAACGCCGCGCAGCGTGCCTTTGCCGAGCAGCGGCCCGACCAGATGGCCCAGCCGCGCGACCTGGTGCTGGCCGCCGGGTGGCGGCAGGAGCTGCCGGCCGACGTGCTCACGCTGATCGACATCACCAACAACGCCAACGCCACGCAGCGGCGCATCACCAAGACCGACCTGTGGGTGCTGGACGCCGTGGCCGGTGCCTGGCGCTCGGGCTCTCCGGGCCGCGAGGTGCAGCACTACATGCACGATCTGGGCACGCCCCAGGAATTCCTGGTCTATCCGCCCGTGGCAGCAGGCACCAAGGTGCGCGCCATGGTGGGTGTCGCGGCTGTGGACCTGGCCGACGAGAGCGGAACGCCCAGCGTGCCCGAGCGCTGGATGGATGCGCTGCGGCACTTCGTGCTGTTCCGTGCCTGGTCCATCGACGCCGAGTTCGGCGGCAACGCGACCATCGCGGCGGCGCACCGTGCCCTCTACAACGAGGCGCTGGGCATTCAGGCCCAGGCAGCAGCAACGACGGCCGTGGCGCAGAAGTAAGCGCAAGAAATCCCCGGTGGTGACCAAGCCTGCCTATACTGCGGGCAATTTCCACTGGGGCGCTGGAGTGCTCGGAACCATAGGAGCCGATATGGCTGGTTTCTCGACCTCCCTCGCCAACGCGATCATCAGCGCCACGCTGCGCAAGCAGGCCTTCCCGGCCATCCGCAACACTTTCTTCGCCTTGTTCACGGCGGACCCCACCGACGCCTTCACCGCCGGCACCGAGGTGGCAGCACCGTGGTACCAGCGCGTGGCCACGGGCGCCTTTGCCGCGCCGAACAACGGCGCCACCTACAACGCCGTGCGCGCGGAGTTTCCGCCCGTCACGGGCGCCCAGGTCACGGTCACGCACATCGGAATCATGGAAGGTGACTCGGCCACCGATGGCACGGCCACTCTCATGTATTCCGAGCCGCTGCCCACGCCGCGCACGCTGCAGATCAATGACGTGTTCCTGGTGGACAGCCAGGCACTGACGGGCGACTTCACGCTGCAGCTGCTGTAAGCCATGAACAGGGGAGCACTCAATGGCTTCGCGCTGAACGGGCGGGCCTCCGATCCCGTGGTGCGCATCCGCGTGGACGCCAAGGGCTATGCCCGCGTCCGCGTGGGCGGGCGCGTGCTCGCCTATGCCGTGGTGCACTCGGCCCCCGCTGCTGCGCTCACCGGCCCGCTGGGCCGCGTGCATGCCAAGCTCTCGGCCGATTCCGTGGCGCGCGCAGCTGTCGAGGGCGTGCTGGGCCGGGTCCATGTGCGCAGCCTGCTGGCAGCCACCGGCCGCGCCATCGTCCAGGTCACGCTGCCTCCCGTGCGCGGGCGTGTGGCAGTCCAGGCCCGGGCCAGCGCCACGGTCACGGCCCATGTGCAGGCCCGCGTTGGCGTGGACGCGACCGCGCGTGCCAGCTTCAAGCCCCAGGCGCGTTTGCTGCGCCGTGGCCCTGTGCAATCCACGCCCACCGCCCGTGGCACAGCCGATGGCCGCATCTACGTGCGCCGCTGGCTGCGTTCGCCCGTGGACGGCAAGGGCCAGGCCTTTGTCGTCACGCAGGGGCGGGTCGAGGCGCGTCTGGCCGCGCTGGTCCACGCCAAGGCTGCGATCACGGCCCGTGGGCAGCGCCTGGTGCGCGCGCCGCTGCAGGCCCAGGGCGTGGCCTTCATCGACATCGATCCGGCCGTCCACAAGCGCCTGCCCTTCGATGAGCAGGCACCCGAATCCCGCACCTTCCTCGTGCCCGCAGGAATGACCACCTTCTACGTCACAGACCAGGGGCAAAGCATGTTCCGCACTTCCCCCATGCAGCCTGCAGACACGCAGGACTACGACATCGAGTTCGCCGACTGGTTTCCGCCAGGCGACGAGATAGTTTCCGTGCAGCTCAAGGTGCAGCCGGCCATGCCCATGCCGCCGTCCTTTGCCTTCGTGGGCCAGCGCGTGAAGGTCTGGATCTACGCGGGCGGCCTGAGCGGCCAGAAGTACCAGATCAGCGTGGCCGCAACGACCAACGACGGCCGCACGAAAGAGGTGGAGCTGATCGTGCCCATCAAGGAAAAATAGAAATGCCGCAGCTGTTCCTGAACAACTTCCAAACCCAGTTCATCGCCGACGTGCGCGCGGCGCCGCAGACGGGCGCGCCGGGCAGCGAGCTGGACTACGGCGTGCTGCGCGTGTCCGATGGCGCGGCCGGCACGCTGCTGAATCCACCCGCCGGCGGCTGGTACGTGCTGACGGCCTACAAGCGCAACGGATCGCTCGAAACCGATTACGAGATCCTGCGCGTCACGGCCGTGGACAACTCGGTGATCGGTGAATGCCGGCTCACGGTGCTGCGCGGCCAAGAGGGCACGGCGCCCCGGGCCTACAACTCGGGCGACCTGCTGGAGATGCGCATGACGGCCGGGGGTATGCGCGAGGTGGTGCAGACCACGGATGAGCGCATGTCGAATCCGCGTGCACCGACCGGCGCGGCCGGTGGCGTGCTGGCCGGCCAGTACCCGAACCCCACGTTTGCCCAACCCATGGCCACGGCGGCGGATCTGCAGGGCAAGGTCGACAAGGTGCCAGGCAAGGGCCTGAGCGCCAACGATTTCAGCGACGAGGCTGCGGCAAAGCTCGGCGGTGTGGCGACGGGTGCCACCAAGAACGCGACCGATGCCCAACTGCGGGACCGCAGCACGCACACGGGTGAGCAGGCGATAGCCTCCGTCACCGGCTTGCAAGATGCGTTGGACACGATGTTGAAGAAGTCCGGCGACACCATGAGAGGTAGTCTGAATTTCTACGGAAATGGCTTGAGGCTGACCGCTGATTTCAGTAGCAACGTGCTCTCTGATCGCCTCGCCTTTCAGTCGAACATCAACAATTCTTTGACCATCGTTGGGGCGCTTCCAACAGGCACAGGGACAATCTCGGGCTTTCGCGCCCATGGTGGCACAGATCCAGGTAACTCGGCTGTGGGCGATTTGGTGATTCTGGGAGGCCAAGAGGTCCGCCTGAACTCCGGTGTCACGGGAAATGGTCAGTACCTGCCGATGACGTTTTACACCAGCGGTACAGAGCGGATGATTATCCGAACGAACGGTAATGTTGGTGTTGGTACGTCTGTGCCGCTGTCCAAGTTTGTCGTGAGCAATTCGGCTCTTGTAGGTGGTGGTCCGCAGACTACTGGCGGTGGTGCCGACCCGAATTCCATCATGCGCTTGCAAGGGGGAAGTGTTGCGTTGGATTTTGGGGTGTATCAGTCTGGGGCCTTTTGGATACAGCCGCGAATCTATTCGGATTACACATTGAATCAATGGCTGTTCTTGAATCCTAATGGTGGTCCTGTCCTCGTTGGTAATGGAGGATTTGGTTACGGTCCTGGTGCCGGTGGCACAGTGACCCAGCCAACAAGTAAATCTACCAATGTTGCTATCAACAAAGTTGCCGGAGTGATTACCACGCACAACCAAGCGTTGTCGCCAAATACCGTGGCTGTATTCTTGGTATATAACAGCATGGTGGGGCCCCTCGATGTTGTCAATCTGACATTGACCAATAGCTTCGGAACAGTTGATTCATCTTTTTATAATGCTTGGGCTGTTGCTAATAACGAGGGGTCATTTTATATATGTTTGAAGAATATTTCATCGTCTGCCTTAGCACATGCGGTGCAAATCAATTTTGCAATTACTAAGGGCGCAGCAATCTAATGAAAATAAAGAGCGTTATTCGCTACGAAAACGCCCATGCAATTGAGGCGACATGGGTTGATGATGAGGGCAATGTGGCACGTTGCCACATTTATGCCAATTCCCAAATGCAGGAGTTGCGCTCCGACCTGGGGGCGCAAGCGCCGGAGTACGAGTTTCTGATCGCGGCGGTCGAGGCCACGGAGGAGCCGCCGCCGCCGGCGGTAGTTCCCGAATCATGCACGCCCGCCCAGGGCTTGGTTGCTCTCTATGTACTGCGGGGCATCACTGAAGATGCGCTCAATTCGACCATTGAGGCCATCGAAGATGACGCCTTGCGCTATACGACCCGCATAGGATTTGCCAGGGCGACTGAGTGGAGGCGCCGCAGCCCCTCCATCGTGCTGATGGGCGAATTACTGAGCCTTTCTGCAGCAGACCTTGACGCGCTTTTCACGCATGCGGTGACCGTCGAGGTTTGAAATGGTGCCAAGCCTGCCAGGGTAGCAGGCCATGACCACCTACAAGCTGTCCGCATTCCCGGGCGAGGCGCCCAGCGTGTCCGATCGCGCGCTGGGCGCGAACTTCGCCCGGGAGCACTTCAATCTCTTCCTGCCCAGCTCCGAGTTCTGGCCGCTGGCCACCGACCGGCGCCACTCGGCATGCCTGGCCGGCACCCGCACGCTGCACCGCTTCGCGCGAGATGCCAGCGGAGCCGTGGTGCAGAACCCGGCCGCACCCATCCGCTCCTGGGTGCAGGAGCTGTCTCTGGTCAAGGGCCAGATCAACGACGAGGCCACCGAGCGCACCTACCAGACCACCAACGACGGCAGCGCGGCGCCGCGTGCGCTGGACGTGCGCGGCAACGACCGGCTGCTGGGCGTGGTGCGCCCGGTCAAGCCAACGGTCACCCTGCAGGTGGTGGACGAGTTCACGACCGAGGAGGCCAAGACCTGGCTGTATGGCGACTTCGCCGAGCTGGTGCGCGCGGACCTGCTGGCCACGGTGATCCAGCAT
>NZ_BCZP01000054.1 GCF_001598795.1 Delftia acidovorans NBRC 14950 | reverse complement strand
CGGTGCCACGGGCGACCTGGAAACGGCGCGCGCGCTGTTCATGGGTGCGCAGGCCGGCGTGATGGCGTTCGGCTCGCCGGGCACGGGCATGCGCTACGGCTGGCATGAGGAAACCCGCGACAACGGCAACCAGGTCGTGATCACCACGTCGTCCATCTTCGGCGTCAAGAAGTCGGTCTTCGAGATCGAGGGCGAGAAGCAGGACCACGGCGTCTACGGCATCGACACGGCCGCTGCTTCGCGCTGATCCCCACCGAACGAAAGGAGTCATTCATGGCTTTCAAGCAACTCAGTGCCGTGGCCGCAGGCCATCAGGCCCCCATCACCCCCGGCGGCTCCGAGCTGGTGCGCTCGCGCTTCGGCCAGCCCCTGGCAGTGGCAGACCACGCAGTGGGTACCCGTGGCGTCATCGGCATCCTGCCCGCCGGCATGCTGCCCGTGTCGCTGTACATCCGCGTGCCTGCTGCCCTGGGCGCGGGCTTCAAGGCCTCCATTGGCCTGGCGGATGCGGCTGGCGACATCAGCACAGCGGCCGACGACGGCGGCGGCGCCTGGGTGACGGACAACGATGTGGGTGCAGCCGGTGGTTACGCGCACCTCGTGCCAGCGGCCTTCGCCAAACTCGCAACCAAGGATGAAGACCGACGCATCATCCTCAAGGTTTCGGGCGCAGGCACGGCTGCCGGCCTGTTCACGCTGGACCTGATCTACACGAACGCCTGACAGCGCGCTCATGTGTGCGCCCCCGCAAGGGGCTTTCCCCGGTGGCATCGGCCGCCGGGGCTTTTTGAACCCCGGAGAACCATCACCATGAAGCTGTTCACTTCGCTGCCCGCACGCAAGGACGGAACCCTGATCGTGCGCATCAAGGGCGCCATCTATGTTTTCGAGGGCAAGCCGCTGGCCTGCGACGTCGAGAACGAGGCCCATGCCGAGCATCTGCGCGCCGGCAACTTCCAGACCGAGGAGGAGTTCGAGGCCGAGCAGAAATTCCAGCGCCTGGCCGCCGAGCGCGAAGCCCGCCGCGCGACCCTGGACGGCAAGGCCCCGTCCTCGCGCGGCACCTTCTCGCCAGGCATGGGCTCTGGCGATGATGACGACCTGGACGGCGGCACCGGTATGCCCCAGGAATCCGACTCGGCCCCCACCGGCCGCGTGCGCAAGGCCTCGCGCGCTTCCAACGTGACCGGCTGATCGCACCATGGCCAGCTGGGAGAACTGGATGCCTGAGCTGGTCCTGGCCGCCCCCAAGGCGCCGGTCCCGCTCATCCATATGGCGCTGAACCGCGCCGCGCGCACCTTCCTCAAGGCCACGCGCGCCTGGCAGGAATGGCTGGAGCCCACGGACGTGACCGGCGAGGCCTTCGCCGAATACACCTTCGAGCTGCCCCAGGGCGCGGAGCTGCTGCGCCTGGAGCGGGCCACGCTGGCCGGGCGCCCGCTGGCGGTGGCGAAGGCGCGCGACCTGCCTGCCGATCCCTGGCAGCACGAGCTGCGCGGCAAGCTCTACCTGGTCACGACCAACCTGCGCGAATTCACTGTGCGCACGGGCAGCGCGGGCCGGCTGCAGGTCTATGCTTCGCTGATGCCGTCCCTGCGCGGCAACAGCGTGCCCGATGAGGTGGCCTCGCTCTATCATGAGGCGATCCGCGAGGGCGCCAAGGCCGAGCTGCTGGCTACCGAGGGCACGGACTACTACAAGCCCGACCAGGCCGGCGTGGCCCTGGCGTTCTTCCTGCGCGCCATGGATGACGCCACAGCCGACGTGTGGCGCTCCAACACCAGCCGCGGCTCGCGGGGGAGGGCATCATGGCTTTGACCGTGGCCCAGCTGCTGGACGATGCAGCGCGCGACCTGCAGGACAAGGGGCACATCCGCTGGACCCGTGCGGATCTGCTGGACTGGTTCAACGCCGCCCAGCGCGCCTTTGCCGAGCAGCGGCCGGACCAGATGGCCCAGCCGCGCGACCTGGTGCTGGCCGCCGGGTGGCGGCAGGAGCTGCCGGCCGACGTGCTCACGCTGATCGACATCACGAACAACGCCAACGCCACGCAGCGGCGAATCACCAAGACTGACCTGTGGGTGCTGGACGCCGTGGCCGGCGCCTGGCGCTCAGGCTCGCCGGGCCGAGAGGTGCAGCACTACATGCACGACCTGGGCACGCCGCAGGAATTCCTGGTCTATCCGCCCGTGGCCGCCGGCACCAAGGTGCGCGCCATGGTGGGTGTCGCGGCCGTGGACCTGGCCGACGAGAACGGGAAGCCCAGCGTGCCCGAGCGCTGGATGGACGCGCTGCGGCACTTCGTGCTGTTCCGTGCTTGGTCCATCGACGCCGAGTTCGGCGGCAACGCGACCATCGCGGCGGCGCACCGTGCTCTCTACAACGAGGCGCTGGGCATTCAGGCCCAGGCTGCGGCCACCACGGCCGTGGCCCAGAAGTGAACCAAGCCTGCCATCCTGGCGGGCATCTTCAATCGGGGCGCTGGAGTGCTCGAAGCCATAGGAGCCGTCATGGCTGGTTTCAGCACATCCCTCGCCAACGCGATCATCAGCGCCACGCTGCGCAAGCAGGCCTTCCCGGCCATCCGCAACGCCTACTTCGCCCTGTTCACGGCCGACCCTACCGACGCCTTCACCGCCGGCACCGAGGTGGCAGCACCGTGGTACCAGCGCGTGGCTACGGGCGCCTTTGCCGCGCCCAACAACGGCGCCACATACAACGCCGTGCGTGCGGAGTTTCCGCCCGTCACGGGCGCCCAGGTCACGGTCACGCACATCGGGATCATGGAAGGTGACTCGGCCACCGATGGCACGGCCACGCTCATGTATTCCGAGCCGCTTCCGTCGCCGCGCACGCTGCAGATCAACGACGTGTTCGTGGTGGACAGCCAGGCGCTGACGGGCGACTTCACGCTGCAGCTGCTGTAAGCCATGAACCGGGGCCCTCTCAACGGGTTCGCGCTCAACGGCCGGTCAGCCGATCCCGTGGTGCGCATCCGCGTGGACGCCAAGGGATATGCCCGCGTCCGCGTGGGCGGGCGCGTGCTCGCCTATGCCGTGGTGAACTCGGCCCCCGCTGCTGCGCTGACAGGCCCGCTGGGCCGTGTGCACGCCAAGCTCTCGGCGGACTCCGTGGCGCGGGCGGCTGTGGAGGGCGTGCTGAGCCGGATTCACGTCCGCAGCCTGCTGGCCGCCACCGGCCGCGCGGTCCTCAAGGTCACGCTGCCGCCGGTCTACGGGCGCGTGGTGGCCAAGGCCACGGCCCGGGCTACTGTCAACGCCCTTGTGCTGGCACGCAGTCCCGTGGCGGCCGTCACACAGGCACAGTTCGCACCCAAGACGCACCTGCTGCGTCGCGGCCCTGTCCAGTCGGCGCCGGCGGCGCGCGGCAAGGCGGATGGGCAGATCTACGTGCGCCGCTGGCTGCGCTCGCCCGTGGACGGCAAGGGCCAGGCCTTCGTCGTGACCCAGGGCCGCGTCGAGGCGCGGCTGGCCGTGCTGGCCCAGGGCCTGGCGCGCGGCGCCGTCGATCCGCACCGCCTGGTGCGCGCGCCGCTCGCGGCCCAGGGCGTGGCCTTCATCGACATCGACCCGGCCGTGCACAGGCGCCTGCCCTTCGATGAGGCAGCGCCCGAATCCCGAACCTTCCTCGTGCCCGCAGGAATGACCACCTTCTACGTTACCGACCAAGGGCAGAGCATGTTCCGTGCATCCCCCATGCAGCCTGCAGACACGCAGGACTACGACATCGAGTTCGCCGACTGGTTTCCGCCAGGCGACGAGATTGTTTCCGTCGAGCTCAAAGTGCGTCCGGCCATGACCATGCCGCCGTCCTATGCCTTCGTGGGCCAGCGCGTGAAGGTCTGGGTCTACGCGGGCGGCGCCGATGGCCAGAAGTACCAGATCAGCGTGGCCGCCACGACCAACGACGGCCGCACCAAGGAGGTGGAGCTGATCGTGCCCATCAAGGAAAAATAGAAATGCCGCAGCTGTTCCTCAACAACTTCCAGACGCAGTTCATTGCTGACGTGCGCGCGGCGCCGCAGACAGGCGCCCCGGCCACCGAGCTGGACTATGGCGTGCTGCGCGTGTCCGATGGCGCGGCCGGCCTGCTGCGCAACCCCGAGCCGGGCTCCTGGTATGTGCTGACAGCCTACAAGCGCAGCGGTTCGCTGGAGTCGGACTACGAGGTCCTGCACATCACGGCCGTGGACAACTCGGTCATCGGTGAATGCCGGCTCACGGTCTTGCGTGGCCAGGAAGGCACGGCGCCGCGCTCCTACGTGGCTGGCGACCTGCTGGAGCTGCGCCTGACCGCAGGCGGCATGGGCGTGAAGGTGGACCGGGAAGACGGCAAGGGCCTGAGCGCCAATGACTTCACCAACGCCGAGAAGGCCAAGCTGGAGGGCATCGCCGCCCAGGCCACCAAGAACGCCACGGACGCGCAGCTGCGCGACCGGACCACGCATACCGGCGCCCAGGCGATCAGCACCATCACGGGCCTGCAGGCCGCCCTCGATGCGCGTGCGCCCAAGGAGAACCCCACGTTCACGGGCACAGTGTCGGGCATCAGCAAGGCCATGGTGGGCCTGCCCAACGTGGACAACACGGCCGACGCGGACAAGCCCGTGAGTACCGCGCAGCAGGCGGCCCTGGCCAACAAGGTGGACAAGGTGGCGGGCAAGGGCCTGTCCACTGAGGACTTCACCAGCGCAGAGAAAGCCAAGCTGGAAGGCGTGGCCGCGCAGGCCACCAAGAACGCCACGGACGCCCAGCTACGCGACCGCAGCACGCACACAGGCACGCAGGCCATCAGCACGGTGGCGGGCCTGCAGGGCGCGCTCGATGGCCGGCTCAAGCTGCGGACCTTCTCCAGCGCGGAGCCGGCCGGTGGTTCGCCGGGTGACACCTGGGTCAACACCTCGGACAGCCGCGCCTGGATCGAGTACGCCTGGTTCGAGGACGGCAGCGGTGGCAAGTGGCGGCGCCTGGGGCCGGCTGCCGATGGCGCGGGCCTGTCCTCGAATACCGCCGTGCTCACGTCCGCGAACAACGGCGCGACCTTGCCTGTGGGCCAGGTCACGCGCGTCAACACGGCGGCAGGCCCGGTGACGCTGCTTGCGCCTGCGGCCTCGGCCGTGGACCTGCGTTTCGGGGTGCGGGACCACGGCAAGAGTTTTGGAACCAACACATTGACGATCAATCCGCAAGGCGCCGATTTGCTGATGGGGATGAATGTCGGCCTGGATGCCGATTTTAATTTGCCCGGTGAGTTGAGTTTTCGTTGTGTGCAGATTGGCCGATGGGAGATGGAATAATGAATCAGAGTTTGAGCGATTTGCTGGGAGTCAATAGCCTGCCACCCATTGGCAGCGTCAACCTTTTACCCGACGTGTCAGATCCCTATGGGATACAAAGGGCACAGGGCAAAACTTATTTGCGCGCTGGGACGCTAGCTAGGTCTGCGATATTTCCCAAAATTCCGGACTACCTTAAACCTGTCGGGCATATGGCGGCAAAATCCAGCCAGCCCCCGAACGCTCCCATAAGTGACATGGCAACCGACGGGAAAAATACGGTGGTTGCAGTGGCTTACGACAGTACCGTATTTGTTTCCACAGATGCGGGAGACAACTGGATCTCGCGCGGAAAGCTTGCCAGTGCTTCCGGATATTCTTGGTCTGTTGCTACAGATGGCAATGGTGTATGGCTTGCAATGGCGCGAGATGGGACAATTATCCGTTCCACGGACAATTTTACATCATGGGCTGGAACACTCACTCCCGCACAAGCGGCCCTCCCGGGCGGTACGACGTATTCCTGCAGACTCGACTATGTCAATGGAGAATTCTGGGTTTCACGTTTGAACCTGTCGCTTAATATGGCAGCAGCCAATAATAACCATCTTTACCGCCTCAGTTCTACAGGAACCACACTGACTGCTGTCAGCTTGCCGGCAACCGGTGCCAATAGCGCGAGCTATTCGCTGTGTGGAGTTGCCGGAAATGGTAGAAGTCTTTTTGTTGTTTTTAACATGGCTGGCGTAGGCTCCTATGCAAATGGAAACACCACCTACACCTACGTCTATCAGTTTGATACAAATCTGGGTGCATTTTCGCAGCCTTACGTGATTTGTGTGCATCCGGCAATGACCATGGCATGGGATGAACAGCAGCAATTGTGGTTGGTCTATGGTAATAACGTTTATTATGTTGGTGGGACTTATTCCTACAGCATGGACGTTCGCCTGTATGATGCCGATATGAAGCTGGTTACTTCATGGATCCCAGCAACATCGAGCACCCCAGGGGAGGGCTACTATCCTACTGGCCCCGTGGGCGAAGTCGTTTCTTGGGGTAGTTGGGGCGCAATGCTGAAACCCAACCGAAATTATTGCCTTGATGCCTACGGAAAATCGGGCGCTGGAGTTGCCTCCAATTGTTATTTTACGCAACGTCCTATGGGCGGGAAAATTGAAGTTGCCGCATTTTCGCCTGGAACATCATATCTGGGAGCGGGAGTCAAAGTGAATAGAGATTTGGTTATTGTTTATTCGCATGGCGGTTCGCGGGACGTTTTTCGTGCTGTCTCTTATGTCGGGCTGCCCTACCCAAACAAGCCTTCAACCGATACCTCCATGTTTTTGAGGGTGGCATGATGAATCAGTCTGATTTTTTCAACGTCCCGCATCCACAACCGGAACTGACGCCAGGTCAGTTTCGCACCTTGCTGACCTTGAGCGAGCAGCGCATCCTGGACAACTTCGACGTGCAGGAGTTCGCGACCTTCAATCCCAAGATCAAGGATCTTTCCATCGACCAGCGCGCTGACGTGCGCACGGGGATTGCCACCTACCGCGACAGCACCAGCGTGGATTTGAGCGACACCCGCACCGTCACCTTCATCAACATGATGGGCGCTTACGGCCTGCTGGACAGCGAGGAGCGCGCGGCGCAGATCCTGGCGGGCCAGGTGCCGGCCCTGGCCGTTTAGGGCGCCGGTGCCAAGCCTGCCAGGGTAGCGGGCATGACCACCTACAAGCTGTCCGCATTCCCGGGCGAGGCGCCCAGCATGTCTGATCGCGCGCTGGGCGCGAACTTCGCCCGGGAGCACTTCAATCTCTTCCTGCCAAGCTCCGAGTTCTGGCCGCTGGCCACCGACCGGCACCACTCGGCATGCCTGGCCGGCACCCGCACGCTGCACCGCTTCGCGCGAGATGCCAGCGGAGCCGTGGTGCAGAACCCGGCCGCGCCCATCCGCTCCTGGGCGCAGGAACTGTCCCTCGTCAAGGGCCAGATCAACGACGAGGCCACCGAGCGCACCTACCAGACCACCAACGACGGCAGCGCGGCGCCGCGTGCGCTGGACGTGCGCGGCAACGACCGGCTGCTGGGCGTGGTGCGCCCGGTCAAGCCAACGGTCACCCTGCAGGTGGTGGACGAGTTCACGACCGAGGAGGCCAAGACCTGGCTGTATGGCGACTTCGCCGAGCTGGTGCGCGCGGACCTGCTGGCCACGGTGATCCAGCAC
>NZ_BCZP01000053.1 GCF_001598795.1 Delftia acidovorans NBRC 14950 | reverse complement strand
CGCAGTCCATTCGTCCAGGATGGCCACGGCCACCGTGATACGGCGGTAGGCCCGCGCCGCCTTGCCGCCCAGCAGGTGCAGCACGCTGTCACGGAAAGGCTTGTACTTGATGGTCTCCTCGACCCGGCTGCCCTGCTTGCGGGCCGCGATCACAGAGGGCACGCCGTCCTTGCTGTCCAGCAGGGGCTCGATCTCGGTCTTGACGAAGCTGTCACGGTCGTCGTCCGTGGGCTGCCACAGCGCCTGCTTGCGTCGGCGGTGCGCGATGTTGTAGCAGACGAAGGCCGTGATCATTTTCGAGTAGCCGACGCGCTTGGACTTCTTGACGGCCAGTTCCTCGATCCGGTCGTCGCTCATGAAGTCCAGAATGCCCACCTGGAACGGCCAGGCCACCCAACCGCCCTTCTGGTGGCTGGATTCGCCGGCCAGCAGGAAGTGGTCGGCGGCCCATTCGGACAGTGTTTGCGGTGCGTCGGCCCGCAGGCTGGACAGGCCCAGCTGCACGGCGGCCTGGATGGCGGAAATGGCCTCTCTCGACAGGGGTGCGCTCAAAATGCGGCCTCCTCGTCCAGCTCATCCTCGTCGGGCGCCTCGGCCATGGCCGCCACGCGCTCGCCGATCAGCTTGGATGTGACGCGAATCCACTCGTTTCGCGCATCGGCGAGCACGCGCAGCACCGTGACGCGGGCATCTTCGGGTAGATCCGGGCAGGCCTTGCGCAGCTGGCCCTCGATCTGGTCCATGCGGTCCACCACGGCTGAGCTGGCGAGCCCCAGGACATCGGCCAGGGCGCCGATGGGCGCGAATTCGCCACGGGCGACGGCGTTTTTCAGGTCCTGGGCCTCGCGCTGCGAGCGCGCCAGCGCCGCACGTTCCTGGACCAGGTCCAGACCACCCAAACCGGCCGATGCGCGGCCCGCCGCCTGGTCGCGTAGGCGCTCGCAGTAGCTCAGCAGCCATTCGTGGCCCGAATCGCCCCGGACGATCACGCCTTCGCCCACCAGCTGGCTCACGCGAGCCTCGCTGACACCAACCAAAGCCGCAAATTCTGCTTGCGAAATAGGAGCATCAAAGTAAGGCAGGACCTTCACTTAACCCCCTTAGGAAGGTTGCGCAACAGTCCGAGAGCGCGGCTCGAATTACCCGCTTCCAAGGGGGCCAAAAAGGACCCGCGATCCTGCCTATTTTTTGAGCACATCGAGAGGGGCGCCGCCGCGCCGATGAGGGCGCGCACCGTCATGCCGACACCCCCTGACGCTCGGCCAACAGCGCATGCACTGCCGCCTCGTAGTCCGCGAACGCTCGCCGCAGGCCCTGCCCTGCGCGCGCATCGCACCAGTCGTCGTAGCCCGGCATGCCCAGGCTGGCCGCCATGCCCTCGACGCCGCTGCGCGTGTCTGCCCAGTTGTCGGGCTGCTGCCCCTCGCCTGCCGCAGAGGCCAGCATCACCACGTCCTTCCAACGCTGCTCACGCACCCAGCGCAGCAGGCTGGGACAGGCCTTGCCATCCTTCGCCGCCAGCAGTCCACGCTGCTGCTCAGCGGCAGCCAGCAGTTCCTCGGCCGTCACGTCGCCACGGGCAATGGCATCGGCCACGGCGTCGGCCACGTCCACCAACCGGGTGCGGCGATGCTCCGGGAAGCTGCCTGCAAGCGCCGTGGCGATAGCCAGTCCACCACTCGCCCCCCCTGCAGGGGGGTTGGGGGGTATGTATTGGTTTTGGTTCTGGTTCTGGTTACCCGTGTCATCCCCGTGACGAGGCGTGACACCACCCGTGACATCACCGTGACGTGGCGTGACATTGCCCGTATCACCACCAAGCCAGTCCGTGCCATTGAGCGTGACACTGGTATCTGTCACGACGATCCCATGCTGACGGCACAGAGCCATCAGATCTGCAGCTTTCGCCTTGGCAGCAGGCACGACACCCAGAGTACGAAGCGCAGAAAAGATAGCACTACGCCTAGCCCTGCTGCGCTTCTGCCGCAGATGCTCATTGCTCTTGACCTCGTTGCGCCCCTCCTGCTGCTGGCGGAACTGGGCCACGATCTGCTCGCATTCGTCGTTCTGATATCGGCCATCGGGCAGCTGCGTAAAGAACTCAGCCAGCACGAACTGCAGGGCATCGATCTCTTCCGGCGACCGGCACAGCAGGCGCCGCGCCAGCAGATCGAAGCTGGAGCCGTCCAACGCCGCCTCGGTGTCACAGTACATGTCACGCATGTCACGGTAGATGGCACGCTCCAGCCGTGACAAGTGCCGTGTCGCGGTGTTGAAGTCGCCGATGTGGTGGGGGTAGTGATTCATGCCTGCTCAACCTTCGATATCAATTCAGTCCGTCAACGTCGCCTGCTGCAGGCGGCAGCGCACAGGCTTGACCAGGCGATGCGGCGGCAGGGAGCAGGCCCGCGCCGCCACCTCTTCCACTCGCTTGGCCGCCACCAGCGCATTGACCGTGCTGGCCACGCTGGAGATCTCCAGCCATTCGCCCGTGCACTCGTTATGGAAGTCCCGCAGCTCGCGCCGGCTCAGGGCGGGCTGCCCCCGGCGGTGGGCTTCGGCCAGGCTGCTGTACAGCCGTTCATTGAGGCGCACCCGCGTGGCATTACCAATGGCGGAGAAAGAATCCGCCTTGGTGTCATGCGAGGTCACCTGTTGGGTGATGTGTTGCATGTCTATCTCTCCTGATATCAGCCGGGCCGTCAGCCCTGACTGGCTTTCCTGAATGCGTCATAGACGCGGCCACGGACCCAGCGGGGAACCAACTCATCGATGCCCGAGCGCTTGCGCACCCCGTCCAGGCTGATGCGGGGCTTGTAGTTGCCGCCGCGCACGAACATCAGCACCGGCCGCACGTCTGCGCCGCCTGTGCCGGTCACCGCCCAAATGCCGGGCGGCAGATTGGATGCCCGCTTGTCGTACTCGCCACGCGCGGTTGCCCGCGCACCGCCGCGCAGACGGCCATAGGCCACGATGTAGCGAATGCCCTTCACCGGCCCCATGAAGCGCGCGCCTTTGCCGCCGCGCTGGTGCAGGGCCTGCATGCGCCCCTTGGTCATGTTGGCCCGGTAGCCCTGCTCGCCGAAGGCCTGGAAGTAGGCAATCAGCTGTACCAGGGTCGAGCCCTTGAGGTTCCCGCGCCCGTCATCGCTGCCCGGGTAGGGAGTGGCGGGGATCGCGGTCTGGTAGCCAATGGGCAAGATGCCTGCCGTGCGCAGGGCCTTCTCGCTGCGCTTGTCACGGCGCCGGCCGCCATCCTCCTGAGCGGCCAGGATCTGCTGCGGGTCCACGCCCTTGCCGCCCATGTAGGTAGGCGCCACCAGCGCATTGAGGTCGCCGGCCGTGGCCTTCTTGACCACCTGCACCGACTGCAGCACATAGCCCGTGGGCCGGTCGAAAACGCTTTGCATTTCAGAGCGCATGGAATTCTTGACACGGCCCGCACCCATGTTGATGGCCTCGGCCGTGGCCAGAGCAATCTGCCCACCATCCAGGCCGGCCAGGGCACGCTTGTATCGATCACCGCCCTCAGGCTTGATATCAATACGCATTGCCACCTCCAGGGGTGTCGGCCAGGCGCTGCTGTGCCGAGCGGGCCAGGTACTGCGCCATGACGGTTAGTTCCTGCACCTGGCGGTCAAGCCGCCGCACCGCATTGCGCGACGGCTGGCGGTGCGCATCAGCTGCAGCGCGCGTGACCTCGGCCACGGCGGACTGGAAATGCATGAAGGCCTCCACCGGGTCACCCTCTGCCTGGTCTGGCAAGGCGCGCCGGCACTCGTACCCCAATTGGCTGGCCATGGCATGCAGCACAGCCGCATTGCCCGTGACCACCTGCAGCTGCACAGCCTCGCGCAGGGTCAGGTGGTGCGTTTCGTTGTTGGTGTTGAGCTTGTGCTGCAGCGTGCCGGCGTTGATGCCCATGCGCACGGCCAGTGCCTTGACACCGCCCTGGCTGGTCTGCGCCGTCAGGTAGGCTGCGTCCAGCACATCCATGCCGGCGGCAATGTCGGCTTGGGGATCGGATTCGACATAGCCAGGGGCGATGCCAACTGAGAAAGTTGCACTCATCAGCACAACCCCTTGCGAGCCATCGACATGACCCACAGCACAACACCCGCAACGCCCACAGCAGACAACATCGGCAGCCCCCAATGGGCGCAGGCCCTGGAGCTGTTCCTGGGCCAGATGATCGAAGTCCTGGAAGGCGAAGGCCGAGCCGGTTTCAGCGCGGGCGCGTTGGCCCGCTGGAGCGAACTGTGCTGCCAGCGCATGCAGGAGACAGGGAGCGCGGCACCGGAAGTGATTGCACAGCTGCGAAGCATCTCTGCAAGAGTGACAAGATGAACAGAAGACCATCCAGCAAGGGCGTCAAACATGCGCCACCCCGCCGCTGCTCGTCGCACGACGCACATCTTTGGGCGCCAACATCTCCTCCAGCGTCACAGCCCCACAGGAGAAGTCACGAACAGCAAGCATGTACTTCGCAGGAACGCCCTCATCAGCCATCTGGGTGATGCGCCCCAAGGTGACAGACAGATGAGCCGACAAGGCCGTCGAACGGCCACGCTCTGCAGTAAGCCAAGTCTTGAGTTCCATCACCTCACTTTAGATCATTCTAAAGATAGGGTCAACAATTTCCTAAACTCGGATTGTTTACCATTTCCTAAACATGGACGAACTGACGCAGCATCGGAAACAGCGCCTACGGGCACTGATCGACTCACCCCCCTACAGAGGGAGCCAGGTGGAGTTTTCGCGCGCCGCAGGAGTCAGCGAGGGTCGCATCTCTCAACTCCTTGACCCAGCCAAGAGCTTTGGCGAGAGGTCTGCACGCAACATTGCAAACGAGCTGCGACTGGGCGAACGCTACTTCGAGGATGGTTTTGCGACTAAACCAGAAGATGACAACAGCCCCATCCCAGCGGCCAACGAAAAAAAGCCTCGTCGTGTCCCCGTAACAGGCGCCGTCCGAGGGGGCGATGATGGCTACCTCATTCAAGACAACGGAATTGATGGCTGGGTTGATTTCTGGACACAAGACCCCCGCGCCTTCGCATTAAGAATCAAGGGCGATTCAATGCACCCACGGTATAGGGCGGGCGAATATGTAATTGTGACCCCAAGCATAGAATCGCAGCCAGGCATGGACGTCGTTGTCAAACTGACTGATGGAAAGTGTCTCCTAAAACAGCTCAACTGGATACGGGACGATGAGCTGCAACTAGTCAGCATCAATAACAGGTATGAGCCGATGACGTTGATGCGCTCAGACGTTGAGTGCATTGAGCGCGTTGCTGGCAGCGTGGGACAAGACTCTTTAATTTTCTAACGGAGATACCATGAGGGGCATCACTGTAACGGCATCTTTGATGGCTGCACTTATGGCCGGCTGCGTGACAGCCCCTCAATATGACCCATATCTTCACGAACGTCAGATATCTTTAAAGATAGTCGGCGGCTATGCCTTGTTTAACCGAGACTATTTGTATTCTGGTCATTCGGAAGAAGATTTAATTTCCTCCGCTAAAACAGCTGTATCGAATGCCCTGAAAGACCCTCAGAGCGCTCAGTTCAGAAACGTTCGCCTAGTTGCCTTCCAAGAAGGTGCAGTGGTGTGTGGCGAGGTCAATGGGAAAAACTCATACGGCGGGTTCACCGGCTTCAAGCGGTTCGCCGCAACATCTGAAGCTGCGCTCATAGACCAAACATCTTCCAGCCAAGCTGACGCGCGCAGCCTCGGGATCTACGAAGCCTGCACCGGCTAGCCTCGCAGCTGCCCCCCGGTCTCAAGCAATGTTTACAAATCTCTCAAGATTTCTTTAGCTTTTTGTTGACCGTCACTTTAGTTCTTAGTAAAGTTCGCCCAACGCATCTTTGATCGCGTTGGGCACCACGGCATCGGCCGGGCTCGCGCCGGTCCTTAAAAAGAGAGTGGCACAAGACTGTGGCTGGCTCAGCCCAGACCATCTATCGACCACTCTCGCCCTGCGAAATAAACAAGACCAGCACCCCACGCTGTGAAGCATGGGGCTGCCATCGGAGCCCTGCTTTCGCCCAGGCCGGCAGGCGCCCACTCCAATCACTGGAGCTGCGGCGCGAAGACCTGAAAACCCCCTTGCGGCCCAGCGTGGCCGATTTCACTGAGCGCGTGACAACGACCGCCAGGGGATGACCTCGTTCTTCGAGGCGCCCACACACCGCAGCCATGGCGGGTAATGGCTGAAGCACTGCCGGCTGTCGGGCTGACCGCCAGCAGCGCGCCCGCCCTGCGCAACGCAGGGCAAACCCAAGCGTCTTGGGTTGCAGGGCGCTTCGGTTTGACGCCGCGCCTCCGCCCTCTCAAGCACCCGCCTTTGGATGCACATGCGGCCTTCTTTTTCGCCGGGCCTGGGTTTCTCTCTTCGCAACCACCAGCCATCTCGCCCACGCAGCCGCCACGCGGCACCGGCCCTTTTCTTCGTCTACCACTGGAGATCTGCCATGGCAAATGCCATCCCACCGCGTCGCCCACCTCGCAAGCCAAAGGCCGAGCATCTGAGCATGCCCTACCCGAAATCCCCTGGCACACATCACCCAGCTTTCTGGCTCGCCGCCTATTTCCGGGATCTGGCGGAAACCGCAGCCTTGGATCAGCTCTGCAAACGCAGCCACGCAAAGCGCGGCCCCGGCACGGACAACGTTACCCAACTTGCTCTCTACGGAGCCCGCACCAAGCAGACAGATGAGACGAGTGCGTCTGCAGCACGAACCCGGGATGACGGGATGCTGCTCTACGCCTGGTCTGGGACGAGGTATTTCGAGGCATGCCCAGACCAGCCATGAGCCCTCCCTATCCCGAGACACCGCAGCCAACTCCTGCCGGGCCGTTCTGGCTGGCCACCTACTTCCGCGACCTGGCCGAAGGCGCCGTGATGGAGCGCGAGGGCGCCGGCCACCCGCTGATCTGGAGCGCATGCGCGCTGCTGAGCGACGCGGGATATGCGGCACTGGACGAGGCCAGGCACAGCGGAATGCTGCTCTACGCCTGGTGCGGCACCACCTTCTTTGACCAACCAACGGCCCGCCACTGAGCGGGCCGTTTGCATGCCGGAGACCCACATGCAACTCGCCCGCATCACCCGCCCCTCCACGCCGATCACCGATCACCGATCAGGCCTTTGTCTACCGCCGCAGCGAGCACACCAACGTGGCCCAGACCTTCGCCAGGGCGCGCGAGCAGCTGGCCAGCGCTGCGGAGGCGGCCACTCCACCCAAGCGCCGCACCCGCAAGACCAGCACCGCAGATGCGCCTGCCGCAACCAAGCTCCAGCAGATCCCGCTGGAACTGCCAACCCTCTGATCACTGGAGCCCTATGCGCACCTTCACCATCAAATGCGGCTGCACGCAGCAGCAATTCGTCGGCGCCTGCACGCAAGACGCATGCGCCTGGGCGCTGGAGCAATTTGGAGACCGGCCCTATGTCGTCATCTGCCACCGCTGACCGCGACCACCGCTGGGCCAGCGATTGGCACTACGCGCTGCGGCACGCCTTCGCGCTGGCCGACGCCTATGCCCTGGCAGCACAGCACGCCAGCAGG
>NZ_BCZP01000052.1 GCF_001598795.1 Delftia acidovorans NBRC 14950 | reverse complement strand
CCCGGCCTGGTCGTAGATATGGCGCGTGACCGTGCTGCCGGCCGCCAGCCCGTTGCCTGCGGCATCGGTGGCGGCATAGGTGGTGGTGACCTGGGCCTGGCCCCGGAAGTCCAGCACGTAGTCGGTGCGCTGCAGCTGCTGCAGGTTCTGCTGCCCGCTCCATGCCGACAGGGCGGCCTCGGTCGAGGCACCGGCGGCTCCGTAGCGCGCCGCCTGGTGCTGCAGCGTGCTGACGACCTCGCCATAGGCATTGCGCCGGTATTCGGTGACGCGGCCTTCGGCGCTGATGGCAAAGCGCAGCTGCAGGCCCGTGGCATCGTCGTACACATAGCGCGTGGTCTGCGCGCCCGAGGCCTGGGCTGCGCCGTCGCCATCGGGGTCGGGCTGGGTGTAGACGGTCTCGCTGAGCAGGCGGTTCTGGGCGTTGTAGATGCGCGTGATGGTGTTGCCTGCACCATCGCGCTGCAGCACCTGGTTGCCGTTGGCGTCATAGGCCATGAAGACCGTGCGCCCGTCCGCATCGGTGCTGCGGATCAGGTCGCCGTTGGCGTTGTACTCGAAGCGCTGGACGGAAGAGACACCATTGGTGGCGGGCGAGGTGATGCTCAGCAACTGGCCCTTGGCGTCATAGGCGTAGCTGGAGACCTTGCCGGCAGGGTCCGTGACCTGGGTGGTGCGCGTGGCCGTGTCGTAGGCAAAGCGCGTGGTCTGGCCCAGCGCGTCGCGCAGCGACGACACCTTGAACTCCGAACCCACCTGCACATAGTCGATGCTCAGCTGGCTGCCGTCGCTCTGGGTCAGCGTGGCGATGCGGTTGCTGTCGCCATGGTAGGTGTAGCTGGTGCGGTAGAGCTTGCCGTCGGCCGTGGAGCCGTCCTGGGGCGTGAGATCGACCGTGACCTGGGACAGGCGGTTGCGCGTGTCATAGGCATAGCTGGTGCGCGTGGTGGTGGCGCCCTGGCTGTCGACCACCCGGATGCGGGTCAGCAGGTTGCCCGTGTAGTCGTACTGGATGGACTCGCCGCTGGGGTTGACCAGTTTGGCGATGTTGCCGTTGGCGTCGTAGGTGTAGGCCGTGGTGTTGCCGCTGGCGTCCACGGATTTGTCCAGGCGGCCGGTGGCGGTGTCGTGGAACTCGCGGTTGCCGGTGGCGCCATCGGTGAAGACGTAGCTGGAGCCTTGCTGCACGATGCGGTCGTAGGCACCGGCGCCATCGGTGCTGACATAGCTGCTGGAGGCCGCATCCCAGGAGAACAGGGCGCTTGCGCCATCGCGCTCGGTGCGGGTGATGGTGCTGCCCGCCTGGCCGTAAGTGCCCGAGAGCACCAGCTGGCGGCGGTAGAAGCCCGCGCTCCAGTTGTCTGCGTTGTCGTCATTGAGCAGGCCCTGGCTGTTGTAGGTGCGCACGGCCTGGAAGCCGCCGCCGTGGGCCACGAGCTGGTCGTCGTTGTGGGCGATGACGAGGTTGCCGGAGGCGACGTTGACGAAGACCTGCTCGCCACCGCGCCCCTGGGAGGCGTTGCCCTGTGCGGCGCGTTGACCCAGTGTGGCCAGAGAGCTGTTGCCCAGACCCAGACTATTGCCGCTGACGATGCCAACCATGTGTGCCCCTTGATCGATATGCATGGAGGGCCGCGAGAAAGGAGGCGGAGGATTCCGCAGGTTTCGGGGCCCATTCAGGCAATGCATCCGGACCTTGTTCGGTTTGTTGAGTAAGACCCTTTGGTTTGATGGGGATTTCGGCGACGAAAGGGTGTCAAGACGGCAAAAGACCGGGCGATAGAATCCCTGCGAACTGGCCGGGTTTGCTCAACGGATGTCCGCAGGAGTGGATAAAGGGGTGAAGGGCTCAACAGCCGTCCATTCCAAGTCGTTCTGCCGCCAATCCCTGGCACTCCCTGGTGCTCCCATATGTCCCAATCAGACAATCTTTCTTCTCTCTCCACCCTGGACCAGGCTCTCGAGGCCAGCGCCCAGGGAGACAGCACGGTCGCCACCGAGCTGTTCCTGCAGGCAATTGCCGAGCAGCCCGATTCGGGCGCCGCGCATTTCTTGCTGGGTTCCGAATTCGCTGCCTTGGGTGACATTGGCCGTGCGGAACATCACATTTCCACGGCACTGCTGCTGAGTCCGCAATGGCATGTGGCGCGTTACCAGCTGGGGCTGCTGCAGTTCAGCGATGGTCGCGTGCCTGCCGCGCTGCTGACGTGGCAGCCACTTGCCGAGTTGCCCGACAGCAGCCCGTTGCCCCATTGGGTACAGGGGTTCGTGGCGCTGGCGCGCGATGATTTCGATGGGGCTCGGCCATTGTTTGTGGCTGGCCTGGAGCGCAACACGGACAATCCCGCGATGTCGGCAGATATACAGAGAGTGCTGGCGGCGATGCCTTCGCCCGAGACATCTGCCCCGCCTGCGGACGACGGTGTGGCCCATGTACTGCTCTCCAACTACCAGCAGTCGGGGCCGGCGCATTGATGAAGGTCCCGCATGACTCGCATTGATGGCGCCTCAGGCATTGCCGCGCTGATCCGGGCCCAGGCTCTGGAACAGGCGCGGCTGCGGCAGGCGCAAGGTCAGGGGGAGCAGGCCCGTTCTGCCGGTGGCCCTGCGAAGGAGGGCTCGGGCGACGCCCGCGTGCTGGCACCTTTGCTGCGGCGTCTGAAGGGCATGGATGCCGCAGATCCCGACAGGCGGCGCAAGGCCTTTCGCATGTTCATGGAAGCCACGCTGGTGCGTGAACTGGGTGACGCACTGCAGGCTGATCCGCAGTTCCCGGCCCTTGTGGACCAGGTGCTGCAGCGTATGGAAGACGATCCAGAACTGCAGGCAGCTTCTCTGGAGGCGGCAGATCATCTGCTTGAAGAGGCCGCACGCTGGAGTGATGCAGGCCCCGATGCCTCGCCGCGTTGAAAGAATCTGAGGCGTTTTCTTTTTGCGACCAAAAAAACGTATTAGAATTTAGGTCTTCTAGGGGAGTCGCCAAGTTGGTAAAGGCACCGGATTTTGATTCCGGCATGCGAGGGTTCGAGTCCTTCCTCCCCTGCCAGATAGACAAAGGCCCTGACAGTTCTGCTGTCAGGGCTTTTTTGTTTTCAGGCCGTGGCCTGCTGCGGGCTGGAGTTCACGGCTGAGCCCGCGCCCGCCTTGGCGGCATCCAGCGTGGCGCGTATGCCCTGGGCGTAGGGGGTCTTGGCAATGGGGCCCAGCAGGGTGTGCAGGGCCGAGTCGTCCATGATCAGCGGATCGGTCAGCAGGTAGTGCATCTCGGCCAGTTCGCGCATCAAGGGGCTGAGCAGGCCCGCCAGGCGCAGCGCGGTCTTGCCTGCAACGCGCAGTTTCAACGGCCTGCCGCTCAGGCGTTCGATCTCCGAGACGATGTCGCGCTGCGTGGTCGCCCCCGCGCCAGCCAGGTGCCAGACCCTGCCGAATGCCTGCGGCGTGTCGATGAGGCGCGCCACGACGGGGCCCACATCAGGCACATAGACAAACTCGTGCGGCCTGTCCAGCGGGCCGATCATGTCGGCCCGGCCGCCGTGGGCCGCCGCCTCGAAGGCGCCGTGCAGCAGGCTGTTGTGCACTCCGGGGCCGTAGAAGTCGGGCAGGCGCAGCACGGTGGCCTCGATGCGGCCCTGTGCATGGGCTTGCAGCAGCAGGTCCTCCTGGGCTTTGCGCATGCGGCCCTTGAAGGTATGGGGCTCGCGCGGATGGTCTTCCGCCACGGGCAGGGTGCGGGCCTTTCCGTAGGGATAGACGGTGCCGATCAGCACGATGCGGCGCACGCCCGCGGCAATGGCGCCTTCCAGCGTCTTGCGCATCAGTTCGGGATGCAATTGAAACTGCCAGTAGTTAACGCCCACCAGGTAGACCAGGGTGTCGACGCCGTGGGCGGCCGCCTCGATGGAGCCGGCGACATCCGGGTTCCAGGTGGCGATCTCGGCCAGGGGATCGGCGCCGAAGGTCTGGCGCAGGCTGGCTGCGTTGCGGCCGACCACGCGATAGGCGCGGCCCTGTTGTCTGAGCGCGGCGGCCAGGCTCTGGCCGATGGCGCCTGCGGCGCCGAAAAGTGCAATGGATGGCATGGTGCGGGTCCTGTGGTGACCACGCCAGTGTCCGCAACACGCTGCAAAAGGAAAATTGCCTAGAATCTTCTGGTGTCCATGCATAAATGAATGGATCAGTGATGTCGGAACCCCATTGGGAGTGGTATCGCAGCTTTTTGCAGGTGCTGGAGTCCGGGTCGCTGTCAGCGGCGGGCCGGGCCATGGGCTTGGCACAGCCAACCGTGGGCCGGCACATCGACGGGCTGGAGTCGGCGCTGGGCCTGCAACTGTTCACCCGTTCGTCCGATGGCTTCGCACCCACCGAGGCTGCCTATGAATTGCAGCCCTATGCGGCCAGCATGGCCGCGACGGCTGCCGCGCTGCGACGCGTGGCGGCCAGCCATGGCGCGGGCGTGCGCGGCACGGTGCGCCTGACGGCCAGCGAGGTCGTGGGCGTGGAACTGCTGCCGCCCGTGCTGGCGCAATTGCGCGCGGCCCATCCTGAACTGCGCATCGAACTGGTGCTGTCCAACGCGGTCGATGACCTGCTGCGCCGCGAGGCCGATGTGGCCGTGCGCATGTTCCGGCCGCAGCAGGAGGCGCTGGTGGCCCGCCATATCGGCGCCATCGAACTGGGGCTGCATGCCCATGAGAGCTATCTGGCCAGGCATGGCGTGCCGGCTTCGCTGCAGGAGCTGGCCGGGCATTCGCTGATCGGCTTCGACCATGAGAACGCCTTCATCCGCAGGTTTCAGCAGCAGTTTCCGATGTTCACGCGCGAGGCCATGGCGCTGAGCTCGGACAGCGACCTGGCGCAGCTGGGCGCCATCCGCGCTGGCTTTGGCATCGGCATCTGCCAGTCGGCGCTGGCGGACAGGGACCCGTGCCTGGTACGGGTGCTGCCGCAGGCATTCTCATGGAAGCTCGATACCTGGGTGGCCATGCATGAGGACCTGCGCAAGAGCGAGCGCTGCGCCGTGGTGTTCAAGGCGGTCGCGCAGGCGCTGACGGCCTATGCCAGCAGCGGTGCCTGACGACCCGGGCGCCTGTGTTTCATTGGGCGTGCAGCAGGCAGCAGCGCGCGAGATGGCGCAGCATGGATTTCTTGCGCTGGGATGCAACAAACGCCTGGCAGTTGTGGGCGATGTAGCCCGCCATGACCCCCGTCAGGCCGGCGACGGCCCACAGCGGGATGGGCACCAGGGAGTCCAGCAGCACGGCGCAGCCGGCCAGCAGCAGCAGGCACGGAAGCAGCCGCAGCAAGGCAGCTTGCAGGGGTTGTTGCCTGCGCAGGAGGGCGAGGACCTGGATGGCAGTGCGTCTGCGGAATCTGCCGGCTTGCTTGCGAAGAACGTTCACGGCTCGTGTCGGGCGTTGATGTGCGTCAAAAAATTGTGTGCAAATGTATCATCTCGATGCGCGAACATCAAATGCGCCGGTTCCATGAGAAATGAAAAGGGCCCGCGCATGGCGGGCCCTGGAAAACTGCCGTGTTGAGCCTGGGTTCACCGCATCTCGAACTCGATGGCGATCAGCACGAAGGCCGCCATCCACAGCGTCTCCACCACCAGCAGTGCAAAAGGCCGCCAGCCGGCCTGGGCCAGTTGCTGGAACGAGGTCTTCAGGCCCAGGGCCGCAATGGCCAGCACCAGGCAGTTGCGCGACAGGTCGCTCAACTGGTGCTGCAGGCCCGGCGGCACCCAGCCCAGCGAGTTGATGGCCACCAGCGCGACGAACACCCACAGGAACCAGGGCACCAGGCCCGGCTTCTTGCCGTGGTGCTGCTCGGCCGCAGCCTCGCGCTGGCGCTTGAACAGGGCCGAGACCATGACCACCACCACGGCCAGCATGGACACGCGGAACAGCTTGACGATGGTGGCGTAGTCGCCCGTGGCCTGGTCGATGGTGTAGCCCGCGCCCACCACCTGGGCCACATCGTGGATGGTGCCGCCGATGAACAGGCCCGCCAGCTCGGGCGGCAGGTGCAGTGCGCGCGCCACCAGCGGGTACAGCACCATGGCGGCCGTGGACAGCACGGTGACCGTGACCACCACGGTGAGCGTGAAGCGGTCGCTGTCCTTGTCGCGCGGCAGCACCGACGAGATGGCCAGCGCCGCCGAGGCGCCGCAGATGGCCACCGCGCCGCCCGACAGCACGCCCTGCGGCCGCGTCAGGCCCAGGCGCCGGCCCAGCAGCGTGCCGCACAGCAGCGTGGTGACCACGGCCGCGATGACGATCAGCGCCGTGGTCCAGCCCAGGCCCGCGATCTGCGTGGCCGTGATGCGCGCGCCCAGCAGGCCCACGCCAAGGCGCAGCACGCCGCGTGCACAGAACTCGATGCCCGGCTTGGCGCGCGCGTCCTGGCTCAGGAAGTGGAAGGCCACGCCGAAGAACAGCGCGAACAGCAGCTGCGGCCCGCCGTGCAGCGTGGAGACGAAGGTGGCTGCCAGCGCAATCACGCCCGACAGGCCCGTGCCGGGCAGGAGCTTCAGCCATTGCAGCATGCGCGGCACGGGCGGCTGTGCTGCCAACGGGGCTTGAACCTGGCTCATGGCTGCTCCTTGCCGCCCGCCGCATCGGCCAGCACGGCCAGCGCGCAGGACGCGATGCGGCTGGCCACCGAGTCCGAACGGCTGGTCAGCACGATGGGCACGCGCATGCCCAGCACCAGGCCCGCGCATTCGGCGTCGGCCATGTAGACCAGCTGCTTGTAGATCATGTTGCCGGCCTCCAGGCTGGGCACCAGCAGCACGTCGGGCTGGCCGGCCACATCGGAGACGATGCCCTTGTGATGCGCCGAGCGCAGCGAGATGGCGTTGTCGTAGGCCAGCGGCCCGTCGAGGATGGCGCCGCTGATCTGCCCCCGGTCGGCCATCTTGCACAGCGCGGCCGCGTCGATGGTGCCGGGAATGGCGGGGTTGACCGTCTCCACCGCCGAGAGCACGGCCACGCGGGGCCGCGCAATGCCGATGGCACGGGCCAGGTCGATGGCGTTCTGCGCAATGTCGCGCTTGTCCATCAGCGTGGGGAAGATGTTGACCACGCAGTCGGTCATCAGCAGCGGGCGCTCGAAGCCCGGCAGGTCCATCACGAACACATGGCTGGCGCGGCGGCTGCCGCGCAGGCCGGCCTCGCGCGCCACGGCAGCGCCCAGCAACTCGTCGCTGTGCAGGCTGCCCTTCATCAGCGCGCGGGCCTGGCCGCTGCCGCACAGCGCCGCCGCCTGGGCCGCCGCCGCGCGCGGATCGTCGGCGGTGGAATGGATGGACGCGCCCGCCAGATCCAGCCCGGCCGACTGGGCCGCCGCCCGGATGCGTGCCTCGGGGCCGACCAGAAGCGGCGTGATCAGGCCCGCCTGCGCGGCCTGCATGGCGGCCTGCAGCGAGCCCGCATCACAGGGATAGGCCACGGCCACCGGAATGGGGCCTTGCGCCTTGGCCTGGTCGAGCAAGTGCTGGAGATGGGGGCGGTGCGTGGCGGGCGCATCGTCGGCGGCCACGGCGAGTGAAAGTGGGGGGACCATGAAAGCTCCTGCGGGAAAGTACAGGGCCCGGCGCGAGCAACGCAGGGAATCTGGGAATCGGCTTTCGAGAGCCTTGCGCTTCACCCAGGCGCATGAAACCGGCGCGGCCCATCCCAGGGACACCGAGGAAGGGCCGCCCCGCACCGAGGGTGTCGTCCCCCTCCCCCGCGCAGCGGGTAGAGAGGGGGAAGGCGCGCAGC
>NZ_BCZP01000051.1 GCF_001598795.1 Delftia acidovorans NBRC 14950 | reverse complement strand
AGCCGTCCATTCGTCCAGGATGGCCACGGCCACCGTGATACGGCGGTAGGCCCGCGCCGCCTTGCCGCCCAGCAAATGCAGCACGCTGTCGCGGAACGGCTTGTACTTGATGGTCTCTTCGACCCGGCTGCCCTGCTTGCGGGCCGCGATCACCGAGGGCACGCCGTCCTTGCTGTCCAGCAGGGGCTCGATCTCGGTCTTGACGAAGCTGTCACGGTCGTCGTCCGTGGGCTGCCACAGCGCCTGCTTTCGGCGGCGGTGCGCGATGTTGTAGCAGACGAAGGCCGTGATCATTTTCGAGTAGCCGACGCGCTTGGACTTCTTGACGGCCAGCTCCTCAATGCGGTCATCGGACATGAAGTCCAAGATTCCGATCTGGAACGGCCAGGCCACCCAACCGCCCTTCTGGTGGCTGGATTCTCCGGCCAGCAGGAAGTGGTCGGCTGCCCATTCGGACAGTGTTTGCGGTGCGTCGGCCCGCAGGCTGGACAGGCCCAGCTGCGCGGCGGCCTGGATTGCGGAAATCGCCTCTCTCGACAGGGGTACGCTCAAAATGCGGCCTCCTCGTCCAGCTCATCCTCGTCGGGCGCCTCGGCCATGGCCGCCACGCGCTCGCCGATCAGCTTGGACGTGACCCGAATCCATTCATTGCGGGCATCGGCCAGCACGCGCAGCACCGTGACGCGGGCATCCTCGGGCAGATCCGGGCAGGCCTTGCGCAACTGGCCCTCGATCTGGTCCATGCGGTCCACCACGGCCGAGCTGGCCAGACCCAACACGTCCGCCAAAGCACCGATGGGCGCGAATTCGCCACTGGAGACAGCGTTTTTCAGGTCCTGGGCCACACGTTGCGAACGCGCCAGCGCCGCACGTTCCTGGACCAGGTCCAGGCCACCCAAACCGGCCGAGGCACGGCCCGCAGCCTGGTCGCGCAGGCGCGCGCAGTAGGCGAGCAGCCATTCGTGGCCCGAATCGCCCCGGACGATCACGCCTTCGCTCACCAGCTGGCTCACGCGGGCCTCGCTGACACCGATCAAAGCCGCAAATTCTGCTTGCGAAATAGGAGCATCAAAGTAAGGCAGGACCTTCACTTAACCCCCTTAGGAAGGTTGCGCAACAGTCCGAGAGCGCGGCTCGAATTACCCGCTTCCAAGGGGGCCAAAAAGGACCCGCGATCCTGCCTATTTTTTAAGCACATCGAGAGGGGCGCCGCCGCGCCGATGAGGGTGCGCACCGTCATGCCGACACCCCCTGACGCTCGGCCAGCAGCGCATGCACTGCCGCCTCGTAGTCCGCGAACGCTCGCCGCAGGCCCTGCCCCGCTCGCGCATCGCACCAGTCGTCGTAGCCCGGCATGCCCAGGCTAGCCGCCATGCCCTCGACGCCGCTGCGCGTGTCTGCCCAGTTGTCGGGCTGCTGCCCCTCGCCAGCCGCAGATGCCAGCATCACCACGTCCTTCCAACGCTGCTCACGCACCCAGCGCAGCAGACTGGGGCAGGCCTTGCCATCCTTCGCCGCCAGCAGTCCACGCTGCTGCTCAGCGGCAGCCAGCAGCTCCTCGGCCGTCACGTCGCCACGGGCGATGGCATCGGCCACGGCGTCGGCCACGTCCACCAACCGGGTGCGCCGATGCTCCGGGAAGCTGCCTGCAAGCGCTGTGGCGATAGCCAACCCACCGTTCGCCCCCCCTGCAGGGGGGTTGGGGGGTATGTATTGGTTTTGGTTCTGGTTCTGGTTACCCGTGTCATCGCCGTGACGAGGCGTGACACCACCCGTGACATCACCGTGACGCGGCGTGACATTGTCCGTATCAGCAGCCAGCCAATCCATTCCATTGAGCGTGACACTGGTGTCTGTCACGACGATCCCATGCTGACGGCACAGGGCCATCAGCTCTGCCGCCTTGGTCTTGGCAGCGGGTACGACACCCAGAGTACGAAGAGCAGAAAAGATAGCGCTACGCCTAGCCCTGCTGCGCCTTTGCCGCAGATGTTCGTTGCTCTTGACCTCTTCGCGCCCCTCCTGCTGCTGGCGGAACTGGGCCACGATCTGCTCGCATTCGTCGTTCTGATATCGGCCATCGGGCAGCAGCGTGAAGAACTCGGCCAGCACGAACTGCAGGGCATCGATCTCTTCCGGTGACCGGCACAGCAGTCGCCGCGCCAGCAGATCGAAGCTGGAGCCGTCCAACGCTGCCTCGGTGTCACAGTACATGTCACGCATGTCACGGTAGATGGCACGCTCCAGCCGTGACAAGTGCCGTGTCGCGGTGTTGAAGTCGCCGATGTGGTGGGGGTAGTGATTCATGCCTGCTCAACCTTCGATATCAATTCAGTCCGTCAACGTGGCCTGCTGCAGGCGGCAGCGCACAGGCTTGACCAGGCGATGCGGCGGCAGGGAGCAGGCCCGCGCCGCCACCTCTTCCACCCGCTTGGCCGCGACCAGCGCATTCACCGTGCTGGCCACACTGGAGATCTCCAGCCATTCGCCGGTGCACTCGTTGTGAAAGTCCCGCAGCTCGCGCCGGCTCAGGGCGGGCTGCCCCCGGCGGTGGGCCTCGGCCAGGCTGCTGTACAGCCGCTCGTTGAGGCGCACCCGCGTGGCATTGCCAATGGCAGAGAACGAATCCGCCTTGGTGTCATGCGAGGTCACCTGATGGGTGGTGTGTTGCATGTCTATCTCTCCTGATATCAGCCGGGCCGTCAGCCCTGACTGGCTTTCTTGAATGCGTCGTAGACGCGGCCACGGACCCAGCGGGGAATCAGCTCATCGACGCCCGAGCGCTTGCGCACCGCTTCCAGGCTGATGCGGGGCTTGTAGTTGCCGCTGCGTACGAACATCAGCACCGCGCGCACGTCAGCGCCGCCCGTACCCGAAATGGCCCAGATGCCTGGGCCCAAGTTGGATACGCGTTGGTCGTACTCGCCGCGCGCCGTGGTCCGGGCGCCGCCGCGCAGGGGGCCATATGCGACGATGAACCGGATGCCTTTCACAGGCCCCATGAACCGAACGCCCTTGCCACCGCGCTGGTGCAGAGCGTTCTTGCGGCCCTGGGACATATTTGCCCTGTAACCCTGCTCGCCAAACGCTTGGAAATACGCGATAAGTTGGACCAGCACCGAGCCTTTGAGATTGCCGCGCCCATCATCAGTACCCGGATACGGCCCGCCGTACCTGTCGGCTGGAATTGCAGTCTGATATTCGTTAGGAAGAATCCCGGCGCGCCGCAGAGCCACCTCACTTCGCTTGTCACGGCGCCGGCCGCCGTCCTCCTGCGCGGCGAGGATCTGCTGCGGGTCCACACCCTTGCCGCCCATGTAGGTAGGCGCCACCAGCGCATTGAGATCGCCGGCCGTGGCCTTCTTGACCACCTGCACGGACTGCAGCACGTAGCCTGTGGGTCTGTCAAAAACGCTCTGCATTTCAGAGCGCATGGAATTCTTGACGCGGCCCGCACCCATGTTGATGGCCTCGGCCGTGGCCTGAGCAATCTGCCCACCATCCAGGCCGGCCAGGGCACGCTTGTATCGGGCACCTCCTTCAGGCTTGATATCAATACGCATTGCCACCTCCAGGGGTGGCAGCCAGGCGCTGCTGTGCCGAGCGGGCCAGGTACTGCGCCATGACCGTGAGTTCCTGCACCTGGCGGTCAAGCCGCCGCACCGCATTGCGCGACGGCTGGCGGTGCGCATCAGCTGCTGCGCGTGTGACCTCCGCCACGGCGGACTGGAAATGCATGAAGGCCTCCACCGGATCGCCCTCGGCCTGGTCTGGCAGGGTGCGCCGGCACTCGTAGCCGAGTTCGCTGGCCATGGCATGCAGCACAGCTGCATTGCCCGTCACCACCTGCAGCCGCACGGATTCGCGCAGCGTCAGGTGGTGGGTATCGTTGTTGGTGTTGAGCTTGTGCTGCAGCGTGCCGGCGTTGATGCCCATGCGCACCGCCAGGGCCTTGATGCCGCCCTGGCTGGTCTGTGCGATCAGGTAAGCCGCGTCGAGCACGTCCATGCCGGCGGCAATGTCGGCTTGAGGCTCACTTTCGACATAGCCAGGGGCGATGCCAACTGAGAAAGTTGCACTCATCAGCACAACCCCTTGCGAGCCAACGACATGACCCACAGCACAGCACCCGCAACGCCCACAGCAGACAACATCGGCAGCCCCCAATGGGCGCAGGCCCTGGAGCTGTTCCTGGGCCAGATGCTCGAAGTCTTGGAGGGCGAAGGCCGAGCCGGATTCAGCGCGGCCGCGCTGGCCCGCTGGAGCGAACTGTGCTGCCAGCGCATGCAGGAGTCCGGGAGTGCGCCGCCGGAAGTGATTTCACAGCTGCGGGGCATCTCTGCAAGAGTGGTGGCATGAGGGGGAAAACAGGTGTCCGCCCCTGCCTTGGGTACGATGGAAGCTCTCACACCACCACCAACTACGCCAAGGAGGGCGGACAAAATGGGACTCTTGGACTCACAGGCCATCACGATCAATTGCCCGAAGTGCCGCCGCGAGCGACGCGAGACGATTGGGAAGCTTCGCCTCAACCCGAAGCTCACCTGCCAGGGTTGTGGAACCACACTGGATATCGACGCCCGCAGTCTCGACAGCTCCATGAAGAAAGTAGACAAGAGCCTCGCGGACCTCAAGCGATCCTTTGGCCGCTTCAGCAAGTAGCGCGAGGTCGGCTAGCAGCGTTGTCTGGCCAACAAGCACAACACGAAGGGTTTGATCAGCCATGGGCTGCCTCCTGCCCTGCAGCGAAGGCGGCATGCCCCTCGACTCGATGTGCCAACAACGCAGGAAACTCTGCAGCCAGAATGGAGCCGGCCAGACTGCCAGCTGTAAAGGCATGCACCACCCCCATCGGGCTCAGGTCAGTGCGATCTACCAACCGCCGGAGAAGCGCGAACGCGTCATCCATCGTCTGCGGGGCAGGCTCACCATCAATAGGGTCGATGGCTTCGAACTCCGCCAAACCCAGACCCCACGCCCGCAGCGACATCAAGCCTGCGCTTTCAAGCGTCCTGAATTGTTTGTATGTCAGGCCCTCGCGCCACTTTCCGACCGTCTTCAAAGCTGCGGCGAGCTCTTCGAGGGACATGGGCTCAGCCATTGGCGACCTCCCCAAGCTTGGAGGAATGGATCCAGAAATATCACTGGCTGCCCCGGGATGTCCGCTCAATGAGTCCAGAGGACATTCGCCTTGCGTTGCACGAAGAAATGCAAGGCTGGACTCTGCCTGCAGCCGCGCGCTGAGAAGTGGATCAGCCACCGCCAGCGAGCGCAGCCACAGCGCTCGCGCCTGGCATCGGAACAGTTCTCGGCGCAGTTCTTCAAGCATGGGCACCTCCTTGCAGCAGCAAACCCAGAGCCCAGCCAGCCATCACCAAATCAAAAATCAGATCCACTACGGCCTGGCCAGCCGTGCGCCGAGGGAACTCTCCGCGTGCCAGCCAAATAGCCCGACCGCATACACAAAGAGCGCAGATCACCAGGGAAAACCAAATATAGGCACGCATCACAGCCCCTCCGTCAAATCGGTGGCGCGGCAGGATTCACCCGACAACTGGGAACCGAACGGGCCGACGAAGCCGGCCAAATGCCGGGCATCTTCAACGGGCAGACGCAATCGAACCACCTGCCCTGCCTGGCTGAACGACATGCAGATCCAGCCGTCTTTGACAGCTGTCACACCGCGCAACGAGGCCGGTGCGTAGTGATCGAGATGGGAGCGGATCTCAGCCATGGGCCACCTCCTGGTTGCTGAACGTTGGCAACCCTTCACTTACCGACTTTGAGATCCGCGCGGCAGCGCCCATCACACGATCGGCGGTCGCCTGTGGCAGTTCGTCGGGCCACAAGTAGATGGTTTGAACTGCGCGATAGCCCATCGCTTCAGCGGCCTTCCTGGCCGTACCGCCCAGCAGCGCTATAGCGTGATCTTTTTTCATACCTCATTGTAAACATGTTTACAAGAACTGAGGCAACCAAATTTACATATTAGGGATTAAGGTGCGCCATGCTCTATGGGGAACGCCTACTACAAGCCATGCAGAAGCGATCAGAGGCGCTTGGGCGTGAGATCGAGCGTAAGGACGTTGCTGCCGCGGCAGGCACGTCCGTTCAGAACATTGGCATGATCCTGACGAACGCCAAGGGGCGGGACCAAAAGCTGCGCACCGAGGCGCATGAAAAAGTTGCCGCCTATCTCAAGGTGAATTCGAGATGGCTACTGACCGGTGAAGGCCAGATGGACCAGCCGCCAGCGATCAACGCTCCCACAGAACTATCCCCGGCTGCAGTAGAGTTGGCGGTGCTCTTCGACATGATCTCGCAGTCCGACAAGCTGAGTCGCGCAAAAGCTTTCAACGCTGCCAGCACTGCCATCATGCAAGTGCTGCAAGACGCAGCCGCCAAGTCCTAAGCAGTTCCTCGTTGGGGAAAATTAGGGCCTTCACGCCCTGGCGCGTCAGTTCGCTCAAACACACTTCGACCCCCACTTCGGCCTCGTTCGCGCCGCGTACTCTGACGAGCGTTCGCTCTTCAGCCTCGCTCGAGAGTACTGTGTTTCCATACATATCTGAATCATAGCCGCACCCCAACACGCTTCACAAGGGAATTTTTTTGGATTGGGAAAATCCGATTTTGTAAATTCATCTACAAATCATTTGCACCGTTTATGTAAACGTGTTTACAATCATCCGGCGCCGCCCCAACCGGCAGCGCCGGGCACCACGGCATCGACCGAGGGCACGTCCCTCGGTCTTTCTCTCTGTTGCTGGATACCCAAGGCGCCACTTTGTAGAAAGCGCCCTGCACCCGACCCCGCGCCTGCAGACCAGGAAGTGCGCGAAATCTGGCCCTCCCTGGTCGAGCGCGCTGCGTGGCGCGTGTTGACGCTACAGGGCTTGCCCACTATCAAGTGGCGCCCATCAGTCGTGGCGCGGTAACGACTGAAGGAGGCCTCCGCGCAGGGCTGCAAAGAGGCCTCCACTCATTCCACGTCATTTCCTCTTTGCATTAATTGTTTTGCTACGATCGTTGCATTTCATTTCAATGGGAGTAGACAGGGTGGAAGCATTTAAACAGCGCGTTTTGGCGCACACAGAGCACATAAAGAAGGTTTCGGAGTTCTGTACCACAGAAGAAACGACAAAGCAGGCACTCATACTTCCACTACTTGACATTCTTGGATTCAGTGCATTCGACCCAACCAAGGTTCGGGCTGAGCACATTGCAGACTTTCCGGGAGCAAAGGCAGGGGAGCGCGTGGATTACGCACTCTTCTCTAACGGCCTCCCCGTCATGTTCATTGAGGCAAAGGCTTGCAGTCAGAACCTGAACAACCATTGCCCACAGCTGTCCCGCTATTACAACGCTACGCCTGAAGTGGCCATTTCGGCCATCACGAACGGCAGGGAGTGGAGGTTTTTCACCGACCTCGTGAACAAGAACATCATGGACGACAAGCCGTTCTTGACCTTGCATCTGGACAAGCCCACCGACGATGCTGCAGAGCAGCTGCTGCGCTTCCATCATGACCAGTTTCAACCCGACGCCCTCCGCGCGCTCGCCGAAGAGAGCATCTATCTGAGCGCATTCCGAGACACCATCGGCGACATACTCAAAGAATGTGACACGGACTTTGTGCGCTATGTTGCCGGCAGGGCCAACATCCAGAGGACGTTCACGGCTCGCTTCCTAGAACAGATGCAGCCCATCGTCAAGCAAGCGCTGGCCCACTCCGTAAGCGCCCTGGTGGCTACATCGCTCAACAAGACGCCTGATCCCGCCCCCGATCCGGTCATCCTCGCGGAGATCCAGGATCCAGACGCACCGATAGTGGACCCAATAAACCCCAAGATTGTCACGACAGCAAATGAACGAAAGCTGTTCGACACCATCGCCGATCTGCTTCCAGGCGAAGATCTGCAGGGGCGCGACACAGAGAGCTACTACGCGGTCCTGTACCAAGGAAAAACGAATCGCTGGCTTGTCCGGTACTGGGGCGACAAGAAAACACCCACGGTGCAATTTGGCATCACATTGTCGGCGGCACACAAAGAAGAAATCAATCGCGCGCGCATGACCATGGGAGCTGGCGATACAGTCGTGCTGGAAAAACCAGAAAACCTCCTGCGCTTGGCAGGCATCATCAACGACACGCTTCTCTTCTGCAAAAACGACGAAAACTTCAAGCGCAAGTCTGAGTAACTACGTCTCTCGATAAGTCGATCAAGCCCGCTTCTGCGGGCTTTTTCTTTACTGCTTGCCCAAACCCAAGCGTCTTGGGTTGCAGGGCGCTTCGGTTTGACGCCGCGCATCCGCCCTCTCAAGCACCCGCCTTTGGATGCACATGCGGCCTTCTTTTCGCCTACTTCGGCGAGGCCTCTTGCAAGAACCGCAGGGGTGATAGCGCTGCAGCAAACGCAAAGACCACAACCATCTCCGCGTAAGCCAGGAACCAGATGGTTAGCAGCGAGAACTGGAGCAACGTGAAACGGGTGACAGGCGCTGCCTGCACGCTTGCATAGACCAACCATGCGACAGACGGGAGCCACATGAACGCGAAACCACCAGCACGTGATTTGAACCACTTCCATCTCTGGATCGTAGGCGTCTCCGCCGCTTGCTCTGCGGCCTTGGCGGCGCTGATCTGGGTTCGTTGCAGCTTGATTGAACTCACGCCAACCCAGGCCGTGGCAATCAACGATGCGAGCTGGATGCTTATCTCAATCCATTCCTTTGTGGTCATGACCCTTGTCGCCGTCGCGCGCGCTCAACCTCGATAGAGGCGATACCCACGACCAGCCCTCCCGCGTGTAGTTGGAACCGTAAGAAGTCCAAATGCAATGCAGCGCACGCATCAGCTAGTTTTTGATCACCTCAAGCCATCTTTTCGCCGGGCCTGGGCTTCTCACTTCGCAACCACCAGCCATCTCGCCCACGCAGCCGCCACGCGGCACCGGCCTTTTTATTCGTCTCGCCCACCACTGGAGATCTGCCATGGCAAACGCCACCCCATCGCGTCGCCCACTTCGCAAACCGAAGGCCGAACACCTATGCATGGCCTATCCGGATTGGCTTGAAACCAGTCATCCCAACTTCTGGCTTTCCGCCTATTTGATCGACCTCGCGGAGCAAGTTGCCATGAAAGCGCTCTACGACAAGCTCAACACAACCAAAGGGCCCAAAGTGGATCGCATCACCGAAATGGCCGCCAATAGCGCATCGATCCAGCTTTGGGACAAGATGGCTCAATCAGCCCGACACACCAGGGATTCGGGCCTGTTGCTCTATGCCTGGCCCGGCACCACGTTTTTCGACGCGGGCACGCAGCACCAATGAGCCCGCCGTATCCCGAGACACCGCCGCCAACCCCTGCCGGCCCGTTCTGGCTGGCCACCTACTTCCGCGACCTGGCCGAAGGCGCCGTGATGGAACGCGAGGGCGCCGGCGAACCCCTGATCTGGAGCGCATGCGCGCTGCTGACCAACGCGGGATATGCGGCACTGGACGAGGCCCGGCACAGCGGAATGCTGCTCTACGCCTGGTGCGGCACCACCTTCTTTGACCAACCAACGGCCCGCCACTGAGCGGGCCGTTTGCATGCCGGAGACCCACATGCAACTCGCCCGCATCACCCGCACCTCCACGCCGATCACCGATCAGGCCTTTGTCTACCGTCGCAGCGAACACACCAACGTGGCCCAGACCTTCGCCAGGGCGCGCGAGCAGCTGGCCAGCGCTGCAGCTGCTGCCACTCCACCCAAGCGCCGCAGCCGCAAGGCCAGTGCGGCTGATGCGCCCGCCTCAACCAAGCTCCAGCAGATCCCGCTGGAACTGCCATCCCTCTGATCACTGGAGTCACATGCGCACTTTCACCATCAAATGCGGCTGCACGCAGCAGCAATTCGTCGGCGCCTGCACGCAAGACGCATGCACCTGGGCACAGGAGCAATTCGGAGACCGGCCCTATGTCGTCATCTGCCACCGTTGACAGCGACCACCACTGGGCCAGCGACTGGCACTACGCGCTGCGCCACGCCTTCGCGCTGGCCGACGCCCACGCACTGGCAGCCCAGCACGCCAGCAAG
>NZ_BCZP01000050.1 GCF_001598795.1 Delftia acidovorans NBRC 14950 | reverse complement strand
CATCAAGGGCCTGTGCCACGTCAGCCGCGCCTGCGAGGATTCCGAGGACGAGGTCGATTACCTGATCGAGTGCCCGCGCTGCGAGGCCGAGCACCCGCTGACCTGGGGCGGCAAGGAGGCCATGCATGGCTTCAAGTGGGAGGCCGGCAAGCCCGAGACTGTGCGCCACATGTGCCCCCACTGCCGAGAGTCCATCAGCCAGGCCGAGTACCTGCCGGGCGGCTGGCCGCTGACGGGCGCCTGGGTGTGCCGGAGGTCTGGCCGCCGCTTCGGTGCAGATCGGATCTGGCGCGCTGCCGATGGCACGCCTTGCAGGCCGCCGCGCACGCTGGGCGTGCACATCTGGGCCGCCTACAGCCCGCAGCGTACCTGGGCGTCCATCGTTGACGAGTTCGAGAAGGCCCACCGCGCCCTGCAGGAGGGCGATGCAGGCCCCATGACCTCGTTCACCAACGAGACCCTGGGCCAGGCCTGGGAACTGAAGGGGGAGGGCACCGACGACCATGTGCTGCAGGCCCGCGCCGAACCCTATGCCATCGGCACGGTGCCAGTGGGCGGCCTGGTGCTGACGGCTGGCGTGGACGTGCAGCGCACCTGGTGGCAGATCAACGTCTGGGCCTGGGCGCGCGGCATGGAGAGCTGGATCGTGGACCGCCACATCATCGAGGGCAACCCATCCAGCGAAGCCGACTGGGCGCCCGTGACGGCCTACCTGCAGCGCCGTTACCGCCAGGCCTGGCACGGCGGCAGCCTGGGCCTGAGCGCCATCAGCATCGACTCGTCCGACCAGACACAGGCGGTCTACAACTATGTCCGCACGCACCAGCACATGCTGCCCAACCTGCGCGCCATCAAGGGCGACAACAACGACAACCGGCCCATCGTGGGACCGGCCAGCATGCAGGACATGGACTGGCGCGGCCAGAAGATCAAGCAGGGCATCAAGCTCTGGCTGGTGGGCGTGGACAACGCCAAGGACCTGCTGCTGGGCCAGCTGGCGATCACGGACGCCGGCCCGGGGTGCGTGCACTTCAGCGAGGATCTGCCGCGCGAGTTCTTCGAGCAGCTGACCGCAGAGCAGCGCATCCTGGCCAAGGTCCAGGGCCGCGAGGCCTACCGCTGGGTCAAGCGCCGCCAGCGCAATGAGGACCTGGACTGCCGAAACTACGCCATCCACGCGGCCATGGCCCAGGGCCTGCACAAGTACACCGATGCGCGCTGGGCGCAGGTCGAGCAGATGGTGCAGCCAGCCCGCGACCTTTTCAGCCCACCCGAAGCGCCCGCCAGCGTGGCGCCGCCGGCTCCCACGGCTGCGCCCACGTCGGACGCGCCACCCGTTTCCATCACCACCGCGCCCCGTGCGTCGGCCCCCGCGCCGCGCCGTGCGGCACCCGTTCGCCGCAACGGCGGTTTCTCCCGCTCCTGGTAGCCCCATGACCCCAAAGACCAACGCCCCAGCACCCCACATGGCCCCCGATGCGGCCAAGACTTCCGCCACGCCAGAGGCCGATTTCGCGCCCGATCTGGTGGATCGCATGTTCGACTACCTGGTCGATCTGCTGCCCGAGCTGCGCGGCAGCCCTGCCACGGTGGAGCGTGTCCAGCAGCAGCTGCGCAGGGAGTTTGCCAGCCAGGCCGCCTACATCTCCGCCCGATCCCCTGTGGACAAGGCCGAGGAGCGGCGGCAGGTGCTGCGCCTGTGGAATGGCCGCAATGCCACGGCCGTGGCGCGAACGCTGGGCATCAGCCGTGCCACGGTGTACCGGCACCTGAAACAGCCCGGATGAAACCGTCTCAGGTTTCTTGGAAATGAGACAGTTGCCCCGGTAGCGTGCGGCATATGAGCACGCTCCAAGACCTCCAGATGCGCCTCGCGCGCCTCAATGCCGCCATCCACAGTGGTGAACGCACCATCACGACCGAGGATGGCGCCTCGGTCACCTATCGCAGCCAGGACGAGATGATGGGCGCGCGCCGGGATCTGCACACGCAGATCGCGGCCGTGGCCGGAACCGGCCAGTCACGCGCCCTGGTGGCGCGGTTTCGCTTCGCCGGCCTGCGGGACCGTTGATCATGCAGCGCCGTACCGTAGCCCGCAGGGCCTCCCCCACGCTGGTTGACCGTGTTGTTGGCTATTTCTCGCCCGCGCAAGGCGTGCGCCGCCAGGTCGCCCGGGAAATGCTGGTGCGCGCCTACGAGGGCGCCAGCCGCGCCGATGGCTGGCGCGTCAAGCGCTCGGGGGCCAGCCCCACGGCAGACCACGCCGCCGATGCGCGCGAGCTGCGCATGCGTGCGCGCTCACTCGCGCAGAACGTGCCGAACATCGTGCGCGCCGTCAATGCCGTGCTCGCCATGCGCGTGGGCCAGGGCATCGTGCCGGTGTGGGCCGACGATGGCCTGGCCAAACGCTGGCGCGAATGGGTTCCCCATGCCGACTATGACGGCCTGCTGGACTTCTACGGCCTGCAGTACAAGGCCGAGCGCACGCGCGACGTGGATGGCGCCGTGCTCATCCGCAAGCACATCCAGCGCATGGGCTCCACGGTGCCGCTCAAGCTGCAGCTGTTGGAGATCGACTTTCTGGACGTGGAGCGCAACGGCGTGCTGGCCGGTGGGCGCGAGATCATCCGGGGCATCGAGTACGACAAGCGCGGCCAGCGCCTGGCCTACTACTTGTTCGACCGCCACCCCGGTGATGCTGGCATGTGGACCCTGGGCCGCAGCGGCACCAGCCAGCGTGTGCCGGCCGATGAAATCATCCACTTCTTCGACCCCGAGCGCGCTGGCCAGCAGGACGGCATCACGCGCCTGGCGCCCATCATCGCCAAGGTGCGCGACCTGCATACCTACGGTGACTCCGAGCTGCAGCGCAAGCAGCTGGAATCGCGCATGGGGGTGGTGGCCGAGATGGAAGGGGCCGGAGGCATGCCGCCGCCGCTGCCAGACGAGGCCGCAGGGCAAAAGCCCGGCCTGATGGACCTGGGCGATCTTGCTGGCGGCGGCATCGTGGGCCTGCCGCCAGGCATGAGCAATCCCACCTTCATCGAGCCGAAGGCCGTGCCGGGCTTTGGCGACTACATGAAAGGGGGCTGGAAGGAGGTGGCCGCAGGCTATCGCTGCCCCTACGAGCTGATGACGGGCGACCTGACAGAGGTGAATTTCAGCACCTCCCGCATGAGCATGAACCAGTTCCGGGCCGAGGTCGAATCCGAGCAGTGGCGCGTCACCGTGCCGCGCCTGTGCGCGCCCATTGCGCGGTGGTTCGTGGCGGCCGTGGATCTGGTGGCCACGGTGCCGGCCGATGCGGCTGCGCCGGACTGGAGCACGCCCCGCTGGGCCAGCCCTAACCCCGTGCAGGACGTGGCCAGCGACCTGAGCGCCGTCAAGGGCGGTATGCAGAGCATCAGCGAAGTCATCCGGCGCCGGGGCTATGACCCAGAGGCCGTTTTCAGCGAGCTGGAGGGCGACCTGGTGCAGCTGCGTGATCGCGGCATCCTGCCGCTGCTGGCCGCGCTGTGGGGCGCGCAGAACCCCATCGATCTGGTGGCCCAGATGGAGGGACAGGGGCAGAAGTGAAATCGTCTCAGTTTTCTTGGATTTGAGACAGTCAAACCGGAAAACTGAGCGCCATGCCACAAGCCAACGCCCAATCTTCCGCGCCCCAGGTCCACGATTTGCCGGTGCAGACGCGCGCCGCAAGCCTGGTCCCCGACACCTACAACGAGGCCGACAGCACGGTCGAGGTGGTCTGGACCACGGGCGCCATGGTGCGCCGCTACGACTGGTGGAACGACCGTCCCTACGACGAGGACCTGCAGATCACTCCCGAGGCCGTGGACATGGCCCGTTTTGACGCCGGCACTGTCCAGGTGCTGGACGGTCACCGCGCCTATGGCGGCGTGGCTGCCATCCTCGGAATTGCCGAGCGCGGCTGGATCGAAGGTGGTGAAGGCCGGGCCGTGATCCGGCTGAGCCAGCGTCCCGAGCTGGCCGGCATCGTGGCTGACATCCGCGCCGGGATCATCCGCGCCATCAGCTTTGGCTACAGCGTCCAGCGCTACGAAATCACCCGCGCACAGGACCGCACGGACGGCATCAACGTCGATCTCTACCGCGCAGTCGCCTGGACCCCGCAGGAAATCTCTTTCGTCACCGTGCCTGCCGACCCCAACGCCGGCACGCGCAGCGCACCCACTTCCCAGGCCCCGTCCGGTGCAGCGCCCCAGGGCGGCATGCCGTGCGAGTTCTTTCAACGGGCAGCCGCCCAACCCACCACCCAGGAGCACCAACGTATGCCCCAAGCAAACCAAGCCGGTGAAGGCGGCCAGACCGCCAACACCCCCCAGGGCGCCGCGCCCACCAACGTCTCTCAGGTCCCGCAGAACCGCCAGACCGAGGGTGCGCCGCAGCCCGCGCCTGCCGGTGCGTTCGACGGCCAGCGCGCCGCCGACATCGTTGCGCTGTGCCAGCGCCACAACCTGGCCGATCTGCAGACCGAACTGCTGCGCAACCAGTCCACCATGGACCAGGCCCGCGCCGCCGTGCTGACCGCGCTGGACCAGCGCAGCCAGGAGCAGGCCACCGGCCCCACGACCTCCATTCGCACCGTGGGCGATGAGCACGAGAACCGCATGCGCGGCATTGAAAACGCGCTCATGCACCGCCTGAACCCCGGCGCCCAGCTGGATGACAACGGCCGTCAGTACCGCGCCATGACCATGGTGGAGATGGCGCGCGAGGTGGCCGAAGGCCTGGGGCAGAAGACACGCGGCATGAGTCGCGCCGAGATCGTCAACGTGGCGCTGCGCGTGCGCTCCGGCATGTTGGGCACGGGCGACTTCCCCGCGCTGCTCGGTGGCGTGGGCCAGCGCGTGCTGCGTGCGGCCTATGACGAGGCGCCCAGCACCTACCAGCTGTGGGCGCGCCGCGCACCCAACCTGCCGGACTTCCGCATCCGCCAGGTCATCGGCGTGAGCGGTGATGTCGAACTCAAGAAGCTCAACGAGCACGGCGAGTACACCTACGGCAGCCTTTCCGAGGATGCCACGGGCTACCGCGCCTTCACCTTCGGTCGCTCGCTGGCCATCACTCGCCAGATGATCGTCAATGACGATCTGGATGCGCTGACGCGCACCGGCACCCGCTTTGCCGATGCGGCCCGCCGCCTGGAAAACCGCTTGGTCTATGACCAGATCCTGAAGAACCCGGCCATGTCCGATGGCGAGCCATTGTTCGGTGCCGAGCACCACAACCTGCTGACCGGCGCAGGGTCCAAGTTCTCGCTGGAAGCACTGTCCAGCCTGCGCACGCTGATGCGCAAGCAAAAGGGCCAGGACGACGAGACGCTGAACATCGCGCCAGCCTATCTGCTGGTCCCCTCCGACCTGGAGACCCTGGCTTACCAGTTCACCAGCCCGAACTACCAGCCCACCAAGTCCGGCGACATCAACGAGTTCCGCACGGGCGGCCGCACGGCGCTGGAGCCCATCGTGGAGCCGCTGCTGGATGACGTGTCTACCACCGCGTTCTACCTGGCTGCCCGCGCCGGCCAGACCGACACCGTCGAGTTCGCCTACGTGGACGGCTACGAAGGCCTGCGCACCGAGACCTTCTCCAGCGAGGACGTGGACGGCGTGAAGCTGCGCGCCAGCTTGGACTTTGCTGCCAAGAGCCTGGGCTGGCGTGGCCTGGCCAAGAGCAACGGCGCCTGAGCGCGCCGCCATCCACTCACACGCTTTCAGGAGTTCAAACCATGAAAAACTACCAACAGCGCGGCCACGTCATCGAGGTCCCGGCAGCTGCTGCCGCAGTGGCTGCAGGCCAGCCCGTGGCCATCGGCGCCATCCTCGCCGTGGCCAATGGCCCGGCCCAGGTCGGCGAGCCCTACAACGCCGAGCGCGTGGGCGTCTTTGTCCTGCCCAAGGCGGCAGGCACCGCGTGGACGCAGGGCCAGCCTCTGCGCTGGGATGTCGAAACCGGCGCGTTCGCCGTTGGCGGCGCGGCCACGGCCGGCGACGTGACGGGGGCGGCGTTCGCCTTCGAGGCGGCCGACAGCGCGGCCACGCAGGGCGCCGTCTGCCTGCCAGGTGTCATCGGCACGGTCGCGGGCTGAGCGGAGCAGGTCCGGGCATGACTTTCCTCCTCATCCCAGGCGCCGAGCGGGCAGGGCGCGTGCGCTCGGCCCAGCAGCGGCACCACGCCAATGCGGTGGCCGTCTGGCAGGGCGGCGAGCCCTTCGGCGTCATCCTGCGGCGTGGCCCGCGCGACGCCCTGGGGATGGTGGGTGCCTACGTCCTGGCCTGCCGGCTGCCCGCTGACATGGTGCCTGGCATCGCCCAGGGCGAGCCCATCGAGATCGACCAGGTCAACTACCGGATCGCCGAGCCGCCCCAGCCCGACGAGTCCGGCTGGCTGCTGCTGCAGCTGGAGGAGGTCTGACATGGCGCAGCACATGCAACAGCAGATCCTGGCCGCCTGGCGGGTGGATCTTGTGCTCGCGGCCACCCTGGCTGGAGACAGCGTCCGCGTCGAAGGTCGCAACGCATACCCGGTAAGTGCCCTGCCAGCCATTGATATCAGCGCGGCAGACGAAGGCATCGAACCCCTCTCGGGCGGGCGCGATGGCCTGGCCACGCTGCACCGGGAATTCCTGGTCGATGTCACCAGCATTGCCACAGGCGACCAGGCCCGCGAGCAGGCCATGGAGCTGCATGCGCAGATCGAGGAGCGCATGGGGCCTGCTGCTGGCGGCGTGCTGGGCGGCCTGCTGATCGCCCCACCGCGCCTGCGCGGCATTCGTGGGCAGTGGGACGACGCCGCTGCCCAGCCCATCTACATCGTGCGCGGCATGTGGCTGTGCCGATACCTCACTGCCGAGGGCGCCCCGCGCGGCCCGGCATCCCATCCCTGAAAGGAAAAGACCATGGCAGTCCAAAACGTTCGTACCTCGGCCGGCAGCAAGCTGCTGATCTGCGCCGCCCGCCCTGCAACCTACGATGCGGCCGGCTTCCAGGCCCTGGCCTTCAAAGAGATCGCTGAGATCACCGACCTGGCCGAACTGGGCCGGGAATACAACCAGGCCACGCATTCGCCCCTGGCAACCCGCCGCATCGTCAAGCGCAAAGGCAGCTTCAACGATGGCAGCCTGTCCGTGCCCATGGCCCGCGACATGAACGACGAAGGCCAGGTGCTGCTCAAGGCTGCATCTGTGTCTGACGACAGCTACAGCTACTGCATCCGGCTGCAGGACGGTTCCAGCCACTACTTCACGGCGCAGTGCATGAGCTTCAAGCTCAACGTGGGCAGCGTCGATTCCATCACGGCGCACACGGCACAGCTGGAAATCGACAACGGCATCATCGAAGTCCCCGCTATCTCGTTCACCCTGGCCTACACGGCCGACGCCAATGGCTCCATCGTGGGCGTCGCAAGCCAGACCGTGTTGCAGGGCGCTACGGGCAAGCCCGTGTTCGCGCAGGCTGCCGCCGGCTTCGACTTCGAGAAGTGGAGCGACAACAGCACGGACAACCCGCGCTCAGATGCCAACGTGCTCGCCAACGTGGCGGTGCAGGCCAGCTTCATCCCCGAGTAATTCGCCGCCGCATTGCCCGGCTGCGGCCGGGTGGCATGCCCCTCTGTCTTTCTCTCATCGCCACCACCATGCTCAAACTTTCCCAACTTCGCGTTGCCGACACCGCTGCCCTGCACCTGAAGGATGCCGCCGGCGAACCCCTGTACTTCAAGGACCCCACCAAAGGCGCTGGGGCTGTGGAGCAGCCCGTGCTGATCCATGTGTACGGCCCCGGTTCGGAGCCCTACCGCAAGGCCCAGCTGGGCGCCCAGCGCCGCGTCATGGCGCTGGTCAAGAAGAACCGCCGCGCGCTGGAAGAGCGCACGCCCGAGGAGCGCACTGCCGACACGGCGGCGCTGCTGGCGGACATCACGCACTCGGTTGAAGGCCTGGACCTGGAAGGCCGCCCCGTGCGCGAAGGGATGCAGGCCCTGTATGCGGACCCTGCTGCCGGCTGGGTAGCTGATCAGGTAAACGCCTTCGCGGCGGACTGGGCAAATTTTTCCAAGAGTGCGCCGAAGGACTGAGCCTCTACGTGCGCACATGGGCGTGGCTCAACGCCCCGCTCAAGCCCAAGAACGGAAAAAAGACCCAGCAGCAAGATGATGAACCCAGGATCACACGCATCGAGGAATTCAAGGCAGAAGGCCGCGAGCCTGACATGCCCGACCCTGGCCCGGCCGGCTATCTCCTTGAAGTGTTCTTCGACCTGGGGCCATCGCTGCAGTCGCCCATGGGCGAAACGCCCATCGGCTACGAGCAGCTGGTGGCATGGCAGTCCATTCACGGCGTGCGGCTCACGCCCTGGGAGGGCAAAACGCTTTGCGACCTGTCCATCGCGTGGCTGGTCGCCAAGGACGCTGCCAAGGACCCTGGCGCCACTCGGCCAGGCAGTGTCGATGAGTCACCTGAGCAGGCCGAGGAGCGACGCCAGCGTGTGTCCAGCGGCCTGGGCGACATGCTGCGCTCGTTCCGGCGCGCGCCGAAGTGACCTGCAGGGGGCTGCATGATCGGCTCCAGCAACATCAACTACCTGCGGTTCCTGATCACGGGCGACAGCTCGCAGCTGCAGGCCGAGGTCGAGAAGTCCAAGCGGACCGTCACGGGCATGGTCGATGGCATGGCCGGCTCGCTGGGGCGCCTGGGCACGTTGCTCGGAGGCGTGTTTGCCGGCGTGTCCGTTACGGCGTTCGTCGGCAAGCTGGTGTCGGTGCAGCGCGAATTCGACGTGCTCAACAGCTCGCTGGTCACGGTCACGGGCAGTGCCCAGGCCGCTGGCCGGGAGATGGCCTGGATCAAGACCTTTGCCAAGGACACGCCCTACGGCCTGGCCCAGGCCACCGAGGCTTTCGTGAAGATGAAGGCCTTGGGCCTTGATCCCACCCAGGCCAAGCTGACCAGCTTCGGCAATACGGCGGCCGGCATGGGCAAGAGCCTCATGCAGATGATCGAGGCCGTGGCGGATGCGGCCACGGGTGAATTCGAGCGCCTGAAGGAATTCGGCATCAAGGCGTCCAAGCAGGGCGACATGGTGGCGTTCACCTTCCAGGGCGTCACGACCCGGGTGAAGAACTCGGCCAAGGACATCACCGCTTATCTGGAGCACATCGGCAACACCGCCTTCGGTGGCGCCATGGAGCAGCGTGCCAAGACCCTGGACGGCGCCATTGCTGCCCTGGGTGACTCCTGGGACGAACTGTTCCGCACCATCAACGAAAGCACGGGGTTCTCCGAAAAGGCGGCTGGCGGCGTGCGCCTGGTCACTGATGCCATCGATGGTTTGGGTGGTGCCATAGCCAATCATCAGGGTCTGGTGGTTGGCATGCTTGGTGCGTTGGGTGGCGCGGCCACGGTGGCGGGCATCATGGGCGTGGTTGGCGCTATTGGGGTGCTGAGCGGTGCGTTCGTCGCCCTGGCAACCGTGGCGATGGCCAACCCTGTGACGCTCGCGCTGCTGGGTATTGGCGCTGTCGCTGGGGTTGGCGTGGCTACCGTAAGCGCCATCAGTAATTCCGTAGATGGTATTCACCGCTCAATTACGGGCCTGAAGGCCGAGATTGATCGGTTGGAGGGCGACAAGGCGTTCGCTGCGTCGAATGGTCGTGATGCTGCATTTCTCAAGAACATTGACTTGGGCATTGCAGAGCGGCGGAAGGCCATTGAAGAGCTGCAAGGCAAGCTCAGGGCGATTGACGACCAAGACCCGCGCAATCAAATGCGTTTCAAGGGGCGCGGGCAGTCGTTTGTAGATGAGGCGGCCCGGCTCGTTCAGGAAGAGGCCAAGGCGGAAGAGGAGTTGGCGGAGATTCGCCGCGGTCTGTACGGCGTCAACAAAGACTATCTGCCGCAGCTGCAAAAACTCAACGAGCTGCGCCAGGCCGGCCGCATCACAGAGGCTGCCTATGTCGAGCTGGTCAGCAAGCTGGCCAAGGAAAACTACAAGGAAGACGAATCGGCCAAGGCCCGTGCCAGCTCCGCCAAGCAGCTGCACACGGCCTATGGCGGCCTGGTCGATTCCATCGAGGAAAAGATTGCCGCCCAGCGACTGGAGATCTCCGGCGGGGAGAAGCTGGGCGAGGCCGACAAGCTGCGCATCAAGTATTCGCAGGACCTGCTGGGCTCGCTCAAGGGGCTCAATGCCGGCGAGCGCGCCAACATCGAAGCCAAGCTCAAGACCCTCAAGACGCTGGAAAAGGAAAACGAGGCCAGGCAGAAGGCCCTGAAGCTGGCCGAGGAGGAACGCAAGTACCGCCAGGAGTGGATGTCCACCCAGGGCAAGACGGTCGAGGAACTGACGGCCAGCAACCAGGCGCTGCGCGACGAGATCGAGCTGATCGGCCTGAGCGCCGAGCAGCAGCGCGTGGTCATCGAGCAGCGGCAGATGGCCATCATCCTGAGCAAGGAGCAGCAGCTGGCCGAGATGGAGCGCTCCGCTGCGCTCACCGGCACCATGACCATGGAGCATGCGCTGCTCCAGCAGGAAATCGAGCTGCTGCGCGAGCGCCTTGGCCTGACCTCTGTGAAGGCTTCACGCGAAGCCTCGGCAGAAGCTGCCAAGGCCAGCACCTCGGAGTGGCAGAAGGGAGTGGACCAGATCGGGCAGAGCCTGGCCGACCAGCTGATGCAGGGCGGTCTCTCGTTCGGTCAATACCTCAAGAATCTGGCGCGCACGCTGGTGTTCAAGCCACTGATCCAGGCCACGGTCCAGATCGCTGGCGGTGCCCTGGGAGGTTTGTTCGGCGCCCCCGCCGCCGCCGGCCAGAGTGGCGGTGCAGGCATGGGCATGCTCAACAACCTCGGCACGCTGGGTGCAGGTGCCCAGGCAATGTGGGGTTTCATGCCTGGTGCGTCGGCTGCCAGCCTTGCCGGTGCCAATGCCGTGGGCCTGGCCGGCGGCGATGCCCTTGGCGCCCTGATCGCGGGCAATGGCAGCTGGGCCGGCGTCGGCAGCAGCTTCGGCTCGCTGATGAGCGGGCTGGGGGCTGCCATGCCCTGGATTGCGGGTGCCATCGCCATTTTCTCGCTGCTCAAGGGGGGCTTGTTCGGTTCGCGTGGACCCAACCACAGCGGCGGTGTCTATTCGACGCGTACCGATGACTGGGACCAGGCGGCGCAGCAGGCTCTGGGCAAGGATGCCTGGGGCAATGCCCTGGGTGACTTCACCAAGCGCGGCAACAAGGAGCTGGGCAAGCAGGTCGGCACCACCGTCGATGCCCTGATTGATGTCTACAAGTCCCTGGCCAAGTTCGCGGGCGGCACGGCCAAGGACATTGATATCGCCGCTGGGTTCGCCGTCAATCCCAAGCATGGTGACGAGGATGCGCACGGTTATTTCCAGATCCTCGACAAGGCTACGGGCGAGGTCCTGAGTTCGTACAAAAACCGTGACCTGGGCAACGACCCTGAAAAGGCCTTCGCGCAATTCGTGGCCGATATGGGTGGCTCGCTCATCGACCAGATCAAGAAGGCCGACATCCCCAGCTGGATGCGCAATGTCTTCGATGACATGGGCGAGGAGATCACGCTGGAGAGCTTCAACGCGGCCCTGCAGACCGTGGAGCTGACCGGCGCCGCCATCGAGGGCTGGACCCGCAACATCACCAACTTCGGCAAGCTGGGCGACGAAGCCATTGCCAAGCTCATAAAGAGCGCCGGCGGCATCCAGGACCTGATCACAGGCATGGATGCTTTCTACACGAGCTTCTACAGCGAGCGGGAGCGCATCGAGAACGCGGCCAAGGCGGTGGACAGGGCGCTGGCCGACCTCAAGATCGACATCGATCCCCGCATGGGCCAGGACGCCAAGGCCAAGTTCCGCAAGCTCATCGAGGACGCCATGGCGGCCGGCGACGTGGAGCTGCTGGCCAAGCTCATCCCGCTGGCCCAGGAATTCGGGGCCGTGGCCGATGCTGCAGGCCAGGTGCTGGACACGCTCAAGAATGACCGCCGGCAGCTGGAAGCCGAATACCTGCGCGCCACGGGCCAGACCGACAAGTACCGCGAGGCTCTGCGCAAGCTGGCCACCGAGGGCATGAGCGAAGCCGAGCGCGCCGCCTGGGACTACAACCAGGCGCTGCGCGAAGAGATCGCCCGCGTGGACCAGCGCACCGACCTGGAGCGCAAGCTGCTGGAGATGCAGGGCAACACGGCGGAACTGCGCCGCCTGGAACTGGCCGCGCTGGACCCCAGCAACCGCGCCCTGCAGGAGCGCATCTGGGCCATCGAGGACGAACGCGCCGCACAGGTAGCAGCCAAGGAAGCGCAATCGGCTGCCTACGACCTGTTCAGCCGCGCCGTGAACCGTGACCGCGAACTGTTGCAGCAGCGCGTGAGCAGCGTGGAGGAATCCATCTCGGCCATCACGGCGGCCGTGGGGCAATTGAAGGGCGCTGCGACGGATCTCTATGGCACCGTGGACAGCACCACTCAGTGGATGGCTGCGCGCGGCATGGTCTACATAGAGGAGGCCTTGCAGGGGGTGCGTGCGGGCCGCAAGGTCTCTGACTACGCCGATCTGGGCTCGGCCATCCAGGCCACCCGCTCAGGCCTGACTGGCGGTGTCTACGCCACCGACTTCGAGCGCCGCCGTGACGCCCTGGTGTGGGCGGGCAAGTTTGCGGAGCTGGGTGAGCTGGGTGAATCGCAGCTGAGCATCGAGGAACGGTCCCTCAAGGCCCTGCAGTCGCAGATTGAAGGCCTCGATGCCCTGGCCAAGCGCGCCGACGAGCTGGTCAACGGCACCACCATGCTCACAGGCACGGTGCAGGGCTATTTCGAGAAGCTGCTGGCCACCTTGGGCAAGGATGCCGGGGCGAACACGCCCGGCACCAAGCCGGGCGCCGGCGCCAACGATGGTGGCGCGGTCTGGGGACCAGGCGGTGGCGGGCAGCCGGACACCGTGGATTCCAAGTATCTGCGGCCTCGCAGCGATGGTTCTGGTGGCACCTGGTATGAGCCCGTGGTTGAGCCGGGTACGGTCAACAAGCTGGATGGCCTGTTTGACAAGTACCACAGCTATGACGGCACGGGCGACCTGGCCGGGCTCATGCGCTCCATGCAAAGCGCTGGCGCAACGCTGTCCGACATGGAAGCGCTGTCGGGGCTGTATGCCCGGGATTGGGCGGAAGTCGAGCGCATCACCGGCATCAAGCTCCCCGCATTCGCCAGCGGCGGCATGCACGCGGGCGGTTTGCGTGTGGTGGGCGAGCGCGGCTGGGAAGTTGAGGCCACCGGGCCGGCCCGCTACTGGAACCAGCAGCAGCTCAGCCAGGCCATGCGCGGGGGCGGTGAGGGCATTGACACCGCAGCTCTGATTGCCGCCCTGCTGGCCGAGGTCAGCGCCCTGCGCGGCGAGGTGGCGGGCCTGCGTGCTCCTGCAGAGGCCACTGCGCGCAACACAGCGCCAATGCCCGAGATGGCCGAACAGTTCGACCGCGTCACCAACGGCGGCAACGCCATGCGTGGAAAGGCAATCGCATGAACATTCTTGTGCCCAAGACCATCACGCCAGAAATGTTCATGGCCGGCACCACCATTCCCGAGGTCGATGCGACCGTTGGAGAAGTGGCCTGGATCAGCGGATCGGATGCAGCAGTGGGCCTGCGCCGCGTGTGGAAGGGCTACACCTACGAATGCGTCAAGGCCGTGGCCGGTGCGCCTGCCAACACCTACGAGCCTGGCACGCCCAATGCCGCCACATTCTGGGAGCGTGACGAAGGCGCGCCCACCAACCGCATGGCGCCGTTCGACAAATACCTGTTCACCAAAGCGCGCCGGACCACCTCGCTGACCTATGTGCTGCGGCCTGGTTTCGTCAACGGCCTGGCCCTGTACGGCCTGGAGGCCGACAAGCTGACTATCACCGTCCGGGCTGATGGAGTGGACTTGGTGCCGCCCGTCAATGCGCAGCTGTGGGAGCAGGCGTTCGGCGAATGGGAATACCTGTTTGGCGACCTGCAACGCGGCACATATTTCGTCCTCAAGGATCTGCCCATTCACCCGGGCATGGAAATCACCATCACCGTGGCGCGAAACAACGCCGGGGTGGAGGCGGCCGTGGGCTTTATCAGCGTGGGCAACTGGAAGCAGCTCCTACTGCCTGGCCGCGAACGCATGGGCGGCGCCCAGTACGGCGTCGAAGCCAGCACGCGCGACTACTCCTATGTCGATGACCGCAAGGACGGCACCTACACCGAGGTGCAGGGGCGGCTGGCCACCAACATCAATCTGAGCTGCGTCATCGACGCGGTGCAGGCGCCTGCAGCCAAGACGCTGCTGGACCAGATCCTGGGCAAGGCCGTGGCCATTGAGGTCAGCGATCTGCCGCGTTACGGGCACCTGGCCACCGTGGGCAAGGTCACCGGCACCGTGCGCTCAACCGATTGGACTTCGGCTCAGGTGGACCTGCAAATCAAAGGCAACGTATGACCGACATCGTCAACATCCCAGACCTGCTGCCCATATCGCAGTATCCCGCGCTTGGAAGCGCCAATTTCAATCAGGAGGCTTACGACTACGCCGTAAGCGTGCCGCCCGCTGTCGCGCGTATGCGCGAGATCGCTGTTGCATGCCGGACGTGCTCCATAGCCGCCCAGGAATATGCGACGGTTGCTCAAGGCCATGCAGGCAACGCGCTGACCTACTCCAACAATGCGGCCAACTCGGCAGGCAGTGCCACCACGGCTGCCGGGAATGCGCTCACCTCGGCCAACAATGCAGCGGCCAGTGCCAGCGGCGCTGCAGCCAGCTATGCGGCAATGCAGAAGCTGTACCTGGGCTCGAAGACCTCAAACCCCACGACGGACAACCAGGGCAATGCGCTGCAGGTTGGCGCCTGGTACACCTACATCGGCACCGACCCCGCGTACAAAGGCGTGTGGCTCTGGTGGGATGGCACAGCCTGGAACCCGGGTATTGGGCCTGTGGCGGCCACGCTCATGCCCAAGACTGGCGGCGCGTTCTCTGGTCATGTGTCGGGGCCAACTGGGGCAACAGGGGCGCAGCACCCGCAGGCTCAGGAAGTGATGCTGAAGGCTCCAGAGTTCTGGGGCAAGGACAAGCTGATGGGGGATCTGGGCGTCGGCTACGCGCTGATGACCACTTCGACGGGTCGGGGTGCGGATTGGCCTGTGGAGGGCTATGACGAGAATTTCCAAGCGTGGGATGTCACGACTATTGGAGTTGGCACGCGGATGGTCCAGACTGCCACTCAGGTGTTCACAACAAATGCATATGCACGGACGCAGGGGAGTACCTGGATGCGGTGCCGGCATGATGCGGTGTGGGGGTCTTGGTCCCGCATGTTCACGGACACAACTGCGATGAACAAGCAGGTGACTGTGAATCAACCGGCTGGAACGCCGACATACACAGTAGATCCAGCGCTAGGCGGTGTGCATGTCGTAACGATTAACGCGACATGCCAATTCATATTGCCTATTGGAAGGCAATATGGCGATGAGGTCACACTGCACGTTATCAGCGCAGGCGCAATACGCGCAATTACGTTTTCCGCCAACGTTAGACTACCAATTGACGGGACTGGTGCACTTTTGCCGTTTCCTCAGTATCCGGCGGGCGGGATGGTAAGCCTCATTTTTACCTGCAATCTCGTCAATCGCTGGGAATGCTTTTATGCGGGGGTGCATTGATGTTTGCACGTAGTATGTTGATGGCAAGCGGGCAGCGGCAGATAAAC
>NZ_BCZP01000049.1 GCF_001598795.1 Delftia acidovorans NBRC 14950 | reverse complement strand
GAATGTCCGCGACCCTCCGCTTCGCTGCGGGCAACCTGCGTCGTGGCGGCTGCGGGGTTCGCCGTGAAACTCTCTTCGCGCTGCGCGCTACGTTCAAACATCACGGCGAGTCAGATCACGAAGCAAGCCTGTCCTTCGGCAGGCTTGCAACCCCGCAACCGCCACGCCGCAGGCGCTGACATACGGGGAGTTGGCTCGGGCCTTCGCTTCGCTCGGCCCGTTTTGTTCTTTTTAGCCCTCTGCTGTGAATCCCACGCGCTTGACGATGGGGCCCCATTTGGCGAGTTCGGACTGCAGCAGCGCGGCCAGTTCGGCGGGGGTGGAGGATTGGGCGTCCAGGCCGAAGGTGGCTAGGCTGTCCACCACGTCGGGCGTGGCCAGGGCCTTGCGCATGTGGCCGTTCAGGCGCTGCACGGTCTCGGCGGGGGTCTTGGCAGGCACGAAGAAGGCGAACCATTCGCTGTGCGCCATGTCCTTGTATCCCTGCTCCACCAGCGTGGGCACCTGGGGTGCGAAGCGGCTGCGCTTGGCGCCGCTGACGCCCAGGATGCGCATCTTGCCGCCGGCCAGGTGCTGCAGCATGTCGCCCACGGGGCCGCAGACGGCAGAGACGTTGCCGCCCAGCATGTCCAGCAGCGCCGGCTGGGTGCCGCGGTAGCCGGCGTGCTTGAAGTCCACGCCGGCATGCTGGCCCAGCAGGGCGCCGATGAAGTGCGGCGTGGAGCCGGGCGCGGGCGAGCCGAAGTTGGCGCCTGCTGGGTTGGCCTTGGCCCAGGCGAAGAATTCGGGCACGGTGGTCACGCTGGCGGGCACGGCGGGGCCGACGGCAAAGCCGAAGTCGAAGATGCAACCCACGGTGACTGGCGCCAGGTCGGCCACCGGGTCATAGGGCAGCTTCTTGTAGATGTGCGGGTAGATGGACAGCATGGACGTGGGCGTCTGCAGCAGGGTGGCGCCGTCTGCGGGCCGGCCCTTGACGTAGCTGATGGCGATCTGCCCGCCCGCGCCGGTGCGGTTTTCCACCACGGCGGTCTTGGCATAGCCCGACAGCTTGGTGCCCACGCGGCGGCAGATGGCGTCCGAGGTGCCTCCGGCCGCGAAGCCGGTGATGATGTTCAGGGTCTCGATGGGGCCCTGGGCCTGCGCCCAGGCCTGCTGGCCCAGGCTGGCCAGCAGCGCACCCGCTCCAGCGGTGCCCAGCCATTGGCGGCGGTCGATGTTCATGCGTATGTCTCCGGTTGAAATTGAAACTCTGAAAAAACAGTGGGGGAACAGCGGGGGGAAATGCGTGCCAGCCCGGCGGCTTCAACTGTCGTCGCGCAGCCAGACCACCTGGCCCGAATGCGTGACCGCGCCCTGGTGGGCCGGGCGCACGGTGAGCGCGTATTTTTCCAGCACGCCGCCCAGCGGCGGGGCCTGGCGGCGCGCGGCGGCTGATTGTTCCAGACGTGCGGCCAGTTCGGCCTCGCCGATTTCCACCGTGATGCTGCGCGCATCGGCGCGGGCGTCGATGGCAATGAGGTCGCCGTCGCGCAGCGCGGCAATGGGGCCGTTGTCGGCGGCCTCGGGGCCTGCGTAGCCGATGCACAGGCCGCGCGTGGCACCAGAGAAGCGCCCATCGGTCAGCAGGGCCACCTTGTCGCCCATGCCCTGGCCATACAGCAGCGCGGTGATGCCCAGCATCTCGCGCATGCCGGGGCTGCCGCGCGGGCCTTCGTTGCGGATGACGATGACATCGCCGGCCGCGTACTGCATGGCCTGCACGGCGGCCTGGGCCTGTTCCTCGGACTCGAAGACGCGCGCGGGGCCCCGGTGCACCAGGGTCTTGAGGCCGGCCGTCTTCAGCAACGCGCCATCGGGGCAGAGGTTGCCCTTGAGCACGGTCAGGCCACCGTCGCGCGTGATGGGATTGCCGGGCGTGCGCACCACCTCGCCATCGGGCGGCGCGGCATCGGCCAGTTCTTCGGCCAGGGTGCGGCCCGTGAAGGTGAGCGCATCGCCGTGGACAAAGCCCTGCTCCATCAGCGTGCGCAGGATCACGCCGGCGCCGCCGATGTAGTACACGTCGCGCGCCAGGAAGCGCCCGCCGGGGCGCAGGTCGGCGATCAGCGGCGTGCGCGCGAAGATCTCGGCCACGTCGTCCAGGTGGAAGCGAATGCCGGCCTCGTGCGCGATGGCCGGCAGGTGCAGGGCGGCATTGGTCGATCCGCCCGTGGCGCTGACCACGGCGCAGGCATTCTCCAGCGCCCGGCGCGTGATGATGTCGCGCGGCAGCGGGCCGCCGCCTTCGGCGCTGGCCCGCACGGCCTGCATGAGCTGGCGCGCGGCGCGGCGCATCAGCGGTGCGCGCTCGCTGAACACGGCGGGCACCATGCTGGAGCCGATGGGCGCCAGGCCCAGCGCCTCGCTCACCATGCCCATGGTGTTGGCCGTGAACTGGCCTGCGCAGGCGCCGGCCGTGGGCAGGCAGGCGCGGCTCATGGCCTCCAGGTCCTGCGCCGTGGCGGTGCCGGCCAGCACCTGGCCGATGGTCTCGTAGGTATCGACCACGTTCAGGTCGCGCCCGTGCACGCCGGGCGCCTGTCCCGGCAGGGCCGAGCCGCCATGCACGAAGACGCTGGGCACATTGCAGCGCACCATGCCCATCATCAGCCCCGGCAGGTTCTTGTCGCAGGCGCCGATGGCGAAGATGCCATCCCACTGGTGGCCGCGCACCGAAGCCTCCACGCTGTCGGCGATCAGCTCGCGCGAGACCAGCGAGAACCGCATGCCCGAATGCGCCATGGTCAGCCCGTCGCTGACCGACACCACCGGGCATTCATGCGGCGTACCGCCCCCGGCATAGATGCCGGTCTTGGCATGCTGGGCCTGGTCGCGCAGGTTGAGGTTGCAGGGGCTCATCTCCCCGCCCGTGTGGAACACGCCGATGTGCGGGCGCTCTATGTCTTCGTCGTCCTGGCCCAGGGCATGCAGGAAGCTGCGCGTGGTGGCACGGATGGTGCCGGAGCGGATCAGGGCGGAGCGAAAGGGCGTGGCCGCTGCCGGGCTGCTGCCGGTGGTGCTGGTGGTGCCGGCTGTGGTGGTGGAGGCGGTCAGCGATGCGGAGGCGCTGGACTCGGAAAAGACGTTGTCGGGGGAGGCAGGTTTCTTGTTCATACGCGGCACGGAAAACAGCCGCCCACCATAGCGGGGTCTGCGGATTTCCCTATGAGCATTTACACCAGATCGTGTCGCCCGGGAGTCGCCTGGGGGGCCGCCCTTCGGCGCCAGATGGACGGAAAAAAAGGCCCCGGAACAAACTTCCGGGGCCTCAAAACCGATGCCAGCCCGCGCTGCAGCGGACCAGGCATCGTGCACAACAACTGCGCTGTACTCGTGAATCAATCCATCCAACCGGCCCTTCAGCGCGGCACCAGAAACGTGCTGTGCGCCTGCTTGGAAAGCGCCGGGTCACCCACCGCCGTGGCCGTGATTTCCACGCCGTGCGAGCCAGGGCCGGCCGCGCCATAGGGCGCCTGCAGCCGCACCACGACCCAGCGGTCCTGGGCCGCGCCCACGTCCACCTCGGTCTCCGAAGCCACGCGCAGGCCTTCGATGCCCGAGGCCGACAGCACATAGCGCTGGTCCTGCTCCGTGGCATTGCCGATCTGCACGCGGTAGATGTTCTCGATCTGGCCGCCGGCCACGATGCGCGACAGCGTGCCCCGGTCGCGCACCACGTCCACCTTCAGCGGCGTGCGCAGCGCCAGGCTGGCCACCATGGCCGTGGAGATGGCCACCAGCGCCGTGCCGTAGATGAGCACGCGCGGGCGGAAGATGCGGCGCACCAGCTCGCTCTGGCGCCAGCCCCGGGCCACGCCGTTCTGCGTGGACAGGCGGATCAGCCCGCGCGGGTAATGCATGCGGTCCATGACGCTGTTGCAGGCGTCGATGCACAGGCCGCAGCCAATGCACTCGTACTGCAGGCCGTCGCGTATGTCGATACCCACCGGGCAGACCTGCACGCACAGCGTGCAGTCGATGCAGTCGCCAAGCCCCTGGGCCCGGTAGTCCACCCCCTTGTGGCGCGGGCCGCGCGATTCGCCGCGTGCGGTGTCGTAGGTGACGACCAGGGTGTCCTTGTCGAACATGGCGCTCTGGAAGCGCGCATAGGGGCACATGTGCTTGCAGACCTGCTCGCGCAGGAAGCCCGCGTTGCCGTAGGTGGCCAGCGCATAGAACAGCACCCAGAAGATCTGCCATGCGCCGGTCAGCGCCAGCACCTCGGGCAGCAGGCTGCGGATGGGCACGAAGTAGCCGACAAAGGTCAGCCCCGTCCACAGCGAGATCAGCAGCCACAGCGCATGCTTGCCGCCGCGCCGCGCGATCTTCTCCGCGCCCCAGCCGCTGCCGTCCAGCCGCAGCCGCGCGCTGCGGTCGCCCTCCAGCCGGCGCTCCACCCACATGAACAGCTCGGTGTAGACCGTCTGCGGGCAGGAAAAGCCGCACCACAGCCGTCCCGCCACCGTGGTAAACAGGAACAGCGCCAGCGCCGAGACGATGAGCAGCACGGCCAGGTAGATGAAGTCCTGCGGATACAGCAGCCAGCCGAAGACGTAGAAGCGCCGCTGCTCCAGGTCGAACAGCAGGGCCTGCCGGCCATGGATCTGCAGCCAGGGAATGCCATAGAAGAACAGCTGCGTGAGCCAGACCATGGCCCAGCGCCAATGGGTGAAGCGCCCCGTGATGGAGCGCGGCTGGATCTTCCTGCGCGATTCGAACAGCGGGGAATCCGCGCTGGCGTCGGTGATGGGAATCACCTTGCGTGGCGCGGGCCGCGGCCGGGGGGCTGCGGCGGTTTCATCGGGAAGCGGTTTCGGTCGTTCTGACATGCGGGGCCTTCGCCCCGGCCGGTGCGCCCTTGATGCGGGCTTGTCATGAATTGCCGGGGACTGCCTGGACTATGCCCAGCGCCCTGCCCCGGCGGTAGCAGCAGATGCAGCGGATTCGACCGTATCAGATGGCGGGTCAGGCCTGCGGCGAGCGCAGCGCCGCAACGGCAAGCCGCAGCCCCCACAGCACCAGGCACAGCCCCAGCAGCGCCGTCAGCGTGCCGATGCGCACATCGGCCTGGAGCACGCCCCAGCGGCTGAAGATCTCCGTCCAGTCATGGTCGCCCCCGCCCACCAGCGGCAGCACCTGGGCGCGCGCGTCCTTCATGTAGTGGGCCACGTTCATGAGGCTCTCTCCCAGCCACATCAGCGCGGCAATCCAGCCCGTGCGCTGGCCCTGCCTGTGGAAATGGCGCATGAACAGGGCCGGGAACAGCAGCTGGAACAGCGTGCCGCCGTAGACCGAGAGATGCTGCGAGAACAGGGCCACCAGCGGATGCCCGGCTTCGTGCAGTGCCAGGTTGGCGTTGTCCAGCAGCAGCAGCCAGTGACCCTGGCTGAAGAAGTGGCCCCAGATGATCCAGGCGGCAAAGGCCGTCAGCGCGATGGCGGCAGGCCGGGTGACCGGCTGCCACTCGATCTGCCCGTCCAGCGCATCGCCGCGCTTCATCGCGCCTGCCTTGCAGGTTGTGGGTGCGGATGCAGATGCAGATGCAGATGCGGGTGCGGGTGCTGGTGCGTTTGCGCACCAGGGCAAGGGGCAGGCAGGAAAGGCATGTCGGCAGGATTGGGCTAGGCAGCAATGGCAAGAGGATGGCAGGACTCTGGCCGCGATCTTCCCACGGCTCGCCGGAATGCCGTCCTGCGCCGCCATCCATGCACGCGAGGTTCTGGCACAGTCGGGCATCCGACTCTTCAAGCCAAGGAACGTCCGCACCATGAACCTGCGCCCCCTATTGCATGACCTTGTCCGCCAACATGGCCTGGACCGCAAGGCCGCCGTGCAGCTGTTTGCACTGGCGGGATTCGAGCAGGAACCGGCTGCGCTCAGAACCCGCCTGTGGCCCGTGGTGGCCTTGCTGGGCGCGGCGCTGGGCGGGCTGGGCATCGTACTGTGGATTGCCGCCAATTGGGAGAGCATGGGCCGCATGCAGCGCTTTGCCCTGCTGCAGGGCTTTGTGCTCGTGATGTGTCTTGGCGCGGCATGGCGCGCGGCGGCGCGCGTGCCGCTGTCGGTGCTGGCGCTGCTGGGCACGGGTGCGCTGTTCGCCTTTTTCGGGCAGACCTACCAGACGGGAGCGGACCCCTGGCAGCTGTTTGCGCTGTGGGCAGCGCTGACCCTGCCGCTGGCCCTGGCGGCGCGCAGCGATGGCGTCTGGGTGCCCTGGGTGGTGGTTGCCATGACGGGCATTGCGCTGTGGGCGCAGGCCCATACGCCGCAGTTCTGGGAGGTGGAGTCGCGCGACCTGGGCGTGCATGCCGTGGCCCTGGGCGCCGCCCTTGCCGTCACCGCGGTCATGGCACCGGCCCTGCGGCGCTTCACGGGCGCGGGGCTGTGGGCCTTGCGCGGCGCGGGCGCGCTGGCGCTGGCGATGATCACCTCAACAGCCATCAGCGGGCTGTTCCACAGCACGGTGGCGCCGCAGTACCCGCTGGGGCTGGTGCTGCTGGCAGGCGCGGCGGCGCTGGCGGGCCTGCGCAGGCATTTCGATATCTTTTTGCTCAGCGGTGCGGCGCTGGGCCTGAACGTGCTGCTGGTGTGCGGCCTGGTCTACCTGCTGCTGGAGAAACTGGGGGCGGACTTCACGGGCATGCTGCTGCTCGTCGGCCTGGGCGCTGCGTGCCTGCTGGCGGCCACGGTCAGCCTGGTGCTTCGAATGTCACGCAACGCGGAAGGAGGCCTTCAATGAGCCACGAACACGACACCCTGCTGCGCCAGGCCGTGGACCAGGGCATCCTGCCGCCTGCCGCCTTGCAGGACCGCCGCCCTGCCGACAACGACCGCCATTGGGCGGTGGTGCTGCTCACGGCGCTGGGCGCCTGGCTGGCCCTTCTGCCCTTGCTGATTCTGTTTGCGTTTGCCCTGTCCGACTGGATAGAGCGCGGCGCCGGGACCTATGTGATCGGCGCCATGATGCTGGCCGCAGCCGTGGCCGTGCTGCGCGCCGAGGAGCTGCCCGTCTTCCTGGAGCAGCTGGCCCTGCCGGCCATGCTGACCGGCGCAGGCCTGCTGGGCTTTGGCCTGGCGCGCGACCTGTCGGGGCAGGCTGCGGGCGCGATAGGCCTGGCCATTGCGCTGGCCTGCACGGCCGCCATTCCAAGGCCTTGGCTGCGCGTGCTGCTGGGCGCCGCCTGCGCGCTGCTGTTTTGCACCATGCTCTGGCCGGACAACGATCCATCCACCCTGTACGCAGGCCTGCCGACCTGGGTCATCGTGCATGCGGCGCTGCTGCTCTGGATGCTGCTGCTGGCAGCCCAGTGGCGCGCGCTGGGGCAGTCTGCGGCACAGACCCGCATGGCGGCGGCGCTGGAGCCCTTTGCCACGGGCTGGCTGCTGGCGGTGCTGGCTGGCCTGGCCTTTCTGTCCGGCAGGAGCTTCATGGTGGCCGGCGTGCTGGGCGGCGGCCTGGCGGGCGAGCTGGCGCAGGAAGCAGCCCCGAACATCTCCATGGGCGTTCTGACGCAGGCCGGCTCGGCCGTGCTGGCCCTGGCAGCCGCCTGGTTCGCCCAGCGCGCATGGCCCACGCTGCGGCAGCCGCGCGCCGCCGTGGCTGCCGTGGTGCTGGCCGTGCTGAGTGCCTTTCTGCCCTGGCTGGGCGCCTGCCTGCTGGCGCTGGCGGTGACCGGCACCAGCGGCCGCTGGCGGCAGGCCGCAGCGGCCGCCCTGGCTGCGGCCTGGATCGTGGGCAGCTTCTACTACCAGCTGGCCTGGCCATTGGCGACGAAGGCCATGGTGCTGGCCGGCTGCGGCGCCTTGCTGGGCCTGCTGGCCTGGGCAGGGCCGCGCGCCACAGCCCTGCCAGGCAGCGCGAAGACCGCCGCCGCATCGGGCGCCGTGCCCCTGCAGCGCTGGACGCCGTGGCTGGTGGTGCTGACGGCGGCCTGCACGCTGGCGGTGGCCAATATCGGTATTGCGCAGAAGGAACGCACCATCGCCCAGGGCCGCAAGGTGTTCGTGGAACTGGCGCCGGTGGACCCGCGCTCCCTGATGCAGGGCGACTACATGCGTTTGAACTTCCGCCTGCCTTCCGAGGACAGGGACGTGGAGAAAGAGAACCTGCGCGGCGGACGCCTCTACGCCATCGGCAAGCTCGATGAGCAGGGCGTGGTGCAGTGGCTGCGCACCGGCACGGCCAGCGAGCCGCTGGCGCCCGGCGAGCAGCGCTTTGAACTCACCCCGCGCGGCGGCCGGTGGACGCTGGTGACGGATGCCTGGTACTTCCGCGAAGGCGATGGCCAGCGCTGGGAGCAGGCCCGCTACGGCGAGTTCCGCGTGGAGCCCGACGGGCGTGCGCTGCTGGTGGGCATGGCTGACGCACAACTGCGCCCCATCGTCCCCTGAGCGCACCACGCAACTCACTCGAAACTGTCGCCCTCGGCCAGCGGCGCATGCCGGTAGCTGGCCGGCGTGCGGCTGAGCTTGACGGGCGCGCCCAGGCCCCGGTAGCCGCCCTCCATCTCCACCACCATCTCGCGGTGCAGGGTATGCGGGTGGTTGAGCGCGGCATCCACGCCCAGCACAGGCGCGGCGGGCACGCCGATGGCCATCAGCGCATCGGCCAGCGCGGGGCCGTCGCTGGCCTGCAAGGCCTGCTCCAGCAGCGGCTTGAGCGCATCGCGGTGGTGAGAACGCTGGCCGGCCGTGGCAAAGCGCTCGTCGGCCACCAGTTGCGGGCATCCCAGGTGCTCGCACAGCAGGCGGAACTGGCGGTCGTTGCCCACGGCCAAGAAGACCGGCGTGGTGCCCGTGGCAAAGCTGTCGTAGGGATAGATGTTGGGATGGGCGTTGCCCGAGCGCCCTGGCGTCCTGCCGCTCATGAACCAGTTGCCCGCATGCGGGTGCAGCAGCGAGATGCCGCTGTCGTACAGCGAGACATCGACCAGTTGGCCCAGGCCGCTGCGCTGGCGCTCCTGCAGCGCCAGCAGCACGCCGATGACACCGTTCATGCCCGTGACCATGTCCACCACGGGCAGGCCCACGCGCAGCGGATCGCCGCCAGCCTCGCCGTTGACGCTCATCAGCCCCGTCATGGCCTGGATGGCCGCGTCATAGCCGGGCCAGGCGCCCAGCGGGCCATCGGCGCCGAAGCCGCTGACGCGGCACCAGATGAGGCGCGGAAAGCGCTCGCGCACCTGCTCCCAGCCAATGCCCCATTTCTCCATGGTGCCGATCTTGAAGTTCTCCACCACCACGTCGGCCTGCTCCATCAGCGCCAGCACGGCCTGCTGGCCTTCGGGCTGGGACAGGTCCAGGAACTGCAGCCGCTTGTTGCGGTTCAGGCCGCGGTAGTAGGAGGACACACCGTCCTGGAACGGCGGCCCCCAGGCGCGCGTATCGTCGCCCTGCGGCGGCTCCACCTTGAGCACGTCGGCGCCGTGGTCGCCCAGGATCTGGCCGCACAGCGGGCCACCAAGAATGCGGGAGAGGTCGAGGACACGGATGCCCTGGAGCGCTCCCGCGCGTTGATTTGTGTTCATGGGGATACTCTCGTCAGTCGAGCTTCGCGCCGGAGGCATCGACCACGGCCTTCCATTTCGTGACCTCCTGCGCGATGAAGGTCGACAGCCCCGCTGGCGACAGATCCGATGCCGGCTCCAGCCCCTGGTCGGCAAAGGTCTTGCGGATGCGCTCGCTGCTCAGGGCCTTGCGGAACGCCGCGTTCAGCGTCTCGATGCGGTCGGCCGGCGTGCCGGCCGGTGCCACCACGCCGAAGAACACGCTCACGTCGTAGCCGGGCAGGCCCTGCTCGGCGATGGTGGGGATGTCGGGCATGGCCTGGGAGCGCTTTTCCGTGGCCACGCCAATGGCCTTGAACTTGCCGGCCTTGATGTAGGGCATGGCGGTGAGGATGTCGGTGAAGGTCATGTTCACCTGCCCCGCCAGCAGGTCATTGAGCGCGGGCCCCGTGCCCTTGTAGGGGATGTGCTGCAGCGAGGTGCCGGCCATCTTGTTGAACAGCACGCCCGCCAGGTGCGACGAGGCACCATTGCCCGAGGACGCATAGTCCAGGCTGCCCGGCTTGGCCTTGTCCTGCGCAATCAGCTCCTGCACGGTGGTGGCCTTGGTCGCTGGGTTGACCACCAGCACGTTGGGCAGGTGGCCCACGCGGATGATGGGCGCGAAGCTGGTCTGCGGGTCGTAGTTGATCTTGCGGTACAGGTGCTTGTTGATGGCCAGCGGCCCCGAGGTGCCGAACATGATGGTGTAGCCGTCGGGCCTGGCGCGGGCCACGAAGTCGGCGCCGATGTTGCCGCCCGCACCGGCCTTGTTCTCCACGATCACGCTCTGGCCCAGCGTCTCGGTCAGCGATATCGCCAGCGTGCGGGCCATGGCGTCCGTGGGCCCGCCGGGCGGGAAGGGAACGACGAAGCTGATGGGCCGCTCGGGAAAGCGTTCGGCCAGGGCGGCGGCCGGCAGCGCGGCGGTGGCGGCGAGCGCACAGGCCCACAGGAATCGGCGTTTCTGGAAGGACGGCTTCGGGTCAGTGCAAGGCATGGTGTTTGTCTCCGGTACTTGTGCGGTCATCCCTGTGGACGGGATGTGTGTTCTGGGTCGGTGCGGTCGATGGGCTCAGCGTGTCCAGCCTTCGGGCAGGTCGCCTGCCGCCAGCGGGTCGCGCGGCAGCACGCGGTGCAGCAGCACCAGCTGGGCCCAGCGCATGCGTTCGGCACTGCGTGTGCACGAGGCCTCCCAGGCCATGGCCGTGGCCGTGAAGCAGTGGTACAGGCCCGAGGCGGCGGCGCGCGCCAGGCGGTCACCGCCCTCCTCGGCCGCGCGCAGGGCCAGGGCCGCAGCCTTGTCCATGCTGGCCGACAGCGCGGCCTTGAAGTCCGTGGCCGCCTCGGTCTGGGCCAGCAGCTGGGCCGCGTGGTCGCGCAGCACGGGCAGCGAGCCTTCGCGCTTGATGGCGCGGATCACGTCCAGCGCCACGATGTTGCTGGTGCCTTCCCAGATCGATCCCAGGTGGGAGTCGCGCACCAGGCGCGGATCGCTCCATTCCTCGATGTAGCCGCATCCGCCGCGCACTTCCATGGCGTCGCCCGTGACCTTGCGCGCATCGCGGCAGGCGCGGAACTTGATCATGGGCGTGAGGATGCGCAGCAGCGCGTAGGCGCCGTCTTCGCCTGCGTCCGAACGCTGCAGCGCCTGGGCCGTCTGCAGCACCATGGTGCGGGCCTGCTCGGAGTAGATGCGCAGCTTGTCGAGCTGGCGTTGCATCAGCGGCATGTCCTGCAGGGCCTTGCCGAAGGCGCGGCGCTCGCGCGCCACGTACTCGGCCTCGGCCACGGCGCGGCGCATCAGCCCGGCCGAGCGCACGCCGTTGGACAGGCGCGAGTTGTTCACCATGTCGGCCATCTGCACAAAGCCCCGGCCCTGCTCGCCCACCAGGTAGGCGACGGCGCCGTCGAGCACGATCTCGCCGCTGGCCATGGAGCGCGTGCCCAGCTTGTGCTTGAGGCGCACGATGCGGTAGTGGTTGGCCGAGCCATCGTCCAGCCGGCGCGGCAGCAGGAACAGCGAGATGCCCTTCATGCCCGCGGGCGCGCCCTCCACGCGCGCCAGCACCATGGCGAAGTCGGCATCGGGGTTGGAGCAGAACCACTTGTCGCCCGACAGGCGCCAGCTGCCGTCGGCGGCCGGGCGGGCCAGCGTCTGGGTGTTGGAGATGTCGGAGCCGGCCGCCTGCTCGGTCATGAACATGGCGCCCTGGGCCTGGTCCTCGAAGCGCAGCTGCGTCATGCGCGGCCAGTACTTCTCGACCAGGGCCGGCTCGCCGTACTTGCGCAGCGTGCGCGCCAGCGAGTCCGTCATGGACAGCGGGCAGCACAGGCCGAACTCGGCCTGCACGAACAGATAGGTCAGCGCGTACTTGGCCAGCGGCGGCAGCTTGCCATCCCAGCCCAGTACGCCCGTGCGGTGTGACATGACGGCCAGGCCGAACTCGCCATAGGCAATGCGCTCCATCTCCACATAGGCCGGGTGCTTGACGATGCGCTGCGCATCGCGCCCTGTGCGGTCACGGTGCTCCAGCTCGGGCGGGTTGCGGTCGGCGGTCAGTGCCCATTCATCGATCTCGCGGCCGGCCAGGGCGCCCATGCGCTCCAGATGGGGCTGCAGGTGCGCGTTCACCTCAGGCGGCAGGTACAGCGCCAGCAGCGGCTGCAACTGCGAATCGGTGGTGTACAGGTTGCTGCCGTGGCGGTCGGGCACGGCCTGGAAAGGCTGGGCGGGGGAAGACTGCATGGCGGCCAGCGCCTGCGGTTCGGGTTTCATGGTCTGTCTCCTGTGCGGGAACCGGGCCCGGGCGCATGGGCTCCGGGTCTTGGGGATGCCCCCATTCTTGGAAACAGTCCTATTCGAGTCAAATATCGATAACGTATTGATCAATAGTCAAACCGGATAGAACACCATGGAGCTGAGACAACTGAGGTACTTTCTGGTGCTGGCCGAGGAGCTGCACTTCAGCCGCGCAGCCCAGCGCCTGTCCATCTCCCAGCCGCCGCTGAGCGTGGCCATCCGCCAGCTGGAGGAAGAGTTGGGCGCCCAGCTGTTCGAGCGCACCAGCAAGGAGGTGCGGCTCACGGCCGCCGGCAAGCACCTGCGCGTGCAGGCCCAGGACATCATGGAACAGGCCCAGCGCGTGCGTCAGGACATGCGCGCCATCGCCGACGGCGTGCAGGGCCGCATCCGGCTGGGCTTTGTGGGTTCGGCCATCTACCGCGGGCTGCCCGAGGCGCTGGAGAGCTTTCGCGCCCGGCACCCGCTGGTGCGCATCGACATGCTGGAGCTCAACAGCGCCGAGCAGATCGCCTCCCTGCAGCAGGAGCGGCTGGACCTGGGCCTGCTGCACGCCACGCGCCCCGCGCCCGGCCTGCAATCACACACCCTGGTGAGCGAGCCCTTCATGGCCTGCCTGCCCGCAGGCCATGCGCTGGCCGGCCAGCGCACGCTGCAGGTGCGCCAGCTGGCGGGCGAGCGCATGGTGCTGTTCTCGCGCCAGGTCTCGCCCGACTACCACCAGCAGATCTGGCAGATCTGCCAGAGCGAGGGCTTCACGCCCGACCTGCACCACGAGGTGCGGCACTGGCTGTCGGTGCTGTCCATGGTGTCGCTGGGCCAGGGCGTGTCCCTGGTTCCGTCCTGCCTGCAGCGCGTGGGCTTTCCGGGGCTGGCCTTCGTGCCCATCCAGGGCCGGCACCCGCAGTCGCAGATGCAGGCCATGTGGCACCCGGGCCATGTGCAGCCCCTGGTCGAATCGCTGCTGGCCCATCTGCGCGACAGCGTGGGCAGGCTGGGACAGCAGCCCTAAACGCCACACCCTTGCTCAGTTCACTATGTCCAAAACTGGCGTGGCCCAAAAGCGAGGGACACCGAGCAAGGGCCGCCCCGCCGCCAGGGTGTCGTCCCCCTTCCAGGGGGAAGCCGCATAGCGGCTCAGGGGGTTTCCAACTTCATTCAAGGAGCTGCCTGAGAACGTACGGCAGGATGCCGCCGTGCCGGTAGTAGTCCACCTCGATGGGCGTGTCGATGCGCAGCTTGACCACCACTGTCTGCTTGCTGCCATCGGCACGCGTGATCACCAGCTGGGCCTCGCTTTGCGGTGCCAGGTCGGCGGCGGGAATCACTTCCACGAACTCCTCGCCCGTCAGGCCCAGGGTCTGCCAGCTGTCCGTGCCCAGGAACTGCAGCGGCAGCACGCCCATGCCCACCAGGTTGGAGCGGTGGATGCGCTCGAAGCTGCGCGCCACCACGGCCTTGATGCCCAACAGCTGCGTGCCCTTGGCGGCCCAGTCGCGGCTCGATCCCGTGCCGTATTCCTCGCCCGCGAAGATCACGGTGGCGCGGCCTTCGGCCTGGTACTTCATGGCCGCGTCGTAGATGGGCATCTTGGTGACCTGGCCCGTGCCGTCGCGGTACAGCGTCAGGCCGCCCTCCTCGCGCGAGCCATCGGCCTGCGCCGGAATCATCAGGTTCTTGATGCGCACGTTGGCAAAGGTGCCGCGCATCATCACCTCATGGTTGCCGCGCCGCGAGCCGTAGCTGTTGAAGTCGGCCTTTTGCACGCCGTGGGCCAGCAGCCACTGGCCTGCGGGCGAGCTTTCCTTGATGGAGCCGGCCGGCGAGATGTGGTCGGTGGTGATGGAGTCGCCGAACAGCGCCATCACGCGCGCGCCGTGCACCATGTAGGGGTTGGAGCCTTCGGCGCCGGCGGCGGGCGCTTCCAGCTCAAGCCGGAAGCCGTCGAAGAACGGCGGCTCGGCAATGTAGGTACTCTCGGGCCAGGTATAGGTGGCGCCCGTCACGCCGTGGATCTTTTCCCAGAGCTTGCCGGGCTCGGAGCGCACCTTCTCGTAGTTCTCGCGGAAGGCCTTGCCGTTCATGGCGTACTTCATCAGCGCATGGATCTCTTCGCTGGTCGGCCAGATGTCGCCCAGGTAGATGTCACGGCCGTTCTTGCCCTGGCCCACGGGCTCGGTCATCAGGTCGCGGCGCACCGTGCCGGCAATGGCATAGGCCACGACCAGGGGCGGGCTGGCCAGGAAGTTGGCCTTGATGTTGGGGTGGATGCGCGCCTCGAAGTTGCGGTTGCCCGACAGTACGGCCGCGCAGACCAGGTCGTTGCTGGTGATGGCCTCGTTGAGCTCCGGCGTGAGGTCGCCCGCGTTGCCGATGCAGGTGGTGCAGCCGTAGCCGGCCAGCGCAAAGCCCAGCTTTTCCAGGTAGGGCAGCAGGCCGGCTTCCGTCAAATACTCGGTCACCACGCGCGAGCCCGGCGCCAGAGAGGTCTTGATGTGCGGCTGCACCGTGAGCCCGGCCTTCACCGCCTTCTTGGCCAGCAGGCCGGCGGCCAGCATCACGCTGGGGTTGGAGGTGTTGGTGCAGCTGGTGATGGCGGCAATCAGCACGTCGCCGTTGGCGATGCTCAGGCGCTTGGGCGGCGTGGGGGCATCGACCGGTGCCTCGCTGTGGGCGGCCTCCAGCTTGGGCTTGTTGGCCTCCATCTCGGCCAGCGAGCGCTGCGCGCCGGGCGGATGGGCCGGCGTCTCGGGCGCCACCTCGCCCTCGCCGCCACCGCCTACGCGAAAGCTCCGGCCCAGCCGTTCGATCGGCTGGTTGAACCCGTTGTGCGCCGCAGGGGCGCTGAACAGCTCATCGAACTTGGACGACACATTGCCCAGCTCGATGCGGTCCTGCGGGCGCTTGGGTCCGGCCAGGCTGGGCGCCACCGTGCCCAGGTCCAGGCGCACCACATGCGAGTAGTCGATCTCGCCGGCGGCCGGCACGCCGAACAGTTCCTGTGCGCGGAAATAGCCCTCGAAGGCCTCGATCTCGGCCTTGCTGCGGCCCGTGCCCTTGAAGTAGTCGATGGTTTTTTCATCGACGGGGAAAAAGCCCATGGTGGCGCCGTACTCGGGCGCCATGTTGCCGATGGTGGCGCGGTCGGGCAGCGCCAGGCTGCGCGTGCCTTCGCCGAAGAACTCCACGAACTTGCCCACCACCTTCTCGCGGCGCAGAATCTCGGTCACCGACAGCACCAGGTCGGTGGCCGTCACGCCCTCGCGCAGCTGGCCCGACAGCTCGAAGCCCACCACATCGGGCGTGAGGAAGTACACGGGCTGGCCCAGCATGGCCGCCTCGGCCTCGATGCCGCCCACGCCCCAGCCCACCACGCCGATGCCGTTGATCATGGTCGTGTGGCTGTCCGTGCCCACCAGGGTGTCGGGGTAGTGCACGCCGTCCTTGGTCTTGTGCACGCCGCGCGCCAGGTACTCCAGGTTCACCTGGTGGACGATGCCGAAGCCCGGCGGCACCACGCCGAAGGTGTCGAAGGCCTGCATGCCCCACTTCATGAACTGGTAGCGCTCCTTGTTGCGCTGGAACTCCAGCTTCATGTTCAGGTCCAGCGCCTTCTTGGTGCCGAAGTAGTCCACCATGATGGAGTGGTCAACCACCAGGTCCACGGGCACCAGCGGCTCGATGGACTTGGGCTTCTTGCCCAGTCTGGCGGCCGTGCTGCGCATGGCGGCCAGGTCGGCCAGCAGCGGCACGCCCGTGAAGTCCTGCAGCACCACGCGCGATACCACGAAGGGGATCTCGTCCACGCGCTCGGCCTGGGGCTTCCAGTTCGCCAGTTGCTCCACATGCTCGCGCGTCACCTTGTTGCCATCGCAGTTGCGCAGCACGGACTCCAGCACGATGCGCAGCGACACGGGCAATCGCCGGACCTGTGGATATTGCCTTGCCAGTTCAGGCAGGGAGAAGAACTTGCCCTTCTTGCCCCCCGCCGCAGCAAAGGACTTGAGGGTGTTTTCATATTCGTGGCGCATCGTGAGACTCCTGGATGAAACTCTGGGAAGGCACATGCGCGCCGCCTTTTTCCGGGCTGCTGGGCATGTACCAAGACTCTGATTTCCATTGTGCCCAGAAGTGCCCGCGGATGCTGTGGTCCATTGGCGATAGTCACACGCGGACAACGCTGTCCGCGCGGCAAAAGCGGCAGGCTTTCACGGGGCTGTCATCGAACCGGCCAGCGAAGCCCTGCTGCGCCACAACCCCGCGCACTGCAGATCGCCCAGCGCCACGCCGATGGCCGCCTGGCCCAGCACCCATGCCCAGCCTGCGGGCGCAGGCTCCAGCACGCCGCTGTACAGCACCACCCCGCATGCCAGGGCCCAGCCGAAGTTGCCGAACACGGCAAGCGCCACCAGCCCCCTGCTGCGCGGCATGCGGCACGCGCCCCAGCCCGCCACGCAGGCCCAGGCCAGCAAGAAGCACCCCGTGCCCAGCAGCAGCGCCTGCGGCAAGCCCGTGACAACGGCCAGCGGCTGCGCAAAGGCCAGCTGCACCGCACCGGCCGCGGCGCAGCAGATGGCGTCGGCACAGGGTGCGGGGCAGGAAACGGGCATGGGAAAACATCGGCATCAGCACTCCTTGTGGATTGCCGGGCATGCACCTCGCAAGCCGGCCCCACCGATGCTCCGCCGCCACCACCCCCGAGTCGATGACCTGCCAGGTCATACCAGCCCCGCTGGAGCAACTCCAGTCGCTATGCCACAATCCGCACCAGCCCCCTGTTAAGGGGCCGGTGCTTGAAAACACCTTTGAAGAATAGCGGAGCGGCCTCCCCGATAGCGAGGCCTTGTCACGTCTGATTTGCTTGGATCGTGGGCGCTTGCCTGCATCCGAACTGTTTGGGACGGGATGGGGCTCACCGCAAGGCTGCCCGCACGACTATTCTCGTGTTTTCAACATCCCGTCCACCATTGCTGTGCTTGAAAACCCGGCCTGGTGGTTCAGTCTCGAATAGGAGCACGGAACCATGTACATCGCATCCATCTCGATGGCCCGCCTCACCTTTGCACGGAGAGCCGAGCCATGACACCCAGACCCCCACCAGGCGCCGAGCATTTCACCCAGGTCGTGACCGAGGTGGACCGCCTGGTGCAGCAAGGCTGTGCCGAAATCTCGGCGCTCTCCCGCATGGTCCTGCTGTGGCTGAAAACGCCCGAAACCAGCAACCGCCTGGACGTGCTCGCCAGCGCCCTGCGCACCATCCGCAGCAGCGCCGACATGCTGGCCAGCGAAACCAGCGGCGAAGTCGTCGCCGTGGGCTGCTCCCACTACGTCAAAAGCAGCGCCCCCCTGAACCGGGCCGAGCGCAGCAAAGGCCCGAGCCCACTCCCCGTATATCAGCGCCTGCGTCGGGCCGCCTGCGGGGTTGCAGTCCTGCCGAA
>NZ_BCZP01000048.1 GCF_001598795.1 Delftia acidovorans NBRC 14950 | reverse complement strand
GGCGGAATGGCTTCTGGCCCGCCTTCGGGTTCTTCCAGTGCGTCTGCGCTGGCCACACGATGGGCAGGCCGTCGCGGCGGGCAATCAGGTACAGCCGTGTGCGGGTGCTGCGGGAGCCCAGGGTGGCGTTGCAGATCACCCGCCATTCCACCTTGTAGCCCAGGTCACGCAGCGCCTGGATGAAGTGGCGCCAGTTGCGGCCCTTGTGCTTGGGGTCCGGCACCAGGAACTGATTGCCACGTTTCACCACCTCGCCGGGGTCCGCAACGCGGAACTTGGATTTTCCCGTGGCCGGGTCGATCAAGCGCTCCAACGTGATGATGCGGCCCGTTTCGGGATCGCGTTTGGCGATCAGCGGGGACCACTGCATCATCTGCTCGACGTTCTCCAGCGTGATGACATCGGGCTGGGTCTTGCCGGCCCAGCGGATGACGATCCATGCGAGCGACCGGATTTCCCCGTTGCGGGGCTGGCCGCCCAGGGCCTGGCTGTGATGCGTGCAGTCGGGCGATGCGTGGAGGAGGCCCACCACCTCGCCGCGTGTCACGGCCAGTGGATCCACTTCGCGGATGTCGGAACGGTAGTGCCTGGTCTGCGGGTGGTTGACCTCGTGCATGCCGATGGCATCGGCGTCGTGGTTGATGGCGACATCGACTGGCCGGCCTATGGCCTGCTCGATGCCTGTCGATGCGCCACCGCCGCCGGCAAAAAGGTCGATCACCAGCTTGGCCGCGAGGGGCAGGAGAAATTGAGGGGTGAGCATGCGGCTCCTCGGAATTTGGGCCAAAAAAAAGCCGCTCGCGGCATGGCCGGGCGGCTTCGGGGGATGGTCACTCGCACAGGCCGTAGGCCGATGCGCATGCAGTGGGCTCGTCCAGGCCGGCCAGCAGGTCGTACTGCCTGCCGCCGCGCGTGGTCTTGGCCCACTCAATGCGGGACCAGACATTGAGGTCTGCGAATACCTGGCGCCGGTCCTGCCCTGTGTGGGCGTCGGTCATGAAGGTTGAGCCGCCGCGCTTCGAGCACGCGCTGACGATGCGCTCCCATTCGGCGATGCGCTCGATGTGCTCGGGCCAGCGCACGGCGATCTGGCGCAGCGGGCCGGGGTTTGCTGCTCCCACCAGATTGACCGCGCGCGGCGGCTGGCGCTGAGAGCTGCTTGGCGGTCGCGCTCCGCGCGCTGTGCGGCAATGTCGTGTGTCTTGCTGGTCATGTGGTGATCTGCTGCTTGATTGCTGTTTCGATTGCAACGCGCGCGGTCTCGAAGATTCCGGGCTGTGTTGCGCCGCTGGGCCATTCGAGCCAATAGCCGCGCTGTCCAGGCTCTGGCGTGGCCAGGTCCGAGCGGCTGCCTTGGCACACGCGTGCACCCTCGGCGATGAGGAAATCGAGGTGCTTTGAATCTGCGCGGGCTTGGCTGGCGCTGGTCTTGCCGCCGCCGATGGTCTTTGGGGTCACGCGGCTGGCGCCTTGGGCCTTTGCTTCTGCCACCTGGACGGCCAGGGTCTCGGCCGCCTTGTCGCCGCCCAGGCTGCGCGCTGTCTTCGCGGCCAGGCTGGCCGACACATCGCCAGAGGTGACCATCTCGCGGACGGCGTTGGGCGCATCGCCGAGCGCGAGCAACTGCTGGACGTGCTCTGTGGACTTGCCTACCTTTTTGGCGATGTGGGCTGGGGGCCATCCGAAGGCCCGCAGGCGCTTGTAGCCCTCGGCCATTTCCAGTGGTGTGAGCGGCTTGTTTGCGGCGCTGGTGATGATCCGGGCGGTGCGGTCGGCATCGTTGCCCTCAAAGAGCACCATCGGAATCCACACCTTGCCGTCGCGTGGATCCTCCAGCGGCGCGCCGCGCTCCATTGCCAGGCCGATGGCTGCGTGGCGGCGGTGGCCGTCCACGATGTACATGCCGCCCGCATCACGCACGCGGAGCTCCAGGGGTGGATAGGTGCCTCCGTCGATGATGTGCTGCGCCAGGGCTTCGATGGACTCTTCGAGTTCGGAGCCGCCCAGGCGCAGGTTGAAGCCTGGCTCGATGTGGATCTCTTCGTAGAGGACTCGCACCGCGTCGGCGCGCTTTGCGACCTTCGCGGCAAGCATCTGGCGGATGGAGTTTGTCATGATGGATTGCGGTAGATGTGTTGCTGGACGGCCAGCGGGATGACTGCGCACATGTCGGTCATGAGGTCGCACATGCGGTCGGAGTCGAGGCGGGACGTGGGCCGGCTGTATTCGAGGGCGTCGCGCAGCTTGGCTGGACCCATGCGAGCGAGCGCGCCGAGTGGATCGGCGTCGGGCAGGGCGGCGCACCAGGTGCGGGACATGGAGTGCACGATCAGCGTGGGCGAACCGCCGAAGCGCTCGGCCCCGGGCTCCACGACCAGGTAGATGTCGTCCATGGCTGCCACGTCCGTGACGCGCAGGGACAGCAGGGGAGGGGTGTTGGTGGCTTTCATGGATCACTTCTCGGGAATACAGGCCACGGTCTGGGCGTCCAGCCATTGCGCGTGCATCCCAGGGCACAGCCAGGCCGAAGCCGCCGCGCGCTTGAGGTCCGCCGCGCTGGCGCTGGGCTCCTGGGCCGCATCTGCGGCACTGCATGCGCTGCACGACAGGACGATCAGGGCCAGCAGCACAGCGGCGAGCCAGCGGCCCGGGATGCGCTCCGGCTCGGCAAGCGGCCCCGGAGACTCGCGCAGGTAGCGCGCGTCGGGGTCATCGCAGAAGGGCTCAGAAGGAGTAACGCGAATCATCGACAGCTCCTTTCGTGACCTCGGCCAGTTCCAGGGCGAGCCATCCGCCGCGCTCGGCCAGGTCCTTGCACTGCATCGCTGCGGTCATGACCTCGTATGGCTTGGAGCGCACCGGCTTTTTCTTCGCCTTTGCGAGCCAGGCGCCCTGGTCGAAATCCGCAATCGGTTTGCCGCGCTTTTCCGCGTCGCGCGCCTTCTTGATGTGCTCCTCGCGGGCCTTTTCCAGGCTGCCAGGCGGGATGCCCATGACACGCCACCCTTTGTGGAACGCATCGGGCTGGGCGCGCGCTTTCTTCTTGACTTCGAT
>NZ_BCZP01000047.1 GCF_001598795.1 Delftia acidovorans NBRC 14950 | reverse complement strand
GGGGGGGGCGACGCTCACGGGCCGCCCGTGGATGTTCACGTAGCTCAGCATGCGGATCTCCTGGGGATGTGGCCCGTGGGGCCTGGGCATGAAAAAACCGCCTCAGTGGGCGGCTTGGTCAGTCGTATTGCTCGCTGGCGGCGGACTTGACGTCGTGCTCATCCATGTCGATTTCCAGGGTAGTGCGACCGACGTACAGCGCGAGCAGGATGGCGTCAAACTCGCCAACCGCGTTGGGCATGCTCAGCGGCGTTACCAGCTTGTCGTCAAGCCGGAGAGAAAAGACGTGCCCGTCATCGCCAAACCCGAGCCTCATGGATGCGGAGTGCGCGTAGCGTCGCGATTCGTCGTCGTCAAGCGAAAGCCAGCCGCCACCGCTGCTGAACTCGCTCATTTCAAGTTCAGCAAAGAAGGCTTCGTGCGATTCCTTGTGGAATCCGCTGCGCGCCCTCTGCAGCAATTCCGACAACTTGATGCTTGAGGGAAGATCCGGCATGAAGGTGCCCACGGCAGTCGAGATGGCCGTCTGAACGGCTTTCGCGTTCTCGCCCTGCACCGCGCTGGAAACCGCTGCATTGAGCACCTGCTGGAACTTGGCAACGTCATCAATCCGCAGGCCGTGCGGCATGGCTTCGCTGAGCTGCTCTTTCATGGCATCGCGGAACTTGCTGCGATAGCCGGTGGCATCGTTGATTGCATCCTTGACCGCTTCTGCAATGGCCTTGTCTACGATGGGTTGGATGCGCTCGGCGCTGACGGCCTGGGCGACGATTGCGGGCAGGTCCAATTCGATCTTGATTTCCATGGGGGATCTCCGGTTGTGGCCGCATCGGGCCGAAAGCAAAACGCCTGCGAGGTGCGGGCGAGACGTGAACAAAGGCCGGTGCCGCATGGCGGCGCGCAAGGGAGAGATGGCGTGGTGGTGAAGGCCCTGGCCCGGCGAAACTGGGATGAGGATTGATGGCTGCCGTGTTCGCCCCGGCTTTCCCTCTGCGTGTAAGCGCCAGACTTTCACTGGTTGCAGGTGGGCAAGTACCTGTCACGATTTGCCATCAAGAAAAAGAGCGGATCACCCGGTTTGCGGTTTGTCGGTGGAGGCATCTCGGATTGCCTTGCTCCACGCCCGGTTGCAGTTTTTCAGTGCCGCGCTCTTTCTTGATGGTCCTGGCCTTTTATGTCGCCAGGGCGGACAACCCAAAATCAACTCTTTGCTCTGTGGTGCAGGTGCGGTTACATGGCGGCCTCCATGGGTGATCCCTGAGCGTTCTGGCGGCTCAGGTTTCGCCGTGGGTGAAAAAAGAGTCGCTGGTGTGCACCAAACCTTTTGCAGATCCGACCCCGCCGAGGGGGTGCACGCGACTTCAAACCAAGTGGCTCTGCAGCTGGCGCTGAACCCCTTGGTTTGCCCCGATGACGCTCGGGGCGGCGCCGGTTTCCCGGTCTCATGCTATGGCTTCACTGATTGCGTTGAGGGGTCGCCACTCCCAAGTACCCGGTGCCTGATGGCTCCATGCCCGGTAACTCGCCTATCGCATGTCCGCGAGACTGCGCGGCCAAGTCGCGGCCGGGTCTGCCGGCCTATCAATCTCGCATGTGCTCTCCTTCGCAGCGCGTGGCTGCCTGGTTGGGATGCTTTCGCCGGCATCGATTCGGCAGTGCTCTGGTCTCACGCGTTGCACTTCTTTCCGCGTGCCTCCTGCCCGTAGGCCTTCGGCTTGCCCTTGGCTGCATAACGCAGGATGGGGGACGGGATTGACCCGCGCCGGCTGCTGGACGCCCTGCAACTGGCAATTACGCTATCTCTTGGGAGAGCGGATAGAAGAGGGTGGGGCCCGCTTGCTGCGTTACATTTGGATTTCCTACGTCACAAACTTCAAACAGAAGGGGCCCCATGCGCAATATCACCAACAGTGAAGTTGGCAACGTCAAAACCCAAGTTCCGCCAAGCGCGCCTCCATCGCCACCGCCGACGGAAAAGAAAGGCATTTCAACGTGGAGCGATATCTCTTAATTCACGCGGTGCGGTATGGCTACTGGTACAACTGCCTCCAAGAGGTGTTGCATCGGCGAACCGCCTTTTGGACCAACTTCGTGCAACTCGTGGCAGGGTGTTCTGCTGTAGCTGCCGTAGTTGGTCAGTACCCGACGGCCATGGGTATCGCCAGTGCCGTGGCTGCTGCATGTGCCCTGGTTTCGCTCCTGCTAAACCCAACAACCAAGGAGTTGCACTTCAAGCAGATGAAGTGCAAATTTTTGGAGCTTCGTGAGCAGGAAAGTCGTCTAAAAGATGACGAACTGAACACCGCCATCATTCGCCTGCAGCGCGAAGGCGAAACCGGACTGACTTGGCTGGCTAACCCCGCGACCAACATGGCTCGCATGGAGATGGGGTACAGGGATTCCAAGGACTTTGCTCACGTCACCCTGCTGGAGCGCCTTGCCGCAAAGCTTGCACACTGAGCCTCTTCTATCCGCTCTCATTTTTTAAGGATCCAGGGGAGGGGCTCGGTCCGATCACTTGGCCCAGCGCAACCTGTCTGTGGTGCGCTGAGATGAATTATCAGTCGGACTTATAAAAAAAGTCAACAGTCCGGCTAATTTTTCTCTGTGTAACTTATTTTGATAGCACGCCTACGGCATCCGCATTGGGCTGCTGGGAACGCAACTGTGCGTTGCGCAACGGGGCGTTGCGTTGCGTGCCGCTGCGGGCAAATTGCTGTTGCACCGGGTCAGGGTCTGTGCAAAACTGTATAAAACAACAGGTATTCTTATGAACCACGATTCAAAGAAGCTGTTCGGCCAACGACTGAAGGCAGCCCGCACGAAGGTGACGCTGTCACAGGATGATTTGGCTGAAGCGCTGCAGGTTACGCGCCAGACCATCTCCAAATGGGAGCGGGGCGAGAGCTCGCCCACAGCGCACCAGCTGGCTGGATTGGCGGCGATGTGTTGTGCCTGTGCGCACACATTGCTTTTCGGTGAGCCCTATCGGCAGCTTGCGATAGGGGAGTTGATACAAGCCCGCGGCTTAGAGGCGGTCAAGGAGGATCGGACAAATGGATGCAGCGCAGTTGATCGAGATGATCAAGGAGCACAACGGGCCGCTTCCCAAGCCCCGTTTCGTGATCGACGTGTATGCGGAGGTGGTGGCGAAGCTGTCCCCAAAGCTGACGCCGGAGGAGATCGAAGACCTGGTGGCGCTGGGCGCGTTGGTCAGGCGGCGATCTACTCAGCTGGTCCCGGTTCTCAACTGGGATGAAATTCCGCACGTACTGGGCGCTGGTCGAGCGGTAATTTAGTGGTCGGCTGGCTCGGCCACTCTGCGAGAACGCTTCGCGGCTGCTGGCTTCGGCGCCGTGGCCGCGCGCTGAGCTTTGGTGCCCGACTCCTTGTGGAGTTGGCCGGCGAAGGCCGCGAGTTGATCCCGGGCTGATTCGGGTAGTTCGCGGAACGTCAGTACAAGCTGCGCCTCCGCTCGGGACAGCTCTGTGATGTCCATGCGCGGAGGCGAATCACTCGACGCCATCGGAGTTGCCGCCTCTCCGATTTCGCTGGCCAGGCTGGCAACAGTGCTGCTGAACTCGCTGATCTGGCAGCCGAGCACCTTGCTGAACTTCGCCGCGGCAGCGGGGTTCAGTGGGATGGCGCCGTTCAGGTACTGGCTGACGGCGCTTTGAGTGATGCCCACCAGGTCGCTGAAGGCGTCTTGAGACGCGGGCTCGCCCCGGGCTTTGCGGTCCGTCTTCCAGGTCAGAAAGAGTTTTTTCAGGCGCGCGGCGTCTTCTTTTTGTTCGAGGGTCAGGGGCAAAGCGGGCATTCACTGAGGGTATTAGTAGGGCTCATGAATTCAAAACAGTCGGACTGTTGAATTAGTTATCAGTCCGACTTATGATATTGGGCATGAAGAACCTCAAGCCCATTCGCAAGCGTCTTGGCCTCACCCAGCAGGCGCTCGGCCAAGTCATCGGCTGCACCCAGGGGAACATTGGCTACTACGAGCACGGGCAGATGATGCCCACCCCGCGTGCGCGGCGGCTCATCGAGTACGCAGGCGGGCTAGGGCTGGTGCTGACGTTCGATCACCTGTACGGCGACGCCCCTCTGCCCGAGCTGGCGCAACCCACCACCCCCCAGATCCAGGAGGCCACCCATGGCTGAGCAGCGATACCGCTTTGGCGGCCCCATTCCTGAGTCCGTGCAGCGCCTGCGCGACAGGCGCCGGTTCCGTGCTTCCAGCCTGTACGCCCGCATGAAGCGGGGCATACGGGATCGGCTGGAAGCTGAGCAGCCTACTTCGGGAAGAGCACTTGGTACTCGGTTGGCTTTTCTGTCCGAGCCAGCTCCTTCTCGACCCGCTGGATGCCCTCCAGCAGCGTGAAGTACGCCTCTTCGAACGCGCTGGCGATGACGTCCCGATCGAACTCCGAATGCTGTCGCTCGACCTTCGAGAGGATCGCGGCGGCCAGTGTGGCTGCTGGCCCGATCAGTTCCTTGTCGATTTTCATGTCCGCCCTCCTTGGCGCTGGTTGTGTAGGAGCTTCCAGCATAGCCCAGGGTGTGGCGGGCACCTCTCTCACTCGTTGTTTTGGTTTTCATGCAGCGAGTTTCGTTTCCCCAGCCTGCCAGCGGTAGGCGAATCTCACGAGGCATTCGCTATGCGTAGACCCATCAAGCAAACCCACCGCGCGCTGTTCCTGGCGCTGCAGGCAGACGCCAAGGAGTTCCCTGGCGGCATCAGTGCCATTGCCAAGCATCTGGACATGAACGGCAACACGCTGGCCAACGGGATCAACCCCGACCACGAATCCGCACCACCGTCCATGAGCGCCGTTCTGGAGATCATCGTGCTGGCCCAGGCCAAGCGCACGGTGTTTGCCCTGTCGCATCTCGTCGGCCAGGTGCCCATGGACTTCGAGCTGGAGCCCCGCGACCCTGCGGACGCCATGCGCCTGTTCCTGGCCTTGGCCGGCAAGGCGGGCAAGACCGTCACCGTGACCTCTGCTGCGGCGGCGGATGGCCATTTCTGCGCCGAGGACCGCCGCACCATGGAGCCGTTCGTGCTGGCGCTGATGAAGGCCGCAGGCGAATTCCTGCAATCCATCCGTGGGGGTTCGCAATGAGCAAGCGACTTCCATGGCTCCGCCTGTACACGCGGATGGTCGATGACGACAAGCTCAAGCTGCTGGCCTTCGAGGATCGGTGGCACTTCGTGGCGCTGCTGTGCCTGAAAGGCGAGGGCCTGCTGGACAAGGCCGACACCCCGAGCCTGCTGATGCGCAAGGTTGCCGTGAAGCTGGGCTTGGACGTGCGCAGCCTGGAAGAGGTGGCCCGCCGCCTGGCCGAAGTGGGCCTGATCGAGCAGGAAACGCTGCAGCCCGTGAAGTGGGCGGTGCTGCAAATGCAGAGTGACGTGGACACCACGGCAGCCGTGCGCAAGCAACGCCAGCGCGAACGCCAAAAGGCCGAGAAAGCCGCGCCAGGCAACGATGTCACGCAAGGTCACGAAGAAGGCACGGATGCGTCACGCGTGACAGGTACGAATGTCACGCGTACAGATACAGATACAGATACAGATAAAGAAGAAGCTAACGCTTCTTTGTCGGCCAGCGAGCTGCCCGACTGCCCGCACGGCGAGATCATCAAACTTTTTGCCATGCACCTGCCTGCGCTGCCTCAGCCAAAGGCGGAGCTGTGGGACGGCCAGCGGGCCAAGAGCCTGCGTGCCCGCTGGGTCTGGGTGCTGACAGCGAAGAAGACCAAGGGCGAGCATGCTGGTCAGCCCTACGCGACGGACAGGGCGTCGGCGCTGGAGTGGTTCGGCCGGTTCTTTGCCTACGTCGCCGAGAAGTGCCCACACCTGACCGGCGCCAACGACCGCAGCTGGACGGCTGACCTCGGCTGGCTGGTGAAGTCCGACAACTTCTCGAAGGTCCTGCAGGGCAACTACCAGCGGGAGGTGGCATGAACGGCTTCGAGGCTCCCTTCGAGGATTTCCCAGAGGCGCAGGCCGCGCCTGTGCTGTCGTCCGATGGCACTGAGCAAGCCGTGCTGTCAGTGCTGGCGAACTTCCCTGACGTTTACGACGAGATCTGCGACCGGCTGACCGCCGATTGCTTCGCGGGCGATGAGCATCGCAGGATTTTCCAGGTGCTTCAGCAGCAGATCCTGGCCCGTCGCGGCATGGACGTGGTGTCGGTGGTGCTGGCGCTTGCGGACGAGATGGACTCTGGCTACGTACATGGCGTGCTGTCGAGCAACGATTTCAGCGCCAGGGGTATCCATCGCCATGTGGACACCCTGGTGGACCTGCACAAGTCTCGCCAGCTGCGTGCCGTGGGCTTCAAGATTTCCGAGCTGGCCCATGGTGACGGCCCGGTGTCTGACCGCATCGACCAGGCGCAGACCGCCATCCAGGCGCTGGAAGTGCAGGGCGGCGAGGATGACTGGGTGGATGCCTACACCGCAGCCATGGCTCACACCGAGCTGCTGGAGGCTCGCCAAGAGGGCAAGGTCTCGGGCATGCCCACCGGCCTCTATGGCTTCGATGAGATGCTCGACGGCGGCCTGGTTCGTGGAAACCTGATCGTGATCGGCGCGCGCCCCTCCATGGGCAAGACAGCGTTTGCCATGACTGTGGGCCTGTCGATGGCCTCGCAGCAGTGCGTTGGCATGCTGTCCATGGAGATGCCGCACAACGATGTGCGCGACCGCCAGGCGGCGATCCTGGGCCGCATCGCCATCAGCGCAATCAAGCGCCCCAACAAGCCCAACGCTAGTGGCGAGACGCTCGACTACAGCCGCATCGTGGACGCCGTGGAGATGTCGCGCAACCTGCGCTGGTTCGTGAGCGACCGCAGCGGGCTGAACATCCAGCAGGTCCGTAGCATGGCCCGCAAGCTCAAGCGCACCAAGAAGCTCGACGTGCTGATCGTGGACTACATCGGGCTGATGGAGGGAGTGGACAAGAAGCAGTCGCGCGCCTACCAGATCGAAGAGATCAGCCGAGGCCTCAAGGCCCTGGCCAAGGAGCTGGATATCGCTGTGGTCTGCCTGGCCCAGGTGAACCGCTGCGCGGCCGAGAAGGCCATGCAGCCCCCGGGCCTGCATGAGCTTCGCGACTCGGGGGCCATAGAGCAGGACGCCGACGTGGTGGCGTTCATCCACCGCCCGATCATGGCCAACCTGCAGCTGGATCCCAAGTGGACCAACTACGCCATGTTGCGCATCGCCAAGAATCGCCAAGGCCGCACCGGTGACATGCACCTGTACTACCGGGGCGAGACCACCACTTTTGAATCGTGGGGTGGCGATGTGCCGACCCTGAGTCCAATCGCTGCGCCCGCTGGCGCTGCCCGAAGCAGGGGGATGGAATGAAGTTGAACTGCAATCCAGGCGACCGCGCCGTAGTCGAAAACTCTGGAACTTCTGGCGATGGGCACACGTTGACGGTGCTGTATCGCGCACCAGTTGAAGGCTTCTATCTCCCTGATGGGCAGCGCGCCATTGGAGCAGGTCACGAAGAGCCAAAGTGGGTGGTGCAGCTCGACCGGCCAACAAATGTCGTGCTCTACGGCGCTCAAGGCAGTAGCAGGCGCCGTGCGGCTGTGTATGGCGTGGTCCGCGACGCGATCCTGCGCTCTCTCGGCCAAGCGAAGGCGGTGACAGCATGAGCGCGCTCGACACGCAAGCAGGCGGCGACCACTACAAGGGCTGCGCCATCCAGCCGATCCAGTACATCCACGCGAACGACCTCGATTTCTTCCAGGGGAACATCGTGAAGTACGTGACCCGGCACAAGTCCAAGGGCGGCGCCCAGGACCTGCAGAAGGTCATCCACTACGCGCAGCTGGCGCTGGAACTGCAGTACGGGGTCAAGGCCTCCGACGAGCTGGGCGACATGGTGCAGGCCGGCAAGGGAGTGGCCGCATCGTGAAGTTCGAACTCCCATGGCCCCCGAAGGAGCTGAGCCCGAACGCCCGTCTGCACTGGGCGAGCCTGGCCAAGGCCAAGAAGAACTACCGCCACGCCTGCGCATACGCCGCCGTGCAGCAGGGCGTGCGCCGCATTCCGGTACAGAAGCTGCACCTGGCGCTGACGTTCCACGCGCCGACTCGCCGCGCCTACGACCTCGACAACGCTCTCGCGCGCATGAAAGCCGGCCTGGACGGGCTGGCGGACGTGCTGGGCGTGGATGACAAGCATTGGAGCTTGGGCATTGCGCGCGGCGACACCCCGGGCGGTCGCGTGATCGTGGAGGTGTCCCCATGCTGAACAGGCTCAACGACCGCGAGCGCGAGCACCTGGCCGCAGTGAAGGAGCTGCCCTGCAGTGTGTGCGATGCCCCAGGTCCGAGCGAGGCGCACCACGTCAAGCAGCACCGCCAGTACGTGTGCATTGCGCTGTGCGAGAGCTGCCACCGTGGCCCGCTGCTGGGTCTGCACGGACAGCGCCGCTCCTGGGCAATCCGAAAGATGGACGAAATGGACGCGCTGAATGTGACCGTGCAGCGCTTGATGGGCAACTGAAGAAAGTGAGCAACCAATGATCGAAGCACCAACGCGCGCCACCATCGAAGAGCGCTTGACCAGCGCGAGCAAGAGCGGCGACCTCTCCGTCAATATCGAGAAGCGCGGCGACGCCGACTACCTAATCGCCGCTGGCATCCAGCGTGCAGGCCTGGGCCGGCTGGTCCAGCAACTGATCTGCGAATGGGACCGCCGCGAGAAGCCGCGCCCATTGACCGATGAGCAGCTGCAGCGCGTGGCCGAGCAGCTTCCGCGAAAGAGCAGGGGCCGACTCGACATGGTGGGCGCCCGCGTGGCCGAGGGCCGTTGGCACATGGAGCGCCGCATGGAGATCCTGCGCGGCCTGCCGCATTTCACCCGCCTGACGGATGCGCACGCCGGCTTTCTGCCCTGGGTGCGGGCGCAGGGCATCAAGGACGCCCGTGCCAAGCTGACCGACGTGCTGCTGTGGTGGTGCGACCGCAAGTGCCCAGGCTGTGGCGGGGTCAAGCTGGGCGAGATGGCGATCTGCGAGACCTGCAAGGGCTTCGGCACCCGCGAAGTGCCACACGAAGCAGAGGGCCTGCTGATCTCCGAGCACATCGCTGAACATGTGGACCGCGCCCGCTCGGGCACCATCGCCGCGCTCAGGCGGATGAAGGGCCTGAAGGTGGTTGCAGCCGGGAAAGGGTGATGTATACTGCGTGCCTAGAGCGCAGGCGCAAACGATCCCGCCCGCGCTCACCCCGGTAAACGTCCCCAGGCGGTGAGTCTGGCAAGACATTGAAGCGATGGGGAAACACGCGCCTAAAGATCACTAGCCCGCTGGCAATGCCCGCGGGCTTTGTTTTTCCGGGTACAGAGCGAATGAATGGTGCGAAGGAGGGAGAGCGCTTTCCCTTACGCTGCGCCGGCTGACTGGACCACAGGTGCGAGTGAGCAGCAGGGAGTACAACGAAGGTGAGGCGAGGTGCTTCTATCTTCCTCATCTCTGAGGAGAGCGCCATGACTTCATCTATTTCGCTTAAGTACCTGCTGGGGCGGCCTGTTGACCCGGATCTTGCTGAGCAAGCTGTTCAGGGGCATGGTGTGCCCTCGCAAGATCCTGATCCCTTGGCACAGATTCGGATGACCAAAGAGGAGTCAGTCCGGGAATTAAAGTCAACCATGGTGGCCGGCTTCATGGTGGTTGGCGCAGTGGTGGGGGCGGGAGTCGGCGCCGTAGCTGCTGGCCCTGCAGGGATTTTTGTTGGCGGCGCCCTTGGAGGCTTGATAGGCGCTGGAGCCGGAGAGGCAATGGGTATTGCGACAGCTGCGCGTGAGGCCTGAAGGCGTCCTACCTGCCTTAAATTCTTCTTGATACGCTTCGTATCCCTCCCCTGCTGGATCCGTCCAGCAGTTACCTACCCTGGCTTGCCTTGGTAGGTTTTTTTTGCAGTGATCCCGCTGGCGCTACTTGGTCAGTTGCGGTCAAGCTGCGCAAGATAGTGGCAGATATCAACCCGCGCGTCATACACCGCAGACAACCAATTTCCCGCTATCGGATGAGAGCCGGAGGTTGGCTTCAGGTGCAGAGCGGCCTCATTAACTGCAGGGGAAAAAAATTCAGCAACTGCGCAAGCTGGGTCCTTCCCGGCGCTACGCGTGGCAGCGGCATCGGCCTTGAGATCTCTTTTGAGCGCGATGTATTGGTCCCTGATCTGTTCGACCCGTGCTGTGACCGTTTTGTTGTCGCCGATTGCGCGCAACAGTAGCGTGCAACGCTCCTCGTAGCTGCGTAGCCGCAGCCGGATGGCGTTTGTATCGGCGTGGTCGAATGGCTCGGTCATCGGACCAGTCTATAGAGAACGTTAAGTGACTCATCCCAGACCGGGGGAGTACACATGTTCGCACAGTGGTTGCGCCACCTTCGGGTGGCTTTCTCGTTTCCGCCGCCACCAGACGTATCCATGCAAAGCATGGATAGCATGGGGTATGCGAGGCTTGCGAGTGTGCAACGGCACTCGCCGCCGAATCGCTCAGCTCTCTGCTACGTCAATGAGCAGGGAAAGGTAGTTGTCAAGAGCGCGTTCGGTTGTCGCGAGCTCCAACTCTGGGCCACCGGTAGAAGTTCCGATGCGGATGGCGTCTCGGTCAATCAGAAGCGCCTCATGAGCGTGGGCCGCTTGCTCAGGTGTGATGGTCTCAATCAGCCGCACCACGACAGTGGCCAGCGCGCTCAGTTCACCGGCGAGCACATCCATACGTTCATTGTTCAAAAATTTATCCCAGTAGGTTTAAAGATGCATCTTAACTGGCGGCCATAGGCAGGCGGCATCCTTTGTCAAAGCTCCAGACATTGAAGAGTACGCTGCCCGTGCTGGACACCCGCCGCGTGCAGACGATGCAGGCCGGCAGCTGGCGCACCAGCGATCAGACGGCAGCACAGCGCGGCTACGGCTACAAGTGGCAGAAGGCCCGCGAGGGCTTCCTGCGCTCCCATCCCCTGTGCATCCGCTGCCAGGCAGAGGGCAGGGTGGAAGCCGCGACGGTGGTCGATCACCGGTTGCCACATCGAGGCGATCAGACCCTGTTCTGGGATCACAGCAATTGGGATCCGCTGTGCGCCACCCACCATTCCCGAGACAAGCAGCGCGAGGAAGCGCGCCGAGGCTTATAGCCCCGCGATCTTGCGAACCTCTGCCAATGTGAACTCTTGGCCTTCGTCTTCGAAGTCCTGATAGATGTGCTCACCCTTCGTGAGCAGCTCGTCCAGCTTCGCGACCTCTTGATCTTGCAGCTCGTAGATGACGATGAATGCTTCTCTCGGGTCTTGATCATCCGCGCCGAACTCTTTGGCTTCCTCGTGCAGCGCTTTGATTGCAGAAGCGGGATCAGCGGCTTCGCCCATCCACTGTAGGAAACCCGGGCCTGTGTCGAAGATTGCGTATTGCATCGGTGTTCCTTCTGGTCGGTGTTGATGATAGATGGCTCTGGACAGGCGTAGGGCGGGCATACCGTCGCACGTCAGCCGACTGGCATTTGCCCTGTACAGGGCTTCTATGCGCGTGCCAGGGCCATCGGCAATGTGATGGGACGAGAGGGGGCTATGCAAAGTTCCCAGGCTTTCGGCCTCTAGACCGCCCTGTTCCGCACGCGCAAGAAATTTCCCCCTATTCAAATAATTCAAATGGAGTTGCTATGTCCGGAGTCAAAGGGCGCAGCGGCGGCGCGCGTCCGGGCGCCGGCCGTCCACCGAAAGAGCCCGCATACCTGAACCTGAGCGTCACCTACGATGAGCCCGCCAAGTTCCTGAAGGCGGTGATGAACGACAGCGGCACGGAGGCCAAGCTGCGGATCGACGCGGCGAAAGCTCTGCTGTCGGCCGAGGTTCGCCGCGGCGAGAACGGGGGCAAGAAGGCTGCGCGCGCTGGCGCTGCCGCTACCCGGGCAAAGAGCGGAAAGTACGCGTCGGCCACACCGCCGAACCTGCAGTAGGAGGTGCCGGATGCCTGAATGGTCTACCGCATGCGTTGACTGGGCTGAGCGGATCCGGGAGGGGCGCTCGATCATCCCGCCGCCGATCTTTCCTGAGGAGGCCGAGGCGGGTCTGGCCGTGATGCGGGATCTGCGCATCGTGGACGCCCCGGGAAGCCCACGCATGGCTGACGCCTGCGGACAGTGGATCTTTGATCTGGCTGGATCCATCTTCGGAGCCTACGACGCCCAGAGTGGCCGCAGGCTCATCAAGGAATGGTTCGTGATGCTGCCGAAGAAGAACTTCAAGTCCGGGTTGGCTGCATCCATCATGCTCACCTGCTTGGTGCGCAATTGGCGCCGGTCGGCCGAGTTCACCATCCTGGCGCCAACAAAGGAAGTGGCTGACAACAGCTTTACTCCGGCCAAAGACATGGTGCAGTACCTCGAAGAGAGCGAGGAAGAGGATGAGGAGCCCTACAGCGAGTTGGCGGAACTGATCCATGTGCAGGACAGCCAGCGGATCCTGACCCATCGCAGCATGGGCGCGAAACTGAAGGTAATCGCGGCGGACACGAATACCGTTTCCGGCAAGAAGTCTGCAGTGCTGCTGGTGGAGGAGCTTTGGCTGTTCGGAAAGATCGCCAAGGCAAAGGACATGCTGCGAGAGGCTGGCGGCGGGTTGGCTGCGCGTCCCGAAGGTTTCATCCTTTACATCACCACCCAGAGCGACGAGGAACCTGCGGGCGTTTTCAAGGAGAAGCTGGAGTACGCGAGGGGTGTGCGCGACGGCACCATCATTGATCCCGAGTTCCTGCCCATACTGTTCGAGCACCCGCCAGAGCTGGTGAAGAACGAGGGCTGCATGCTCCTGGAGAACCTGGCCATGGTGAACCCCAATCTGGGGTACTCGGTGGACCGGCCATTCTTGGAGCGCGAGTTTCGCAAGGCGCAGCAGGAGGGCAAGGAGTCGCTCAAAGGCATGCTGGCCAAGTACGGCAACGTTGAGGTCGGCCTGAAGCAGCGTTCCAACAGCTGGGCCGGCGCCGAGTTTTGGGAGCTTCGTGGGAACCGCCGCATTTCGCTCGAATACATCCTGCGCGAGTGCGAGGTCGTTGTGGTCGGGATCGACGGTGGCGGGCTGGATGACTTGCTGGGCCTAGCTGTCGAGGGGCGTCACCGAGGCGTGACTCGCTGCGCGCTCTGGAACAAGGCATGGATCCACCCCATTGGCATCGAACGGCGTAAGTCGGAGGAGCCGAGATACCGAGACTTCGAGCGCGACGGCGACCTGGTCGTGGTGGAGCGCCCGGGGCAGGATCTGGAGGAGCTTGCGGCGATCTGCAAGGAGATCTACGACGCCGGCCTGCTGGCGCGTATAGGCCTGGACCCGGAGCGCACGCACAAGGTGGTGTACCAGGCGCTCATTGATGCCGGGATACCGGAGGAAATGATCATCGGCATCTCGCAGGGTTGGAAGCTCACCGGCGCCATGGCTGTCGCGGAGCGGGGCCTGGAGGATGGGAGTCTTACCCACGCGGCACAGCCTCTCATGGCCTGGTGTGTGGGCAATGCTAAGGTGGTGCCCTCGGGCAATGCCTCGCTGATCACGAAGCAGGCCAGCGGCACAGGGAAGATCGATCCGCTGATGGCCTCCCTCAACGCTGTCACGCTCATGGCGACCAACCCGCAGGCCAAAGGGCCATCCGTCTACGAGACGCGCGGAATGCGCTTTCTATAGGGCACGACCACATGAAGATATTCGACAAGCTGTTCCGGCGAGATGGGCCGGAGGCTCAGTCGCGCCCGCGAGCCAGTGCGGAAGGAATCACCTTCCAGGGCCTGGACGACCCGGCGCTGCTGGAGTTCATCCGCAATGGCCAGATGGGTGCATCAAACCGGATGCTGCGCAACACCTCGGCGCTGCGCTGTCTCTCGCTGATCGGCAATGGCCTGGGCATGCTGCCCACCAGCCTTTACCGAGCCGGCGACGACAAGGAGGTTGCCAAGGATCACCCGGCGCACAAGCTGCTGCGCTACAAGCCGAACCCCTGGCAGACGCCGATGGAGTTCAAGAGCCAGATGCAGCTGCTGCTGGAGACCGAGGGCAACGCATACGCGCGCATCATCCGCGCCGCTGGCCGCCCGATCCACCTGATCCCCTTCGAAAAGGGCAAGGTGGACGCGAAGCTGGGCAGCAACTGGCGCATGCAGTACCGCTGCACGACGGAGAACGGCGGTCAGATCACGCTGGACCAGGAGGAGATCTTGCATGTGCGCGAACTTTCCTTCGACGGCATTCTGGGTCTATCCAAGCGGCAGCTGTCCACCGAGGTTTTCGAGTTGGCTGAGCAGGCGCAGCGCGCGGCCGGCAACATCTTCAAGACCGGCGTGATGGCTGGGGGCGCTATCGAGACGCCGAATGCTCTCTCAGACCAGGCGTACAACCGCATGCGGGCCTCGCTGGACCAGGGGCTGAGCGGCTCCGAGAACGTCAACAAATGGATGATCGCGGAGGAGGGGGCCAAGGCCAATCCCTTCACCTCGACGGCCAAGGACGGCCAGCAGCTGGAGAGTCGAAACCACCAGATCGAGGAGGTGGCCCGCCTGTACGGCGTGCCCCGCCCGCTGCTGATGATGGATGACACCAGTTGGGGCTCCGGCATCGAGCAACTGGCCATCTTCTTCGTGCAGTTCACGATGACGCCGCGCTTCACGGCCTGGGAGCAGGCCCTGGAGCGCTCGCTGCTGACGGATGCGGAGCGGGGGCACTACTACTTCAAGTTCAACGAGCGCGCGCTGCTGCGCGGCACGCTCAAGGACCAGGCGGACTACTTCGCCAAGGCGCTGGGCGCCGGTGGCCACCAGCCATGGCACACGGCCAACGAGGTCCGCGACCTGGCTGAGTACCCGGCAGACCCGAACCCGAAGTTCAACACCCTGGGCGACCCCTCGGGGAAGAAAGCAAGCAATGAGCCTCAAGCAACTACCTGAGATCCGCGCGGATCACCGGCTGTCCAAGGCTGGATTCGATCTGCGGCCCGATGCTGTGGACCGCTGGGAGCCCGAGGTGCGAGCCTCGGCCAGCGACGCGGAAACGAGCATCTCCATCTACGACTCCATCGGGGAGAACTGGGAGGGCACGGGCGTCACGGCCAAGCGCATCGGCGCCGCACTGCGCAACATCGGTGCGCGCGACGTGACGGTCAACCTCAACTCCCCGGGCGGCGACTTCTTCGAGGGCATGGCCATCTACAACCTGCTTCGCGAGCACAAGGCAAAGGTGACCATCCGCGTGCTGGGCGTGGCCGCCTCGGTGGCTTCGGTGATCGCCATGGCCGGCGACGAGATCCTGATGGGTGATGGCTCGTTCCTGATGATCCACAACGCCTGGGCCGTGGCCGTCGGAAACCGCCACGACATGACCGACACAGCCGCCGTGCTGGCGCCGTTCGATGCCGCGATGGCTGCGCTGTACGCCCATCGCTCCGGGATCACCGAGGCCGAGGCCGCGATGCTGATGGATCGCGAAACCTGGATCGGCGCCCAGCAGGCTGTCGATGACGGCTTTGCCACTGGCCTGCTGCCCAGTTCGGAGATCACCCGCACGGCCCAAGCATCTGGCGCGCGCAAGCCGCTGGCGCTGATCGAGGCCTCCATGGCCAAGGCCGGCTACTCCCGCAATGCGCGCAGAGATGCGTTCAAAGCCCTGTTTTCCAACGGCACGCCGGGCGCTGCCGATCCTGAGGCCACGCCGCGCGCTGGCCTTGAAGTCGCAGCCTCGCTGCAATCGCTGCTGGACACGATGCGCGTGTAGACCACAGCAACCACCAACCCAATCGGCCGCCCTTGAGGCGGCTTTGTCATTTCTGAAAGGGCCACACCATGGCAAAGCAACACACCGCACGTCCCGTTCCCCGCGGCATCATGTCCGTTCGTGCCGAGGCACCCAGCAACGCCGAAGTCAAGGCGTTGATTGATGGCCTGCAGCAGACGTTCGCCACTTTCCGGGCAGAGCACACCAAGCAGTTGGAGGAGATCAAGGCCGGCAAGTCTGGCGCCGATCAGGAGGCAAAGCTGGCGCAGATCAATGCAGCGCTCGACAAGCTTCAGCGTGAAAGCGAAGACGCGCACACCAAGATCGCCGCAGCTCAGATGGGCGCGCCTGGCGTTGCTCTGCGCGATAAGGAGTACAGCGCCTCCTTCGATGCGCACATGCGCAAGGGCGACGTGCAGGCAAGCCTCAACAAGGGTACGGCTGAAGAAGGCGGCTACCTGACCCCGGTCGAGTGGGATCGCACCATCACCGACAAGCTGCGGGACGAGTCGCCCATGCGCGAGCTGGCCCAGGTGCAGCCCACCAGCAAGGCTGGTTGGACCAAGCTGTTCAACATGGGTGGCACGGGCTCCGGCTGGGTTGGCGAGACCGACCAGCGGCCCGAGACGGCCACTCCGGTGCTGGCCGCCCTTGGCTTTGGGCATGGCGAGATCTATGCCAACCCGGCTGCGACCCAGCAGATTCTGGACGATAGCGAGATCAACATTGAGGCATGGCTTGCCAGCGAAGTACAGGCAGAGTTCGCAGAGCAGGAAGGCCTGGCTTTCATCAGTGGCGATGGCGTGAAGAAGCCTGCCGGTATCCTGACCTACGTCACCGGTGGCGCCAATGCGACCAAGCATCCCTTTGGCGCGATCAAGGTCACCAACAGCGGCGCTGCGGCCGACATCAGCTCCGATGCCGCGCTGGACCTGATCTATGCCCTGCCCAAGAAGTACCGCCAAAACGCGCGTTTCCTGACCAACAACCTGACCATCGCGAAGCTGCGCAAGCTCAAGGACGGCCAGGGCAATTACCTGTGGCAACCGTCTGCGCAGGCTGGTCAACCGGCAACGTTTTACGGATACGGCCTTGCCGAAGACGAGAACATGCCTGATGTGGCAGCCAATGCCGTGCCGATCCTGTTCGGAGACTTCAAGCGCGGCTACCTGATCATCGACCGCATGGGGGTGCGCGTGCTGCGTGATCCCTACACCAAGAAGCCCTACGTGCTTTTCTACACGACCAAGCGCGTGGGCGGCGGCGTGCAGAACCCCGAGTGCCTGCGTGCAATGAAGGTGTCGGCGTAACCAAGAAGGGGCTTCGGCCCTTTCTCCATTTCAGGAGAAGACGATGAAGGCAACCAGGCAATTCAAAGGCGTGAAGGACGGAGAAATCTATCCCACCGTATTCGAGGCGGGAGAGGAGATCCCGGCCGAACTCGAAGCTGCCGCGATCGAGCTGGGCGCGGTTGAGCAAAAGAAGGCCACCGCTGGTACAGATAAGGCGAAGTCGTAGCATGCCCATCTTGACCATCGAGACGGCCATCGACCACTGCCGGGCTGACCCGGAGGACGCCGCGATGGTCGAGCTGTACCTCGGTGCTGCCATCGACGCCGCCCAGGAGTACCTGGGCCGCAAGGTGTACGCCGACCAGGCCGAGCTTGACGCTGCGGTGGCTGCGGGCGAGGCCGGTGAGCTGCCGATGGTGGCCACCTACTCGGTGAAAGCGGCGATGCTGCTGATCTGCGGACACCTCTTCGCCAATCGTGAGGATGTGGTGGTGGGGGCGCAGTCCTTCGCCATGCCCAACGGCTCGCGCGATCTGCTGCGGCCTCATCGAAAGGTGCAGGGCCTATGACCACGCTCCGCGCCGGCACCCTTCGAGACCGCATCCACATCCAGCGCAAGACGGGAGGCAAAGACGGCTGGGGCACGCCCGAGCCCGAGGCCTGGGAGAACATCTCCACGGGCCGCATCGCAGCCAACGTGCTGCAC
>NZ_BCZP01000046.1 GCF_001598795.1 Delftia acidovorans NBRC 14950 | reverse complement strand
GATCCCCGCCACTTCACAGGAGACCACCATGGCCCGCCAAATCATCATTGCCATTTCCGCCGACGACGAGGGCCGTGTTGCCCTGACCACCAACCTGCCCCGCCCGGTGCCTGGGCGCGGCCTGCACACCGAGGACGCGGCCGCCCTGGAGCTGCTTCGCATGGCCCAGCACCTGCCCAACCTCGAAACCACCACCTACGACGCCAGCCATCTGGCGCCGGATGCTGCCGAGGCCTTCGACCTGCTCCGCGAGCTGATCAACCCCGATGGCTTCGGCTACTCGGTCACCGCCGAGGTCGGCAACGCCGCGCGCCGCGTGCTGCAGATCAAGGGGCAGCAGGTCGGTCTCCCGGTATGAGCAAGAACACGCCATGGCGGCCCGAGGATGACGCCTACCTGCGGGCGCAGTACCCCTCCCAGCCCACAGCGGCCGTCGCTGCGCACCTGCAGCGCTCGGCCAGGCATGTGCAGCAGCGCGCCCATGACCTGGGTGTGAAGAAGGCCCCCGGGGCCAAGACCGCGCGCACCGGCCGCTGGACGGACCTAGATGACCTGCTGCAGCTGCTGTATGCCGACATGCTCAACGAGGACCTGGGCGAGCTGCTGGGCATGCCCATGCGAGACATCGCCACAAGGGCCAGCCGCCTGGGACTGCACAAGACCCCTGCCGTGATGGCCCAGACCTATCGCGCCTCCATGCTGCGCCAGGGCCAGCGGCAGGGGCAGTTCACTGCAGGGCTCAAACCCTGGAACAAGGGGAAGCACGGGTACAGCGTGGAGCAGGGAAAAAGCCATTTCAAGGCCGGCAACAGGCCGCCGACCTGGGTGCCGGTGGGCACCGAGCGTTGGACCACGCCGCCACGCGCGCTGCCACATGCAGCCCGCTACCTCAAGCGCAAGGTGGCAGAGCCAAACCGCTGGGCGCTGGTGCACCGCATCGTCTGGGAGCAGCACCACGGCCCTATTCCGGAGGGACATGCCGTCATCTTCCATGACGGCGACACCTCCAATTTCGACATCAACAACCTGCGCTGCATCTCACGCACAGACCTGTCCCGCAGCAACGGGGCCGCCGTACCCATCGACCTGCTGCCCGTGTGGCAACTCACACGCCAGCTGGACCAAGACATCAAGGAAATTGAGAAAGCCGAGCATGACCACCACCACAACCGACATCCAGCCCACGCCGCCTGAAACCAGCGGCATGGGCCAGCTGCAATCGCTGCTGCTCCAGACCATCAAGGATCTGCGCAGCGGCGCTACGTCGCCGCAGATCGCCCGCGCCATCACCGACATCGGCCAGACCCTGGTGGCCAGTTCCCGCGCAGAGATCGAGTTCGCGCGGATCACAAAGGCTTCGCGCGTGGGATTTCTTGACTCGCCAGCGCTGCAAGGCGCATTGCCCAAGCCCACGGCAGACGGGTCCGGCCACACCACCCCACTGCCGCCGGGCCAGCACTGGCAGGGCCTGGTCCACCGCACCAGCGACGAGGAGCCCACGCGATGAAACAGCATCATTGCAAAGGCTCCATGTGCCAGACGTGCCTGCGCCGCACTGCCCTTTTCCTCCATGCCCGTCATCAAGGCATATCCGGACGGCGTCAAGGCGGTGAAGTGCAGCGCCCACCAGCCGGCTGTCCGCGCGCCATCGTGGCGCTGCCTGAGCTTTGGCGCGAAGGCCCCGCTCAGCTGAATAAGGGCCAAGGCGTGCCCTGCGGCCACTAATCGACATGCTTCAGAGGGCTCCAAGACTTAATTGGCCGGGGCAAGCCTCCCGAACTGGATCAACGGAAAGGGCCGAGATCAATTCCTGATCGAAATGGCTAACAGTTAAGCAACGCATTGCAGATACACCAAGTAAGAGGGTGCACGCCAAGTCCAGGCGGTGCCTCAAGCCCCTGGATACGAAACCTCTAGGGACTGCTTCTTTCAAGCCAACTGCTAAACTTGATCGTAGACAAAGACCGGCAAATCCTTCGTATCATCCCAACTGCCAGTGAGAAGCACGAGCACAGGGAAGCGTTAGAAGCCCTATTCTTATAGCACTTTATCAACTGCATTACGCTAATATTTTCCTTGGAAACGTACATACTCGTGATAAACCTAAAGTTCAAAACCACGCCCTAAGTTGGTATCATATTTTGCAGATCCGTATCCTTTTCGATGCATTTTATGGCGAGATTCCTAACAAGAAAAACAGCGACATCCAAATTCTTGGTTGTAGTTGAGTACGGTTCAAATGACGCGACTGCGACACCCCTTCGTGTCTTCTTCGAGTGCACTACCGCACAACGGATGTCGTACAGCCATCTGGCAAGCTCGCTGCGAATACTGGCCGCCTGATCATCAAGACGCTTAAGCGGCACTCCAGACGAAGTTGGCAAATCCTCAAAAACCTTAGTCTTCGATTGCACGGTTAGCGTCGTCAGCATTTCCTTCACATCGGCGTCGGATACCAGTATTTCAAGGGTGCATTTCAACTGCTCTAGCTCCGTCCTCGCTGAGCGATCAAGCATTAAAGGGGCTTCTTCAAAGTAGTACTCGAGAACGTTATAGTAACTAAGGTACCCCTTCAGGGGATTCAATTCTTTAATTCCAGAAAAGAAATGAGATAACAGTACAGGATTATGCATCCTGGTTGTTACGATGTGCTCGACCGGAAGAGATGATTCGGCACCCGGCATTTGACTTTTATTTAAGGAAATATGTTTCGTATCACTCGTTATATTTCTTACACTTATATACTCTAACGCACGCGCTTGAAAGAAGTCGATGTAGGAACCCTCTGCTTTAACAACTCTTAATTTTCCAAAATATCCATCTCTATGTTCATCTGGAAGCATTTTTACTAGAACCTTCTTTTCAAGCAAAGACGCCGTCCCTGCAATAAATTCGCTAATACACGAGAAGCTATAGTTCCTTCCAATATCCCAGTCACCGAGGTCGACGTCATCTGCCTCGTCGATAGCTTCGATGCTTAAAACGGCGGAATCATTGCTCTGATCAAGCGTTAATGTGCTTGTACAACGATGATCAGCCAGCGAATATTTTGAGTCTGGATCGTCCCTCCAGAATACATAGTCTGCAACCTTGAATGTCACTCGAGATTCAGGATGAAGTTTACTAAATTCGAATAAATAATTATCCATTAGATATTCGATTTTATCTTCTGGCAGCATATCATCATTACTTTTACCTCGAATGTTTGCAACTGATTCCAAACGATCGATGTAGTAAATACTCTGCGCCGTCAAAAGTGGTTCACCGTGTACTGTCGGAGTCAGTAAAACTGGATATTCGAGTCCACTGAAATATATGAAGCGACCAAGTCCTATGCTGTCGGACAATTGAAGGGTTGCATTTAGAGTCAAGGCTATCTCCTAAGTATTAAATTGCAGTTATTTAACCTGTTGTTTTTCTTTGGAAATCCATGAAATGCATATTTCCCAATCAGCAAGCAATTGTTCAGACGGCTTATTAATAGGCTGAACTAGCCTAAATTCCTTGGACATGCGCAAGCGTGGAGGCGCTTCGATAGATTCAATTCTGATAGTGCCTAACTCATCGACACTGACCGTAGCAACCTGATGAACGGGATTCACGGCAAATCTAGGGTTTCGTTAACCATTGATTCACTAGCCATCGCACTGAAACTATTTATCTCCACGCAATTGCAAAAATCCGTCCCTAGATAAAATTCGCTCTTTATTAAATCCACTTTCAATATTACTCATTGCATTTATCGCGCCATTTGATTTATCCATAAATATTTTATCTAGAATTAGAAACCTATCCTCTTTTATAATAATATCATGTTCTGCATTTTCAAAATATTCACCATCAATCATAGACATTGCAGCAATCAAATTTTGCGCGTGCGCTTGAATTAGAAATGAATATTGACACTCCGATTGCGTCAGAACGTACAGTGGCAATTGTTTTATTTTCTCACACTGGCCCTCCAGGAGGGCTTTCCTATATAGTAAATCCAGCAACTCTCTACCCCCACCATTCTTCGGATTCAGCCAGTTATAAACAGACTTAAGAGATCCAGAAAATTGGGTGATCATTTCCTCTGCAATTCTTCTGTCTCTGTCCCACACCATAATATTGTCTACATATCTCTCTTTTCTCCGATGATATGAAGATACAACAAATGTAATAACCGCAACCAATATACCCAATATTGCTGTTATAGCCTGAGCCCAACTCGCCCACTCCGATTTAGTCATGCACGGGAATGAGCAGTTGTTCTGAGACTCGGCCAGGACAACCGCAGAACCAATACCAGCAATCAATTGATCAACATCCATCGCCCTCTCCTTTCATGAGTGGCGAATCCTAACCCCCCATAGCCCGCTTGGCAGTCGCCTCTCGGGCTTTTTGCATTTCCACCACAGGAACTCGCACATGAAGCGTGATGCCTTTACATTGCCACTCGCATTCCCTGGCGAGTTGATCATCGATAACTTTGCAGGAGGAGGCGGCACCAGTACCGGTCTCGAAGCTGCATTCGGCCGGCCCGTGGACATCGCCATCAACCACGACCCCGAGGCGCTGGCAATGCACGCAGCGAACCACCCGCACACGCTGCACCTGTGCGAGAGCGTGTGGGACGTAAACCCCATTGAGGTCACGCGCAATCAGCCCGTGGCACTGGTCTGGCTGTCTCCAGACTGCAAGCATTTCTCGAAGGCCAAAGGCGGCACACCCGTCTCGAAGCACATCCGGGGCCTGGCCTGGGTGGGCATGCGCTGGGTGGCAATGTGCAAGCCCCGCGTGCTCATGCTTGAGAACGTGGAGGAGTTCCAGACCTGGGGGCCGATCCTCGTCGGCCCCGATGGCCAGGCCCGGCCGGACCCCGCACGACGGGGTAAGACCTTCCAGTCGTTCGTGCGCCAGCTGCGCATGCACGGCTACCAGGTGGACTGGCGCGAGCTGCGCGCCAGCGATCACGGCACGCCCACGATCCGCAAGCGCCTGTTCCTCGTGGCACGCCGGGATGGCCTGCCCATCGTATGGCCCGAGCAGACTCATGCCGAGCCAACCGACCGCCGTGTGATCGCTGGCAAGCTGGCTGCGCACCGCACGGCCGCCGAGTGCATCGACTTCGATTTGCCAGCCGAAAGCGTATTCGGGCGCAAGCGTGCCCTGGTGGACAACACCATGCGCCGGGTGGCGAAGGGCCTTTGGAAGCATGTCCTCACCAGTGACAGCCCGTACATCGTCGGCGCCCAGGCGCCGTATCTGAACGAGCACGCCAACGCCAGCAACCAGCGCACCATGCCCGCTGACGCGCCCCTGCGCACGATCTGTGCCCAAGTCAAGGGCGGGCACTTCTCGGTCGTGGCGCCCACGCTGGCCCCGCTGCAAGGCACGTCCGAGCAGCATCTGGTCGGCCACGCCGTGGATGCTCCGCTGTCCACCGTGGCGGCCAGCGGCACACACCACGCCCTGGTGGGCGCCAACCTGGTCACCATCGGCTACGGCGAGCGCGAGGGCCAGCAGCCGCGCGTGCAGGACATCGAGGCCCCACTGGGGACCGTGGTGGCCGGCGGAGTCAAAAGCGCCCTGGCCATGGCCCACATCACGAAGTTCAACACCGGAAGCGTGGGCAGCGCGGTAGACGCGCCGCTGCCAACGGTAACAGCTGGCGGTACGCCCAAGCGGCCCAGCACCGGCATCCAGATGGGCATTGTCTCGGCACAACTGACGCACCTCACCCACCACGGCGAGCGCAGCGGCAACGATCCGCGCGAGCCCCCGCGCACCGTCACCGGCGCCAACCGGGGCGAGCAGGCCATGGTGGCCGCATGCCTGGAGCAGGCCAACGGCGGGTTCTACAACGGCGACGGGCGCGCGGCGGACGACCCCTTGTCCACGGTCACATCCAGCGGCACCCAGCAGCGCCTGATCACGGCCTACCTGGTGAAGTACTACAGCGAGGGCGGCCAGGACAGCGCCTGCAGCGAGCCCATGCACACCGTGCCCACCAAGGCGCGCATGGGTCTGGTGCAGACCATCCAGGTGCCGGCCGCAACACTGGCGCCCGAGCATGCTGAGCGCGCCCGGCTCTGCGCCGAGTTGCTGCACAAGCACTTGCCCGAGCACTTCCCCGACCCAGCCGAGCTGGTGCTCATGTGGCATGCCGGGCAGTGGTGGGTGCTGGTGGACATCACGCTGCGCATGCTCAAGCCACGCGAGCTGTTCCGCGCCCAAGGATTTCCACGCGACTACCACTTCGAGCGCGTGCCCGACCCGGCCCTGCTGTTCCGCGACGGCAAGCAGGCCAGCGACCCGCGTGACGTGCCCCTCATCGACCTGAGCACCACCGCCCAAGTCCGCATGTGCGGCAACAGCGTCTGCCCGCCGCTGGCCGAGGCCCTGGCCCGCGCCAACTTCGCCCATGAGGCGCTGATCTACGAAGTCGCCGCTTGACTCCGAACCCACCCACATGGCCAGCACCCGCTGGCCCTTGTTTTTGAAAGGTGCCTACCATGAGCATCAGCCTCACCCTCTCTGAAGAAGAGATCAGGGAGCTCACCCACTACCAATGGCCGTCCATGCAGCTCAAGGCGCTGCACAAGCGCGGATTCTTCCGCGCCCGCATCAGCGAGCGCACGGGGAAGGTACTTCTGGAGCGCGACCACTATCTGGCCGTCTGCGCTGGGCCAGCTCCGTCCACCGCGCCGCGCGTGCGGCCGCCGCAGATGCGGAGGCCAGCATGAGCAAGCGCCGCAGCGACCTACCGAAGCGTGTCTACGAAAAGGGGGGCGCCTATTGGCATGTCCGCGCCGAAGGGAAAAGGCGGATCTGGACGCGCCTATCCACCATCCGTGACGGCCTACCTGCTCTATACCGCGCCCTGGCCGATATGGAGCAGGCAGACATGGCCCGGGACAGCATGCCCGCGCTGATCGCGGACTGGCTCGCTGAGGTAGGCAGCAGGCACAGCGTGAAAACGCAGGCTAACGATGCCTACCAAACGCGCACCATCTCCGAATCGTTCCAGGAGTTTCGCGCGCAGGAGGTCACCGCGCCGGCCATCGTGGAGTTCCTGAAACACTTCAGCGACAAGCCGCGCACCTATAACGCCTACCGCTCCATGCTGCGAGAGCTGATGCGGTTCGCCGAAGAGAAAGGCTACCGGCCGCCAGGCACGAACCCGGTGGACAGCCTCAAGACCATGTCTGTGAAGGCGCGCACGCGGTACATCACGGATTCCGAGGTGCGCCGCATCAAGGTGGCCGTGATGTACGGGGACGACGGCAAGCGCACGCGCTCCGGCCACACGATCTGCGCGCTGATCGACATGGCCTACCTGACCGGGCAGCGCATTGGCGACCTACTGACCTTGCGGTGGAGCGATGTGGGCAAGCAGGGCATCGCGTTCCAGCCGGCCAAAACCGAGGGCTCGACTGGCGCCCAGGTCCTGATCGCATGGACGCAGCGCCTGCGCGATGTGGTGGACCGCCTGCGGGCCCTGCCCAACCAGAGCCCCGCTTTCGTGTTCTGCACGCTGCAGGGCCAGCCCTACACCTACTCGGGCGCATCAACCGCCTGGAAGCGGGCAGTGAAGCGGGCCGGCGTGATGGACTGCCATTTCCATGACCTGCGCGGCAAGGCCCTGACCGATGTGGACCGTGGGCGCGGGATCATGGAGGCGCAGCGCATGGGCGCTCATTCCACCCAGTCCCAGACCGCCGACTATGTGCGCCACAAACGCGCGTTGAAGGTTGATGCGACACGCTGAAATTCTTCTAACGCGCCTCTGCGCTGCCTATGGCGTACAGCAACATCTGCAGATGCGTGCGTTAGAAGAAAACGGTGCAAGTCGTTGATTTCAGTAATTCGCCCGGCTGCTTTGGGAGCAGAGGGTCGCGAGTTCGAATCCCGCCGCTCCGACCAAATGATTCAAGCCCCTGGTTCGAAAGAGCCAGGGGCTTTTGTCTGTGCAGATCGCAAGTGTTCAACCGAGCGTCGCCGGCGCAGCGCCCGCAGCACGAGCACAAACCTTTCACACCCTTGCCTCCAAGACTGGCAACCAGCCAGCAGATCGGCCCATGCGACTTTGGGAAATGGCAGCAGCTTGCGTTGAGCCTGCTCCTACAGCCCCTCAAGCCGCGTCAGGCCAGACTAGAACTCCCAAATCAAGAAGGAGCTCCAATGAATTCCAACAGCCTTCAGCGCCGCACAGCCTTGGCCCTCGTGATGTCCGCAGCACTGTTGGGTGCATGCGCCCAGACCCAGCCGGCGCCCAATGCGCCCGTCACTGCGGTCATGGGAACGGTTGACCTGAGGGAGCCCGCTCCGCTTGCGCCCGATGCCGTGCTGGTCGTCGAATTGCAGGACACCTCGCGCGCCGATGCTCCCGCCCCGGTGATATCCCAGCAGTCCATGCGGCTCGAAGGCCTCAAGCCGCCCTACAGCTTCAAGCTGCCCGTCGAGCCCAGCCGCCTGAATCCTGCCTCGCAGTACACGGTCACCTCACGCATTACCCAGGGCAACCAACTCATCTTCATCAATGACACCGTCCACCCGGTCCTGACCCGTGGTGCAGGCTCGAAGGCCGACATGATGCTGGTGCGCGTCGCCCCCTGACCCCAGTCCTTCAACAACCAAAGCTCGCAGGAAACCTGGCGGGCTTTGTCACGCAGGGCGCCAGACCGCCATCAAGGCATGCCGTTGGCGCCATGCAGGCGAAAGCCCGGCCGCTCGCAAAGCCGTTCGTAGTAGCGCGGACTGCAGGCAATTCAGGGCGCTCCATAGGCGCCGACATCCAGCGGTGCGTGGACAGACCCAGCACGATATCGGCCAGGCTCAATTGCGTGCCAGCAGCAAAGGCGCCGGTGCGCGACAACTGGTCTTCCAGAATGCGCATGTGGCGATGCCAGTTCGCCATGCTGCCAGCCAGTTGCGCGGGGTCTTGGTGCTCCGGACTTTTTCTCACCAACCCCATGAAGGCATAGCGCCACGCATTGTTCAGCTCGGTGGCCTGCCAGTCCATCCACTGCTCGACAAGCGCGCGCTCGGCGGGCGCTGCCGGCAGCAGGTCCTACCGGTCATGGCGGGCCGCCAGGTAGCGGCAGATGGTATTGGACTCCCACAGCACCAGCGGTCCATCAAGCAGCACGGGAACCATCGCATTCGGATTGAGCGCCAGAAATCCAGGCTCCTGCGTCGATCGATAGCCTGAACCCCATTCCTCCTGGTCGAACGAAATTCCCAACTCCACGCAAAGCCACAGCACCTTGCGCACATTGATGGACGATGACTTGCCCAGAATCCTGATCATTCGCCGCCTTCTTCGGTTTCGGTGATTTGCAGACCTGCATTGTCCCGCGCCATCCGACAAGAAATGCGACCGAACCTCCACCGCTGCCGCATGATGCAGGCATGCCTCTGGAAAAGCCCTCATTACGCCCAAGCGCCTGCGCCCCCGCGCTCTCAGATGCAGACCTCTGGACTGCCTACATTGATGCAAGCGCCGTACCCAACCCCGGACGCATGGCCATGGGCGCCGTCATCACCGCACCCGACGGACGCCGCCACCTTCTGTCCGAGCCCTGCCCCGAGCGAGGCTGCAACAACGAAGCCGAACTGCGCGCCCTGATGACCGCGCTGCAGGCCCTACAAGGCCTGCAGGCGCGCCGCCTGACCATCTTCACGGACAGCAGCATCCTGGTGGAGCAGTTGACTCCATCGCCACGCCCCATCAAGCCCATCGCGCGCCTGGCAGACCTCTTTGACGAGGCCCGCACCATGCTGACCGGGTTCGAGCACGTGCAACTGCGCTGGATACCCCGCCACCGCAACACCGAGGCAGACGCCTTGGCCAGGGAAGCTCTTTTGCAAGCGTGAATCCCGCTCCGCACCCGCAACCACACTTGCGCAGGGTCTCGACTCAGGCCGCCTGCTGCCTGTCCAGGCGCTTGAGGAACACCCCAATCTCCTTTACGACCTGGGCGTCCCCCTTCTGCTGCGCGCAGGCCAATCCCGTATTCCACGCCCGCCGCGCTCCAGCAGCGTCGCCCAGCGCCAGCAATGCCCGGCCCAGCAGCTTCCACGCCACCGAATAGCCGGGATCGAGTTCAATGGCCCGCTCCAGGTGTGAATGAGCCACCTCAGGCGCCTCGTTTTCAAGATAGGTCTTGCCCAAGGTACAGCGCAGCAGGGCCGAGTCCTTGCCGGATGCGAGCAGGCCCTCAAGCCTTTGCGTCATTTCATTCATCTTCAAACCCCTTCTGCGGCAACACAGGCCCATGGCTCCAGCGGCAAATTCTGCCTCTGCTATAATCCCGTGGTTGTCTGCGCAGGCAATGCTGTATCTCACGCCGGCGCGTCGTGCACTACGACGAAAAAAACAACGGTGACAGCCGCAGAGACGTTCTGCCGTAAAACGATGGTCGCGTAAGAGCCATCGTCCACATTCCCAGAAAAAAAGCCCGCTCCACAGCGGGCTTTTTGCATTGCACGGCGCATTTGGCTTGAGGAGGTTGCATCGGAGTACAAAAAAACAGCTTTACGGCTCAGATGCATGCAACTTCGGCTGCTTTGACCCCATCAAGCACCTTGTTTCAATTTACACTTGACAACCAGGAAGGACCGGAGACGCAGACGCAAGCGCTCTCATTCAAAACCCCTAGCATGTGTCCTTCCTGGATTGATCGCATGGAACGCTCCATTCAGCGCCCCGGCCGCCTCCGCAGCCGGGGCGTTTTTTCTTGAGCGGCACCACGCCAGATACCAGCCCACCAGGCGAAAACCGCAAAACACAAGCTTTTTCTAATTCCAGAGAAAGTTCTAGGTTTATTTGAGAATGATTCTTGTTTGCGTATATCATTCAATCCATGCTGCAGCATTCATGGTGTTGCAGCAGTTCAGTTTCATCGTGGGGCGACTCGTCAGGCCAGTTCAGCCTGCAGTCGTTTTTGCCAGCCAGCGGTATGCCGGTTAGCCAGGCTCTTTTTCAAGCACGATCGTTTCTGGATATCTCTCTCATTCCTTGCACCGAGACGGCGCCCGCAGCAGCAGACGCGCCACTTTCGCACCCAGCCCGGCCATCATCAGGCATCGGCCTGCGGTTGCACACCAAGATCCTCTCCCACCTATCCCTCTTGCACGCAGTCGGGCAAATGCCTGTCCGCAGTTTCCCCTGCCCCAATGCAAAAAGCCCGGCCTGCACGTGGTGCGGACCGGGCTTTCACAGCAGCATCAAGGTTTGCGGCGGCGCAGACGGATGGCCAGTCCACCCATCATCAGGCTCAGCAGCGCGACCGCCCACTCGCTCAGTGACGGAATCGCCGCCGGCGTGCCGCCACCGACCGCTGCAGGCAGCACCAGAGCCGAAGGATCTTCCACACGGCCATTGGCCAGAAGATCGTCATCGCCCAGGCCGCCATCGCGCAGCACGAAGGAGACGACGCGACCCTGCAGCGTTGCAGGTATGCGGTACCAGTGCTGCGTGGTGTTATCTGCCGTGCGGCCCCACTTCCAGTATTCAGCACCACTGGGCAAATCGTTCGGATAGGTCAGCCTGACCGTCACGAGCGCACCCGCATCACAGCCATCGGTATTGAGCTTCAACAGCCCGTGTGGCACCATCGCCCCAGGACGTGGAGTACCCGGCGCCGCCACGACCTGCGGCGGCTCGGCCAAGCGGCAGTTGGCGCCACCGCCCACGACCTCGCCCGCAACCGCAATCTGGCTTGCTCCGGTGATGTTGAATCGATTGGCCGGGTCCACCGCGCCCGCTGCGGTCGCCAGCAGCGGATAGCTGGCAGTCACAGCCGCATGGACACCATCGCTCACGCTCAGTTGCAGGCTGGCCGGGCCGGCTACCGAAGCCATGTACATGGCGGCGCGCAATTGCTGCGACACCTGTTCGGGGCTGCCGCGCAGTTGTATGCCGGGCTGTGCAGCATCTGCATCCTCCAGGCCCAGCACCTGTCCGCCGCTGGCGACGATGGACAGTGTGACGACGGGGCTGTCGGCATCGGCCACCACCACGTCCGCCAGATCGGCCGCCTGCCCCACCACCACCGCCTGCGCATTGGCAGGCACGCCACTGAACGAGGGCGCCCGGCCACCGAAATTCAGGCCCAGGAGAATGGGGTTGTGGTCACTGGAACGATAGGCAGTGGGCGCATAGAAGCTGGCCTGCTGATCGAGCGACTTGAACTCGACGTTGTAGTCGAGCACCTCGGGCTCCTCGGCATTGATGGCCCACTTGACCGCACGCCCCACGCTGGGCTGCAGACTGGTGCTCACCAGCACATGGTCCAGCGAACCCCACATTCCGTCGAATGCATAGGACAGCCCCTGGGAGACCTTGACATAGCCGCCGGTCTCCAACGTGGTGATGGGGTCTTCCTTCGCATAGGCGTTGAAATCGCCCACCAGCACCACGTGGGGGCTGGTCGCGCCTGTGGGCCGGGTTGCCAGCCAGTTGCTCAGTTGCTGGGCCGTCTTCACGCGCGCCGCGTTGTTGGCGCCCTGGCCGTCGAGCACGTCCGCATTGCCTGCGCCACCGAGCACGCTGCCCTTGGATTTGAAATGGTTCACCACCAGCGTGAACTGCTCCGTGCTGCCGCCCACGGCAAAGGTCTGCGCAATCGGCACCCGGGCTCCGCCGATGCTTCCGTTGAAGGCATCGTAGGTAGAGACATTGGGTGCCGCTGCGCTGCCCATCGGCGTGACGCGGTCGCTGCGATAGACGATGGCCACGGTAATGGCATCCGTGCCCGCACCTGGCACCGTGCCCGCACCTGGCACCGTGCCTGCAGCCTCACTGAAGGGCGCCTTGACCACCGCATACACGGCACCGGCAGGCTTGTCGGCACTCGCATTCAAGGCGTCGGCCAGATCCTGGATGGCGCTGCCCGGGCCAAAGCCATTGTTCTGCACCTCCATCAGGCCGTACACATCGGCGCCCAGCCCCAGCAGATTGGCCACGATCTTGGCGCGCTGCCTGTCCAGCTCGGCAATGCTGTTGGCGCCGCGAATGCCCTGCTGGTTGCCCAGCGGCGTGTTGAACATCACCTGGGAAGAGCCGCTTGTGGCGCCGGTCAGGTTGAAGAAATTGAGAACGTTGGCCGATGCGATCTTGAGCGTGGCCGCTCCCACGGCCTGCTGCAATTCGGCGGCTGAAGGTCGCGCGGCTCCCGTGAACTGCGGCGTCTGCGTGGGCTGCACGCGGTAGCTGGTCAGATAGGGCTCGCTGGCGGCAGCATCAAAGAACTGGTCGAGCACGCCGATGACGCGGTCCACGCCATCGCCAGCGCGCAGCGTGTTGGACGCCGACAGCGGCAAGCCGCCACGACCCGGCACGAACTCGGGATTCTGGGCCCCCGAGCGATCATCGAGAATGATCTGGCTGCGCTGCAGCGTCTGCACGTAGGCTGCATAGCCCGCCACGCTGGGAGCGTTGACTTCGGTGTACTGCGCCAACGGCGTATCGGCAGACAGCGTGACATTGCCGTAGCGGCCCAGCGTGCGGTTGTCGCTCACCACCAGCTTGCCGCCTGCGGTGGCGGATGCCACCTCCACACGCATGCCTTCCAGACGTTCCCATTGCCCCATGTCGCTGACAGGCAGTGCGATGCGCACCGGCTCCGGCAAGGCCGCCGCGCCGCGGACCACGAAGTCCGTGATGGAGCTGAGCTGGGTCTGATTGCGGAACTCGCTCACCGAGGCGGAAATCTGCACCAGCTTGCCCACCGTGCTCTCGTCCACGCCAGGATTGGCGTTGCCGTAGTAGACAAAGACGCCCTCCGAGGTAGCAGCATCGCCATCGGAGTCTGCCGCCTCTTCCTGCACGAAAAAGCCGCTCAGTCCAGGCATATAGGCCGTCACCACGGCACTCACCGTCACCTTCTGCCCCACCAGAGGAGACTGATCGCCAGAGCCCTGGACCGCAGAAATCCTGGTGACCGGCGGCTCGTCTCCTGTCGTGAAGCCCAGCGTTGTGCCGGTCCACGCATTGCCCGAGGTATCCAACACCGGCTCGCCCACGGAAACCAGGCTATAGGGCGTATTGACCGCCAGCCGCACACCCGCGTTGAGCGTGATGGTCGAGCCACTGAATTTCACCTGCGCCGCATCGCCAGCCTGCAGCGTTGCCACCACCGTGGCGCCCTGGCGCAGTTCGAAGCTGCCGCTACCGGGCTTCACCGCCTCATCGAAACTCAGCTTGATTTCGGGATTCAGCGCCACCCCGGTCGCCGCCGCTGCGGGAATGCTTGCCTGCAGCGTGGGCGCCGTGGTGTCGGGCAGCGCCAGCGTGATGGAGACGTCATCAATGGCCAGGCCGTGGTCGTTGCCCACATCATTGAGCTCTACCCAACGCAGCCACAGCGTGGCACCTGGCGCCCAGCCCAGGCCGCGCAGATCACCGCCCACATTGTTCACCCGGCCGGCCACATTGCCGTCCACGGCGGCAGCAGTGCCGGTGGCAACAGGCGATTGCCAATTGAAGTTCGCACCGGCAGGCAGCCATTCAGGCACGTCGGCAAAGCTGGCTCCCATGCCGTACTCCAGCACCATGGGCTGCCGTTCCGTATTGCCACCGTTGCGCCATTGCTCGCCGTTGAATCGCAAGGTGATGCCATCGACCGAGCCACCCGTGTCATTGCGCACCGCCAGCGCAATCCAACCCGCTACAGCGCCCTGGGCCGGGCTGCCAAAGTAGGCCCCGCCAGATGCCACGCCCCCCAAGGCGCGGTCCGTGCTCAGCCCCAGGCTGTAGAAGCTGCCGGTGTTGGAGGCCCCATTGCCAGCGACGTAAGAGGTGATGGATGCCAGGTTCTTGTTGAAGAGAAACCAGCCCGGCAAGGTGCTGTTATTGGCCCAGGCCAGCCCCGTCCCGGACGTGGCCAGGGTGTCGAAATCCTGCGTGTAGGTGCCGTTGAAGGGAACCTGCGCCCATACCCCGGCAGATGCCGAAAGAAGCAGGCCCGCACCATACAGGCGCCAACGATGGCGCTGCAATGGCGCACTCATCGGATTGGCCGGGTTGAAAACAAATGGAATCAGCGTGGCAGCAATGGACATGGATGCGCAATAAAAAAACAATGCGCTCCCCCCCATGGTTGCGCAACTCCCGGTTTATCGCGCATGGAGATGACCAGCCTGTGACTCGACAGATGCTCCCCCGTCCTACGTGCAGACTCGCCTCTCACCCATCGGCCGGCCTGCGCACGGCAGGCATCATCGCCATCAGTTTCTGCACCGTTTCATTGCCGGGTCTGGGGCATTTCCTCCTCCCTCCCTCTCATTCCCCCAGGAAGCTTTCAAAAAGCACCGGCTCTTTCTTCCCAGGCCAGCGCAAGCCGCTGGCCTTTTTCTTGGGCGCACCTCATCGCCCCAACCATCACCATCACCTGTTCTGAACGCGCTACGTCGCTGGTGACCATTCCCGCATCCGCACACTCTTTTTCTTACTGATAACTTACAAAATATTCATACCCGTGATATACACGCGCATCTCCCACTGAAAATCATCATTGCCATGACATCCGACTACAAGGCCCTGCTGCAACAAAAAGCCGAGCTTGAGAAAAAAATCGACGCACTCATCCAGAATGCGAAAACCGATGCGATCGCTGAAGCAAAGGCGATGGTGCAGCTATATGGCCTGGCGAAGGAGGATGTCTTCCCCTCCGCCAAGAGCAAACCCGGCAAGGCCAGCAAGCACAGCGTGGGAGAGCCCAAATTCCGCAACCCAGAAACCGGCGCCACCTGGACAGGCCGCGGCAAGCCGCCCAAGTGGATAGAAAGCAAGGACCGCGCAAGCCTCGCCATCTGAGAATCGACACCGGGCGCCGGCCATGCCTCCCAGTCGGCGCCCCCTATTTCGCCGCGTTGCCATACCATGCGATTTCCAACACAAGGAGGAAACGCACATGAGCAAACAGAGCACAGAAACCCTGTTGGCAGCAGAACTGGCTGACCACTTCATAGAAGTCATCCTGTCCAACAAACCAGAGCTGCTGGTCTCGGGCATCGGCGGGGTGGCAGACCTGCACCACATACAGCATGGAGCCAAGGCCCTGGCGCATTTCCGCCTCACGCTGATCCAGGAACTGTCGCAACAGCCCATGCCCGACATGGGCAGCAGCTGAATCAACCCTGGGCCAGCCTCCTCGCCGAGCCCGCTCCCGCAGCCCGTGCGAAATCCGTGCGATTCTGACGACACCGCAGGACAATTGAAGGCAAAAAAAACCGCCACACGCTGAGGTCATCAGTGTGTGGCGGTGTCTTGGATGGTGGAGCTGGCGGGAATTGAACCCGCGTCCGACCCAATATCCACGCGCCTTGTGGCTGGGCTGCGTGAATCCGGTGTGAATTTCCCAATTTCTAAAAACAAGCCGTGGCAACCTATGGCAATCTGCTCGGCGCTGCAGAAATTACGGGTTTATTGCATCATTTTGTAAACGCCATTCATCCCAGAATTCAGCATGCTCGCAGCTACCCTCCTTTGCCTTGTCGTCGGCATCAGCGACGGCGATACCATCACTGCGCGCTGCGGTCAGCCGGGCGAATATCAGCAGGTCAAGGTCCGCATCGGCGGGATCGATGCGCCGGAGAGCCGGCAGCCCTACGGAGCGCGTGCCAAGCAGGCCCTGAGCGACCTCACATACCGCCAGGAAGCCGAGCTGCGCTGCAACAAGATCGACAGGTACAAGCGCCACGTCTGCAGCGTTTGGGTCGCGCCGGCATCGTCGCCCAATGGCCAGCGCACGCTTGACGCTGGCCTGGCCATGGTCACCCAGGGGATGGCCTGGTGGTATCGCCACTACTCCCGCGAGCAGTCTGCCCAGGAGCGCGGGCAGTACGAATTCGCCGAGCAGGAAGCCAAGGCCAAGCGCGTGGGCCTGTGGGCAGATACCGATCCAGTGGCGCCATGGGACTGGCGCGCGAATCTTAGGCAACAGGGCCGGCGTTGAACACTTCGACCGGAGCCACACGCAGCAGCTCAGAGGCCTCGACCACTGTCCCCGCAAGCCACTGGTCCACGTCCGCGAGCTCGATGGGGATCACGCTCCGCTTGTCCTGCCGATCCGCTGGCAGCTTCGGGTCCGGCTTGTGCATCCTCGACATGAGCGGGTGCGCATCGGCATTGATTGTGAGCATCGTGTAGCTTTCATGGATCTGCCCCGTGACAGGGTCGGTCCACACATTCCAGAGCCCAGCGAGACCCCACGGGTCACCATCCGCGCGGGCGAACCTCCACCAAACGTTTTTGCCAGTTTCCCAGTTGGGTTCGTCAAAGCTGCTCGCTGGGATGATGCAGCGCTGTCCCCGAGCCCACGGGTGCTTGTAACTGGCCTTGGCCGCCAGTTCTTCGGAGCGCGCGTTGTTCGTCGGGTACTTGAGCTTCGGCTCTTTCGCAAACCAGGGGATCAGGCCCCACTGCCCCGCCACGAGTTCGCGGCTGTAGCCCGTGTCTTCCTGCGCGCGGCGCACGAACGCGCCAGTGCCGCGCGGGAACACCTCGACATCCCACCATCGGTTCGGGCTCTGCGATCCCACGCGCCAAATGCGTTCGATCTCATCTTCCCGGGGTGACTTATATCGATTGCACATAAGTGGATGCTAACTTTTCCGGCGTCAATCCTATAGCTGTATATTTACACAGTGTTTTGCGAACTCATCGAACTCCGCCGCGCCGGCCTCCGCCTAGCGCCCAAGGACTGGCCAGCCCCCGTCCGAGGAGACCTGCGCATTGCATACGACGATGGCAAGACAAACAACAGCAGGCGCAACATGCGCACCGCGTCCCTTTGGGTCAGGTGGAGCGGCCATGACATACCAGGTCCCCGCATGTTCGAGCCCGTCCTGCTGGACGTACTTGGCGATGCCATGCTTTGGCGCGGCCACGTCTGCGCCCGAATCGAGGAGGGCATTGCAGAATACGAGCAGATGTGGCTCATCCGCCCCATTGCCTCCCTCGACGCCGCGCCGCTGAAGAAATTCGATGCCGCCCGTTTCACTCCGAAGCTACCCGAGACACTGCCTCCTCGTTCCGAGACGCCCAGCGTTGCAAGACAGTGGCATGCAGAGCAAGGGCGCGAGATGCCATTCACACGTTGATAGGAGGCAGTCATGCACCCGCCGCTGATCTACCCAACCATCTTGCGCATGCACCCCTGGTTCGGCCAGCCAGAGGAAGAGTTGCTTCCGGGGCGGCCAGAAGATTACCGCATCGAGCAGGAGGACAGGGACTGGTTCGTGGTGCGAGGCCCAGGCGGCAAGGTCGTGCACAGCGGGCTCGGGCCGGTGCAGGTGCTGCCAGCGCGCCATGGCTGATGGCCTGACCTGGGGCTGCACGCCCACGGCGCCAGGCTGGTACGCGGTCGTCGTGGACTATGGCCGCCTGCCCTTCCCTGCTGCCAGGCGCTGGACTGGCAGCCTCTGGGACGATGAGCGCGGCATCCGCGCGTTCGACGGGCCGCACGACACGGCCGAGGCGGCACTGGACTGGGCTATGGAGCGCTGCCCCGAGGGCTGAGCACGGCACAATGCCGCGCATGGCAATAGATCCGACACATCCCAAGCACACAGTCCACCAGCGCGTCGTTGCAGGTTTCGCTGGACATTGGAAGGCCCACGGCGACAAGTACCCCCAGCGGTTCAGGTTGCCGCCCGAGGAGCTGTATCACCTGGACCATGTGATGCACAAGGGCGAGCACCCCGGGACGATGTGGGGCGTGCCGCTCGATGCGGACCCCAGCACCAAGGGTGAAATGATCGCAATCGACGGCACGGTCGTGTCGATAGCGCCGGCTGACCCGGCGCCTGCGGCCTAGGCTCCAACCGGACGATTGCTCAACGGCCAGGGGTCCACAAGCCCGATGATCTTGTCCATCGCCTCGTGCACCGTGCCTCCGTCCGGCGGCAGGTAGTGCTGCACCACAGAAAGCACCTCGCCCAGGACCTGCGCCGCCTTGCTGGGGTCATTGATGCCCGCAAGCTTGTCGCGCAGCCGGAAGCCCAGCAGCGGCCAGATCTTCTGCACAGCATTTTCGCGCGCGATGCGGCGGCCGATCTCGGCATCGAAGTTCTCGGGGCTGGCGCACGCGCTTTCGCCTGTCACAGTGAAGCCGTTGCGCAGGCGTAGCACGCAGAAGGTCAGCAGATTGAGCGGGCTGTCGGCGGGTTCGTCGTAATCGAAGCCGTGGTTCTTGTGCGAGTGGCCATGCCGGCCTTCGGCAGCAGTGAAGTAGGTCTCCTCCACGATCTCCCGCTGGATGTCATCCGGGGTGACGCGCGGCGCGGTCTTGCCCTTGGCCTGGATCTCGGCCTCGATGGACTGTTCGGTCGGAGATAGGTCGGGCAGAGGGCCTGGGCCGGTGGCTGTTGTGCCGTCGGCGTAGGTCTTGGACTCCAGCGCGCCTGGCGCGCGCGGGGCGCAGTCGGAGGCGTGGCCGCAGCCATTGCTGCCGCAGGTGTGTTGTGTCATGGGTGGCTCTCTGTGGTGGTGCCTGCGGCCGGCAGGCTCGGGATCACGGGCCAAGCGGCACCGAGGGTTTGGACATCAGCTGCGTGCCCTGCAGCCTTTGCTGCCATGTCCCCATACGCTGCGCGGCAGTCTTCAAATACGACTCCGAGGGCAGTGGCGTACTCAAGGACGGCAGCGGGGGGAGCGCTGGCAAGTCGGCGGGCGGCATCTGCGGATTGCTCGCGCAGGCCGTCAGCAACAGCGAGCAGATGGTCACGATCACGGCGCAGCAGCGCCTCGCGGTCACGGGCGGCATTGAGAGCTCCTTGGTATTTCGTGTTCATGGCCTTCTCGGCCTGACGCACGCGGGCGTCGGCCGCGCGCTGGGCGGTGCTGGTGGCCAGTTGCTGAGTGGTGGTTTCCAGCCGGGCCTCGGCTAGCTCGGCGTCCAGACGTGCGCCCTGGAACTGCCATGCCAGCGCGGCGGCCACGGCGGCGGCGGCCAGGTGGGTGTAGAGCGCGGGGATCACCGGCCGCCCCTCCACCAGTACCACCACATTGCGATCCACAGGGCGTTCATGGCTGAGCCTCCATGCACGCGGCATGCCGCGCCTGTTGACGGGTCCAGACACCCCGGCAGATGCGATTGCCTGGCGTGCTGCAATCGAACCGCCAGCGCATGGGGCGGCCTACCACATTCCACTGGTATGGCTCCCAGCCCGGCCCCTCGCGTTTGGGACTGGTCATGAAGCGATATCCCAGCAGAGCCTGGCAGGCGGGCGCGAACTGTCCAGCCAGCAGGCGCGTGCGCATGGGACTGGTGCGCCAGGCGCCTATGCCGTACTGGTAGGTGAAGTCCAGGTAGAGGTCGTATTCCGCCTGGTACAGGGCCACTCCCGGCAGGCTGCTGCGGAACATGGCCTCGTCCTTCGATGAGTGGCTGCGCACCAGCTGCAGCGCCCGCTCGCGGGTGATCGGTGGGTCCGACAGCTGCACGGGCGTGCCGTCCTCGTAGACCGTGGAGCCGTGGCCGATGGTTGGCCGGTCGCCCTGCGTCGGGATGTGCGGGTCAGACCGGAAGCCCTCTGCGCCCAGCGTGGCCAGCAGGCCGGCGGCCGAGATGGTGAGCGCCGCGACGGCGGTGCGCGGGGCCTTGCTCACAGCGGCCCCCAGTCGGTCTCGGCCTCAGGCTTCAGGCCTGCCAGGCGCGCGAGGCGCTGCCGCTGCTGGGCGCGCTGATAGTCCTGGCGCCACTTCCAGACCAGATAACCGGCCTGCAGCGCAATGAAGGCCAGGGACGCGACGACGAGCCAGTCGCTCAACGGCAAGCCCCAAACCTTGAACACCCCAGTCGCGGCGGCGCCCGGCGTGGCCTGCATGATGGCGCCGGCAATGTCCTGCCGCTGCTCGGCGCTCAGGTGCTGGTGGATGCCCATCAGCGCGAGTAGGGATACGAGGTATTTCTTCATGGCCCCGATGATTCCGGGGCCGGGCCGCGCTGGCGAACCCTACACGGGGGCTAGGCGCGCTGCGCTGCTGCCCAGACGAACAGCGCGTCTATCTGCTCTGCAGTCAGGCCCAGCACTGCAGCCACCGCCGCCACGGTCTCACTGTAGCGCAGCCAGTCTTTGGCATCGTTGAGTACGGCGTCTACCCGGTCCAGCAATTCGCCGGGGGGCAAAGCGTCCCGCCACATCAGCACGCGCGCCAGCAGGTTGTCGGACGGCCGAGCATCGTCAGGGCCCAGCAGCACCAGGGCGCCCTGCTCCAACACATGGC
>NZ_BCZP01000045.1 GCF_001598795.1 Delftia acidovorans NBRC 14950 | reverse complement strand
AATCAAGGGCCTGTGCCACGTCAGCCGCGCCTGCGAGGACTCCGAGGACGAGGTCGACTACCTGATCGAGTGCCCGCGCTGCGAGGCCGAGCACCCGCTGACCTGGGGCGGCAAGGAGGCCATGCACGGCTTCAAATGGGAGGCCGGCAAGCCCGAGACCGTGCGCCACATGTGCCCCCACTGCCGGGAGTCCATCAGCCAGGCCGAGTACCTGCCCGGTGGCTGGCCGCTGACGGGCGCCTGGGTGTGCCGCCGTTCCGGCCGCCGCTTCGGCGCCGACCGGATCTGGCGCACTGCCGATGGCACGCCCTGCAGGCCCCCACGCACGCTGGGCGTGCACATCTGGGCCGCGTACAGCCCGCAGCGCACTTGGGCGTCCATCGTGGACGAGTTCGAGAAGGCCCACCGTGCGCTGCAGGAGGGCGATGCAGGCCCCATGACCTCGTTCACCAACGAGACGCTGGGCCAGGCCTGGGAACTGAAGGGGGAGGGCACCGACGACCATGTGCTGCAGGCCCGCGCCGAGCCCTACGCCCTGGGCACGGTGCCCGTGGGTGGCCTGGTGCTGGCGGCCGGCGTGGACGTGCAGCGCACCTGGTGGCAGATCAACGTCTGGGCATGGGGCCGCGGCATGGAAAGCTGGATCGTGGACCGCCACATCATCGAGGGCAACCCATCCAGCGAGGGCGACTGGGCACCTGTGACGGCCTACCTGCAGCGCCGCTACCGGCAGGCATGGCACGGCGGCAGCCTGGGCCTGAGCGCCATCAGCATCGACTCGTCCGACCAGACGCAGGCGGTCTACAACTACGTCCGCACGCACCAGCACATGCTGCCCAACCTGCGCGCCATCAAGGGCGACAACAACGACAACCGGCCTATCGTGGGGCCGGCCAGCATGCAGGACCTGGACTGGCGCGGGCAGAAGGTCAAGCAGGGCATCAAGCTCTGGCTGGTGGGCGTGGACAACGCCAAGGATCTGCTGCTGGGCCAACTGGCGATCACCGACGCTGGCCCGGGATGCGTGCACTTCAGCGAGGATCTGCCGCGCGAGTTCTTCGAGCAGTTGACCGCAGAGCAGCGCATCCTGGCCAAGGTCCAGGGCCGCGAGGCCTACCGCTGGGTCAAGCGCCGCCAGCGCAATGAGGACTTGGACTGCCGAAACTACGCCATCCACGCGGCCATGGCCCAGGGCCTGCACAAGTACACCGATGCGCGCTGGTCGCAGGTCGAGCAGATGGTGCAGCCTGCGCGTGACCTCTTCAGCCCACCCGAAGCGCCCGCCAGCGTGGCGCCGTCGGCTCCCACGGCTGCGCCCACGTCGGTCGCGCCACCCGTTTCCGCCACCACCGCGCCCCGTGCGTCGGCCCCCGCGCCACGCCGTGCGGCACCCGTTCGCCGCAACGGCGGTTTCTCCCGTTCCTGGTAGCCCCATGACCCCAAAGATCAACGCCCCAGCACCCCACATGGCCCCCGATGCGGCCAAGAGTTCCGCCATGCCAGCGGCCGATTTCGCGCCCGATCTGGTGGATCGCATGTTTGACTATCTTGTGGAGCTGCTGCCCGAGCTGCGCGGCAGCCCTGCCGCGATGGAGCGTGTCCAGCTTCAGCTGCGCCGGGAGTTCGCCGGCCAGGATGCCTACATCCCTGCCAGGTCCTCGGTGGACAAGGCCGAGGAGCGTCGGCAGGTGCTGCGGCTGTGGAATGGGCGCAATGCCACGGCCGTGGCGCGCACGTTGGGCATCAGCCGTGCCACCGTGTACCGGCACCTGAAGCAGCCCGGCTGAAACCGTCTCACTTTTCCGGGAAATGAGACAGTTGCCCCGGTAGCGTGCGGCATATGAGCACGCTCCAAGACCTCCAGATGCGCCTCGCGCGCCTCAATGCCGCCATCCACAGTGGTGAGCGCACCATCACGACCGAGGATGGCGCCTCGGTCACATATCGAAGCCTGGACGAGATGATGGGCGCACGCCGGGATCTGCACACGCAGATCTCGGCCGTGGCCGGCACCGGCCAGCCACGCGCCCTGGTGGCGCGCTTTCGCTTCGCCGGCCTGCGGGACCGTTGATCATGCAGCGCGGTACCGTAGCCCGCAGGGCCTCCCCCACGCTGGTTGACCGTGTTGTCGGCTATTTCTCGCCCGCGCAGGGCGTGCGCCGCCAGGTCGCCCGGGAAATGCTGGTGCGCGCCTACGAGGGCGCCAGCCGCGCCGATGGCTGGCGCGTCAAGCGCTCGGGGGCCAGCCCCACTGCCGACCACGCCGCCGATGCGCGCGAGCTGCGCATGCGTGCGCGCTCACTCGCGCAGAACGTGCCGAACATCGTGCGCGCCGTCAATGCCGTGCTCGCCATGCGCGTGGGCCAGGGCATCGTGCCCGTGTGGGCCGACGATGGCCTGGCCAAGCGCTGGCGCGAATGGGTGCCCCATGCCGACTATGACGGTCTGCTGGACTTCTACGGCCTGCAATACAAAGCCGAGCGCACGCGCGACGTTGACGGCGCCGTGCTCATCCGCAAGCACATCCAGCGCATGGGCTCCACGGTGCCGCTCAAGCTGCAGCTGTTGGAGATCGACTTTTTGGACGTGGAGCGCAACGGCGTGCTGGCCGGCGGGCGCGAGATCATCCGGGGCATCGAGTACGACAAGCGCGGCCAGCGCCTGGCCTACTACCTGTTCGACCGCCACCCCGGTGATGCCGGCATGTGGACCCTGGGCCGCAGCGGCACCAGTCAGCGTGTGCCGGCCGATGAAATCATCCACTTCTTCGATCCCGAGCGCGCCGGCCAGCAGGACGGCATCACGCGCCTGGCGCCCATCATCGCCAAGGTGCGCGACCTGCACACCTATGGTGACTCCGAGCTGCAGCGCAAGCAGCTGGAATCGCGCATGGGGGTGCTGGCCGAGATGGAAGGGGCCGGAGGCATGCCGCCGCCGCTGCCCGAGGAGGCCGGGGGGCAAAAGCCCGGCCTGATGGACCTGGGCGACCTCGCTGGCGGCGGCATCGTGGGCCTGCCGCCAGGCATGACCAATCCCACCTTCATCGAGCCGAAGGCCGTCCCGGGCTTTGGTGACTACATGAAGGGAGGGTGGAAGGAGGTGGCCGCAGGCTACCGCTGCCCCTACGAGCTGATGACCGGCGACCTGACCGAGGTCAATTTCTCAACCTCACGCATGTCCATGAACCAGTTCCGGGCCGAGGTCGAATCCGAGCAGTGGCGCATCACCGTGCCGCGCCTGTGCGCGCCCATTGCGCGGTGGTTCCTGGCGGCCGTGGATCTGGTGGCCACGGTGCCGGCAAACGTGCAGGCGCCGGACTGGAGCACGCCCCGCTGGGCCAGCCCGAACCCCGTGCAGGACGTGGCCAGCGACCTGAGCGCCGTCAAGGGCGGCATGCAGAGCATCAGCGAAGTCATCCGGCGCCGGGGCTATGACCCAGAGGCCGTTTTCAGCGAGCTGCAGGCCGACCTGATGCGGCTGCAGGATGGCGGCATCCTGCCGCTGCTGGCCGCGCTGTGGGGTGCGCAGAACCCCATCGACCTGGTGGCCCAGATGGAGGGGCAGGGGCAGAAGTGAAATCGTCTCAGTTTTCCGGGATTTGAGACAGTCAAACCGGAAAACTGAGCGCCATGCCACAAGCCAACGCCCAATCTTCCGCGCCCCAGATCCACGATTTGCCGGTGCAGACGCGCGCCGCAAGCCTGGTCCCTGACACCTACAACGAGACCGACGGCACGGTCGAGGTGGTCTGGACCACGGGCGCCATGGTGCGCCGCTACGACTATTGGAACGAGCGTCCCTACGACGAGGACCTGCAGATCACCCCCGAAGCCGTGGACATGGCCCGCTTCGATGCCGGCACGGTCCAGGTGCTGGACGGCCACCGCAGCTACGGCGGCGTGGCCGCCATCCTTGGAATCGCTGTACGGGGCTGGATCGAAGGTGGCGAAGGCCGGGCTGTGATCCGGCTGAGCCAGCGCCCCGAGCTGGCCGGCATCGTGGCCGACATCCGCGCCGGGATCATCCGCGCCATCAGCTTCGGCTACAGCGTCCAGCGCTACGAAATCACCCGCGCCCAGGACCGCACGGACGGCATCAACGTCGATCTCTACCGCGCAGTCGCCTGGACCCCGCAGGAAATCTCTTTCGTCACTGTGCCCGCCGACCCAAACGCCGGCACGCGCAGCGCACCCACTTCCCAGGCCCCGTCCGGTGCAGCGCCCCAGGGCGGCATGCCGTGCGAGTTCTTCCAACGGGCAGCCGCCCAACCTACCACCCAGGAGCACCAACGTATGCCCCAAGCAAACCAAGCCGGTGAAGGCGGCCAGACCGCCAACACCACCCCGGGCACCGCGCCCGCCAACGTGTCGCAGGTTCCGCAGAACCGCCAGACTGAGGGTGCACCGCTGCCCGCGCCTGCCGGTGCGTTCGATGGTCAGCGCGCCGCCGACATTGTTGCGCTGTGCCAGCGCCACAACCTGGCCGATCTGCAGGCCGATCTGCTGCGCAACCAGTCCACCATGGACGAGGCTCGCGCTGCCGTGCTGACGGCGCTGGACCAGCGCAGCCAGGAGCAAGCCACCGGCCCCACGACCTCCATCCGCACCGTGGGCGATGAGCACGAAACCCGCATGCGCGGCATCGAAAACGCGCTCATGAACCGTCTGAATCCAGGCGCACAGCTGGACGACAACGGCCGCCAGTACCGCGCCATGGCCTTGGTGGAGATGGCGCGCGAGGTGGTGGAAGGCCTGGGCCAGCGGACGCGTGGCATGAGCCGTGCCGAGATTGTTGGCGTGGCGCTGCGCCTGCGCTCCGGCATGCTGGGTACGGGCGACTTCCCCGCGCTGCTGGGCAGCGTGGGGCAGCGCGTGCTGCGTGCGGCCTATGACCAAGCACCCAGCACCTACCAGCTGTGGGCGCGCCGTGCCGCCAACCTGCCGGACTTCCGCATCCGCCAGGCCATTGGCGTGGGCGGCGATGTCGAACTCAAGAAGCTCAACGAGCATGGCGAGTACACCTACGGCAACCTGTCCGAGGATGCCACGGGCTACCGCGCCTTTACCTTCGGTCGCTCGCTGGCCATCACCCGCCAGATGATCATCAATGACGATCTGGACGCACTGACGCGCACCGGCACCCGCTTTGCCGACGCGGCCCGCCGCCTCGAAAACCGCTTGGTCTATGACCAGATCCTGAAGAACCCGGCCATGTCGGATGGCGAGCCTCTGTTTGATGCCGAGCATCACAACCTGCTGACCGGCGCAGGGTCCAAGTTCTCGCTGGAAGCGCTGTCCAGCCTGCGCACGCTGATGCGCAAGCAAAAGGGCCGTGACGATGAGACGCTGAACATCGCGCCTGCCTTCCTGCTGGTCCCCTCCGACCTGGAAACCCTGGCCTACCAGTTCACCAGCCCGAACTACCAGCCCACCAAGTCCGGCGACATCAACGAGTTCCGCACGGGTGGCCGCACGGCGCTGGAGCCCATCGTGGAGCCGCTGCTGGATGCCGTGTCCACCACCGCGTTCTACCTGGCAGCCCGCGCCGGCCAGATCGACACCGTCGAGTTCGCTTACGTGGACGGGTACGAAGGCCTGCGCACCGAGACCTTTGCCAGCGAGGACGTGGACGGCGTGAAGCTGCGCGCCAGCCTGGATTTTGCGGCCAAGAGCCTGGACTGGCACGGCCTGGCCAAGAGCAACGGCGCCTGAGCGCGCCGCCATCCACTCACACGCTTTCAGGAGTTCAACCCATGAAAAACTACCAACAGCGCGGCCACGTCATCGAGGTCCTGGCAGCTGCCGCCGCAGTGGCTGCAGGCCAGCCCGTGGCCATCGGCGCCATCCTTGCCGTGGCAAATGGTCCGGCCCAGGTCGGCGAGCCCTACAACGCCGAGCGCGTGGGCGTCTTTGTCCTGCCCAAGGCGGCAGGCACCGCGTGGACACAGGGCCAGCCGCTGCGCTGGGATGTCGAAACCGGCGCATTCGCAGTGGGCGGCGCGGCCACGGCCGGCGACGTGACGGGGGCGGCGTTCGCCTTCGAGGCGGCCGACAGCGCGGCCACGCAGGGCGCCGTCTGCCTGCCTGGCGTCATCGGCACGGTCGCGGCCTGAGCGGAGCAGGTCCGGGCATGACTTTCCTCCTAATCCCAGGCGCCGAGCGGGCAGGGCGCGTGCGCTCAGCCCAGCAGCGGCACCACGCCAATGCGGTGGCTGTCTGGCAGGGCGGCGAGCCCTTCGGCGTCATCCTGCGGCGCGGCCCGCGCGAGGCCTTGGGGATGGTGAGTGCCTACGTCCTGGCCTGCCGGCTGCCCGCTGACATGGTGCCGGGCATCGCCCAAGGCGAGCGCATAGAGATCGACCAGGTCACCTACCTGATCGCCGAGCCGCCCCAGCCCGACGAGTCCGGCTGGCTGCTGCTGCAGCTGGAGGTGGCCTGACATGGCGCAGCACATGCAACAGCAGATCCTGGCCGCTTGGCGCGTGGATCTTGTGCTCGCGGCCACCCTGGCTGGAGACAGCGTGCGCGTCGAAGGTCGTAACGCATACCCGGTAAGTGCCCTGCCAGCCATTGATATCAGCGCGGCAGACGAAGGCATCGAACCCCTCTCGGGCGGGTGCGGTGGCCTGGCCACGCTGCACCGGGAATTCCTGGTCGATGTCACCAGCATCGCCATAGGCGACCAGGCACGCGAGCAGGCCATGGAGCTGCATGCGCAGATCGAGGAGCGCATGGGGCCTGCAGCTGACGGCGTGCTGGCCGGCCTGCTGATCGCGCCACCGCGCCTGCGCGGCATCCGTGGGCAGTGGGACGACGCCGCTGCCCAGCCCATCTACATCGTGCGCGGCATGTGGCTGTGCCGATACCTCACTGCCGAGGGCGCCCCGCGCGGCCCGGCATCCCATCCTTGAAAGGAAACGACCATGGCAGTCCAAAACGTTCGTACCTCGGCCGGCAGCAAGCTGCTGATCTGCGCCGCCCGGCCAGCATCCTACGATGCGGCCGGCTTCCAGGCCCTGGCCTTCAAAGAGATCGCTGAGATCACCGACCTGGCCGAACTGGGCCGGGAATACAACCAGGCCACGCATTCGCCCCTGGCAACCCGCCGCATCGTCAAGCGCAAAGGCAGCTTCAACGATGGCAGCCTGTCCGTGCCCATGGCCCGCGACATGAACGACGAGGGCCAGGTTCTGCTGAAGGCCGCCTCCATGTCCGACGACAGCTACAGCTACTGCATCCGGCTGCAGGACGGTTCCAGCCACTACTTCACGGCGCAGTGCATGAGCTTCAAGCTCAACGTGGGCAGCGTTGATTCCATCACGGCGCACACGGCACAGCTGGAAATCGACAACGACATCATCGAAGTCCCGGCCATCTCGTTCACCCTGGCCTACACGGCCGGCGCCAATGGCTCCATCGTGGGCGTTGCAAGCCAGACCGTGCTGCAGGGCGCCACGGGCAAGCCCGTGTTCGCGCAGGCCGCCGCCGGCTTCGACTTCGAGAAGTGGAGCGACAACAGCACGGAAAACCCGCGCTCCGATGCCAACGTGCTCGCCAACGTGGCTGTGCAGGCCAGCTTCATCCCCGAGTAATTCGCCGCCGCCTTGCCCGGCTGCAGCCGGGTGGCATGCCCTTCTGTCTTTCTTTCATCGCCACCACCATGCTCAAGCTTTCCCAACTCCGCGTTGCCGACACCGCTGCCCTGCATCTGAAGGATGCCGCCGGCGAACTCCTGTACTTCAAGGACCCCACCAAAGGCGCTGGGGCTGTGGAGCAGCCCGTGCTGATCCATGTGTACGGCCCCGGCTCGGAGCCCTACCGCAAGGCCCAACTGGGCGCCCAACGCCGCGTCATGGCGCTGGTCAAAAAGAGCCGCCGCGCGCTGGAAGAGCGCACGCCCGAGGAGCGTACCGCCGACACGGCAGCGCTGTTGGCCGACATCACGCACTCAGTCGAAGGCCTGGACCTGGAGGGCCGCCCAGTGCGTGAGGGGATGCAGGCCCTGTATGCGGACCCAGCTGCCGGCTGGGTGGCTGACCAGGTCAACGCCTTTGCGGCGGACTGGGCAAATTTTTCCAAGAGTGCGCCGAAGGACTGAGCCTCTACGTGCGCACATGGGCGTGGCTCAACGCCCCGCTCAAGCCCAAGACCGGAAAAAAGACCCAGCCGCAACATGACGAACCCAGGATCACACGCATCGAGGAATTCAAGGCAGAAGGCCGTGAGCCTGACCTGCCCGACCCTGGCCCGGCCGGCTATCTCCTCGAAGTGTTCTTTGACCTGGGGCCATCGCTGCAGTCGCCCATGGGCGAATCGCCCATCGGCTACGAGCAACTGGTTGCCTGGCAGTCCATTCATGGCGTGCAGCTCACACCCTGGGAGGGCAAAACGCTGTGCGACCTGTCCGTTTCATGGCTGGTCGCCAAGGACGCTGCCAAAGACCCTGGCGCCCCTCGACCCGGCAGTGTCGATGAATCGCCTGAGCAAGCCGAGGAGCGGCGCGAGCGCGTGTCCAGCGGGCTGGGTGAAATGCTGCGCTCCTTCCGGCGCGCGCCGAAGTGACGAGCAGGGGGCTGCATGATCGGCTCCGGCAACATCAACTACCTGCGGTTCCTGATCACTGGCGACAGCTCGCAGCTGCAGGCCGAGGTCGAGAAGTCCAAGCGCGCTGTCACGGGCATGGTCGATGGCATGGCCGGCTCGCTAGGGCGCCTGGGCACGCTGCTCGGCGGCGTGTTTGCTGGCGTGTCCGTCACGGCGTTCGTTGGCAAGCTGGTGTCCGTGCAGCGCGAATTCGACGTGCTCAACAGCTCGTTGGTCACGGTCACGGGCAGTGCCCAGGCCGCTGGCCGGGAGATGGCCTGGATCAAGACCTTTGCCAAGGACACGCCCTATGGGCTGGCCCAGGCCACCGAGGCTTTCGTGAAAATGAAGGCTTTGGGCCTCGATCCCACCCAGGCCAAGCTCACCAGTTTCGGCAATACGGCGGCCGGCATGGGCAAGAGCCTCATGCAGATGATCGAGGCCGTGGCGGATGCGGCCACGGGCGAATTCGAGCGCCTCAAGGAATTCGGCATCAAGGCGTCCAAGCAGGGCGACATGGTGGCGTTCACCTTCCAGGGAGTCACGACCCGGGTGAAGAACTCGGCCAAGGACATCACCGACTACCTGGAGAACATTGGCAACACCGCGTTCGGTGGTGCCATGGAGCAGCGCGCCAAGACCCTGGACGGCGCCATTGCTGCCCTGGGTGACTCCTGGGACGAACTGTTCCGCACAATCAACGAAAGCACGGGTTTTTCGGAGAAGGCCGCCGGGGGCGTGCGCCTGGTAACGGATGCCATCGATGGACTGGGCAAGATGGTCGAGAACCACCAGGGTGTGGTAATGACCTTCCTCGGTGCTGCTGGCGGCGCAGCGGCTGCGGCGGGCCTGGTGGCCGTGGGCGGTGCCATCGGTGTGGTCAAGGGGGCCATCGTCACGCTGGCGGCCGTGCTCGCAGCGAATCCCGTGACGCTCGCACTGTTGGGCGTTGGAGTGGTTGCCGGTGCCGGCGTGGCGGCGGTCAACATGTATGCCAAGACGGCTGCGGGCATCGAGGACGCGATTGCCACCTTGCGCGTCGAGAACGAGCGTTCGGAGGCGGCCATGGCGCGTGCCGTAGCCGGCGGCCGCACGGCTGGGGCGGACAACATCGCCAAGACCATCGAGGCGCGCAAGGACCAGATCGCCAAGCTGCGGGCCGAGCTGGACATGCTCAACACCAGCAGCAAGGGCGCAGGCGGCGGGCGGGGCTCCGTCAATCCGCCGACCGTGGCGGAGTCCGCCGCGAAGAAGGCCCAGGAAGATGCGGATGCAGAGCAGGCGCTGCTGGAGATTCGCCAGAAGCTGTACGGCGTCAGCAAAGACTACCTGCCACAGCTGCAGAAGCTCAACGAGCTGCGTCAGGCCGGCCGCCTCACCGAGTCCGCCTATGTCGAGCTGGTCAGCAAGCTGGCCAAGGAAAACTACAAGGAGGACGAGTCGGCCAAGGCGCGTGCCAGCACAGCCAAGCAGCTGCATACGGCCTATGGCAACCTGGTCGATTCCATCGAAGAGAAGATCGCGGCCCAGCGCCTGGAGATCTCCGGCAGCGAGAAGCTGGGCGAATCCGACAAGCTGCGCCTCAAGTTTTCGCAGGACCTGCTGGGCTCGCTCAAGGGCCTGAACGCGGCCGAGCGCGCCAACATCGAGGCCAAGCTCAAGACGCTCAAGGTTCTGGAAAAGGAGAACGAGGCCCGGCAGCAGGCCCTCAAGGCCGCCGAGGCAGAGCGCAAGTACCGCCAGGAGTGGATGTCCACCCAGGGCAAGACGGTCGAGGAGCTGACCGCCAGCAACCAGGCGCTGCGCGATGAGATCGAGCTGATCGGCCTGAGCGCGGAGCAGCAGCGCGTGGTGATCGAGCAGCGGCAGATGGCCATCATCCTGAGCAAGGAGCAGCAGCTGGCCGAGATGGAGCGCTCGGCCGCGCTCACCGGCACCATGACTATGGAGCACGCGCTGCTCCAGCAGGAAATCGAGCTGCTGCGCGAGCGCCTGGGCCTGACCTCTGTGAAGGCCTCACGCGAAGCCTCGGCAGAAGCTGCCAAGGCCAGCACCTCGGAATGGCAGAAGGGTGTGGACCAGATCGGCCAGAGCCTGGCCGACCAGCTGATGCAGGGCGGTCTCTCGTTCGGTCAGTACCTCAAGAATCTGGCGCGCACGCTCATTTTCAAACCGCTGATTCAGGCCACGGTCCAGATTGCTGGCGGTGCCCTGGGCAGTTTGTTTGGCGCACCTGCTGCGGCTGGCCAGAGTGGCGGCGCTGGCATGGGCATGCTGAACAACCTTGGCACGCTGGGTGCAGGTGCCCAGGCAATGTGGGGCTTTATGCCTGGTGCGTCGGCTGCCAGCCTTGCTGGTGCCAATGCCGTGGGCCTGGCTGGCGGCGATGCCCTTGGCGCCCTGATCGCGGGCAATGGAAGCTGGGCCGGTGTCGGCAGCAGCTTTGGCTCCTTGATGAGCGGCCTGGGGGCTGCAATGCCCTGGATTGCGGGAGCCATCGCCATTTTCTCGCTGCTCAAGGGCGGCCTGTTTGGTTCGCGCGGTGCCAACCACGTTGGCGCGGCCTACAGCACCACGGGCGCGGGCAATGACAAGGCCGCCGAGATGCTGTTCGATCGTGCTGGCGGTGACTGGTATGACGATCTGACCAAGCGCCACAACGCCGATCTTGAGAAGCAACTGGGCACCACCGTTGATTCGTTGTCCGATGTCTATAAGCGTCTCGCGCGCTATGCCGGTGACAGTGCCAAGCAGATCGATATCGTCGCGGGCTTCGCCTCCAATCCGAAGTACGGCGACGAGGATTCCTACGGCTACTTCAAGCTGATCGACAAGGTGACCGGCGAGGTCCTGAGCAGCTACACCAAGCGCGATGGCGCGCTTGGCACGGACCCCGCCAAGGCCTATGCCCAGTTCATTGCCGACATGGGCGGATCGCTGATCGATCAGCTGAAAAAGGCTGATATCCCCAGCTGGATGCGCAATGTCTTCGATGACATGGGTGAGGAGATCACGCTGGAGAGCTTCAACGCGGCCCTGCAGACCGTGGAGCTGACGGGCGCCGCCATCGAGGGCTGGACCCGCAACATCACCAACTTCGGCAAGTTGGGCGACGAGGCCATTGCCAAGCTCATCAAGAGCGCCGGCGGCATCCAGGACCTGATCACCGGTATGGATGCGTTCTACACCAGCTTCTACAGCGAGCGGGAGCGCATCGAGAACGCGGCCAAGGCGGTGGACAAGGCGCTGGCCGACCTCAAGATCGACATTGATCCCCGAATGGGCCAGGACGCCAAGGCCAAGTTCCGCAAGCTCATCGAGGACGCCATGGCGGCCGGCGACGTGGAGCTGCTGGCCAAGCTCATTCCGCTGGCTCAGGAATTCGGCGCCGTGGCCGATGCTGCCGGCCAGGTGCTGGACACGCTCAAGAACGACCGCAGGCAGCTGGAAGCCGAGTACCTGCGCGCCACGGGCCAGACCGACAAGTACCGCGAGGCACTGCGCAAGCTGGCCACCGAGGGCATGAGCGAAGCCGAGCGCGCCGCCTGGGACTACAACCAGGCGCTGCGCGAAGAGATCGCCCGCGTGGACCAGCGCACCGACCTGGAGCGCAAGCTGCTGGAGATGCAGGGCAATACGGCGGAACTGCGCCGCCTGGAACTGGCTGCACTGGATCCCAGCAACCGCGCCCTGCAGGAACGCATCTGGGCCATCGAGGACGAGCGCGCTGCCCAGGTGGCGGCCAAGGAAGCGCAATCGGCTGCCTACGACCTGTTCAGCCGTGCCGTGAACCGTGACCGCGAACTGCTGCAGCAGCGCGTGAGCAGCGTGGAGGAATCCATCTCAGCCATCACGGCGGCGGTGGGGCAGTTGAAGGGTGCTGCGACGGATCTCTATGGCACCGTGGACAGCACCACGCAGTGGATGGCTGCGCGGGGCATGGTCTACATCGAGGAGGCCTTGCAGGGCGTGCGCGCGGGCCGCAAGGTCTCTGACTATGCCGATCTGGGCTCTGCCATCCAGGCCACCCGCTCGGGCCTGACCGGGGGCGTCTACGCCACCGACTTCGAGCGCCGCCGTGATGCCCTGGTGTGGGCGGGCAAGTTTGCGGAGTTGGGCGATCTGGGTGAATCGCAGCTGAACATCGAGGAACGGTCCCTCAAGGCCCTGCAGTCCCAGATTGAAGGCCTGGATGCCCTGGCCAAGCGCGCCGACGAGCTGGTCAACGGCACCACCATGCTCACCGGCACGGTGCAGGGTTACTTCGAGAAGCTGCTGGCCACCTTGGGCAAGGACGCCGGTGCGACCAAGCCTGGCACCAAGCCCGGCGCTGGCGCCAACGATGGTGGTGCCGTCTGGGGGCCGGGTGGTGGCGGGCAGCCTGACACCGTGGATTCCAAGTACCTGCGGCCTCGCAGCGATGGTTCCGGCGGCACCTGGTATGAGTCCGTTGTTGAGCCGGGCACGGTCAACAAGCTCGATGGTCTGTTTGACAAGTACCACGCCTATGACGGCACGGGCGACTTGGCCGGGCTCATGCGCGCCATGCAAAGTGCTGGCGCCACGCTGTCCGACATGGAAGCGCTGTCGGGGCTGTATGCCCGGGACTGGGCTGAAGTCGAGCGAATCACCGGCATCAAGCTCCCCGCATTCGCCAGCGGTGGTATGCACGCGGGCGGCCTGCGTGTTGTGGGTGAGCGCGGCTGGGAGGTCGAGGCTACCGGGCCGGCCCGCTACTGGAACCAGCAGCAGCTCGGCCAGGCCATGCGCGGGGGCGGTCAGGGCTCCGAAAGCGCAGCGCTGATTGCCGCGCTGCTGGCCGAGGTCAGCGCCCTGCGTGGCGAGGTAGCGGGCCTGCGTGCTCCTGCAGAGGCCACTGCGCGCAACACGGCGCCATTGCCCGAGCTGGGTGAGCAGTTCGACCGTGTCACAAACGGCGGCAACGCCATGCGTGGGAAGGCAATCGCATGAACATCCTTGTGCCCAAGACCATCACGCCGGAAATGTTCATGGTCGGCACCACCATTCCCGAGGTCGATGCGACCGTTGGCGAAGTGGCCTGGGCCAGTGGCTCGGATGCTGCCGTGGGCCTGCGCCGCGTGTGGAAGGGCTACGCCTACGAATGCGTGAAGGCTGTGGCGGGCGCGCCCGCCAACACATACGAGCCAGGCACGCCCAATGCCGCCACCTTCTGGGAGCGTGACGAAGGGGCGCCCGCCAGCCGCATGGCGCCGTTCGACAAATACCTGTTCACCAAAGCTCGCCGGGCCACCTCGCTGACCTATGTATTGCGGCCTGGTTTCGTCAACGGCCTGGCGCTGTACGGCCTGGAGGCCGACAAGCTGACCATCACCGTCAAGGCGGATGGCGTGGACCTGATGCCGCCTGTCAATGCGCAGCTGTGGGAGCAGGCATTCGGCGAGTGGGAATATCTCTTCGGCGACCTGCAGCGCGGCACCTACTTTGTGCTCAAGGACCTGCCCATCCATCCGGGCATCGAGATCTCCATCACCGTGGCGCGCAATAACGCAGGGGTGGAGGCGGCCGTGGGGTTTATCAGCGTGGGCAACTGGAAGCAGCTCCTGCTGCCTGGCCGCGAGCGCATGGGCGGCGCGCAGTACGGCGTCGAGGCCAGCACGCGCGACTACTCCTATGTCGATGACCGCAAGGACGGAACCTACACCGAGGTGCAGGGGCGGCTGGCCACCAACATCAATCTGAGCTGCGTCATCGACGCAGTGCAGGCGCCTGCAGCAAAGACGCTGCTGGACCAGATCCTGGGCAAGGCCGTGGCCATTGAGGTCAGCGACCTGCCGCGCTACGGGCACTTGGCCACTGTGGGCAAGGTCACCGGCACCGTGCGCTCAACCGATTGGACTTCGGCCCAGGTGGACCTGCAAATCAAAGGCAACGTATGACCGACATCGTCAACATCCCAGACCTGCTGCCCATCTCGCAGTATCCCGCGCTCGGCAGCGCCAATTTCAACCAGGAGGCATTCAGCTACGCCACAAGCGTCCCGCCCGCTGTGTCGCGCATGCGGGAGATTGCTGTGGCCTGCCGAACCTGCGCCATCGTTGCTCGGGAGCAGGCCGATGCGGCAATGAGCTATCGCAATCAGGCGGCAAATTCCGCTGCAGCGGCCGAGGCTGCGAAAGCGATTGCGCAGGCTGCGTCCTCATCGGCGGAGGCTTTCAAGAATCAGGCGCAAAGCGCTGCGGCATCGGCTGCCGCCAGCGCACAGGCGGTTGACCAGTACATGCTCGGCCCCAAGACAGTCCCGCCGACCACTGACAACCAGGGCGGGGCCATCAAGCTGGGGGCGATGTATATCAACGTAGGCATCGATCCCAATCTCAACAACCGTTGGTTCTGGTGGGGTGGCAATGTCCTGAGGTGGGTGCCTGGCGTTGGGGATTTGCCGGCAACGTTCATGCCTAGGGGTGGGGGGGTCTTTACTGGGCCGATTGAAGTGCCCCAAGGCGCAACTGGTAACCAAGCGCCGCGTGTCAGCGAAGTAATCGCGAAGGCGCCAGAGGCTTGGGGCAAGTCCAAGTTGATGGGCGAGTTGCTGGTCGGTTTTGCCCTGATGACCACCACCACTGGGCGTGGTGCGGACTGGCCGCCGGAGGAATACAACAACGGGAGCCAATCCTGGCTTGTGGAGACCACAGGGGCGACAGGTCGAGCCAAACAGGTGGCTACCCAAGTGCTCTCCACAACGCCGGACTATGTGTCGCGTATCCAGGGCAGCACATGGCAACGTGTGCTGGAGGACACGACCTGGAGTGCCTGGGATCGGGTGATTACCAGCAAGACGGCCATGGGCCGGCAGGTGACTGTAAACGTCCCTGCCAGCACCCCTTCCTACATCGTTGATCCTGGTCAGGGTGGTGTGCATGTCGTGACGATTAACGCGACATGCCAATTCATATTGCCTGCCGGCCGTCAATATGGTGATGAAGTGACGCTACACGTTATCAGTGCAGGTGCAATCCGAGCAATTACGTTCTCAGGAAACGTAGGACTGCAAATTGACGGAACGGGGGCGCTGCTGCCGTTTCCGCAGTATCCCGCTAACGGGATGGTAAGCCTCATCTTTACCTGCAATCGCGTCAATCGCTGGGAATGCTTTTATGCGGGGGTGCATTGATGTTTGCACGAAGTATGTTGATGGCCAGCGGGCAACGGCAGATAAACGTCATTGTCTCGGCCAATGTCCGCAGTCCAAACATTGCCGCACTTGCTACAGCGCTGGGATGGAATGGATCGCAACTTATTCAAGTTACGATTAATTCAGGAGTGGATGTCGCTAGTCTGAATATCAGCGGCATTGGAGCAAACCAGCTGCACGTTATCAACTATGGTCGAATTGGTGGTGTTGTGAACTCTGGCACGGGCCTGTACACGCGCATACCCATCCGAGTAACCAACAACGGCACCATTTTCGGCGGGGGTGGTCAAGGTGGCTACGGAGGCGGCGCATGGGTGCAGTACCACGGCTCTTCTGGCGGCGCTTCTGGCGGCGGCGGGGGCAACGGTGCAGGCTTCAATGCCTCCGGTAGTGTGGCGTTGATATCTGCTCAGTCAGGCGGGCGGGGGGAGGACTATCAGTATCAAGGGGCGATATTTCCCGGCGATACAGCTCCGGCGGCGTCGGGAGGCTCGGGCGGCAGTGGAGGATCAATTGGGCAGTCAGGATTTTCTGGGGGTTGGGGCGGCGTCGGCGGCTCAGCATCAGCCTCGGAGACAACACCGCCCGGAGACGGTCAACCCGCAGGCTACTACGTTGACGGCAACGCCTATATCACTTGGCTCGCCACCGGCACCCGTCTCGGCCGCGTCATTTGAGGATCAATATGTATATCAATATCGAAACCGGGCAATACCCGCTGAGCGTCGCGCAGATCCAGGAACTGCACCCTATGACGATGATGGCCCAGCATCTGGAGTGCTATGTGCTCGTTGAGCCATCGGAAACGCCCGCATACGACGCGGACACGCATAAGCCCGCCGAGATCGATCCCGTGGAAATCGACGGCGTTTGGCGGCAGCAGTGGTCTGTAGTACCTCTGTCCGACGAGGAGTTGGCCGAGCTGCAGCGTCTACGTGATGAGGCTGCCGCCGCTTTGATCCCGAGGTCCTGTACGCGCCGCCAGGGGCGTCTTGCGCTCCTTGCATTCGGGCTGCTCGATGAAGCCGAGGCGGCCATTGCCGCGATCACGGACCCCGTGCAAATGCGTGAGGCCGAAATCGAGTACGAGGCTGACACCTGGGAGCGCAGCAACCCGTTTCTCGCTGGACTGTGGGCGCAGTTGGGTGGCACGTCGGAATCCCTGGACGAGGCCTTTGTTTTGGCGGTAACGCTTTAGGAGTGCTCATGCAGGACGACTATGGAAACGCAATAACTCCGAATACGGCCCGGACCATTAATGCGAGGCTGGACGAGGGGGATGCGCGCATGACGCGCATTGAGGCAGAGCTGCGCGCGAACACCGAGGCCACGGAAAAGGTTCGTGCCAACACGGCTGAAATGGTGGAGGTGTTCAAGGCAGCGCAGGGCGCATTCCGCGTGCTCAACTGGATCGGAAAGGCGGCCAAGCCGATCACCTACATCGTGATGCTCGGCACGGCTGGCATCGCGTTCTGGAAGGCCCTGATGGTGGGAGGAGGTGGCCGATGAACGAGACCTTACGCAATCGACTCCTGGCTACTGCTGCGGGCTTGGCCGTCACCGCTGCCGGCGGCTATGTTGCCACCCAGGACGCCGGACCCAGCCCTGCAGTGAAGTTGGCCCGGGAGATCGGGCTGCATTATGAGAGCAGCGGTCGGCACATCGGCACGCCCTACATCGACCGCGTGGGCAAGGGGCAGCCGCTGACCGTCTGCGCGGGCGTGACGGGTCCCGAGGTGGTGGCAGGGCGCTACTACACGCCCGAGGACTGCGAACGCCTGGAGCGGCCCAAGTACCACGAGGCCGAGCGCCTGGCGCGGCGCGCGCTGCGGCACTGGGACCGCTACAACGTCTGGGTGCAGGCCAGCTTTATCGACGTGGCCTACAACGTGCCATCGGCGCTGGCACCTGACACGACGGTCATGCGGCTGGCCAACGCAGGGCAGCTGGATGCTGCATGCGAGCAGATGCCGCGATGGGTCTACGGGACGGTCAACGGCGTTCCGACGCGCCTGCCGGGCCTTGTTGATCGCCGCGAAGCCACGCGCGAACTGTGCGCGCAGTGGGGCAGGGATGGGCATTTCAGCCCGGGCTTGCTGGCGAGGGCTTCGCAATGATCAGCCCACTCTCAACTTATTTGGCTGCGGCCACTGCGTCGCTTGCGATTGGTGCCGGCGGTGCCTGGTGGGCTCAGGGCCAGCGCTACGGCCTGCAGCTGGAGCAGCTGCGCCACCTACAGACCAGCACCGAATTGGCTAGCACAAAGCAGGCCGTGCGCGACATGGCCGGATTTCAGAAAGGAATGAACGATGCACTCGCCAATTTCCAGGCCGCTGGCCAGCGCAACGCCGCGGCTCAGCAGGATCTCGACCGCAGCCTGCGCGATTTGCGCACTGCTACTGCAGGCATGCGGGGCGACTTTGCCGGCCTCCCCGAGCGCATCGCTGGAGCTGCCCAGCCCGCCCTCGCTCATTACGCCAGCACCTGCACAACCGTACTCCAAGAGCTGGCAGACCACGGTGGACGCCTGGCAGAGCGCGGTGCAGACATCGCGCGAGCGGCTGATGGCCACGCCGCTGACGCCGCGCTGATGAGGGATGCTTGGCCGAACGTCTCACGCTGATCGGCGGGTGTTCCTGCTGCGTGTACGGTAGCCGACTGCTCACGGCCATGAGCCGTCGCTGGTGGGATCGAGAAGCAGACATTCAACGTTGGAGTTCAGCGGTCGCCGAAGGCGTTCCGCTGGAACGATTTGTTAGCTCATTGCGCATCAAGTGTCAGAGGCTTCTCCAAGATTGTGGAAATAAAGCCGTTTATCGTTTCTTGGCCTCCACCGAGATTGTTATAGACCCCGACCACGCGGGGTACTATGGTGATCTTCCCGTCGTATATCTTGGCTTTGATTGAGCCGATAGCCATGAGCGCATTTTGAATTGTTGTTGGATTTATCTCACTCGGAATAGGAATCAACGGAGAAACCCCTTCTCCGCTCAGGCCAAGGGATTGGATAACCAGCGTGCCGGATATCTGCTTTGCTTGGGCAGCCACCCCCAATGCAAACAAATTTCCAAGATCAACACTTCCTTCTTTGACAGTTATATTGGCAGTGAGTCGCAGCCCGACACCCACGTAAACAGGCACCACAACATCCGGATCGGGCACTGTAGTTAAAGCAACGGAAATTTTGTCGCTACCCACTACAGCAGTTTTCTTTACCCCAAATGATTTTGTTGTGAATTTCGTGTAATCAAGAATAACAACATAACTATTTCCAGCCACCCCGGCTTTAGCTGGTCCAAACGAAATTCCAGCCTTTCCATCGAGCTGACCAACAGCTAACCGCATAGTCTCGTCAGGAAGGGCTTCAAGTTTTTGTTCTCGCGTAGCGTTTGCCGGAGAAACCGTAACTGGTAGCGAGTCAATCGGATTATATCCATAACTTTGTGCGGACTTGGGATCTCCAGGAGTGGCTGGAATAGTCCATGTGGAACAGCCACTGAGTGCTACGGCTATGAGGGAAATAAGTAAAAAATTCTTTCGCATGACACTCTCCTTGATTGTGAAAGCTAACGAAGTGTAGACCGCAAAAAACCGCAAGCATATATGACGCTTGTGGTCTCAATTGGCACGAAGAGAACGCGAAAAGGGAGGCTGCATAGCTTTACGGCGCATATTCTTTGCAAAAATACGGTATCAAATTCAGCCATGAAACTCGCCGCCCCTCCTGTGTTGCTCGCTACACGATTTCTTGATCAGGTCCGTGAGCGGATTCGTTACAAACACTATAGCGTGCGCACCGATCAGGCCTATGTGCAATGAGTGCACATATTTGTGAAATGGCATGGTTTGCGGCATCCGCGCTACATGGGCAACAGGAGGTCGAGGGGTTTCCGGCCATGCTGGTGAACGAGCGACGGGCGGCCTTGCGTTTCAGCCAAATTAAATGGCGGCTTTGAAGCCTCCTGCTGGATGGCTGCTTCGGGTCGGCAGGCGACAGTCGAGAGCCCATGCGCAGGCGGCCGAGCAGACCCGCCTGTGCCGGTAGCTGGACGTGATGCACGAGTTGTCTGCCATCCTTAGCGAGGGCATCGCAGCGGCCTGAGTCCACGCGTCCGGCTGGGGCCGGTCCCGTACCATGCCTGCCACCCTGCCGTGATCGAAACCACCACAGGTCACGCGCATGCATCAGTCCCTTTCCCTCCGTAGCTAGCTGGCCCTGGCCATGATTTCGGCCGTCGGTGCCGCCATCGCCAACTCTCCCAAGCGTGCGGAAGAAATCGCCCAGGGCATCAAGCGTGCCCTCGACGTGCTGTCCCGCAACATTGGCGATTCCGCCAGTTCGCCCTGCAACACCCCGCCTCGCTGGCAGTTGGCTGCGCCTGTGCATCCGGCAACTGTGCTCATGACTCCTGCTGTGCCGTGCACAACGAGCCCGCGCCGTGCGGCTGCCCTGGCCGTGGCCGAGACACGTTCACGGTGGACGGCGCGGGTGTACGTTCCCAGGAAGCTATAACGTAATGATTGCGCGATATCAATAGATACAAATAGAAATCACTTGAGGAACTTCATTTACATTTCAGCTTCGCATCAACTTTGGCCATACCATGAAGCAGATCTCCGCTGCACCTGCCGCCGCGGCTGTCGCCGTGGCCTCCCATCTCCCCCTGGCAGCCCATGCCCAGAGCATCACCGTCGCGCCCGCTGCCGTCGTTGGTGCAGCGCCGATCCCGGTGGACAATCCCTGGAGCCTGCTGGCCCTGGCTGTGGGCCTGGCCCTGGCGGCTTGGTTGACATTGCGCAACCGCCAGCACAGGGCTTTTTTCATGGCCCTGTGGGCCAGTGCCATCGTGTGTGCCGGTCTCTGGCACAGCCCTGATCTGCGGGCGCAGCTGGCCGCCAGCTTCACAAATCCGTCGGGGGAAACACGCACATTGATCGTGGCGCAGATTGTCAATGGCGGACAGATCGACGGCTTCTCCGCAGAGGATTTCACGAACAGCTCCGGCGTGGCTCTCAGGATCACGGCTATCCAGCCTCCGAACCTGAACCAGTGCTTTCCTGCAGGCTTCACCCAGCTCGTGCCACCCGGCGTCCCGCCCGCGTCGCCTCCACCCCTTTGCGCGGTGGGAGACACCATTGCCCCCAATGGCGTGTGCCGCGTGAACGTGGAGACCATTTGCCGCACCAAGGCTGACGAGGCCACCGCGGCAGCCACCCCGACCACCCTCAGCGTTCCAGGTCCCGGCCTCTCGTTCGTTGCAGGCAGCACAGGCACGCTGACCATCACCAACAGCGGCGCATCACCAGCGATCAATGTGCGGGCCACCGTGCCCGCAGGCAGCGGCATCACGGTGTCTTCCAACAGCTGCGCGGCATCGCTGCCAGCAGGCTCCAGCTGCTCCATCATCCTGGCCGCCTCCGCAGCGGAAGGACCGACCGCTGTCGGTATCGCAGGCAGCAACGCCTCAGCTACGTCCACCCAGGTCACCGTCGCCAGCTCCGTCACGCCGACCACGCTGAACGTCCCTGCTACCCCCCTTTCTTTCAACGCCGGAAGCGCCGCCTTGGTAAGCGTCACCAACAGCGGCACGGCACCTGCGCTCGATGTGAAGGCCTCCATCCCGGCTGGCAGTGGCATCACCCAGTCTTCCACCACCTGCACCTCTTCGCTGGCGCCGCTGGCCAATTGCACCATCACGCTGT
>NZ_BCZP01000044.1 GCF_001598795.1 Delftia acidovorans NBRC 14950 | reverse complement strand
CTCCATCAGCATCACCCCCGCCACCACCAACGGCACGGTCACCTGCACACCCAATCCCGTTAACCATGGGCAGGGCGCAAGCTGCACCGCCACGCCCGATGCGGGTTACCACTTCACTGGTTGGTCGGGCGATTGCACGGGCACGGGTGCATGCCAGCTCACCAATGTGACCAGCCCGCGCAGCGTTTCGGCCACTTTCACCCACGACCCGGTCGATGCCACCTGCGGCTCAGCGGCCAATGGCGCTGTGGCCTTCAAGCCCAGCGCGAATCTGTGCGCCACGGGCACGCCAGGGACCGTGCTATCCGCTGGCGGCCAATACAAATGGCAGTGCAGCGGTGAATATGGCGGCGCAGCGCAGCAGTGCAGCGCACCGTGGCAGGGTGCGGGCGGCAACGGCAATCTGGGGGCGGTGGAGGTGGACAGCGCGAACGGCTGGGAGATCAGCAGCGCCGCCTTTGCCTCCACCTTGCCCGCGCCCTTGCCGTCCCATGTGCGTGCGGTGCACGCGCCGCTGGGCCTGGTGCTGGGGCGTGTCGCTGGCAATGCAGATGCACAGGTGACCGTGCACTTCACCACACCAGTGCCGCAGGGGGCCGTTTATTACAAATACGGCCCCAGCCCCGACGGGCTGGGCTGCACCGGCGCTGCCTGCGCGCAGCCGCACTGGTATGCGCTGCCGGGCGCGCAGTTTGCGCCCGACGGCCTGAGCGTGACCTTCACCCTGGCCGATGGCGGCGTCGGTGACAGCGATTCCGTGCCCAACCAGATCACCGACCCCGGCATGCCCGTGCTGCTGGCCCCGCAGGCCATTCCCGCACTCGGGCCCTGGGCGCTGGCGCTGCTTTCGCTGCTGGCGGCGGGTCTGGTGGCGGTGCGTCGCCGAGCGTTGGGCGGTGGTGGCGCACCGCTGATCAGAAAGTGAAGCCAAACTGTCACCAAGGCAAAGCCGCCCCAGCGACGGGTTTCAGATGAGTTGCCGGCGGGACACAGGGGCTCCGCAAAGTTTCCTGTTGCGGCCCATGCATAAGTGCTGCCGAAACAGCGCCGCCGTTGAGTGTGTACAACGGGGGCCGAGGCGACTTCGCAGCTGTGTCCCGTCATACTTCACGCAACGCTGAATCATTTGCAAAGTTGCCATGTACACACTCCGCACATCACGTCCTGAAGATGGTGCCGCTCTGGTTGACCTTTGGCGGCGTTCCGTAGACGCCACCCATCACTTTCTCAGTCCCGATGATCGAAAGGCAATTGATGCCGAAGTGGTCGAGTTTCTGCCTCATGCGCCGGTGACTGTTGCTGTGGATGAACATGACCAGCCCCATGGCTTCATGCTGATTGATGGCACGCACATGGAGGCGCTGTTCATCGATCCGGATGTCCGCGGCACCGGCATCGGCCGCAGGTTGTTGCAGCATGGATTGGCGCTGCACGGGGAATTGAGCACAGACGTCAACATGCAGAACTCCCAAGCGGTTGGCTTCTATCAACGGATGGGGTTCGTTGAAACAGGGCGTTCGGAGGTGGATTCGCAGGGACGCCCTTATCCTCTTGTTCACCTGCGATACCAGGGCTAGCTGGAAGCAGGCCGCTGGGGCCTGCCTTGCAGCAGCAACCCCTTACTGTGGACTGCTGCCCCCTTGGTTGACGCTCAGATACACGGTCGGCAACCACCGTTTTGGTACGCTTTGAATTTGATGGATAGACAACCAGATACAGGCATGAATTTGAAATTCAAGCGGCTCACTGAAGTTGATCCGGCTCACATTGTTTCGCTGAACAACAATCCAGATGTGCTGCGACAAATGCCGCTTGGAAGTGCGAATTTCGACCTGGCGAAAGCAAATGAATGGGCTCAGAAAAAAGATGCCCAGTGGCAGCAATACGGCTATGGGCCATGGGCGTTTGAAATTGATCAGCAATTTGCCGGCTGGGGCGGCTTGCAGTACGAGGAAGGTGATGCCGACCTCGCTTTGGTGCTTCACCCCAAGTTCTGGGGAAGTGGCAAAGCCATCTATCAAGAGATAGTGAAACGTGCATTCACTGGCTTGGGGCTGAACTCCATCACAATTTTGCTGCCACCTTCAAGAACCAGAATAAAAGGGATTCTCAAGCTGGGATTTCGGCCAGATGGCGCATTGGATATCGAGGGGACTCGCTTTTTGCGCTATCGCCTGCATGCACCCGGCAAACCCGCTTGACCAGATATTGGAGCAGCGCGTCTTGATCCCACGCGCTCACACCTTGGCGAGGAAGGCCGCCGCATCACCCGCTTCACACTTCCAGTCTGCGAAGACCCCAACCAGATTGCATTCCACGCAGTGGCAAGCGATGTAGTACCAGCGCACGTCGTGTGTGCCCTCGTACACGGAGACGCCAGACACCAGTTCGAACGTCTCGTTCTCGCACACGCACTCGTGTGCCTCGGGGGTGGCCTCTTCAACATATTCCGCGCTGTCGCCCATCAGGTGTTCCTGCCCGCAGTCGGTGCAGGTGCGGATGGCCACGCCGGCTTCTTCATCCGTCTGCAGCGCAAAAGTCCGGCACCCGCAATCGCATTTGGACGAGGCAAACCGGACGGCCTCATGAAGATTCGCAATGCTGTAGCTGCGCAGCTCGGCTTGGGTGTCGCCGGAAGTTGTCCCGTACCAGAACTCGCCCTTCTTCGTCAGTGCCATTGATACTGTTCCATTCTTCAAGTTGGGCCTCTCGGCAGACCTGACGCCAAGCTTTCCCGATGTTCCGGATTTTGCCTGATGGCACGGTGAATCGTCGCCAAGGGGCCGGGCCGAGGTGCCCGCCGACAAGGGCTGCGGAAATCCCTGGATGCCGATTCTTGGAGATTGCAGCCAGAGACCATCAAGTTCAACTGTTGATCGCCGCCGATGTTCGATGTTGAAGCTCCTGCGTCAGCTCTCAGCCTGAGACCATTGTTCGGAAACCTGCAGCTGCCGGCTGCTCCGCAGCGGTTGCTGCCGCCCAGGGCCTCCTCGCGAGCTCGCTGCCGGTGCCGCGCGTCAGCAGCCGTGAGCACGCTTGTGCGAAAGGAAGAAGCGCAGCATCTCGGCGCTGGCGTCGATTCCTCCTGGCGTGGTGTAGCTGCCCTCTGAGCTGCCGCCGGACCATGCGTGGCCTGCGCCATGCAGTTGCCAGTGTTCAATGGCGGTACTTCCGTCGGCCGCGATATAGGCAGAGCGGGTGAATCGCTGGCGGTTCGGCGCATGGCCCTGGATGACGCGAGGTGCGCCTTGGGGACTTTGCGCGCTGCGTGCAGCATTCACCACGGCCGCGCCGTTGTCGTGGTGCACCGTCGTGTCGGCATCGCCGTGAAACACGATCACTGGACACACGCTGGGACCGCTGGCCGAGCCTGATGCTGCGCCTCTTCGCATCGCCTCGAGGGCTGATGGCAGATTGGACGCAGCACCGGCGGGCAAGCCCGAATGCACACCCACGGCGGCGAACAGCTCAGGATAGGTGCGTCCCAAGATGTCCGCCATTGCACCTCCAGCCGATAGTCCGGCGACATAGACACGCGATGCGTCCGCGCCATGGTCAGCCACCATCTGGCGTGTGAGGCCCGCCAGCAGTGCTGGCTCGCCCCGGCCCCGCTGCTGATGCTGGGCCTTGAACCAGTTCCAGCATTTTTGCGAGTTCGCATGCTGTGTTTGTTCAGGATAGAGCACCAATACACCAGCCCTGCGTGCCTGGTCATTCATGCGCGTGCCGGCGGCGAAGTCTTCCGGCCCTTGGGTGCAACCGTGCAGCATGAGGACGAGCGGCCGAGGCCCCGCTTCAAGTGCACTGCCTGGCGGCACATACAGCCGATAGGCCAGCTGCCGGCCTCCGTGCGAGTAGCTGCCGCGCAGCCATTGCTCGTCGCTGGAGGTGTCTGCCTGCGATGAGCCCGCAGGCACGGCGAGTTCGGGAGCATCGTCGATGAAACGGGCTTCGGCATCGACGATCCAGCCTTCTTCCCTATGACTGGTTGCGGCTGTCTTGCCGTGGGGCGCGGGCGCGGGCGCGCTTTCGCCTCGCAACGTGCGCTGAATCAGCTCGGTTGCTTCCAGCAAATTGCCAGTGCGAGTCAGGCGTGTAGCCTCGCCCAGCATGTCGTGAAAAAGCTGTTTCATGGAATGGTTCTCAGGTAATGCGGCCGGCCAGAGCGGCACGAACGGCGGGGCTGGCCTGGAGCGCTCCCAGCACCGTGATGGATTCGATGGTTTCTGCGGCCAGCTGCGCAGGCACGTCCTGCGCGATGCTGGCCAAGCCCAGCACCCGGATCTGCAGCTTTTCCCCGGCAGCCTGCACCCGCAGGAGATCGGCCTGGGAGAAATGCTGCATACCCAGGACCAGCATCTTGCGGGCGACGACCTGTTGCAACGCGTCCGCGTGGCTGCGCAGGTGATTGCGTATCGCTGTACGGATGAAATCACTGCGGTTTGCGTAGAAGCCTTCGGCGACCAGCAGGTCGATTTGGCCCAGGTCGACATAGCCCAGATTGATGGTGAGCTTCTCGGATTCGCTCACGCGAGGGGTGGAGGTGGTTGTGGCCATGGAACATCCTTATGCCATCCATATGGATGGTTTGAGGATGGTTTCAAGGCCTGATGTTTCAATTTGGCGCTGCACGTCGTGTGGTGTCCGGTGGATGGGCGCTCCAGCGTGTCCGTTGCCATCATTGCCCTGTCACGTCTGGGCCGTAAGGTGGCCGAGCCGGGCCACCGCGCCCGGCGTTGCTCAGCCATGCGCCAGGAGGCTCCATGCAAGATTTGCAGGCAGGCTCGCCGCACGGCCCTTGCGTTTGGGGCCAGCCAGGCGAACGGTTCAATACCTGGAGTCATCTGGCAGCCCTGCCCGTGGGCCTGGCGGCCAGTGTGGTTCTCATCTGCGAAACGGTGGCCGGCGGCGATGCGCGCAAGATTGTGGGCGCTGTGGTGTTTGGCCTGTCTCTGGCGGCGCTGTTTGGCGCATCGGCCCTCTTTCATGGCTGTACCGGGGTGCGCAAGCGTTTCTGGCAGCGCGTCGACCACGCCTGCATTTACCTGCTGATTGCCGGCAGCTACACGCCCTTTGCCTTGATGGCGCCCCCTGGCTTGTGGGCTTGGCTGCTGCTTGGCGGCGTATGGGGGCTCGCATTTCAGGGTGCGATACGTGCACTGGGTTTCGATTCGCCGCCGCGCCTGTCCCTGTACATCAGCCTTGGCTGGCTCAGCTTGGGGGGCGCGGTGCCGGTGGCCTTTGGCCATGGTGCGCAGACCCTGGCCTGGCTGCTCGCCGGCGGACTGCTCTATTCGGCAGGAACGGTGTTCTACCGTCGTCTGGCGAGCATGCGCCACGCGCACGGCATCTGGCATCTGTTCGTGGTTGCCGGCAGCGCCTGCCATACCGTCGCGGTAGCCGGTTTGCTCGCCTGACCTCCTGCCATTCATGGCTTCGACACCCTGCCGTCCTTATGAGGCTGTTTGCTTACGCAATTTCGGCGGGGCGGACCTCATCGAAAATTCTGGCATGGGCTTAAAACATGGTCGAGGCGGGGTGCATCTATCTCTTCCTCATCTTCGAGGAGAAGGCCATGACTGCATCGATTTCACTGAGGTCACTGCTTGGCAGGCCTCAGGACCCTGATCTTGCCGATCAGGCGGTCCCAGGGCACGGCGTTCCTTCGCAGGACCCCGACCAGGCAGCACAGATTCGAATGGGCAAGGCAGAGGCCTTGCGGGAGTCCAAATCAACCATGGTGGCCGGCTTCATGATTTTTGGCGCAGCACTGGGGTCTGTACTTGGCGCGGCCGTGGGAGGACCGGTTGGAATATTCGTGGGGGGCGCCGTCGGTGGCCTGGTGGGCGCCGGATGCGGGGAGGCGGCTGGAGCCACGTGGATCAAACACAAGGATTGATGGACCGGCCGAATGCAGAAACCCGTCCTTTGCGTCCATTGAAATCAAAAAGGGCCCGAGGGCCCTTTTTCGTTACGGAGCGGCTGGATTACTGCTTCGGTTGCCCTTGATGGGCTTGCTTCTTTTGCTCTTCAGCGGAGCCCGGCTGATGCTGCTTGGGAGCAGTTTGCTGTGGCTGGGGCTTGCTGGGCTGGCCAACGGGCTGCTGGCTTTTGCCTGGCGTGTTCTGGGAAACGGACATGTGAAACTCCTATGGTCTTCAAAAGCCAAGATGGCTCCTGAAAGTCCACTGTGTTCCTGGTCAAGGTGATGGGATGTAGTCAAACCGGCCGCGGACAGATTATGTTGTAAGCGTGGCGGCACAAGGGTTTTCGGGGGGCTTTCTGGATGCGGGGGTCCCGCAGGGCCAGGCACAGATGCCACTGCCGGTATGTGCGGTACCGCACAGAGCTGGTGGGCCTGGCCCGTAAGATGCAAGAGCGTCATTTCTGCTGCCTCCAGACTCTCTTGAAGTGCCGGGATGACTGCACTGGAATTGCCTTTATGCCCTCTTGCGCCGCGTCCACCGGCAATCATTTGCTCGACTCCTTGCCACCCGAGCCATGGCAGCGGTGGGAGCCTGCGCTGGAGCCCGTGGAGCTTGCCCTGGGCCAGGTGCTGTATGAAGCGGGCCGGGTCATGAGTCACGTGTACTTTCCCACGACGGCGATCGTCTCCCTGCTGTACGTGATGGAGAACGGTGCGTCGGCGGAGATCGCGGTGGTGGGCAACGAAGGGATTGTGGGCATTTCCCTCTTCATGGGCGGAGGGTCCACGACCAGCAGGGCGGTCGTGCAAAGCGCCGGCAGGGGCTATCGGCTGAAGGTCGGTGCCATGCAGGCGGAGTTCGAGCGCGGTGGCCCGGTTCTTCACCTGTTGCTGCGCTACACGCAGGCGTTGATCACCCAGATGGCCCAGACCGCCGTCTGCAACCGTCACCATTCACTTGACCAGCAGCTTTGCCGCTGGTTGCTGCTGAGCCTGGACCGGCTCCAGGGCACGGACCTGGTGATGACGCAGGAGCTGATCTCCAACATGCTCGGAGTCCGCCGCGAGGGAGTGACCGAGGCCGCGCTGAAGCTGCAGCGCGCCGAGATCATCCGCTATTCGCGTGGCCGCATCAGTGTGCTGGACCGTACGGGCCTGGAGCAGCGCTCCTGCGAGTGCTATGCGGTGGTGAGAAAAGAGTACGACCGGTTGCTGCCGGACATCACGGCTTGCTAGGTCCCGATCGCGGCCTCTTGCAAAGGGATGACAAAGCAGCTGTGCGCTGCCAGCTCTGTCCAGCGCAGCCTCTGCGATACCTGCAGCATCACTGCACCCTCCACGGCACACCTGGCCGCCAGCGCGTCGGTGCTGCCGCGAACCAGGAGAAAGCGCATGCTGCGGCCCTCCCGTTTCAATACCAGTTCGGCCTGGGGCCAATGGGAAGGAAGGCAAGGGGTGAAGAACAGTTCCCCGGCGTGGATGTGCAGCCCCAGGATGGATTCCACCGCGGCGCGATGCATCCATGCAGCCGAGCCCGTGTACCAGCTCCATCCGCCCCGTCCGACAAAAGGGGGCTGGGTGTATACGTCTGCTGCCATGGCGTAAGGCTCGATGGCGTAATGGCTGCCCCATACGGGATGGCTGGCGCGATGGGCCGGACTCAGGTAGGTGAAGTACCGGTAGGGTGTGTCCTGAAGGCGCTCGCTGCCGGTGGCGGTGGCATGCGCCGCCTGGCGCAGGGCCAGCGAAGCGGCGGCCATCACGGCCCACGCTCCGGCATGGGTGTACTGCCCGCCGTTTTCCCGCACCCCTGCCGGGTAGGCCTGGATGTAGCCCGCATGCGGAAGGCCATGGACCAGGGGCGGTGCCAGCAGCGGGATCAGGCCTGTATCGGGCTGGACCAGCTCCGTGTCCACCGCTTCCATGGCAATGCGCGGGCGCGATGTGCCTGCCGTGGTGACCAGGACCGACCAGGCCTGCGCAATCAGATCGATGCGCGCCTCGGGCTGCCGGGCCGAGCCCAGCACCGTGCCGTCATCGAAGAACGCCCGCCGGTACCAGCGCCCATCCCAGCCCGCAACATCCAGGGCCTGGCGCCAGCCGGCCAGGGCTGTCTGCCAGGCGTCGGCGCGTGCTTCGTCGCCGCAGCCGCGTGCCAGCGGTATCCAGTCCGTGACGATGGCGCACAGGAACCAGGCGAGCCATACCGATTCGCCCCGGCCTTGGTGACCAACAGCGCTCATGCCATCGTTCCAGTCTCCTGCGCCCATCAGGGGCAGGCCGTGCACGCCCACGGCAAGGCTGCGGTCGATGGCGCGCGCCGCATGCTCGTAGACCGAAGCCGAAACTTCGCTGATGCCCGGTGTTTCGTAGACGTCGTCCACGCCGTCGGCAATGGCGGGCGCCTCCAGGAACGGAACCTGCTGCTGCAGCAGCGCCGTGTCGCCAGTGGCCTGGAGATAGTGCGAGCAGGCGAAGGGCAGCCACAGCAGGTCGTCGCTGCAGCGGGTGCGCACGCCGGCACCCGCAGGCGCATGCCACCAGTGCTGCACGTCCCCTTCGAGGAATTGCCGTGAGGCGCACAGCGTGATCTGTTGCCGCAGCACGCCGGGATCGGCCCAGACAAGCGCCATGGCGTCCTGCAATTGGTCGCGGTAACCGGTGGCGCCTCCCGCCTGGTAGAAACCGGCCTTGGACCACAGCCGCGAGGAGACCGTCTGGTAGGGCAGCCAGCGGTTCACAAGCACGTCCATCAGCGGATCGGGCGTGTGGATCTGCGTGGCCTGGAGCAGGCCATCCCAGTAGTCGCTGTTGGCCTGTTCTCGTGCCTGGGGGGCCAGGACGGTGGCTTGCTCCAGCAACTGGCGCGCCGCATCGGGACTCGTTGCATGGCCGATCAGATAGGTCTGCTCCCAGGTCACGCCGGGCCGAAGCGTGGCCAGGCGCGACAGGGCTGCGCAGGGTTCGAGCCCGTATCCGCTGCGCTGCCCCAGCTGTGCCGGGAACTGCAAATGTCCGTCGGATGCAAAGAACTCGCTGCGGTCGCAGGTCCAGTCAAGGCTGTCGTGCTTTCCCGCGAGGGTGCCTTCGCCGGCATGCGATTCGCAGAAGAAAGCCGTGCCGCCGCCAAAGCCGCCCGCAGCCTCGGTCTGGGTGCATAGCAGGCCCAGAAAGCGCTTGTCGGGCGCCGGTGCCCACAGGGCCATGGTCTCCAGCGTGGCGCGGTCGGCCCGGCGCTCGCCCAGCATCCACTCCACCATGCCCGCCATCCTCAGGTGCATCTTGGAGTTGCCATGGTTGACCACGGTGATGCGCACTTGCTTGACGGCCGTCCTGATGTCCACGCACCAGCGCGCACGGATGCCCAGGTCGCCGTGGCGGTGGGCGATTTCAGTGAAGCCCTGGCCATGCACCACGCTGTAGCGGGCCTGGGCATGCCCCCAGGCGCTGGGGGCCACGCTCCATGTCTCGCGTGTGCGCCGGTTCTGGAGAAAAAACCACTCGGACGGCATGTCGCAGACGGGATCATTGGACCAGGCCGTGACCTGATTGAGCCGGCTGTTGATCGCCCAGGTATTGCCTGCGCCGCTTTCGGATATCTGCCCTCCGAAGCCCGGGTTGGCCAGGACGTTGATCCACGGCCTGCCCGGACGCCGGGATGCGCTGACATCGAATTGGAAGTGGCCACGGTCGCCGAGGAACTGTCCGGTCGATGCGGGGACAGCCGAGCCCCGGCTTGGCTGGACCGGTATTTTCTGAGGCAGATGCGCTGTGCGTCGCCGGCTGGCCTGGGCCTCGAACTGCTCGCTCCAGGCATGGATCTGTTGCAGCAATGCACGGCCATCGGCATGCAGGCGCACACATGCCAGGCGCTCCAGGCAGGCTGCCTGCGCGGGGGTGAGCGTATCCTGGCCCAGGACATGAAAGCCTGTCGTGCTGAGCCCTGGGCGGGCGTTGCCGGCCGCCTCATGCTGTTCGCCGATGGCGTTCAGCTCGGCCTGCACCGGCATGTAGTAGGAGTGGAACTCGCTGCTGAGCACGACCAGGTCGCAGGCCACGCCGGCACGCGACCATTCGCCCAGGGCCTGTCCCAGTATGCGCAGCAGGCCCAGGCCTTGGGGCGCCGCGGCACTCACCACGATGATCGGCCTGTCGCCCGAAAGGCCCAACTGCCACAGCACGCGCCGGTCCTGGATCTGCGGCAGGCGGACGGCGCCTGCGCGATGCGGGTGCAGGCCGGGCTGCAGCTTGGGCAGGGTGAACATCAGCGCCGTGCCCAGAAGTTGCAGTGCCGGCAGGTACTCGGGCCGGGGCCGGTGCTGCAGGGCATCCTGGCCCTGCGCCAAGGTGGCGGAGATCACGGAGGTGCGCTCCACATAGCTGGGCTGGCGGTACTTGTCCAGGATGGCCATGAGGGTGCTGGCACTGTCGCAGGCAGCCGTCGCAAACACCACGCTCACTTGTCCGCCAGGGCCCACGCGCATGCGCACACCCAGCACGGCGACGGGATCCAGGCCGGTGTCCAGCGCGACAGCTTCACCCGGTGCGGGCTCCAGGCACGCCTGCGGCTGGCTGGCCGCGTGATTGCGGCCGGCCCATTTCGCCCGATCGCTCTGGTAGCGCAGGCCCAGGACCTCCCCTTGCGTGCCGGCCACGAAATGGGCCATCTGCACCACCTTCTCCTCCTTGTGGCGGGCAACCCGCTCAAAACGCATGCCCTGCTGCTGCGCCAGCCACTGCGCCTTCACGAACATGCTGGAGAACGCCGGGTGGGCCTCGTCCGCGCCCGCGCCGGCCAGGACCACCTCCATGGCCGATATCAGCTCCACGTCCATGGGCAGGTTACCCAGGTTGTTCAGCACGACCTTGCGCAGCTCGATATCGTCTTCAGGGCTGATCCAGACCGTGGTGCGCACACGCCATTGCGGCCAGCGGGCATCGAAGCACATGCGGTCCGGGTGGAACGTGCTGGTGTAGGCCGCCTGCGGATCGGGTGCCGGGCTGCGGGTCACGGACACCGGGGCGCTGTCCCGGTCCGTTCGCAGGTAGACAAAGCTCCCGTGCGCATCGCGCAGCAGGTCATCGCGCCAACGCGTGATGTGGGTGTTGCCCAGGCGGCTCCATCCGGCTCCGTTGGCGCGCAATGCAACGCTGTAACGCCCATTGCTCAGCAAGAGGGTCGGCTCCAGGGCCCGGGCCCCCGGGACGACGGTGCGGATCGCGTTGGCAGGCCGTCGGGACTGGGCATGCAAAAAGGGTGCGGCCAGCGCGCCGGGCCTCAGGCCTGCAAGCTCGCGGGGGGTGCGCTCCTGCAGCAGCGTGGACATGGCCTGGATGCGGGGGTGGTCAGAGCCCCAGCGCTGTGCAACCCCTTGCAGCAGCACATTGGCCAGGGCCACGATGGTCATGCCCTGGTGATGGGCCATGTAGGTGCTGACGAGCGTGAACCTTCCGCCATGGATTTGCCGTGCGGCAGAAAAGTCCAGGGCCTCGTAGAAGCCATAGCGCCCGCGCGCAGCCAGGGCGGCCAGCGCGCGGAAGTTCGCGCACGCAGGTACCGCAGCCACCTGGCAGGCCAGCGCCGTGGCATAGGGGGCGATGACTTTCTCTGCCATCGGCGTGCGGCGCAGTGCCAGGCAGGGCACTCCCTGGGATGCGTACTGGTAGGCCAGCGACTGGTCGCGCGCCGCATAGGCGCTTTCCGACATGCCCCAGGGAATGCCCAGGCCCTTGGCAAAAGCCATCTGTTCGCGCAGTGCGCAGCGGTTGGCCTCGTCCAGCGCGCTGCCCGCTGGCTCCACTGCCACCAGCGAAGGCATCAGATACTCGAACATGGACCCCGACCAGGACCGCAAAATCGCGTTGCGCCCATGGGCGAAGAACGGCCGGCCCAACGCCTTCCAGTGCCTGGCGGGAAGGTCGCCCTTGGCAATGGCCAGCAAGCTGGTGGTGCGGGACTCGGAGGCCAGCAGGTCGTAGAACGATGCGTCGAGTTGCTGCTCCTCGAGCCGGTAGCCTATGTGCAGCAATTGCCGCCGCGGGTCGAGCAGGAAACGGAAATCCGCATCCCACGCCAGCTGCTCCAGGGTGTGGGCCATCGTCCGCAGGCGCAGGGAGATCGCATCTTGCTGCCCCGCGCCGACGGCGCTGACGTCCAGGGCCGCCGACTGCAGGGTGGCCAGCAGGTCGGCCAGCAGCCATGGCAAGGGGTCCTGCGGCCCGGGCGGGGTGTCGGCCACGGCCCCAGGTTCCGGCAGATCGAGCGCGTGAAGCTCCGCAAAGGCGTCGCGCAGCAATCCCTGCAGCATCATCTGGGCCGATATGTCTGCGGGATCGGCCAGGGGGCTGTCCAGCAATTGGCCGATAGCCGTCTGCTGCAGCGGGCGCTGCAACAGGCGCGCTGCGCCCGCCAGGCAGGGTTTCAACCGGCGCCTGGCCGCATGGATCGCCTGCTGGCTGGCCGCAGGATCCAGCGGGGCGCGGGCCAGCTCAAGGCAGGCGCGGGATACGGCAAGCAGATGGGCTCCCAGGTTGCCGCTGTCCACGGTGGAGACATAGCGAGGCAGCAGCGGCTGCAGGCTCTGGGTGTCATACCAGTTGAGGAAGTGGCCGTTGTGGCGCTCCATCCTGGCCAGCGTGGCCGAGGTCGCTTCCAGGCGCATCAGCAGATCCTGGGTGCCGATCCAGCCGAACTGCCGCGCACAGGCGGCGCTGAGCAGATAAAGGCCGATGTTGGTGGGAGAGGTCCGGTGGGCGAGCACCTCGAACGGCGCCGTCTGAAGGTTGTCCGGGGGCAGGTGGTTGTCGCCGTCGCCCACGCAGCGCTCGAAAAGCCGCCAGGTGTCACGCGCAATGTCCTGCAGCAGTTCGCGGTCTGTGGTCTGCAGCCCTGCATGGCTGAAAGGGGCCCGCCACGGGGCATTGCACAGCCAGACCAGGGCCGGGGTGAAAACCCAGGCGGACAGCAGCAGCCATGCCGCGGCTGGCAGCGGGGCGGGCAGCAGCCACAGGGCCGCCAGCAGCGCAAGCGCGAGCACGGTGCTGTGCCAGTGCCTTGACAAGGCCGGCGCCCAGCCGGGCCGGATGGCGGCATGGGATGCTTCGGCGGTGGTCCATTCCAGCAGATGCCTTTTGCTTACGGCCATGCGGTACAGCGTGCGGGCCACGGCATCCGCTTGGAGCATGGCCTGCGGCAGCAGTTGCGCCAGGTACCACGCGCCGGACAGTGCCACCTGCAGCAACTGCCTTGCGCACTGCAGGGCGAAGCGGCTGCCCACGAATCGCGCATGGTGCGGAAGGGCACCGGCGATGGCGCCTATCAACGGCCCGGTGATGCAGGCCGCCGCCGCCAGTGCCAGGGACAAAGGCAGGGCCAGGCCATGTCCTGCCATGGACAGCACGATCAGCAACAGCGACACGGGCGCAACCAGGGAGCGGCGCAGGTTGTCGAACAGCTTCCATCGGTGGATGACCGCCAGTTGCCAGTATCTGCCGTGCCACAGCACGGGCAGCAATTGCCAGTCCCCGCGCACCCAGCGATGCAGCCGGGCTGCTGCCGTGTCGCTGTGCAGCGGGTCCGACTCCATCACGGTCACATCGGAGATCGCCGCGCAGCGGGCCAGCGAGCCTTCCAGCAGGTCATGGCTGAGGATGCGGTCCTCGGGCAGGCGCTGCGACAGCACGGTGTGCAGGGCCTGCACATGGAGAAGGCCCTTGCCGATGAAACTGCCTTCTCCAAAGAGGTCCTGGTACACATCCGAAGTGGCTGCGCTGTAGGGGTCCATGCCCCGCTGTCCGGAAAAAAGCCACTGCCAGGCAGAGGTTTGCCGCGTCTGCGGCAAGGGTGCCACCACGTGCGGCTGCAGGATGCCGTAGCCGCGTATGACCTTGCGCCCGGTGGCATCCAGTTCGGGCTGGTTGTGCGGGTGCTCGGCGATGCCCACCAAGGCCCTGACCTGGCCCGGCGGCAGTTCGGTGTCGCTGTCCAGCGTCAGCACATAGCGCACGCCGGCAGGCAGGTCGGACAGCACGCCCATCTCCAGGAAGGGGGCCGGCATTTCCGTCGCCAGCGCCGTCACCAGTTGCTCGAGCTTGCCGCGCTTGCGCTCCCAGCCCATCCACAGGCCCTGCGTCGCGCTGAAGGACCGGGGGCGGTGCAGCAGCAAAAAGCGCTGGGCCTGGCCCTCCCCGGCGGGGTAGCGCAGGTTGAGCGCCTGTATCTGTTCGCGTGCCTGCGCGAGCAGCGGCTCATCGTCGGCCGTGCCCTGCCGGTCCGCATCCGCCCAATCGCTCAGCAGCGCGAAATGGACACAGTGCTCCGGATTGGCGAGATAGTGCAACAGCAGGCGGTGTGCCAGTTCGGAGATGGCAGCAGGCTTGCTCAGCAGCGCAGGAATGACGACCAGGGTGCGCGCCGAGGGGCCGATCCCCTCCTTCAAGAGAAAGCGCGGCAGATGCGCTGGAGTGGCGGACTCGCATATGAGCCGGTTCACCAGGGCCAAAACCGCCTCGGAGGCCGGGAAAAACATGAGCAGTCCCAGCAGGGCCAGGCCTGCATGGCCCACCCATGCGTCCAGCGGGCCCAGGGGACCCAGCGGACCCTGCATCGCGGCGGCATTGCCTGCGCCGTTGAGGTGCAGCATCCATGCCACCAGGGCCAGCGAAGCTGCCACAACGGCGCCGATGTAGGTGACCGTGCGCGACAGCAGGAGGATGGCATACCAGCGGTCCGACAGGGGCCGTCGCGCGCCGAACATGTCCTCCAGTTGGGCGCGTCCCTCGCCCTGCAGCCAGTACCCGGCCAGTTGGGCTGCGCCCTGCGACTGGCCCATCAACCGGATGAGGGCCCTGGCCACGGCGGCCTCGGAGCGATCAGGGCTGCGCGCGGCCAGGCGCTCTATGCCATGCAGCGTAGTGTTGCGGCTGGCATCGTCCTCGGCCAGGAAAACGGGCGAGGCCTGCAGTGCGCGCACGACCAGGCTGGTCCTGCCCACGATACCGGGCCAGTCCCCGGCGCCCACCAGCCGCAGCGAGGCCACCGCATTGCCCACGCTCAGGTGGTCGGCCGCGCTGTCGGCATGCTGCTGCACCTGCAGTGCCGCCAGATCGGGCACTGCACTGCGCAGCCACTCTTCGATCTGCATGTACGCGCCGTCGCTGAAGACCGAGCGATGCCCAAAGAGTGTTTGCGCCAGATGGGACAGGAAGACCTGGCCTACACCGCGCAATTGCATCAAGCGGTGGATTTCGTGGAAGCCGGCGGCATCGAGCCTGTCGATATGGCCCGCAGCCAGGGTAGCCACCTCCTTGGCCGCCGCCTGGCACGCAATCCGCTCCGCCAGGCGCCTCAAATTCTCGACCAGAATCACCCGCAGCGTGGTGGGCAGCGCCCAGAGCTCACCCTGGCTGAGTTCGCTCTTGCTCTGGTATGCGTCAAGAAAACAGGTCAATAGCGATTCATCGAAGGCACCATCGGTGTGGGCGACAAAGGACCATGCCACCTGGTAGATGCGTGGAAGGCCTGTGAGGGGGGCCTCCTGCAAGACGGGCAGCGAGCGGTAGTAGCGGATGGAAAGGCCTTCGCTGATCTCCCGCAACTGATCCTCGATCAGGTGGAAATTGTCGAAAAGCCACTCTGCGCCAGATCCCAGCTCATGGCCCTCCTGGTGCAGGCCGGCGATGTACCTGAATGAGGTGCGCAGGGATCTGAGATTGTTTTCAAGACGTGGATAGAACGTCGCCTGGCCAAAACGGGGGCGGCCCACGGCATGCGCGCCCCCCAGGGTCATCCCATACTGTTCAAAGTGTGCGCAGCCAAAAAGCTCCGACCTGATGGGTGCCAGGACTTCTCCATGGCGGGCATCCAGCAGGTGGCTGATATGTGGCGGTATCCATTTCCAGCGCTTGCGCATTTGCATTCATGGCTTCCGGGCAGCGCACTACAGAGCAAGCCACACGACGGCGGCCAGGGTTGCGATCAGCAGCATTCCCGTCAGCGTGCGCTCGCCCAGCATGCGGTGGATGGCCGTGAATCCCGTCCAAAGCGCGAGCAATGGCCTTCTCAGCGCATCGCAGTGCGCCAGGTGCTCGGTGAGCATGAGGCGATCCATCTGGGACAGGCTGGCAGGCCCGCCGACGCAGGAGGTGTCCCAGGTCGGGACGAGGTTGGAAAAGCGGGGCATGGGCGGAACTCCTGGTGCGGATTGCGCGGATGCAATCCCTTGGACACATGCCCTCTTGTAGGGGGCGCAGGCCGCGGCGTCTGTGCGCAGACGAACATTCACGGGCAACACGCGGCGATGTGCCCTACCGCACCGACGGCGATGTGCGAACAGGCCACTGTGGGATGGCATGGCAGGCACAGCGCAGCGCGTGGGTGCGGTGGACGGCGTTCCTGACCAGGGCGGGCAGCCTCCACGCCATGCGCCAGTCCACTACGTTTCAAAGAGGTTCTCCCATGAAAAAAATCAAGGTCAATGCGCTCGCCCTGGCGGCGACAGTCCTGCTGATGGGCCTGGCCGGCTGCGGCAATATGTCCAAAAGGGATCAAAGCACGGCGATCGGTGCGGGTGCAGGAGCGATCGGCGGGGCCGTGCTCACAGGAGGCAGCGCTGTGGGGACGGTCGGTGGTGCTGCGGTCGGTGGAGTCATCGGCAACCAGGTCGGCAAGGACAAGAAGTAAACCGTGCCATGCAGGCTTGGCATCCTGCATGGTCATGTAGAAATCGCTGGCGGATCAAGGGCTTGTCTGTGAAATGGTGAAGGCGATATTCATCTTCCGGATCTGCGAATCATCCGTTTCCCTCAAGCATGGCGAATTCTGAGGAACACCATGGCTCAAAGGTATCCAAGGCACATCGGATCAAGAAGAACAGGTGCTTTTTTTGCAGACGAAGCAGGCCTTCGCCCCCACGCCATCCAGTCGGATTTCGAGCGAAATCACTGGCTGGGCGTCTCCGTGGAAAATCGAATGCGCAAGGGGCTTGAAGCCTGTTTGCAAGGCCTGCAGCGGCAATGCGACTCACTGCGCGAGGAGTTGCACAACACGCGTATCGCCCTGGGAAAGGCGCATTTCGAGCTTGACAGGACCAAGGCGGATGAACGCGCAGCGCATCACCTGGCGACACATGACCATCTGACCTCCCTGCCGAACAGGTTCTCATTCCTGGATCGGCTTTCCAGGGCGATCGGCTTTGCCATGCCCCAGGCCATTCCCATCGCGGTGTTGTATATGGATCTGGATGGCTTCAAGACAATCAACGATCTCCATGGCCACAGTGCAGGAGATGAAGTCCTCAAGGTCGTATCGGGCCGCCTGAGATCCTTCATCCGCCGAGAGGATCTGGTGTGCAGGCTGGGAGGCGACGAGTTCGCATGCCTGCTGGAGCCCTCTCCGGAAATGGAGCAGCTGCGCGCCTTGGCCAGAATGATCTGCAGGGAAATAGCCAACCCCATTCACTGCAACGGGCTGGAGCTGAAAGTGGAGGCCAGCATGGGCATCGTGATCGCACACGAATGGCCTGTGTCTGCGGAGCAATTGATTGCTGATGCGGATCGCGCCATGTATCGGGCCAAGCGCATGCGCAGCGGCTATCAGTTCAGTGTTTTTGAGGGCACTTAGGCCCGCCCCGTAAGCAGCAATACCACGACCACCACCACCAGCAGGCTTATCGCAATGCTGGGAGCGTATCCCCAGCTACGGCTGTGGGGCCATGAAGGCAGAGCGCCTACAAGCACCAGGATCAGGACGATTAGAAGAATGGTGGTCAGACTCATGATGCTCTCCAAGGCGCTTTGCAATGCACGGCGTAGAGTTGCATTGCATCGTGTTCCCAAGCGATGGTCTGTGCGCTGGCGCACGTCCTTGGATTTTTGAATTTTTGACTTTGGTCTTTCAGGCCGGGGTGCCCATGATTCTTGAATAGATTTGTCTGTCTGCCGCGTAGCAGCTGCACGCCCTGTTTTCCAGCGCTGCGCGGTTCAATACCATCATCTCACCACGTTTGTAGGCAATCATGCCGTCGTTCTGAAATCTGCTGGCGATGTTGGTGATGCTGACACGCCGTACGCCCAGTATCAATGCCATGAATTGCTGTGTGACATGGAAGCTGCCGGCACATCGGTCGCTGCTCATCAACAGCCATCGGGCCAGACGGGAGGCTGCCGTATGGTAGTTCAGGCAGACTGTGAAACGTGCCTGTTGATGCAAGCGCACAAGTATGAATTTTTTAATCAGTTCACCGAGCATGGGGATCTCTGTGCACTGCTTTTCTAAATCCGTGCGGCTTATTCGCCAGCAGGTACCAGATTGCTGTACCAAAATCTTCCAAGGAGGAGGTGTTGCATGGCCTAGAATGCTTTCTGACCCGACCATCGCCTCATTCCCTACCATGCCTATTCCCAGGGAATGTCCCAGGGAATGGTTGCTGTTGATTTCCATAACCAAGGAGATGCATCCGCTTTCAGGAAAGTAAGCGTGCTCCAGAGGGTTGCCTGCTTTGCTCAATTCTGATAGTGCAATCAATTCGAACACTTCACAGTGCTCAACAAAGTAATCTGCCGATGAAGGATAAAGCAGGCGTATTATCCTGTTTTCAACATTGGCATGATGGGTGCCCGAATTTTTCATACAATTCCAATGAAATGAGTTTCGTTCATTTCTCGTGATGGATACCTCGATGACTGATGCTGAAGCCGGGTCATCAGATGATTTTTCTCTTCAAGCAGGCCGCACTATTGATCATGGTGATTTTTTGATTCCATGTATGTGCGGCTGCGTACGCAAAGCCAGCTGCCGGGAAGGCGGTTTTTTCATATGAAAATCAGTTCTGCTGCCGAATCCGAGATGAGGTCATTTAATTGCGCATCCAAAATATTTTTTCCATGATGTGCGCTGGCGAACAGAAAAATAGAAAAAATAGATCCAAAAATAACGCTGACCAGCCTACGCAACTAAAAAACGAAGAAATGCCACGCACGGAAGACGCCATGACCGCCAATTCAAAAATCTCGGAACTTGGGCGCCGGCAGCGCCTTGCAGAACAACCAGCGAGTGACCGGTCTTGACCGTTGCAGCCACTCACGCACTGCGCCGTGAATGTCGCAGTTCAGCCTGAAGCAGCCAACCCAAGCGGGCGTCGCAACCAGCCGCTCCTGGCCGAACCAGCCCCCGATCAATCCATTCCAAAATCCACCCACCCCATCCCCATCCCCCGATTCACATGCCGCTGCCCACCCACCGCCAACTCCGAATCCAGCGTGGCCAAAGCAACAGAGATCCAGGAGCCCTCTGCGTAATGCGCGCTGTGCCACGTCAGCGATGAGCCGCATTGCTGGCAAAAGCAGCGCGTGATGCCTGGCGATGAGGCAAAGGAGCGCAATTGCTCCTGGCCCTGGGTGAAGACAAGGTCCTTTGCCGGCACGCTGCCGTAGGTGGCGAATGCGGCGCCGTGGGCCTTCTGGCAGATGCGGCAGTGGCAGTGCGACACGGCCTTGGGGCTGGACCGCAGTTCATAGGCGATGGCGCCGCACAGGCAGCTGCCGGTCAGGGCAAGAGGGGGGCTATCCGGGGCGTTGCTCATGGTCAGTCGGGCGCAAAAAAGGCGCATGCCATTGTGCATGCGCCCAATGCCGCGAGAGGGACGCGCGGCAACCCCAGGAGTCATCCGTTTCGTCAGTCGCCGATGACCTGCAGCCCGCTGCCATCCCCATGCGCCTGCAGGCACATTCTTCCGAGATCGTTGAGAAAGCGCAGCACGGGCATCTCGCCCACGCAGGCGGGGATGGCGGCCATGATGTCGTTGTGCAGTTCCAGCAGCTGGTCGGCGGCAACGAACATGGCGGCGGATTCGCCGTAGTAGTGCCGCCAGAAGTCCTGAAGCAGGCCGTGGCGGGCCTTGCCTACGACCAGCGGATAGCCGTTTTCCCAGACCTGTGCGTCCATGGAAAGGCTGGCCAGGCCAGGGTCAACAGGCCGCGCGCTGGCGGGGATCAACAGTACACGTCGCATGTCCATGCTCATTTGCGTCTTCCAGGTGCGCCAGTGGACTCGGGCAACCCGGTCCGGGAGGAGGGTGAGAGGGTTCGCACCGCAGGCGGCAAGAACCGGTTCCCACTTTATTCACGTGTGCACAACAAGAAAATTACAGCTGATTACATGCGGCGAGCGATGCGCCGTGTGCCTGCCGTTCTCCCTTCCAGTTCACCGTTCAGGCGCTGCGCGCCCCGCCTTCGATCTCGAACGGAAAGTCTCCGAAGCGCAGGCTGCCGCGCCGCCGCTCCACCAGGGCGGGCGAGGCAGCGCATTCGGGCAGGGCGCTGAGGATCTGGTGCTTGGCGCGGAAGATCTGGATGTTCACGTACGAGGGCTCCACGCCCAGCATGCGTGAGAGTGCATCCAGTTCTATCCAGCCCTGGCTTGCGGGGGCCAGGCCTTTTTCTGCGTCCTGCTGGCGCACGCGGGCCAGGGTGACCAGGGTGTAGTGGTGTATGCGTTCGCCCAGCGCAATGGGTTTGCCGTCGCTCATGACGGTCAGGCTGGCGTGCTCTTCGTTCTGGCTGACGGTGAAGCGAAAGGACACTTCCGGCGGCTTGGGCGCACGCGGGTCGAAGCTGCTTTCCCGCGTGGATTCCAGGTCGTCGCATTGCACGAATTCCCAGCTGCCTGCGGAGGTGTGGACCATGGCGCCGTCCACCAGGGGCTCGGTGCCGTCGCCGGACTCTTGCAGCCAGCGGCCATCCTCGAAGAAGACGTTGGCTTCGGGCTCCTGCGCGTCGGGCAGCAGGGTGCCGCGCGGGTTCAGGGCCAGGGGGCCGTCCTGGGGCAGTCCCGGGCCGGGGCTCAGGCAGGTGATGGGCGGGCCCAGGTCTTCCACGGTCCAGGCCGCTTCTGCGCCTTCGCCCATGCTGAGCTTGGCGCCCACCGCCAAAACGGTCCAGCGGCCGGCGACCAGGCGCACGCCGTTGAGCATGGTGCCGTTGCGGCTCTGGTCCACGATTTCCCAGGTCTGCCGGTTCCAGCGGAACAGTGCGTGGACCTGGGAGACGTCGGGCGCCTTCATGACGGTCTGGCAGACCGAGGGATGGCGGCCGAAGGTATGCAGGGGCCGCAGCACGACGATGCGGCCGTCGAGTTGGTTACGAAAGAGGGCCATCGCCTCGAATTCTCCTTGGGGCTTGTGTGAACAGGGGGTGGGCTGGGGGCGCATTGGCCCGGAGCCGGCAGCCTGTTGCCAAGCTGAGAGAGTACATGCCCGCTGCGCTTTTCAGTTTGTCAAACGTACAGAGCCTGCGGATTCAGTTCGGATTCCTGCAGCGGCCGGCTGCGCCAGCCAAGGGCCACGGGTACGTTGCGCAGCCGTGGATTGCCCAGTTCCGGCCAGATATGGCACAGGCCGGGAATCACGACTTTGACGGTGTGCACAGGGATGTCGGGGCGCGAGTGGTCGTAGACGATGGTTTCCAGGCCCAGGCCGCGTGCGATGTCCACGCAGCGCGCAATGGCCTGGGCAATGTCCGGCGGCGTGGTGTCCGGCGTGTGCCCAGACAGAGGCGCAGGCTGTTGCGGCGGCGCATCGGCGCTGTCCGCAGGGTGCAGGAAGGCCTGCAGTGGCTCGGGCACGGCAAAGCTTTTGCCGGCCGCGATCAGCTGGCTGATTTCGGTGAGGGCGCGTTCGCAGGCCAGGGCGCGGTCCAGGCTGCAGCCAAAGCCCACGGCCCATTGGCCGGTCTGTGCATGGCGGCCCACGGAGACGACCACGGGTATGCCGAAGTCATGCGTGATGTCCAGCAGCCAGTACGACCATTGCGGGCCGCAACTGCGGTCCAGGCGCTGGCGCGTGGCCTGGTCGATGCCTTGCAGCGCAATGGCGGGCCTGCGGATCTGGCCGTACCACCAGATGGCGGCGGCGTCGCGTTCCACCAGTTCCATGAAGCCTTGCAGGATGGCCTCTTCCCGCGTGTTGCCTGCGGCGCAGCCGTTGGAGGTCCAGCCCACGTGGTGCTGGCTTTGCGCGGGCGCATGGGCCAGGCAGAAGGCCAGCGGCAGGTAGCGGCGCGCATCGGCGGTCAGGGACCAGGCGGGAGCCCACCACAGGGGCTCGCCCTGGCCGGCGCTGGGGGCCACGGCATGCGGTGGCCTGTCGGTGGCAAAGCCGGCGGTTTGCCGCTCGCTGAAGCGAGCCAGTTCCGTGGGCGCGATGCAGGGCGCGTCCAGCTCGGCGGCGGGGGCGACGATTACGGCTTCGTCGCCCTGGTGGAAGGCGGCGTAGCGTTCCACCGCTTCGCACATGGCGCTGGCGCGGGCCTGCATGGCCGACAGGCCCTTGCCCAGACACAGCTGTGTTCCGGAGCCGGCCAGGCTGGTGCTGCCGGGGGCCGGTGTTCTGAAGATTTCGCTGCGGTAGACGGTGAGTGCTTCGTCGGTCTCGGCCGTCAGCGGCGTGACCCTGGCAATCACGCCGGTCAGCGGGCTGACGTGCTGCGACAGGCGCTGCACCGTGGTCTCGGCCGGCACGCTGCGCCAGCCGCCATCGGCGCGCGCGGCATGCGTGCCGGGAACTGGCGCAATGCGTTCACGCTGGCGCAGGGCCATCAGCCCTGGCGTGCCGCAGTGCGGGCATTGCGGGCGGGCGGCCACCGGGTGGGGCTGGTCAGGCTCCAGCGTCCACACGGTTTGCGCCGCATCGGTGTGCGCCAGCAGGCGCTGCACCGTGGGCAGCAGGGCCTGCAGCCGCGTGGCGATGAGGTCGGCGCCGGCGCGCACGGGCGGGCAGCGGTCGCCGTCCTGAGGCTGGCCGTGCTTGCCGCCGCGTGCGGGATGGTTGCGTTGCCAGCGGTGTGCGAGGCAATGCCAGCAGGCCGCTGCCTGGGGTTTGAAAAGCGGTCCCGCCATGGCCTGCTCGCCTGTTGGCCGCACCAGCAGCCAGGGCCGGCCTGCGGCACGCTGGTTGGCGTCAATGGCGCCCAGGCGCGGGTCCAGATAGTCGTCGCAGAAAACGATGGTGAGTGGGGCGGGGGCGGGGGTGGG
>NZ_BCZP01000043.1 GCF_001598795.1 Delftia acidovorans NBRC 14950 | reverse complement strand
ATCCCTCAGCCTCCCCCCTTCTGCCCACGCCTGCGTTGGGCGGGATGCGGGGTGGCAAGCCTGCCGAAGGACAGGCTTGCTTCGTCATCTGACTTGCCGCAGTTGTTTGAACGGATTGCGCCGCAGGCGCAAGGAGTGAGTTCTGCGGCACACCCCGCATCCCGCCCAACGCAGGTCGCCCGTAGCGAAGCGAAGGGTCGTGGGCAGTTTGGGGCGCGCTTCTTTGCCCCGCTTTCTTGTCGCGCGACAAGAAAGCGGGTCGGCTGCCGGGCCGAACCCCGGCCTCGAAAAACAACCACCCGGCAGGGGCAAAAAACAGAACCCAAAGACCTACTCAGCCACCTGCCTCAACGTATCCATCACAGGCCTCCTCAACACCTCCCGCAACGCCCACCACCCCGCCATCCAGGCCAGCAAGGCCCCGGCAACAGCCCCCGCCAGCGGAGCCCACCAGGGCACGGTCCAGTTGAACTCGAACACCCAGCGCGCCAGGGCCCAGCCCACGGCACCGGCCGCGCAGCTGGCAAGGAAACCCGCCAGCAGGCCCACGCCAGCCAGCTCGGCGCGCTGCACCTGCGCCAGCAGCCGGGCCTGGGCACCGACGGCGCGCATGATGGCGTACTCGCGGGCGCGCTCCTCGCGCGTGGCGGTGACGGCGGCGAAGAGCACGACCAGGCCGGCGGCCAGGGTGAAGCCGAAGAGGAACTCCACCGCGCGTATCACCTGGTCCAGCACGCGCTGCACCTGGGCGAGCGTGGTGCTCAGGTCCACGTTGGTGATGTTGGGAAACTCGCGCACCAGGGCGTTGTCGAAGCCCGCCACGTCGGGCGCGCGGTAGGCGGCCAGGTAGCTGACGGCCACGTCGTCCAGGTGGTCCACGGGATAGATCACGAAGAAGTTGGCACGCATGGATCCCCAGTCCACCTTGCGCAGGCTGGTGATGCGCGCCTCGCTGGGCACGCCGCCCACGTCGAAGCCCAGCGTGTCGCCGAGCTTGAGGCCCAGGGTCTCGGCAATGCCGTCCTCCACGCTGATCTCGCCCTTGGCGCCAGGCGTCCAGGTGCCCGCCGTGATCAGGTTGTGCGCGGGCGCCTGCGCCGTGGTGGAGAGGTTGAACTCCCGGTCTACCAGGCGCTTGGCGCGGTCTTCGCTGAAGTCGTCGGGGCTGACCGGCTTGCCGTTGACGGTGACCAGACGCCCCCGGATCATGGGGAACCAGTCATAGGAGGTGACGCCAGCCTTGGCCAGCGCCGCGCGGAAACCGTCGGCCTGCTCGGGCTGCACGTTGATGACGAAGCGGTTGGGCGCATTGGCCGGCGTGGCCTGGCGCCAGCTGCCGATAAGGTCGGTGCGCAGCAGCACCAGCAGCATGAGCGCCAGCAGCCCCACGGCCAGGCTGCTGATCTGCACCACGGCATAGGCGGGGCGCGCGGCGATCTGGCGCGTGGCCAGCACCAGCCAGCGCGGCGCCGTGCTCTCGTGCACCAGGCGGCGCAGCACCTGCACAGCCAGCCAGCCCAGGGCCGCGAACAGCAGCACGGCCACGGCAAAGCCACCCACGGCGATCAGGCCCAGTTTGATGTCGCGGCTGGCCGCCAGCAGCAAGGCCGCAAAGCCTGCCACGCCCACGGCCAGCACCACCACCGAGGCAGGCTTGAGCGCGCCCAGGTCGCGGCGCATGACACGCAGCGGCGGCACGCGCGCCAGCTGCAGCACGGGCGGCAGGCCAAAGGCCAGCAGCAGGGTCAGCCCCATGCCCACGCCGAAGGCCGCAGGCCACAGGCCTGGTGCGGGCAAGGCGGTTTCCACCAGCCCGGCCAGCAGCAGCACGAACACATGGTGGATGGCCCAGCCCAGCAGCACGCCAGCGGCGCTGGAGGCCAGACCGACCAGCACGAACTCCACTGTATAGGCACCCGCGATGCGCCGCTGGCTCTGGCCGAGCACGCGCAGCATGGCCGAGGCATCCAGGTGGCTGTTGGCAAAGCCGCGCGCAGCCAGGGCCACGGCCACGGCCGACAGCAGCGCCGCCAGCAGGGCGACCAGGCTCAGGAATTTCTCGGCGCGGTCCAGCGTCTGGCGCATCTCGGGGCGGCCGCTGTCCAGCGACTCCACGCGCACGCCATGCACGCCGGGCGCCTTGGCCTGCTGCTCGGCCCAGACGCGGTAGCGCTGCACGGCCGGCTCGGAGCCATCACCCGCGCCGGCCACGGCCAGGCGGTAGGTGATGCGGCTGGCCGGCTGCACCAGGCCTGTGGCGGCCAGGTCGGCGGAGGTGATCATCACGCGCGGCGCAAAGTTCATGAAGCCCGCGCCCCGGTCGGGCTCGATGGAGATGATGCGCGCCACGCGCAGTTGGGCGTCGCCCAGCAGCAGCATGTCCCCCACGCCTATGCCCAGCGACTCCAGCAGCGGCGCATCGACCCAGGCCTCACCCCGCGCCGGTATCTCGCGCGTGGCCCGGTCGGCCGCGCCGGGGGCATCGGCCACGCGCAGGCTGCCGCGCAGCGGATAACCTTCGGGCACGCTCTTGAGCGCCACCAGGCGGCTCATGCCGCCTTGCGCGTCGCTGGCGCGCGCCATGGTCGGGAAGCTGGATGTCTCCAGGGCCTGCAGCCCTTCGGCGCGTGCGCGCTCGCCAAAGGCCGGCGCCGTGGGGTTGTCGCCGACCACGACCACGTCGCCGCCCAGCAGCTGGCGTGCATCGCGCTGCAGCCCCGCCTGCAGCCGGTCGGCAAAAAAGCCCACCGAGCTGAGCGCGGCCACAGCCAGCATCACGGCGACGATCAACAGGCGCAACTCGCCCGCGCGCAGGTCGCGCCACAGGGTGCGCCAACCCAGGGTCCATGCAGAAGATCCATTCATGCCGCGCAGATTAGCGCAGGCGAAGATGGGCACCCGGGCGCCACGGCTATTGGCACGGCCGTTCAGAACGATTGGCCCAGCCGTTCAGAACATCAGCCGCAGGCCCAGGTCCAGCCCCAGCGCGCCGGCCGGCTGCATGCCGCCCGTGGTCAGGTAGCCGGGCTGGGGCAGGATGGCCGGGTTGCTGACCACCAGCGGCGTCACGCCCATCACGCCCGGGTTGTTGCGCCCGTTGCCCACGCTGATGCGCGACACCGTGGCGTACAGCGCCGTGCGTTTGGACAGCGGGTGCACATAGCCCAGGGCGAGCTTGTTCACCGAGGAATCGCCGTCGGCCAGGCCCTGGCCATTCCTGAACTGCACACGTGCATAGGAGGCGCGCAGCGCCCCCTGGCCCACGGGGATGTTCACGCCGGCCAGCACGCCCAGGTAGCGGTCATTGATGGCGGCCAGCGTGCCGGCGTCGCGCCGCTCGTTGCGCACGCCGGACCATTCGCCAAACAGCTTGACCGGGCCGAAGTCATAGGAGCCGCCCAGGTTCAGCGACCGGATCTTTTCCGCGCCGGCGCCCGAGGTGCCCAGGGTGTTCTCGCCATAGCCCAGCGCCACATCGGCCGCCCCCATGGCCCAGCCGATGCGGGCACCCGCGTAGCGCCCCCGCTTCGAGCTGTTCTCGGGAAAGGCGTACATGGCCTGCCCGTAGACGCCGCCCAGGCCCGGCGGCAGGAAATAGCCGATGGAGTTGCCTGCGCGCAGATAGGTGTCCGTGCCCGCCGACAGCCCGCCGCCCAGCAGGCCGCCCGTGGCCAGCGCGCGGGCGATGGCCAGGTTGCTGTTGACCACGGCGATCAGGTTGGTGCCCACGCCGTTGACGGTGAAGGGGTCGAAGGCCCAGTCGTTCAGAAACGAAGGCGTGTGGTCGCGCCCCATGCGCAGCTCGCCCAGGCGCCCGGACAGGCTGATGGTGGCGCGCCGCCCGAAGTTGAGCGCGCCGCCGCCCGTGTCATTGGCCACCGGCGCCTCCAGCCACAGGCCGGCCATGAGGCCGCCGCCCAGGTCCTCGCTGGCGCGTATGCCGATGCGGCTGGCCAGGTTGCCCGAAGGCGACAGCGCCAAGGTGCTTTGCCGCGCCGAGCGCGCGGGGCCCGCGTCCCAGGAATCGCTGCGCACGCTGTAGCGGCTGATGCCGGCGTCCATCACGCCGAACAGCGTGACCGAGGTGGGCGCCTGGGCGGCGGCCGCGCCTGCCACGCAGAAAGCGCACAGGCCGGGGAAGGGAGGGTGAAGACGGGGCATGGAGGTCTCGTGTTCATCGCTCAGGGAATCAGCACCGTCGCGCCCGTGGTGCGGCGCGACTCCAGCGCCCGGTGCGCCTGGGCCGCATCGGCGAGCGCAAAGCTTTGCTGGGGCTCGCTGGCGATGCGCCCGGCCAGCACATGGTCGAACAGCTCGCGCGCCATCTCCAGCATGTGGGCGCGCGGCTGGATGTAGTGCACCATCGCGGGCCGCGTCATCCAGATCGATCCCTTGGAGGCCAGCAGCTGGGAGTCCACCACCACCGAGCCCGACGAGGTGCCGTTGCTGATCAGCCGGCCGCGCGGCTGCAGGCAGTCCAGCGAATCCATGAGGGTGTCCTTGCCCACCGAGTCATAGACCACGGGCACGCCCTTGCCGCCCGTGATCTCCATCACGCGAGCGACGGTGTTCTCGCGCGAGGTCACGATGACGTGGGTGCAGCCGTTGGCGCGCGCGGCGGCGGCCTTCTCGTCGGTGCTCACCGTGCCGATCATGGTCACGCCCAGCGCACGCGCCCACTGGCAGGCGATCAGCCCCACGCCGCCGGCCGCCGCGTGGTAGAGGATGGTTTCGCCCCCCTGCAGCGGATGGACCTGGCGGAACAGGTACTGCGCCGTCATGCCCTTCATCATCAGCGTGGCCGCCGTGCGGTCGCTGATGCCGTCGGGCAGCGGGATCAGCACCTCGGCCGGCATCACGCGCACATCGCTGTAGGCGCCCTGCGGGCCCATCAGGTAGCCCACGCGGTCGCCGGGCCGCACTTCGGTCACGCCCTCCCCCACGGCCTCGACCACGCCCACGGCGTCCGAGCCCAGGCCGTTGGGCAGGGCCAGCGGATAGCGGCCCGTGCGGAAATAGATGTCGATGAAGTTGACGGCGATGAAGCTGTGGCGCACGCGCGCCTGGCCGGGTCCCGGCGCGCCGGCCTCGGCATGCTCCAGCCTGAGCACCTCGGGGCCGCCGGTGGTATGAAAGCGTATGGCCTTTGCCATGGATTCTCCTTGTGTAGCGCCTGGGTGGGGCGCCCTGCATCAGTTGAGCCGGATGTCGAAGTTCCGGACGATCTCGGCATTGCGCTCGAACTCGGCACGCAGGTCGGTGGACATCTGCTCCAGCGAGCGATCGCCTTCGACGGGCTCGAAGCCCGTGCCCGCATAGCGTTCGCGCACGGCCTTGCGGGCGTTGACCCGGGCCAGCGCGCCGTGGATCTTCTCCAGCAGCGGGCGTGGCGTCTGCGCCGAGGCGAACACGCCGCTCCAGTTGCTGAAATCCACCTCGGGATAGCCCAGCTCGGCCAGCGTGGGCACCTGCGGGTAGTCGGGCAGCCGGCTCTTGTAGGCCACGGCCAGCAGCCTGACCTTGCCGCCCGCGATCAGCGGCTTGGAGGTGACCGATCCGTCGAACATCAGCGGGATCTGGTTGCCCATGACCTGGGCCAGCGCGGGCGCCGAGCCCGGGAAGGCCACATGCTCCATGTCCAGGTGGGCCCTTCTGTTGAGGATGGCGCCCGCGTACTGCGAGGCCGTGCCCTGGCTGTACGAGGCGAACGACAGCGTGCCCGGGTGGGCCTTCACGTAGGCGATGGCCTCGGCCCCGTCGCGCGCGGGAAACTGCGGCGAGGCGATGAACAGCATCACCGAGCGCGCCATCTGCGCCACGGGCCGCACGTCCTTCATGGGGTCGAAGCCGACCTTGAGCACATGGGGCACCTCGGTGAGGATGTTAGTCACCGTCACCAGCAGCGTGCTGCCGTCGGCCGGCTGGGACAGCATGTGCTTGACGGCGATGGCGCCACCGGCACCAGGCCGGTTCTCGACGATGACGGGCTGGCGTATCTCCTGCGCCAGCTGGTCGCTGATGATGCGCGCGAACACATCGATGGTGCCGCCGGGCGGCGCCGGCACGATGAGCCGGACCGGCTTGTCGCCGAAGGCGTGGGCGCCGCCGGCCAGCAGCGAGGCGGCCAGGGCGATGGCCGTCCAGGGGGGCATGCGTTGCATCGTGGGCTCCCGGTTCAGGCGGCCTTGCGCAGAAATCCCTGCTGGGCGCCGTTGCGGTTGGGTGCGAAGCCGTTGGCCGCCAGCGTCTCTTCCACGGTGCCGTAGAACTGGCCGATCCGGCAGATCTCCCGCGCCTGTTGCGCCGTGGCGATGGGGCGGCCGAACTCGCCTGCGATGCGCACCAGCTGCTCGATCTGCGCCACCGTGCCCATCTTGGCCGTGCGGCGCTGGTTCCAGAGGTTGTCCTCGGTGCCGCAGCGCACATGCAGCCCCATGGCGATGCCCATCATGTTCACGGGCAGCACGTTGAGCACCGAGCTTTCCACGGTGAGCACGGCGCCGTCGGGCACGGCGCGCACGAAGTTGGCAAGGCTGTAGATGCTGGGCGCGTCCATGCCGCCGCCAATCGCCACCCAGTTCATCACCAGCGGGCCCTTGTAGATGCCGCGGCGCATGAGCCGCTCCACGGACTCGAAGCTGTTGATGTTGTAGCACTGGAAGGCGCTCTGGATGCCGGCGGCCGACAGGCGCCGGATGTGCTCCTCGGCCCAGCCGGGCTGGGCGGGCACGGTCATCTCCCTGTAGGCATTGAAGACGGCCGGGTCCTCCATGGAGGTGCCGCGTATGTCGCGCGCATCGAACTGCTCCAGGAAATTCATCTGCGAGGTATTGATGGTCACCGTGACCTGGTCGGGCACGGGCTCCAGCTCGGCCAGCATGTGGCGCGTGTCGTCGGACAGCCACTTGGCGGCCGCGCCGTCCGTCTCGGGAGCAAAGCTGATCGATCCGCCCACCTGGATGATCATCTCGGGCACGCGCGCACGCACGCCGGCGATCAGCTCGTTGAACTTGGACAGGCGCTTGCTGCCTTTGCCATCCAGCTCGCGCACATGCAGGTGCAGCACGGTGGCGCCGGCGTTGTAGCAGTCCACGGCCTTCTGGATCTGCTCGTCCATGGTCACGGCGATCTCGCCGGGAAAGTCCGAGGGCAGCCACGAGGGCGCATAGGGCGCGGCCGTGATGATCAGGGGCTGCTGGTTTTCGGGGAACAGGTGGCCGTCGAGAAAATTCATGGCATGTCTCCTTGTGTCGTGATCGTGGTTCAGAAGGTCGGCGTGCCGACGATGCCCGCGCGCTCCATCTTCCGGTGGCTGGGCGGGTAGTCCATGGCCGCGTAGTGCTGGGTGGCGCGGTTGTCCCAGATCGCCACGCTGCCCGCCCGCCAGCGCCAGCGCACCTGGTACTCGGGAATGGCAGCCTGGCCGATCAGGTACTGCAGCAGGCCGGAGGCGCCCTGCGTGAAGTCCTGGCCCACGCGCACATTGGCGGGCGTATGGAAATTGGTGAAATGCGTAGTGAAGCCGTTCACGAACAGCACCTTCTCGCCGGTCTCGGGATGGGTGCGCACCACGGGATGCTCGGCATCGGGGTACTGGGCCTTGAGCGCCAGCCGCCTTTCGATGGGCATGGCCGCACCGAACGTGCATTCGATGCTGTGGCGCGCGCGCAGCGGCGCGATCAGCGCCTTGACGGCGTCCGGCAGGCGCTCGTAGGCCAGCGCCATGTTGGCCCACAGGGTGTCGCCGCCCACGGGCGGGCATTCCACGCAATGCAGCACGCAGCCCATGGGCGGCGCCTCGCGCCAGGTGGCGTCGCAGTGCCAGGAATTCTCGTAGCGGTCGTTGGGCTGCTCGGGCGTCCTGTAGATGCGCACCAGGCCCGGATGCTCGGGGTCGCTGCCGGCCACCGGATGGTCCTCCAGCTCGCCGAAGCGCCGCGCAAAGGCCACGTGATCGGCGCGTGCCAGGCCCTGGTCGCGCAGGAACAGCACCTTGTGGCGCAGCAGCGCCGCCTGGATCTCCGAGAAAAGCGCGTCGTCGCGCACCGCGTCGGCCAGCCGCACGCCGAGCAATTCGGCGCCGATGGCACATGTCATGGGCTCTATGCGCATGCCTGTCTCCTGTCATTGTTGTGAAGGCCCGTGGCGGCACGGTCCGCCCGGCGTGGGGCCGGTCTCTGCAATGTAGGAAAACCCGGTTCCGCGGACTATGCAAGCCATGCCATCCTCTTTGCATTTCGTGCCACCAGGCCACGGACTGACAGGAGGGCAAGCATGGTCACCATGGTGCGCGCGGCGGCCTTGACCCATTTTTCGGACGTCATGCGCGAACTGGGCGGCGACCCCGACAAGGCACTGCGCCAGGCCGGCCTGCGGCCCGCGCTGCTGCGCGAGCAGGACCAGCTGATCGACGTGGCCATCGTCGCGCGCCTGCTGGAAGACGCGGCCCAGTCCACGGGCTGCGAGTCCCTGGGCCTGCGCATGGCCCGGCACCGCCAGCTGTCGAGCTTCGGCGCCGTGAGCCTGCTGCTGCTGCACCAGCCCACGCTGCGCCATGCGCTGGACACGCTGGTCGCGCACATGCACTTGGTCAACGAATCGCTGCTGATCCACCTGGAGGATGCAGGGGACATCGTCATCCTGCGCGAGGACTTCGTCCTGCACGGCGCCATGCGCCAGTCCGTGGAGCTGGCCATGGGCGTGCTGTGGCGCATGTGCGAGGCATTGCTGCGCGAGCGCTGGCGGCCGCAGGGCGTCAGCTTCAGCCACGCGCCACCGGCCGACCTGTCCGAACACCGCCGCATGTTCCGCTGCCGCATCACGTTCGGCGCCGAGTTCAACGGCATCGCCTGCCGCGCCGCCGACCTGGACGAGCCCAACCCGCTGGCCGACCCCGCGCTGGCGCGCTATGCGCTGCGGCTGGTGGAGGCCATGCCGGCCCACCGTGCCGCCTCCGTGGGCCACCAGGCGCGCAGGGTCATCTACCTGCTGCTGCCCTCGGGCAACGCCACCTGCGCAGGCGTGGCGCAGGGCATGGGGCGCAGCCTGCGCACGCTGCAGCGCGAACTGGACCGCGAGGGCCTGAGCTTCAGCGAGCTGCTGACCGAAGTGCGCCACGAACTGGCCCTGCGCTACCTGGACCACCCCCACTACAGCGTGGGACAGATCGCATCCATGCTCGGCTATGCCAGCCACAGCGCCTTCACGCGCTGGTTCGCCGCGCAATTCGGTTGCGCGCCCGAGGCCTGGCGCAGCCGCGCGCAGGGACTGCCTCGCGCCTGACGCACCGGGCGTTCCTGGCGCACTTGACGCACCTGACGCACCACCAAGGCGCACCCCGCCCCTGCACGGTGCGGCGGGCGCATTGCGGTGCACGCTGTCTGCGCACCAGACAGCGTGCACCACGGGCAGGCACCGCGCCGCGGTGCTGGCACGGCACTTGCATTGGCTGCCCTGACCCGCCGGCCCTGGCCTGCGGCCCGCAAAACACTGGATGCGCAACGCAGGACGCCAGATGAACATCGTTGTGATCGGCCACGGCATGGTGGGCCACAAATTTCTCGAGCAGCTGCATGCCCTGGGCGTGGCAGACGCGAACGTCACCGTGCTGTGCGAGGAGCCGCGCGCCGCCTACGACCGTGTTCACCTGTCGGAATTCTTCTCCGGCAAGAGCGCCGAGGACCTGAGCCTGGTGGAGCCCGGCTTCTTCGAGGCCAGCGGCTTCACACTGCGCCTGGCGGCCAGGGCGGCAGCCGTGGAGCGGCGCGAGCGCACCGTGACCACGGCCGATGGCGAAGTCATCGCCTACGACCGGCTGGTGCTGGCCACAGGCTCGGCGCCCTTCGTGCCGCCCGTGCCGGGGCGCGACCGGCCGCACTGCTTTGTCTACCGCACCATCGAGGACCTGGAGGCCATGCAGGCATCGGCCGCGCGCTCCAGGACCGGCGTGGTGGTGGGAGGCGGCCTGCTGGGCCTGGAATGCGCCAAGGCCCTGCGCGACCTGGGCCTGGAGACCCATGTGGTGGAGTTCGCCCCGCGCCTGATGGCCGTGCAGGTGGACGACGGCGGCGGCCGCGTGCTGCGCAGCAAGATCGAGGACCTGGGCGTGCAGGTGCACACGGGCCGCAATACGCTGGAGATCACCGACGGCGCCACGGCGCGCCACCGCATGGTGTTTGCCGACGGCACGCACCTGGAGACGGACATGATCGTCTTCTCCGCCGGCATCCGCCCGCGCGACGAGATCGCCCGCCAATGCGCCCTGGCCATAGGCCCGCGCGGCGGCGTGGCCGTGGACGACCATTGCCGCACCAGCGACCGCAACGTCTACGCCATTGGCGAATGCGCCTCCTGGCGCGAGCAGACCTTCGGCCTGGTGGCACCCGGCTACGACATGGCGCGCGTGGCGGCCCGCCACATTGCGGGCGAGGCCGAGGCCGCCTTCGGCGGGGCCGATCTCAGCACCAAGCTCAAACTCATGGGCGTGGATGTGGCCAGCATCGGCGACGCCCAGGGCAAGACGCCGCGCAGCCGCAACTACCAGTTCATCGACGAGCGCAAGCAGGTCTACAAGAAGATCGTGGTCAGCGAGGACGGCCGCCAGCTGCTGGGCGCCGTGCTGGTGGGCAATGCCGATGAGTACGGCACGCTGCTGCAGATGACGCTCAACAGCATCGCCCTGCCCGAGGAGCCCGAGTTCCTCATCCTGCCCTCCAGCGACGGCAAGGCCAAGCCCGGCCTGGGCGTGGACGCCCTGCCCGACACGGCGCAGATCTGCTCGTGCAACAACGTCACCAAGGCGCAGATCTGCGCGGCCGTGGGCGAAGGCGCCTGCACCATGGCCGAGCTCAAGGCCTGCACCCAGGCAGGCGCCACCTGCGGCGGCTGCGTGCCGCTGGCCACCCAGGTCATGAAGGCCGAGATGGCCCGGCGCGGCATGGCCGTCAACAACCATGTCTGCGAGCATTTCCCGCACTCGCGCCAGGAGCTGTACCACCTGGTGCGCGTGGGCGGCATCAAGACCTTCGACGAGCTGCTGCACCGCCATGGCAAGGGCCTGGGCTGCGATGTCTGCAAGCCGCTGGCGGCCAGCATCCTGGCCTCGTGCTGGAACGAATTCGTGCTGCAGCCGCAGCTGGCCAGCCTGCAGGACAGCAACGACTACTACCTGGGCAATATCCAGAAGGACGGCAGCTACTCCGTGGTGCCGCGCATGCCCGGCGGCGAGGTCACGCCGGACGGCCTGATCGCCGTCGGCCAGGTGGCCAAGAAATACGGCCTGTACACCAAGCTCACGGGCGGCGCCCGCGTGGACCTGTTTGGCGCGCGCGTGGAGCAGTTGCCGCTGATCTGGGAGGAGCTGATCGCGGCCGGCTTCGAGTCCGGCCATGCCTACGGCAAGTCGCTGCGCACCGTCAAAAGCTGCGTGGGCTCCACCTGGTGCCGCTACGGCGTGGACGACAGCGTGGGCCTGGCCGTGCAGCTGGAAAACCGCTACAAGGGCCTGCGCGCGCCGCACAAGATCAAGTTCGGCGTCTCGGGCTGCACGCGCGAATGCGCCGAGGCCCAGGGCAAGGACGTGGGCGTGATCGCCACCGACAAGGGCTGGAACCTCTACGTCTGCGGCAACGGCGGCATGAAGCCGCGCCATGCCGAGCTGATCGCCTCCGACCTGTCCAAGGACAGGCTGCTGCAGCTCATCGACCGCTTCCTGATGTTCTACGTGCGCACGGCCGACCGCCTGCAGCGCACCAGCACCTGGCGCGAAAACCTGGAAGGCGGCCTGGACTACCTCAAGGACGTGGTGGTCAACGACAGCCTGGGCCTGGGCGCCGAACTCGAGGCCCAGATGCAGCATGTGGTGGACACCTACCAGTGCGAGTGGAAGACCGCCGTCACCACGCCCGAAGTGCGCCAGCGCTTTCGCAGCTTCATCAACAGCGACCAGCCCGACGAGCACATCGTCTTCGTGCAGGAGCGCGGCCAGATCCGCCCGGCGCGCAGCGAAGAGCGCAGCGAGGCCCTGGCCTGATCCCGGCCAGCACCCACACCACCGACAAGGCACCGCCATGACACACCCCGCCCAAGAACAGTGGATGCCCGTCTGCGCCACCCGCGACATCGTCCCCGACACGGGGGTCTGCGCCCTGGTCGAAGGCCGGCATGTGGCGGTCTTTCGCCTTGGCGAAGACCGCTTCTACGCCATAGACAACGTGGACCCGCGCTGCGGCGCCAGCGTGCTCGCGCGCGGCCTGGTCGGCAGCCTGGGCGAGCGCGTCGTCGTCGCCTCGCCCATCTACAAGCACCACTTCGACCTGGCCACCGGCGAATGCCTGGAGGCGCCCGAGCACTCCGTGCGCGCCCATGCGGTGCGCAATGAGAACGGGCAGTTGATGGTGGCGCTGCACTGAGATCTCGGACAGATCAGCATGGGGAGGGGTTCCCCGCGTCCCGTGATGGCGCGGTAGAACCATCTGCCTTGCATTCCACCTTTGCCGGTCGGGCATCATTGCCGCCTCGACAGATGCATGAGGGTGGATATGAACGCAGGGAATCCGGACGCCGCAGCCCACAACGCGGGCGACGAACACAGCTACGCAGATTTTCTCCACGGCCTGCAGGCCCGCTTCGAGGCCAGACTCAAGGAGGGCGGCGACCAGGTCTTCGACACCACGGCCACCGGCCTGTTCGACGACTATCTGGCCGCCCTGCCTGCCGAACTGCGCCAGCGCCATACCTGCAGCTGCTGCCAGAATTTCGTGCGCCGCTTTGGCGGCCTGGTCACCCTTGCGGCCGACGGCCGCCAGACGCCGCTGCTGTGGGGCGATGATGCGCCCGGCATCCACCGTGCCGGTGTGGCGGCCATGGCCGCCGCCGTGCGCCGCGCCACCGTGCGTGGCGTCTTCCTCGCCACCCCTGCCGTGTGGGGCCGGCCCCAGGCGGGCGGGCATCCGCACATGCACGTCACGGTGCCGCAGGCGCTGCAATTCAAGCGCACGCTGCTGACCGCAGGCCAGAAGATGGCGGAAAGGCGCGAAGACTTCAGCACCATGGAGCGCGCCCTTGGCGACTTCCACAGCGCCCATGTGGCCACCGCCTTGCAGCTGCTGCGTTCCGACCAGCTCTACAGCGCCGAACGGGTGCTGGGCCAGGCCGAGTTCCTGCACCAGTTGCACACGGACCGCGCCCAGGCCAGGAGCCCGCAGGCAGCCGACAACATTCTTTGGCGCGCCATTGCCTCGGCGCCGGCCGGCTTCTGCCATCCGCGCAGCTCCATGATCGGCACGCTGCTGGAAGACATCGCGGCGGGCAAGAGCTACGCCGACGTCTCGCGCGCGTTCGCCGCAAAAATGCACCCGCTGCGCTACCAGCGCCCGCAGGCGGCACCCACCGCCGGCGGCATTGCGCAGGCAGAGAAAGTGTTCGAGCAGCTGGGCCTGGCACCTGCCCTGCCGCGCCGGATGGCCCGATTCGAGGAAGTGCCCAAGACCTGGACGCCGCGCAGGCGCGAGCCCGCCCCACGCACGGGCAGCGGTCTTTTTGCGCATGTTCTGCCCAAGGGCGCCGCACAGCCCAAGTCAGGCATGGCCACGCCCGCCATCACCATGACGCTGCAGAAATTCGTGCGCACCATCATCCCCACGGCCGAGCAGATCGAGGTACAGATCCGCGCCACGGCCAACCCCTTCATCGGCATCACCACGGCGGTGAACGAAGACGCGCCGCGCCTGTTCCAGTGGGACCATCCGTTCTCCTGGTATGTGTGGAGCGGCGGCTCCCCCGCGGCCCAGTTCGGCCTGAGTGAAGGCTGGGTCAGCGTGGCGGGTATCACCCGGCTGCCGGCCCGCTGGGACGATGACGGCGAACGCTTCAAGCACCAGGGCGACGGCATCATCTTGCTGCTGGACGGCGCGCGCGAAACCCGCAACGTGGGTGCCGCGCTGTTCCCCAGCCTGCTGCGCGCCGAGCTGCACGGCGTGCGCGCCACGGTGGAGGCGCACTCCAACGCAGTCACCATGGCCGGCCTGGCCGAAGGCTCTGCCGTGGGCATCGACCTGCGCGACCAGGGCAACGCCTATCCCGCATCGCTGCGAGTCGTCTCGAATGGATGGACCCAGGCCTACACGATCGATCGCTGGGACTGAGGACGGCGATCCGCCCTCCCTCTCGGCAGACGCCTGCCTATGATGGCGCTCCGCCGATCCTCCGAAATGCCCCTGGCGCCCTCACCATCCATGAACTACCGCATTGAAGGCCACGTCCCCGCCGTCCAGGACTACATCCAGATCCGGCTGGCTGCCGGCCTGAGCCGCAAGTCGCCCGAGGCGGCCGCCATCGGCCTGAAAAACGGCCTGTTCAGCGTGGTCGTCTATGCCGATGCAACGCCGGTTGGCATAGGCCGCGTGATCGGAGACGGCGGGTGCTTCTTCGAAATCGTGGACATCGCTGTCATCCCCGAGCACCAGAAAAAGGGCCTAGGCCACCTCATCATGCAGCGCCTGATGCAGTACATCCACGGCAATGCCCTGCCCACGGCCTATGTCAGCCTCATGGCCGACCACGGCACGCCGGAGTTCTATCGCCGCTATGGGTTCGAACCCTCCCTGCTGCCCAGGAAGGCGGGCATGTCCTTGCGCATTGTTTGACTGCAGAGGCCCGATTTAGACAGAGATGAACAACAAACTGAGAGCAGCGGCAGTGATCGCCGCAGCGTTTTTGGCCGTTGCCTTCCTTGTGCCTGCGCCGAAAAGTGTGCCGCTCACCGAGCGCTATCCCGGTCCGTGGAGAACTGATTTCAGCCGAGACATCGCCATCGCGCTGGGCAAGAACCAAGCTATCGGCTGCGTGCAATTCCAATACCGGGAGAGCCGCCTGGACCCAGGCGAGTACCTTGTGTACTGCAATGATCGGGGCATGTGGAGGTCCTATCTGGTCTGGATCCCGTCGCAGAAGATCACCGGGCCGCACATGATTGATGCATCGATTCCGCCGTGATCGAAGAATCCGCACTGGCATGCAAGATGGCGCTGCATTGAGTTCAGCCACGTCCCCTGCCGGCGGCGCAGCACCATGAAATCCGCCTGACAGGGCGTCCGAAAACGCCCGACCTGCGGGCTCAGGCGTAAAAGGACAGCAACGCCAGGCACACGATGACTACGATGGCCGCCGTGATGAGCATCACCCTGAGGCCGCCGTCGCTGCTGCGCAGCAACCGCAACTCCAGCAGGGCCGCACCCACCCGGGTCATCCAGAAACAAAGCAGTTCCACCATGGGCGCAGCATAAGCGGCCCGGCAGATCAGGTGCGGGGCGTGGAAAATGCCGGCGAGCGCCTGGGCATCGCAGGCAATCCAGATGTCGTGAAGCCCGTTACCCACAGGGAGGTTTATGGAACAGATTCGGGAACAGTCAGCTGACCGCAGGCCAGCCACAAAGAGAAAAAGAATCCTCATGGTCTGCACCGGCAACATCTGCCGCAGCCCCACGGCCCACGGCGTGCTTGAAAAAATGGTGGCCGACGCGGGCCTGGCGGGCCGCATCGAAGTGGACTCTGCAGGCACGCACGGCTACCACGTGGGCGAGGCACCCGACCGCCGCTCCCAGGCCCATGCCGCACGGCGCGGCTATGACCTTTCGCAGCAGCGCGCGCGGCAGCTGCGGGCCGAGGACTTCACGGCATTCGACCAGGTGCTGGTGATGGATGGCGCCAACGAATCTGCAGCGCGCAGGATCTGCCCCGAGTCCGAATGGCACCGCGTACAGCGGCTGACGGACTTCTGCACCGAGCACACCGCGCGCGAAGTGCCCGACCCCTACTACGGCGGCGACCGGGGTTTCGAGGACGTGCTGGACCTGGTGGAGGACGCCTGCGCGGGACTGCTGGCCACGCTGGGCATGGCACCGCGCAAGGGTTGACAAGCCTCGGCACAGCTTGCGCATGCGAAACCTCATTCTTTGCTTCGGCATCCTGGGCACGCTTGTGTTCGGCGCAGCCTTCGCCCTGTCGTTTTCCTCGCCATTGCTGGTCGAGAGCCTGGGCAAGGAGATCATCCGCATCGAGATCGAGCGCAGGCTGGGCACCCAGCTGGATACGCTTTCAGGCTCGCGCATGGCGGGCCTGGCCCAGAAAGCGCTTGGCAGGACAGATAGCGAGATCGCCGCAGTGCGGCGCGAGATCGAGGCAGGCATTCCCGACAAGGTGGCCTCGGTCATGACCGACATGCGCCGTGCTGACTGCGAATGCCGCAAGCGCAATGCCGTCTACACGCAGCAGCGCCAAGCCACCCAGCTGGCATCGCTGATCCAGATGCGCGCCCGGCTGGTGGAATTCATCGAGTCGGCCTACCACCAGACCACGGCCAGCCTGGTGCGGGAGTTCAGGATCTTCACTGCGTCCAATGCGCTGGTGTTTCTGGCCCTGGCCGGCGTGACGGCGCGACGCAGGCGGGCGGGGCTGCAGCTGGTACTGCCCGCCATCGTGCTGGTGACCGCCTCGGCGGTGACTGCCACGCTGTATCTGTTCGCCCAGGACTGGCTGCACACCATTGTGTTTGGCAGCTACATCGGCCTGGCCTACATGGCCTATCTGGCCTTTGCCATCGCGCTGCTGTGCGACATCGCATTCAACCGGGCACGCGTGTGCACACGGGCCATCAACGGCCTTGCGTCGTCTTTTGGCTCGGCATTCGAGGTCTTGCCTTGTTGAGCCCAAGGCCCCACCTGCCCCGGCAACTGCCCCGATCACAGCAGCGGCACGGCCTCCATAGCCCTACCCACCCGCCACCACAATCCGCCCCTTGCCAGCACGCTTGGCCGCGTCGGCACAGAAGGTGCGCGCATGCTGCGGCAATGGATGCACGGAGAGGCCGGGGAATCGCCAAGCCTGGATCTGGGTTATGAGCTGGTGGTGCGACAAAGCAATTGACTGGCTGATGCCTGGATATCCATTCGCATATTGAGATAGAGTTCGGTGGCTTGGCCATTCCCGCCCAGGCCCTTCTTCTCCACTGCGTCTGCGCAATGGAGATTTTTCATTTCAATCCATCTTCAAAGAACATGAACACCATTGCATTGGGAGGACGCCTGCGGCCGCAAGGCGCAATACGGACTCGCCGGATCATGGCCGCCTTGCTGGCTGCGAGCGCTGTACTGTGTGTGCCGAACGGAGTATCGGCGGCCGAGAACGATGCACTATCTGCCTCTCTGGCTGCATTCGGTGATGCCGCTGCGGCGAGACGCCTGGAGGACCAGATTGCGGATCTTGTGAAAAAGCGCAATCAGGCGGGCATGACCAGGCTGGTGGCCCAGATCGCGCAGAACGACGGGGCTTTCATGGAAAAGATGGACAGCCTGACGCAGGCCAAAAATCGCGTTCCTGATCCTGAAATGACCAGGATTGCCATGGCCCTGGGCCCTTGCCACCATGCCGGTTTTCTTCTCAGGAAAATGGCCTTCGCCCTTGCCGATGGTCAGGCAAAGCCCATCATTCGCAATGGGGTGATCATGATTGACGGCACGCACATGGACGATATGTATGCCGAGCAAATGTCGCGCTGTGAAAGGCTGGCCAAGCAGCCCATGCGGAAAATCAAGATAGGCTCCATGTGCTCCGTCAATGGCTCGGGCTGCGACGAGGATCCGGATATGGATTGAAAAGGCCGAGCGCTGAAAAACGAATGCAAGGAAAGAAAAGGCCGGGTCTGCCGCCCGGCCTTTGGTGACCGCCTCGGCGGTGACTTCTGGTTCGGCATTCAAGGCCTTGCCTTGTTGAGCCCACGGCCCCCTCCGCCCGGACAACTGCCGCAATCACAACGGCGGCATAGCCCCAAAATCCCTACCCGCCCGCCAGCACAATCCTCCCCTTGCCCGCGCGCTTGGCCGCGTACATGGCCTCGTCGGCGCGCTGCAGGAGCTGGGTGGCATCTTCCCGGGAGGCATTGAGGGCGATGCCCATGCTGGCGCCGACCTGCACGGTGGCGCCGCTGTGCAGGCGGATGGGCTGGCGGATGGAGGCCAGGCAGCGCTGCATGATCTGCCGGGCGTCGTCGGCCGAGGCCAGTTCGTCCAGCAGCAGCACGAATTCGTCTCCGCCCAGGCGGGCGACGCAGTCGGTTTCGCGGGCCTGGGTGGTGAGGCGGCGGGCGATGATGCGCAGCACTTCATCGCCGGCGTCGTGGCCTTCGGTGTCGTTGACTTGCTTGAAGCCGTCCAGGTCCATGAAGCAGACGGCCAGCTGGCCGGGGCCGCTGGCCTGGGCCAGCGCGCGCTGCAGCCGCGCCTGCAGCGCGCGGCGGTTGGCCAGGCCGGTCAGCACGTCGTGCAATGCCTGGTGCTGGGCCGCCTGCTCGCCGCGCTTGAGGGCGTCGATGTCCACGAAGACCCATATCGATTCGCCATCGGCCAGGCCTGCGCCGCTGACATCGACCCAGAGCAGGCTGCCATCGCTGGTCTGCAGCTGCATCTGGGCGTGGCATTTGCCGCTGGAGCGCAGTGCGCCATAGGCCAGTTCGCCGGAGCGTTCGTAGGTCTCCTCGTCCGGGTAGAGGATGCGCGCCGAGTGGTCCAGCAGCTCGCCGGCCGGGCGCTTGAGCATGCGCTGCAGGGCCTGGTTGGTCCACAGCAGCCGGCGCTCGCGCAGGCGGGCGATGCCGATGAGGTCGTTGTCCATGAACAGTTCCTGCTGGCGCAGCAACTCGGCGAGCCGGATGCGCGCCACGCGCTCGCGCTGCTGCAGCAGATAGAGGCTGACCGAGCCCAGCGCGATCAGCGCGATGCTCAGGCCCGTGAGCGCCCAGGCACGCCAGGCCGATGCACGCCACCCCGCCAGGTAGCTTTCCGTGCCCAGGCCGGTGAAGACGGTCAGCGGGTAGCCGGCCAGGCGCTGGTAGGCCGTGATGCGCTCCACGCCATCGAGCAGCGTGGGCGTGATGTACCAGCCAAGCTCCCGGTCATCGGCCAGGGCCCGGTGGTACTCGCCCGAGACTTCCGAGCCGCCGATGCCGGCCATGGGCTGGGGATCGCCTGCCGCGTAGCGGGCCACCAGCAGATCCTTGTCCGAACGCAGCGCAATGGCGCTGTCGGGCCCGAAGGCCTGGCGGCGGAACAGCGACTGGAAATGCTCGGCCGCGACGACCGCGTAGACGATGCCCTGGAAATCCCCATCGCCGGATTGCAGCCGCCGCGCCAGCACGATGGCCCATTTCTTGAAGGAGTGGCTGACCAGCGGGTCGGAGACCACCATGCGGTCGGTGTTGCGCGCCCGGTCGAAGTAGCCTCGCTCGGCCACGGAAAATGCCGGCTCCTCCTCGTTCGCACTCTGCAGGACCTGGCCATTGGCGTCGGTGACGCGCAGCGCCGTGACGAAGGGAACGAGGGCGCGCTGCTCCTGCAGGATTTCATAGAGGGCCAGCGCCGCCACGTCCGCGCCTTCCAGACTCCGGCTGCGGTAGCGTCCCGCAACGGTGGCCAGGGCGTTGTCCACCAGCCGCATCTCGGCGTTCAGCTCCAGGCTCAGGCTGCGGGCCTGGTTCCGGGTGACGGCCACGCCCAGGTCCAGGTCGGCCTGGTGGTTGGCGCGCAGGCTCAACCAGGTGGCCAGGCCCAGCAGGCCGGCCACCAGCAGGTTGCCGAGCACCAGGCGCCGGAGCACCTTGTCGGAAAGAAGCCTCTTCATGGCGCCGGGTGTCCCTTTCCTACTTGCTGGATGGGCATCGGGGTGGATGGACCGGCCCATTTTTAGCACAAGGCAGGAGCACTCCATGCCAGGTCGCACGCCATGGCAGCGGCGCCTTTCGGCGCTGCGCCCGGCCTGCTCAGGGCATGCGCCAGCTCAGGCCCGCGTACACGGCCCGGCCATCTCCGGGAAAGTAATAGGCACCGTCCACGCCGCGCACATTGGCCTGTACGGCCGTGGTCGCGGCATAGCGCCGGTCGGTCAGGTTGCGGCCTTCGACGAACCAGCTCCAGCCATCGCCCAGCGCCCCGCTCAAGCGCAGGTTGAGCAGCGCATAGCCATCGGAGGCCACGGTGTTGGCATGGTCCACCCAGGTGCGCGAGGGCAGCCACTCCAGGCCGGGCGCGACCGTGACCTGCTGCGTGGCCTTCCACTGCAGCTCGGCCCGCAACAGGTGCGGTGGAATGCCGGCCAGGCGGCGGCGGCCGTAGACGGCGTCGTTGTCAAAGCGCAGGTCGCTGTAGAGGTACTGGGTGCGCAGCGACCAGCGCGGCGCAAGCCGTGCCTGCATGGACAGCTCCAGCCCCTGGTGGATGGTGCGGTCGGCATTGGTGGTGCCCAGGGTCGCGCCGCTGGCGTCGGTCAGCGCCAGCAGTTCGCGGCGCACGCGCGAGTGGTAGATGGCGGCGTCCCAGGCCAGGGCCTCGCCGTGGCCGCGCCAGCCGGCCTCCACCGTGGTTGCGCTTTGCGCACGCCCCAGCGGCAGCGAAGGCTGGTAGACCAGCTCACCAATGGGCGGTGCCTCGAAGCTGCCGCTGATGTTGGCGTACCACTGCGACGTGGGCGTGGCCGCGAACAGCAGGCCCAGCTTGGGCGAGGTGTGGCTGAAATCCACGTCGTAGCTGGCGGCGGGCGCCAGCAGATTGTCCTGGCGGCGCTGGGCGCGCACGAACTGCAGGCCGGCCTGCAGCGTCCAGCGGGTGCTCAGGCCGTGGCTGTATTCGCCATAGACCACGTCCTGCTGCGCCTTCACGCGCGTGCGCCCCGTGGACGTGCCGGCCGCGCCGCCCGCATTGGTGTAGCGCCATTCATCGCCATCGAGCTGCGCGCTGGAAAAGCCCAGCACCAGCCTGCGCGTGAGGCCGCCGCCCTGCCCCAGCTCGGCCGCCAGGCGCGAGTCCAGACCCGTGTCGCGCATGTCCTGCTGGACGATGCCCATGGTCATGGGGTGGAAGCGGTCGCGCTGCGCGGCGAACAGCGAGGTGGTCCAGCGCAGGCCTTCGCGCGGCTGCCAGTCCATGCGCAGGGCGCCGCGCGTCTGGCGGTAGTTGTTGCCGGCGTCCTGCGCCACATAGCCGGGCGCGGCCTGGCGCGGATTGGCCAGCATGGCCGCGCGCGTGAGGCTGCCGGGCATCTGCATGTCGGCATCCACATGGGACAGGAAGGCGCGCAGCTCCAGCGTATCGGTGAGCTGCAGGCCCACATTGCCGGACAGGCGCTGCGTGCGCCAGGCCGACTGTTCGCGCCAGCCGTCCTGCTCGCTGCGGCTGATGTTCAGAAGGCCATCCACCCGCTCGCCACGGCCCGCCAGCTGGGCCTGTGCCTGCCGCTGGCCGAACGATCCCGCCTGCAGCCGCAGCGATGCGGCAGGCGCCGTCAACCCGGTCGGCGAGACAAAGTTGATCGCGCCGCCCAGGCTGCTGGCGCCGTACTCCAGCGCATTGGCGCCACGCCAGACCTCGACATGCTGGGCCGCCATGGGGTCGATGGACTGGAAGTCCGCCGCGCCATCGGCCTGGTTCAGCGGTATGCCGTCCTGGTACAGCTGTATGCCGCGCATCAGGTAGCCGCGCTGCACGCCCGAGCCCCGGATGGACAGCCGCGTCTCCGGGCCGTGGCGCGTCTGTGCGAGCACGCCCGGCGCGTAGGCCAGTGCATCGGCGGCGGTGCTGGCACGCCCGGCCGCGTAGCTGGCTGCATCGATAACGGCCGTGCCGCCTGCGCGCTGCGACAGCTCATCGCGCGCAGCCTGCACGGCCTGCGCGGCGCGGGCCTCGGCCGTGGCGGCGGCGCCGCGGGCGCGCACCTCCACATCCGCAAGAACAGGTTCTGCCTGGGCCAGGGCGGAGGATGCCGCGCAAAGGCCTGCGGCGCCGGCCAGAGAAAGTGCAAAGCTCTTCATGCAGCCCCCAGGATCTGCCGCAGATCGGCCGCGCAGTCCTGCGCGTCCTGCTCATGGCGGAACGCCACGCGCAGCCGGCCCTCGGGATCGAAGACATAGGTGATGGCCGAGTGGTCCATGGTGTAGGACGCCCCCGTGGGCACCTTCTTGTAGAAGACCTTGAATTCCCTGGCGACCTCGGCCGTCTGCGCCTCGTCACCGCGCAGCGCGACAAAGCCGGGGTCGAAGGCGCCCACATAGGCCTTGAGCACCTGGGCCGTATCGCGCTCGGGATCAATGGTGATGAAGGCCACGGCCAGGCGGGCACCGTCGGCACCCAGAAGCTCGCGTATTTCCAGCGCGCGCGTCAGCGCCGTGGGGCAGACATCGGGGCATTGGGTGAAGCCGAAAAAGACCATCAGGGCCTGGCCCTTGAAGTCGGCCAGCGTGCGCTCGCGCCCATCGGCATCGCGCAGGCGGAAGTCCCGGCCGTACTGCGCGCCGGTCAGGTCGATGCCCTTGAACGGCACGGTGGCGGGCTTGCAGCCGGCCAGCAGCGCCAGTGCGGCCAGGCCGCCGCCAAGGCAGGCACGGCGAGACAGGGCAACGCAAGCAACGGATGGGAGGGTCGAAGAAGAATCGGCGGCGCGCTGCGGCGCCGCATGGCAATCGGAACGGAACATGGCTTCCCTGCGTGGAATCTTGGCGAAGCCGCACCGCCAAGGCTGCGCCCGGCCGATGCGGCAATGTTCTGAGACAGGCCAGCGGCCAGACAGCGCGGGACAGCGCTGCACAGCAGCCGAGGGCTCAGGCGATCAGCAGCAGCAAGGGAGGCCCGCGCGGCGGCAGCGGTGCGCCGACCAGGGAGGCAATGCGGGCAGAGACGATGGGCTGCAGCGCGCGGCCCAGCGGCTGCGGTTGCGCCCAGGAGGGGGAGACATGCGCGGGCGGCGGCGTCACCGCCAGGCACAGCGGGCAGTCCAGCGAATGCTGGGCAGACACCGCCTGCCCTTCTTCACCGTTGACCACGACCAGCTTGACGCTGCCGCCAGCCGTGCAGACCAGCTCCATGGCCTGCGGGTGCACCAGGGGCGATGCAATGGCCAGGCCCAGCGTCAACGCGAACCACGCCATGACCAGGCGGGCCAGTGAGACGGAGTTGCGCAGGGCGTGCATGGCTGGGGATTATGGGGCTGAGCTGCCGGATATGCGTGGTATCCGTAGCCGCCTGCCCGCATGGGCCATCCCATAATCGCCTTTTCCCCCAAGCAGTGACCGCCATGTCGAAACTCCATGTTGTGCAGCAGGGCCAAGGCCCGGCCCTCGTTCTGAGCCACGCGCTCGGTTGTGACCTCCAGATGTGGGACGGCGTTGCCCAGGCGCTGGAAGACCGCTTCACCGTGGTGCGCTACGACCACCGGGGCCACGGCCGCTCGCCCGCCATCGGCGAGGCTTTCGACATGAACGATCTGGCAGACGACGCAGCCGGCGTGATCGATGCGCTGGGCCAGGGGCCGGTGCACTTCGTGGGCCTGTCCATGGGCGGCATGACGGCCCAGGCCCTGGCCGTGCGCCATCCGGCGCTGGTGCGCAGCATCACCATCGCCAATTCGGCCAGCTACTACGACGAGGCCGCGCGCGCAGGCTGGCAGGCGCGCATTGCCACCGTGCACGACCAGGGCGTGGCGGTGATTGCCGACGGCGCCATGCAGCGCTGGTTCACCCCCGAGTTCCGCACCGGGCAGGCGGCCCGCGTGGCCTCCTTGCGCGCAGGGCTGGAGGCTTTGGCGGCCAAGCCCTATGCGGCGGCCTGTGCGGCCGTGGGCGGCATCGATTTTCGCGAGAGCAATCGGCGCATCGCCTGCCCCGCGCTGCTCATTGCGGGCAGTCGCGATGAGGCCACGCCGCCTGCCCTGTCCGAGGACATGCAGGCGCAGATTCCGGGCGCGCAGCTGGTGTCGCTGCCCGCCGCGCATTTGAGTGCCGTGGAAATGCCCGCGGAGTTTGCGCAGTTGGTGAGCGACTTTGTCGCGCAGGTCCGCTAGATCTGCAGTCCCACCCGGGCGGGATGGGGGCTGAGCGAAGTCGCTATCGTGGAGGACATCACGGCCGGCAGATCAACTCCGCCACGTCCATCAGCAGGGCTTCATCGATCTGCTCGCGCAGGTCCACCGCCAGCCTGCGCCGGTAGAACACGCCCAGGTCCAGCCCCACGCCCAGCGCGCGGATCTGCACGTCGCCCGCGCGCTCGTGCCGGGCGATGACCTGGCGCAGGTGCTGGTCCAGGTAGTGCTCGTCGTTGGCCTGGTGCGTGGCCGTGTCCATGGGGCAGCCGTCCGAGATGACGAGCAGGATGCGGCGCTGCGCGGGCCGCGCCAGCAGCCGCTCGCAGGCCCATTCCACGGCCTCGCCGTCCACGCCCTCGCGAAAGAGGTCGGGCCTGCGCAGCGCGGCAATGCCGTGGCGGGCGTGGCGCCAGGGTTTGGCGGCGTCCTTGAAGACGATGTGCAGCCGCTCGTTGAGCCGGCCCGGGATGTGGGGCTGGCCCGCGCGCTGCCAGTCGCGGCGGGCGCGGCCGCCGTTCCAGGCCTGGGTGGAAAAGCCCAGCACGTCCACCGGCACGCCGGCCATGGACAGCGCGCGACCCAGCAGGTCCACCAGCAGGGACAGCGGGCGCGCATGCGCCTTCATCGAGCCCGAGCAGTCCAGCAGGAGGGCCACGGCCGCATCGCTGACGGGGCGCGGCAGCTCGTTCCTGAAGATGGCGCGCTGCTGCGGATCGCTGACCAGTTGCGCCAGCCGGCTTGCATCCAGGTGGCCATCCTCCAGGCCGAACTGCCAGCCGTCGTGGCGCGGCACGGCCAGGCGCTGCTGCAGGTGGCGGGCCAGCCGGCCCGCGTGCAAGCCGCTGCGCGCCAGTTCCTCATCCATCTGCCCGCGGAACTCGGCCAGTTGCGCTGCGCGGATCAGCTCGGCCGCCTGCGCCTCGCGGTCATAGACGCGCGTGAACACGCGGTAGCTGTGGGCCGAGCCGGCCCAGGCGCGGCTGTCGCCGCTGAGTGCCACGGGCGGCGCATCCAGGCTTTGCGATTCAAAGTGCAGCGGCAGCGCGAAGCTGCCCCGCCGGCGCGGCCCGCCAGCGCCGCGCGGCGCCTCTTCCTGGGCTGACCGCACGGCCTGGCCCACCCAGCGGCTGATGGCCAGGGCCGGCGCAATGAAGGCCTGCTGGTCCTGCCGGTGGCGGCGCAGCAGGGCCCACTGCGCGCCCAGTTGCGCCGACAGGCCGGCGCGCGTGGCCTCGGCCAGGTCGGCCAGGGCATCGGGCGGCGCATGTCCGCTCATGCGGCTCCAGGCGGTCAGCGCCACGGTGAACAGCAGGATGCCCAGGCTGCTTTCGGTCAGGCCCGAATCGGCAAAGGCCTGGCTCCAGTGCACAAAGCGCGCATGCAGGTTGGCGCGTGCGCCCGGCCATTCCTCGGGCGCCAGGCTTTCCACGCGCAACTGCTCCAGCAGTTCGAACACCAGCCGCTCCACCGGGTCGCCGGGCAGGTGGCGCGCGTGCAGCGCGGCATCGCTCAGGCGCAGGCGCAGGCTGGCGCCGTCGAGCAGGCCGCGCTGGTCGGCCAATCGGGCCGGCACATCGGATTGGTGGGCCGCTGCCAGCACCACGGGCGCCGTGCCCCGGTACAGCGTCTGCCCGCTCCATTGCAGCGAGGCATCGCCCGCCATGGCGCGCAGCAGCGCGCCGCCCCAGGCCTCCATGCGCGCCAGCGAGGGGGATGCCTCAGCAGGCATGGGCGGGCTCGTCGCGCAGCGCCAGTTCCTGGCCGAAGCAGCGCTGGAAGTACTCGGCCACGATGGCCCGCTCGGCCGGCTCGCACTTGTTGAGGAAGGACAGCTCGAAGGCCAGCCGCAGGTCATGGAAGATCTGCGCGTTCTCGGCCCAGGTGATGACGGTGCGCGGCGACATCAGCAACGACAGGTCGCCCACGGCAAAGCCCTTGCGCGTGAGCGCGGCCAGCGCCACCATGGCGGCCACCTGCTCGCGCCCCTGCGGCGTGGCCAACTGCGGCACGCGTGCCAGCACGATGGCGGCTTCCTCGGCCGGCGCCAGGTAGTCCAGGCTGGTGACCAGGTTCCAGCGGTCGAGCTGGGCATGGTTGAGCATCTGCGTGCCGTGGTACAGGCCGCTGAGGTTGCCCTGGCCCAGGGTGTTCATGGTGGCGAAGAGGCGGAACTGCGCATGCGGCTGGAGCACGCGCTTTTGGTCCAGCAGGGTGAAGCTGCCCTCGCGTTCGAGCACGCGCTGGATGACGAACATCACATCGGGCCGGCCCGCGTCGTATTCATCGAAGACCAGGGCCACGGGCCGCTGCAGCGCCCAGGGCAGGATGCCTTCCTGGAACTGCGTGACCTGGCGGCCCTCCTGCAGCACGATGGCATCCTTGCCCACCAGGTCCAGCCGGCTGATGTGGCCGTCAAGATTGACGCGCACGCAGGGCCAGTTCAGCCGCGCCGCCACCTGCTCGATATGGGTGGACTTGCCCGTGCCGTGCAGCCCCTGGATGACCACGCGCCGGTTGTGCGCAAAGCCGGCCAGGATGGCCAGCGTGGCCTGCGGGTTGAAGCGGTAGGCCGGGTCCACGGCCGGCACATGCTCGCTGCGTTCGGCAAAGGCCGGCACCTGCATGTCGGTGTCCAGGCCGAAGGTCTCGCGCACGGCCAGCGTGCGCGTGGGATGCATCAGGGTCAGCTCAGTCATCGTCAGGGGCTCCCGGGGGGACTTCGTCGTTGATGCGCGCAATCGCCTCGGCCGCCGCGCGCAGTTGGGGAAGAAAGGACAGCGCCCGCTCGCGCGTGAAACGCATGATGGGCGCCTGCACGGCCAGCCCCATGTTCGAGGGGCCGCCCTGGATGGAGGGCACCAGTACGCCCAGGCACAGCAGGCCGGGCAGGAATTCCTCGTTGTCGAAGGCATGGCCCTGGGCGCGCACCTGGTCCAGTTCGGCGTCCAGCGCGTCAAAGGCCGTCAGCGTGTTGGCCGTGAAGCCTTCCAGCGGCACGGCCGACAGCAGCCGCCTGCGCTGCGCGGGCGCCATCTGGCTCAGGAACAGCTTGCCCGTGGCCGAGCAATGGGCCGGCACGCGCGAGCCCGGGTGCAGATAAAAGCGCAGCGGCGCGGGCGTCTCCACCCGGTCCAGGTAGAGCACCTCGCTGCCCGAGAAGGCGGTGATGTTGCAGCTTTCGCCGATGTCGCGCACCAGCTGGGCCAGCACCGCGTGGCGTGCGCCATGCGTGGTGTTGTTGAGCAGCACGCTCTCGGCCAGCCGCATCAGGCGCCGGCCCGTGCCGTAGTGCCGGCCATTGCCCTCGCGCTGCAGGATGCCCGCTCCCTCGAGCTGCTGGAGCATGCGGTGCATGGTGGGCTTGGGCAGGCCTGTCTCCTCGACCATGGTCTGCAGCGTGAAGGGCTCGTTCTTCTGGGCAATGGCCTCCAGCAGGGCGAACAGCCGCAGGTTGGGCGTGTCGCCATCGATACGGGCAGGGATGGGGTCACGGGTGTTCATGGTGTTGGTCATCATATGTTTTTCAATTTTTCGAGTCAATTTGTTCCGAAAAAAGAAATTTGTTTGACATCCAGGCGAAGTCAGTCCTAGACTTGCGCCGTAATTTCTTTTTTCGGAACATTTAGTTCCATTTTCAAGGAGACAACATGACTGCAGCCAACAATCGTACGGTGGTCGAAGGCGTCCAGAAGATGACCCCTTCCGAAGCCTTTGTGGAGACCTGCGTGGCCAACGGCGTCACGGAGATGTTCGGCATCATGGGTTCGGCCTTCATGGATGCCATGGACATCTTCGCGCCCGCCGGCATCCGCCTGATCCCCGTGGTGCACGAGCAGGGCGCCGCCCACATGGCCGACGGCTATGCGCGCGTCTCGGGCCGCCACGGCGTGGTGATCGGCCAGAACGGCCCCGGCATCAGCAACTGCGTGACCGCCATCGCCGCAGCCTACTGGGCCCACAGCCCCGTGGTCATGATCACGCCCGAGACCGGCACCATGGGCATGGGCCTGGGGGGCTTTCAGGAAGCCAACCAGCTGCCCATGTTCCAGGAGTTCACCAAGTACCAGGGCCATGTCTGCAACCCCAAGCGCATGGCCGAGTTCACGGCCCGCTGCTTTGACCGCGCCATCTCCGAGATGGGCCCCACACAGCTGAACATCCCGCGCGACTATTTCTACGGCGAAGTGCAGTGCGAAATCCCCAAGCCCATGCGCGTGGAGCGCGGCTCGGGCGGCGAAAACAGCCTGCAGGCCGCCACGGAACTGCTGGCCACGGCCAAGTTCCCCGTGATCCTGGCCGGCGGCGGCGTGGTCATGGGCGATGCGGTCGAGGAGTGCAGGCAGCTGGCCGAGCGCCTGGGCGCCCCCGTGGTCACGGGCTACCTGCGCAATGACGCCTTCCCCGCCAAGCACCCGCTGTGGGCCGGCCCGCTGGGCTACCAGGGCTCCAAGGCCGCGATGAAGCTCATCGCCCAGGCCGACGTGGTGATCGCGCTGGGCTCGCGCATGGGCCCCTTCGGCACCCTGCCCCAGCACGGTATGGACTACTGGCCCAAGAACGCCAAGATCATCCAGGTCGAGGCCGACCACACCAACCTGGGCCTGGTCAAGAAGATCTCGGTGGGCATCCACGGCGACGCCAAGGCCGTGGCGCGCGAGCTGGGCCGCCGCCTGCAGGGCCAGACCCTGGCCTGCGACGCCACCAAGGCCGCGCGCGCCGACACCATTGCTACCGAAAAGGCCGCATGGGAGAAGGAGCTGGACGAGTGGACACATGAGCGCGACCCCTACAGCCTGGACATGATCGAAGAGGCCAAGGGCGAGCGCACGCCCACGGGCGGCAAGTACCTGCACCCGCGCCAGGTGCTGCGCGAGCTGGAAAAGGCCATGCCGCCGCGCGTGATGGTCTCCACCGACATCGGCAACATCAACTCCGTGGCCAACAGCTACCTGCGCTTCGACGAGCCGCGCAGCTTCTTCGCGCCCATGAGCTTCGGCAACTGCGGCTATGCCCTGCCCACCATCATCGGTGCCAAGTGCGCAGCGCCCGACCGCCCGGCCATCGCCTACGCCGGCGACGGCGCCTGGGGCATGAGCATGGTGGAGATCATGACCGCCGTGCGCCATGACATTCCCGTCACGGCCGTGGTCTTCCACAACCGCCAGTGGGGCGCGGAAAAGAAGAACCAGGTGGACTTCTACAACCGCCGCTTCGTGGCCGGCGAGCTGGAAAGCGAAAGCTTCGCAGCCATTGCCAGCGCCATGGGTGCCGAGAGCATCGTGGTCGACCAGATCGAGGACGTGGGCCCGGCGCTGCAAAAGGCCATCGACCTGCAGATGAACCACGGCAAGACCTGCGTGATCGAGGTGATGTGCACGCGCGAACTGGGCGACCCGTTCCGCCGCGATGCGCTGGCCAAGCCCGTGCGCTTCCTCGAAAAGTACAAAGATTTTGTCTGAAGCTGTCTGACACCCCCTGAGGCGCTGCGCGCCTTCCCCCTCTCTACCCGCTGCGCGGGGGAGGGGGACGACACCCTCGGTGCGGGGCGGCC
>NZ_BCZP01000042.1 GCF_001598795.1 Delftia acidovorans NBRC 14950 | reverse complement strand
ACGAGAGGACCGGAGTGGACACACCTCTGGTGTATCGGTTGTCACGCCAGTGGCATTGCCGAGTAGCTAAGTGTGGAAGAGATAACCGCTGAAAGCATCTAAGCGGGAAACTCGTTTCAAGATGAGATCTGCCGGGGCCTTGAGCCCCCTGAAGAGTCGTTCAAGACCAGGACGTTGATAGGTCAGGTGTGGAAGCGCAGTAATGCGTTAAGCTAACTGATACTAATTGCTCGTGAGGCTTGACCCTATAACTTTGATGACGTGATCATCAAGGTGGTTATGCCAAGTAAGGCGCAGTCAAAATACAAAGCTGATTTACAGACTCTATGAATTCGTTGTGTTGCTCCATGAGCAGCACGACAACAAGTTATGCCTGATGACCATAGCAAGTTGGTACCACTCCTTCCCATCCCGAACAGGACAGTGAAACGACTTTGCGCCGATGATAGTGCGGGTTCCCGTGTGAAAGTAGGTCATCGTCAGGCTCTTACAGCCCAAGAAACCCCGTAGCCCAAAGCTACGGGGTTTTTTGCTTGTTTGCGCAGAAGTACTTGTATCGTCGCCTGCGCGATGTGCGTGCGCCATGGTGGGCGCAGACGGCTTGAAAGATGAACATGCAACTGCAAGACATTCTGTATTCCCAAGGGTTCGGCATCCGCCGCGTGTGTTCCGGACTGGTCCAGCAGGGCTGGGTGGAACTGTGGGACACCGAGGCCAATGACTGGGTGCGTTGCCTCGACTCCACGCAGGACATCGATCCTGAAGGCCTGCGCTATCGCGTGCAGGGCGTGGAGTGGGCCTATCACGCACTGGGCTATGTGCTGCTGCACAAGCCGGCGGGCACGGAGTGCTCGCAAAAACCTTCGACCTATCCGAGCATTTACTCGCTTTTGCCCTTGCCGCTGCGGCTGCGCCCGAACAAGGGTGCCGTGCAGGGCGTGCAGGCCGTGGGGCGGCTGGACCAGGACACGACGGGCCTGCTGCTGCTCAGCGATGACGGCCAGTTCATCCACCGCATGAGTTCGCCCAAGAAGCATGTGCCCAAGATCTATCGCGTGACCACCAAGCATCCGGTCGATGCCGGCCAGGTGCAGCGCCTGCTCGACGGCGTGGTGCTCGACGATGACCCCAAGCCCGTCAAGGCCGCTGCCTGCGAGCAGGTGAGCGAGCATGTGCTGGACCTCACGCTGACCGAAGGCAAGTACCACCAGGTCAAGCGCATGATCGCGGCCGTTGGCAACCGCGTCGAGGGCCTGCATCGCTGGAAGATCGGCGAGCTGGAGCTCACCGAGGACCTGCAGCCGGGCCAGTGGCGATGGTTGACGGCCGAGGACCTGGCCAAGCTCAAGGCCAAGTGAGGCAGGGGGCCGCGTTTCCATGATGAATTGTGCTGACCCTGGCCGGGGCTGGGCCCTGTTGTGCACTGCTTTCGATGCGCCCATGCCGGATGCGCTGCGCATCCAGCAGGACGTGCTGATCGTGGTGGATGGCCGCGGCATGATCGATGCCGTGCTGGAGCGCGATGATCCCCGCCGCGCCGCTCTGGAGGCCGCGCATGCGGCCGCAGGCACGCTGCAGCGCCTGCCCGAGGGCCAGTACCTTTTGCCCGGCATGGTGGACCTGCATGTGCATGCACCGCAATGGCCGCAAAGCGGCAAGGCCCTGGATGTGCCGCTGGAAACCTGGCTGCAGGAGTACACCTTTCCCCTGGAAGCGCGCTACGGCGATGCCGGCTTTGCCACATCGGTCTACGACAGCGTGGTGCGCACGCTGCTGGCCAATGGCACGACGACGGCCATGTACTTCGGCACCATCCACGCCGTGGGCAACCAGGTGCTGGCCGAGCGCTGCCTGGCCCTGGGCCAGCGTGCCCTGGTAGGCAAGGTGGCGATGGACGAGCCGTCGCAATGTCCTCCGTACTACAAGGACGCCAGCGCCGCCGAAGGCATTGCCGAGACGGCGCGCTTCATCGACTGGCTGCGCCAGCATCCGGACAACGCGCAGCAGCGCGTGCTGCCGGTGATCACGCCGCGCTTCATTCCTTCATGCACCGACGAGCTGCTGCGCGGGCTGGGCGACCTGGCTGGACGCACCGGCGCCCATGTGCAAACCCATTGCTCCGAGAGCGACTGGGCGCATGCCCATGTGCTGGAACGCCAGGGCCGCACAGATGCGCATGCGCTGCATGATTTCGGCCTGCTCACACGCCGCACGGTCGTGGCCCATGCCAACTTCCTCACGGCCGATGACGTGGCGCTGATGGCGCGCACGGGCGCCTCGGTCGCGCATTGCCCTCTGTCCAACTTCTATTTCGCCAACAGCGTTTTCCCCGCGCGTAGCGGCCGTGAGCAGGGCCTGGGCATGGGGTTGGCCACGGATATCTCGGGCGGCTACAGCCCCAGCATGTTCGATGCCTGCCGCCACGCCATGACGGCCTCGCTGGCCTTGCATGAGGGGGTGGACCCGGCCCTGGACGCTTCGCAGCGCGGCAGGGCGCGGCAGGGCGTTCAGGCCCGCATCGACCACGTCTTTGCGCTGTGGCTGGCCACGGCGGCGGGGGGCGATGCGCTGGACCTGCCGATTGGCCGCATCGAGCCCGGCCACGCCATGGACGCCCTGGCCATCGACTGCCAGGGGCCTGACTCCAATGTCCAGATCTGGCCCGGCGCGGATGGCCCGGTCGACATTCTGCAAAAGATCATCCACCACGCCACGCGCGCCAATGTGGCCAGCACCTGGGTGCAGGGCGAGTGCGTGCACCGGCGCCAGGCCGCCGGCGCGGTCGGCGCTGTCACTGCTGTCTGAGCGCCGCAGTCTTTGCGCTGCGGCCGTTTTCCGCATTTTTCCGTCCCATGACCGAACCGACCTCCTCCTACGAAGGGCGCCTGATCGCCCGCCCCGACGACCGCGTCACGCTGTCACAGGCCCTGTTGCTGGGCCTGCAGCATGTGATGGCCATGGACGTGTATGTCGTGCCCTTCATCATTGCCTCGGCCCTGGCGCTGTCGCAAGCCGATGCGGCGTCCATGATCCAGTCCACCTTTCTCGCAGCGGGACTGGGCACGCTGATCCAGACCGCCTGGTGCATGCGCATGCCCGTGGCACAAGGGCCTTCCTACATTCCGCTGGGTGCCATCCTGGCCGTGGCCTTTGGCGCGGGCGGTGGCTTCGGCGGCATGGGAGCGGTCTATGGCGCGCTGATTCCGGGAGCGCTGATCGTCATTGCGCTGGGGGCGCTGGGCTGGTTCCACCGCGTGATCCGCTGGCTGGTGCCGCCCATCGTCGGCGGCACCATCATCCTCGTGGTGGGGCTGTCGCTGCTGCCGATTGCGCTCAGCGCCAACGTGTTCTCGGTCCATGGCGGCATGACGGTCAACCAGTCGATTGCGTTGGCATCGGTATCGGCGGCGCTGCTGATCGCGGCCATGATGCTGGGCTTGCGCTTTGACAACCGGCTGGGCCGCTGGATGCGCCTGTCGTCGGTGATCATTGCGCTGGCCGGCGGCACGGCCGTGGCCTGGGCCATGGGCCTGTTCGCCTGGCAGCCGGTTGTGGATGCGCCCTGGCTGACGCTGCCCAAGCTGGCCGGCATCGACTACCCGCTGCAGTTCAGCCTGCCTGCCGTGCTGACCTTTGTCGTGATCTATCTGGTGGTCATGGCGGAAACCACGGGCACCTGGTTTGCGGTATCGGCCGTGATCAACCAGCCCATCACCAGCCGCCAGCTCGACCGTGGCGCCGTGGGAGAGGGCCTGAGCTGCAGCGTGGCCGCCCTGATAGGCGCCACGCCCGTCACCGGCTATTCCACCAACGCCGGCGTGATCTCGATCACCGGCGTGGCCAGCCGCATGGTTTTCATTGCAGCCGGCCTGGTGCTGGCCTGCCTGGGCTTCCTGGGCAAGTTCTCGGCGCTGATTGCGGCCATTCCCTCGCCCGTGATCGGCGGCATGTTCGCCGTGGTCTGCGTGACCATTGCCATGGCGGGCATCCGCATCCTGCGCCATGTGCGCCTGGACGAGCGCGCCATGCTGGTGGTGGGCGTGCCCATCATCTGCTCGTTCTTCGCCACGCTGGCTCCCAAGGACTGGGTCCAGACCCTGCCGGACATGCTGCAGTACCTGCTGGGCTCGGCCGTGACCGTGGGGGCCATGGCCGCCATGGTGATGAACCTCATCCTGCCGCGTGCGCAGGGGGACGACGCACCGGCCAAGGACCAGGTGGTCTGAACGCCGCAGGGGGCTGCGGCCGCAAACCCATGAGAAAAGGCCATGCGCAGTGGTTGCGCATGGCCTTTTTGCTGGAAGAGGCGTGAGGCGGGCAGGGCCGCGGTATTCAGCGCCGGTCCAGGTCGTCGATGGATGCGCTCCAGCGGCTGTCCCAGTTGCCGCGCTCGCGCACCTGGTCAATCTGGCGGCGGTCGCGCTTGGTGGGGCGGCCGTCGTGCTGGTCGGCAATGCTGCTGGCGGGCTCGGGCGCCAGCCGGCGCTGCTCGGCCAGGCGCTCCCGCTCGGCAAGGCTTGCGGCGGTTTCTTCGTACAGGGCCTGGGCCACGGGCGCGGGGCCGCGCATGCCGGACAGGCCACGAATGACCACGGTGCGCGGAATCTGGCCCTGGCGCAGCACCACGGTGTCGCCGCAGCGCACCTCGCGCGCGGGCTTGACCAGGGCTCCGTTGACGGTGATGCGGCCCTTGCCGATCTCTTCTACCGCCAGGCTGCGCGTCTTGTAGAAACGCGCGCACCACAGCCATTTGTCCAGACGCATGGATTCGATATCGGTCATGGCGTTATTGTGCGCGCGGCGCGGGGTGCTTGCCAGTGGCCGGTTGCAGCGGAATCGCCACGTGCGCGTGCAGACCGCAGACCAGCCCTTGCCGGTAGATGTTGCGCAGTTCGATGGCACCGCCCAGCGTCTGCACGATCTCGTGGCAGATGGCCAGCCCCAGGCCCGAGCCGCTGCGCGCATTGCCGGCCGAGAACGGCTGGAACAGCCGCTGGGCCAGATCGCTGTCTATGCCCGGCCCGCTGTCGCGCAGGCTGAGCACGGCCTGGCTGCCGGCCTGGTGCACGCTGATGTGCAGGCTGCCGGCCGCAGGCATGTGGCGTATGGCGTTGTGCAGCAGGTTGCGCGTGAGCTCGCGCAGCATCCATTCATGGGCCGGCACGGGGCAGGGCTCGGTGTCTATGGAGAAATCGATGTCCTGCTCGGCAATCAGCGGCGACAGTTCGATGGCCACGTCGCGCACCACTTCGTCCAGCAGGCTGGGGGCGGGCGACGCCGGCTCGGCGCTGTCTTCCTGCCGCAGCTGCTCGACCTTGGCCAGCGCCAGCATCTGGTTGGCCAGCCGCGTGGCGCGGTCCACGGTGGCGCCGATTTCCTCGAATGCCTGCTCGGCCGGCACATCGCCGCGCTGGGCCGACTGCAGTTGGGCCTTGAGCACGGCCAGCGGTGTGCGCAATTGGTGCGATGCATCGCGCACAAAGCGCTTCTGGTCCGACAGCAGCTGGCGCAGCCGCAGCATGAGCTGGTTGATGGCCTCCAGCAACGGCTGCAATTCGCGCGGCGCAGCGGGGGCCGACAGCGGGCTCAGGTCGCCGCGCGGGCGCGAGCGCAGGTCGCTGCTGAGCTGGCGCACGGGCTGGGTGGCCCGCTGCACCACAAAGATCACGATCAGCGCCACGGCAGCCACCAGCAGGGCCTGGCGTGCCAGCGTGGTGCGCAGGATCTGCAGGGCCAGGGTCTCGCGCAGCTCCAGCGTCTCGGCCACCTGGATCACGGCCATGCCGCGCCCCTTGGCGCTGGCCACGGGCTGCAGCAGCACGGCCATGCGCACGGGCCTGCCGCGGAACTGTGCGTCATAGAAATCGACCAGGGCCGCGTAGGGCGGGCGCTGGGGGATGACGCCGTGCCACATGGGCAGCTCGCCAAAGCCCGACACCATTTCCCCGTCCAGCGTGGAGACGCGGTAGAACATGCGGCTCTGGTTGTCGGCCTCGAAGATCTCCAGCGCCGAGTAGGGAACGATGGCATGCAACTGGGCGGACTCGTCATAGCCCGTCACATCCAGCTGCTCGCTGATGCTCTTGGCCGATGCCAGCAGCGTGCGGTCATAGGCCGTGTTCAGCGCAGCCAGCGTCTGGTGGTAGAGGCTCCAGGTATTGAAGCCAATGAACAGAATGACGGGGACGAGAATGCCCGTCAGCAGCTGGCGGCGCAGCGACCAGGGCTGGCGCGCGCGGGCGGGGGCGGGAAGGGGAAGACCGGGGTCGCGCATGGGCTTGCGGTGCAGGAATGCGGCAATGCGTCAGGCTGACTCGGCCTTGAGCAGATAGCCCAGCCCGCGCAGCGTAACCAGTTGCACGCCTGTGCCCGACAGCTTCTTGCGCAGCCGGTAGGCGACGACTTCCACGGCCTCGTACTGCACGTCGGACTCACCGGGAAACACCAGCGCGAACAGCCGCTCCTTGGCCACGGCATGGCCGGGGCGCGCCAGCAGGGCGTGCATCAGGGCCAGCTCGCGGGGCGTCAGCTCCATGATCTCGCCATCGCGGTGGATGGCGCCGCTGGTCTTGTCGTAGCGCAGCGCGCCCATGGCAATGGTCTCGGGCGGCGGCTTGGGCGCGAAGCTGTCGCTGCTGCGGCGCAGCAGGGCGCGCAGCCGGGCCTCCAGCTCGTCGAGGTCGAAGGGCTTGGCCAGGTAGTCGTCCGCGCCGGCGTTCAGGCCCAGCACGCGGTCGCCCACGGTGCCGCGCGCAGTCAGGATGAGCACGGGCGTGCGCAGGCCCTGGCCGCGCGCACGCTCCAGCACCTGCAGGCCGTCCAGGCCGGGCAGGCTCAAATCCAGCACCACGGCGTCGGGCTCGCGCACCAGCCACTGCGCCAGGGCCGAGGGGCCGTCGGCCGCCGTCTCCACCTGGATGCCGCGCCGGATCAGCGTGCGCTGCAGCGTGGTGCGCATGGCGTTGTCATCTTCTACGAGCAGCAATTGCATGGCCCGCACGTTAGCACCGGGCGCGATGCAGGCCATCGCGCCAAGAGCGATCTAGGGATTCCCCTAGGGGTTTGGACAGCCATTTGACAGGTAGCGAACCGATCATCGACAGCCTTACAACACAAGGAGTCAAACCATGCGTCGTGATACTTTTCTGAAGTCGCTGGCCGCACTGGCCGCCGCAGGCAGCCTGCCGCTGTCTGCTCAGGCTGCGGTCGCCGTCAAGATGATGCTGCCGGCCAACCCCGGCGGCGGCTGGGACACCACGGGCCGTGCCCTGGGCAAGGCTTTGCAGGACGCTGGTCAGGCTGCTTCCGTCACCTATGACAACAAGGGCGGCGCCGCTGGCGCCATCGGTCTTGCGCAGTTCGTCAACGGCAGCAAGGGCGATCCCAACGCCATGATGGTCATGGGCGCCGTCATGCTGGGCGGCATCATCACGGGCAAGCCGCCCGTGAACCTGACGCAGGCCACGCCGCTGGCGCGCCTGACCAGCGAATACAACGTGTTCGTGCTGCCCGCCAACTCGCCCTTCAAGAACATGGCCGAGGTGATCGCCCAGCTCAAGAAGGACCCTGGCTCCGTCAAGTGGGGCGGCGGCTCGCGCGGCTCCACCGAGCACATTGCGGCGGCCATGATCGCGCGTGAAGTCGGCGTCGATCCCTCCAAGATCAACTACGTGGCCTTCCGTGGAGGCGGCGAGGCCATCTCCGCCATCCTGGGCGGCAACGTCACCGTGGGCGGCAGCGGCTTCAGCGAGTTCGCCGAGTACATCAGCACCGGCAAGATGAAGCCCATCGGCGTGACCTCGGGCCAGCGCCTGAAGGGCGTGGACGTGCCCACGCTCAAGGAGCAGGGCATCAACGTCGAGATCGGCAACTGGCGCGGCGTGTACGGCGCGCCCGGCATCACCAAGCCCCAGCGCGACGCGCTGGTCGCCATGCTGGAGAAGGCCACCAAGAGCAAGGCCTGGGCCGAGGCTCTGCAGAAGAACGACTGGACGCCCGCGTGGCTGGCCGGCGATGCCTTCGGCGAGTTCGTGGACCAGGAGTTCGCGAGCCTGCGCGCCACCATGGTCAAGTCCGGCATGGTGTGATCGCACGGCCGCACCGGCCTCTTGCGGGGCTGGTGCGGCCACAGGCCTGCACTCCTGCGGGCCACGGCAGGCGCCAGTCGCAGCGCCTGCTTCAAGAAGCGGAAGATGCCCGCGCGCCGCGCCAGCGGCCCGCAGGCCCCGGCGGCTTAATTTTTTCCCCACGTCTGCAGCGGTGGCTGGCCCGGTCGCCGGTTCCGCTGCGGCCAGGAACTGACCATGTCCGAGTCCTCACAACCCAATCCACTTGCCACGGATGCCGTCCAGGCCGAAGAGCCCAGCGGCTTTCCCTCGGTTCGCGCGCAGACCATCGTCGGCTCTGGCGTGCTGCTCGTCGCTGCAGGCCTGGCCTTCGGCGCGCTGCAGATTCCTTCCGACTCCGGCTACGGCGGCGTCGGCCCCAATTTCCTGCCCTGGCTATGCGCCGTGGTGCTCGCGGTCTGCGGCGCCTGGCTGGTCTGGGAGGCGCGCACGGGCGGCTACCGCGAAGCCTCCGCACCTGGCGGCCATCCACGCGCCGACATCGGCGCCTTCGTCTGGGTGTCGGCCGGCCTGATGGTCAACGCCGCACTGATCGGCACGGCGGGCTTCATCGTCAGCTGCACCATCTGCTACGTGCTGGCCGTGCAGGGCCTGCGCCGTGCTGGCGGCCAGGCCCAGGCGGGCGCACCCATCACCTGGGTCAAGGACGTGGTCACCGGGCTGCTCATCTCGGCGCCCGTGTTCTGGGCCTTCACGCAATTCCTGGCAATCAACCTGCCGGGCCTGACTGAGACAGGGTGGCTGTAATGGAAATCTTTGACGCACTGATGGCGGGCTTCGCCACCGCCATCACACCCGCCAACCTGCTGTGGGCTCTGGTCGGCTGCGCCCTGGGCACGGCCGTGGGCGTGCTGCCCGGCATCGGCCCGGCCGTGGCCGTGGCCATGCTGCTGCCCATTACTGCCAAGGTCGAGGTCACCGCCTCGATGATCTTCTTCGCGGGCATCTACTACGGCGCCATGTATGGCGGCTCCACCACCTCCATCCTGCTGAACACGCCCGGGGAGACCGCGAGCATGGTCACGGCCATGGAGGGCAACAAGATGGCCAAGAGCGGCCGCGCGGGCGCCGCGCTGGCCACCTCCGCCATCGGCTCCTTCGTGGCCGGCACCGTGGCCACCGTGGTCGTCACGCTGTTCGCGCCGTCGGTGGCCGACTTTGCCGTCAAGCTGGGCCCGCCCGAGTACTTCATGCTGATGGTGCTGGCCTTCACCACCGTCAGTGCCGTGCTCGGCCAAAGCGCGCTGCGCGGCATGACGGCCCTGTTCCTGGGGCTGGCGCTGGGCTGCATCGGCATGGACCAGATCTCGGGCGCTGCGCGCTACACCATGGGCAAGATGGAACTGCTGGACGGCGTGGACATCGTGCTCGTGGCCGTGGGCCTGTTCGCCGTGGCCGAGGTGCTGTACGCCGCCATGTACGAAGGCAAGGTCGTCGATACGCAAAACAAGATGGGCCGCGTGCACATGACCGGCCGCGACTGGAAGCGTTCGTGGCCCGCCTGGCTGCGCGGCACCGTCATCGGCACACCCTTCGGCTGCATCCCTGCCGGCGGCACCGAGATCCCCACCTTCCTGAGCTACGCCACCGAAAAGAAGCTGGCCAAGGGTGAGAACCGTGCCGAGTTCGGCACCAAGGGCGCCATCGAAGGCGTGGCCGGCCCAGAGGCCGCCAACAACGCCACCGTGACCGCCGCGCTGATCCCGCTGCTGACCCTGGGCATTCCCACCAGCAACACCACGGCCGTGCTGCTGGGTGCGTTCCAGAACTACGGCATCAACCCCGGCCCGCAGCTGTTCAGCTCGTCCGCCGCCCTGGTCTGGGCGCTGATCGCCTCGCTGTACATCGGCAACCTGATGCTGCTGGTGCTCAACCTGCCCATGGTGGGCCTGTGGGTCAAGCTGCTCAAGATCCCGCGTCCCCAGCTGTACGCAGGCATCCTGATCTTCGCCACCGTGGGTGCCTACGGCATGCGCCAGAGCGCCTTCGACCTGTTCCTGCTGTACGGCATCGGCGTGCTGGGCGTGATCATGCGCCGCTTCGACTTCCCCACCGCGCCCGTCGTGGTCGGCATGATCCTGGGCCCCCTGGCCGAGGCACAGATGCGCAATGCCGTGTCCATCGGCGAAGGCAGCTGGTGGATCTTCCTGCAGCGCCCCATGTCGCTGACGCTGATCATCATCGTGGCCTGCGTGCTTATCGTGCCGCGCGTGCTCAAGCGCCTTCAGCCCTCGCCGGAGGCGGCTGCCGGCTGATGCCAACCCGTTGCTAGCCGGCCCGGCGGTGTCACGCATGGCGCCCCGGGCCCCTGACAGCCCCTGCCTTCCGAGGCAGGGGCTTTTTTTTCGTCCGCTGGTTGATGCCTTCCATTCATAGATGGTGTTCCAGCAGACCGTCTAGTCCCGCGCAGCCCTTGAATCCATGATCCCGCCATCGACAGACATCGGGTTTCTTTCATGCGGCAACTTTTTCCATCGCTTTCCACGGCCTCGGGCGCAGTCCTTCTGGCGCTTTTGATTTCCACGCCAGCCATGGCGGATTCGACGGTGCCGGCGGGTTCGGCTGAAGCCTCCAACTGGGCTGCCACGTGGCAGGCCAGCCCGCAGCCAGTCTGGGGGGCGGACTTCCTCTTTCCTACCAACCTGCCCGCCGTTCTGCAGGACCAGACCGTGCGCCAGGTGGCGCGCATCAGCCTGGGCGGGCCGCGCCTGCGCATCGTGCTGTCCAACGCCTATGGCGGCCAGCCTGTGACCGTGGGCAGGGCGACCGTGGCAAAGCCGTTGCCGGAGGGCGCCATTGACGCTGGCAGCCTGCAGGCCGTGACTTTTGGCGGCAGCGCGCAAGCCACCATTGCCGCAGGCGCATCCCTGGTCAGCGACCCTGTGGCATTGCCGCTGGCCTCGCTGTCGCAGGTGGCCGTGAGCCTGTACCTGCCCGGCGTCACGCCTGTGCAGAGTTTTCACTGGGATGGGCGCCAGACCGGCTGGATCGTGGCGGGCGACCAGTCCTCTGCTGCGGCGCTGCGGACTTCGGACCCTGGCGCAATCAGCAGCACGGCCCGCCCGCTGTTGGCGGGTATTCAGGTCGAGGCCGACCTCGCGGAGCCTGCGGTGCCCGTGGTAGCGGTGATGGGCGACTCCATCACCGACGGCGCCACGGCCAGCCTGGACCGGGACAGCCGCTGGCCGGACTTCCTGGCCGCGCGCCTTGCGCCGCACGGCGCGGCGGTGGTCAATGCCGGCATTTCGGGCGCGCGCCTGCTGTCGGATGGCATGGGCGAGCATGCGCTGGCGCGGCTGGAGCGTGATGTGTTGGCCCAGCCCGGTGTGCGCAGCCTCATCGTGCTGCTGGGCATCAACGATATTTCCTGGCCCGGCACGGCCTTTGCGCGGCAGGCGCCGCGTCCCACCCTGCAGGACATGGCAGAGGGCTATCGCCAGCTGGTTGCCAGGGCGCGCAGCCACGGCCTGCGCGTGATCGGCGCCACCTTGCCGCCCTTCGAGGGCGCCTTGCCAGGCACGCCGCTGGACGACTACTACCAGGCCGAAAAGGACGACCTGCGCCGGCAGGTGAATGCATGGATACGGTTGGGCGGTGCCTTCGATGCCGTCATCGACTTCGACGCCGTGCTGCGCGATGGCGCCCATCCCTCCCGCATGGCGGCGCGCTTCGACTCGGGCGACCGGCTGCATCCTGGCGACGAAGGCAACCGCGCCATGGCCGATGCGGTGGATCTGAATGCCATACTGCCGGGCCTGCTGCCGCGCTAGCTGTGAACCGGCAAGAGCTGGTTTGCAGATTTGAGCCTGGACATCGGAGCGATGGCTCCGATGCCGCTGTGCGGCCTGCCTTGGGCAAGTCCTGCTGTCGGCCACGGTTGATTTCTGAGCGATGACACGGCGCCTTGCCGTAGATCAAGCCGAGCCCGAGCCGGGCCGAGCCTGCGCTGCCGCCCTGCGGGCTATAAACTAGCCCGATGGGGCGGCGAGCATGCCGGCCCGCCAACCCGCCCACCCGCCATTACCAGGATGACAGACGCCTATGGACAGCCGCAATGACAGCATGGACCTGAGCGACGACAGCGTGTTCGAGAGCGCTGCGGAGCTGTTCCGTGCCATGGCGGCGCCCGTGCGCCTGAAGATCATCAGCGTGTTGTGCCATGGCGAGAAGAACGTGACCGAACTGCTCGCCGACATCACCACCACGCAGCCCAACATGTCCCAGCACCTGAACACGCTGTACCAGGCCGGCGTGCTGGGCCGGCGTCGCGAAGGCGTCAGCATCTACTACTTCATCGCCAACGCGCAGGCGGCGCAGATGTGCCGCGCCATCTGCGCCCAGGTCGCCATCGCGCAGGGCTGAGCGCGGCAGACCCGCAGGCTGCCAAAAGGGATCTCAAGGGGACCCAAGGCGACTCCGCTAGGATGCCATCCATGCCGCCCACACCCACCCTGGTCCAGCCCCTGCCGCTCGATGCCGACGGCATCCTCGCGCTGGCAGCGCGCTCCATGTTCCAGCTGTTCTCCACCATGAGCCAGGGCATGTTCCTGGCCGACAGGGCAGGGCGCATCGTCTGGGTCAACGAGGGCTACCAGCGCTTCCTGCCCGACCTGGGCGTGGCCTCGGTGGACGACTTCCTGGGCCACATGGTCGAGGACGTCATCCCCAACACCCGCATGCGCCGCGTGCTGGAAACCGGCGAGCCCGTACTCATCGACCTGCTCACCAACCGCGCCGGCACCTTCGTGGTCAGCCGCATCCCGCTCAAGGACGATGCGGGTGCGGTCATCGGTGCCATCGGCATCGTGCTCTTCGACCAGCCGGAGACCACGCTGCAGCCCCTCATCAGCAAGTTCGCCGTTCTGCAGCGCGACCTGGACGAGGCCCGGCGCGAGCTGGCCGCCCAGCGCAACCGCAGCCTGCGCGTGGCCGTGCAGGGCGAGCGCCGCGCCAAGTACAGCTTTGCCAGCTTTGTCGGCAGCAGCCCGGCGGCCGTGGAGGTCAAGCGCCAGGCGCGCCGCGCGGCCCAGTCGCTCAGCCCCGTGCTGCTGCTGGGCGAGACCGGCACCGGCAAGGAGCTGCTGGCCCATGCCATCCACGCGGCATCGGCCCGCACCGGCGGCCCCTTCGTCACCGTCAACATCGCCGCCGTGCCGGACGCCTTGCTGGAGGCCGAATTCTTCGGCGTTTCCCCCGGCGCCTACACCGGCGCAGACCGCAAGCCGCGCGACGGCAAGTTCAGGCTGGCCGACGGCGGCACGCTGTTCCTCGACGAAATCGGCGACATGCCCCTGAACCTGCAGGCCAAGCTGCTGCGCGCGCTGCAGGAAGGCGAGATCGAACCGCTGGGCTCCAACCAGCTCGTGCGCTTTGACGTGCGCGTGGTCGCTGCCACCTCGCGCGACCTGCCGCAGATGGTGCGCGACGGCCGCTTCAGGGAAGACCTCTTCTACCGCCTGCACGTGCTGCCCATCCGCGTGCCGCCGCTGCGCGAACGCAGGCGCGACATCCCGGCCCTGGTCGAAGTCCTCTCCGAAGAGCTGGCCCTGCGCAACGACATGCCCCCGCCAGAACTGCTGCCCGATGCTCTGGCCCTGCTGGCCGGCCAGACCTGGCGCGGCAACATCCGCGAGTTGCGCAACGTGCTGGAGCAGGCCGCCATGCGCAGCGAAGACACCGCCATCAACGCAGAGCAACTGCGCGAAGTGCTGCGCTCATCCGGCGTGGAACCCGCCGCCCCCGCGCCCGGCCCCGAGACTGCACCCGCCCCGTCCCCTGCCCACAACAGCCCCGCCGACACCGACCTGCTGCGCCCCCTGGCCCAGCAGGTGGCCGAGCTGGAGCGCAAGGCCATCACCGCCACCCTGGCCGCCAACAGCGGCAACAAACTGGCCACGGCGCGCCAGCTGGGCATCTCGCGGGCCACGCTGTATGACCGCATGGCGGTGCTGGAGCTGCAGGGCTGAGTCACCCGCCGCCTGCAGGCCGTGCTGTGGCCAAGAGGCGGGGTGATTCCTGCCGCTCCCAATCCCGGAACCAACCCCGGAACCAAGCCCGTGAACATGAAAAACCTCCTCACCCGCCTCAAGACCGCATTCAGCAAGCCCGCCCCCGAGCCCGCTCGCCAACAGGAACACCCGCAAAACCAGCACCAGCCGCACGAACCCCAGTCGGATGCCGCAGAAGACGAAGTACTCATCAACGCCTACTGCACCGTCTGGGACCTTCCCGCGCTTGACTTTGCGCACACGCTGGCCGGGCGCCGCGATCTGTCGGACCCCGAACTGGCATCGCATCTTTCAGGCTTTGTCGGCTATGTGCTGGGGCGCGGCGATGGGCAGATGACGCGCAACCGCTACCACGCCATGCGCCACATCCAGCGCGTGCAGCAGCACCTGAGCCTGGGCATTGCGCCGGCCCAGCTCGATGCCTTTGCCGGCTGGGCACAGCGCGCCAACGCCATCGCCTTTCTGACGGACGGCAGCATCCGCGACCCGCAGGGCCGCATCCTGCTGGATGCCAGCGGCGCCGAGCCTGATGACCAGGCTGCGCTGCCCTATCCGCAGCAGGCCTGGCATCGCAAGCAGCGCAGCGAACAGGTGCTGGCGCAGCGCGGCTTCACGCCAGCGGCCAGCCTGCCGCCGCTGATCTCCGAGCCCGAACTGCGCATGCGCGCACCCGACGAGATCGCCGCCCGTGCCTTTGCCCTGCTGGCCGTGGCCGTGCGCGCCGAATCACTGAACGACGCACTGAACGAAGCACTGACCAGTGGCGAACCGCTCACGCCCGAGCAGCTGTTCCAGCGCCTGCCGGCCGCCCAGGCTGCGCTCACCCCCAACGAGCGCGAATTCATGGCCACTGCCCAGCCCTCCGAAGAGGCCATCGCCAAGTTCGGCTGGCGCTACGAAGCCGCGTATTTGCTGGAATGGGCGCTGGGCCTGGTCGATGCGCTGCCGTTCCCCGACGCCATCTGCGATGTGCCGCTCACCTCGCGCACCCTGCTGCAGGCGGGCGACCTGCAAGGCGCCCTGCATGCCGCACGCATGCGGCCCGACAGCGAAATCCTCGACGCCCTGGACCAGCACTACCGCCTGCACTGGATCGTGCGCCAGGCCCAGGTGCAACAGCAGCCCGCGCCCGCCGGGCTGAGCGCCGACGTGCTCATGGAACGCCACCATGCGCTGAACTGGCTGGTGCGCTTCGAGGGCAATGACTGGGATGACGTGGATACGCCGACCTGAGGCGTGCAGCGCAGGGCGCCTGGCTGCCGCGACCACAGCTCAACCCCCGCCCAACTGCTCCAGCGTGATGCAGGCCAGCCACCTGCATCCATCCGATGGCCAGGCGGCGTCATCCGAGATGCAGCGCCCGGCGGCGTCCATCTGGATGCGGGTGACGTGGCGGTTGGCGCCGGGCCTTGAGCGGCGGGCGGGCATGGCCAGCAAGGTTTCGGGCAGCGGCTGCGCTGGTGGATAGGGTTCGAGGCGCGTGAGATTTTTTGCAGAGCGCAGGCGCAGCGGTGATCGCTCCATGCCGATCACCCAGGTCCAGAAGAGCGCCGGGTGGCGAAATCTGTGACCTGGCATTTCCAGCAGCAGCATGGCGCTGCCGCCCCGCTGCATGGCTTGGGCACAACGCAGCGGAGCGAGGGCGGGGAAATTCTCAAGCTGCGCTTTCCAGCCGGGCAGCAGCAAAGCCAGAACCTGCGCCAGCTCTTGCGGGCCGGGCTGTGGCGTCAACTGCAGCGGCAATTGCACCTGCAGCCATGCCCGTTGCCGCAGCACGGCAGCGCATCGCCGTGCACACCACCAGGCGCCCAGCGGATCGGGCAGGCACTGGGCATCGGGAACCGTGGGCAGTGTGGCCCAGCGCGTCTTGCGCGTCTGTGTACCCACCTCGTAGCGCCATTGCGTATCGAAGCGCAGGCCGGGCATGAAGGTACGAATTGGAGACCTGGGCATGTGCATTGCGGCTGCAGAGTCACCAGCGTCAGTCCGGTGCGGGCCTGGCTGCAAGCGTGACCGTGCCAAGCCACTGGCATGGGTGCCAGGGGCCGCCCGCATCATGCAGGAGGCAGGTCCCGTCGGCTTGCACCTGGATCCGGGTGGCGTACCCGCTGGACCAGGGCAGGGTCGAGCCAAAGGGCATGGCAAGCAAAGCCTTGGGAGGCGCCATGGCCTGCGCACCCGCTGACGGCAACGTTTCGGACGCAACGCAATCGTCGGTGCACGACAACGGCAGCTCCGGCTCGTACCCCACCACCCAGGCCCAGAAAATGCCCGGCTTGGGCCCTTCGCATTCCGGTGACTCCAGCATCAGCAAGGCACTGCCTCCCTGCTCGACTGCCTGGGCGCACAGCAAGGGCGTCCGGGCGCATTCCGCAGGTGCCTGCACGTCCCAATCGGGCAGCAGCACATCAAGGATCTGCGCCAGCTCCTCCACGTCGGGAAGCGGGGGCAGGTGAACGGGCAGCCGCAGGAACAACCAGTGGTGCTGCTCCAGAACCACGGCGCACCGGCGAACGCACCACCAGGTGCCATAAGGGTCGGCCGGGCCAGCAAGGTCGGAGGCCATCGGCAGCTGTGTCCAGCTGGTCTTGCCGGCTTCCGCACGCCTTATGTATTGCCAGTGACCATCAAAGAGCAGGCCGCTGATGAGGCGTTGACCGGGACTACTTGGCTCCAGCGGAATTTCCCGCTCGTACTGCTCTGGCGTGAGATTGGAGTTCTGCATTTCATCGGGTCAGGAAAAGCCGGTCAGAAAAAGCCGGTCAGGAGAAGCTGCCGTTGATGGCAATGTCGTTGCTCAGTGGCTCCAGCGTGATGGCCGCCGTGCAGCGGTACCGGCTTGCGCGCGCATCCAGGCCATCCACATCACACAGCCCCTCGCCATCCACCGTCACCCTCAAGGCGTGATTCCATGCCAGGGGCGAGCCGAAGGGCCAGATCAGCAGCGCGCTAGGACGCCCGGGCATGTCAAAGGCTGAAATGCGCTTGGCGCGCTGGAACCTCTCGTGCATTTCCACGCCGATCACCCAGGCCCAGAAAACGGCTTGCACGCCATCGCTTGAATCCTCGGTCTGCAGTTGCAGCAAAGAGCAGCCACCGGCAAGCAGCGCATCGGTGCTGCGCAGCAGCGGCGCCTGTGTCGAGGGGTCATCGAGCACCTTCACGTTCCAGTCCGCAAGCATTGCGCCCAGGGCCAGCGCCACATCGCCACATTCCGGCTGCGCAGGCAGGCCCGAGGGCAGATGCGCGGAACGCCAGGGCCTGCGATTGAGCACTGCAACGCACTGGCGCACGCACCACCAGGCCCGCTGTGGATCTGCTGCAGCCATGCCGCCTGCCCGGGTTGCCGGCAGTCGTGCCCAATAGGCTCGGCCTGAAGGCGTGAGCGCCGAGTAGGTCCACAGTCCGTCAAAGCGAAGCCCTCGGGTGAAGCGGTGGGTGAGGTGCGTGGTCTCAGCCACAGGACCTCTCATCATCGTGTGCCGAAGGCGGGGCACCGTACGGAGTCTTGATGCCGCAGCGGTCCCCGATGCGCATGAGCGCCATACCCAGGGATGTGCGCGGCTCTTTGGTCTTGCCCAATGCGAGGTCAGAAATCGTTGCTTGACCGCAGCCCACTTCGCGGGCGATCTGGCTTTGACTGACACCCTTCGCAGCAAGTCTGGCGAGGTAGTCTTTCCATTCCATAGTTTCATGCTATCGAAAAGTCGATTTTTTTACAATCGAATTTGACATATCGGTTTTCCGTAAGCTACGGAGCATGTCAACCGATTTCGGCCAACGTCTCAAAAGCGCTCGCAGTCTCGCGGGTCTTACCCAAGCGCAGCTGGGCCGCCAGGCGGGCATGGGGCAATCGACCATTGCTGACCTTGAGAGAAGCGGAAGCGGCACCTCCAAAACAGCCACGCTCGCGTCCCTGTGCGGTGTCTCGGCCCTGTGGCTGGAATGCGGCAAGGGCCCCATGTCGGCCGATGCCGCAGCGCTGCAGCGCCAACTGCCCCAGGGCACACGCCGCTACCCGCTGCTTGGCCTGCAGCAGGCCGGCGGCCGCAGCGCAGAAGACGCCATGGGCGATGCCGACGACGAGCAGTTCCTGGGCATCGAAGTCGCCAGCGACAACGCATCGCCTCGTGCGTTCTTCGTGCGATTGGAAGACAACGCCATGGCCCCGGAAATCCGGGAAGGGGACCGCGTGCTCATCGATCCAGCCCTGACGCCGCGGCCCGGGGACTGCGTGCTGGCCACCGACTGCCGGCAACAGTCCATCTTGCGCAAGTACCGGGTGCGCGGCCTGGACAAGGCCGGTGCGGAAATCTTCGAGCTGGTGCCGCTCAACGAAGACCATCCCACACTGTGCAGCGACGAGCAGGCACTGCAGTTGCGCGGCACCGTGGTGGAGCATCGCCGGCGGCTCCAGGCCAGGTAGCAGGGCCGAAGCCCTGGCACCGCGCCCGTGGTTCATGGATGGTGGCAAGCGACAAGCGGCTTGGGAAAATCTTCCGACGCGGGCAGGCATCAACACAGTGGGTACCCCTGCAGGAGGCCGGCATGGCCGTGTTGGCCGCGTTGCACGTCTTGCGCGGGCGACAGCGTCACGGCGGCAAGGCAGCGGCACTCGCGCCACTGCCCGTCAATGCCATCCACATCGCAGCGCCCGTCGCTGTTCATCTGCACCCGCGCCGCATAGCCGCAGGCCCAGGGCATGCTCCAGCCAAAGGGAATGGTCAGCAGCGCGACAGGGCGGGGCGCGCGGCTTGCGGGCCATGGCTTCACCGGCGCGGGCCGCATCTTCTGATGCATCTCCACGCCAATCACCCAGGCCCAGAACGTGCTCTGCGGCCGCTGGTGCAGCGCCTCTGACTGCAGTTGCAGCACCGCTCCGCCCCCGGCCATCACTGCCTGGGTGCAGGACTGCATGGACATGTGCCCGGCCCCTGCGCTCAGTTGTACCTGCCAGCGCGGCATCAGCGCGTTCAGGGCCAGCGCCACATCTTCCGGCCCCGGCCGCAAAGGTATGTCTGAAGGCAGATTCACCGACTGCCACATCTCCCGCCGCAGCACGGCAGCGCAGCGCCGCACACACCACCAGGCGCCATGCGGATCAGCCCTGCCCGCATCAGGCTGCCCCAGCGGCAGCCGCGACCAACAGGCCCGGCCCGATGGCGCGCGGGCGGCGTACTTCCATTGCGCAGCGAAGCGCAGGCCAGGGGTGAAGTGGTGGGTGATGTGCATGGATGTAGGCGTCTGCGTCTAGTTGAAGCTTGTGCGGCCAAGTTGATCCAGAGTTTGGACAGCTTCACCGAACGCGGTATGAGAAGTTTTAAGTTGAGCCATAGGCTGGCTCTTCAAAACTGGCGAATTCAAGTGAATTTGCACTAACTCTATCGTACCGAAATCGGTATAGCAAGACCAAAGAATGCTGCCCATGCGCAGCTTCGTGAACGCAACATTGGCCGAAAACGCTGCCCTGATGATCAAGGGCAAGGCGATCGGGCGCCTGCGTAGTGACATGAAGAATGCTGGATTCGACATCGGGCAGGGCACTTTGCAGCGCATCGTTGGCGGGGAAACTGGCGTGCGAATGGAGTCACTGCAGAAGTTTGCTGATTACTTCAGCGTGGACGTCGATACCTTGTTGCGAGGCCGTGTCGCGGAAGGTGAGGACTTCATCCAACTCGTCCGCCTGGATGCTGAAGCCGCGCCCGAACGCTCTCGAAAAACCAATCTTGTCGAGGAACTCGGGGCTCTCCAGTTCCGACGCGATTTTCTGCGTGCTATCGGCGTCAGCCCGGTGAACGCGGCCCTCGTCCATGTGGCAGGAACCAGCATGGAGCCCACGATCCGGGACGGTGCCGTGCTCTTGCTCAATCGTGCGGATCAAACGCCGCGCCGTGGCAGCGTCTATGCATTCGCGTGGGAAGGGCAGATGCTTGTGCGGCGCTTTCAGCGGGTGGGCGATGTTTGGCATGCCGTGGCCGACAACGCTGATAAGGGCGAGCACCCGGATATCGTCATTGCCGGGAAGGCTGAGGGCCTGGTGCAAGGGCGAGCCATATGGGTCGGGGCCAAGCTCTGAGTCTGTCCTGTCTTGATGGCTGAATCTTTCATCCGTCGCGGGAACTTGAATGCCTTGTGCATACGCTTGGAATGGGTCAGTCGCAGAGCCAAGCAATTGGGCTCTCCCTCGGAACTGATCCGCTGGCTTGGCCAGTCGTCTAGCTTCTGATCTGATATCGACCCATTTGGTGATGCTGATCTGTGGGTTGTGTGTGGCGGCTTTGCAGCGGTTGCCGACGTTCAAAGAACGGACATCGATGGCCGGTCCGGGCGCGTAGCCCCCGACGCGTGAGGCAGAATTCGGCCAACAGCAGACATTGTGTTCAGAAGATGAAGGATTGAAGTGCTTCAGAAACATGCAGCGATCGGCGATGAGGTGGTAACCGTTGCTTGTGCGGACAGCATGGCTGTTCACGCCGAATGGTTGCTCGACTGCCTGACTCGTCTCCACGGGTCTGGGCAAAGCGTAGGCGAGGAAGTGCGACTGCAGGTCGGTAGCATGCTCATGTCCTTTCGACGCCTGCCTTCAAATGAACTCGCGGTTTGCGTGCCAGATGTCGATGCGGACCCGTTCAAAGACGAGACGACCGATGTGAGCAACGCGCTGCAGGTCCTTTTCAATCAAATCTCATTCGCCAAGAAGATTGACGTCGAACCCGTTCCTACCACTTTTCAAGACAAGGTGGTCATCGACCAGGGATGCCTCAGTGCGGACAATTTGTTCATGGTGCGTAGCGCACCCAGTCCCACCGACGGCGATTCTGGCTGGTTCATCGGCCAGCAAGGGCCTCGCGAGCTGGCTCCAGCGCTCGAAGCCGTTTTCGCGTTTCAGTTGCTCAAGATGCGACCCGAGCTCGCGGCGGCATTGGTATTGCCTGAAGGCTTTCTGGTAATGGTCGACGCGGCCGGGATTTCGGTTGTAACCGATCCCGGCGACCAAACGCTCTTTACGTCGAACGACCGCTAACGAGCGACGCCAATGACCGCTTTGGGCAAGAGCGTTTGTCAGGAAAGGGTCGACAGCACTCATTCGCGGGCCGAGATAGCGGACTTCCTGCATCCCCAGTGACTGCCTGTTAGCGAGGGGCTGCTGCGGACCTGAAAACAGTCATTGGGGAAGTGACTGTTTTGGCGCTCTGAAAGAGCGCTATGACTAGGTGAGCGGTAGTTCGCCCAGCTGCAATAAGCGGCTGCAACCGCTGCAAAGCAGACATTGCTCATCGAGACTCGAACGTCAGCATAGGGGCGATCTGTGACAGTTGAAGATCAGCCATCCTCCAGACATTGAAGCTAGCTGTGGTCAATTTTGACGATCCGCCAAGCATCCTGTACGCTGTAAAGAGCCAAAACTAGAGGGCGCAACATGAGCGACTGGGACTTTCTACATGACATGCATAGCCAAGGCTACTCTGCAGATGAAATTGCAGAGGCTGCAGCAGTTGGATACGCGCCATGGCAGGTCAAGTACATCGATTTCGGGGATCAGCCAAGGAAGTCATCTTCAGAGAAAAAAGCTGTAGTACAACCTTCCCAAGCATCACCTGCCGCTCAGACAGCCAAAGCAATACAAGCCATGGAAATGCTTAGGCAGGCTGGAATCCTCACTCGGCCTCAGTTCCTAGCTTGCAAAGCTGCCATTCTCAAGTGACAAAAAGATGCCCTCAGAGCACCTTTATGCTTCATGTTAGTACCGAAGCAATCTGGGGGTGCGTGGAAATCAACAATCCGGCCGTATTGAATCGGCTAAGTCAGCTTACTCCTTGTCAGGTGCCCCTTTTCACCTCGGTCCTCGAGCGTTAGTTCCTCAAGCCCTTGCGCGCGCGAGATTTGCGGCTGGTAGCCCAGTTCGCGTCGAGCCTTGTCGATGTTCAACGTCACCTCAACGGCCGAGGGCGCCAGTGCCTGCCGGGTGACCGGCGGGCGCCACCGTCCGCCGGTCAGTGACGACAGACGTTCGCAGACGCTGGCCACGGCCCGTACCACCCAGCCCGGAACCTCCTTGGTCGGGACAGAGCGTCCTTGGCTTTGTAGCAATGCGCTGATGAATGCACGAAACTCCACGATGTCGTCATCTGTGATGAAGTAGCAGGCGCCCGTCTCGCCAGCGATCAGCGCGCGCTCGATACCGTGCACCAGATTACCGATGTGCGTCGTTGACGTGCGATAGCGGCCACCATCGATCCAGGCGAACTTCCCAGCATCCACAGCCTGCAGCAGTTGCGGAAGCGCGGTCGTGTCGTCGCGTCCCCAGATGAAGCGCGGGCGGACGATGACGACGTCTAGTCCGTGCCGCGCAGCGGCAATCGCCTCGCGTTCCGCCAGAGCTTTCGTGGCGGAGTAGCCGCCGACCGGTCTGGTGGGGATGGATCGGCTTTCTTCGGCGTCCACCAGTGGGCTTCCGTCTAGGAGCACTGACTCCGTGCTCAGGTGCACAGCCCGCCGCACGCCTGCTCGCGCAGCAGCTGCGAACACGTGGCGCGTACCTATGACGTTCGTCTGAAACTGTGCGTCCGTGGAGAGACCGTGGTCCGTATCCGCTGCGGCGTGAATCAGGGCATCGCAGCCCGCCATGCCGGTGGCTAGATTCTCCGACAGCAGATCTCCCTCGAACGGATTCGCCCCTGACGCGCGAATCGTGTCCTGTGCAGCGGGGCTGCGCGCCAGCGCGATGACTTCGACACCTTGCGAGACGAAGTGGCGGATCAGGTTGCGACCGACATAGCCGCTTCCCCCCGTCAGGAACAGGCGGGCTGGCAATCGTGCGGGATGCGATTCAGGCAATTTAGAGACAACAGCGTTCATGACTCGATACGTACTGACGTGGTTAGTCCGCGGGCCGTCTTGTCGGCCCGGGCGGGATGGGAATTGATATGGGGTAGAGCGCCTCAGCGGGGCCGCTGAGGTCTCACGAATGAATCAAGTGCGACAGGCCGGTCGACCAGCCCTTCGATCTCGCGCAGCAAGCGATCTCGCTCCGCCTTCGGGAATGTGTGGAAGTCCAAGCTCTCCAACAGCTTGAGCCCTTCCAGCGCCAAGTAGGCAAGCAGCGCGCCCCTTGGTTGCGCCGCGTCACTCTGTACTGCGTCGATGACGGCAGCCTGATTCGCCTGCATCGACTCGCGCAGACTTGCGTCCTGCACCAGCGCGGCGCTGAGGCTCAGGGCAACGGCACGTTGTGCTGTTGGCAGCGGAGCGGCGGCCGCGGCAATCCGCCCGCGGACAGTCCGGGAATCGATCTCGCCGAGACGCTCCGCCGCTTCGGAGTTGAAGGCGTTGTCCCGGACCAGTGCCCGCTGAACGAGCGCCTGGATCAGAGCCTGCTTGGACCGGTGGTCGTACAGCACGCTCGCCTTGCTAACGCCAGCTTCGGTGGCGACGGACTCCAGCGTCAGCTTCGCAGGCCCGTCCCGAGCCACAACGACTTCTGCCGCGTCCAGCAGCTTGTCCTGATCTATTACACGCGTGCGTCCCATAAGCAATTAATTTATTTCCGACTGGACGGATATTAATTGATTTGGGGTGCAGCGTCAAAATGTGCGGCAGGCCGCCATGCTCAGAGCGAAACGCCCTGAACTGCCGCCGCCAGCGGCTCGATGGCCGACATCTCCTGCTCATCCAATGCTACGGAGGCAGCCGCCACGTTCTCGGTGAGGCGCGCTCTACGGCGCGTGCCGGGAATAGGCACGACTGTCACGTCGAACTGCCTGGCGCGAGTCTGCAGCCAGGCGAGCGCCAATTGCGCCGTCGAGATGCCACGGGCTTTGGCAAGCGCTTCCAACCTCGCCACCAGCCTCGAATTCGACGCCTGGTTGTCTGACTGGAAGCGCGGGAAGTGTCGGCGGAAATCGTCTGCTGCCAACTGCTTGCCGAACGTAGCGCCGGTCAGGATACCCCGCCCCAATGGGGCGAATGGCACGATCGCGACACCCAGCGATGCCGCCAGCGGTGCGATCTCTTGCTCGATCTGGCGGCTGAACACCGACCATTCAGACTGCATCGCGGCGATGGGGTGGACGGCATGCGCTGCACGCAACTCTTCAGCACTGACCTCGCACAAGCCGAGCGCCCGAACCTTACCGGCCTTCACCAGATCCGCCATCGCGCCCACCGAATCTTCCATGGGCACGTCAGGTGTGCGGCGGTGCATGTAGTAGAGGTCGATGGTGTCAATACCAAGACGCCGCAGCGATTGATCGACCGCATGCCGGATGTAGTCTGGGCGATTGCTGAGGCTCCAGTCATCGGGCCTCTCGACCGTACGCGTGTAGCCGAACTTGGTGGCGATCACCACGCGCTGCCGGTTGGCCTTCACAAACGGCGCGAGGAACGATTCGTTGGCGCCCAGACCGTACATGTCTGCGGTATCGAACAGCGTCACACCCAAGGCGAGCGCCCGTTCCAGTGTTGCTCGTGCCTCTTCGGTGTCAGTGGCGCCATAAAATTCGCTCATACCCATGCAGCCTAGACCCTGGATGCCCACGAGTGGGCCGTCTATGCCGAGATGAACGCAAGGGAGTTTTGTGGGAGGAGATTGCATGGCGTTGGATCCAGGTGGAAAAATCATTGTTATAAGCACGTAGTTAACTACGTGGTCAAGGAGACGGCATGCTGTTGTCGGAGTTTGCGAAGGAGGTGGGGTTGTCGCCCGAGACGGTCCGCTTCTATGTGGGGAAGGGCCTGCTGAAGCCGCGTCGCGGCGTGCTGGGTGGCAGCAACCCGTACCAAGTGTTCTCTGCCGATGACGTGACCGCGGTGCGGATGATTCAGCTGCAGAAATCGCTGGGCTATACGTTGAGCGAGATCTCGGCGCTCAACCGCGAGTACCGGCAGGGTGCAAAGTCCGCCGCACGCACGGGGCAGGTCCTGCGGCACCAGATAGACAAGTTGCAATCGCAGCGCGCAGCACTCGATGCAGCTCTCACCTTCTTGACCGAGAAGCTGGCATGGGTCGAAGCCGGCAAGCCTGGCGATGCGCCCCATTTCCCGTGCTGAGCCTCCTTGGTTTGGGGCCAGCACCATCTATTTCGGCATCAACGCGAGTTCAGCGGCGAAGCTGCTGCTTGGGAAGCACGACAGGGGCATCCGCTGTTCAAGACCCTCTCCGTGTCCATCCGGCTAAATGCCAACTGAAAGCAAGACTGTGGCTCCGCAGGCAGAAGGCACCAGTCTGGCAAATGCGCTCATAACGAGCTGAGCCCACTTTTGGGCACTTACCAATGTCCGCTTTGGGTCGAGAACCGTCGTCTGATTGTTTCCGCTGAACGTCGGCAACCAGCCTGAAGCCGTCGCTCGGAAGTCTTCGCGCAACAACTACCAGAAAGGCAGTTGATGAAAAACCTACTGCGAGGGGCAGCGATCACGGCGTTGCTGGCAACTCTGGGATGCAGCCAGTCACCGAGTGGGCGGTGGGAAGCGACGCAAAGCGTCGATGTTCTGCTGAAAAAAGGCGATCCACAGACAGTGGCATTTGTCCTCAACTCAGGGGACGTTTGCGCACTTGGCCAGCAGTGGAGCTTTGAAAAAGAGCTGCGTTACAAGGAAGTGATCTGCCCCCAAGGCAAGGGCTGGATCACTTCCGACACTCCGTTCAAAAAGCTGGGCGGCTGAGTTGGCAATGGGGCGAGCGCTCGCAGCGCCCCTCAGAAGCTATGCATCAACCCCGCAGTCACCCCCGTAGCCACATCCTTGTTCTGCCCGCCCTGAAACCCTCCGCTCCAATGCGTGCGGTCCAGTTCCGCATACAGCTTGCTGCGGCGCGAGAGCTTGTATTCCGCAAACAGCAGGGCGCGGCCGTGATGAGCCTCATTCACTCGGCCAAGCTCAACGAGCTTGAACCCTACGCCTACTTGCGCGACGTGCTGGAACTGCTGCCGACGCAGCCGGCCAGCCGCATCAATGAGCTCCTGCCCCATTGCTGGCGAGGAGAATGTCAAGAGTGAAGTCAACAACACAACTTACTCGATGAAGACATACCTGTCGATCAGCTTCAGAACCGGGCTCTCGCTCGAGGAGCTTGCCGAACGAATCGGGCTGGCCCCCGTCGAGTTCGACGCTGAGAACGAATACGAGTGGGCACTGGGCACATTAGGGGACTTCAACGACATCGACATTGCTCGAACCCATCTCGTGCCAGCAAGCGAGACGCAGACGTCGGTGTGCCGATATACCAGTGATCCGGATCGCGGCATGCCCGTTGAGCTGCTTCGCAGCATCCGCAGCTCGCTCAGAGACGCTGCAACGGAATTCGAGGTGCATGGCACCGAATCCACGGGCCAGCGGTTCAAGCTGGGCGCCGAAGAGGTGGAGCGACTCTGACGCTTGAGCGGGACTGGCGTCAGCCGGATGCCTTTACCGGACGCTTACAGTCAGCCTTGCGGTGCTGCGCTCACAAGTAGCTAGGCCCGGCTTCGGCCACTAGCGGACTTCGGTGCCGCGCAGACTCAGCTGAATGCCGCCTTCGATTTCCTGCAAGGCTATTTCCGGAATTGAAGCAACAGCACGTTGACATACGTCGAGGTCGTTTGTTGCCTCCAAGCCTCCAAGGCGCAGGGAGCGCATGATGTCCAGCCGCGCTATTTCCTCAAAGCGCACTTCGGAGTCGGGCTTGATAGTCTCCGAGCCGATGTCTGACTTCCTCGGCACGTACATGTAGAACGCTACGCCCGAGTAAAGATGCCAGTGAGCCAAAAGAGGTCCAGTGTCGGACAACTTCGCGATGACATGCTTCCAGGGGTTCATGCGTCAATTATCGGGCGGTGGAAGGTCCGGTATGGGGTGAACGTCGCCTTCGGGCGCTTCGTTCCCCTCCCAGCATACGTCAACGTTCAGAAGGCAGTCGTCGAATCTGCTGGAGGGAGCCAGGACCACCTCTTCCTCTCAGTAAGGCTAACGAACGGCTCGCCTCTGCCCGGCGGCGGCACCATTCATCTCGAAGACCATTCGTTTGAGCTCGGGCCAGAAGGCTTGGAGCTAAGCGTATTGGGAATTGCGTATCCCATCTACGAAGAGCTGTTTCCGGCTCATGTGGCGGCATATGCCAGGCAGTTTCCAAAGTCCAACTCCACGTAAGCCTGAGACACGTAGCAATTGTTGCGCTTGAATGTCCGCTTTCCTGCGGTCACTGCTTCCGTTTCGGGTCGCAAGCTGCAGGTCGAGCAACGAGGCGGATCGTCCGCCCCCAGCGACTAAACCTCATTTCCGGCAGCGACAAATCCATCTTCGCTCGCAGCCCATCGGATTCCTTGTACCGCTTCCTTCTTGGCAGTCTCCAAGTCAGCGTAGAAGGATGACTCTGACGGGCAGGAGGCCCACCCCTCGATGCCGGCGGCTTCGTTGTCGAAGTAATACTGTTCGACAAATCCAAAACTTCCCACCTCTCGACGAAAAAGCGCGATGCGACGTTGGCGGTCTTGAGAATAGAAAAAGCAGATGTCTTGATCCATTGCGCACTCAGCCAGGAAATAGGTTAATTCTGCCTCAGCGCCAACCTATCTCTTTTGGCGGTGTAGTCAGCCGGTCAATGAAGCAGTTTGAAGCGCGGCTCTGTAGAAGTCACCGTCAAGGCGGAAGCCATCAAGCACGTGGGCGCGCCGGCGCGCCTGTCCACTGCCTTTGGTCTTTTGGCCAGCAAGCACGCGAACCTCAAATCCTTCACGCTCGAAGTCTTTGCCGTAGAAGTCTGCCTGGAGATCGCCGAGGGCTGAGCGGCCAGCCCATTCGCTGTCCGTCCCGCGCTTGGCCAGGCCAGAGTAGCTTGTAATCAATGCCGGTGGACAAGAGGCAGGCACTACTTGGTGCCTGCGTCTGAGGGGATTGGGTCGGCCTGCAGCAACCCTCCACAAGCACCTCAAAAGTGGGCGCTGCGGGTCGCTGCAGCACCCCTCAAAAACTATGCATCAACCCCGCAGTCACCCCCGTAGCCACATCCTTGTTCTGCCCGCCCTGAAACCCTCCACTCCAGTGCGTGCGGTCCAGTTCCGCATACAGCTTGCTGCGGCGCGAGAGCTTGTATTCCGCAAACAGCAGGGCGCGGGTGTAGCCGTCTGCGGCGCGGCCGCTGCGTTCGCGTTCCACGCGGTACAGGGCGGCTGTCAGGTCCAGCGTGCTGCGGGCGGACCAGGTGGCGCCCAGCGAGTGCACGCGCTGCACGGTGCGGGCGGTGGTGGCGTTGGTCTGGCCGTCGCTGCGCGCGGTGTTCAGTGCAAGGCGCAGGTTGTCCCATTTGTAGCTGGCGCCCAGGGTGGCGGCTTTCAGCTCCCATTGGTCTGCGGTCTTGAAGCGCTGGTAGGCGCCGGAGACCGTCCAGGTTTTCGTGCCATAGGCCAGGCCTGCGCCGGCCGATGAGCGGGCGGAGCCGCCTTGCGCCGTCTCGCCAAAGCTGTACATGGCGCGGGCGGTGAGGCCGCCGAAGCGGCCGGTGTACTTGACCGAGTTGTCCAGCCGGTATGAGCCGGTGGTGGCGCCTGCGCTGCCGTATTCCACGCCCAGGCCGTGGCTGCTGAGCGCGGCGGTGGCGATGTTGGGGTTGAAGGCGGCGAAGCGCATGCCCACGGGGTCCACGGGGCTGATGGCATCTGCCAGCAGGTTGGTCTGGCGCCCGGCCGTGACCTGGCCCCAGCTGCCGCCCAGGCCCACGATGGCCGCGCGGTCGAAGAATTTGCTGGAGTTGGCGGTGGTGCCGGTGTCCAGGTTCAGGCCGGTTTCCAGGTTGAACAGGGCGTACATGCCGCCGCCCAGGTCTTCGCGCCCGCGAAACCCGAAGCGGCTGGTGGTGTTGACGCCGCTGGACAGCGCGGCGCCCGAGGTGTTGCTGGCCGCGTTGGCGGCGGTGAGGCCGCTGGTGTAGCGCACGCCGGTATCGGCAATGCCGTAGAGCGTGATGCTGGATTGCGCAAGGGCGGACAGCGGTGCGGCGGCGAGGGTGATCAGCACCAGGGTTTTGGTGTTCATGGGTGTGGCGAGGGTGATAGGGCTGGGCAGCGGCATGCCGCAGCAGTGCCGTTGCAGCGCCGCTGAATGGAGGTCGAACCGGGGAGGGGTGAAGGCCCCCTGTGTGTCGAGGGCCCTGAGGGCCTTGAGTGCCTAGAGAGCCTTGAGGGCTCGGGGGCCTGCCGTCAGGGCTTGGCCGCCGGCTCCATGCCGGTGCTGCGCACGATGGGCGCTGCGGCGGGGGCTGCCAGGAAGCGGATCAGGTGGCGCGCCGTGTCAGGGCTCTTGGCGCCGGTGGCCACGCCTGCGGAGAAGAAGACGCGCTGCTGCACTTCATCGGGCAGGGGGCCGACGAATTCCAGTTCCTTGAACGGCAGCAGTTCGCTGACCTGCTGGAAGCCGATGTCCGCATCGCCACGCAGCACCACGGCACCCACGCGCTCGCTGAGGATGCGGGTGGCCTTGCCCTTCATCTGCTCGGCCACGCCCAGGCGCGGGAACAGTTCGTTGGCCAGGTAGGTGCCGCTGGCGCTGGCCGAGTAGGCAATGGTCTTGGCATCCAGCAGGGTTTGCTTGAGCGCGTCCACGGTGCTGATGTCGGGCTTGGGCGTGCCCTTGCGCACGCTCATGCCGATCATGGAGCGCGCCAGGTCCACACGGCTGCCCGCTTCCACCTTGCCTTGGGCGGCCAGATTGTCCAAGGCTCCATCCGCGAGGATGACGATATCGAACTGCTCGCCCCGCGCCAGGCGGCTGGGAATGGAGTCCTGCGCGTTGCCCATGGAGGCACCGCGCGAGGTGACGACCTTGTGGCCCGTGGCCTGCTCGTACAGGGGTATCAGCTGGTCGTAGGCGGCAGAGAAGCCGCCCGAGGTGACCACGCGGATTTCATCTGCGGCGGCAGTGGAGGGCGTGGCAGCGCCCAGGGCCAGGCCCAGGCTGAGGGCGCCGCCCAGCAGCGCGCCCAGGGTGCGGCGGCGAAGGGTGGATGGCACGGAGGACTGCAGGGGGGTGGAACGGATGGCGGTCATGGTTTGTCTCCTGGTTTTTTATGGTTGGGGAACGGCTAACGGCTGCCGAGGGGGATCAATCGGCGGTGATTTTTCGCTCGCGGATGATGCGGCCCCACTTGGCGTGCTCGGCGGCAATGAACTGGCCCAGCTCCTCGCGGGTGCCCGGGGCGGCGGTCTGGCCGTGCTTGAGCAGGTTGTCGCGCACTTCGGGGGTGTTCAGCACCTTGACCAGCTCGGTGTTCCAGCGGTCCAGCAAGGGCTTGGGCGTCTTGGCGGATGCCACGAAGGCATACCAGTTGGTGGCGTTGAAGCCGGGGAAGCTTTCGGCCACGGTGGGCACGTTGGGCAGGTAGGCCGGGCGCGTGAGGCCCGTGGTGGCCAGCGGGATCAGCTTGCCCGATTCGATGTGGGGCAGGGCTGTGGGCGGGGCTGCGTAGAAGGAGGTCACGCGGTTGCCTAGCACGTCCTGCAGGGCGGGCGCGCCGCCCTTGTAGGGCACGTGCAGGGTGTCGATCTTGGCGACATCGTTGAGCAGTTCACCGGCCAGGTGGGATGCGGAGCCGGGGCCGGTGGAGGCGAAGTCCAGCTTGCCGGGTTCGCGCTTGGCCTTGGCCACGTATTCGCCCAGGGTCTTGATGCCGGTGGCGGCAGGCACGACGAGCACGTTGGGAAAGTTCACGCCCATGGTGATGGGGGCCAGGTCCTTGAGCGGGTCGTAGCCGATCTTCATGAAGTGCGGCGCAATGGCCAGCGGGCCGATGGAGCCGAAGAGCAGCACCGAGCCGTCGGACGGGCCATTGGCCACCTGCGTGTGGGCCAGGTTGCCGCCCGCGCCTGGCTTGTTTTCCACGACCACGCTCTGGCCGATGTTCTCGCCCAGCTTCTTGGCGATGATGCGCGCGGCAATGTCGGCCGAGCCGCCTGCGGCGAAGCCGACCACCATGACCACGGGTTTCTTGGGGGGGAAGTCCTGGGCCTGGGCAGTGCCCACGGCCAGGGAAAGAAGGGCGGCCAGGGCTCCGCCTGCGATCAGTCTGCGTTGGTGCATGTCGTCTCCGTTTGTTGGTCTTGTCTGCCCGCAGGGGGCAGCGTTATCAAGGGCGCCATCCTATGCAGAGGGTGTTATTCTGTGAATTGCAACTTTTGGAAGGACTGTTGCGTGCAGCGCATCAAATTCGACATGGGGGAACTGATCGCCTTCGTGACCACGGCCGAGAAAGCCAGCTTTCGCCTGGCCGCAGAAGCGCTTTTCCTGTCGCCCCCTGCCTTGAGCCGGCGGGTGGAGCGGCTGGAGTCCGTGCTGGGCGCGCGGCTGCTGGAGCGCACCACGCGGCGTGTGGAACTGACCGAGGTGGGCCATGAATTCCTGCAGGAGGCGCGCAGGGCCCTGGCCGGCCTGGACGAGGCCGTGCAGCGCGTGGATGACCAGCTGAAGCTGCGCCGTGGCCGCGTAACGGTTGCCTGCGTGCCTTCGGTGGCCACCAATCTGCTGCCGCCCGTGCTGAAGACCTTTGCCGTGGAGCAGCCCGATGTGCAGGTGCACGTCATCGACGAGAGCGCGCAGCAGGTTGTGGAGGCCGTGCTGCGCGGGGATGCGGACTTTGGCCTGAGCTTCACGGGCAGCCAGGAGCCATCGCTGCGCTTTGAGGCGCTCACGCGCGAGCGCTATGTGCTGGCCATGCCGCGCAGCCACGCCTGGGCCGGGCGCAGCCAGGTGGAATGGGCCGAGCTGGCGGGCAAGCGCCTGGTCTCCGTCTCCCACAAGAGCGGCAACCGGCTGTTGCTGGACCAGGTGATGGCCGGCCTGCCCGAGCAGCCCGTGGCCTGGCACGAGTGCAACCACGTCACAGGCGCCCTGGCCCTGGTGGAAGCGGGCCTGGGCCTGGCCGCCGTGCCCCAGCTGGCCCTGCGCCAGGACCACGCCCAGGTCTGCGGGGTGCCCCTGACCGCGCCCGATGTGTGGCGCACGCTGGGCCTGCTGCAAAGGCGTGACCGCGTGCTGGGGCCTGTGGCGCAGGCGTTGCGGGAGTGCCTGGTGCAGGTGCAGGGCGCGGGCGGCTGAACTGGCCTTGGATTCACTGCGCAGCAACCCCGTTGCGCGCAGGCCCTGGCATGGCTGCCGCATAGCGCAGTGCGCAGAAGGATGGGATCACACTTTCACATGAATGCAGCTCATGCATCTGTGAATTAAAACCATTTTACTTCATCGATTCGCATCCCTACCATTCGCTCCCATTGTTCGTTTGCATTTGGGAAGCAGTCATGGTCATCACCACACCCTCGGATCGCATGGATGCCAGAGCCGGCTTCCGCGCTGAACTTGGCCATCTCTCGTGAGCGCAGCCATGTCACGTCCACTCCGTCTGGTCGCCGTTTCCGGTGGACTGCAACGCCCCTCCAAATCTGCCGCCCTGGCAGAGCATCTGTCTGATCTGATCGCCGACGAAGTTCCGTGCGAACAACGCCTGGTGGAACTGGGCCAGCTTGCGCCGCAGCTTGCCGGCGCGGTGTGGCGCGCGCAGTTGCCCGAGAGGGTGGAGCGTGAGCTTGCGGCGGTGGAGCAGGCGGATGTGCTGGTGGTGGCCACCCCGGTCTTCCGTGGCGCCTACACCGGGCTGTTCAAGCACTTCTTCGACTTCGTCCACCAGGACGCCTTGATTGACAAGCCCGTGCTGCTGGCGGCCACCGGTGGCAGCGAGCGCCATGCCTTGGTGATCGACCACCAGCTGCGGCCGCTGTTCAGCTTCTTCCAGGCGCGCACGCTGCCGCTGGGCGTGTACGCGACCGACAAGGATTTCGTGGACTACCGCCTGCACGACGAGGCCCTGATACAGCGGGCCGCACTGGCGGTGCAACGGGCATTGCCGCTGGTCGAGCTGATGCACCGCGCCAGGCCCTGCCTGGCCGAGGAAATGGCTGCGGCCTGAATCAACCAACTTTTTATTTCTAAATCAGGTCATTGGATCACCATGAACGCAGAACTGCACTTCAGCCTCAAGAGCATCCGTTTCGATGAGAACTATCACCCATCGGACAGCACGCGCATTACCACCAACTTTGCCAATCTGGCCCGGGGAGCGAGCCGGCAACAGAACCTGCGCCATACGCTGAGGATGATTGACAACCGCTTCAATGACCTGGCGCATTGGGACAATCCGACGGGAGACCGCTATTCAGTCGAGCTGGACATCATCTCCGTCGAGATGGGCATGGGTGCCGAGATGGGAAGTGGCGTATTTCCGTTGATAGAGATATTGAAGACCAGCATTCTCGACAGAAGATCGAACAAGCGCATAGCCGGCATTGCAGGGAATAATTTTTCTTCCTACGTGCGTGACTATGACTTCAGTGTTCTGCTGCCGGAGTACAACATCAACCGCCAGGAGTTCAGCACGCCGGACGATTTTGGTGACCTGCATGGCAAGCTGTTCAAGCAGTTCGCCCGTTCGAGCACGTACAGGGAGCACTTCAACAAGCCTCCCGTCATCTGCATCAGCGCCTCTACCAGCAAGACCTATCAGCGCACCGGAAACCAGCATCCCGTACTGGGTGCCGAGTATCAGCAAAATGAGCTGTCATCGACGGACCGGTATTTTGGGAAGATGGGAATGCAGGTTCGATTTTTCATGCCGCCCAATAGCGTTGCACCCCTGGCTTTCTATTTTCAGGGTGACCTGCTGGCCGACTACACGAATCTCGAGTTGATCGGCACCATCAGTACCATGGAAACCTTCCAGAAGATTTATCGCCCCGAGATCTACAACGCCAATTGCGCGGCAGGAAAAATCTATCAGCCGAGCCTGAAGAACCATGATTCCCATCCACAGCCCACCGATGCGCAGATCGACGAGGCCATGACCAATCTGTGCCGCTGCGCCACCTACCACCGCATCCGGGAGGCCATCCATGCCGCAGCGTCCAAGCAATGAACGGGGCCGCACGGCCGGCTCTGCCATCTCGCTGCGGCGCAGGCATCTGCTCCAGAGCGCTGCTGCGCTGCTGGTGGCGCCTGCTGCCGGCAGCCTGCTGATTCCGCTGGCGCAGGCCGCGCCAGCGGAGGCCGGTGCAGCGGCAGCAACGGCCTCCTCCATCGGCGACTGGGTC
>NZ_BCZP01000041.1 GCF_001598795.1 Delftia acidovorans NBRC 14950 | reverse complement strand
CAAAGATCATTGCGTAATTCTTGGAAAACTAGGAATACACAATGTCCAAGCAAAAAATCCGCATCCGCCTGAAGGCGTTTGACTACAAGCTGATCGACCAGTCGGCTGCTGAAATCGTTGACACTGCCAAGCGCACCGGTGCGATCGTCAAGGGCCCTGTGCCCCTGCCGACACGCATGAAGCGTTTCGACATCCTGCGCTCGCCGCACGTCAACAAGACCAGCCGCGACCAGTTCGAAATCCGCACTCACCAGCGCCTGATGGACATCGTTGACCCGACTGACAAGACGGTTGACGCTCTGATGAAGCTGGACCTGCCCGCAGGCGTGGACGTCGAGATCAAGCTGCAATAAGAACTTCACGGCCCCTTGCGGGGCCGTTGAAGGGCTTTGATTTAACGCGAACTTGCTTGAAAAGGCAGTTCGCGTTAAAATTTGGGGCTTCGCCTTTCTTGAGCGAAGTTTTATCAACCTTCTTTCGTGCGCAAGGCCTTGGACATCTGGGGCGGGAGCGCAACGCTGGGCCAATTGCAGTTTCAGCGGCGAAAGTTTTGGAGCAAACAAATGAGTCTGAGCAACTCCCTCGGGTTGCTGGGTCGCAAGGTGGGCATGATGCGTCTGTTCACCGATGACGGGGACGCAGTGCCCGTCACGGTGGTGGATGTGTCCAACAACCGTGTGACTCAGGTCAAAACCCAAGAGAACGATGGCTACGTGGCCCTGCAGGTCACTTTCGGTTCGCGCAAGGCATCTCGCGTGACCAAGCCAGAAGCCGGCCACCTTGCCAAGGCAGGTGTCGAAGCCGGTGAAGTGATGGGTGAATTCCGCGTGACCGAAGAAACCGCTGGCAAGTACGCCGCAGGCTCCGTCCTGCCCGTCGCCGAGCTGTTCTCGGTGGGCCAGAAGGTGGACGTGCAAGGCACTTCCATCGGTAAGGGCTTCGCCGGCACCATCAAGCGTCACAACTTCCGCTCGCAGCGCGCCTCGCACGGCAACAGCCGTTCGCACAATGTTCCCGGCTCCATCTCGATGGCCCAGGATCCAGGTCGCGTGTTCCCGGGCAAGAAGATGACCGGTCACATGGGCGATGAAACCATCACCACCCAAAATCTCGACGTGGTTCGCATTGACGAAGCACGCCAACTGCTCTTGATCAAGGGCGCTGTTCCGGGCTCCAAGGGTGGCTTCGTGACGGTGCGCCCCGCCATCAAGGCCAAAGCTTCCAAGGGAGCGAACTAATGCAGCTCGAACTCCTGAATGAACAAGGCCAGGCCGCATCCAAGTTCGATGCGCCCGAGACTGTTTTCGGTCGTGAATTCAACGAAGACCTCGTCCACCAGATCGTGATCGCCTATCGTGCCAACGCACGTCAGGGCACTCGCGCTCAGAAGGACCGCGAGCAGGTTCGTCACACGACTGCCAAGCCGTTCAAGCAAAAGGGCACCGGCCGTGCTCGTGCTGGTATGTCTTCCTCGCCTCTGTGGCGTGGCGGCGGCCGCATCTTCCCGAATCTGCCTGAAGAAAACTTCACGCAGAAGATCAACAAGAAGATGTACCGCGCCGGTATGGTTGCCATCCTGTCGCAGCTGGCCCGCGAAGGCCGTCTGGCCGTGGTGGACTCGCTCAAGCTCGAAAGCCCCAAGACCAAGGTGCTGGCCGACAAGTTCAAGGCCATGAACCTGGAATCGGTCATGGTGATCGCTGAAGAAGTCGACGAGAACCTGTACCTGGCTTCCCGCAATCTGAAGAACGTGTTCGTGGTCGAGCCGCGCTACGCCGACCCCGTGTCGCTGGTGCACTACAAGAAAGTGCTCGTCACCAAGGGTGCGATCGACAAACTCAAGGAGATGTTCGAATGAGCACGCTCAAGTTTGACGAAGGTCGTCTGATGCAGGTGTTGGTTGCTCCCATCGTGTCCGAAAAGGCCACCATGGTTGCCGAGAAGTCCAACGCCGTGACGTTCAAGGTGCTGCAGAGCGCCACCAAGCATGAAATCAAGGCCGCCGTGGAACTGATGTTCAAGGTGGAAGTTGCTGGTGTCTCCGTGGTGAACATCAAGGGCAAGACCAAGCGCTTTGGCAAGACCACTGGCCGCCGCGACCACGTTCGCAAGGCCTACGTGATGCTCAAGCCCGGTCAAGAGCTGAACCTGTCCGGGGAGGCTGCGTAATCATGGCTGTTATCAAGCTCAAACCGACGACCCCCGGCCAACGCGGCACGGTCAAGGTCACGCGTGACCATCTGCACAAGGGTGCAGGTTTCGCCCCTCTGCTGGAGCCTCAGCACCAGAAGTCGGGCCGTAACAACAACGGTCACATCACCACCCGTCACAAGGGCGGTGGCCACAAGCACCACTATCGCGTGGTGGACTTCAAGCGCACCAAGGACGGCATCCCCGCCAAGGTCGAGCGCATTGAGTACGACCCCAACCGTACGGCCCACATCGCTCTGGTGTGCTATGCCGACGGCGAGCGTCGCTACATCATTGCTCCGCGCAACCTGGAAGTCGGCGCAACGATCGTCAGCGGTTCGGAAGCCCCGATCCGCGTGGGCAACACCCTGCCGATCCGCAACATCCCCGTGGGTTCGACCATCCACTGCATCGAACTGAAGATCGGCGCTGGCGCGCAGATCGCCCGTTCGGCAGGTACGTCGGCTACGCTGCTGGCCCGTGAAGGCATCTACGCCCAAGTGCGTATGCGTTCCGGCGAAGTGCGCAAGGTGCACATCGAATGCCGCGCGACCATCGGTGAAGTCGCCAACGAAGAACACAGCCTGCGCCGTCTGGGCAAGGCCGGTGTGAAGCGTTGGATGGGTATTCGCCCGACCGTTCGCGGCGTGGTGATGAACCCTGTCGATCACCCGCACGGTGGTGGTGAAGGCAAGACCGGTGAAGGTCGTCACGCTGTTGACCCATGGGGCAACCTGACGAAGGGCTACCGTACCCGTAACAACAAGCGCACGCAGTCGATGATTGTGTCGCGTCGCAAGAAGTAAAGGGTAGCAAATGACTCGTTCTCTTAAAAAGGGTCCGTTTGTTGACCATCACTTGCTGGCAAAGGCCGAAAAGGCCGTCGCCACCAAGGACAAGAAGCCCGTCAAGACCTGGTCGCGTCGCTCCATGGTTCTGCCCGAGTTCATCGGTCTGACCATCGCCGTGCACAACGGCAAGCAGCACGTGCCCGTGTATGTGACTGACCAGATGGTCGGCCACAAGCTCGGCGAATTCGCGCTGACCCGTACCTTCAAGGGTCACCCGGCGGACAAAAAAGCCAAGAAGTAAGGAATAGAACATGTCTGAAACACGTGCTGTTCTCCGTGGCGTCCGCCTGTCTGTGGACAAGGGTCGCCTGGTCGCGGACCTGATCCGCGGCAAGAAAGTGGACCAAGCCCTGAACATCCTGACGTTCACGCAGAAAAAAGCTGCCGTGATCATCAAGAAGGTGCTCGAGTCCGCCATCGCCAACGCCGAGCACAACGACGGCGCCGACATCGACGAACTGAAGGTCAAGACCATCTTCGTCGAACAAGGCACCACGCTCAAGCGCTTCACCGCGCGTGCAAAGGGCCGCGGCAATCGCATCAGCAAGCCCACGTGCCACGTGTACGTGACGGTTGGCAACTGAAAGGCCTGGGAAGAATATGGGACAGAAAATCCATCCTACCGGCTTCCGCCTGGCTGTTAGCCGCAACTGGGCCAGCCGTTGGTACGCAAGCAACCGTGACTTCGCCGGCATGCTGGCCGAAGACATCAAGGTGCGCGAGTTCCTGAAGGCCAAGCTGAAGAATGCCGCCGTGTCGCGCATCCTGATCGAGCGTCCTGCAAAGAACGCCCGCATCACGATCTTCTCGGCACGTCCTGGTGTCGTGATCGGCAAGAAGGGCGAGGACATCGAGAACCTGAAGAAGGAACTCGCAACCCGTCTGGGCGTGCCCGTGGCTGTGAACATCGAAGAAGTGCGCAAGCCTGAAATCGATGCCAAGCTGATCGCCGATTCGATCTGCCAGCAGCTCGAAAAGCGCATCATGTTCCGCCGCGCCATGAAGCGTGCAATGCAAAACGCCATGCGTCTGGGTGCCCAAGGCATCAAGATCATGTCTTCGGGCCGTCTGAACGGTATCGAAATTGCACGTTGCGAGTGGTATCGCGAAGGCCGTGTGCCACTTCACACACTGCGCGCCGACATCGACTATGGCTTCTCCGAAGCCAAGACGACCTACGGTGTGATCGGTGTGAAGGTCTGGGTCTACAAGGGTGACACGCTGGGTCGTAACGACCTGCCGGCAGCCGAGACCCCCCGCCCCGAAGAAGAACGTCGTCCTCGCGGCCCCCGCCGTGATGGTCGCGGCGATGGTCGTCGTGACGGTGCTGGCCGTGGTGCCCGCCGCCCCGCAGGCGCTAACGCAGCACCTGCTGACGGCAGCGATAAGCCCGCCGGCGCTGGCGCTGATTCCGTTAAGCGCGTTCGCAAGACTGACGCGCCCGCTACAGCAGCGGACGGTAAAGGAGAATAAAGATGCTGCAACCTGCTCGCCGCAAATACCGCAAGGAGCAAAAGGGTCGCAACACCGGTATCGCAACGCGTGGTAACTCCGTTGCTTTCGGTGACTTCGGCCTGAAGTCCACTGACCGTGGTCGCCTGACGGCGCGTCAGATCGAAGCGGCTCGCCGCGCGATCTCGCGTCACGTCAAGCGTGGCGGTCGTATCTGGATCCGCGTGTTCCCGGACAAGCCAATCTCTACCAAGCCCGCAGAAGTGCGTATGGGTAACGGTAAGGGCAACCCCGAGTACTACGTGGCCGAAATCCAGCCCGGCAAGGTGCTCTACGAAATCGTGGGCGTCCCTGAAGAGCTGGCTCGTGAAGCGTTCCGCCTGGCCGCTGCAAAGCTGCCGCTGCGTACGACCTTCGTGTCCCGTCAAATTGGTGCCTAAGGAGAACAACATGACGAAAGCTGCTGAACTCCGCCAAAAAGACGTTGCCGGCCTGGAAGCCGAAGTGAAGTCCCTGCAAAAGGCTCACTTTGGCCTGCGTATGCAAAAGGCTACGCAACAGCTGGGTAACACGAACACGCTGCGTACTACGCGCCGTGACATCGCCCGCGCCAAGACCATCCTTGCTGAAAAGCAAGCTGCCAAGTAATCAGGAAGCCGACATGACGGAAGCTAAAAAATCCCTCAAGCGCACCTTGATTGGCAAGGTGGTCAGCGACAAGCGTGCCAAGACCGTGACGGTCATGGTTGAACGCCGCGTCAAGCACCCGATCTATGACAAGATCATGATCAAGTCCAGCAAGTACCACGCTCACGACGAGCAAGGTGAATACAAGCTGGGCGACGTGGTTGAAATCACGGAAAGCCGCCCGCTGTCCAAGACCAAGAACTGGGTTGCTACCCGCTTGGTGCAAAAGGCTGCTCTGGTGTAAGCCTACACAGGCCCACCGGCTGCAAGGCCACAGGAAACGACCCACAATGTGGGTCGTTTTTTCGTTTGGGGACCGCCATTTCGGCGGCCCCCGGTTTTGCACCACAAAGGAGATAGAGATGATCAAAGTCGGAGATGCCCTGCCCGCTGCCACCCTGATGGAATACGTGGAAGTCGAAGGCAATGGCTGCAGCATCGGCCCCAACCCCGTGAAGCTGCCCGAAGCCGCTGCCGGCAAGACCATCGCGGTCTTCGCCGTGCCCGGCGCATTCACTCCCACCTGCTCGGCCAAGCATGTGCCCGGCTTCGTGGAGCAGGCCGAAGCCTTCAAGGCTGCCGGCGTGGACGAGATCTGGTGCTTGTCGGTCAACGACGCCTTCGTGATGGGCGCGTGGGCCCGTGACCAGAAGACCGACGGCAAGGTGCGCATGCTGGCAGACGGCGATGCCGCCTTCGCCAAGGCCACCGGCCTGACGCTGGACCTGAACGGCAAGGGCCTGGGCCTGCGCAGCAACCGCTACTCCATGCTGGTCAAGGACGGCAAGGTCGCCACGCTGAACGTGGAAGGCCCTGGCAAGTTCGAAGTCAGCGACGCTGCCACCCTGCTGGGCCAGGCCAAGGCCTGATCCTGATCGTGCTGCAGGCCTGCCGGGCCTGGGCACCGCGCTTTTGCGAAAAAAGGCATTGCACCCAGGTGCAATGCCTTTTTGTATTTCAGGGGGCTGCTTCAGCCGGCCCTAGAAGATATCGGCCTTGAGGTAATGCGCCCCTGCGATGGGGTTGTGATAGTAGGGCGGGATTTCCTCGAAGCCCAGGTCCGTGTAGAGGGCGCGCGCCGACTCCATGTCGTCCAGCGTGTCCAGCAGCACATGGTCATAGCCGGCTTGGCGCGCCACATCGAGCATGGCCTCGGCGAGCTGGCGGCCCAGGCCGAAACCGCGAAAGGCCTTGCGCACGAACAGGCGCTTCATCTCGGCGGCGTTGGCGTAATCGCAGTTGTCCAGCGGGCGCAAGGCGCAGCAGCCGGCCACGGCGCCATCGACCTTGGCCAGCAGGATGTGGCCGCGCGGCGATGCGTAGTCGCCAGGCAGATCGGCGATCTCGGCCTCGAAATCTTGAAATTGCAGATCGACATCCAGGCTTGCGGCGTACTCCTGGAAGATCTGGCGGACTTCGTCCATGTCTTCCAGGGGATTCGGCGCCAGCAAGGCGACAGCAGGCTTGTCCACGGGCACTTGGCTAAAACGACGGAAAACGCAGTGTAGCGGCAAGCTGGCAACATCTGGCCACGCCGTCAGAAAGCACCCCCCAGCTGCTGCACCCACCATGCGGCGGCCCCCGCCACCAACGCCAGGACCAATGCCAACAGGCGGCTGGCTGCCGTGTCGCGTGAAGAGGGCAGGGGTTCGGGCAAGTGCTTGTCTCCCGTCACCATGGCGCGCACCAGGCTCCGTCCGCGCCAGGCATAGAAAAGGATGGCCAACAGGTGCAGGGCCACCAGCGCGTACAGCAGATACTGCCCCCAGTGCGCGTGGTAGGCGGTGGCCTGTGCCACGGTGTCGCCCGATACAAAGCGGCCCAGCGGCCCGGAGAACGCAATCTCGTCGTCGCTGAGCAACCCGCTGCTCACCTGGGCGATCAGTACGGCCAGCATGGCAAACACGGACAGGGCGCCCAGCGGGCTGTGGCCTGCGCTGTCGCTCTCCGTTCCTTGTCCCCGCACATGGCGCAGCACGGTGGCCGGCGCGTGGATGAAGCTGGCAAAGCGCGACCAGCGGCCGCCCACAAGGCCCCAAAGCAGGCGGAACAGCAGCAGGGCCAGCATGGCATGGCCCAGCAGCAGATGCCAGTTCATGGCATTGCCGCCCAGCTTGGCCGTCACGACCAGGCCGACCACCGTTGCGGCCAGCAGCCAGTGAAACAGCCGGGTGGGCAGGTCCCAGATGCGGACCTTGTGCTTGGCGGCGCCTTGTGTGGTCGATTCTTGTGCCATGGCATGAAAGCTGGGATGGGGATGGGGATGGGGATGAGGCATTGTGCCGCCCCGCATTCCTGCGAGCACCAGGAATGCACCCTGGCCGTGGTCAATCAAAGCGGCGCCGGCAAGATGCCGCTGCCATACTGGCCCGGCAGATTTCCCCACACTCCCAAAGGAAAACCACGATGAAGAAAGTTTCTGCATGGGCGCTGGCCGCCCTGCTGGCCGCCACGGCGCTGCCCGCGTCCGCACAGTTCGCCAAGTCCGAAGACGCCATCAAGTACCGCCAGGGCGCGCTCGCCGTGCTGGGCCAGCACTTCGGGCGCCTGGGCGCCATGGCGAACGGAAAGATCCCCTTCGATGCCAAGGCGGCCCAGGAAAACGCCGAGGTGGTGGCCTTCATGGCCAAGCTGCCTTGGGCCGCGTTTGGCGCGGGCACGGAAGGTGGAAAGGCCAAGCCTGAAATCTGGAAGGAGCAGGCCAAGTTCCAGGACCTGTCGGAGAAGATGCAGGCCGAGACGGTCAAGCTCGCGGCTGCGGCCAAGTCCGGCAACTTGGACCAGCTCAAGGCCGCCTTCGGCCCGGCCGCCGCCAGCTGCAAGGCCTGCCACGACAGCTTCCGCAGCCGTTGAGCGGCGGGCGGAGGATGCACCAATGAAAAACCGGCCTGGTGCCGGTTTTTTTGTGCCCTGGTCTGCGCTGTATCAGGCCTCGGCCAGCAGCTTCTCGATCAGCCGATGCAACTCAGCGAAGTCAGGTGCGCCCACATAGCGCTTCACGATGTCGCCGCGCTTGTTGACGATGTAGGTGGTGGGAGTCAGTTGCACATCGCCCCAGGCCCGGGCCACGGCGCCGGTGTTGTCCAGCGCGACCTTGAAAGGCAGCTTGCGCGAATCGGCGAAGTTCACCACATAGCTGGGCGGGTCGTAGCTCATGGCCACGGCCAGGGTCTCGAACCCCTGGCTCTGGAATTTCTGGTGGGTGGCAACGATCTCGGGCATTTCGGCCACGCAGGTGGTGCAGCTGGTGGCCCAGAAGTTCACCAAGGTCACCTTGCCCTTGAGGTCGGCCGTGGTCTGCTTGCTGCCGTCCAGCAGTACGAAGGTGGACTGCGGCGCGGCCGTCTGGCCGGCACCCGAATACACCCATGCGCCCATGCCGGCGGCTGCGGCGATCATCACGCCTGCGATCCAATGTTTGCTTGCCATAGCGACGATTGTGCCCAAAGTTGCGCCCGAAGGCCTGCACGCATGCCGTGCACCGCCTTTCGATGCGCGGCAAGGGCAAAAGTTCGGGGCTCGGACAGGTCGGGCCATGCCGATAATGCCGGCATGACATTGATGGAAAGCTTTTCTAAAGCAAAGGGCCGCGCTCTGGCCCTGCGGCTCGGCGCCGCGCTGCTGGTGTTGGCGCCCCTGGCCGCCTGCAGTCCCAGGCTGGATTGGCGGCAGGTCGCGGTCGAAGGCACGCCGCTGCGCGTGCTCTTGCCCTGCGATCCGCAATCCGCAACACGGCCGGTGGAGCTGGGCCAGGGCATGGGCACGGTGCAGATGTCCATGATGGGATGCGATGCCGATGCGTCGACCTACGCGGTGTCCCACTTCCTGGTCAGCGAGCCGTCCAGAGCCGCCGAGATGCTGTCGTATTGGCAGGCAGCCGTGCTCGGCCAGATGAACCCGGGTGCTCCGGGGCAGGCACCGGCGGGCGCCAAGCAACTGCGCTCCAAGGAAGATGGCCCTTTCCTGCCTGCAGGCGCACTGAATCTGCCGCAGTCGCTGCGCACCACGTTTGAAGGCGTGGGGCCCCAGGGCTGGAAGCTCACCGCCCATGGCGTGTGGTTTGCACGAATGGAGCCGGCAGGCGCGCGCCTCTACCATGCCGTGATCTACAGCGACAAGCCGCGCACAGACGAGGCCAACAACTTCTTCGCCAGCCTGCAACTGCAATAGCAACGGCAACAGGTTTCGGAGCCACGGATGCGGGAGGCAGCTGTGGCATGGAACGCAGTGCAGGCGCGCCGGTTGCCCTGCATGCGCTTGCGCACGCCATAATCGACTCCGAACCCTGTGACTTCATGACCACGCGCATCCTTTTGTTCACCCACGCACCTTTGGCCCATGCACTGCGCGAATGCGCCTTGCATGTGTTCGCCGACAGTGCCGAGGACGTCCTTGCCCTGGATGTGCCCGCTCAGGAGCCGCCCGAGGCCACCCTGATGCGTGCCGAGCAGTTGCTTGAGGACCATGGCGGCCTGGTGGCGCTGCCCACGCTGGTGCTGACCGACCTCTTTGGCGCGACGCCCTGCAACGTGGCGCAGCGCCTGGTGGCGCAGCTGCCTGCCGGGCGACTGGTGGCCGGGGTGAACTTGCCCATGCTGCTGCGCTCCATAGGCTATCGCCACGAGGCGCTGGAAGCCGTGGCCGAGCGTGCCTTGGCCGGAGGCAGCCATGGGGTGATGCAGGTGGGCGTGAACACGCCTCAGAACCAGAGTCCGCGACCATCCAATGATCAAGACCCCTATAACCATCAGCAATAAACTGGGCCTGCATGCCCGCGCCTCCGCCAAGCTCACCAAGCTTGCAGGCAGCTTTCCCTGCGAAGTCTGGATGAGCAAGGGCGAGCGGCGCATCAATGCCAAGAGCATCATGGGCGTGATGATGCTGGCTGCCGGCATGGGCTCCGAGGTGCTGCTGGAAACCGAAGGACCGCAGGAGCAGGAAGCCATGGATGCGCTGACGGCCCTGATCAACGACAAATTTGGCGAAGGCCAGTGATGGGCCTCCGCTGCGCTGGCAGACGGTGAGCGCAAAAGAGCAACACGCGCCGGGCCCGGACGATGCCGCATTGCGACGGCCCGGGGCCTGCGCAGCAGCAGGCAAAGGACAGGCGCAATGACGTTTGCAATCCACGGACTGGCCGTTTCACGGGGCATTGCGATAGGACGCGCGGTGGTGGTGGCCTCCAGCCGCATGGAGGTGGTGCACTACTTCATCCGGCCCGACCAGGTGGACGCGGAAATCGACCGCGCCCGCAGCGCACGCAACGCCGTCATCGACGAGCTGCGCCGCCTGCAGGATGAAATGCCCCAGGATGCGCCGGGCGAGCTCGATGCCCTGCTCGACGTCCACCTGCTGCTGTTGCAGGACGAGGCCCTGGCCGCCGCCATCAAGCACTGGATTTCCGATCGTCTCTACAACGCCGAATGGGCGCTGACCACGCAGCTCGAGGTCGTCTCGCGCCAGTTCGACGAGATGGAGGACGAGTATCTGCGCGAGCGCAAGGCCGACCTGGAGCAGGTGGTCGAGCGCATCCTGCGCTACATGAAGGGCATGGCCAGCCCCGTGCCCGCGCCTGCCGCGCTGCCGCGGGCCGATGCAACGGGGGAGGGCGCGCCGCAGCAGCCGCTGCTGCTCGACGAAGTCACCGATGTGCCCCTGGTCCTGGTGGCGCAGGACCTGTCGCCTGTGGACATGCTGCAGTTCAAGAGCCGGCTGTTTGCCGGCTTCATCACGGCCGTGGGCGGGCGCACCTCGCACACGGCCATCGTGGCGCGCAGCATGGACATCCCGGCCGTGGTCGGCGCGCGCGCGGCCAGCCAGCTGATCCGCCAGGACGACTGGATTATCATCGATGGCAACGCAGGCGTCGTCATCGTCGATCCTTCTCCCATCATCCTGGCCGAATATGGCTTTCGCCAGCGCCAGAACGAGCTGGAGCGCGAGCGCCTCTCACGCCTGCGCCATACGCCCGCGCTGACGCTGGACGGAGAGCGCATCGAGTTGCTGGCCAATATCGAGCAACCCGGCGACGGGCCTGCGGCCGTGCATGCAGGCGCCGTGGGCGTGGGACTGTTCCGCACGGAATTCCTGTTCATGGGGCGTGGCGGCAACCTGCCCGGTGAGGAGGAGCAGTACCGCGCCTACCGCGAGGCCGTGGACGGCATGCAGGGCATGCCCGTGACCATACGCACGTTGGACGTGGGCGCCGACAAGCCGCTGGACAAGGCACAGCCCAAGGACTACTACCTGAACCCCGCGCTGGGTCTACGCGCCATCCGCTGGAGCCTGGCTGACCCGGCCATGTTCCGCACCCAGTTGCGCGCCATCCTGCGTGCGGCGGCGCATGGGCAGATCCATCTGCTGTTTCCCATGCTGGCCCACCAAAGCGAGATCGAGCAGACCCTGGCCCAGGTGCGGCTGGCGCAAAGCGAACTCGACGCGCGAGGCGTGGCCCATGGCCCGGTCAAGCTGGGCGCCATGATCGAAGTGCCTGCGGCCGCGCTGATCGTGCGCACTTTTTTGCGTTACTTCGACTTCCTGTCGATCGGCACCAACGACCTCATCCAGTACACGCTGGCCATCGACCGCGCCGACGAGACCGTGGCCCATCTCTATGACCCCTTGCATCCCGCCGTGCTCAAGCTGGTGGCGGACGTGATCGCCGAAGGAAGGGCGCAGGGCAAGAGCGTCTGTGTCTGTGGGGAGACCGCCGGGGATGTGGGCATGACGCGCCTGCTGCTCGGCCTGGGTCTGCGCAGCTTTTCCATGCATCCGGCGCAGATCCTGGTCGTCAAGCAGGAAATCTTGCGTGCCGACACACGCAAGCTGACTGCCTGGGCGCAGGAAGTCCTGCGCTCGGACAGTCCTGCAGCGCTGCTGGGACCATGAATTCATGCAGGCGGGGATGCGCAGAAAAAAAGATTTGCAACTTTAGTTGCGATTGATTCTCATTCGATGCTATGATCAGCCCCAATGCAGCAAGAAACTCTCTGGTGGGGAATTCGAGCTGCAAGCCTTTTTCAGTTTCATCGTGGGGCGACTCGCCAGGCCTGTTCAGCCTGCAGCAAGTCGGTTTGCCAGCCAGCGGTCTGCCGGTTAGCCAGGCTTTTTTTCTACGATGTCAGAAGAGGCAACATCGCCTCCAATTCAAGCAGAGCATGCGTCAGCGGCTCTGCTTTTTTGTTGCCCGCGCGTCTTGATGTGTCGTCATGCGGCCATGAAAAAGCCCTCGGCAGCAGGGCTGGCGAGGGCTGGGCATTGAGGGCCGCCTGGGTGCGGCGAGCTCAAACGCCTGCGGCGTGTGCCTGCTGATCCGCGTGGTAGCTGGAGCGCACCATGGCGCCCACGGCAGCGTGCGTGAAGCCCATCTTGTAGGCTTCTTCCTCGAACATCTTGAAGGTGTCGGGGTGCACGTATCGGCGCACCGGCAGGTGGCTGTTGCTGGGCGCCAGGTACTGGCCGATGGTCAGCATGTCGATGTCATGGGCGCGCATGTCGCGCATCACCTGCAGGATTTCCTCGTCGGTCTCGCCCAGGCCCACCATGATGCCGCTCTTGGTCGGAACCTTGGGGTGCAAGGCCTTGAACTTCTTGAGCAGGTTCAGCGAGAACTGGTAGTCCGAGCCGGGGCGCGCTTCCTTGTACAGGCGCGGTGCGGTCTCCAGGTTGTGGTTCATCACATCGGGAGGTGCGGCCTTGAGGATTTCCAGCGCACGGTCGTCGCGGCCACGGAAGTCGGGCACCAGAATCTCGATCTGGGTCAGCGGCGAGAGCTCGCGGATGTTCTTGATGCACTCCACGAAATGGCCCGAGCCGCCATCGCGCAGGTCGTCGCGGTCCACGCTGGTGATCACCACGTACTTCAGGCGCAACTCGGCAATCGTCTTGGCAAGATTGAGCGGCTCGTTGGTGTCCAGCGGGTCGGGGCGGCCGTGGCCCACGTCGCAGAACGGGCAGCGGCGCGTGCACTTGTCGCCCATGATCATGAAGGTGGCCGTGCCCTTGCCGAAACATTCGCCGATGTTGGGGCAGGAGGCTTCCTCGCAGACCGTGTGCAGCTTGTTGGCGCGCAGGATGTCCTTGATCTCGTAGAAGCGCGTGGTGGGGCTGCCCGCCTTGACGCGGATCCACTCGGGCTTCTTGAGGGCCTCGCCATGCTCGACCTTGATCGGGATGCGCGAAAGCTTCGCTGCCGCCTTCTGCTTGGCCAGCGGGTTGTACTCGGCTTGGGACTGCGCTTCGCGCACGACGGTGTTGGTGGTCATGGTTCTGGATTCAGGGGGCTAGGCGGCGCTGCAACTGTCGTCCCAGCACGCGCGCGGCTTCGTCCCAGGTTGTCTGAACGCCGATTGTAGAAAGGTCCACCGTTTGCAGTCCTGCATAGCCGCAAGGGTTGATCCGTTCGTAGGGTTCCAGGTCCATGGCGGCATTCAGGGCAACGCCGTGATAGGTGCAATGCCGGCTGACCTTGATGCCCAGGGCTGCAATCTTGCCCAGCCCCGAAAAATCGGGCTGGGGCGCGGGTGAGCCGGGTGCGCGCAGTTGCGGGCGCTGGGCCAGCATGGCGTGGCTGCGAGGATCGTCGAGACGCACGTAGATGCCGGGGGCGCCTTCCACGCGGTGGCCGGTGATGCCGAAATGCTCCAGCGTGCGAATGACCGCATCTTCGATGCGGAACACGTATTCCTTGACGAAGTAGCCCAGGCGCTGCAGATCCAGCAACGGATAGGCGACCACCTGGCCCGGGCCGTGGTAGGTGACCTGCCCGCCGCGGTTGGTTGCGACCACGGGAATGTTGCCAGGGCTCAGCAAGTGGTCACTTTTCCCGGCAAGGCCTTGCGTGAAATGCGGGGCGTGCTCGCAGATCCAGAGCTCGTCGCGCGTGCCGGCATCGCGGCCGCTCGTGAATGCCTGCATGGCCTGCACCGTGGCTTCGTAGTCGGTGCGGCCCAGCAGGCGCAAGTCCAGCGTCCGCGCAAGCTCGGCGGCTGGGGCGCTCAAAGCACCACTTTCACAAGCGGGTGCGAGGTGAATGCCCGGTACAGGTCGTCGAGCTGCTCGCGGCTGGTGGCCGTCACCGTGACGGTGACACCCAGGTATTTGCCGCTGCTGCTGGGGCGCAACTCGATGGTGCTGGGGTCAAAGGCGGGGTCGAAGCGCTCGGCGATCTGGGTGATTTCATGCACCAGATGCTCGGCCTTGATGCCCATGACTTTGATGGGAAACTGCGACGGGTACTCGATCAACGAGTCCTTGCGCGGGTCCGCGCCCGGCGCGGCTGCTGGTGCGGAGGAGGGGGTTGGGGCGTCGGTCATAGGTGAATCAAGGTTAATCGCTTGGCGTTGGAGGCGATTGTGCGCTATCGTTCGCGGCCATGTCGCAGCCTGGGGCTGCCGCGCCGCCGGTCACGAAAACTCCACACACAACAAACAAGCTGCCTGCGGTGCGAGGCTGGCGTTGTTGGCCTGCTGCCACACAGCCAGGCTGCCGCCGCCGTTTTGGGCATGCCCGTAACAACCCCTATCGTTCGGCAGGGGTTTTTACTTATAATCAGAGGCTTTGTGAAAAAGTCTTGTCTGGTCTGCGGCCTTCGAGAACTCAATGAAAAACTACGCCGCTGACACAGACGCTGACAGGGAACTTGAGGGCGAGGATTCCGACTTCAAGCCCCTGACCTCCGAGGAGGCTCAGGAGTGGCGCACGCGAAACCCGCAGATGTCTGTGTGGCGCTTCGTGGTGGTCCAGGCGGTGGTTGGCGTGCTGGTGGCACTGGTCGCGTGGCTGGTGACGGGGCGCGCCGAGGTCGGATGGTCGGCTGCCTATGGCGCCTTGTCGGTGGTGCTGCCGGCTGCGCTGTTTGCGCGCGCCGTCGTGCGCAAGAGGCCTGGCGGCGCTGCAGCCGCCATGGTGGGAATTTTTGGCTGGGAACTGGTGAAGCTGGTGCTGTGCATTGCCATGCTGGCGGCTGCGCCCAAGCTGGTCCCGGGGCTGAGTTGGCTGGCGCTGCTGGCGGGCTTGGTGATCGTCATGAAAACGTATTGGGTCGCGCTGATAGTGCGGGCCAATGTCCGAAAAACCGATTGATATTTGAAGAGAAGTTGACCGATGGCCGCAGACGCGCACGCACCTACTGCAAGTGAATACATCGTTCACCACCTGCAGCACCTCCAGAACATCAAGCAAAAGTCGATCATCGACTTTTCGGTCATCAACCTGGACTCGATCGTCGTCAGCGCCACGCTGGGCGTGCTGAGCCTGTTCGTGCTGTGGCTTGCCGCGCGCAAGGCCACATCGGGCGTTCCGGGCCGCTTCCAGGCGGCTGTAGAGCTGCTGGTCGAGATGGTGGACAACCAGGCCAAGGCCAACATCCACAACGCGCAAAGCCGCAAGTTCATCGCTCCGCTGGCGCTGACCGTGTTCGTCTGGATCTTCATGATGAACGCCATGGACATGCTGCCCGTGGACCTGCTGCCGGTACTGTGGCAGGGCGTCCAGGGTGACTCGCACGCCTACCTGCGCGTCGTTCCCACGGCTGACCTCTCGACCACGCTGGGCCTGTCCTCGGCCGTGCTGATCCTGTGCTTCTTCTACAGCATCAAGATCAAGGGCATGGGCGGCTGGGCCCACGAACTGGTGACCGCTCCGTTCGGCACCAGCAAGAATCCCGTGTTTGCACTGATCCTGGGTGTTATCAACCTGGCCATGCAGATCATTGAATATGTCGCCAAGACGGTTTCGCATGGCATGCGACTGTTCGGCAACATGTACGCTGGTGAGTTGGTGTTCTGTCTGATCGCTCTGATGGGCGGTGCGGCTGCCATGTCGCTTTCCGGTGTGTTGCTCCCCTTGGGGCACATCATTGCAGGCTCTATCTGGGCGATCTTCCACATTCTGATCATCACCCTGCAGGCCTTCATTTTCATGATGCTGACGCTGATCTATCTCGGCCAGGCACATGAAGCCCACTGACCATTTCCTTTCCCTCTCAACCTTTCTCTTTCTTTAATCTCAGGAGTCATCATGGAAAACATTCTCGGTCTCGTCGCTCTGGCTTGTGGTCTGATCGTTGGTCTGGGCGCTATCGGCGCTTCGATCGGTATCGCCCTGATGGGTGGCAAGTTCCTGGAATCGTCGGCACGTCAGCCTGAGCTGATCAACGAACTGCAAACCAAGATGTTCATCTTGGCCGGTCTGATCGACGCTGCCTTCCTGATCGGTGTTGCTATCGCTCTGCTGTTCGCTTTCGCCAACCCCTTCGTCCTGGCCTAAGCTCCGATCACGCCCTAGATAGAAAGGTGTTGCCGTGAGTATCAACGCGACCCTGTTCGTCCAGGCCATCGTTTTCCTGATCCTGGTGCTGTTCACGATGAAGTTCGTGTGGCCCCCGATCGCGAAGGCGCTGGATGAACGAGCTCTGAAAATCGCCGATGGCCTCGCTGCTGCCGACAAGGCCAAGACTGACCTGGCCGCCGCCAACAAGCGCGTCGAGCAGGAACTGGCCCAGACGCGCAACGAAACGGCATCGCGGCTTGCGGACGCCGAACGCCGTGCCCAGGCCATCATCGAAGAAGCCAAGGCCCGTGCCTCCGAAGAAGGCAACAAGATTGTTGCTGCTGCCCGCGCTGAGGCCGAGCAGCAGACAGTCCAGGCCCGTGAAGCCCTGCGCGAGCAAGTGGCTGCGCTGGCCGTCAAGGGCGCCGAGCAGATCCTGCGCAAGGAAGTGGATGCCGGCGTCCATGCCGACCTGCTGAACCGCCTGAAGACCGAGCTGTAAGGAAGAGCAAACATGGCAGAACTCGCCACCATTGCCCGTCCTTACGCAGATGCCCTGTTCAAGGCCAGCACCCAGCAGGGTGCTGACCTGTCCGGCACTGTTGCCTGGGCGGAGGAATTGGCGGCGATTGCCGCCAATCCGCAATTGCGCCAGCTGGCCGACGACCCCAAGGTGACCGACGAACAACTGTTCGACGTCATCAGCGGCGTGGCCGGCTCGGCATTGCCTGATGCCGCTCGCAACTTTCTGCGCGTCATCATTGAAAACGGCCGACTGCAAGCCCTGCCAGAAGTGGCGGCCCAGTTTCGCAGCCTCGTGAACCGCGCCGGTGGCTCGTCCGACGCCGTGGTTCAAAGCGCTTTTCCCATAGATGCTGCCGCTCTGGCTGCCCTCGGGACTTCGCTGGAGAAGCGTTTCGGCCGAAAGCTGAACCTGTCGGTGCAGCAAGATCAGTCCCTGATCGGTGGCATCCGCGTCGTGGTGGGTGATGAAGTTCTTGACACGTCCGTCAAGGCCCGCCTGGAACAAATGAAAGCGGCCCTCATTGCGTAACAACGCGACTGAGGTCTCGGCTAACCAAAGCTAAAGAAGGAAAGAGTCATGCAACTCAATCCCGCAGAAATTTCTGAACTGATCAAGAGCCGCATCGAGGGTCTGGCTGGCAGCAGCGACATCCGTAACGAAGGCACCGTGGTTTCGGTGACCGACGGTATCGTGCGCGTGCACGGCCTGTCGGACGTGATGCAAGGCGAAATGCTGGAATTCCCCGCAGGCAAGGATGGCCAGCCCTCCTTCGGCCTGGCGCTGAACCTCGAGCGCGACTCCGTCGGCGCCGTGATTCTGGGCGAGTACGAGCACATCTCCGAAGGCGACACCGTCAAGTGCACGGGCCGTATTCTGGAAGTGCCCGTCGGCCCCGAACTCATCGGCCGCGTGGTCAACGCCCTGGGTCAGCCGATTGACGGCAAGGGCCCGATCAACGCCAAGATGACGGACGTGATCGAGAAGGTCGCTCCCGGCGTGATCGCACGCCAGTCCGTGGACCAGCCCCTGCAGACCGGCATCAAGTCCATCGACTCGATGGTGCCCGTCGGCCGTGGCCAGCGCGAACTGATCATCGGTGACCGCCAGACCGGCAAGACCGCCGTGGCCATCGACGCCATCATCAACCAGAAGGGTCAGGGCGTTACCTGCATCTACGTTGCGATCGGCCAGAAGGCTTCCTCGATCAAGAACGTGGTGCGTGCCCTGGAGCAGGCCGGCGCGATGGAATACACCATCGTCGTGGCTGCCACCGCTTCCGAATCCGCTGCCATGCAGTACGTGTCGGCCTACTCCGGCTGCACGATGGGCGAGTACTTCCGCGACCGCGGCGAAGACGCCCTGATCGTCTATGACGACCTGTCCAAGCAAGCCGTGGCCTACCGCCAGGTTTCGCTGCTGCTGCGCCGTCCCCCGGGCCGCGAAGCCTTCCCCGGCGACGTGTTCTATCTCCACAGCCGCCTGCTCGAGCGTGCAGCCCGCGTGAATGCCGACTACGTCGAAGCCTTCACCAAGGGTGAAGTCAAGGGCAAGACGGGTTCGCTGACGGCACTGCCCATCATCGAAACCCAGGCCGGTGACGTGTCGGCCTTCGTGCCCACGAACGTGATCTCGATCACGGACGGCCAGATCTTCCTGGAAACCAGCCTGTTCAACGCCGGTATCCGCCCCGCCATCAACGCCGGTATCTCGGTGTCGCGCGTCGGTGGTGCTGCACAGACCAAGCTGGTCAAGGGCCAGTCCGGCGGTATCCGTACCGACCTGGCGCAATACCGTGAACTGGCTGCCTTCGCGCAGTTCGCCTCCGACCTGGACGAAGCCACCCGCAAGCAGCTGGACCGCGGTGCCCGCGTGACCGAACTGCTCAAGCAGGCCCAGTACAGCCCCCTGTCCACCGCTTTGATGGGCGCTTCGCTGTTCGCAGTGAACAAGGGCTACATGGACGACATCCAGGTCAAGCAAGTGCTGGCTTTCGAGTCTGGTCTGCACCAGTTCCTGAAGACCAGCCACGGCGCCCTGATCGACAAGCTGAACGCTTCCAAGGCCATGGACAAGGATTCCGAAGCCGAATTGAACGCCGCCATCGCTGCGTTCAAGAAGTCGTTCGCTTAAACCGGACGAGGAGCCATCATGGCAGCAGGTAAGGAAATTCGCGGCAAGATCAAATCGGTGGAAAACACCAAGAAGATCACCAAAGCCATGGAAATGGTGGCCGCATCCAAGATGCGCAAGGCGCAGGAACGGATGCTGGCTGCACGCCCGTACAGCGAAAAGATCCGCAACATTGCAGTCCATCTTGGCCAAGCCAACCCCGAGTACGTGCACCCGTTCATGCAAGTGAACGGTGATGCAAAGACAGCCGGCGTCATCGTGGTGACGACGGACAAGGGGTTGTGCGGCGGCATGAACACCAACGTGTTGCGTGCTGTCACGGCCAAGCTGCGGGAGCTGCAGGATCAAGGCGTGTCGGCAGAAGCAGTGGCCATTGGCAACAAGGGTCTGGGCTTTCTGAACCGTGTCGGCGCCAAGGTGGTTTCGCACGCGACGGGTCTGGGCGATACGCCCCATCTGGAAAAGCTGATCGGCCCTGTGAAGGTGCTGCTCGATGCATATGCAGCGGGCAAGCTGAGCGCGGTGTACCTGAGCTACACCAAGTTCATCAACACCATGAAGCAGGAATCGGTGGTGGAGCAGTTGCTGCCCCTGTCGTCCGAGAGCATGCAGGCCGAGAAGACGTCTGGCCATAGCTGGGACTACATCTACGAACCCGACGCGCAGTCCGTGATCGACGAGCTGCTCGTGCGTTACGCAGAGTCCCTGGTCTACCAAGCTGTCGCGGAAAACATGGCGTCCGAGCAATCGGCGCGCATGGTGGCCATGAAGGCCGCGACCGACAACGCCGGCAACGTCATCAGCGAGTTGAAGCTGGTCTACAACAAGACGCGTCAGGCAGCCATCACGACCGAACTGTCGGAAATCGTGGCTGGCGCCGCTGCTGTGTAAAGCAGCTCAACAGACAAACTAATTGGAGCAAAAAATGGCTCAAGTGCAAGGCAAGATTGTTCAATGTATTGGCGCTGTGGTGGACGTCGAGTTCCCCCGCAACGCAATGCCCAAGGTGTTCGATGCCCTGAAGCTCGACGGCTCGGCCCTGACGCTGGAAGTGCAGCAACTGCTGGGTGACGGCGTTGTGCGTACCATCGCCCTGGGTTCGTCCGACGGTCTGCGTCGCGGCCTGATGGTGTCCAACACCGGCAACCCCATCACCGTGCCCGTGGGCAAGGCGACGCTGGGTCGCATCATGGACGTGCTGGGCAATCCCATCGACGAACGTGGTCCCGTGGATCAGGCGCTGACGGCTCCCATCCACCGCAAGGCACCGGCTTATGACGAGCTGTCGCCTTCGCAGGAACTGCTGGAAACCGGCATCAAGGTGATCGACCTGATCTCGCCCTTCGCCAAGGGCGGCAAGGTGGGTCTGTTCGGTGGCGCCGGTGTGGGCAAGACCGTGAACATGATGGAACTCATCAACAACATCGCCAAGGGCCACGGTGGTCTGTCGGTGTTCGCCGGTGTGGGTGAACGTACCCGCGAAGGCAATGACTTCTATCACGAAATGTCGGACGCCGGCGTGGTCAACCAGGAGTCGCTGAACGACTCCAAGGTGGCCATGGTCTACGGCCAGATGAACGAACCCCCGGGCAACCGTCTGCGCGTGGCGCTGACCGGCCTGACCATGGCCGAAGCCTTCCGTGACGAAGGCAAGGACGTGCTGTTCTTCGTGGACAACATCTACCGCTACACGCTGGCCGGTACCGAAGTGTCCGCTCTGCTGGGTCGCATGCCTTCCGCCGTGGGCTACCAGCCCACGCTGGCCGAGGAAATGGGCCGCCTGCAAGAGCGCATCACCTCGACCAAGGTCGGTTCGATCACTTCCATCCAGGCCGTTTACGTGCCCGCCGATGACTTGACCGATCCCTCGCCTGCCACGACGTTCGCCCACTTGGACTCGACCGTGGTGCTGTCGCGTGACATCGCTTCGCTGGGTATCTACCCCGCTGTCGACCCGCTGGACTCCACCAGCCGCCAGCTGGACCCCCAAGTCGTGGGTGAAGAGCACTACAAGGTGGCCCGCGAAGTGCAGGGCACGCTGCAGCGCTATAAGGAACTGCGCGACATCATCGCCATTCTGGGCATGGACGAGCTGGCTCCCGAAGACAAGCTGACCGTGGCCCGCGCCCGCAAGATCCAGCGTTTCCTGTCGCAGCCTTTCCACGTGGCCGAAGTGTTCACTGGCGCCCCCGGCAAGTACGTGTCGCTGGCTGAAACCATCCGTGGTTTCAAGATGATCTGCGCTGGCGAGTGCGATCACCTGCCCGAGCAAGCCTTCTACATGGTTGGCACCATCGACGAAGCCTTCGAGAAGGCCAAGAAACTGGCGGCTTGAGCCTGCGGCACCCCCTGAGCGACTGCGTCGCTTCCCCCTCTCTACCCGCTTCGCGGGGAGGGGGACGACACCCTCGCTGCGGGGCGGCCCTTGCTCGGTGTCCCCGATCTGGGCCCTGCCGGTTCCAAGTTCCAGTCAACCTTTTCTGAGGAGCAAAGATGAACACCATCCACGTTGATGTGGTCAGTGCCGAAGAGTCCATCTTCTCCGGTGAAGCGCGCTTTGTCGCCCTGCCCGGTGAATCCGGCGAACTGGGCATTTTTCCCCGCCACACTCCGCTGATCACGCGCATCAAGCCCGGCTCGGTGCGTATCGAGATGGCGGACGGCAGCGAAGAGTTCGTCTTCGTGGCCGGCGGCATCCTGGAAGTGCAGCCCAACTGTGTGACCGTGCTGTCCGACACCGCCATCCGCGGTGCCGACCTGGACGCCGAGAAGGCCGAGAAGGCCAAGCTCGAAGCCGAGGAAGCACTGAAGAACGCCAAGAGCGAAGTCGATCTGGCGCGTGCCCAGTCCGAGCTGGCCGTCATGGCCGCTCAGATCGCGGCCCTGCGCAAGTTCCGCCAAAAGCGCTGAGCCCCATTCGGGCTCCAGCTGCAAGAAAGCCGCCCTCGGGCGGCTTTTTCTTTGGTGCAAAAGGCTGGAAGGCCGGTCACCGGCCCCATGGCTCAGTCGCCGCAGCGGGCCTGGTACACGTAGGTCACGGCATTGTCCTTGGGGTCCACCGTGCGTGACTTGTGCGTCACGGCCTTGGCGGGCACGGGGCACAAGGCGCGGATCTGTTGCTCGCAGCGCTTGGGGTCGTCTTCGCGCAGCTTGCAGCTGAGCACATAGTCATATTCCTGCGAGTCGTCGAGGATGGGGCTTGCGCAGGCGCTCAGGGTCAGCACGGCGGCCAGCAGGCCCAGGCGGGCCAGGGTGTTCTTCATGGTGTGGATGCTCCTTGATGAAATGGCGTGACGCTATCACAGCCTCCGTGCCCGCGATAGCTTGATGAAGGGGGTGGCTCGGCCCGGCCTGCGCAGCCTGCCTGCCTTTCAGTGGTGCTGTATCACGACAGCATCGGGAAGATTGTCGCTGCCATCGTGCACAGGCTGCAGCGGGTCACGCGGAAAGTTGGTTTCAAGCAGCAGGCTCACGCGCTCCAGGGCTGCTGTCATGCCCATGGCGTAATGGCCGCCCTGAAAGGCGGCACCCATGTCGCTGATCAGCGTTTGCCATTGTTCCGCCGGCAGGGTGCGCGCCAGGGCGCGGTCGGCGACGATTTCGATGGCGTGGTCGGCCAGCAGCAGATAGATCAGGGCACCGTTGTTGTGTTCGGTATCCCAGACGCGCAGCTTGCCGAACAGCGTGATGGCGCGCTCGCGCGGCGTGGCGTCGCGCCACAGGTAGCTGGGCGGCAGTCCGGGTTCGACGCAGATGCGAATCTGGCCTGTATGGCGCTGCTCGCTCATGGTGATCAGGCGCTCCAGCTCCGCCAGGCTTTCAGGCGGGAGTGCACGCCGCAGCTGCCCTTCGGCCCAATGGTGGCGCAGCAGCCGGATCAGACGCTGAACAAAGCCTGTGATTGCAGCCCCCATCTCACCAACTCCCCGAGGCGCCGCCGCCCCCGAAACTGCCGCCTCTGCCGGAGCTGAAGCCCCCGCCGCCACCGCTACGGCCGCCGCCTCCGCCAAAGCCGCCACCACCGCCCCACCCACCGCCGCCACCCCTGCCGGAGCGGCCGCTTCCCAGCAGGGTGAACAGCAGCGCGACGACTCCCGCTCCTGCGGCGACGAGCAGACTGGCCGTCACCACATAGGCGGCAATGCCGGCGCCTACCCCCGCCAGCACGGAGGCCAGCGGCCGGCCCAGTACCGAGCGCAGGATGGGGCCGACCACGGCCACGCCGAAGAAGAAGAACAGCATCAGGTCTTCCATGTCGAAGCCCCTGTCCGGGCTTTTGGAAGACTGGGGGCTGGAGGAGGGCGCCGGCAGTTGCTCGCCCGCAATGCGCGCTGCCACCTGGTCCAGCGCAGCGGTGATGCCGCCCGCATAGTCTCCCTGGCGAAAGCGTGGTGCCATCTGCTGGTCGATGATGCGCGCGGCCGCCAGGTCGGGGATCGCGCCTTCCAGCGCGCGGGCCACTTCCATGCGCATGCGCCTGTCGTTCTTGGCAATCACCACCAACAGGCCGTCGCCCACGTCGCGGCGGCCGATCTTCCAGTCACTGGCCACGCGCCAGGCATAGGCGGCAATGTCTTCGGGCGCGGTGGTGGCCACCATCAGCACGACGACCTGCGAGCCCGACTTCTGTTCGATGCCACGCAGCCTGTCTTCAATGGTGCGTGCCTCATCGGCCGACAGCGTGCCCGTCTGGTCGATGAGCCGAGCCGAGAGGGCCGGCACGGGCTGCGGCGCCTGCGCCAGCGTGCTCCCGGGCAGCAGCAGCATGGTCAGGGCAAGGGCGCAAAGCATGCGCCACAGTGGCACCAGGGACATGGTCACGGCTTACTTGTTGCCGAAGTCCACCGTGGGCGGGCGGGAGATTTCGGCCTCGTTCTGCACGCTGAAGCTGGGCTTGGGTTCGTAGCTGAAGACCTTGGCCGTCAGATTGGTCGGAAAGCTGCGCGCCAGCACGTTGTAGGACTGCACGGCCTGGATGTACTGGTTGCGCGCCACGGTGATGCGGTTCTCCGTGCCCTCCAGCGTCACGCGCAGGTCGCGGAAGCCCTGGTTGGCCTGCAGCTGGGGATAGCGCTCGGCCACCACCATCAGCCGCGACAGGGCACTGGACAGCTCGCCCTGCGCCTGTTGGAACTTGTTGAAGGCCTCGGGGTTGTTGACCAGCTCGGGCGTGGCCTGGATGGAGGTGGCCTTCGCGCGTGCCTCCACCACCTTGGTCAGGGTTTCCTGCTCGAAATTGGCCTCGCCCTTGACCGAGGCCACGATGTTGGGCACCAGGTCGGCACGGCGCTGGTACTGGTTGAGCACCTCGCTCCAGGCCGACTTGGTCTGTTCGTCAAGACGTTGGAAGTCGTTGTAGCCGCAGCCGGTCAATGCCAGGACGGTGGCAAGCGTGGCGAGTAGACGTTTCATAAGATGGCAACCTGAAAGCGACAATGGAAAACAGTATCGCGCACGATGCATGCGCAATGCTGGCGATTGTGCTGCGCGCCCGGCCTGCTGCCATGTAGGGCAAAGGCCATTGCGCAGCGGTGTGGCAAGGACTGCTAACAGGGCTTTTATGCACGAATTCACGGCGGCGCGCTGGTTGCCCGGGGGCCACGCCCAGACCATCTGGCCGGCACTGTTCGCGCGCCGCTGGCCGGTGGGCCAGGCGGCGCCCGCCTGGCGCTGGGAGCGCTGGGATACCCCGGATGGCGACTTCATCGATGTCGCCTTCGGCGGTGCTTCCACCCTGCCTGCCGACGCGCCATGGCTGGTGCTTTTCCATGGCCTTGAAGGCTCGGCGAACAGCCACTATGCCCAGGCCATGGCCTGGGTGGCCGCGCAGCGTGGCTGGCACATGGCCGTGCCGCACTTTCGCGGCTGCAGCGGCGAGGTCAACCGGGGCCCGCGCGCCTATCACTCGGGCGATGTGCAGGAGGTGGACTGGATACTGCGCCGCCTGCGCGCACGGTCTTCCCGCCCGCTCCATGTCGTGGGTGTTTCCCTGGGCGGCAATGCGCTTGCGCGCTGGGCCGGTCTGCAGGCAGACAAGGCGGCCGAGGTGGTCCAGGCCCTGGCGGCGGTGAGTGCGCCGCTGGACCTGGCGGCTGGCGGCATGGCGCTGGGGCAGGGTCTGAACCGCTGGATCTACACACGCATGTTCCTGCGCACGCTGGTGCCCAAGGCGCGGGTCAAATGGGCGCAATTTCCCGGCCTCTTCGACCGCGATGCCGCGGTGCGCGCGCGCGATCTGAAGGAGTTCGATGACGCGTTCACGGCACCCGTGCATGGCTTTCTCGATGCGCACGACTACTGGCGCCGGGCGGCAGCCAAGCCTGTGCTGGGCAGCATTGCCGTGCCTGCGCTGCTGCTCAATGCGCTGGACGATCCCTTTGTCCCTGCATGCAGCCTGCCAGGGCCAGGCGAGGTCGGCCCACGGGTTACGCTGTGGCAACCGCCGCACGGCGGTCATGTGGGTTTTGCACAGGGACATTGGCCAGGGCATGTACTGGGCATGCCGCAGGCCGTCACGCAGTGGCTGGCAGACAGCGAACAAGGATGAATGCAATGGACGATATCGTGAAGCAGGCCATGGCCAAATGGCCCCATGTGCCCGCCTGCAGCGGCTGGCTGGGGCTGGACGAGCGCGGGCGCTGGTATCTGCGCGATGAAGAGGCCCAGGCCTGCGGCGCTTTCGACAGCGGCATCCCGGGAGCCAAGGGCGCGGAGGTGCGCAACGAAAAGCTGGCGGACTTCATTGCCCGCAACTATCTTGCCGAGCCCGACGGTCGGTGGTTTTTCCAGAATGGTCCCCAGCGCGTGTATGTGGAACTGGAAAGCACACCCTGGATATGGCGGCTGCGCTGGGATGGCGAGCGCCTGCAGGTGCACAGCCACACAGGGGCAGAGCTGCAGGCCGCAGCCATCAAGGCGGTTTTGATGGATGAGACAGGGCGCCTGTATCTGGCCATGCCCTCCGGCCTGGGCCTGGTCCATACGCAGGACATGGTCGATGCCGCTGCCGCGCTGGACGCCAGCATGCTGCCTGCCTGTGAAGAGGTGCCGGCACAGACGTTGCCGCAACGCTACGGTTTTGTGCGCAGTCCGGCCCGGGCATGAAAAAACCGGCCGAAGCCGGTTGGTGCCAGACATCCTGGGCCTTGCTCAGTTGGCGGGTGCCGCTGCACCTTCTGCTGCAGCGCCTTCTGCGGCCGGGGCCTTGGGTTCTTCAAACTTGCCACCTGCGGCATTGGTCATGTAGACCACGCCACGGGCAATTTCGGTGTCGTTGAAATCGCCGCCGCCTTGAGGCGCCATCGCTCCCTTGCCCTTGAGGGCCGAGTGCACCAGACCTTCCAGACCTTGTGCCAGGCGCGGGCCCCAGGCCGCTGCATCCGCGAACTTGGGAGCACCTGCGGCACCTGTGGCATGGCAGGCCGCGCATTGGCCCTTGAAGACTTCTTCACCCGAGCGCAGCGGGCGATTGGCATCCCGGATTTCCACGAGGCCGATTTTCTGCAGCCGCTGGGCCTTGGCCATTTCGGTCTGGGAAGCGCCGGCGCCGGCCTTGTCGGCCGAACTCACGTATTGCACGAGGCCGATGATCACGAACACCGGAACCACGAACGAGAAAAACACCGCCATCAGCAGCTGCTTGGGGTTCTTGATCGGGCCCGTATGGGCTTCTTCGGTGTGGGTTGCGCTCATGAAGTCCTCTTGTGTTGTGGGGGCGTGAGTCAACAACAAATTATATCGACGGGCCTCTTGCAGACACTGCGCGCAGACCCGGGTTGACCTGGGGCGCACATATGCCATGAGATGGATCAAGCAAATGGCAAATGCTTTCCGCGCGCCATAAAAAAGAGGTGTTCAACTTGCGGAGAACACCTCTGTGCGGTTGGCGCGGCAGATGCCTGCCTTGGGTCTTACTGCGCGGGCGCGGGAGCCGGCGTGGCTGCCGCTGCTGTCGCTGTCCTGTCGGTCCAGCCGCCGCCCAGTGCCTTGTACAGCTCGATCTGGTTGAGCAACTGCGCCAGACGCACGCTCACGGTGGACTGCTCCAGCGCGAACAGGGTGCGCTGTGCATCCAGCAGGTCCAGGTAGCTGGCCACGCCGTTGCTGTAGCGCAGGTCGGACAGCTTCAGGCGCGCCTGCTCGGCTTCGAGCTGGGCGCGCTGGGCCATGATCTGGTCACGCAGCGTGCCCTGGCTGTCCAGTGCGTCGGAGACCTCGCGGAAGGCGCTCTGGATGGACTTCTCGTACTGGGCGATGGCCACTTCGCGCTCGACCTTGGCAGCAGCCAGATTGGCCGAATTGCGGCCCGCATCGAAGATGGGCAGGAGGGCGGATGGCGCGAGGGTGAAGCCCCAGCTGCCGCTCTTGAACAGGCCCGACAGCTCGTTGCTGGCCGTGCCGAACTGCCCCGTCAACGTGATGCGCGGGAAGAAGGCGGCACGCGCGGCACCGATGTTGGCGTTGGTACTGATCAGCTGCTGCTCGGCCTGGCGAATGTCGGGCCGCTGTGTGAGCAGGTCTGAAGGCAGGCCGGCCGGCACGGCGGGCAGGTCGGCCGTGTCGCGCAGGCCCTGGCTGGAGCCCAGGCTGGCGAGCACGTCCGCTGGCAGGGACTGGCCCAGCAGCAGCACCAGGGCGTTTTCATCCAGGGCGCGCTGGCGCTGCTGCTGCGCCAGCGTGGCGCGTGCAGCCTCGGTCAGCGAGACGGCCTGGCGGTAGTCCAGCTCGGACGCCACGCCCGTGTCGAAGCGCAGCTTGGTCAGCTTGATCGACTCTTCACGGGTCCGCAGCGTGTCGCGCGAGATCTTCAGCAGTTGCTCGTCGGCCAGCAGCGTGTACCAGCCGCTGGCCACAGCGGCCACCAGGCTGGTCTGCGCGGCGCGGCGAGCTTCCTCGGTCGCCAGGTACTGGGCCAGGGCGGCTTCCTTCAGGCTGCCGATGCGGCCGAAGAAGTCCAGCTCCCACGAGGTGACGGCCAGGCCGACCTGGTAGCTGTTGACGTACTTGGTGCCCGAGCCCGTGGTGTTCGGGGCGCGGCTGGCGTTGACGCCTGCACCGACCGTCGGGAACTGGTCGGCGCGCGTGATCCGGTACTGGGCCTGGGCGCGCTCGATGTTGAGCGCAGCCACGCGCAGGTCACGGTTGTTGTCCAGCGCGGTGCGAACCAGCTGCTGCAGGCGTGCGTCCTGGAAGAAATCCTGCCAGGGCAGCTGCGCTGCAGCCGTGCCGCCTTCCGCCGCAGCGGTGGCGTTCGCGCGGGTGTACTGCGCCGCGACCGGAGCGGCAGGGCGCTCGTAGGTGGGGATGAGCGAGCATCCCGCCAGGAGCACGGCGGTGGCGATGGCCACCGGGGTACTGCGATTAATCATGGCTCAAGGCCTCCTTGCCGGCCGGTGTGGACGGCGGGTTGTGCGTTTTGATCTTGCCCTTGAACAGCTTGCGCACCACGACGAAGAAGGTGGGCACGAACAGCACGGCCAGCACGGTGCCGGTGATCATGCCGCCGAGCACGCCGGTGCCGATGGCACGCTGGCTGGCCGAGCTCGCGCCCGTGGCGATCACCAGAGGCACCACGCCCAGGCCGAAGGCCAGCGAGGTCATGATGATGGGGCGGAACCGCAGGTGGGCGGCTTCCAGCGCAGCCTCGATCAGTCCCTTGCCTTCGGCCTGCAGGTCCTTGGCGAACTCCACGATCAAGATCGCGTTCTTCGCCGACAGGCCGATCACCGTCACCAGTCCGATCTGGAAGTACACGTCGTTGGAGTAGTTGCGCAGCAAGGTGGCAAGCACCACGCCCAGCAGACCTAGCGGCACGACCAGAATCACCGACAGCGGGATGGACCAGCTCTCGTACAGGGCGGCCAGGCACAGGAACACGGCCAGGATGGCGAAGGCGTACAGGAAGATGGCTTGCGAACCCGCCAGCTTTTCCTCACGCGACTGGCCGGTCCACTCGAAGCCGAAGCCTTCGGGCAGCTTGGCGGCCAGCTTTTCCATCTCGTCCATGGCATCGCCCGAGCTGAAGCCCGGTGCGGCCGAGCCTTCGATGCGCACGGCCGGGTAGCCGTTGTAGCGCACCGTCTGCTGGGCGCCCTTGACCCACTTGGTGGTCGCGAACGTGGACAGCGGCACCGGATCGCCCTTGGCGTTGCGCGCGTTCAGGCGCAGCAGGTCGTCGGGCTGCATGCGGGCCGGAGCATCGGCCTGCACGATCACGCGCTGCAGACGACCCTGGTTGGGGAAGTCATTGACGTAGGATGAGCCCAGCGCCGTGGACAGTGCGGCATTGATCGAGGTGAAGTCCACGCCCAGGGCGTTGGCCTTGTCGCGGTCGATCTCGATGCGCAGCTGGGGCGCGTCCTCCAGACCATCGGGACGCACGCCGGCCAGCACCTTGCTTTGCCCGGCCATGCCCAGCATCATGTTGCGGGCATTGATCAGCGCATCGTGTCCGTGGCCGGCACGGTCCTGCAGGCGGAACGAGAAGCCCACGGCGTTGCCCAGTTCGGGAATGGGCGGCGGGTTCACGGCGAACACGAAGGCATCGCGGATGCCCGACGTCATGCCCATGATGCGGCCCGTCATGGCGTCCACCGTGGAGTTCGCTCCCTTGCGCTCGGACCAGTCCTTGAGCGGCACGAAGGCGAGGGCGGCATTCTGGCCCTGGCCGGAGAAGCTGAAGCCCAGCACGCTGACCATGTTGGCCACTTCGGGCTGCGGCAGCACGGCTTCTTCCACCTGCTTCATCACCTCCAGCGTGCGCTCCTTGGCGGCGCCAGGGGGCAGTTGCACGTTGACGATGAAGTAGCCCTGGTCCTCGGTCGGCAGGAAGGAGGTCGGCAGGCCACGGAACACCACCACGGCGCCCGCGATCACGGCCAGGTACACGCCGATCATCAGCACCGAGCGCTTGAGCAGTCGGGCCACCCAGCCTTCATAGGACTTGGCCGAGCGTGCGAACGTGCGGTTGAACCAGCCGAAGAAGCCCTTCTTCTCGTGGTTGTGACCGGCTTCCACAGGCTTGAGCAGCGTTGCGCACAGGGCCGGTGTCAGCGTCAGCGCCATGAAGGCCGAGAAGCTGATGGAGGCCACCATCACGATGGAGAACTGCCGGTAGATATTGCCGGTGGACCCCGCGAAGAAGGCCAACGGTATGAACACCGCGATCAGCACCAGCGTAATGCCCACGATGGCGCCCGAGATCTGGCCCATGGCCTTGATCGCGGCTTCGCGCGGCGGCAGGCCTTCCTCGCTCATGATGCGCTCGACGTTCTCCACCACCACGATGGCGTCATCCACCACGATGCCGATGACCAGCACCATGCCGAACATGGCCAGCACGTTGATCGAGAAGCCCACGGCCTGCATGACCGCGAAGGTGCCCAGCAGTGCAATGGGCACCACGATGGTCGGGATCAGCGTGTAGCGCCAGTTCTGCAGGAACAGGTACATCACCAGGAACACCAGCACGATGGCTTCCAGCAGCGTGTGGGCCACCTTCTCGATGGAGATGCTCACGAACTTGGAGCTGTCGTAGGGAATGGAGTACTTCACGCCCTTGGGGAAAAACTTCTGCAGCTCTTCCATGCGCGCATGCACGGCCTTGGCGGTCGCCAGCGCATTGCCGCTGGGCGTCAGCTGGACGCCGATACCCACGGCATCCTTGCCGTTCAGGCGGGCGGAGGTCGCGTAGGCCTGGCCGCCGATCTCGATGGTGGCCACGTCCTTGAGGCGCACGGTGGAGCCATCGGGATTGGCGCGCAGCACGATGTTCTCGAACTGGTCGATCGAAGACAGCTGGCCCATCACCGTCACCGTGGCGGCGATCTTCTGGCCCGTGATGTTGGGCAGGTCACCGATGGCGCCGCTGGCCACCTGGGCGTTCTGGCTGCGGATGGCGGCCGTCACGTCCTCGGCCGAGAGCTTGTAGCCCTGCAGCTTGGCGGGATCGAACCAGATGCGCATGGCCTTTTCGGTGCCGAACAGCTGTGCCTGGCCCACGCCGGCCACCCGCTGGATTTCGGGAACGATGTTGCGCGAGGCGTAGTCACCCAGGGCCACCGTGTCATAGGCCTTGGCGTCCTCGGACGACAGCATGATGAACAGCAGGAAGTTGGACGACGCCTTGTCCACGCGCACGCCCTGCTGCGTCACGGACGCAGGCAGGCGCGGCGTGGCGCGCGACAGGCGGTTTTGCACGTCCACCTGCGCCAGGTCCACGTTGGTGCCAGCCTCGAAGCTGATGGTGATGCTGCCCGTGCCATCGGCCTGGGCCACCGACTCCATGTAGACCAGACCGGGCGAGCCGTTCATCTCGCGCTCGATCACGGACAGCACGCTGTCTTCGAGCACCTTCGCGGACGCGCCTGGATAGGCGGTGTTGATGACGATGGCTGGAGGAGCCACCTTGGGGTATTGAGCGATCGGAAGCTTGGTCAGCGCAATACCACCGAGGACGATGATGAATAGCGCGACGACCCATGCAAAGATCGGTCTGTCGATAAAGAACTTGGCCATTGCTGAGCCCCTTGATTACTTCTTGTCTGCCTGGTCCGCAGGCTTGGCGTCGGCTGCGGCTTGCGGGGCTGGCGCTGCCGCGCCGGCCGGCTTCTGGGCACCTGCGGCCTCGGGCTGCCAGGGCACGGGCTTGACCGGTGTGCCGGGCGGCAGCATCTGCAGCTTCTGGAAGCCGTCGACCATGACCTTCTCGCCCGCCTGCAGGCCTTCGCTGACCAGCCACTGGTTGTTCTGGGCCGTGGTCACCTTCACCTGCCGCTTGGTGATCTTGCCGTCGTCGCTGACCACGCTCACGGTGTCGCCGGTCTCGGTGCGCGTCACCGCCTGCTGGGGCACGGCAATGGCGTTGGACGCCTGGGCCTGTTCCATGCGCACACGCACATACATGCCAGGCAGCAGCAATCCCTTGGGGTTGGGCACCTCGGCACGCAGCGTGACCTGGCCGGTGGAGCTGTCCACGGTCAGGTCGGTGAACAGCAGCTTGCCCTTGAGCTCATAGGCCGTGCCGTCGTCCAGGCGCACCTCGACGCTGGCAGCCTCGGCGCCATCGGCCTTCTTGAGCTTGCCCTGCTCCATCGCGCGGCGCAGCCGGAAGGCCTCGCTGGACGACTGGGTGAAGTTCACATAGACAGGATTGATCTGCTGGACCACGGCCAGCGGAGTCGCCTCGCCCTGGCCGACCAGCGCGCCTTCGGTCACCAGAGACTGGCCGATGCGGCCAGAAATGGGGGCGGTGACGCTGGTATAGCCAAGATTGATCTCGGCGGTCCGCACGGAGGCCTTGCCGACCGCGACGTCAGCCTGGGCCTGCTTGTAGGCCGCCTCTGCATTGACGAAGTCCTGCTTGCTGATCGCGTTGGCGGCAACCAGCGGGCGATAGCGTTCCAGTTGCGCCAGTGCCTGGGCCTGGTTGGCCTCGGCACGGGCCTGCGTGGCCTTGGCACTTTGCAGCGTCGCCTGGTAGGGCGCCGGATCGATGCGGTACAGCACCTGGCCGGCCTTCACGTCGCTGCCTTCCTTGAACAGGCGCTCCTGCACGATGCCGGCGCTGCGGGCGCGGATCTGGGCCACGCGGCGCGCATCCACGCGGCCAGGGAGTTCGGTCACAAGGCCCACGTCGGCGGGGGTGGCGACCACCACGCCCACCGGCACGGCGGGCATCTGCTGCTGCGCGGCAGCTTGTTCTTCGGGCTTTTTCCCGCAGGCCGCCATGGCCATTGCGGCAGTGACGGCCGGGGCCACGGTGGTGAGGCGCAGACTGCTGTAAGGGGACGGAGCGGCTGACACATTGCTGCGTGTGCTGGGCATGATGGGTCCTTGTGCTGAATCAAATAACGATGTTGACGTTCCGGTCAGCGCTATCCGGAACGCCCGTGTCCACGGGCAAGTCGCGGATTATACATACATACATGAATGTATAATGACCGCTGTTGCTGCAAGGCGGCGCGAAGCATGGCGTAGCGTGGCATGGCCGGGCTCAACGATGGAAGGAAATACATCTTGGCACGACGAACGAAAGAAGATGCGTTTGCAACGCGCAACAGTCTGCTGGACGCTGCGGAGCAAGTGTTCTACGAACAGGGTGTCGCCCGGGCCTCGCTCAACGAGATTGCCCAGCGAGCCGGCGCCACGCGCGGTGCGGTCTACTGGCATTTCAAGGACAAGCTGGATCTCTTCTATGCCATGCTGGACCGCGTCACGCTCCCGCTGGAGCAGGCCGCTCAGGGCGACTGCGAAGATGACTCCGAATGCGATGCGCTGGAATATGTGCGGCGCCTGATGGCGGTGGTCTTCGGGCGCATCGCCGATGACGATAGTACGCGGCGCGTCTTCGAGATCCTGCTGCTCAAGGTGGAATACGTGGGCGAGCTCATGCCCGTGCAGGAGCGCAACCGTGCCGCACTGGACTCTTTTTCCGCGCAACTGGAGCTGGCGCTGCGCGCGGCTGCCGAAAGCCATGCGGTGACCATGTCCATGCCGGCTCCCCAGGCCTCGATCGCGCTGTGCGCCATGTTCGATGGCCTGTTGCAGAGCTGGCTGCTGGGAAGGGCCTTCGATCTCAAGCAGGTGGGCGCGCAGGCGGTGGACGTCTGCCTGCGGGGGTTGGGCTTCACGGTGCCGCAGGCGCAATAGCGCCGGGTACTGGGGGCTTGGACGTACCGGGGCAAAGTCATGCGACAATGCTCGGCTTGTGCAGGGCAGCGATGCCCTGAGCGGCTGTAGCTCAGTGGATAGAGTATTGGCCTCCGAAGCCAAGGGTCGTGGGTTCGATCCCCGCCAGCCGCACCACAATTTTTCTTGGATCGCCCAGGTGGCCTGAGAAAAAAATGCACTGAAATTTTTCTGACGAAAAAAACGGTGCTAGAATTCAAATCTCTTCGGAGGGGTGCCCGAGTGGCTAAAGGGGGCAGACTGTAAATCTGTTGGCTTACGCCTACACTGGTTCGAATCCAGTCCCCTCCACCAGTAATGGTGAAGAAGAGAAGTCATCTGAAAAGATGGCGACGTGCAGTCAATCTGTGCGGGAGTAGTTCAATGGTAGAACCCTAGCCTTCCAAGCTAATGACGCGGGTTCGATTCCCGTCTCCCGCTCCAGTTGGCGAGCAAAGTTTTTTGAGATTGCTTCGGCAGCCTCAAGGCCCATGTGGCTCAGTGGTAGAGCACTCCCTTGGTAAGGGAGAGGTCGGCAGTTCGATCCTGCCCATGGGCACCATTATCTCTGGTGCGCTCGCTAGATGGGGTTGCGCCAAATCCTGTTGTAGTGATTTAGATTTTTTTCGGAGTCGGAAAAATGGCTAAAGCAAAATTCGAGCGTACCAAGCCGCACGTCAACGTTGGCACCATCGGTCACGTGGACCACGGCAAGACGACCCTGACGGCTGCTATCGCTACCGTTCTGTCCAAG
>NZ_BCZP01000040.1 GCF_001598795.1 Delftia acidovorans NBRC 14950 | reverse complement strand
GCCAGATTCCTTGTGCAAACCCAGCGTCTGCACAGACAAGAAGCCACCGCAAGGTGGCTTTTTTGTTTCTGCCGCGTGCAGCTCGCCTGCATGGCAGCCACCGCTTGGCGGCGGGCAAGCATGTGCGAAAAGCGGGCTTTGCCACAGATTTTTTAAGGGCAAACCCGGAACTTTGCCTCAACATTCGTAACAATAGATGGTGTCCCGATCACGGGACATTCACTTTCACTGCTCCCGCCTTCGTCTCGCCCCATGCGCCTTGCGCCATCGTTCCTGTTTTCCTTGCTGATGCTGTTGTCCATCTTCTGTGGACAGGTGGCGGCGTCGGCATCGTCCGATGGACTGGAAAGCGATGGCTTGCTGGCGCACCACCCCATCGTGACCATCGATGAGGAATTCCTCGAAGAACTCGCGGAAGTCGAGGAAGACGACGAGACGGAGTTTGCCGAGCTGACGGCACACGGCGGCAATACCCGCCAGCTGCTGGCCCTGCTGGCCTGTGGCGAGGACCGCTCCGCCGAGATGTACTGGCCGCCCGAGCCCATCGCCGTGCAGGTGGTGTCGCTGTGGGCCCCGCCTTCGACCTATTCCCACGCGCACCTGTCGCCCGCTCCGGGCCAGCTGCTGCGCCCTCCAAGACCTTCCCTGCTCGGCTGACCGCATATTGCGGCGCAGGCATGCCCTGCGCCCCTTGTCGGCTGACGCATCCCACTGCCTGATCACTGCTCGTGCGCGCCTTGCTGGCGCGCATGCCATGCCGTCGTCCGCGCGCTGACTGCGCACGGCCCGGCCATGCCCGTTCCCGCGTTGTCCGCAGGGGAGGGCCCATCTCTTACTCAACCCCTCGACTGTCGTTTCGCGGCAGATGCATGCCATGGTGAATCCAACGGTATTGGCGGGAATGGCCCCCGCTCGTTTTCCATCCTTTTCGCGCAAGGCCTTGCAAGGCGCGATCTGCAGCCTGCTGGTGGGCTGGAGTGCCGGTGCCTCGGCACAGGCATCCCAGCCTCCCATGACCCAGGCGGCACCCGCCGCGGCTGCAGCCGCCGAGGCCGCAGCGGCCCGCGCCCCGGTCACGCCTAAGGCCGCATCGACGGCTTCAACGGCTTCGGTGGCTTCGGCCGCCGCACAGCGCCTGCCCCAGCTGAGCCTGAACGAGGTCGTTCGCGCCGTGCTGGACCACAACCCCGATCTGCGCGCCGTCGAGCAGTCGCGCACCACGGCGCGCGCAGGCGTGGTCAGCGCCTCGGCGCTGCCCAATCCCAAGCTCGAATGGAACCAGGGCCGAAACAGCGCCCGCGTGCCCGGCGCGGCGGCCGGCACGGTGCAGGGCTGGGCCGTGGCGTTGCCCATCGAGAACCCCGCCGTGCGCGGTGCGCGCGTGGAGGCCGCCAAGGCAGGCGAGCAGGGGTCGGTGCACTTCGTAGCGACCACGCGCAATGCGCTGGTGGCCCAGGTGCGGCTGCGCGCCTACGAAATGGTGCTGCGCGAGGCGGAGGTCGAGGCCGCCAAGGAGGCGGTGCGCCTTCTGGAGCAGGCCCATGAGCGCGTCCGCGTCCGCGTGGACAGCGGCGAGGCGGCCCGCTACGAAATCATCAAGGCCGATGCCGAAATCATCCAGGCGCGCCAGCAGGAGCAGACCGCAAGGCTGCGTGCCGAGCAGGCGCAGCTGTCGCTGGGCCGCCTGGCCGCAGGCCAGCTGCCCGTGCGCTTCCGCCTGGATGTGTCGCTGGAGGATCCGTTGCGCATCGAGGACATGGGCGAGATCGATCCCATGGAGCACCCCGAACTGCGCCAGCTCAAGGCGGAGGTCGAGCGTGCCCAGGCGCGGCTTGACGGTGCCAAGGCCTCGCGCTGGCCGGGCGTGGAGCTGCGCTACGGCCAGACGCGCGAGCCCGACGTGCGCCTGAACACGGTGGGCGTGAGCATCCAGATCCCCTTGCTCGACCAGCACCGCGGCCCCATCGACGAGGCCGCCTCCGAGCTGGAGCGCGCGCGTCTGCAGCTGGAAGGCCGGCAGATCGAGCTGCGCCAGCAGACGCTGCAGGCCTGGAAGGAGCTGGAGATGGCACGACTGCGCACCCAGGCACTGAGCCAGGGTTCGGTGCGCGAGGCCGAGTCGGCCCTGCGCGTGGCCGAGGCCGCCTACCGCTTCGGCGAGCGCGGCATTCTCGATGTGCTCGATGCGCAGCGCGTGCTGCGCTCCATCCGTGCAGACCTGCTCGATGCGCGCTACCAGCTGCAGGCGGCGCGCATACAGCTCGAATACCTCGCGGGCCGCTACGACGATCCGTCCGCGCTGTGAAGCGCGCCGTCCCTGCCTCACACCCGAAATCAGAAACGAACATGTCCTTGAATATGCATCCGAAACCCATCGCCGCCCGCGCAGGCAGCAGCACCTTGGTGAACTCCCTGGCCCTGGCCGGACTGCTGGCCGCAACGCTGGCGCTGAGCGCCTGCGGCAAGAACGAAGAGGCCGAAGCCAAGGCGGCGCCCGCAGCGGCCGCTGCCCAGGAGCAGGACCCGATGGAGGTCCGTGTGACCGCCGAGATGGCGCCCAACTTCGCCGTCAAGCCCGTGGCGCAGGCGCAGATCGCGCTGCTGCAGGAGGTGTCCGGCCGCATCGAGGCCAATGAGCGCCAGGTCACCCGCATTGGCGCGGCCGCCACGGGGCGCGTGACCGAGGTGCTGGTCGAAGTGGGCGACCGCGTGCGTGCGGGCCAGGTGCTGGCCCGCGTGGCCAGCCCCGAGCTGACCACCGCCCAGTTGGCCTATCTGCGTGCACACTCCGCCGCCACGCTGGCCGAGCGCGGCGTGGAGCGCGCCCGCCAGCTGATCGCCGCTGACGTCATCGGCTCGGCCGAACTGCAGCGCCGCGAGTCCGAGCTGTCGATTGCGCGCGCCGAGCAGCGCGCTGCCGGCGACCAGTTGCGCCTGATCGGCATTCCCGACAGCGCCATCGCCCAGCTGCGCGACAAGGGCACGCTGCAGTCGCATGCCGCCGTGCTGTCCACAGGGGCCGGCGTGGTGATCGAGCGCAAGGTCAGCTCCGGCCAGGTGACCCAGCCCGGCGATCCGCTGTTCACCGTGGCCGACCTGAGCAGTGTCTGGGTGGTGGGCGCGATTCCCGAGCAGATGGCCAGCGGCGTGCGCGCCGGCCAGGCCGTGGAGATCGCCGTGCCCGCCCTGGGCGAGCGCGTGCTGTCCGGCCAGATCGTGCATGTGGGCGACACCGTGACGCCCGAGACCCGCACCGTCACCATCCGCACCCAGGTGGACAACACCGAGCGCGACCTCAAGCCCCAGATGCTGGCCACCATGCGCATCCAGGGCGAGGTGCGCCAACTGCTGGCCGTGCCGGCCGAGGCCGTGGTGCGCGAGAACGATCGCGACCATGTCTTCGTCAAGAAGGGCGAGAACCACTACCGCCTCACGCCCGTCGAGCTGGGCACTGCCAGCGGCGGCATGCGCCCCGTGAACAAGGGCGTGGCCGATGGCACGGTCATCGTCACCACGGGCGCCTTCCACCTGAACAACGAGCGCAAGCGCGCAGAGCTGGAGTAAGCCCATGATCGCTTCCATGATCCGGGCCGCACTGAGCCAGCGACTCATCGTGATCGTGCTCTCGCTGGTGCTGTGCGGCTTTGGCCTGCGCGCCGCCATGAATCTGTCGGTGGACGCCTTTCCTGACGTGACCAACGTCCAGGTCCAGGTGGCTACCGAGGCGCCAGGCCGCTCGCCCGAGGAAATCGAGCGCTTCGTGACCGTGCCGCTGGAAATCGCCATGACCGGCATGCCGGGCCTGGTGGAGATGCGCTCGCTCAACAAGAGCGGCCTGTCCATCATCACCCTGGTCTTCACCGATACCACCGACGTGTACTTTGCGCGCCAGCTCGTCACCGAGCGGCTGATGGAGGTCACGCCGCGCATGCCCGAAGGCATCATCCCCGTGCTGGGGCCGGTGTCCACGGGCCTGGGCGAGGTCTACCAGTACACGCTGGACCATCCCGACGACGGCAAGCGGGCCCTCACGCCCGAGGAGCTGACCGAGCGCCGCACCATCCAGGACTGGGTGGCGCGCCCGCTGCTGCGCTCCATTCCCGGCGTGGCCGAAATCAACTCGCAGGGCGGCTACGTCAAGCAGTACCAGGTGGAGGTCGACCCCGGCCGGCTGCGCCACTACGGCCTGTCCGTGCGCCATGTGGTCCAGGCCATCGCCGACAACAACGCCAACGCCAGCGGCGGCATCCTGCCCCAGGTGACCGAGCAGTACCTGATCCGCGCCGTGGGCCTGATCCAGTCGCTGGAGGACATCGGCAACATCGTCCTCAAGCAGGATGGCGGCGTGCCGGTCTTCGTGCGCGATGTGGCCGAGGTCCAGCTGGGCCAGGAAGTGCGCCAGGGCGCCATCATCAAGGGCGGCTATACCGAAGGCGTCTCCGGCATCGTGCTGATGATGCGCGGCGGCAATGCCAAGGAAGTCGTCACCCGCGTGAAGGAGCGCGTGCAGGAGATCAACTCCAAGGGCATGCTCCCCGGCGGCCTGCAGATCGTTCCCTACTACGACCGTACCGACCTGGTCGACTCGGCGCTGTGGACCGTGGGCAAGGTGCTGATCGAGGGCATCCTGCTCGTGGTCGTGGTGCTCTTCATCTTCCTGGGTGACGTGCGCTCCAGCCTGATCGTGGTGGCCACGCTGATCATCACGCCGCTGACCACCTTCATCATGATGAACCGCTGGGGCATCTCGGCCAACCTCATGTCGCTGGGAGGGCTGGCGATCGCCATCGGCCTCATGGTCGATGCCACCGTGGTGGTGGTGGAGAACGTGTTCCACAAGCTCGGCCAGGCCGGCGACAGCATGGGCGCACGCGTGCGCACCGTGCTCTCGGCCACCACCGAGGTGGCCACGCCCACCATCTTCGGCATCGCCATCATCATCCTGGTGTTCCTGCCGCTGATGACGCTGCAGGGCATCGAGGGCAAGATGTTCGGCCCGCTGGCACTGACCATCGCGATCTCGCTGGCGGTCTCGCTGGCCGTGTCGCTGTTCCTGTCGCCCGTGCTGTGCTCGTACTTCCTCAAGGGCGGCGCGGACCATGACACGCGCCTGATCGCCTTCCTCAAGCGCCACTACCTGCGCCTGCTGGACCTGGCCACCGCGCGCAACCGCGCCACGCTGGCCGTGGCCGTGGCGCTGCTGCTGGGCTCGCTGGGACTGTTCCCGCTGCTGGGCAAGTCCTTCATGCCCACCATGAAGGAGGGCGCGCTTACGCCGCAGATCAACCGCGTGCCCAGCATCTCGCTGGACGAGTCCATCCGCATGGAAATGGCGGCGATGAAGGCCGTGGCCGAGGTGCCCGGCGTGCTCAGCGTGGTCTCCAAGCTCGGACGCGGTGAATCGCCGGCCGATCCCGCAGGCCCCAATGAGTCCGATCCCATCGTGCTGCTGGACCCCGAGTCCAACCGCACCCAGGACGAGATCGACGAAGACATCCGCCAGCGCCTGTCCTCGATTCCGGGCGTGCAGATCGTGCTGTCCCAGCCGATTTCCGAGCGCGTGGATGAAATGGTCACGGGCGTGCGCTCGCAACTGGCCATCAAGGTCTTCGGCGACGAGCTGGACGATCTGCGCGATGTCTCCGAACAGGTGGCCCGCATCCTCAAGAGCGTGCCGGGCAGCACCGACATCCGTGTCGAGCGGCTGTCGGGCCAGCAGGCGCTCACGGTGGATATCGACCGCAAGGCCATTGCCCGCCACGGCCTGAACGTCACCGACGTGCAGGGCGTGATCGAGTCGGCCATCGGCGGCAAGGACGTGACCACGGTCTACGAGGGCGAGCGCCGCTACAACGTGGTCGTGCGCTTCCCCGAGCCCTTCCGTGGCTCGCCCCAGGCTGTCGGCGCCACCTTGCTGACCACCAGCACCGGCGCGCAGGTTCCGCTCAACAGCGTGGCCCGCATCGAACTGGTGGACGGACCCGCGCAGATCAGCCGCGAAGGCGGCAAGCGGCGCGTGGTCGTGGGCGCCAACGTGGAAGGGCGCGACCTGGGCGGCTTCGTGACCGAAGTGCAGCAGCGCATCGACAAGGAAGTGCAACTGCCCGACGGCTACTACTTCAAGTACGGCGGCCAGTTCGAGAACATGGAGCGCGCCATGGGCACGCTGCAGGTGATCGTGCCGCTGACCATCGTGGCCATCTTCTTCCTGCTGTTCGTGCTGTTCAATTCGGTCAAGCTGGCCGGGCTGATCATCCTGGTGCTGCCTTTCGCCTCCATCGGGGGACTGATAGGCCTGTTCGTCACGGGCGAATACGTGAGCGTGCCGGCATCGGTGGGCTTCATCGCGCTGTGGGGCATTGCGGTGCTCAACGGCGTGGTGCTGGTCAGCTGCATCCGCAAGCTGCGCGAGGATGGAATGAACGTGGCCGAGGCCGTGCGCGAAGGCTGCGTGCAGCGCTTCCGCCCCGTGATGATGACGGCCACCGTCGCGCTGCTGGGCCTGGTGCCCTTCCTGTTCGCCACCGGCCCCGGCTCGGAGGTGCAACGCCCGCTGGCCATCGTCGTGATCGGTGGCCTGATCTCGTCCACCCTGCTCACGCTGGTGGTGTTGCCGACCCTGTACCGCTGGTTTGACGAAAAACCGCTGGAAGCCTGATGAAGGAGACACTGCAATGACCATGAAGGAAATCCGGGCCATCGTGCGCCCCAGCCGCCTGGAGCGCCTGCGCGACGCGCTGCGCGCCATTCCCAACTTCCCCGGCGTGACGCTGTTCCGCGCCGAGGGCTTCACGGCCCCGGCCGCCATCGACAAGCGCAGCGTGAAGGAGGAGTTGACCGACTTCTCCGACAAGATCATGGTCTGCGTGCTGGCCGAGGCCTCCATGGTCGAGCCTATCCGTGCGGCCATCACCACGGCCTGCCATTCGGGCCAGGTCGGCGACGGCCTGGTCTGGGTGGTGGACATCGCCGAGATCCACCGCATACGCGATGGGCAAAGCCTGGCCTGACCCGGGCTTGAGCAGGGCGCCGGAATGCAGGGCGACATAAAAAAGTCATGCATTCCGGAATTGCCCCAAAAACGCTGTGCTACAATTTTTGAATCGCAGCAACGAAGCAGTGCAACGTTGCAGCAAGGGGGTATAGCTCAGCTGGGAGAGCGCTTGCATGGCATGCAAGAGGTCATCGGTTCGATCCCGTTTACCTCCACCAAAAATTGAGACTTGAGTATTTACGCAAGTTCTAGGATTGACCCTATCGTCTAGAGGCCTAGGACATCACCCTTTCACGGTGAGTACCGGGGTTCGAATCCCCGTAGGGTCGCCAAGTTTGCAGCACTTGGCTCGAAAGAGCGCAAAAGCTGTCTGCCAGGAGTGGTAGTTCAGTTGGTTAGAATACCGGCCTGTCACGCCGGGGGTCGCGGGTTCGAGTCCCGTCCACTCCGCCAGATTCCTTGTGCAAACCCAGCGTTTGCACAGACAAGAAGCCACCGCAAGGTGGCTTTTTTTCGTCTGCAGGTTGCAGCAGCAGGCCGCGCTCCGTTCGCTTTTCCTGCCTGCGCACCCAGCCCTTCGGTGCCCCCGCGCTGCGCTTGGGGCATCACCAGTCCGTCATGATCCAGGCCCATCATCCATGGCGAGGGAAAGCCATGGGAGACGGGAATCCATAGGCATCGGCTGCCGATTTTCCAATGCCGATAGCCGTGTCTTCGTTTGCCTTGGCGGGACGTCTTCCAGACAGGTACGAGATGCCGATCCAGACCCGGTTTTGTCGCCGGAGCTGTTAATGCTTCTCATTTCATGTTCTGGAAAACGTTAAAGGAGCACCACTACATGCCTTGGTCCCGGTTCAAGTTTCAGCACGTCTGCAAGGCCGCACAGCCCTTGCCGATCCTGTTCCAGGACGCATGGGCCCGGCGAGGTCGGCCGCCGCCATGAAGCCGGTATGAGGCCGCCATGAAGCCGGTATGAGGCCGATCTAAGGCCCGATTCCCCAAGTCACGCCGATGCGCATCGGCGTGCACTGATGCCCTGCGGTCAGCGGTCGTGCCGCCGCTTTCCGCCTGTGCCGAGCCCCGTTCCCGTCTTTTTGAACGGGCGGCGCGCCGGCAGTCCATCGACCTGCGGTCGACATTTCCCCTTGACGTTCTTGCCTAGCTTGCGAGAGGAACTGCATCGTGTCCTTGAATCACACACATTCTTCGCTGGAAGAGGTTTTCATTGCTTCGCGTGGACAGTTGGTGAGGGTCGCGCGAAGAATTCTCAGGAATCCCGAACTGGCCGACGACGCCGTGCAGGACACCTATCTGCGCGTTGCCGAGATGCGCAGCGATGCCGAGATCGCCAGGCCCGCCGCCTACTGGACGCGCGCCGTCTGCAACATGGCGCTGGACTACCTGCGCCGCCAGGAGCGCGAGAACAGCTACCGCACCCACGGCGTGGATGTGGAGACGCTGGAGATACCGGACAGCCGCTCGCCCGAGCGCCTTTTGTTCGAGTCCCAGGCCATACGCCTGATCGACCAGGCCCTGGACGAGGTGCCGCCCAAGACCCGCGAGACCTTCGAGCTGTACCGCATCAAGGGCCTCACCCAGCGCCAGATCGCCGAGCACATGGAGTGTGCGCTGGGCCTGGTGAACGCCAGGATTGCCGACGCCTGCAAGGCCATCCATGTCCACCGCTCGCTGCTGGACTTGAATTGACCGGTAGGCGCTCACAGCGTTGCAATGACTGCCAAGGCACCAGCCTTGGCTGCGCACTGTGCCTTGCGATAACCAGCGTACAAAGCCAATGCGGGTACTTCAAAGTGCACAACACGCGCTAAATGCAATATTGACTTGTCAATGGATATTGGCGGCGAGATTGAATATGTTTATATCTTCTGAAATTTTTCTATATTCATTTGAGATATCGTTTTATTTGATAAGTTAGGTTGTTCTATTGATTTGGTATAGGGTGTAATATTTTATGTCAAATGGTTGAAATTCTCAATTCAATAAAAATTAATTCTCCATGAAAAATAATTTGTAAGAACGGTTCATATTTTTGATGCATAGATCCTTTTCTTTAACTAAATACCTGCTCTTTATATTTTCTAATTTTTCTCTCGTTGATTGATAATATTCTTTAACGAAATTAATTTCTGGTTCAATAAAATTTAAACTACATACATATATTAATAATGAATGATTTTCTTTTAGATTAATCATCACATGTTCGGGCTCCTTTTTTAAAGCAAGTCCTAACGATATTTTTATCGTGGATGTATATCCAGCATCTGTGTGGTGCAATAATTTAACGCCATCATCAATTGCGTTAATATCGCCAGATATTATATTTTCTGTAAGCGAATCCAGACAATTCCATGCAGCCGTGCTCACCTCGTTGTTAGAAGGTTGCTTCTTTGAAGTCTGTATTTCCTTGAGGCATGCCACATCACTCATTGCTATGGAGGGTAGGACAAGTGTAGTTAAAATCAGAAAATTTTTCGAAAACCTCATCTAATTACCTCCAGAGAGTCACCATCATTAAGACTATCTCTTATCGTGCGAGGCATTACAATACATCCCTCAGAGGCTGTGCCTGTTGCATTGTCCCCATGAATAAGGAATCCTGCACGTCCTTGCATATCATTTTCGGGTGCCGGCGTCAGACGTCTTGTAGCAATACCGGCAGTCCTGTGTCTAAATGCTTCTCCTATCGTATAGTTTCCACGTGGCAATGGGCCAGTATTTAAAACATCTTGCATGTCGGGATTGTTTCTCCCCTGCCCCGCTCCGGCATATCCGTTATTATTTACTGTTTCAATACCATCTCTTGTACATGTGAGATTGCCGGTGGATTGGGTATATACACAGGACTGCGCAGCTACGGCTTGCAGTCCCAATGGATCATATGCATTGCAAGGGTTGGTGTTGGCATATTCATAAAAATTAATGCCCCCCATCAACCCAATCGGATCACGGCTGATATACCTCCCCAACGCCGGGTCGTAATACCGATGCCTGTTGTAGAACAGCCCCGATTCCTCATCCAGATGCTGTCCCTGCATCCGAATAGGTTGGTGGAGATGGTTGGGGTTGTATTCCCTGATGCAGTTGCCCCAGGGATCGAGTTCGATATGCCAGTCGATTTTTCCCAGCGGGTCGATCAGGGCAAGGGGCGTTCCGAGGTGATCGCAGTGGTAGAGGTGGATATGGGTGATGGCGGCGGCGGGCGGCAGGAGTTTCTCCCGCAGCGCGTCGGCGTCCAGGCCGAATTCGGCCAGGGTCTGGCGCATCTGGGGGCTGGGGCCCGCCAGGATCTGCTTTTGCACTTCGGCCAGCATGCTTCGCTGCTGTGCATCGGTGGTGTGGCCGCTGTCTTGCTCCCACAGGTCGGCCAGGTTGACTTCCGGAGGCAGCCCTGCGGTTTCCACGCGCAGCAGGGGAACGTGGCTGTCCGGTTCGTACAGGGTGTGGATGCGCCGCATTGGCCGGTGGTTCTGGGCCGGCAATTGGGTGAGGGTGAGCCGGTCGCCGTCCCAGCCGTAGAAGACCAGGGTTGCGTTGTCGTCACCCTTTGCCACACCGGCACCGGTGGGGTGGCTGGCAGCAGGGGTGGCGCTTTGGGGGATTCGTCGGGCGATGCGGCGGCCGAAGACGTCGTAGAAGTATTGGCTGGTGGGCGCTTCATCCGTGCGGGCGGATCCTTCGTGCTCATGGCCCGCATCGTTCGTTTGCACGGCATGGCCTATGAGGCGATTGGCATGGTCCCATTGGTAGCGATGGGTTTGCTGCGGGCCTCTTTTTTCCAGCAGGTTGCCCGCTCTGTCATGGCGGTACTGGTGCTGGTCGTCCTGCAGGATGCGGTTGCCGGGCCAACAGGGCGGGTGGCTGCGGTCCCGGTCGCGGTGGTCTGCCTGCAGGAGGTTGAAGTCCGGGTCATGCAGGTTCTGCCGGACTTCGTCGCTCCATTGGCGGGCGGCATGATGGCTCTGCTGGTGCGCAAACAGCCGGTTGCCGGCGCTGTCGTACTGCCAGCGCTGATCCATGCCCGGGCCTTTGGCCTGGACCAGGCGGCCTGCGGGGTCATAGGCGTAGGCCCAGGGGCCTTGCGCCGTGCCTGTGCCGCACAACTGGCCCAGTGCGTTGTATTGATGGCTGCGGTTGAGTTGGCTCAGCACGGGGCCTGATGCGGTTTCGCCGGCAGCCTGGGCGTTGGCCGCGCCGGGGCCGCGCAGATGGGTAGTGTCCCTGATCAGGCGGGTGGTGGTCAGGCGCGAGAGGCTGTCATAGGCGCGCTGCACGGTCGTGGCTCCGCAGCGCCGTTGTATCTCCCGGTGGCGGGCATCGCGTTCCAGCTCCAGCACGTTGCGCCCGCTCAGCAAAAGGCCGTGCAGGTGGCCCGGGCCGTAGTGCAGCCATTGCAGTGGAGGCAGTCCGGTGATGGTGCTTTGCGTGACCTGTCCCATCTCGTCCAGTTGCCGCTGGCTTCGGTGCTGCCACAGCAGCTCGCCCAGCGGGCCATGCATTTGCTGGGTCTCCGCAAGCGTGCGGCCCAGCAGGTCGCGCTCGAACAGGGTGCCCAGCCGGTAGCCGCCGTGCACCACGTGGTGGGCGCCGGTCAGGGTGCCCGCGCTGTCGTAGTCGAAGTGCTCCGTGGCGATGGGGGCCGCATCCTGGCCTTCGGTGTCCAGGGCCGAGATGCTGCGCGCCAGCAGCCGGCCATTGCGCTCGTCGTAGTGGTGGAGGGTCCGGTGCAGGGCGTCGCTGCTGGCGGTGACCTGGCCGGCCGCGTTGTATTGGTAGTGCCTGGGGCTGGCGTCAAACCCGGTCTCTTCGACCACCCGGTCCTGGCTGTCGTAGCGAAGGCGATGGATGCTGGCGTTTTCGTTGTGCAGCTCGACCAGGCGGCCGGCCTTGTCCCGCAGGTAGCGTTGGTGGAAGAAGCTGCCCTGGGCTCCGTAGCGGTAGCCGATGGTGCGGCCCCACGCATCGAGGGCAAATTGCTCCAGGTGGCCGTCAGGGTGTTCGATGCGTTCGAGGTCGCCGCTGGCGTTGTAGCCATAGCGCGTAACCTCGCCCAGCGCGTTGATGCTGGCCGTCAGCCGGGCGGCGTCATCGTAGGTGAACGACAGCTTGCCGCCTTCCTCGCCGTAGATGGCCACCAGGTTTCCCCAGGCGTCGTGGGCCTGGCGTGTGCTGCGGCCGGAGCAGTCCTGGCGGCGCAGCAGCAGGCCACGGGCGTCCCATTGGAGTTCCTGGCGTCCGCCCTTGGCATCGGTGACGGCGATGGGCAAGTGGCGCAGGGGGGAGGGCTCGGCGCCGGCAGGCCGGACATCGGAGGCGGGCTCCGGGTAGTGATAGCGGGTGCTGTGGCCCAGAGGGTCGATGTGCTCCTGCAGCAGTCCCAGCGGGTCGTAGCGCCATTGGTGGACAGCGGATTCGTTGCCTGCGGCCGGGGTGCTGCTGCGGGTGACCTGTCCGTGCAGGTTGTACTGCAGCTCGGTTGTGCGCCCGGCGCTGTCGGTGATGCGGGTGACGTCGCCGCTGGCGGTATCCAGCCGGTAGGTGGTCTGCCGTCCCAGCGGGTCGGTGGCCTCGACCAGCCGGCCCGCGCTGTCATGGCGATAGCTGTGCCGGCTGCCATCGGCCTCGATGATGCAGGCAATGCGACGCAGGCCGCCTTCGCCGGTGAAGAGGTAGAGGCGCTGGCGTCCCAGGCCGTCGGTGACCAGGGTGCTGGCCTGGGGCGGGCTGGCAGGGTCGGCGCCGGGCTCCTGGTGGGCGCTGTAGTCAAAGCGGTAGTCCAGTCCCTCGGGGTTGTGCTGCTCGATGACCCGGCCCTGGTCGTCGTAGGTGTAGCGGCTGGTGGGGCGGCCCGCATGGCTGTGGCCCACCATGCGGCCCGGGTGCCGCGGGTCATAGAGAAAGCGCCGCATGATCCGGCCATCGCGCCCATGGACGGCCTGCAGTTCCCCGTGCGGGCTGTACTCGTAGCGCACCAGGGGCTCCGGGGGCGGTTGCCTGCCGAAAGCCGGGTCGCGCTTCAGATGCACGGCCACCAGGCGGATGCCGGCGTCCGCCCCCCAGCCGTGCGCCGCCTCCTGCGCAGGACTGCAGCGCTGCAGCTCCAGCTGATAGCGCCGGCCCGCGCCGTCATCAATGAAGTTCACCAGTCCCTTGAACTCGCCCTTGGCGTGGCGAAACAGCCGCAGCTGGTTGCCGAATCGGTCAACAAGGCCCAGCAGCACATGGCGCTTGTCCAGGCCGGGCGGGTCTTCGCTGGTGGCTGTATCCGGATCGGTGGATTCAGCGGCTTCGGTGCCAGCCGCCATGCCGCGCTCGGGGCCCAGCACCCACCACGGCCCCAGGGCAGACGAGGTGGCCAGGATGAAGTCGCGGCCCTGTCGCAGTTCCAAAGGCAGGGCCAGGTAGGAATGCGCCACGCGCTGAGGATGGCCCTCGCCCAGCAGCCGCTCCCTGCCGCCGCGTACCAGCCAAAGGTGCTCGCTGGCGCTGTAGGCGACTTCGCCGGGCGCCAGCGGGTCGAAGCAGATGCTGCGGCCCTTGCCGTCGTGAACGATGAGCTGCTCGCGGCTTGCCTGCAGGCCAAGTTCGCCGGGCATCCACCAGCCCGGACCCAGCAGGCCCACGGGGGCTGGCGTGGGCGTCTGGTAGCTGGAGTAGTCGCGCGAGAGGTGCAGCGGCAGCGGTCCTGGCAGGGCCAGGTCGACTTCTGCGGTCAGGACCTTGGCGCCCAGCACGGGGTTGACAGGGTTGCCTTCGGCGCGTCCGCCCGGGCATGCCGAGCAGGCGACGCCGCCACTGGAGCCGATGAAGACGGTGGACGAGCCCTGGATGACAGGGCCGCCCTTCTTGGTCATGTCGCCCTGGCGGGCTGCGGGTTTGTTCATGCCGGTTCCTCCCTTGAAAGATGCTCAGCGCCCGACGGTTCCGTTGATTCCCACAAGCTCGGGCAGCGGCTGCGCGTCGGCTGCGGCGGGTGATGGGGAGGAGCCTGGCGGAGCGGACGGTGCGGACTGGCTGGCGCCGCAGTTCCAGTGGATGCGGCCGGCGTCGCCGTTGATGGCGCCTTCGCCCTGCAATTGGATGTGCACGCCCTGCAGGTAGATGCCGCCATTGCTCTGGAGGACGATCCTGGCCTTGCCGCAGGCCAGCTCCAGATGCTCTCCGCTGGAGTGCACGCTGATCTGGCCCACGGTCACCGATTGGCGCTCGCCCACGCTGAGGTCCATGCGCTTGCCGATGTCTGCGCTATAGGTCTGGCCTACCTTCAGCGACTGGGTTCCGCCTACCTGGCTGGCCTTCATGAGCCCGACGAAGGAGTTCATCGCCATGCCGACATTGCGGCTGTAGGCCATGCCGACGTTCATCATCTTGGCGATGCCCGTGCTCTGCGTGTAGCTCAGGGCCACGGTCTCGGACTTGCTGGCGCCTATGCGCATGCGCTGGTTCTTGCCGATGGCGATGTGTTCGTTGAGGCCCACATCCTCATTGCGGTTGTCGCCGATGCTGACCTTCTCGTTGTGGTCCACCCGCTCCGTGCGGTTGTTGTGCACGGTGATGGTCTCGTCGCGGTCCACGGTCTCGGTGCGGTCCCGGTGGATGACGTTGGTCTCGTCACGGTCCACGGTCTTGCGCCGGTCGTTGCCCACCCATTTGTCCTCGTCGTTCTCGACCTCGGTGAGCTGGTCCTTTTGCGCGTGCAGCCACAGCTGTTCGGCGCCTGCCTTGTCCTCGAAGCGGATGGCGTTGGCGTCGCCCGGGCCGTTCTTCATGCCCGCGCCTGCGGCGCCGCCCTTGCTCGATCTGGTCTTGATGCCCGATTGCGTGGCGTTGGCCGGCAGCGCCCAGGGCGGCATGTTGGCCGCGTTGTAGACGCAGCCCGTGACCAGCGGGGAGTCCGGGTCGCCGTTGAGGAAGTCGACGACGACTTCATGCCCTATGCGCGGAATGGAGATGGCCCCGAACCCCGGGCCCGCCCAGTTCGTGGCCACGCGGATCCAGCAGCTGGAGTTCTCGTTCATGCCGCCCAGCCGGTCCCAGTGGAACTGCACCTTGATGCGGCCGTATTCGTCGGTCCAGATTTCTTCTCCGGCCGGGCCCACGACGACGGCGGTCTGCGGGCCCGTGGTGCGGGGCTTGGGCGTGGTGCGTGCGGGCGTGTAGGCAAGACTCGTGGGCTGGGCCTGCAACTCGTAGCGCTGGAAGGAGCCGTCCTCCGCGGCGCTGCCCTTGGCGCCAGGGGCCACGGCACTGATGGGACTGATGGCGCTGACGCGGGGGTTCTCCTTGAGGTGGTAGCTCAGGCCCGTGATCAGGTACTGCTGGTTCTGGTCGCCGCGCGGGTAGTTGTAGAGGCTGAAGGTGTAGCCCGTGGCCAGCGCCCGGTGGCAGGACTGGCCCCGCACCCGGCTTTGGCCCGTGAGGCTTTCCTTCAGGCGCACGCGGATGTAGTCCTCACCGTCGCTCAGCTGGGTGTAGCCGCCCGGCCATTCGTAGATTTCATGGCCGTCATGGGCGTGGCCCGGTGGGTCGCGCCGCAGGTGGGTGAGGTCGGCCCGGGGTTTCTTGAAGTCGTAGTCGTCGCTGTAATGGCGGCCCGATTTGATTTCCTGCTCCAGCTGCCAGGCGTGGATGTTTTCCTGATCGCCTGCGGCGGCTTTTTCCGGGGGATAGAAGGGAATGGATTCGCCACCTGGCAATGCGCCATGCGAGGCAATGATGTCGTCGCACAGAACCAGGGTGTGCTGGCCCGAGGCATGCTCGAAGAAGTAGTAAATGCCTTCGTGCTCCATCAATCGCGAGACAAAGTCGCAATCGCTTTCGTTGTATTGAACGCAGTAGTCCCAGCTGCGATAGGCGCGCGTGAGTTTCTTTTGCAGGGGATGGCCATAGACGCCCAATACCTGCTCGATGATGTCGGGCACGGTCTGGTTCTGGAAGATGCGAAAGTCGCTCTTGCGCGTGGCCAGCCACAGCCAGGGGCTCAGGCGCGCCTTGTAGGCATAGTGGCGGTGGTCCTGGCCCTGCATGCCGAAGCGGGTGACGATGCCGTCGATGAAGCGCCTGCCACCGCCCTGGGTTTCTATTTCTATGGTGGCGTTTTTGCCCAATAGGGCCTTGGGATCGATGCTTTCGCTTTCGCTGAGCATTTCCACATCGAGGCTGAAGAGCTGGCTGATGTTTTCCTGGCCGCGCAATTCACGGAAATGCAGCTGCTCGCCCAATGGCGTGTGTATGGTGACTCTGCGTGTCATTGCTGCTTGCGCCCCGCTGGGGACACCCTCCCGTCATCTGATAAATGAAAATCATAGACAGATGAATGGCGATAGGGCAACCCAATCTGGACTAGGAGTACTCTGAAAATTGCGGGCAATTGCTTGCCGCCGCAATCTCATGCCTGGCCATGGCATGAACAGTTTCAGGCGCCGAACGTCATGTTGAACAGAGGCGCAGTACCGGATCGCCGTGATCCGGCACTGGCTTCGCCGATGTTCAACTGCACAAGGACGCCTGCATGTCTACAAGCTGCTTCGACCGCGAAGACGAAACCTTCATCGTTCTGGTCAACCACGAGGAACAGTATTCCATCTGGCCGCACTGGAAGGCCGTGCCCGGCGGCTGGACCGCCGTGGAGGGCGTGAAGGGCGACAAGAAAACCGTGCTCGACTACGTGGACGCCACCTGGACCGACATGCGACCCAAGTCGCTGCGCGTGTGGATGCAGCAGCAGGAGCAGGCGGGAGCCGGCGCCGCGCTGCAAAGCGATACCGATACCGTTATCGAAACCGCAGCGGGCTGACGCGCATGCACGCGCCGCTGACCCTGCTGTGCCTGCCATGCGCAGGCGCCAGCGCCACCATGTACCTGCGCTGGCGCAGGCTGCTGCCCCACTGGATCCGCATTGCGCCGGTGGAGCTGCCGGGGCGGGGCAGCCGGCTGGGCGAGCCTGCGGTCGAGGACTTCGGGCAACTGGTCTCGCTGCTGTGCGCCGAGCAGCGCCAGGCCATGCGCGGCCGCTTTGCGCTGCTGGGCCACAGCATGGGCGCGCTGCTGGCCTTCGGCATGGCGCGGCAGTTGCGCGAGCAGGGCAGGGAGTTGCCGCTGGCCCTGATTGCCTCGGGCAGCCCGGCACCGGCCTGCCGCGATCCCGAGCGCTTTGCGGGCAAGGGCGACGATGCGGCGCTGATTGCCGATCTGCGCAGGCAGGGCGGCACGCCCGAAGAGGTGTTTGCCAGCCCCGAGCTCATGCGCATCACGCTGGATGTGCTGGGGTCCGACTACCGCGTCTGCGAGAGCTTCGGCCATGTGCCCGCTGCGGGCCTGCCGCTGCCGGTGCACGTCTTTGCGGGGCGGCAGGACGACATCGAGGCGCCCCGCGTCCAGGCCTGGTCGCAGGAGGCCGCCGGGGCCTTCACGCTGGACTGGTTCGAGGGCGGGCATTTCTTCATCAAGCAGCGCGAAGGCGATGTGCTGGCCGTGCTGGCGCAGCGCCTGGCCGGGTCCCAGTCACTCCAGGGGGAAATCCATGCAGCTCGTGTCCGTGCGTGAGGCCATGAGCCAGGGCATCGAGGTCTTCAGGCTGGACCTGGACCTGTCGGCCGAGCTGAGCGACAGCCTGCCGCACCTGACCCCCGAAGAGCGCGGTCGCGCCGCGCGCTTCGTGCGGGCCGCCGACCGGCTGCGCTTCGCACAGACGCGCGCTGCCACGCGGCGGCTGCTGGGGCGCAGGCTGGGCTGCTGCCCGGCCGATGTGCCGCTGGCGGTCGGCGTCCACGGCAAGCCCTTTGTCGACGAGGACCCGCTGCGGGCACCGCTCTTCAATGTCTCGCATTCGGGCGGGCATGCGCTGATCGCGCTGGCCGATCCCGGTGGCGTGCTGCATCTGGGCGTGGACATCGAGCAGCACAAGCCCGACCTCGATGCCGAGGTCATGCTCGACGCCGTCTGCACCGACCAGGAACGCGCCAGCGTGCGCCGTGCGCCTGATCGGCTGGCGGCCTTCTACCAGCGCTGGGTGGGCAAGGAAGCCGTGCTCAAGGCCATCGGCATCGGCGTGGCCGACCACCTGCGCTCCATAGGCATCAGCCCGGGAGGGGACGGACGGCTGGCCATCGCCTGCGCGGTCCCCGACTGGAATGGTTTTCAAGCGATGGCGCTGCCAGCGCCGCCGGGCTACGCGGCAGCTCTTGCGTGGCGCACCAAGGAATCGACATGAACGAAACCCTCCAGCGCTTCGAGCGCAAGGCCCCCGCGGGCTCGCTGCTTCCCCAGCTCATCACGCCCGCCCAGCCGGGCCAGGACCTGCTGGCCGCGCTGCCGCCGCTGCGCCGCGACATCGACGAGGCCCTGCTGACCACGGGCGGCGTGCTGCTGCGTGGCTTTGGCGTGCCCGATGTGGAGACCTTCCAGCGCTTCGCCTCGGCCTTCGGCCACCCGCTGCTCAAGTACGAGTTTGCCTCCACGCCGCGCAGCGCGGTCGAGGCCTCCAGCGGCGCGGGCGTCTACACCTCCACCGAATACCCGGCCCACCAGAGCATTCCGCTGCACAACGAGCAGGCCTACACGCGCGAGTGGCCCATGAAGATCTGGTTCCACTGCGTCACCGCATCGCCCGAGGGCGGCGAGACGCCGATTGCCGACAGCCGTGCGGTCTACCGCCGCATTCCGGCGCGCATCCGCGAGCTGTTCGAGCCCGGCATCCTCTACGTGCGCAACTTCGGCGAGATGGACGTGCCCTGGCAGAAGGTCTTCAACACCGAAAGCCGCGCCGAGGTCGAGGCCTTCTGCCGCCATGCGCGCATGGACTGGGAGTGGAAGGAGGACGACGGCCTGCGCACACGCCAGCTGTGCCAGGCCATGGAAAGCCATCCCGTCACGGGCGAGATGGTCTGGTTCAACCAGGCCCACCTGTTCCACATCTCGGCGCGCGAGCCCGAGGAGCGCGAGGTGCTGGAGGAGGTCTACGGCATCGAGAACCTGCCGCGCAACACCTTCTTCGCCGACGGCTCCACCATCGGCGACGACATCTTCGCCGAGGTGCGCGCCGCGCTGGACGCCGAGACCGTCAGCTTCCCCTGGGAGCAGGGCGACGTGCTGATGCTGGACAACATGCTCGTGGCCCATGCCCGCTCGCCCTTCAAGGGGCCGCGCAAGGTCATCGTCGCCATGGCCGAGCCGCGCAGCAATCTGGACCGTTTCTGAGAACCCGGGAGGCAGCTGACATGCTGAGTGGACAAAGTGCAATCGCGGCAGCAGGCCAGGCGCCGGCCAGCCTGGTCGAGCACCTGAGGGGGCTGGCGCAGCAGCGGCCCGACGACATCTGGCTCACCGTGGCCGCCGTGAAGGACGGCCGCGTGGTCGAGCGCAGCCACAGCTATGGCGAGTTCGACCGCCGCGTGCGCGCGCTGGCCGCCCGGCTGCAGCAGCTGTGCCCCGTGGGCGCGCGCGCCCTGGTGATGATGGACAACGACGAGCACTACGCCGCCAGCATGCTGGCCTGCTTCTACGCGGGCGTGATCGCCGTGCCGGTGCCGCCGCTGGAATCGCTGCGCGTGCAGCACCTGGAGCGGCTGCTGGGCATCGTGGGCGACGCGGATGCGGCCTGCGTGATCAGCACGGCCGAAGTGATGCAGGCCCTGCCCGGTGCCGATGCGCGCTTTGCCAGCATTGCCGCCGTGGCCGCCGACCAGGTGGACCTGGCCGATGCCGACGCCTGGCGGCCCCATGCCCCGGCTGCCGACGACATCGCCTTCCTGCAATACACCTCGGGCTCCACCTCGGCGCCCAAGGGCGTGATGGTCAGCCACGGCAACCTCATCGCCAACGAGGCCGCCATCCAGCAGCGCATGGACATCGGCGCGGGCGACCGCTTCATGTCCTGGGCGCCGCTGTACCACGACATGGGCCTGATCGGCGGACTGCTGCAGCCGCTGTACAGCGGGCTGCCGCTGGTGCTGACCTCGCCGCGCCTCTTTCTGGAAAGCCCGGTGCGCTGGCTGGAGCTGATCTCGCGCCACCGCGCCACCATCAGCGGCGGCCCCGACTTCGCCTACCGCATGTGCCTGGAGCGCATCAAGCCGTCGCAACTGGCGCAGCTGGACCTGTCGAGCTGGCGGCTGGCCTACACGGGTGCCGAACCCGTGCGTGCCGACACCGTCACGGCCTTCGCGCAGCGCTTTGCCGCCTGCGGCCTGCGGCCCGACGCGGCCTATGCCTGCTACGGCCTGGCCGAAGCCACCCTGTTCGTCACCGGCGGCAGTTGCGGCGCAGGCGCCACGATCACGTCCTTCGATACCGAGGCCCTGGGCCAGGGCCGGGCCGAGGAAAGCTCCGGCGCCTCGCAGACCACCCCGCTGGTGGGCTGCGGCCCCGCCGTTCCCGGCCATTCGGTGAACATCGTCGATCCGCACAGCCTGCAGGTGCTGGAGCCCGGCCGCGTGGGCGAGATCTGGGCGCACGGCCCCAGCATCAGCCAGGGCTACTGGGGCAAGCCGCAGCAAACGCAGCAGGCCTTTGTCGAGCATGCAGGCCGGCGCTGGCTGCGCACGGGCGACCTGGGCTTCGTGCACGGCGGGCAGGTCCATGTGGCGGGCCGCATCAAGGACCTGATCATCGTGCGCGGGCACAACCTCTACCCGCAGGACATCGAGCGCGTGGTCGAGGCCGAGGTCGAAGCCGTGCGCAAGGGGCGCGTGGCCGCTTTTGCGGTGGACATCGATGGCCGGGAAGGCATAGGCATTGCTGCCGAAGTCTCGTTCGGCATGCAAAAGCTGGTGCCGGCCCAGGCCCTGGTCGATGCACTGAGCACCGCCGTGGGTGCGCAGTGCGGCGAGGCGCCCCGGGTGATCGTGCTGCTCAACCCCGGCGCCTTGCCCCGCACCTCCAGCGGCAAGCTGCAGCGCGCAGCCTGCCGCCAGGGCTGGTCCGCGCGCACGCTGGATGCCTGGGCCGTGTTCGAGTCGGGCCGCTTCGCGGGCGGCGGCAGCCAGGCACCGCAGGAGGCGGGTGCGGCAGATCCCACCACAAGCACGCTGGCCGGCCTGTGGTGCGAGGTGCTCGGTGGCGATGCCCTGCACAAGCCGGCCGGCGAGACCAACTTCTTCGCGCAAGGCGGCAACTCCCTGGCCGCCGTGCGGCTGGCCGCGCGCATCTGCCGGCAATGGTCCCTGGAGTATCCAGCCGGGCGGGTCTTCGAGCACCCGCGGCTGCGCGACCAGGCGCAGGACATCGACCGGCTGTGCCAACAGCGCCAGCCGGGCACGGCGCTGCAGCGCATTGCCCCGCTGGCCGAGGCCCGTCGCGCCATGCCCCTGCCGCTGACGCCGGCCCAGCAGCGCCAATGGTTTCTCTGGAAGATGGATACGCGCAGCACGGCCTACCACGTGCAGGGCGCCCTGCGCATCACCGGGCCGCTGGATGCTGGCGCCCTGCGTGCAGCCGTGCAGGGCCTTGCCGAACGGCACGGTTCGCTGCGCACGGTATTCAACGCCCGGCCCGATGGGGAGGTCGAGCAGCGCCTGGACCCCCAGGGCAGGCTGGAGCTGCAGTGGCTGGATGCCGCGCAGGCCGCGCAGGGCAAGCCCGCGCAGCGCGAGGAGCACGCCGCCCAATGGCTGCAGGCGCTGTGCGCCCAGCCCTTTGATCTGCAGCAGGGGCCGCTGGCCCGGGCTGCCCTGGTGCAGCTGCAGGCCAATGAGCACATCCTGGCGCTGGTGATGCACCACATCGTCTCCGACGGCGCCTCCATGCAGATCCTGCTGGACGATCTGGCGGCGCTGTATGCCGGCGCCCCGGACAGCGGCCCGGCGCTGCAGTATGTGGACTACGCCGTCTGGCAGCGGGAGCAGGCTCAGCAGGCCCAGCAAGGCCAACAGGCCTCGCTGGCCTACTGGCTGGAACGGTTGCAGGTGCCCCCAGGCGAGGCCCAGCCTGTGCTGGCCCTGCCTACCGACCATCCGCGCCAGGCGCTGGCACGCTATCGGGCGGGACGGCACAGCTTCGAGCTGTCCGGCGCAACCTTGCAGGCGCTGCGCGCGCAGGCCCGCCAGCAGGGAGACACGCTCTTCACGCTGCTGCTGGCAGGATGGCAGGCGTTGCTGTACCGCTACACGGGGCAGGAGGACATCCGCGTCGGCGTGCCCGTGGCCAACCGCGCGCATGCCGACCTGCAGGGCGTGGTCGGCTTTTTCGTCAACACCCTGGTGCTGCGCAACCGCATCGATGGGCGCATGCGCCTGGCCGACGTGCTGCAGCAGGCCCGCGAGGCGGCGCAGGGCGCGCAGGCCCACCACGATCTGCCGTTCGAGCAACTGGTGGAGGCGCTGCAGCCGCAGCGCAGCCTGGCGCACAGCCCCTTGTTCCAGGTGCTGTTCAATCATCTGGTGGAGGACTGGCACGCGCTGCAGCAGGTGCCGGGCTGGACCGTGGCCGGCCAGCCGCTGGCGGCCGCAGATGCGCAGTTCGAGCTGACCGTGGAAGTGCGCGTGCGCTCCGATGGCAGCCTGGGCATCAGCCTGGTCTATGCCCGCGAGCTGTTCGCGCCGGGCAGCATGCAGCGCCTGGCCGCCCACTATGCGGCCATGCTGGACGCACTGGCGCACCAGCCCCAATGTGCCGTGGACGAGGTGCCGCTGCTGGGTCCCGGCGAACGCCAGCAACTGGCGGCCTGGAGCTGCAATGACCAGATCCTGCACGGCGGCGACATCGTGCACCGCCGCTTCGAGCAGCAGGTGGCGCGCAGCCCCGATGCCCCGGCCCTGTGCCTGGGCGAGGCCACGCTGGGCTACGCCGAGCTCAATGCGCGCGCCAACCGGCTGGCGCATCACCTGATTGCATCGGGCGTGCGGCCCGGCGTGCCGGTGGGCATTGCCATGGAGCGCTCCATCGAGATGGTCGTGGGGCTGCTGGCCATCATGAAGGCCGGCGCGGCCTATGTGCCCATCGACCCCGAGCACCCGGCCGACCGCATCGCCTACATGCTGGAGGACAGCGGCGTGTCCCTGGTGCTGGTGCAGCCGCAGGTGCGTGACCGCCTGCCGGCCAGCTGCAGTGCCCAACTGGTCGATGTGCCGGGCCTGGCGTCCCGGCTGCAGGACATGCCGGCCCACAACCCGGCCGTTGCCCTGCATGGCGACAGCCTGGTCTATGTGATCTACACGTCGGGTTCGACCGGGCGTCCCAAGGGCGCGGCCAACCGCCACCGTTCGCTGTGCAACCGCCTGGCGTGGGGGCAGATGCATCAGCCGCTGGGCCCGGGCGATACGGTGCTGCAGAAAACGCCCTTCGGCTTCGACATCTCCTTCTGGGAATTCTTCTGGCCGCTGACCACCGGCGCACGCCTGGCGCTGGCCGCCCCCGGCGACCACCGCGATCCCCGGCGCCTGGCCGAGCTGATAGCGCGCCACCAGGTCAGCACCATCCACTTCGTGCCGTCCATGCTGCAGGCCTTCATGGCGCACCCGGCGGCCGCCACCTGCCAGGGGCTGCAGCGCATCATCTGCAGCGGCGAGGCCCTGTCCGCCGAATTGCAGGCGGCCGTGCTGCAGGCCTTCCCCGGCACCCGCCTGCTCAATCTCTACGGCCCCACGGAGGCGGCCATCGAGGTCACCTGGTGGGACTGCCGGGACGAGGGCGCGTTGTCCGTGCCCATAGGCCGCCCCGTGGCCGGGCTGCGCACCCATGTGCTGGATGCCGCGCTCAACGAGGTGCCGCGCGGCGTGGCTGGCGAGCTGTACCTGGGCGGTGTGGGCCTGGCGCGCGGCTACTGGCGGCGGCCGGGCCTGAGCGCCGAGCGCTTTGTCGCCGACCCCGCCAGCCGCACGGGCGAGCGCCTGTACCGCACGGGCGACCTGGTGCGCTGGCGCGGCGACGGCCAGATCGACTACCTGGGCCGCGTGGACCACCAGGTGAAGATCCGCGGCTTTCGCATCGAGTTGGCCGAGGTGGAGGCCCAACTGCTGGCCCACCCCGCCGTGCGCGAGGCCGTGGTGGTCGCCCGCCAGGCGGCCGACGGTGCGCGGCTGGCCGCCTTTGTCTCGGTGCAGCAGGGACAGTGCCTGGACATGGCCGCGCTGCGCAGCGCGCTGGCCGCAGCCCTGCCCGACTACATGCTGCCCTCGTCCATCACCGTGCTGGATGCCTTGCCCCTGAACGCCAACGGCAAGGTGGACCGCAAGGCGCTGCCCGAGGCGCCCACCCTGCCGGCCCTGGAGCGCCAGGCCTACGAGCCGCCCGAGGGCGGCGTGGCCGCGACCATTGCCGCCCTCTGGGCCCAGGTGCTGGGCGTGGAGCGCATAGGCGCCAGCGACAACTTCTTCGACCTGGGCGGGCATTCGCTTCAGCTCATCCGCGTGCATGGCCTGCTGGAGTCGCGGCTGGGCCGGGAGCTGTCCCTGGTCGATCTCTTCAAGCACCCCACGGTGTCGGCCCTGGCGCGGCGCATCGAGCAGGGCGCAGATGGCGAGGGCGAGGGCGAGGGCGACGGCGCCGCGCAGGCGGCCGCCGCCCGGGACGGCATGGACGCGGCCCAGCGCCGCCGCGAGGCGCTGCTGCAGCGCAAGCGCCACATCGAAAGGACCCTCTGATGCCTTCTTCCTCCGAAACCACCGGCCTGGAGATCGCCGTCATCGGCATGGCCGGGCGCTTTCCGGGCGCCGACGACATCGACCGCTTCTGGGCCAACATCCGTGACGGCGTCGAGTCCGTGAAGCGCTACAGCGACGATGAGCTGCGCGCCTTGGGCGTGCCCCAGGCCCTGCTGGACGATGCCGGCTACGTGAAGGCCGGCGTGCCGCTGGCCGGCATGGACCTCTTCGATGCCGACTTCTTCGGCTACACCCCGCGCGATGCCGAGCAGCTGGACCCGCAGCACCGCCTTTTTCTGGAATGCGCGTGGCAGGCGCTGGAGCACGCGGGCTACGAGGGACGGCGCCATCCCGGCGCCATCGGCGTGTATGCGGGCACGGGCGCCAGCGTCTACCTGATGCGCCATCTGCTGCCCCGCCATGCGCCGGGCCCTGGCGCCCAGGTCGCCGACCTGCTGGGCCTGATGAGCGGCAACATGGCCGATGCCCTGGCCACGCGCGTGGCCTACAAGCTGGACCTGCGCGGCCCGGCCGTCACCGTGCAGACGGCCTGCTCGACCTCGCTGATGGCCGTCCACACCGCCTGCCAGGCACTGCTGGGCCATGAATGCGCCATGGCGCTGGCCGGGGGCGTCTCGCTCAACCTGCTGCAAAACGGCGGCTACCGCTACCAGGCCGGAGCCATCTTCTCGCCGGACGGGCATTGCCGCGCCTTCGATGCCCAGGCCGCAGGCACGCTGCAGGGCAGCGGCGCGGGCATTGTGGTGCTCAGGCGCCTGGACGATGCGCTGCGCGACGGCGACACCATCCACGCCGTCATCCTGGCCAGCGCCGCCAACAACGATGGCGCAGACAAGGTAGGCTTCACGGCGCCCGGCGTCAACGGCCAGGCCGCCGTGGTGCGCGCGGCGCAGGCCCTGGCGGGCGTGCCGGCCGACACCATCGGCTATGTGGAAGCCCATGGCACGGGCACGGCGCTGGGCGACCCCATCGAGATCGCGGCGCTGACCCAGGCCTTTCGCGCCAGCACGCAGCGCAGGGGCTACTGCGCCATCGGATCGGTGAAGACCAATATCGGCCATCTCGATGCGGCCGCCGGTGTCACGGGCCTGATCAAGACGGTGCTCTCGCTGCGGCATGCCACCTTGCCGCCCAGCCTGCATTTCGAGCGGCCGCACCCGCAGATCGACTTCGAGCGCAGTCCCTTCCATGTCAACACCGTGGCCAAGCCCTGGCCCCAGGCGGCCACGCCGCGCCGCGCGGGCGTGAGCGCCTTCGGCATTGGCGGCACCAATGTCCATGTGGTGCTGCAGGAGGCTGCTGCCGCCCCTGCCACCTCTGCCACTCCTTCCAGTGCACCGGCGGATGCAGCCCGGGGCTGGCAGGTGCTGCCGCTGTCCGCTCGCAGCCCCCGTGCGCTGGACGAAGCGGCGTGCCGCCTGGCCGCCCATCTGCAGCAGGCCGGCAGTGGCCTGTCGCTGGACGATGTGGCCCACACCCTGCAGCAGGGCCGCCGCGCCTTCGGCCATCGCCGTGCCGTGGTGGCAGACGGTATGGGCATGGCGGTGGAGGGCCTGCACCTCTCTGCTACTGCTGCTGCTGCTTCTGCTGCTGCGCCGGCAGGCCAGGCCACCGAGGTGCCGGCACAGCCGCCCGGCGTGGCCTTTCTTTTCCCGGGCGGGGGCGTGCAGCACGCCAACATGGGCCTGGACCTGTACCGCGACGGCGGTGTGTTCCGGCAGGAGGTGGACCGCTGCTGCGAGCTGCTGCAGGCCGAAACAGGCTGGGACCTGCGCCAGTGGCTGTTCCACGCCCCGGGTGAAGAGGTGGAGGCCGACGCGGCGCTGTCCGCCATGGACAAGGCCCAGCCGGCCCTGTTCGTGATCGGCTATGCGCTGGCCCGGATGTGGATGGCACGCGGCGTGCAGCCCGTGTCCATGCTGGGCCACAGCCTGGGCGAGTATGTGGCGGCCTGCCTGGCCGGCGTGTTCGAGCTGCCGCATGCCCTGCGCATCGTCGCGGCGCGCGGCCGCCTGCTGCAGTCGCTGCCGCAGGGCGCCATGACCTCGGTGCCCCTGGCCGAGGCCGAGCTGCAATCCCTGCTGGACGCGGGCTGCGACCTGGGTGCCGTCAACGGCGAACGCCTGTGCGTGCTGTCCGGCCCGCTGGCCGCCATCGAGGCGGCCGAAGGGGCGCTGCGCTCGCGCGACATCACCGCCCGCCGGCTGCACATTGCCGTGGCCTCGCACTCGGCCATGACCGAGCCCCTGCTGGCGCAGCTGGAGCAGGTGGTGGCCAGCGTGCCCCGGCATGCGCCGCGCCTGGCCTTCATCTCCAGCGTGACCGGCAGGCCCATCACGGCCGAGCAGGCCATGAGCCCCGCCTACTGGGCCCGCCACCTGCGCCATACCGTGCGCTTTGCGGACGGGCTGGACGAGCTTGTGCGAGAGCCGGGCCGTGTGCTGCTGGAGGTAGGCCCCGGCCAGGCCCTTACCGCCCTGGCCCGCCAGCATGCGCGCGCCGCCACGGCGGCCGGCATCTGGCCCAGCCAGGCCCATCCCCAGCAGACCGCACGCAGCGCGCAGCTGCTGGCGCAGGCCGTTGCCGGCCTGTGGTGCGCGGGCGTGGACATCGACTGGACTGCCTGCCGGGGCGGGCGGCCAGGGCGGCGCGTGCCGCTGCCGACCTATGCCTTCCAGCGCCGCTCCTTCTGGGTGCAGGCGGCGGGGCAGGGTGGCGATGCACCGAAAGCGGCAGGTACGGCAGGTCCCTCGGCGACCGCCGGTCCGTTCTACGCAGCCGCTTGGCAGCGCAGTCCCTTGCAGTTGGCGGCAGGCACCGCCGCAGCCGCAGCCCAGGTGGCCCTGGTGTTTGGCGACGGCAGTGCCACGGCCGAGGCCCTGGTGCACGCATTGCGCGCGCAGGGCACCGATGTGGTCTGCGTGGAAGCGGGCGCCGCCCCCGCCTGCGCGGCCCCGGGCCGGCATGCCGTGCGCCCCGGCGAGCGCCGCGATTGCGATGACTTGCTCGAGGCGGTGCAGGCGCGGTTCGGCCCTGTGGACGCCATCTACCACCTGTGGGCCATGGGCGCGGCCGCCCCTGCGCCGCTGGAGCGCGGCTTTCACAGCGTGCTGGCCCTGGCGCAGGCGCTGGAGGCCCGTGCGCACGGTGCTGGAGGCCCGCGCGAAAGGCGGCTGCTGCTGGTGGCCGCAGGCGGTTCGGAAGATGTGACCGGGCTGGAAGCGCTGAACCCCGAGATGGCCGCCGTCTTTCCGCTGTGCAAGGCGATAGCGCAGGAATGCCCGTCCATCGACTGCCGTTTCGTCGATGTGGTGCAGGCGGGTTCGCCCGCAATGCAGGCCCGGCTGGCGCGCCAGTTGCTGGACGAAGCCCGCGCGCCGCATGGGCTGCGCGCGGCCGACACGGCCATCGCCCTGCGCGGTGCCCACCGCTGGCGCAAGACCTACGAGCCCCTGCAGTGGCAGGAAGCCGCAGCGCCGCGCCTGCGCAGGCAGGGCGTGTACCTGATCACGGGCGGCCTGGGCGGCGTGGGCCTGGCGCTGGCCCGGCATCTGGCCGTGCACTGGCAGGCCCGCCTGGTGCTGGTGGGCCGTACGGCGCTGCCTGCGCGCAGCCAATGGGAGGCGCTGGCCGCCGATGACGGGCAGCCGCGCACCCTGCGCCAGCAACTGTTGCAGTTGCTGGCCCTGGAGGCCGAGGGCGCCCAGGTGCTGACCCTGGCCGCCGATGTGGCCGACGCCGCGCAGATGCAGGCGGCGCTGGCGCAGGCGCACCAGCGCTTTGGCGCGCTGCATGGCGTGGTCCATGCCGCAGGCCATGCCGACAGCGGCATGCTGTCCACCCGCACGCGGGACAGCGTGGAGCGCGTATTCGCCCCCAAGCTGCGCGGCACCCGGCTGTTGCTGGACCTGCTGGGCACGCAGGACATGCAGGACATGCGGGCGCCGGACTTCGTACTGCTGTGCTCGTCCATCTCCAGCCTCACCGCAGGCCTGGGCAAGAGCGACTACGCCGCCGCCAATGCCTGCATGGATGCACTGGCGGCACTGGCCAGCCGCCAGCGCGCTTGGCCCGTCATCTCCGTGGACTGGGACGCCTGGCGTGACCTGGGCATGGCCGCCGGCATGCGCATTCCCGAGGGCATAGGCTGGAGCGGCGCAGAAGCGGCAGCGGTGTTCGAGCGCATCGTCAACGGCGATGTGCCGCACCAGGTGGTCATCTCCACCACCGACCTGCAGCAGCGCCTGGGCGAGATCGATGCCGGGCTGGTGGATGCGCTGGCAGAACCTGCCACCGAAGCCTTCGCCAAACCTGCCAACGGATCGCAGGCCCGTGGCGGCCATCCGCGCCCGGCGCTGCAGACCGCCTACGTTGCGGCCGAAGGCGAACTGCAGCAGGCCCTGGCCGCGCTGTGGACCGACATGCTGGGCATCGCCCCGGTGGGCGTGGACGACAACCTGTTCGAGCTGGGCGGCGACTCGCTGCTGGCCCTGCAGATCCTGGGCCGCGTGAAAAAGCGCTTTGGTGTCGAGCTGCACCCTGCCGCCTTCTTCAAGGCCCCCACCGTCGGCGAGCTGGCCGTGCTGGTGGAGACCCGGCTGATCGAGGAGATCGAGGCCACCGTTACCGATGAAGGCGATGCCCTTGCTGCCTTCGCATCTGCGTGAGAAGACCACCATGTCCCTGAACGATCTCGATTCCCGCAAGTCCCGCCTGTCCGATACGCAGCGTGCCGCACTGGCCCTGAGGCTCCGGGGTGTATCTGGTGCACCCGCTGCATCTGGCGTAGGTGGCGCAGGTGGCCTGCCGGACGGCGACGCCTGCAACACGACGGCCCACACCATCACCCGCTGCGACCGCACGCTGGCCATTGCCCTGTCCCCCGCGCAGCGCAGCCTCTGGCTCACCTGGCGGCTGGAGCCCGCCAGCCCCGCCTACAACATGGTGGGATCGCTGTCGCTCAAGGGGCCGCTGGATGCGCTGGCGCTGGAGCAGGCGCTGCAGGCCCTGGCCGAGCGCCACGAGATCCTGCGCACCTGCTATCCGGCCGGCGAGGACGGCGAGCCCCGGCAGTCCATTCAGCCCGCCGCGCCCGTGCCCCTGCGCCATGTCGATCTGGGCGCATGGACGGACGGCGATCCGCAGGCCGAGGCGCAGCGCCAGGTGCTGCTGCTGGCCCGCCAGCCCTTTGCGCTGGACACGGAAACGCCATTGCGCGCCGTCCTGTGCCGGCTGGGCGCGCAGGAGCATGTGCTGGGCCTGTCGCTGCACCACATTGCGGGCGATGGCTGGTCCAACGGCATCGTGATCCAGGAGCTGTTCCACCTGTACGAGGCCCTGCGCACGCAGCAGCCATCGCGCCTGCCGGCCATGGCCCTGCAGTTCGCCGACTACGCCGTCTGGCAGCGCCGCTGGTTCGATGCCGGTGAGCGCGAGCGGCAGCTGGACTACTGGCGCGCCCGGCTGGGCACCGAGCACGAGGCCCTGGCCCTGCCGATGAAGCAGGCCAGGGCGGCCGCGCAGGAGGCACAGGAGCAGCGCCTGGAGTTCACGCTGCCCGCCGCACTGGCCACCCGCGTGCGTGCCCTGGGCCGCGCGCATGGCGCCTCGCTGTTCATGGTGATGCTGGCCCTGCTCAAGCTGGTGCTGTACCGCTTCAGCGGCACGCGCGAGCTGCGCGTGGGCACGCCCGTGGCCAACCGCCAGAAGGCCGAGACGCATGGGCTGATCGGCTACTTCCTGAACCTGCTGGTGCTGCGCACGCACATCGATCCCGCGCAGGACTTCGGCGCGCTGCTGGCGCAGGTGCGCGAGGCGGTGCTGGGCGCGCAGGCCCACCAGGACCTGCCGTTCCACCTGCTGGTCGAGGCGCTGCAGCCGGCCCGCCAGCCGGGCGTTCACCCGCTGTTCCAGGTCAAGTGCACCCAGCAGGAAGATGCCTCGGCCGCGCGCCACATCGCAGGCCTGGAGATCGCCATGCAGGCCGTCTCCAGCGGCCAGGCGCATTTCGACCTGAGCCTGGACTTCACCGACCGGCAGGACGGCATCGACTGCGTGCTGATCTATGCCGATGCCCTGTTCGACGAGGCCGTGGTGCGCGACATGGCCGCCGCATTCCAGGACCTTGCGCTGCAGGTCACCGGCGCAATCAGCGACAGGCAGCCTAGGCTCGGCGAGCTGTCGCTGCCAGGCCGCGTGTCGGAGTCTGCAGGCCCGGTGCAGGCCTTTGGCGCCGACAGCGTGCTGCAGCTCTGGTCGCGCGCCGTGCAGGCCCATCCCGATGGCACGGCGGTCAGGGACGCGGGCTCGGCACTGGACTATTCACAGCTGGACCGGCAGTCCGACCAGCTGGCCCGGGCCCTGGTGGCGCGCGGCGTGGGGGCCGATGTGCGGGTGGCCCTGCATGCCGAGCGCAGCTGCGCCTTTGTGCTGGGCCTGCTCGCCGTGCTCAAGGCCGGTGGCACCTATGTGCCCCTGGACCCCGGCCTGCCGGCGCAGCGGCTGGCCTGGCAGCTGCGCGACAGCGGCGCGGTGCTGATGCTCTGCCAGCAGGCGCCCGCCTGGGACGCGGGCGTTCCCCTGCTGAGCCTGGACCTGAATGCCTGCCAGGAGCCGTGCATTGCGGGGCAGGCGCCGCCGGCCGCGCCGCCGCATTCCGCACAGGGCGCCTATGTGATCTACACCTCGGGCTCGACCGGGCAGCCCAAGGGCGTGGTCGTCAGCCACGGGGCGCTGGCCTACTATGTGCAGGCCGTGCTGCAGCGGCTGGACCTGCCCGAGGCGGCGCGCAGCATGGCCATGGTCTCGACCGTGGCGGCGGACCTGGGGCACACCGTGCTGTTCGGCGCGCTGTGCTCGGGGCGCGCGCTGCATCTGATGGCGCCCGAACTGGCCTTCGACCCTGACGGCTTCGCGCGCTACATGGCAGAGCACCGCGTGGACGTGCTCAAGATCGTGCCCAGCCATCTGCAGGGGCTGCTCAATGCCGGCATGCCCGCTGACGTGCTGCCTGCCAGCCGCCTGGTGCTGGGCGGCGAGGCCACGCGCTGGCCGCTGATCGACCGCATCGCCGCGCTCAGGCCCGGCTGCCGTGTGCTCAACCATTACGGCCCCACCGAAACCACGGTGGGCATCCTCACCCAGGAGGCGGGCGAGGCGCTGCGTGGCGGCGAAAGCCTGCCCGTGGGCAGGCCGCTGGCCAATAGCCGCGCCCTGGTGCTTGATGCCGACCTGCAGCCCGTGCCCCTGGGCGCCAGTGGCGAGCTGTACCTGGGCGGGCCGGGCCTGGCGCGCGGCTACCGGGCCCGGCCCGGGCAGACGGCAGAGCGCTTCGTGGCCAGCCCGTTCCAGCCGGGCAAGCGCCTGTACCGCACGGGCGACCGCGTGACCATGCTGGCCGATGGCAGCCTGCAGTTCCTCGGCCGCATGGACGACCAGGTGAAGGTGCGCGGCTACCGCGTGGAGCTGCGCGAGGTGGCGCTGGCGCTGCAGGCCGTGCCCGGCGTGGCCCAGGCCGAAGTCGTGGCGCGGCTGGACGGGAATGGGGATGGGGATGGGGATGGGGGTGGGGGTGGGGGTGGGGGTGGGGACGGGCGCATGCAGCTGCATGCCTATGCCGTGCCCCAGGCCGGCGTGCCCGCCGACAGGCCGGGGTGGGCCGCCGCGCTGGCACAGGCGCTGCCCGAGTACATGGTGCCCGCCAGCATCACCGTGCTGGAGGGCATGCCCCTGACGGCCAACGGCAAGATCGACCGCAAGGCCCTGCCCGTGCCGGAGCAGGCGGCCGCCGATCTTTTCGAGGCGCCCCAAGGCGAGGCCGAGCAGGCGCTGGCCGCCGTCTGGGCCGACCTCTTCGGCCTGGAGCGCGCGGGCCGGCATGACGACTTCTTCGCGCTGGGCGGGGACTCCATCCTCGCGCTCAAGCTGGTGGCGCGCGCCCGCAAGCGCGGCGTCAAGCTCACGCCCAAGCAGCTGTTCACGGGCAAGACGCCAGCGGGTGTGGCACGGCTGGTGGAGGGACCGGTTGCCGGCGCCGAGCAGACCGAAGGCACGGCGCCCCTGCCCAGGGCCGACCGCAGTGGCCCGCTGCCGCTGTCCTTTGCGCAATTGCGCCAGTGGTTCCTGTGGCAGCTGGAGCCGGCCGGTACGGCCTATCACATCAGTGGGGCGCTGCGTCTGCTGGGCACGCTCGATGTGCTGGCGCTGCAGCAAAGCTTCGACGCGCTGGTGGCGCGCCACGAGTCGCTGCGCACGGTGTTCCGCATGGGCGGGGACGGGCAGGTGGTGCAGGTGATCGCCGCACAGGGCAGTGTGCGGGTCGAGCAAACGGATCTGTCCGAACTCCCCGCTGCGCAGCGTCAGGAACAACTGGAACAGGCGGCGGCTGCCGTGCACCGTCAGCCCTTCGACCTGCAGGCCGGGCCGCTGCTGCGCGTGGGCCTGATCCGGGAGTCGGCCGAGGCGCATCTGCTGGTCGTGGCCATGCACCACATCGTCTCCGACGGCTGGTCCATGCAGATCATCGTGGATGAATTCGTGCAGCAGTACCGCGCACGGTGCCAGGGACAGGTGCCGCAGGCCGCACCCCTGCCGCTGCAGTACGCCGACTACGCGGCCTGGCAGCGCCAGTGGCTGGAGGCCGGCGAGCGGCAGCGGCAACTGGCCTACTGGCGCGCCCAGCTGGGCGACACGCACCCCGTGCTGCAACTGCCCACCGACCACCCGCGCCGGCCCGGCGCGGACCATGTGGCCGCCAGCCATGGTCTGCAGCTGCCGGCCGATCTGGTCGGCAGCCTGCGCCGCCGCGCCCAGGCTCAGGACGCAACGCTGTTTGTGCTGCTGCTGGCCGGCCTGCAGGCCGTGCTGCACCGCTACACGGGCCAGGAAGACATTCGCGTGGGCGTGCCCATTGCCAACCGCCACCGGGTGGAAACGCAGGGCACGGTAGGCTTTTTCGTGAACACCCAGGTTCTGCGCGCGACGCTGGACGGGCGCATGGGCCTGGCGCAACTGCTGGACCAGGCCCGGCAGGCCGCCCAGGGCGCGCAGGCCCACCAGGACCTGCCCTTCGAGCAACTGGTCGAGGCGCTGCAGCCCGAACGCAACGCCGGCACCCAGCCGCTGTTCCAGGTGCTGTTCAACCACCAGCGCCAGGACCGCAGCGCGCTGCAGCAACTGCCTGGGCTGGAGCTGCAGGAATATGCGCTGCAGGGCCAGGGCGCCCAGTTCGAGCTGACCGTGGACACCACCGAGGATGCGCAGGGCCGCCTGCATCTGCGCCTGACCTATGCCCGCGAATTGTTCGAGGCTTCCACCATCGGCGCGCAGGCCGGCCACTATGTAGCCATGCTGCAGGCGCTGGCCGATGATCCGGCCCGCAAGGTGGGCGAGGTCGCCTTGCTGGGCGCGGCCGAACTGCACAGGCAGCAGGCATGGGGCCGCGCCGCTGCCCTGCCTGCCTGCCGCCTGGCCGCAGCGCAGACGCTGCACGGCCGCTTCGCCAGCCAGGCATTGGCGCGAGGCGGGGCGCAGGCGCTGTCCTTCGAGAACCACGGTCTCGGCTACGCAGAACTCGACGCCCAGGCCAACCGCCTGGCCCACCGCTTGATCACTCTGGGTGTGCGCCCGGAGACGCGCGTGGGCATTGCCATGCAGCGCTCGGTGGAGATGGTGGTCGGCCTGCTGGCCATCCTCAAGGCGGGTGGCGCCTATGTGCCGCTGGACCCGGACTACCCGACCGACCGGCTGGCGCACATGGTGGCCGACAGCGGGATCTCCCTGGTGCTGACGCAGGCTGCGGTGCGCGAGCGCATTCCCGGCGCTGCTGTGCTGCAGGTGCTGGAGATCGACACGCTGGACCTGTCGGGCGAACCCGATACCGATCCGCAGGTTGAAGTCTCGGCTGACAGCCTGGCCTATGTGATCTACACCTCGGGCTCGACAGGCAAACCCAAGGGCGCGCAACTGAGCCACCGCAACGTGGCACGGCTGCTGGATGCCACCGATGCCTGGTTCGGTTTCGGGCCTGACGATGTCTGGACCCTGTTCCACTCCTACGCCTTCGACTTCTCGGTCTGGGAGATCTTTGGCGCCCTGTGCACGGGCGGCCGGCTGGTGGTGGTGCCGTACTGGGTCAGCCGCTCGCCCCAGGACTTCCTGGCTTTGCTGCGTGCCGAGCGCGTAACGGTTCTCAATCAAACACCTTCGGCCTTTGGGCAACTGGTTCATGCCGTGGAGCAGGATGAAGAAGGCGGCGCTGGCCTGGCGCTGCGCCAGGTGATCTTCGGCGGCGAGGCGCTGGAGCCCGAGAGCCTGCGGCCCTGGTTTGATCGCTTCGGTGACCAGAGCCCCCAACTCAGCAACATGTACGGCATCACCGAGACCACGGTGCATGTGACGTACCGGCAGATCACCAAGACGGATCTGGATGGCGGACGCAGTCCCGTGGGCGTGGCGATTCCGGACCTGGGCCTGTATGTGCTCGATGGCAGCCTGAACCTGCTGCCGCAGGGCGTGGTGGGAGAGTTGTATGTGGCGGGTGAAGGCCTGGCACGCGGCTATCTCAACAGGCAAGGACTGACGGCAGAGCGTTTCATTGCCAACCCGTTCAGCGAGACGGGCGATCGCCTGTACCGCACGGGCGATCTGGTGCGCTGGAACGCTCAGGGCGAACTTGAATACCTGGGCCGTGCCGACCAGCAGGTCAAGATCCGGGGCTTCCGCATCGAGCTGGGCGAGGTGCAGTCGCAGCTGCTGGCCCAGCCTGAAGTGCGTGAGGCGG
>NZ_BCZP01000039.1 GCF_001598795.1 Delftia acidovorans NBRC 14950 | reverse complement strand
CGCCGGGCCGAGACCCGGCCTCGAAAAACAACCCCCCGGCAGGGGCAAGAAACAGTCCCCTGGCCCACGCCAGAAGCCTGCGAGAGGCACTAACCCCGCCCCCTCATCACCCCCGCCAACAACGGCATCCCCGTCCTCCGAGTGAACTCCTCATAACTGATCGGCGCACTCATCCGCGTATCCGGGCTATTGGCCTGCCAGTGCGCCCAGGAACGCCCCGTGCTCGCGTCGTAGACCAGCTTGAAAATGTGGCTGGGCACATGGACCTTGCCCGGCCCGATGGTGAGCGGCTGGCCGTCGAACACCGGCCCGGTGAACACATAGACATCGCCCTGGGCGCGCTGGGCGTAGCGGCGCGTGTCCTGCTCGACCTTGCTCCAGACGCCGCCGTTGTGCGTCTGGTCCTGCGGAACCATGTTGGCCAGGCTGAAGCTCTGGGCCATGGCTTCGGGCGAGTACATGTCGCCGGCCGGCGCCATGTGTCCGCGCGAGTAGCCGGAGCGGCGGTAGTCGTCCAGCTCGGCGCGCTCGGCGCGGGGCAGGCGGGCATCGGCATAGAACTTGTCGCTGCGCTTGAGGCCCTGGCCCTGGTCCAGCAGTTTGCGGTTCAGGCGTTCCACCACGAAGACGGGCGTCTTGGTCTGGCCGCTGTGCAGCACGGCAAAGGCGCTGAAGCACAGCTCGCGCTGCTGGGGCTGGATCTGCAGGGCAGGGGGCTCGCCACCGGGGAAGAAATCGCGGCAGTGCGAAAAGCCCGTGGCCATGCTGCCGGCTGGCGGGCTGCCGCCACCGGAGGCCGTGCCCGAACCTGTCTCCGGCTGCTTGCGCAGGTGCTCCAGCCCCGGGATGGGCAGGGTGGACAGGAAGGGCGGCTCGGGAAGCTTGGGGTGCCAGTTCGGGTCCAGGCTGCAGCTGGCGATCTGGAAGGTGCCCGCTGCCGCCACAAGGGCGGCGAGCATGGAGCGCCACAGGCCGCTGCGGCCGGAGGCTTTCTTCTTGGAGGCGGGGGAGGAACTGCGCTTGCGCGCGGAAGGCTTCTTGTTCTTGACAGTCATTCGGGGGCGGCAGGCGCTGGCCGCTGGGAGGCAAGTCCGCGATGGCGCGGGTTCTGATTCGGGTCCTAGGAATTCTCCTATGTTTCCAGGCCCCCAAATGTTTCCAGATGCCCTGAAAGCGGGCCGCGCATGGCCCGATGTCAGGTCTTGGGCTGGAGGTGTGCGGCCCTTGGTTCGGCAGGTGCGCCGAACCAGCACAGCGCCAGGGCCAGCACCGCGATGCCGCCCAGCGAAAGAAAGGCCGCATCAAAGCCGAAGCGCTGTGCAATCCAGCCCGCCAGTGCCGGGCTGGCGGCCGCGCCCAGGCCCTGCAGCGTCATCACGGCGCCCAGGCCTGCGTTGACGTGGCCGGTGCCGCGCAGCGTCTGCGCGACCAGGCCTGGCAGGGCAACGCCCAGCAGCCCGGCGCCCACGCCGTCTAGCACCTGCACGGGGATCAGCGCCCAGTCCGAATCCCAGGTGGCGGCAACCAGGCCGCGCAGCGGCAGCGACAGCAGGGCCGCCTTGACCAGCAGCCAGTAGCCGCTGCGCTGGGCGTGGCGCCCGGCGAGCAAGGCCATGGGGATCATGACCAGTTGCGCCACGATGATGGTCAGCGCCGTGAAGCCGCTGGGATTGGCATGGCCGCGCGCCACGGCAGCCTGGCCCAGCAGCGGCAGCATGGCGGCATTGCCCAGGTGAAACAGCAGCATGGCCACGGCCAGCACCCGCAGCGCCGGCGTGCCCGTGAGCACGTGCAGCAGGCCGGGTGCGCAAGGCCCTGCCTGCTCTGGGGGCGGCGTGTCTTGCGGGGTTTCATCCAGCCGCATCAGCGCCAGGCAGGCCAGCGAGGCGCAGCCCATCAGGGCCATGAGCACGAAGACGGAGGGCAGTCCCCAGCGCAGGCCCATGGCCCCCGCCAGCGCGGCCGTGGCCACGTTGCCTGCGTGGTTCCAGGCTTCGTTGATGCCCAGTTGCCGGGGCAGGTCCGCATGGCCGGTGATCTGCAGCGTGATGCCCAGCAGGCAGGGCGCGATCAGGGCCGCGACCACGCCGGTGATGACCTGCGATGCCGCCGTCACGGCCAGCGACGGTGCGATCCAGATGGCCAGGTTGCCCGCCAGCAGCAAGGCGATGGCCGCGGCCAGCAGCCTGCGCTTGCGGCGCGAGGCATCGACCAGCGCGCCCAGCGGCGTGGTGGCCAGCATGCCCGCGATGCCGCCCAGGGCCATGACGTAGCCGATGTCGTCCAGCCGCCAGCCCTGGGCGAGCAGGAACACGCCCAGGAAGGGGCCCAGGCCGTCGCGCACATCGGCCAGGAAGAAATTGAGCCCCGGCAGCCAGCGCCGCGCATGGTGGTGTGTGCGGTGCATGGCGACCTCTTTCAGCGCAGGGGGCCCTTGAACACGAAGAAGGCGCCCAGGCAGATGAAGCCGAAGCCCACCAAGTGGTTGAGGGTGAGCTTCTCGCCCAGGTAGAGCACGGAGAAGACGGCGAAGACCACCAGCGTGATCACCTCCTGGATGGTCTTGAGCTCGGCCGCGCTGTAGACCTCATGGCCGAGCCGGTTGGCGGGCACGGCAAAGCAGTACTCGGCCAGCGCGATCAGCCAGCTCACCAGGATGACGAGGTACAGCGGCCGGTTCTCGAACTTCAGGTGCCCGTACCAGGCGAAGGTCATGAAGACGTTGGAGATCAGCAGCAGCAGGACGGGGGCGATCTTGGGGGACATGGCGGGTTCGGTGAAGGCGGGAGAGCAGGAAAGCAGGAAAGCAGGAAAGAAGGAAAGAAGGAAAAGGCAGAAGCCCGCCCGGCCCCGGGGACCGGGCGGTGGCATCAGCGCGCGCGGTCGTACAGCGGTTGCAGGTCCGACAGGCTGGCGCCCATGCTGGTGGCCTCCAGCGAGGTGCCGTGCGCGTTGCGCGTGCCCAGGCCCGAGGCGGCAAACAGCTGCCCCGGCTGCAGCGGCTGCTGCAGCGCATGGGGGGCAAAGCGCACGATGGCGCCGTCGGACAGGATGACGCCGTTGGCATCACCGCGCGGGCCGGTGAGGACCACGTCAATGCGGCCCTGGGCCTGCTGCGTCTGCAGGCCGGCCATGCGCAGGTGCGGCGGCATGGGGCGGGCGCCGTCGCGGGCGGGCGGCTGGTCGTACACGGTCTGGCCGCTGGCCGAGTTCACGATGGCATCCGCCTTGACCGCACCACCGGCTTCGCTGCGGCCGATGATGCGCACCGTGTCGCCCACCTTCACGACTGCCGTGAGCGCATCGGACATATGGGGCGGGAACCGGACCACCGTGCCGTCGGTCAGGCGCAGGCCGTCCACCTCTCCATACGGATTGGTCAGCAGCCGGGCGACGGCGCTTTCGAGCACGGCCTGTGCGTGCGGCGCACCAGGCCCTGCAGGGGCTGAAGGGGCTGAAGAGGCGAAGGCGCCGGGCGGCACGGCATGCGCATTAAATGCGCTGGAACCCAGCCACAGAACGGCGGAGGTAAGAACAAATCGGGACATGAGGGCTCCTTGGTTGGCGATGGACACGCATCCGTCAATGCAAGTGCCATGCCATCAGGAATCCTCATGAAATCAATAACTTGCAGAGGATGCTGCGGGCCCGGTGTCCGATGCGGAGACAGCCGGTGTCACCGTATCGGACACATGCGGTGCCGTCCGTGCGTCCGCGCGTCCGTGTGCCCATTGCTGCCTCAGCCCAGCCCGAACTCCGCCAGCTTGCGGTACAGCTGCTGGCGCGACAGTCCCAGGCGGCGCGCGGCCTCGGCACGGTTGCCCGTGGCGGCGGCCAGGGCACGCGTGACCATTTCGCGCTCCAGCTGGGCGACGGCGGCGGCCAGCGGGCCGTTCCAGTCGATGGCGGGCCCGTGCGCCGCGGCAGGCTGCAGGCCGATGTGCTCGGCCCCGATGACCGGCCCGGGGCACAGCAGGGCCGCGCGCTCCATGGCGTTGCGCAGCTCGCGCACGTTGCCGGGCCAGTCGTGCGCCAGCAGCAGGCGCGCGGCGTCGGCACCCAGGCGCTTGGGCGAGGCGCCGCCGCCTTGGCGCAGGAAATGCTCGGCCAGCAGCAGCACGTCGCCCAGGCGCTCGCGCAGCGGCGGCAGGTGCACGGGCACGACCTGGAGCCGGTACCAGAGATCCTCGCGAAAGCGCCCCTCCTTGACGGCGGCGGGCAGGTCGCGGTGCGTGGCCGCGATGATGCGCACGTTCACGGGCAGCGCCCGGCTGGCGCCCACCGGCGTGATCTCGCGCTCCTGCAGCGCCCTGAGGATCTTGGCCTGCGTGGGCAGCGGCATATCGCCCACTTCATCGAGGAACAGCGTGCCGCCCTGCGCCTCGCGAAAGCGCCCGGCGCGGTCGCTGACGGCGCCCGTGAAGGCGCCCTTCACATGGCCGAAGAGTTCGCTTTCCATCAGGTCTGCCGGAATGGCCGCGCAGTTGACGGCCACGAAGGGGCGCTCCGCCCGGGCGCTGTTGCGGTGCAGGGCTCGGGCCACCAGTTCCTTGCCCGTGCCGGTCTCGCCCAGCACCAGCACGGTGGCGTCGCTGTCCGCCGCCAGGCCGATGCGCTTGAAGACCTGCCGCATGGCCTCGCTGCCGCTGACCAGCTCGGCTTCATCGCCTTCCTGCTCCGGGTTCTGCGCCGGATTCTGTGCGGCGTTCTCAGGGCTGCCGGCCTGGCCGGCACTGAGCAAGGCGCGCTCCAGCACCTCGACCAGCGAGGTTCTGGCAATGGGCTTGGTCAGGTGGTCGAAGGCGCCCAGGCGCATGGCCTCGATGGTGTTGCTGCCGCTGGCATAGGCCGTGAGCATGATGCAGGGCGCCCGCGAGAGGCCGCGGGCCTTGCGCAGGAAGGCCAGCCCGTCCTCGCCGGGCATGCGCAGATCGACGATGGCCACATCCACCGAACCGGCCTGCAGCACCTGCAGCCCCGCCGCCACCGTGGGCGCCGCGCTGACCGCGTGGCCCAGGTCGCCCAGCATCTCGGCCAGGCTTTCGCGGAAGGCCGTGTCATCGTCCACGATCAGGATGCGGGCCATGGAAATTCCATTTCTATGCGTGTGCCTTGTGTTGTCTTGCCCAGCGCGATGCGGCCGCCATGGGCCAGCACGATTTCGCGCACCAGCGCCAATCCCAGCCCGGTGCCGCCGGGGCGCGCGGTGGTGAAGGGCTCGAACAGCGTGTCGCGCAGCTCGGGCGCAATGCCCGTGCCGTCATCTGCCACCCACAGTTGCAGCGGGCTGTTGCGGTGGGCGCCGCGATCTGCGCCCAGTTCCACCCGGCCGCCGGCCGCCGTGTGCGCCAGTGCGTTGAGCAGCAGGTTGTCCAGCGCCCTGGCCATCTGCACGGTGTCCAGCAGCGGGCGGCGCCCATCCTGCAGGTCCCGGGCAAGGCCGGCGGACACTGCCGTTGCCAGTTGCACACCCCTGGCCTGGGCCAGCTCGGCATGTGCCTGCAGCCTTTCGTCCAGCAACTGCTGCAGGTCCACCGGCTCCGGTTGCACCCGGAAGGGCTGGGTCAATGCCAGCAGGCTCGATACCAGGTCTTCCAGGCGCGCGGTCTGGGCCAGCACGGCCTCCAGGGCGCCCAGGCTGCGCGCTTCGCGCAGTGGCGCGGGCGCTGCCAGCGCGGTCTCGGCCTTCATGCGCATGGTGCCCAGCGGATTGCGGATCTCGTGCGCCAGGCCTGCGGACAGCCTGCCCAGGGTGGCCAGCCGTTCGGCGCTGAGCAGTTGCTGCTCCATCTGTGCCGACTGCCGCTGCCAGCGCCGGAGCATTCTGCCCAGCCACAGGCCCGAGACCAGGACCATGCCCAGCAGCAGGCTGACGGCAAGGATGAGGGGGTTGACCACGTCGGCGCTGATCAGGGGAACGCGCATCAGTGTCCAGGCCACCAGCCCGGGTGCGTCCGCCTGGGCCGGGCAGGCGGCAAAGACCACCGCCTCGCGCAGGCCGGGGCGCAGGTCGGTCACCAGGCCTGCGCTGTCCCGCGCGCGCTGGGCGGTGGAGGTGATGCGCTCCATCTCCGCACTGGGCGCATCGCGCTTGATGCCCGAGCCGTCATAGGTGGGAAACGCATAGGCCACCACGCCGGGGCCCTCGCGCCAGAAGCCGCCCTCCATGCCGGGGCGCTCGCGCAGCGCCAGGTCCAGCACGGCCTGCGCGGCGGACCGGGCCTGTGCGCTGGGCGTGTCCGCCATCAGCCCCGCCAGCCCCATGCGCGCGGCCCCGGCCTGCAGTGCGCTGCAGCTGACGCCTGCGGCGTCGCGGGCGCGGGAAACCTGCTGGTCGGTGCCCTGCCGGCTCAGCAGCAGCAGCAGCCACGCCAGCACCAGGGCGACGGCCGAGATGGTGAGCCAGAGGATCACCAGATCCCGTTGGATGGACTTTTGCGGGGACAGGGCCGGCTCCTGAAAGTGATGCGCTGGAACATACACCGAAAGGGGGGCCGCGCCTGGCAGCCAGGGCCGCGTCGTCCTGCGCGGCCGCTGCGAAAGTAACGCCGTGGCGCGCAGGCGTTACGTGACATCGCCCGTAACGCCGTGGGGTGACATGGTGGCAGCTGTGCTTGGGTGTCCAAATAAATCAATAGGTTACAGATGGCTTTGCGTTGGATGAAGACGTCCAGGCCCATGGCACGCTTGTTGCAACAGGATGCAAAAAGCTTGTCGCAGTGTCTGGAAAACCGGGCGCTGCGCCACCCGCCCCATCGATCGCAGTCTTTCGGAGGAGAAACCATGGCCGCTCTCTCGTTGTCGCTTGCAGGCGTGGCCCTGTCGCGACTGCGCACCAGCCCTGACAGGGCGCGCAGCAAGCCGTTGAACGTGCCCGCCTCGTTTGCGTCTGCCGCCGTGCCGCGCACCCCTGCGCGGGAGGCGGGCGACGGAAGCCTTCATGCGCAGACGGCGCCGGTGGCGCTGCTCACGCGCGTGAGCGAGGGCGTGCGCATCGTGCGGCGCAATGACGTGATCGCGGCCCAGGCCGGCGCCGTGCTGCAGCAGGGCGACCGCGTCATCGTGCCCCAGCAGGGGGGCGCGCAGGCCGTGTTCCAGGAGCAGGACGGGCAGGCGCTGCTGGGCAGCTTCGCTGGTGGCACGGACGCCACGCTGGCGTATTTCAGCCGCAAGGCGGATGCCTGTTCGGTGGTCTTTGACCTGGTGGCCGGCCATGTGGACCTGGCGCTGTCGGCCGTGGATGCCGGCGTGCTCGGCGGCGGGCCCACGGGCCGGGGGCGCAGGGCGATCGGATTTCACTGCTATTCACAACCCATTGCAGGCCGTTGAATGAAGGAGCACACCATGCACGACGACATCATCGAAGCTCCGCCCGGCGACACCCCCGTGGACCTGGCCATCTGGCTGTCGCCCCTGCAGACCTGGCGCAGCGTCTACGGCAACGGCTTCTGCGAGGAGGCCATGCGGGTCTGCGTGGAGCGGCTCACGGGCCTGGGCATCGATGCCGAATCGTTGGAGCGTGCGGGCGACACGGTGCTGGTTCGGGGGTTCGATCCCCGCACGATGGCTGACACGGTGCTGCCCGGCAATCAGGCCCGGCATGGCTGGATGCATGCGCTGGAGTCCGCCCTGGTGCGCGACCCGGTGGTGGACGGCGCGCGCCAGGCCTATCTGCGCGCCGAGGTGCAGGCGCTGGGCTGCGTCTCCCTGACGGGCCTGCATGAGATACGCGGCAAGGGCCACGCCACGGCGGGCGTCCAGGACATGGCGGTGCGCAGGATGCACCCCAGGCTGATCAAGGCCTACCAGGCCGACATGCAGTTGGCGGGCCGCCTGCTGGACGATCTGCGGCTGGGCCACCTGGCGCTGGCATTCCAGCCCGTGACGCTGCTGGAGCCCGCAGGCATGGCAGGTGGAGGCAGTGGGGCCGGCGCGGGCCGCACGCTCTACCACGAGTGCCTGCTGCGCCGCAGCGTGTTCTCTGCCTACGACAACTATGCCGTGCCCCATGCCATCGAGGCGCTGGAGCGCCTGGGCCTGGCCGCGCGGCTGGACCGCAGCGTGCTGTGGTCGATGATAGGCGCGCTGGAGATGAAGACCGGCCACAGCCTGGGCTGCAATCTGTCGGCCGCCTCGTTCTGCGACGACGCCTGGTGGGATGGCGTGTTCGACTACCTGGAGGACCGGCCCGAGATCGCCCAGCGCCTGGTGCTGGAGATCACCGAGACCGGCGCCTTCCCCTGCGAGAAGGCCGCGCTGGGCCTGGTGCGGCACCTGCAGATCCTGGGCGTGCGCGTGGCGCTGGACGACATCGTGCCCCGGCGCTGCGGCCTGGACATTCTGGGCAAGCTGCGCGCCAACATCGTCAAGATCGACAAGTCCGTGCTGGACCAGAGCCTGCAGGCCCGGCCTTCGGCCCGGATGATGCAGGGCCTGGTCAGCCTGTGCGCCGACCGGGGCGCCTGCGTGATCGTGGAAGGCATCGAGTCCGCCCAGGGCCTGGAGGCCGTGGCGCTGGCGGGAGCCCATGGCGCGCAGGGCTTCTTCATCGCCCGGCCCTCGCTGCATGGCCTGCTGGACCAGGTGGTGCGCGTGGAAGACGTGCTGGAGGTGCTGGAGGCGACCGAGGTGCAGGACGGCGACGAGCTGGACATGGCCCTGAGCTGGAGCGGCATGGAGCGCATGTCTGCTCTTGTGGCGGCCTCCACCGTGTCTGGTGGAGCCGAGGTGTCGGCCGCCGAGACCGGCATGGGCACGGGATTTTTCCTGCGGGCGCGGGCCTGAGGCCTGGACCGATCCCGGCCCTGGGCCGCGCTTGGGCCGCCCCTGGCCCGTGCCTGGCCCGGGCCGGTGCTGCACCTCACTCCAGCATCAGCGGGGCGGCCTTGCGCCGCGCCATGGCCAGGCGGAACAGGTCCATGAAGCGCGGGGCCACGTTGGAGATGTGAAAGCGCTTGCCCGTCTCGCGCGCGGCCCGGCCGTAGCGCTGGCGCCGGGCCGGGTCGTCGCGCAGCTGGCGGATGGCGCCTATCCAGGCGTCGTCGCTGTCGGGCAGCAGCAGGCCGTTGACATCGTTTTGCACCAGCTCCGGCACAAAGCCCCAGTTCGATCCGATCACGCAGCCGCCGCGCGCCAGGATCTCCATCAATCCCCAGTTGGCCACGCCGTAGCGCAGCGGATAGAGGAACAGGTCCACCGAGGCCAGCGTGCGCGCGAACTCGTCATACGGCAGCTTGCCCGGGAACTCCACCACCTGGGCGGCCGGGTGGATCTGCAGAAGATGGTCGCGGAAACTGGCCACCTTGCCCTGGTAGCGGCGCTCCACCCACTGCTGTTCGTAACCGTAGGTCACGGCCGTGGGGTCGCCCAGGGCGATGAAGCGCATCTGCTGGCCATCGCCCTCGCGCACCAGTCGATCGACCAGGCGCATGAAGGTCTCGAAGCCCTTGGAGCTGGACAGGTCGCGCGATGAGAAGGCCACGGTGAAGCGCGTGTCCTGGCGCGGCGGCGGCTCGGCCTGCTCGTCGGGAGCCTGGATGTCGAAGCCCTCGAACTGCACGGCCACGCGCTCCTGCAGCAGCGGCGGGAACAGCGAGCGCGCATGGGCGCTGGGCGTGATGGTCAGGTCGCTGCACAGCACCTGGTGGTAGTGCAGCATTTCCATGTTGCGGTCGGCCAGGCGCTGGGACAGGTCGGGCGGGTAGTCGGGCTCGTTGCCGTGCACGCGGTAGCTGGGGAATTCGATGTAGCTGACGATGGCGGCATCGATCTCGCCGTACAGCAGGTTGGGCGCAGCCCACAGCGAGTGGGCGACCACCACGTCGATGCGTTTTCCCTTTTCCTTCTCGAAGGCCTGCAGGCCCTGCAGCAGGCCGCGGCCTATGCGTGCCGAGCGCTCCACCTTGCTGGAGTAGTAGTAGCTTTGCGGGCCGACGATGTCGCCATCGGGCCGGAACGACAGCAGGTGGTCGCACTGGCTCGCGTAGTTCTCGGCATGGCCGGGCATGGTCATGAACCAGCTGTCGGCCGCGCCGCTGGCGCGAAGGTGGCTGCACAGCAGGCTGTACTGGCTGGGGTAGACGGCGCTGACGAAGATGATGACCGGCTTGTCCTGCATGTTCGTGGAAGTCTCCATGGCGTGGGGGGATGGGGATGTGTCGGAGGGCGTGCTCAGCCCGGCACGGGCACTTCGGGCTCGCCGTCGCTGATCTGGTACTTGCGCATCTTTTCCCAGAGCACCTTGCGGCTGATGCCCAGGTGCTGGGCCGTGTTCTGGCGCTTCCAGTCCTTGGTGTTGAGCGCCGCGATGATGCGGTTGCGCTCGTCCATGTCCCAGTTGCTGCGGTCGGCCAGCAGGGGCTCGGCGGCGCCGGCGTCCGGCGGGAGGGTGGTGGCCGACAGGGCCTGGGCGTGCTGCAGGATGCGCTGCGTGGCGCCGTCGGCGTTCCAGTCGCGCGTCTGGCGGGCGGCCACGCCGATGCGCTCGGCCAGGTTGCGCAGCTCGCGCACATTGCCGGGGAAGTACATCTGGGCCACGGCGTCGAGGATGAAGAAGGGCGCCTCGCCCAGCTCCTTCATCGTGGCCTCGCCCACCACCTTGCGCAGGATGGCGTGGAAGATGGCCAGCTTGTCGGCCTCGCCGCGCTCCTCCAGGCTGGGGATCTGCAGCTCGATCACGGCCAGGCGGAAGAACAGGTCGGCCCGGAAGCGCCCCTCGCGCACCAGCCCGCGCAGCGGCTTGTTGGTGGCCGCCACCAGCCGGAAGTCCAGCCGCACGGCGGCGGCCGACCCCAGCCGCGTGATGGCGCGCTCTTCCAGCACGCGCAGCAGCTTGACCTGCTGGTACAGCGGCAGGTCCGCGATCTCGTCCAGGAACAGCGTGCCGCCGTTGGCCTGCTCCAGATAGCCCTTGTGGGCATTCACCGCGCCCGTGAACGAGCCCTTGGCATGGCCGAAGAACAGGGACTCGAACAGCCCGTCCGGGATGGCGCCGCAGTTGACCACCACGAAGGGGCCCTGGCCGTAGCGGTTGTTGCGCTCGTGCAGCCGCTCGGCAATGCGCTCCTTGCCCACGCCGGTCTCGCCGATGATGAGCACGCTGTGCTCGCAGTCGGCAAAGGTATCCACGTCGCGGAGCAGGCGCTGCATGCAGTCGGCCACGGCGATGATGTCCTCCGAGCGCTGCACCTGGCGCTGGTTGCTCTGCATGCGCCGCAGGATGCGCACCAGCATGGCGCGCAGCTCGGCCCCCGTGAAGTCGAAGGGCAGCACATGCGAGTACTCCATGGCATAGGTGCCGGCGTTGGCGTCGCGCTGCTTGGCGCTGACCCACAGCACGGGCATGCCGAAGGTGCCCTCCACGCCCTGGCGCGTGAAGCGCGCGCCCTCCAGCACCGAGACGCTGACCACGGCAATCGCATTGCCCAGCTCGCTGGTGTCGGCGGGCAGGGTCAGCCCGTCGGCGCGCACCACGTCCACGCCCAGGTTGAGCACGCAGCGCTCCACCCGCTCGGCGATATCGGCCTGGCCTTCCCAGACATAGATGACGAGCTCGTCCAGATTCACGTTGCATTCCCTCGTTGTCGATTCATGGATTGGATGGCCTTGCCTGCCGTTCAGAAAACCAGTTGCGCCGTGTCGCAGCCGATGGACAGGGCCTTGATGTCGGTGCGGCCCACCTCCAGCCCCAGCGTGTCCTTGAGCACGCTGGTCAGCAGCGTGCCCACGCCGTTGAGGATGGGCTTGAGCACGGTGGTGACCAGCGGCTTGAGCAGGGTGCACAGGGCGCCGGTGCAGGTGAGGTTGTTGTCGCGGTTGAGCAGGGACTGGATCTCGGGGCTGTTCGGGTTGATCGTGTACAGGTACTGCGGGTGCGAGGTCAGCAGCTTGGTCACGTTGTTCTTGACGCAGCCATTCCAGTTGAGCAGCGAGCTGAGCAGGCCCGCGCAGCTCTGGTAGCCGTTGTCGTAGGTGGAGATGCCCAGCACATCCAGCAGGCCGCCGGGCACGCTGGTGTAGGAGTTGAGGGCGGCCGAGAACGTGCCGCTGGGCCAGGTGGAGGACGGGCAGGCCACCAGCAGGCAGGACTTGGCGATGGCGTTGTTGAACGTGAAGTTGGACGTGAGCAGCGGCGGCATGTAGTCCTTGTCGCCGGCCACGCCGCGCCCGCTGAGCAGCAGGTTGGTGAGGCTGGTCACGTTGTAGAGCCCGTTCACCATGGAGGCGTCCAGGTAGGAGCCCAGCAGGCGCGTGGTGATGTCGGTGGGCGTGCTGTTCGGTGGCTGCAGCAGGCCGCTGAGCAGGTTGAGCAGTCCCGTGACGATGTTGTTGACCGTGTCGCCCAGCGCCAGCTGGTTCACCTGCGTGGAACGGTTGGTCTTGGACCAGTTGGGGTCGGCCGGATCTTCGTAGCCCGGCTCCATGCCCAGGCCCGTGGTGGAGTCCGTGTACTCCAGGGCCGGCACCCACAGCTTGCCGTTCAGCACGGGCAGGTGCAGCAGGGTGATGAGCTGCTCATTTTGCAGGCCCTTCTCGCAGCTTTGCTTGTTGGCCGGGTCCATCTTGCCCACGCAGGCGTTGAGGATGGAGGACTTGACCGACAGGTCCATGGTCTGCGGGCTGGCGCTGCATTGCAGCGCCGTCAGCGTGCCCGTGGCGTTGGTGATGTCCACGGCAATGGGCAGCTTGACCTGGGTGCCCAGGATGTCCTTGACCAGCCATTTGAGTGCGCCGCCCAGCAGCTGGTCCGTGTCCACGTTCAGGTTCAGGCGGATCTGCGCGCTGTAGCCCTGCGTGCCGACGGGGCCCACGGCAATGGTGGGCGGCTGCACGATGGTCAGCTGGCCCTTGATGAGCCCGGCCACATCCAGCTGGTTGGCCTGCAGCGCGTGGCCGTTGGCGCCGATGGCAATGGCCGTCTTCAAGAGGTCGCCAATGCCCAGCTGCACGTCCATGGCCGCGTTCAGCGGATCGGTGCGGCCGGCGCCCAGGAAGGCGAACAGGCCCTTCTGGTCGTCCAGGCTGCCCAGCGGGATCTTGATGGTGCTCAGGCCCGCGTTGATGATCTGGGTCTTGAGCGCATTGAGCTGCACGGCCAGCGCGTTGTCGGTGATGGCGCTGATGGAGGCGTCGATCACGTTCAGCAGGGTGACGCTGGCGATGTTGGCCAGGCCCTCGGGCGACAGCGCGCGCAGCTGCTCTATGCCCAGGTTCACGCCCAGGGCCTTGAGCAGGCCGGCCGGGCTGATCTTGGCATCGGCCAGGCCCTTGGAGTCCAGCAGGGTCAGCATGCCCACGTCCAGCCCCACCAGGCCCAGCAGCCCGCCCAGCGGCGTGTCCTTGTTGAAGCGCAGCAGCTGCGAGCCCACCTGGAAGGACGCCACCGAGTCGTTGCGCATGGCAATGGCCTCGGCCACCACGGCACGGCTCCAGGGGCCGGGGAAGATGGTGGGCGAGGTGCCGCCCACCGTCACGCGCGCCGCGTTGAGCGGGCCGGAGCTGGCGTCGAAGAAGCGGCCGCCGCTGGACTGCCTGGCCGGGTCCGCCGGGTTCCAGTTGCCGCAGCTGACCACGGTCTGGGTGCTGTTGCGGGTCAGCGGAACCGGCCAGTTGGCCGTGATGCTATCCTCGCCCGCCGTCACGCAGGCGGCGCGGTTGCTGCGCTCGGCATTGATGGTCTGGGCCGCCTGGGTGGCCGCCAGATCGGCAATGCGCTGCAGGTCGCGCTTGGCGTAGTACATGTAGCCCAGGTCCACGACGCCGAGCAACAGGAACAGCACCGAGCCCAGCAGGGCGAACTGCACGAGCAGGCTGCCGCCTTGCCGGCGCCCTTGTCGGCGCCCTTGCCGGCGCGTTCGGGGGCGGTGTGCGGATGCGGGGAGGTGGGTGAGCATGCTCTGGTCCTCCTGTCTAGCTGCCGGGCGCAAGCCTGATCAGGCTGCGGGACTCCAGGCGCGTGGGTTCGCCCAAGGTCTGGCTGCCCACCTGCAGGCCCTGGCCCAGCACGGGGGGAAGCATGTAGACCACGCTCAGCGTGGCCTGGGAAGTGCCCCAGTTGATCTGTATCTGGGTGGGCGCCGTGCCCGCTGGAATGCCGCTGGCCGCCAGGCTCTGGTTCACCACATCGCTGGTGGCCTGCAGGATGTTGGCGCGTTCGGCCGGCTTGGCCGGGTTGTAGCCCGCCATCCCGCCAAACGCCAGATGCTGGACCATGCGCGCACCATCGCCCGTGGCACGCGCCAGCGACTGCTGGGCCTGCAGCACGCGCCAGTACACGAACATGCCCATCAGCAGCATCACCATCACCCCGGCGATCAACGCGAACTCCACCGCCGCCACGCCGCGCTGCCGCCTGTGCAGCCCTGCCGCGAAGGTATCGCCGGTGTCCTGCATGAACTCGGCCGATGCAGCAGGGCGTGCCCCACGCATGGCATGCCCCAACCCAGGGACCCCGAGCAAGGGCCTAAGCCGGCCGCGCCGCCCCGCAGCGAGGGTGTCGTCCCCCTTCAAGGGGGAAGCGGCGCAGCCGCTCAGGGGGTATCTCATAGCCCCCCCCTGTCCACCATGATGTTGGCGCTGGCCGTCAACGTGGTGGGCATGACCAGGCCGAAGCCCGGCAGGGCGGGCGCTATCGGGCTGGTTCCATAAGGGATGGTGAAGCCCACGCGCACCATGCAGCGTTCGGCCACCAGCACGCCGCAGGTCAGCGTGGCCGAGCACAGTTCGCTGTTCTGCAGCCTGCAGATGCGCACGTCGATGCTGCCAGCCGTGGGCCGAAGGTCGGCGGGCAGCCAGTCGAGCCGCTGTTGCACCAGGCTGCGGGCCGCGTCCAGGCGGGCGGTGCGGCTGGTCTGGTAGCGCAGCGTGGCCCGCGCGGCGTCTTCGGCGGCGGCCTGCATGGATTCGCGCACCAGGAACGCCAGCCCGTAGCTGATGCAGGCATACAGCAGGGCAAAGAACACCGGGAAGATGATGGCCCACTCCAGCGCATACACCCCCCGCTGCCGCAGGCTGGCAGGTCGGTGGGAGCGGTGAGCGCGGGGTTGGAGCCGGGTCATGGTCGTTCCTGCAAGCCGTGGCCGGGGCCGGCCTCAGTTCTTGCCGCCGGCTTCGACGCCGGTCTTGTACAGGGCGGGGATTTCCGTCTCGAAGCTCTTGAGGTAGCGCGCATAGCTGCGCCGCGCCTGCTCGCCCGCGATGGGGCGCGCACGCTGGCCCGGCTGGCTGTGCTGCATTTCCAGCAGCCGCAGGGTGCCCCCGCCGATGTCGATCTCGCGCCGGGGCAGGTACATCACGGTTCCATCGGGGTTGGTGTAGAGCGTGTAGCCGACCAGGATGGAGTCGGTGGAGGGCTCGGCGAACACATGGGGCCGTGCGTCCACCTGCTCGGGCGGGCTCTGCACTTCGCCAAAGGCCTGGGCATGCAGCGCGGCCGTGGGAAGCAGGGCCAGGCCGGCGGCCAGCAGCCAGGGGGCCAGAGCGTTGGCGACTGCAGTGCGGCGCGGTGGGTCCATGCGGTATGTGTCTGGCATGTCGTGCTCCTCAAAGTGGCGAGGCCGGTGCTGCGCCTGCGGCGCCGGGCGGCTCGGAAAGAAGAATGCGCCGGGTGATGCCGGCCGGCAGGGTCTCGGGCAGGGCCTCGGTGGCGCGTGCTTCGGGGCGGGTGCCCAGGGTCGGCACAGGGGGTAGTGCAGGGGGCAGCACAGAAGGCAGCACAGGGGCGCTGGACACAGCGGCACCGGCACCGGCACCGGCACTGGCCTCTGCGGGCAGGCTGTCGCCGCGCAGGCGCACGGCATCGCGCACGCTGGCCAGCTGTGCCTGCAGGGTCTGCAGCGAGGTCTGGTCGATCATGGGCAGGGCGCCCTTGGCCTGGGGCTGGGCCAGCTGGCGCAGCAGCTGCGACGCCTGGGCCTGGTTGCCGCTGGCCAGCCAGAACAGCGCCATGTTCAGCTGCACCCGTGCGTTGGCCGGGGCGAGTTGCGAGGCCTGCATGATGGGCATCTGCGCGGCGGCCAGCCGGCCGTCGAGCATGTGGGCGTAGGCCAGGTCACTGAGCACGTTGGCGTCGATGGGGTTGAGCTGGCGCGCCTTGTCCAGCTGCTCCACGGCCTGGCCATACTGGCCCTGGCTTGCGTACAGCAGGCCCAGGCCGCGCCGCGCCCGCGCCGTGGTGGCGCCCTGCAGCAGCGCCAGGTAGGCCTGCCGGGCCTGCTCGACCTGGCCGGTGTTGCGCAGCGCGTCGGCCCGCATCAGGCGCGACTCCGGGTTCACGCCGTACTGCTGCTCGAAGGCTTCGGTGTGCGCCAGCGAGGCATACCACTGGCCCGCCTGCTGCATCTGCGTGATCAGGTCCAGATAGGTCTGGGCGTTGTCCACCTGGGTGGCCTGCTGGGCGTTCTGCAATTGCTGCTGGGCCTGGGCGGCGGTTTCCTGCTGCGCGGAAGGGGCGCCGTAGCCCTGCGGCCCCTTGCTGGCGCAGCCGGCCAGGGCCAAGGCCAGGGTCGCCAGGGCTGCCAGGGTTGCAAGGGGTGCCGGCGCTGGCGTCCGCCCTGCGTGGGTGTTTTCCTGGTGTCGCATGCCTAGCGTCCTCCCATGGTGGTCAATGCCCTGATCACGGCCAGGAAGCCGGGGCCCGCCGTGATGACGAGCAGGGCGGGCAGCAGCGTGAGGACCATGACGCCCGTCATCTTGACGGTGATGGAACCTATCTTTTCCTTGAAGCTGGCCTGGCGCTTTTCGCGCAGCCGGATGCTGAATTCCCGCAGCGGCTCCTGCACGGCGCCCCCATGCTTGTCCACCTGCACCAGCAGGTTGACGATGGCGCTCATGTCGTCGTCGGCGCTCATGTTGACCATGCGCTGGAAGGATTGCTCGCGCGTGCGCCCGCTGTTGTAGAGCTGGTTGGCCAGGGCCAGCTCGCCGCTGATGACGCGCAGCACGCTCTTGAATTCCGAGGCCAGGATCTGCAGGCTCTGGTCCACGCTCAGGCCCACGCCCTGCAGCAGCCGCAGCAGGTCGACGAACAGCGGCAGTTCCTCGACCACCTGCTCGCGCCGGCCCTTGGCCCGCGAGCGCAGAAACCATTTGGGAAGCATGAGCCCCAGGCTCACCCCGAGAAAGCCGTAGATCAGGGCCGCGTTTTCGCCGGGGCGCAGCACACCCAGCGCCAGCAGGGGCAGGACCACGCACAGCACCATGCGGCTGGCCACATAGGCCATGCTGCCGTTGCGCGTACCCACGCCGGCCTGGTCCAGCAGCTTGCGGTCCTCATCGGCCAGCAAGGCCTTGGCCACGCCCCATTGCAGCCAGGCCGGGGGCGGGAGGTTGGCGGCCACCGCCTGTGGCGAATCGGAGGAGCGCACGTTGATGGACAGCGGGTTGAGCAGCTGCGCGTCGTTGGCCTGCAGGGCGCTCTTCGTGGCGGCCTTCGGGGTCGATGCGGTATCGCGCGCCTGCAATATCTTGGCGACCTGGCTGGAGGCACGGGCCGAGCGCCACAGCTTCCACACCAGGGCGCAGGCCCACAGCACCAGTCCCAGCGCGCCCAGGCTGATGCTGGCGATCCACAGTTGCTGCGTGGTCATGCGTGGCTCCTTGCGCAGACGGATGGGTGGGCCTGTGCCTGTGCTGTCATGGGTTCACCTCAGCTTGGCCAGCCGGTAGAGAAGAAAGGCGCCCAGGGCCTCCAGGGCGGCGGCGACCAGGACCATGGTCTGGCCGCTGTCGTCGTTCCACATGCGCATGAAGTAGCCGCGGTTGATCACCATGATCAGCGTCCCCACCACCAGGGGCAGCAGGGCCAGCACCCAGGCCGACATGCGGATCTCGGAGGACAGCGCATGCAGCTCGCGCTCGGCGGACTGGCGGTCGCGGATGTAGGCCGAGACACGCTCCAGCACCAGGTCGGCGCGCCCGCCGTAGCGCACGCTCATGCGGAACACGGCGGCCAGCAGGCCGAATTCGGGCAGGCGCCAGTTGCGCTCCAGCTGGCCCATGGCCTGCCCCAGGTCGGGCGATGCGCTGAGCATGGCCGCCGCCTGCTGCAGCGCGTCGCCCAGCGGATCGGGGACGTTGTTCAGCGCCATCTGGAAGGCCGCATGGGGCGAGTTGCCGATGGAGATCAGGCGGACCATGTTGTCCAGGAAGCCGGGCAGTTGCTGCAGCAGTCTTTCGCGGCGCTTGGCCTGCCGCCGCCAGATGCCGAAGGCCAGCACCACGGCATACAACACGGCCACCACCAGCCCCGCGGCAGCACCTGCCTGGCTGGTCGCCAGCAAGGCCAGCACCAGGCCGGTGATGGCGAACAGGGCCAGGGTGTTGGACGAGATTCCCCAGGACTGGACGCCCAGCCGCTGGGCCAGCCACTGCACGGCAGCGGGTGAGGGCGCGGGCTGCGCCGCGGGGGCGCGGAAGGCGGGCTCGGCCATGGGCGGGGAGGGCGAGATCACCTCCCGGTGGCCGTCCACGCTGCGCTTCATGTGCAGGTTGATCGACTGCTCATGCTCCTTGCGGCGCCCGCGCATGATCACCCACAGCGCCAGTGCCAGCAGCAGGCAGGCCAGCGCGCCGAGGATGAGGACGGCGGGTGCCAGGCCTGTCATCGCACGCCTCCGTGGCCGGTCTGCTGCTGCATGCGCCACCAGCTCAGCAGCTTGGGCGAGTGCGGCGAGATGCCCAGCGACACCCACTGGTCGATCTCCTGCCCGTCAGGGCCCACCTGGGGCTCGTAGCGGTACAGCTCCTGCATGGAGATCATGTTGTCCGTCATGCCCGTGACCTCGGTCAGCGACAGCAGGCGGCGGCGGCCGTTGGACAGGCGGCCGATCTGCACGATGAAGTCCACGGCATTGGCGATCTGGCGGCGCAGGCTGACCTCGCTGCCCTGAAAGCCCGCAAAGCCGGCCAGCATTTCGGCGCGGTACAGGCATTCGCGCGGCGAGCTGGCGTGGATGGTGCCCATGGAGCCGTCGTGGCCGGTGTTCATGGCCTGCAGCAGCTCCAGCACCTCGCCGCCGCGCACCTCGCCGACGATGATGCGGTCGGGCCGCATGCGCAGGCTGTTGCGCAGCAGGTCGCGGATGCTGACGTGGCCCGAGCCGTCAAAGCCGCCGGGGCGGCTTTCCAGCCGCACCACGTGGTTGTGGTTGAGGGCCAGCTCGGCCGTGTCCTCGATGGAGACGATGCGCTCGCTGCCCGGGATGAAGCTGGCCAGCGCATTGAGCAGGGATGTCTTGCCCGAGCTGGTGCCGCCGCTGACCAGGATGTTGCAGCGCGCCTGCACGGCCATCTCCAGGATGCGGCAGATGTCCTGGTTGAAGGTGCCCAACTGCACCAGTTCGGGCGGTGTCAGCGGGTCCTTGCGGAACTTGCGGATGGAGACCGAGGGACCGTCGATGGACAGCGGCTCGATGATGACGTTGATGCGCCCGCCATCGGGCAGGCGGGCATCGACCATGGGGCTGGACTCGTCCAGGCGCCGGCCCAGCGGCGCCAGGATGCGGCGCACGATGCGCAGCACATGCTCGTCGTCCTTGAAGTGCAGCGTCTCGCGCTGCAGCACGCCGCCGCGAGAGACGTAGATGTTGCCGTGGCCGTTGATGAGGATGTCCTCGACCAGCGGGTCTTCCAGCAGCGGCTGCAGCGGCCCCAGTCCCGTGAGCTCGCGCGTGAGGGCGCGCGCCACCTGCAGCGCCTCCTGCTCGTTGACGGGCACGGAGTGCAGGCGGATGAAGCTGTCCAGCTCCATCAGCACGAACTGCGCGATGGCGGCCTGCGACCAACGGCCGAACTCGGCACCCAACTCCTCGATGCGGCTGAGCAGGTGCTCGTGCGTGCGGTTCTTCAGGTCGAGGAACAGCGCGCTTCGCTCGAACTCGCTGGCCTGGGCGTCGGCCAGATGGGAATAAGCCGTGGTCGTCATGGTGCGTTCAGCTTCTTGTTCGGTGGAAGAAACGGTTCAGGCCCCGGGCGGGCGCGGCCTGATCGCCCGCATGGGCCTGGTGGTGGGTGGTGATCAGCAAGGTGGCGAGCTTGTCCACGGCCTGCACATAGGGCTCGCGCTGCAGCCGGCTGGGCAGCAGCTGGCCCTGGTTGACGGCCTGGACCAGTTCGCGCCGGCGCTCGGGAATGGTGGCCAGCAGCGGCAGCTGCAGTTGCCTGGCGATCTGCGGGGCCTCCAGCTCCAGCTGGCTGTCGTGCCGGCTGACGATGAGCTGCACGCGCTCGCGATCGACCTTTTGCTCGTCGAGCTGGCGCAGCAGCTCGGTGGTGGAGACCACGCTGGCCACGCTCTGGTCGCAGACCACCCAGATCTGGCTGGCGCGCAGCGCCACGCGCATGGCCAGCTGCGTGGGCACGACGGCCCCCAGGTCGGCCACGATGTGGCGGAAGTACTGGCGCAGGCGCAGCAGCAGCGCGTCGGCATCGGCATAGGAGACGTCGCGCAGGCGGGCGGGCTGGCGCGGCAGCGTGAGCAGGCGCAGGCCGCTTTCATGGCGGGCCAGTCCCGTCGATGCCAGGCGCCGGTCAAAGCGGCGCAGGTTGTTGACGGCTTCGATGAAGTCGAAGTCTCCCAGCGTGCCCAGGTACAGCCCGCAGTCGCCGCTGGGAAAGCCCAGGTCGATGAGCAGGCCGTCCAGCGTCTCGTTGCTGATCTCGCGGGGCGTGGCGTCCTTGCCCGGCACGGCCGTCGTGCCATGCAGGCGCTTTTGCAGGTACCAGGCCAGGTGCGATGCCATGAGGCTGCTGCCCAGGCCGGCGCGGGCCGACATGATGGCGGTCAGCGGCGCGTTGGGCATGCCCGAGGCCGACGGGGGCACGCGCTTGATCAGATCGATCACCGTCTGGTGCGCGGCCTGCACGGGGCCGTCCACGTCGAGGAAGTCCTGCACCCCGGCGCGCAGCGCGGCCAGCATGCACTGCGGGTACTTGGTGCGGCCCACGGCCAGGCAGGGCAGGTGGGGGTGGGAGATGTGCAGCTGGGAGGCCAGGTGGGCCGCCTCGTCGGTGGACAGCGGGTCGAAATGCACGAGCACGGCATGCGGCATGTAGCGCTGCACCTGATCGGTGACGTTGTCCTGGAACCGCGCCACATGCAGCCGTGCGCCGTCCAGCATGTGCTGCAGCCAGGCCTGGGCCAGCGAGCTTTCGGGGGTGCCTGCGTGGATGAAGAGCAGCTCCACCTGCAGGTCGTTGTCGAGCGGCTGCGGCGTCGGGCGGGGCGCGGCGGGCGCGGTCATCCTGTCCAGTGGTGATTTGTCCTGTGCAAGCGGTGATCTGTCCTGCGCAAGCGGTGACTTGTCCTGCGCAAGCGGTGACTTGTCCTGCGCGAGCGCATCGGTGCCGGGCTGCGGCTTGCCGGCCAGCGAGGCCGAGGAACGCAGCCCCAGCAGGGTCTCCAGCGAGGTGGGTGAGCCGATGGCCGGCGAGCCTGTGGCGTCCACAGGCGAATCGGTTGCGGTGGGCTTGCTTGTCATGTCGTCAGTACGAGAAACCGGGTACGGCGGTCTGGGTGCTCATTCCGCCGGCGAGGTAGGGCAGCCAGACCTTGCCGGCGTTGCGCTGCTCGGATTGCGCACCGGGCAGCAGGGCTTCGAGATTGGTGCTGGCGGGAAGCGGGTGGACCAGGCGCGGGGTGACGATGATCACCAGCTCGGACTCTTCCTGCGTGTAGTTGAGGTTCTTGAAGAAGGTGCCCAGGATGGGCAGATCGCCCAGCACCGGCACCTTGCTGACGTTGGAGGTGGTGGCGCGGCTGACCAGCCCGCCGATGACGAAGCTCTCGCCATCGGCCAGCTCCACCGAGGTGTCGGCGCGGCGCGTGCGGATGGCGGGCACGGTGACGCCGCTGATGGTCACGCCGCTGTTGAAGTCCAGGTCGCTGGCCTCGGGCGAGACCTTCAGGGCGATGCGATCGTCCGAAAGGATGGTGGGCGTCAGCTGTAGCTTGATGCCGAATTCCTTGTACTGGATGGCGATGTTGCCGTCGCGCGCGGGCACGGGGATCGGCAGCTCGCCGCCGGCCAGGAAGCTTGCGTTCTGGCCGGTCTGGGCCAGCAGGGTAGGCCGGGCCAACACGCGCGCCATGCCGTTGCCTTCGAGGATGCTCAGCTGCGTGACGATGCCGGCGCCGCTGAAGGCCTTGCCGAAGGTCATCACCAGGCTCATGGCGCTGGCAATGGCCGACGAGGTGTTGTTGGACACGCCGCCAGAGCCCGAGCCTCCCGTGCCTCCCGTGCCGCCCGAGCCGGTATTGCCCGTTCCCGTCCCTGTCCCCGTGCCGTTGGTATTGGTGCTGATGCTGCCCACCACGCCGGGGCTGAAGCTGCCGAAGCTGAAGCCCTGGTTGTTGCGCCCGCCGCTGTAGATGTTGACGCCGATGCGCTTCATCGCGGATTTCTTGAACTCCACCACCTGCACGTCCACCTGGACGGTGTTGCTCTTGACGTCGATCTGCGCGTTGTCCACCAGCAGCGTCTGGGCGGGCGCGTACTGGCGCAGTTCGGCCACGGCCTGGGCATGTTCTGGAACCGAGGTCAGGCGCTTTTCCAGCAGCAGGTGCTGGCCGCGGACCTGGACCTCCCAGCGCTGGGGTGCGCCACCTTTCTGGGGCCACACCACCAACGTGGTGCTGCCCTGGGCCTTGGGCGTGAGCAGCAGCTCGGTTCCGCCGGAGCCGGAGCCGGAGCCGGCACTGGCGCCGGAGCCCGGCGTGGCGCGCAGCAGTTTCACGTCCAGCACATTGGGGTCGCCCACGGCGATGCGGCCCGGAGTACTGGCCAGCGGCATCAGGTGCTGGCGTCCGGCCACCAGCTGCAGGGAGTCGCCAAAGGGCATGTCCCCGGCGCCGGGGTTGTGCATGCCTTGGACGGCAGCGGTGTCCGCAGGCGCCGACACCGCTGGCGGCAATGCCAGCAAGGCCATGCTGCCGCACAGTGTCCAGACCGCGCGCTGCAGCGGGGTTGCTCCGGCCGTCGAGATGTTCTTGCACTTCATGGCATCTCCCTCTTGTTGTGTGTTTTCAGTAGTTCACCATCTGCACCGCGGCTCCGTTATGCAGCTCCACGGTGCGTTCGCGCGGGGCCCGCTGCGGCGGCGGCCGCACGGCGGGTGCGAAGGCCGTCATGGGCTGGGCGGCAGGCTTGCGGATGTTCTTGGCGTCGGCGCCGGTGGCCAGGTCCTGCATGCGAAGGCCGGCGAAGGCGCGGTCTGCACCCTCCAGTGCCTGGTCTTTCCGGAGGCGGCCCGCCACCGGCTGCAGTGCGCTGGGCAGGGCGGCGAAGAGCTTGGGATCGGGCACGGACAGGTCGTCCGGGTTGCGCAGCGCCAAGGTGAGCTGGCCGAATTTCTCGGCCAGGGTGAGGCGCTCCACATCGTCCAGCGGCACGGCCAGCACGGCCGATTGCACGTTCTCAGGGCGCTGGCCGGTCTGATCCGCAGCGCTGGCGCGGCGCAGCGACGAGCCGGCCGATTCCTTGTCCTGCTGCGCCTGGCGCTGGACGGCCGGCATGGGTGGGCGTTCCACGCTGCCGGAGCCGTAGGCCAGCACGCGGCTGCGCGCCAGCAGCAGCCGGGTCTGCGCGTCCACGGGTGCCTGGTCGGACTTGCCGTCCAGCGTGAAGTAGACATCCACGAAGTCGCCGGGGCGCACATGGTGGCCCGCGGCCATCTGCTCCCGGATGGCAATCGCCAGGGCGCGCTGTCCCGGCTCCAGCTGCAGGGCCAGGCCGCTGAGCAGTTGCTGCTCGAAAAGCGGAGTGCCCGGGGTGAGCGCCATCAGCGTGGTGCGGCCCAGCACGTCATCGGTCGCGGCAAAGCTGCCGGGTACGGGGGCGGGCAGCTGGGCCAGCTTCACATCCTCGCTGCCGATGCGCTGGCCTGCGGCAATGGCCTGGGCCACGACCACGACGGCATGCTGCGGCACGGGCTCTGGGGCCGGCTGCGCCGAGGCGGTCGGTGAGGGCTGGGCCACGGGGCGTGCGGGCTGGCTGCCCAGCAGCCAGGCAAGGCCTGCGAGCACGATGGCCAGCCCAACCAACAGTCCGGCAAGAATCTTGGTGAGGTTCATGGCTGGGGCTCCTGGTGCAAGTGGGTGGCGACGGTGTTCAGGCATGGGGGCTGCCCTGGCGCTTTCCTGCCATGGCGCAGAGGGTCCGCCAGGGCAGGAAAGCGTCCGGATAGCGCACAGCGGCGGCTTGCGGCGGGGCCGGGCCGTGTGGTGCGTGGCGAGGGGAAAGCGATCTGCATGGGCATCTCCCGTTCAGGCAAGCGGCTGGCTGTGGCGCCAGGCCAGGGCGATGGCCGCAATGGCCATGTAGCCGGCATAGGGAATGGAGCGCTGGGGCTGGCGCGGTCCATCGGTGGCGCCTGCGGGCTGAGACGCCGCGCCCAGGGGTGCCAGGCGGGCCGCCCAGGCCAGGGGCAGCCGGGCCTGCAGCCACAGGCCGGTGGGGCTGTGGCTCAGGTGGCGCAATGACAGCACCAGAAGGCCGTGCAGGCCGGCCAGCAGGCTGCCGCCGGTCCAGATCAGCAGCAGGTCGAAGCTCAGCCCGAACCACAGCCCTGCGACCGCGCCGAACTTGACGTCGCCCGCTCCCATCCAGCGCAGTGCATAGAAAGGAAGCAGCACGACAAACCCCGCCAGCAGTCCGGCCAGCGCGTTCCAGGCCGAGACCTGGAACGGCTGCGCCCCACTGGCCAGTGCCGCCGCGCCTGTGGCCAGGCCGAGCAGCACCATCCAGTTGCGCACGCGCCGGATGCGCAGATCCATGACCGCAATCGTTGCGAGCCATGTGATGCAGACGCACAGCCATAGCGAGGTCCACTCCATCTTCAGGGGGCAAGTCCGTTGAGCTTGGTGGCAAGCCGGCTGAACAATCCGTTCAGATCGGTACCCAGCGCGGTGGCGCCCACGACGATGCCCACGGCAATCAGGCCGGCGATCAGCCCGTATTCGATGGCGGTGGCGCCTTCCTCGTCTTTCCAGAAGTTCTTGATCATTTCGGTCATGGCATGGTCCTTTCGGTTTGCAAAATGCCTTGGCGCCGGGGGCGGAGGCAAGCCCCGCCCGAGCCCGGCCAGATCGCGCCGCAGCCGGCGCTCAGGGAACGAAGCCGGTGAGCTTGGTGGCGATCCGGGTGAACAGCCCATTCAGGTTGGTGCCGAGCGCGGTGGCGCCCACCACGATCCCCACGGCGATGAGGCCGGCGATCAAGCCGTACTCGATGGCGGTGGCGCCTTCTTCGTCTTTCCAGAAGTTCTTGATGATGTCGGTCATGGCATCGTCCTTTCGGTTGCAAAAGCCCATCGTTTTCGATGGCGGCGGCTGGCGATGGGCAGAAGCCGGCCGCTGCACGGGAAACCTCACTTGCCGCTTCTCACTTCACCACTGCTGTCGCAAGGCGGTGGTTGGAAAAGCGTCTGAAACGGGGCGCAACTGCTGCTCAAGGCGCAGCTGTATTCGTTGGGGCATGGCGCTGGCGGACAGGGTGGCCACGGCAGCGTCCTGGGGTTCGGGGCGGCTGCGCGAGGGCGCAGGGCCGGGCGCGTTCCCGGGCTCGTCCATGGGGGCAGTGCCTGGCGCACCACCACCTGCCGGAATCGGTTTTTGCGGGGTGAACAGCGCGTTCAGCCATTGATCGGGCGGGTCCTGCGGCAGGAGGCGGCCGGTGGTGCGTGCCAGGCGCAGTTCGTTGATGCGCTGGTCGTAGATGGCGTCGGCCTCGTCCAGCAGCAGGCGCTGCATGTCCAGCTGGGCGTCCAGCACCTGGGCCAGGCTGCCGCGCCCGACTTCGAGCAGGCGGCGGCGCCCCTCGAAGGCGGCGCGCGCCTCGCGCACGGCGTCGGCCAGCTGGCTTTCGCGCTGGCGGCCGGACTGGGTGCGTCCCCAGGCGGCGGAGGCGGTTTCGCGCACCTGGCGGCGCACGGTTTCCTGCTGCGCTTCCTGGGCCTGCAGTTCGTTGATGGCCTTGAGGATGCGGTCGCGCAGCTCGAAGCCGTTGCCGAAGTTCCAGCTCAGCTCCACGCCGTAGCGCGTGCCCTCGGCATAGAGCACACCGCTGGGGTCGCGCGTGTGGGCCACCACGGCGGCCAGCGTGGGAAAGCGCTGGGACTTGCTGCGGTCCACTTCGGCGCGGGCCTTCTCGATCTGCTGCTCCATCTCCTGCAGCTCGGGGCTGACGGTTTCGGAGGCCTGCAGGGCCGAGTCCTCGTTGGCCGGCATCCATTGCACGGGCACGTTGAGCTGGGGCAGCCAGCCGGGCTGGGGCGTGAAGCCGAAGTAGCGCGTGAAGCGGGCCTGCGCATCCATGCGCTGCGACTCCAGCGCATGCTGCTGGGCCAGGGCGCCGGCCTGGCGCGAGGCGGCCTGGCGCAGGTCGTTGCGGCCCACGGCGCCCAGTTCGGCGCGGCGCTCCTCGATGCGCGCGAGCTGGCCGATGATGCGCGCCGACTCGGCCGCCACGCGGGCCTTGTCCTCGAAGCGGTGCAGCTCCAGCAGGGCGGTCAGCGCCTCCAGCAGCACGTTCTGGCGCGTGCCGTAGAGCACGCTGCCCTGGGCCGCCTCCTGCGATTCGGCCGAGCGTATGCCCGCGCCGATGGCGCCGCCGTCCAGCAGGGCCATGCGCACTTCGGCGTTGACGGCGGTGTAGGACTCGCGGCCCCGGCGCAGCTTGGCATCGCCCGTGTTGGTACCCACCTTGAAGGTGGGCCAGCGCGCGCCGCGCGCGGTGTTCACGTCATGCCCGGCCGATTCCAGCGCGGCGCGCGCCTTGCGCACGTCGGGGTATTCGTCGATCAGGGCGTAGAGGGCATCGAGCAGGCGGCGCTGCCCGCCGTCGCTGGCCAGGGTGCCGGGCGTGAGGTGCTGGGCCAGGCGCAGGACCACAGGGGCCGGTGCGGCTGCGGCCGTGTTTGCGGATGTGGATGCGGGTGCGGGTGCGGCTGCGGCAACCATGCCGATGTCCGTATCAAGGTCCCTGTCCGCCGCAGCCACAGGCGCGGCAGCGGCCTGCAGCGCCTGCAGTGCGGACAGGCAGCAGGCAGCGGCCAGCAGCTGGCGCAGCCGGGCGTGGCAGCGGGCGTGCCAGCCCATGGAAGGGGAGGTCGGGCGGCCTGGCATCAGGGCTCCCGGAAGGCTTCGCTCTGGATGCGCAGCACGGGCCGCAGCAAATACCAGATAAAGGGTTCGTGGCCCAGCAGCAGGTCGAGTTCGGCCTGCATGCCGGTGGTGATGCGGTTGTCGGTGCGGCCCACCCAGGGCTGCTCCAGGCTGGCCTGGATGCGGAAGTACGAGGGCGAGTCGGCCAGGTTGGGATCGCGGTCGGCATCGGCCGCCACCAGGGTGACCTGGCCGGGCACCGAGCCGTAGCGCAGGAAGTCGTAGGCCGAGATCTTCACCCGGGTGGCCTGGCCGGGGCGCACATAGCCACGGTCGGCGGGGCTCAGGCGCGCCTCGACGATGACTTCGTCCTTGTCCGGAACGATTTCGAGGATGGGCTCGCCGGGCTTGACCACCCAACCGGCGCCCGAGCTGCGCAGGCCCTTGACGAAGCCGCTGGTGGGCGCCAGCACGGCCGTGCGCGTGCGCTGGGTGCGGGCGCGGACCAGGTCTTCGTTGAGGCTGGCCAGCTCGCGTTCGGTCTGGGCCAGCTCGTCGGAGGCGCGGCGGCGGAAGGCGCCCTGGGTCTCCTGCAGCTTGGCCTGGGCCTGTTCGATCTTGGCGCGGTTGCTGAAAAGCGTCTGGCGCGAGGCAGCCAGCTCGGCCCGCACCTGCTCCAGCGCCCGCTGCTTGTCCAGCACTTCAAGCTGGCCTATCAGCTGCTCGGAGGCGAGCTGGCCGGCAATGGAGGCCTCCTGCTGGTGCAGGCGCAGATTGGTCTCCAGCCCCTCGATGCGCGCCTGCACCTGGGCCACGTCGCCGCGCGCCTGCTGCAGCTGGGCCTGGGCTGCGGCAAGGCTGCCCTGGTGCTCCAGCGCGCGCGCCGAGAAGGCGCCCAGTTCGGCCTGGACCACCTGTGCGTCCAGGTCGGCGGGGAAGGCGGTGCGCTGCAGCGGCCGGCCCTGGCTTTCCGCACCCAGACGCGCCTTGACGGCCTGGGCCGTGGCCATGCGGGCGGTGAGCTGTTCGAGGTTGAGGCTGTTGCTGCCCAGGTCGATTTCCAGCAGCGGCTGGCCCTGGGTCACGGCCTGGCCTTCGCGCACATGGACGGCGGTGACGATGCCGCCTTCCAGATGCTGCACGGTCTGCACACGGTCGGAAGGGATGACCTGGCCGCTGGCGACCACCACGTTCTCCACCGGATAGAACAGGCCGGTGACCACCAGGGCGGCGACGGGAATGACGAGCAGCCACTTGCCCCGCGCCAGGGCGGTTCGGCCAGGGGTGGGGGGCGTTGCGCCGGACGCGTCCGCAGGCGGCTGGCCGTGCACGGCTGCCTGCGCTTCGCTTGACTGGCGAAGCACCAGGGGGAGGTCGTCGTAGCGCCCGGCCCTCATGAGGCAAGCTCCTGCGCCACGGCGGGGTGATCGGCATGCGGGGCCGGGTCGGCCGGCGTTGCGGGGGCTGTGGACGCAGCGGGTGCTGCGGGAGCCGCAGGCTCGCGCGCCGAGCCGAACAGCTGGGGCAGCAGCAACTGGGGCGAGCCATGCTCGATGCCGCCGTCGCCGCGCACATGGTAGAGATGCTGCGCCATGGAGGCCACGCGCAGCGAGTGCGTGACGACGATGACCGTGTGCTTGAGCGCAATCTGCCGCAGCGTCTGCAGCAGCGTGGTTTCGCTCTCGAAGTCCAGGTCGTTGCTGGGCTCGTCCAGGATCAGCACCGAGGGGTTGCGCAGGAACAGCTGGGCCAGGGCCAGCTTGCGCAGCTCGCCGGCCGACAGGCCCGCGCCGCCTTCGCCCAGCACCGTCTGGTAGCCCTGGGGCAGGCGGCTGATGAAGCCGTGCGCGCCCGAGATCTGGCAGGCGGTGACGATCTTGTGGTCGTCGGCATCGGGGTTGACCATGCGCAGCCCGTCCACGATGGGGCCGCTGAACCAGTACACCTGCTGGGCCAGGCAGCCTATCCAGCGGCCCAGTTCGGCGCGCGGGAACTGGGCCATGTCGTATTCATCGATGAAGATGCGCCCCTGTGTGGGCTGGTAGAGGCCGGCCAGCAGCTTGGCCAGGGTGGACTTGCCGGCGCCGTTGCGCCCCACGATGGCGTGCAGCCCGCCGGGGCCGATCTCCAGCGATGCCTGCTCCAGCGCCACATGGCCGCCCGGGTAGTGGAAGCTTGCCTGGTCCAGGCGCAGCCGGCCCTGGGGCCGGGGCAGGTCCACGGTGTCGGTCATGGCCTCGACGGGTTCCTCCAGCACGGCCTGCAGGCGGCGTGCGGCCTCGTTGGCATGGGCCAGCGAGCGCCAGTTGCTGGCCAGTTGCGAGATGGGGCCCAGCGCCTTGCCCGACAGCAGGTTCACGGCCATCAGGCTGCCGATGCTCATCCACTGCGCATTGATGGCAATGGCGCCCACGGTGATCACGGCAATGGAGAACAGCGTCAGCAGCACGGTGCTGGCCTCGCGTGCGTTTTCCATCTCGCCGTTCTTGCCAAAGCTCTCGGCCAGCCAGCGGTCATAGCCGCTTTGCCAGTTCTGGCGTGCGGCGGCGTCGTAGCCCAGCACCTTGAGCGTGGCGCGGGCGTTGCAGATCTCGGCCGTGCCCCGGTCCAGCATGCGGGCCTGGGCGATTTCCTCCACGCGGCCGCTGCGCACCTCGTCGGCCCACCACCAGGCCAGCACGCCCATGATGAGCATGGCCACCAGAATCACCGGCAGCACGGGCCAGGCAATGATGCCGATGACGACCAGTGCCAGCAGGGCCATGGGCAGGTCCAGCAGCGAGGTCGCCAGGCCCCCGGACATGCCCGAGCGCATGGCGCTCACGTCGCGGAACAGCTGCAGCCACTGGCTGGAGGAGCGCTGCTCCAGCGCGGCCAGCGGGTGGCGCAGCATGGAGTGCATCAGCGCCTGGGACACATCGCGGTCGATCATGGCGCCGGCTTCGCGCAGGGCGCGGGCGCGCCTGCGCCGCAGCCACCATTCCACGCCCAGGAAGAACAGCACGCCCGCCACCATGGCCGTGAGGGTGGCGGTGCCGCCACGCGCAATGACGCGGTTGTAGACCTGCAGCAGGAAGATGGACGGCAGCAGGCCCAGCAGACTGATGGGCAGCGACAGCCAGCCAGCCCGGCGCAACTGGTGCGCAGCCCGGTCGAAGGACTCGGCGATGGCAGATGCAAAAGCCCCCACCGTCTCCGTTCCCGACGGCATCGCCGTGGCCTTGGCCAACTGACGGGGAAGAAGGTATCGGATCATGTTCTGATGGGCTTAGTAAGCATCTTTACAAAATGTAAAGGTACTCGTTTCACAAACACTGTAGCGAGTTATATACAGCCCTCTATAAGTTTTATTCAATCAAGAATGCATGTTCATTTGTTTTTGATGTGGATCAAAGCAGGGAGCCTGAATAGACGCTATTAAATGGCCCCCGTGGCCACTGAAACTATCCCGTATGGCGTCGGCCGCCAGGGCAAGATTGGTTGTGGCGCGGCCGGCCAACAAAACCGTATCGCCTTTATGGGTTGTTCTCAGCAGCGAGCAAATCAGCTGATTCAGATCGTCATACCAATTGACGTGCAAAAGATCGCCCAAGGCTGCCGCCAGCGGCCTGAGCGGCTCCCCATACAGCAGCACGCGCCGGGCCTGGGCATCCCGCACGAGCGGCTCCAGGGCCAGCTGCGCAGCGTCGATGCTGGCGTGGCCGGGCTGTATGCCCGCCAGCACGATCAGCCTTCTGCTCACATGGGGAGCGACCGACTGCAGCTGGGAAAATGCAGCCGTCATGGACAGTAAGTGGTTGCTCAGGCTGTGGTCCAGCAGGCAGATTCCACTGGGCAGGAGCTGCGGCTGCCCGGCTCCGATCATGGGCTGCCAATGGGCCAGGGAGGCCTGCACCTGTGCGGGCGCATAGCCCAATGCATGCAGGGCCGCCAGGGCCGCCTGCGCATTGAGTGCCATGTGGTGGCCGTCGGATTGCAGGGAAATGCCCAGGCGCAGGCTGCCCATGCCTATTTGCAGATTTCCATTGTGAAACCCCATTTCACGGACCTGTGCATTGCAATGGGGGCCAAACGTGATCAGGCGCAGTCCCATGCGTTTGGCATGCTCAATAACACTGGGGTTTTCACCTATGTCCTGATCGGTGACCAGCGCACTGCCTTTGTGCATGAGCTGCATGGCTTCAAGCACTTCCTGCAATGCTTCGTATTTTCTTTCACCGGACAGACCGGCCTGTCCGGAGGGCTCGGACTCCCCTGAATAGGGGGTGTTATTTATTGAAAGATTAGTAATAACCAGAATATCTGGGTCAATCAGCGGCAGGTCGGCACGCAGTGCCTGCAATGGCAGCTCCAGCAGGGCGCAGGGCGAGGCCTCGCTCCAATTGATCATCTGCAGCGCCGTGCCCTGGGACAGCAGGGCATCGCCACGCGCGTCTCCCCCGTCCTGCAGGCACTGGCGCATCATGCCCAGGGTGGAGGTCTTGCCCACGCAGCCGCTGACGGCGACCACGGGCGACTGGATGCGGCGGCGGGCCGCCTGCGCCAGATTGCGCAGGCCCTCTTCCATATCAGGCACATGCAGCACCGGCACGCCGTGGTCCAGCAGGCCCTGCGGGCTGCTGCTGATCAGCGCCGAGGCGCGCAGCGTGGGCAGGGCCGCAGCCTGCACGCCCAGGGCCATGCCCGCACGCCGCACCAGCACGGCGGCGCCGGGCTGGTGGTGCAGGCGGCTGGCGTCCAATCCCGCGCAGCCGGTGCCGCTATCGGAGCTGGGATCTGTGCCGGGCTCTGTCGTTGCATCCAGCCAGCACCCGTTCATCAGTTCGGCCAGGGAAGCTCTGTCCCAGGACATGGGCGGGTACATGGAGCCCGCTGTGGGCCGAAAAGCCGGCTGGCCCGCAGTCTCATCGGCCCGCGACGCGAGGGAGAGTGATGGCGAGGGCGGGGAAGCTTTGGCAGGGCTGGCACCCGCGCTCAAGCCATGGCCTGCCTGCGCAGGCAGCGCGTCTTCCCCGGATTCGGCAGCGGCATGGCTGGTGGCCGCGCGCAGTGCCTGGGTCAGAGCGTCCAGCAGTTCCAGGCCTGCCAGGCTGGATGCCAGCAGCCAGGCGATTTCGCGCGGGGACTGCAGTACCTGGCGCAGGCTGCCATCGGTAAAGGCTGCATGGCGGCGCCGGGCGGGCGGCAGGTACAGCGCCTGCTCAGGCCAGATGGCGCGCTGGGCCATGCCTTGCAGATGGCGCTGCAGGCTGATCTGCCATTGGCGCAGCAGGTCGGTGGGCTGCGGCTCCAGGCCTGCGTCGAGCTGCAGGCTCTCGACCAGGGCAATGCCTATCCAGCGTGCACAAAGGGCGCCTGCCTTCTCGATACTTTCGCCATCGTCGCCATCGTCGCCATTGCCGCCATTGCCGTCATTGCCGCCATCCATGCCCAGCAGCTGCGGCAGCGCGGCCTGCAGGAAGGCGGCAGGCAGGGCCGCCGTGTCGGGCAGGGCGCTGCGCGCCGCGCGCAGCGTGGGGCTGTCGCTGGTGGGGGGGCGCGAGCTTGCATAGACATGCATGGCCAGCTCGGCCCAGGTCAGCATGGGCTGGCCGGAGCGGGGTGTGCCGGCTTCAGCGGCATTGGCGGCAGCGGCGGCAGCCTTGGTGGTGCTGGCCGAAGCGGCAGCCATGGACAGCAGGCTTTCCGCCAGCGGGTCCATCAGCGCCGGAATGTGGGCGCGGGCCTGGCTGTCGGCTCCCGGCCCCAGGACAAAGCTGTTGCGCAGGTGGCGGGCCAGCACCAGCATGGCCAGCGCGCTGGGCAGACAGTCGCCGGGCAATGGCTGCAGCCGTTGCTCCACATGGTCCACGGCCAGCGCAATGGCCTGCGCCAGCGCGGCGCTGCCCGCATGGCGCTGGGCCTGCAGCAGGGCGTAGGTCACGCCCAGGTGGTCGCAGACATCCCCGCAACCGGGCCAGCTTCCGTCCTTGCCCTGCTGCGCCAGCAGTTGCTGCAGCGCAGCGTGCACGGGCACGAGGTGGGGCCAAAGGCGCTGCTCGGGCGGGTCGGTGCGCGGCACGGCCAGGGCGGGCTGCTCCCCGCTGATATAGATGCCGCGCAGGTGCAGCAGCAGGCAGGGCGGGTGCAGGGGCCGTTGGGCGCTGCCTGTTTCACTGCCCAGCGGGTGCGGATCTGGCAGCAGGGGCTGCAGCAGCTGCGTACGCTCCAGGCTGGCATCAGCCAGGGCCAGGGAGCGCATGGGCGCCTGGGTCCAGGCGCTGCAGTCCGGCAGCGGACTGTCCGCCTTCAGGGGCGTGATGTCCTGCGCCCAGTCGATGCGCAGATCGACCTCGTCACGCTTGCGGGCCCAGGCCCATTGGCGCACGCGTGTCGCACCCTCGCGCCAGGCAGCCTCCAGCGTGGTGGCGCGCACGTGGAAGACGGAGGCAACCTTGTTCTCGGCCGACACCGTGAAGAAAAGAATGCAGCCGGGGTAGGGTTCGGGCAGCAGCACCATGTGCCGTGCCAGGTACTCCAGGCCATTTGCCAATTGCTGCGACAACATGCTCTCGGCCTCGGTCAGGGTCATTGGGAGGCTGCTCTTCCCGTGGGGACGGGACGCCGGGCTGCGGTGCACCGACCGCGTGCGGATCTGTTCCTTCATGGCGGCCCGGCGGCAGGCGGATGCGGAGCGCGGCGGCTCAGCGGTAGTCGAATTCCACGCGCCGGTTGCGCTGGTGGGCTTCTTCGCTCGCGCCTTCGTCGGCCAGCCGCTCCTTGCCGTAGCTGACGGACTCCACGCGGGCCGGGTTCACGCCCAGCAGCTGCAGGCTGTTGCGCACCGCGTCGGCACGTTTTTGGCCGAGCGCCAGGTTGTATTCGATGCCGCCGCGCCTGTCCGTATGTCCGCGCAGCATCACCGAGCGGCCGGGATTGCTGCGCAGCCACTGAGCATGGCTTTCCACGATGGCCCGGTCGCTGTTGCGGATGGTGTATGCGTCGAAGTCGAAGTAGACGATGTGGGCGACGTTGGCGGGCCCGCGCTGGTCGGCCTGCGTGGTGGCCACCACGGGCGCGACGCCGGAGCTTGCCGGCGCTGGTGCCGGGGCCTTGCCGAAGGCGTAGTGGTGCTCGGAACGCTGCGTGCTGGTGGTGGCGGTGGATCCGCAGGCGGCCAGCCCTGCGGCCAGCAGCACGATGGTGCACAGCCTGAAAGTGTGTGACATGGAGGATCTCCTGGGACGTGCGCCGCCACCGTGGGGCGGCGGCGCAGGGGATGGATGCGGCGCCCGCAGGCGCCGCGGCCGCTCAGAGCAGGGTGTTGTGGTGCAGTTGCTGCGTCAGCACGCTGGCTGCTGCATCGGCCGTGCTGCTGGCATGGCTGCTGATGGAGGTGGCAATCGGATCCAGCTCGGCGACCGAGGCCGCTGCCGCGTGCGATGTGCCACCCAGCAGGCCACCGAGCAGCCCGCCGCCGGACGATCCCCCCAGCAGCCCGCCCAGCAGGCCGCCGCCGCTGCTGCCGCCACCCAGCAGGCCGCTGACGATGCCGTTGTTGCCGGCCACCGTGTTGACCACGCCGCTGACGATTCCGTTGTCGCCGGCCACGGTGTTGACCACGCCGCTGACGATTCCGTTGTCGCCGGCCAAGGTGTTGACCACGCCGCTGACGATTCCGTTGTCGCCGGCCAAGGTATTGACCAGTCCGCTGACGACACCGTTGTCGCCGGCCACGGTGTTCACCAGCCCGCTGACGACACCGTTGTCACCCGCCACGGTGTCGACCACGCCGCTGACGATGCCGCTGCCACCGGCCACGGTGTCGAGCACGCCGCTGACGATGCCGTTGTTGCCTGCCACCGTGTCCAGCACGCCGCTGACGACGCCGTTGTCACCGGCCACGGTGTTGAGCACCCCGCCGACGATGCCGTTGTCGCCCGTCACGGTGTTCAGCAGGCCACCGACCAGGCCCGATCCGCCAGTGAGGCCCCCAGTGAGTCCGCCCGTGAGGCCACCCAGCAGGCCGCCGTCACCGCCCAGCAGTCCGCCAACGATGCCGTTGTCGCCCACCACCGTGTCGAGCAGGCCGCCGACCAGGCCGGAGCCGCCCGTCAGTCCGCCAGTGAGGCCGCCCAGCAGGCCGCCGTCGCCGCCCAGCAGTCCGCCAACGATGCCGTTGTCGCCGACCACCGTATCGAGCAGGCCGCCGACCAGGCCGGAGCCGCCACCAAGGCCGCCCGTCAGTCCGCCCGTGAGGCCACCCAGCAGGCCGCCGTCACCGCCGACCACGCCACCCAGCAAGCCATCGCCGCCCGTCAGGCCGGCCAGCACGCCGTTGACGGTGCCGATCACCGGCTGCAGTGCCTGGCCCGGGACCTGCGTCAGGCCGTTGGCCAGGTCCGTCACCACACCCAGCGGACCACCGTTGACCTGGGTCACGCCTTCCACCAGGCTCGTGACCACGGACAGTGCGCCGGTGTCGGGGTTGATCAGCGCGTCCAGCACCTGGCCCACAGGGGCGCCGGCCGTGCCGCCGAGCAGGTCGCCAACGGTGTCCTGCACTGTGGTGACAAGGCCGTCGCCGCTGCCTGTGCCGCCGCCCGGAACCAGGCCGCCCAGCAGGCCGCCGACCAGGCCGTCTTCGCCAAGG
>NZ_BCZP01000038.1 GCF_001598795.1 Delftia acidovorans NBRC 14950 | reverse complement strand
AGAGCTCGCGCGGCACCAGCATGCGCAGCGTGATGTCCACGATCACCCAGGGCTCGCCCTTGAGCCAGACCGTCACGAGCGCTAGGCGGTCGCGCGTGGTGATGGTGGTCATCGGGTCGCGCAGGTCCGCCCACTGGCCGCCGCTGGCGTGGTAGCGCATCAGGAAGGCTGCGCAGCGCAGGGCGCCGGCTTCCTGCTCAGGCGACAGGTGGTACTGGACCAGGCCAAAGCGTGTCGCACCAGCGAGGACTGTCTGTGCAGGGTCTCGCAGATCGCTGCCTATCGCGTTCTGGCCGAGCGCCGTGAGGTGGGCGGCGATCAGCTGCTGCTGGCTGCCGCTGGTGGTCACGGTCGTTACAGGGTCGCGCAGGTCGCGTGCTGGCGTGCTGTTGAATCCGCCATTGGCCTGGACCATGAACGCGGATGCCAGACTCTGCCCGCCGCCGCTGGCCGTCACGGTGCCCAGCGGCCCCCGGATGTCGTTGGCCCCATGGCTCCAGCGCTTGCCGCCGTCCTTGCCCTCGCCGTGCCCGGCCTGCACCAGGTATGCCGAGCTGACGGCGTGTTTAATGCCGCCGGCCACGGCCGTGCCCAGGGGCTGGGACAGATCCAGCACGCGCGGTGCTTGGCCCTTGGCCTCGCCGTAGCCCATCTGGATGAGGGTCGGTGACACCAGGGCACGGCACCCGCCTTTCTCCGTGGCGATGGTGCTCATGGGTCGGTCGAGCTTTTCGATTTTCCCGCCATGGGCCATGTTCACGATGAACGGCTGGGGGCTGTTCAGCACGAACTTGTCCAGGCCATGCGCGATCCGCCGCATGGTGGCCGGCGCCAGTTCCTTCTTGCGCCCGAAGATGCTTTGCCCGGGGATGCTCCAGTCGATGCACTCGGCTGCCTGGCGGAATGGCTTCTGGCCCGCCTTCGGATGCTTCCAGTGCGTCTGCGCTGGCCACACGATGGGCAGGCCGTCGCGGCGGGCGATCAGGTACAGCCGTGTGCGGGTGCTGCGAGAGCCCAGGGTGGCGTTGCAGATCACCCGCCATTCCACCTTGTAGCCCAGGTCGCGCAGCGCCTGGATGAAGTGGCGCCAGTTGCGGCCCTTGTGCTTGGGGTCTGGCACCAGGAACTGATTGCCGCGCGGCACCACCTCGCCGGGTTCGGCTACGCGGAAGGTGGCTTTGCCCGTGGCAGGGTCCGTGATGCGGTCCAGCGTGATGACGCGGCCCGTGGCGGGGTCGCGCTTCGCAATCAGCGGGGACCACTGCATCATCTGTTCGACGTTCTCCAGCGTGATGACATCGGGCTGGGTCTTGCCGGCCCAGCGGATGACGATCCATGCGAGCGACCGGACTTCCCCGTTGCGGGGCTGGCCGCCCAGGGCCTGACTGTGGTGCGTGCAGTCGGGCGATGCGTGAAGCAGGCCCACAAGCTCGCCGCGTGTCACAGCGAGGGGGTCCACTTCTCGGATGTCGGAACGGTAGTGCCTGGTCTGCGGATGGTTGACCTCGTGCATGCCGATGGCGTCAGCATCGTGGTTGATGGCGACATCAACGGGTCGGCCGATGGCCTGCTCGATGCCTGTCGATGCGCCGCCGCCGCCGGCAAACAGGTCGATCACCAGCTTTGCCGCGAGGGGCAGGAGAAATTGATTGGTGAGCATGCGGCTCCTCTAATTTGGACCAAAAAAATGCCCTCGCGGCATGACCGGGAGGGCTTCGGGGGAGGACCTAACTCGCTCTGTCGGAGTTGGCAGGCGGATAGGTTGCTTAGATCCGATTCGTTGAGGTGTTTGAAATCAGATATCGGATTGCGTGGGTTGCCAGCTATAGTCAGGCGACTTTGTGTAGCTCAAATATCAATGGAGTTGTGATGAATCGCTTTGTTCGTAGTTTGGTATTTTCTGCCTTCGCGTCTTGTCTGGCTGCTCCTGCAATGGCGGCGCTGCCTGATTCGGGTATGTGGGCGATTGATGGAGAGCTGAACGGCAAGCCAGGGCGCGGAATTCAGATTGACAGGCAAAGCGGGTTGAATGTCATCGTCACCTACTACGGCTATAGGACGGACGGGTCGGCACTCTTCCTGCAAGCGGCAGGCCAGTTGAAGGACGAAAAGATCTTCGAGGGGGAGTTGACCGAATACCAGGGCGGTCGTGTGCTGGGAGGGCCGGCGCAGAACGGCGAAGTTGTCCAAGTCGTGGGCCCTGTTCGCATCGTCTTCGACACCGAGGCATCAGCGTCCATCACACTCCCTGGCGAAGCCACTCAAGTCATGAAGAGATTTCGCTTCGAAGACCATCTGAGCCGCCTCACTGAACATGGATTCAGCTACTTGACTACCCGGGAGATGGTCTACAAGGTGAAGCCACGATCGATCTTCATCTATGCAAAAAATGGAATTTTCCGGATGAATGAGGTGTTTGAAAACGGTCGCCTATGCTTTTATGAAGGCAACTTTGAGATGTCAGGGCAGTCTCTAAATTCGGCGGGTAGCCTTACCTGCGATGCCCCATCTTCTCGCCCGGGTATTAGCTCCTACAAAATAGAGAACCTCCGGGTTGACGAGTATGGCATCCTGGCCGGACGATTTACCTGGACCGGATGGGACTCGACAGGAAAGCCCCTGGGCGGCACCGAAAGCGTTGTCGGTGCCTGTCGTTTTATCGCGGAATTCCTGGGCCCCAGCCCTTGCCTCCACAGCGGAAATAGCTTTTACACAAAGCAGAATTAAGGCGATTCCTTGGAACCATGCCTCCAAGCGAGATGCAGTTTAAAGGCTGCATGAAAAGAAAAAGCCCCTGGCGCGCACCCAGGGGCTTGAGGCACCGCCTAGACTTGGCGCGCACCTCCTTGCTTGTTGTATCGGCAGCTCCTCGCCTAACTTTTGGCTGTTTCGATCAGAAACTGCTCGCGGTCCTTGCCCACGATCCAGTTCGGCGGCTTGCCCCTGCCGGTCCACGTCGCACCGGAGGCTGGGTCGCGATACTTCGGGGCGCCCACGCTGCCCTTGGCCTTGCCCTGGGGGAAGACATCGGCAGCGGTCAGGCCGTGTTCCTGGATCAGCGCGCGTGCTTCGGCCACAGCCTTCGCCTTGGCTTCGGCCTGTGCCTGGGCGATCTGGGCGTCGAGGGTGGCCTTCTGCTGCAGCAGGTCTTGATAGGTGGTCATGGATTTCCTTTCGTGGCGCCGCGCGGGCGCCGTGGGTGGTTCAGTGGATGGTTCAGGCCGGTTCGCCGGTCACGGCCGCCGCGAAGGCGTCTTCGGGCGTCTGCTGGTTGACCGGGTGGAACGGATCGGTAGGCGGCTCGTCGCGACCCTGGACCGGGAACGGGTTGTCCAGAGGCTGCTGCTCGCCGGCCAACTCGGGTGCGGTCAGCATGATGGGCACCTCGTTTTGCACCAGCAGGGCCAGCTTGCCCATGGCCTTTTCCGTCAGGTGGTTGGAACAGCGGACGCGGAACTTCACCTCGACGGTGCCGCCCTCGCGCGGCGTGAGCTTGAACCGGTCCACCTTGCAGTCGGCCAGCGGAATGTCGCTCGCGCCGCCCAGGCCATGGCCGATGGTGAGCGTGTAGCCTTCCAGATCCCAACTCCATTCGATGGGCCGCATGCTGGGGAAACGCAGGTTCGGCAGATCCGAGACCTGCTCGATCCCTTCCAGCGCCTGCTGCGCCCCGTCGCCAACTGCAGCAGCACTGCGGTGGTAGATGGCGGACAGCAGGTGCTCGTCGAACTGGCTCAGGATGCTGTTGGGCGCATCGATCTTGAAGAACAGGTCGGTAGCTGGATTCAGCTGGTTCGGCCCGTTTTTCTCGCTGCGCACGTTCACGTTCGTGAGCTTCGCGTTGGTGAACTCTTCGATTTCAAAGGCCATGGTGGTCCTCGGTGGTGGTGGTGGAAACATGGATGGGCTGGCCCAGGGCCTGGGCGGCGTACTCGCGGCCGAGCTTTTCGGCCTTCAGAGAGACGCGCAGGAATGCGCGGGCGACCTGCTCATGCGTGAAGTTGTCCGCGCCGATGGGCAGGCCCGTGATCAGGCCAGCCAGCCGAGCGGCGAACTCGGCGGCCGGGATGGTGGCGGCGGTCATGCCCCGGGCATTTCCGCGCGCAGGGCCTCGTACTTGGCGTTGAGGTTCTTCCGGTCTTCCTGGTCGGGCAGGTCGCCGATGAAGCTGGCCACCTCGTCCAGGCGCTCGGGAGTCTTGGCCTTCAGCATCTGCTGCAGCAGCTCGGGCGCGCTGTAGCCGATGGCGGCCGGCTGGGCTGGGGCCTGGGCGGGCGCGGGGTCGGCGCCTGCTTCGATCACGCCGTCCTGCTGCTGGTCGTCGCTGTGCGGCATGTCGTCCGGCATCATCGTGAACTCGCCGTCGATGATCGTGCTGGTGTCCAGGTTCTGGTCCTTGCCGGCCTCGGCCATGCCATCCAGCGCGGCGGCGGTCTGGAACTCGATGGACAGCGGCAGGTACTTGGCCAGGCGGCGGATGACGGTCTTGCGGCCCATCTCCGTGAAGTTGTCCTTCCAGGGGCCATAGTTGCCCTTGCTCTGGGTGCCGCGCATGATCTGCTCGACCTGCAACCGGCTCATGAACTCGAAGCAGTGGCCGCCGTCCTTGAGCTTGGCTACAGCGTAGAAGCCGATGACCTCGCCGCGCTCGCCCATGGCCGGCCGGTGCTCCAGCTTCTCGTCCAGGCCATAGACCAGGTCGAAGGTGTCCTGCTCGCAGACCTCATGCGCGGCGATGCTCATGATCTGGCCGCTGCGCCGGGCAAGGTCGATCAGGCCCTTGTAGCCGATGATCACCTGCACGCTCTTGACCCAGCGCTCGACGCCCGTGACCTTGTCCTTGCGCTTCGTATTGAAGGGCACGAGGTAGGCGTGTCCCAGAACAGTGTTTGGCTCCAGGCCCATCTGCGCGCACTGGCCGATGGCGCCCACCAGACTGGCCACATCGCACCGCGCCAGGTCGGGTGTGGTGGTGGCGGCTATCTGGGCAACCTTGAGCAGCCGCTCGGCGTTGAGGTGCTTGGGCAGCATCTTGGCGATCTCGGCGCCGCGCTTCTTCAGGTGATAGGCGATTGCGTCTTTCGGCGCGGCCGGGACTGGGTTGTTGGCAGCGGGCGCCGGGGGGATGTTGGTGGTCATGCATGCTCCTGGGTGTTGCCGCGCAGGGCGGTTTCGTACTGGTCCACCAGCTGCTTGAACTGCAGCAGCTCGGCTTCCATGGTTTCGATGTAGTCGTCGTCGCGTGGCACGCGCCAGCGGGTGAAGTCGCGGCCCACGGGGGCCAGGGCCGGGCAGTAGATGCAGAAGTCCCACCAGCGGCGGCCGGTGATCCACATCCCGCCCTGCACCTGGTCCATGAACTCGCTGATGTCGTTGTCCAGCAGGCTGGCGCGCAGGCGCAGCGGGTCGATGAGGCACTTGTATTCGGCGCCGCCGTCCGGCTCGATCAGGCCGTCGGCGCTGGCCCCGAAGAAGCGGTCGGGCGTCGTGATGAAGCCGCAGGGCAGCACCTCGACGCCGGCATGCACCTCGTGCGCGGCGCGCGCCATGGGCTCCAGCTCGTGCCCGCGCCGCATGGCGTAGGTCTCGAAGCCTTCGTCCAGCGGTTCGCGGCTTCCGCGCTCGATGGCCAGGCGCAGGGCGTAGCTCTTGGCGGCCTCGCTGAAGTCGCCGATGGGCAGACCCGCGATGGCGCGCTGCACGGTCTCGGTGAGCTTGGGGCGGGTCTTGTAGCCGGCCTGGGCCGCCGCAGCATCCAGGGCCATGCCGGCGCGCATACCTGCCACCAGGGCGGCCTGCTGCTCCGTCAGGCCCCCAACGCGCTCGCGCGCCGTGGAGAACATGCTGGCCGTGATGACGCCGGCCCGGTCGCGCTTCCATTCGTCCGTGCCCTGGGCGCTGTAGTGAACGATGAACTGGGGGGCGTCGGCCAGCATGGTCATGCCAGCCCCGCCGCGATGCCGGCCAGGCCTGCGCAGATGGCGCTCAGGCCGAGCCAGAGGAAGAGGTGGAGCAGGGCGTTCATGGCGTGGCCTGCTCCTCGGCCTCCGCATCGGCCTTCTTGGCTGCCGCCACACGCTGCGCGTCCTCTTTGGCGACCACGTCCTGCACGAACTCCAGCACGGCCAGGGGGCGGTATTCCTGGGTGAGGTGGCCTTCACCGTGCACGCGCTTGATGGGCACAGGGAAGCCCTTGGGCTGCTGGCCGTTGCGCAAGGTGATGGACATGTAGACGTTGCGCAGGAGGTGGTTCACTGCCCCATTGGCCAGCAGCTGGATGTCGTCGTCGGCGTAGTACTTGCTCATGCTTTTTCTCCCATGAATTTCTTGAGTGCCTTCTCGGCCACATCGACCTCCCAGAAATGCCCCCATGACATGGGCTCTGGGTTGCCGAGGTAGCCGACGATTCCTGTGCTGCTCTGGGCGACCTCCAGCAGGCGCTGGAGCGCGAGCGCGAGGCCGCCGTTGATCTCGGCCATGCGCAGCAGTTCGTCGGTGTTGGGGTGCTCGCGCTTCATGAGCTGGGCTCCTTCTCGCGAGCGCGCAGCATGGCGTCGGCCTGCTGGTAAGCCCATTCAGCGCGCTCGTCAAACGAGAACTCCTCGGAGGCGTCTTGGCTGGTTGCATCGGCCTGCATGGCCAAGCCGGCGAAGTGGTCGCGCAGGCTGATACCCGTGTGCAGTTCTGTCGGGATGGGATCACCGCAGGCGTGGAGTGCGCCAGGAATCGGGAGGCGCACCGGATGGACGGGGCCGCCGTCTTTGAGTTTTTTGCTCATGGAATCTCCTTGTGGCAGACCAAGCTGCCGTTATCAAAAACAGGGGTGAGGCCCTCACAGGCCCGTGCTGCTGCGCGCGCCAGGCGCTGTTCCTGCGCCGTGGGCTGGGGCTGCTGCGCTTCGGCTTGGCTGCAGCCTGTGAGGGCCAGCAGGAGCAGTGCGGCCAGCACCATGAGCAGCCAGCCGCCTGGCACGCCATCGGCATCCGGCTCGTAAACCGGGCCAGGGGTCGAGCACTCGCGCAGGTAGCGGGCGTCGGGATCGGGGTTGAAGGGCTCTGCCGGGGTCACGCGCTGCATGGGGCGTCCTCCAATTGAGAAGGCCTCCCGGAGGAGGCCTGCTGAACACGCTTGAACTCGACTACCCAGACCCAGGGGTTCTGGACCCAGGAGTCGGGGCCGTTGATGGCGGTCCACAGGTGGCGGTAGCGCTTCGCGTAGGTGTCGCACTCCCAACAGTCCACATCGAGAATCACGCCGCCATTTCCGCCCAGCGCGTTGTGCAACCGGGTGCCGCCACACTTCGGGCACAGCTTCCAGTCCCGTTCGTAGCGCTCCGTTTCCAGCCTTTCACAGCCCTCGGCGTCAGCATCTGCTTCGCTGATGTCCTGCAGGCGCTCCACGCGCACGCCGGTGATCTCCAGCGAGATTCGGCTGGCAGCCCGGGGCATGTGGATCGCTGGTCGTTTAAACCATTTGGGCAGGGTGCCGCCGTCGCGTTTGCCCGCGAGAGGCTGAGGACGGTCACCGGCATATTGGTAGGCCTTGCCGCACTCCAGCGTCATGTCCACGAAGTGCCACTCGTCGCGGGCTTTCCTCGCGCTGAAGCGAGTCTCCCAGCGGCCCCAGGCATAGAAGGTCTCCCGCACCCAGAGCCTGTCGCGCATCCCTCCATAGGGCGACGTGAACTGAATTGCGCCTTCTTCGTCGCCGAAGGTGGTTCCGTTGTAGACCTGGCCGCGCTCCTGTGGGTCTGGCACTTCGACAACGTGGCTCAAGTTGTGGGCCATCGCTGGCTTGCAGATCCGGCGCGTCTGGGTCTTCGTGCCAGCCAGCAGGGCGCGAACCATACTTGCCGAAAACAGGATCGGTCGTTCTTTCATGGGCACTCCTTTGCAGCCAGCGCGGCGATCGCGATGGCAATGCGGAGCAGTTCGTCACCGCTCATGGGCATCAACTCCCCAGGCAGCCACTCGAAACCCGTCTCGTGCGAAATGATTTCTTTCATCTGTTCTTCAGTCATCACCTCTCCTCAGATTGCATCGGCGCAGTGCTGGAGCGCCTGGGGTTGTGCTTTGCTTCTCTCCGCATCGCGCATGCGAACCTTCTCCGCTACAGACAGGTGATTCACTCGCACATTGCATGCGCGGTGCATTAGCGCCTTGTTCGACAGGTGGTTGGGCCCACCGTGCGCGACAGCGACCAGATGCTCCACGGTGATGTCGTCGCCCAGCGGCTGGCCGCAGAGGAAACAGCAATCGCCATCGCGTGCCAGCAGAGAGCGGACCTCGGTGGTCGTCTTCTTGCTGCGCTTCGTGGAATCGCATCCGCGCCAGCTGCCTGCGGACAGGTGGCTTTTCCAGGCCGCTTCAGCTTCTCCAGTAAACGTCAGGGCGCCAGCGGCAGTCCTATAGACGATGCTGGTCTTGCTGTTCGACTTGAAGCGGATCAGCTCCCACTCGTTCGTGGTGGCCTGCACCTGCGCGCCGCGCTCAGCAAGCCATAGGGAGAACCGGCTGATCCGGTCCTTGAATGCCTTCAGGCTGTGGGCCATGGCGTCCTCAGATAGCGTCAGCGCTGAACTCCAGCGCCTGGGGTTGTTGGGCGAGCGCGGCGCGCAGGGCTTCGGGGGCCAGCGGCGCGGCGGGGGTGAGGCTGGCCACCAGAGCAAGCAGCCGGGATATTTCGGCCTGCTGCTCGCCGATCAGGTACTCGGCAATGGCCGGGTTCGCCGCGGCGCGGGCGGGGTCAACCTGCATTGCGGGCCTCCTGTTCCAGCGCGGCGGCCACGCCCTCGCTGCAGTGCTCGAGCGCGAAGTCCACCAGAGCGGTGTGCAGCTCGGCGGCGCTGGCTTGGCCGACCATCAGCCGCGAGAACACGGCGCGCACGGGCTCGTTGTCGCAGTCCAGGGCGTGCAGCAGCAGCTCGTCGGGCGACCAGCCGCCGTGCGGGCCGGATATGCGGGTCTCAAACCAGTCGGCGGGCTTCTTGAGACGCAGGCCGGCGCGGATCTCGCGATCAGCCTGGACAGACCAGTAGTCGCTGGCAGCCTCGTCGTCGCCCTGGCGCTGCACGTGGGCGTCCACAGCCAGGGCATCGAGGCATTGGGGGCGGGCGTTCATGGCATGGCCCTTCCGATCTCTGCGGCGGCTTGCACGATGGCGCGCCGTGTGTTGGCGTAGTCGCTGGGAATCACCCCTTCGGTCTCCACCGGCTTGCCGTCATCGGAGCCAGTGAACACTGAATCGAATGTTTCCTCACCCACACGCACGAACACCTGGCCCGACATGATGTGGTCGTTGTAGATGAACATCTGCAGCTTCACGGCGAGCCGCAGCGAATCGCCATCGTCGGCCAGCGGGTACCACCAGCCGCGTTGCTCCTGGCGCGCTGGGAATCCCAGCGCCTCGCAGAATTCGCCGTGCAACTCGACGCCAGCCGCCTTGGCCGCCAGCATCTGCAATTCCTTGTCGTCCATGCGACCTCCTTGCGGCCCGCAGGCCAGAAACGAAAAAGGCCCGGAGCGGTGAAGCTGCGGGCCAATGGAAAAAGCCGGCGCCATTGCTGGCACGCCTGGGGAGTTGGAAGGGGAGGGAGGAGATAGTCCCCCAGGGCCCGGCTGGAAAAGGGTGGTGAAGGTCGATGGAGCCGGGTCAGAACCCACTCCTAGGTTGATTTGCCAAATGGCTCCAGCTCCATCGCGGCGGCGTCCTGGGGGCAGGGCGCCTGCGTGATGGGCCTCGGCGCGTGGCCGAGGGGTGTATCAATCGAGCGCTGTCAATGCGCTCTGTCGGGATTGCTCAGCCTGCGCCCGCGCCATGTCGCGCAGCTCTCGCAGGTAGCCGGCCATCTCGGCCAGCACCGGCTGCGCCTCCGGCTGCTCTGCGGCGAAGTCCTCGCCCAGGGTCTGGGCCAGGCGGTGGACGATCTCGGCGTTGAGGCTGCGGCCGCTTTCCCGCGCCGCCTGTTCAATTCGCTCCCGCATCTTCGGCAGCATGCGCAGGCCGAGCGGGGCAATCTGCCCGGTGGGCGCGGTGGTGGTCCTGGCCATCCCTATCACAGCGCCAGGCGCCGCTCCAGGTCCTGCAGGGCCGCGCAGTCCTCGCGCAACTCGGTGGCCAGGTCATTGAGTCGGCGCACCAGAGGAGTGGGGGATGCAGGCTCGGCTTCGTGCGCACTGCCCTCGGCAGAGACGCCGGCCGCCGACAGCACAGGCTCCAACCGGCCGGAAATGCGCCTGATAGTGTTCTGCAAGTCCTCCATGCCTGCATCGATCCGGCTGAGCGCGGCTTCGACCTGACTGACTGGAATGGCGGCTGCCTGGGTGCCCTCATAGAGCGCTCCAATGCCTGCTGTAGCGAGGGCGGATTGGGCGGCCTGTGCTTGGCGCAGGCCTGTGGGAGCTGAAACGGTCACGGTGGTCTCTCCTGTGGTGGTGGCGGAAACAGAAAAGGCCTCCCGCATCGAGAAGCCTCTTTTGTTTCGCCCCGATGCGCTCGGGGAGGGCGTTGATCTGGGCTTTTCTTTTCTTGGCATCCCAGTTCATGCCTCACTCCCGTTTTCTTGACCCAGGAGGCGGTTCGCAGTGCAGCGGTAGCTCGCCTGCTGCCGGCTCAAGTCCGGCATACATGCGGCGCCATATCTCGTTCGCGATGCCTGATCCCATCCAGGGGCAGAGCGCTACTAGCCTTCGCACCGGCAGGTTTAGGAATCCATCCGCGCCATGCCCGCGGTGCCCTGTCTTTACCCAGCCGTGCTTGCTGCAAGAGCCAGAGCGCGCCGGTCGATGCCGTGGTGCCCAACAGCCCTGGCGCTGATGCGCTGTGTGGGCTGCTGGGATTTATTATCAGCGGCGCTGGTATGTGTGTCAACCAGCGCCGCTGATTTTTATTTCCTGTGCGCTGGTAGTTCTTGCGAATGGACGAAAAAAAACCCGCGAGGTGCGGGTCTTTTGAGCTGGAGTGGAACGAGTGGGGCGGTAGGTTCAGAGCATGATGCCGGCCCAGACAGCCCGCCCAATTACCTCGAAATCATCGCCTTCTTGGTACATGACCTGCTTGGGTTTGAAGCTCGGGTTTTCAGCAATCGCAAGGACGCCTGCCCCGGGAACGTTCTGTAGGCGCTTGATTAGCAATTCGCCGTCAGCACGGAACGCGTAGAAGTCTCCGTTCAGACGCTCTTTGTCTCCTCGGTCCACCAAGACGATAGAGCCGTCGGGAATCTTCGGCTCGTTGCTGTGTCCCTTGGCATCCACCACGACGGCATTTGCCTGGGAGACACCCGCTCTCTTCAGGAAGTCGGTGCGGAACACCAGGGCGGGCTTGTCGGCAGCGACGTAGGCCACCTTGCCCGAACCATTTGCGAAGCGCACGTTTGCATATCGAACTGACGTGTATTCGTCGCTTGATGGCGGTGGGGGAGGCGTCAGCTCGGCGATCTGTGCTGCGGGGGCTGCCAGACGGGGGCTGAAGTCCTCGATGCGGCAGCCCAAGCCAGCAGCGAAGCCCGCCGCCGCTTTCAGGCTGAGGGCCGATGTGCCGCTCAGGAAGTTGCTGACGGCGGTCTGCCCGCCGATCCCGAACTCTGCGCCGAACTCCTTCTGGTTTCTGGGCTTGACCCTGTTCCAGATTTCACGCAGGGCCCGCGCCTCTTCGCGGTGCTCGTCCGTGACTATGGCTTTCTTGCTACTCATGGCTCAAGTATCAGGCGCGCTGGTTTTGATCGATCAGCGCCGCTGGTTGACTGTCAAACCAGCGGCGCTGATAATGAGCGTCATGCAGACACTCAAACCCATCCGGTCGCTCCTGGGGGTGACCCAAAAAGAGCTTGGCGTTGGCATCGAATGCAGCCAAGGAAACATCGCCAACTACGAATCCGGGCAGCAGTCCATGCCCGTGCATGTCGCGCTTCGGCTGATTGATTTCTCCCTTGGTCGCGGGCTTGTGGTGAGCCTTGATCAGGTCTACGGGCGAGAGCCCCTGCCAGTACCCGCCCCCCAGCCAGGCACTCAGGAGGCGGGCCATGCATGACGCGTGGCGCCAGATGCTAACGGCCTGCGCTTCAGTAGAGAAGTGGCTGAGTCGAGGCCTGCGGAAGCCGTTCTCCAAAGTAAATCGAGTGCTTGCTCTCCACAGGGCAGTAGAGGCGGCTCGGCTCACTTACCGTCGCCTCCTTGTACTGAAGTGGCGTTTTGCGGCCCGCGCTGTGGCACGAGCTACAAAAGTTGGGGCGGCGCTCCACCGGCTTCTCCGCGTCCTCTATACGAACCTGCACCCATTTGCCAATTGGTATTTCGGCCAAGTCGTACTTGGCGTCATCAGCGATCTGGCGTTTCAGGTCTTCAAGACCTCTTTCCGCATTGGCCAACTTCATTCGGAGTGCCTGCGCCTCGAATTCGAGGCCGTGCAGCTTCTCCATCTGGGAAAAGCCCATGGCTGAGGCATCCCACAGCTTCTGCCGAAGCTCCGACATTGCTTCGCTGACCTTCGCATCGTCGCGTGCTGCGATGCCCACGGCCACAAGCTCGTATGCGCCTTTCGCGGCAACCAGTAACTCTGGAATGTTCATGTCCGCCCCTCTCGGGAATGGTTGTGTAAGAACTTCCATTCTGCCCCGAGAGGTGGCGGGCACCCCTTCGCTGCCGGCCCGCCGCTGCGCCAGCCCATACAGCAACGCATCCAGCTCCCTGCGGCTGACGTCCCATTCGTCGTCCAGGGCCTCGTCCTCCACGACCACCACAGCCAGGACAAAGACATGAACCAGAACTACCCCATGCCGCAGTACGCGCGCAGCCGTAATCCAGAGCTGGACTTCACGCACATGCGCGTGAACCTGCACAGCTTCACGGCCAACATGCTGGAGGCCGAACTGCACAGCCGCCTGCGCTATGCCGACCCGCGCACCAGCCGCAACCAGATCATCACCGAGGTCCTGGACGACTGGGCCAACCGCTGCTGGAACGAATCGAAGATGAAGGTGGGCCTGGTGCCCGAGAACCCCTTCGAAGTCGTGCAGGTCCGCCTGCGCCCGGGCCGGGACGTCGAGAGCGACTATGTCGAGGTGCGGGCTTCGGTGCGCACGTTCACGCTGGACGTGATCGAGGCCTACGTTCGCAACCTGAACGAGAGCGTGGACCCCGACGCCAGCCGCGGCGCGGTGATTCGTCAGATCCTGAACTGCTGGGCTGTTGAGCAATGGCATAGGTCCAGTATCACGATGGCCCGCGTGCCCAGCAATCCATTCAGCGCGGCATCGGCTCCCCGGGGCGAGGAGGGCGGCAATGTCTGAAGTCGTCAGCCTCGACCGCATCAAGGCCCTGGCGGCTGCCGCGCGCGCTGCTGGCCAGCCCCTGGAACAGGCATGCCCTTGGCCAGCCACGACACCCGCTGGCCAGGCCTTCGCTGCCGCCTATGAAGGGCGCGCGCAGTGATCGATACCGATATCCCCAAAGCCGCCCGCGCGCCAAGTCGCTACCGCAAGGTCGAGGTGCGCACCTGGGGCGACGAGAAATTCCGCCGCCTGTCAGCGATGCCGCCCTGCGGGCAGGGCCTGTGGCTCTTTCTGATCACCGGCCCCCACACAGGCCCCATTCCCGGTTTGTTCCGCGCTGGCCGTGCTGCTATGGCCGAGGAACTGGATTGGGATCTGGAAGCCTTTGACAAAGCCTTCCGGGAAGTCTTCCAACAAGGGATGGTGAAAGCCGACTTCAAAGCCCGCGTCATGTGGGTTCCGAACGCCATCAAGCACAACCGGCCCGAGTCCCCCAACGTGGTCAAGAGCTGGGCTGCTGAATTCGACCTGATCCCCGAATGCGACCTGAAGCGCGAGGCCCTGGAGCACCTGAGAGCCAGTGTTCATGCGCTCGGAGAGGCTTTCGGGAAGGCTTTCGATGAGACTTTCGGAAAGGCTTCCCCGAAGGCTATGCCTAATCAGGAACAGGAACAGGAACAGGAACAGGAACAGGAACAGGAAAAGAAAGAGCCTAACGGCTCTGTCGGCAGCGCCGACGACCAGCCCGGCGAAACCGCACCTGGCAAGCCTGGACTGCCGAACTGCCCGGTTCAGGACCTGGTTGACCTCTACCACGAAGTCCTGCCCGAACTGCCGAAGGTTCGCCTGCTCAACGATGGCCGCCGCAAGGCCGTGGGCAAGCTCTGGAAGTTCGTCCTGACAAGCAAGAAATCCGACAACACGCCCCGCGCGGAGACCGCTGAGCAGGCTGTGACCTGGTTCCGCGAGTACTTCGGCCGTGCCCGCGACAACGACTTCCTTATGGGCCGCGGCTACCGCAGCGGAGAGCACGCCAGCTGGCAGTGCGATCTCGACTTCCTGCTCAGCGAAAAGGGCATGAAGCACGTCATCGAAAAAACGAGGACCACAGCATGAACGCCCGCTCCATGCCCCCCCTGGACGAAGATTTCGACGGCGCCGTCGCGGTGCCGCTGGCCAGCTACGAGGCTGAGCACGCTGTCCTGGGCTCCCTGCTGCTGAGCAGCGCCCTGTACGACGTGGTGGGCGACATCCTGCAGCCTGCGGACTTCGCCGACGAGACCCACGGCGCGATCTACGGCGCCATCTCCGCGCTGGCCGTGGCCGCCAAGGCTGTGGACCCGCTGACCGTGCACGAGCAGCTGCGCTGCGCGGTGGAGCTGAAGTACCTGCACGACCTGACGGAGGCCGGCTCCGTCTCGGGCTCCTCGGCCCGACGCTACGCCGAAATCGTCCGGGAGCGTGCGCTGAGCCGCCAACTGCTGGGCGTGGTGGACAAGGCCCGCGAGCTGGCGCGCGACCATGCTGTGCCCATCGGTGACCGGATCGAGCAGGTGTCGGCGCAGCTGGCAGGCCTGGTGCAGGACGGCCCAGGAGACGAGTGGGTCAGCTCCGACGCCGGCATGGTCGAGTTCCTGAGCGAGCTGGACGAGCGCTGTGTCGGCATCGAGGAGCCGTTCCTCCCAACGGGCCTCCGCGATCTGGACCACATCCTCGATGGCGGGACACGGCCTGGCGACTACGTCGTGATCGGCGCGCGGCCATCGATGGGCAAGACTGCGCTGGCGGCCACCATCGGCATGCACGCAGCCAAGCTGGGGCAGACCGTGGCCATGTTCTCGCTGGAAATGTCGCGGGCATCGCTGTACGAGCGCCAGGTCGCAATGGAGTCCGAGGTCTCCCTGAGCCTGATCCGCAGGCCCAAGGGGCGCATGCTGGACAACGACTTCCATGCTGTGACCGCTGCGGCCGAGCGTATTCGAAAGCTGCCGTTCTACGTCAACGATCGCACCGGCTTGAACATCAACACGCTGCGCACCAAGGCCCGCGCCCTGAAGCGCAGGCACGGCCTGCGGCTGCTGATCGTGGACTACCTGGGCCTGATGGAGCCCACGAACCCGAAGGACAACCGGACGGCGCAACTCGGGGAGATCTCTCGCAACCTGAAGAAGCTGGCCAAGGAGCTGGGCATCACCGTGCTGCTGCTGGTCCAGCTGAACCGCGAGGTCGAAAAGCGCGTGGACCAGATGCCAATGATGTCCGACCTGCGCGAGTGTGGCGACGTCGAGCAGGACGCCGACATCATCATTTTTCCGCACCGCCCCATCCACCTGAAGCCCAGCCTGGGCGACGCCTGGCGGTACTACGCCTGCCTGCGTGTGGCCAAGCAGCGCGGCGGCGCAACGGGCGATCTGAACCTCAAGTACACGGGCCACCTGGTCCGCTTCGAGAACTGGAACGGCGAGAAGCCGAGCACCACCCCTGGCCGTTCGGCCGACTTCGAGTGAAAGCCCCATCCATGATCACCCTCACTCTCCCGTACCCCATCAGCGCGAACCGCTACTGGCAGACCCGCGTGATCCGCAAGGGCTCGGCCAGCATGGCCATGACCTACGTTTCGACCGAGGCGAAGGAATTCAAGGAAAAGGTGGGCTGGCTGGCCAGGGCCGCGGGCGTGCGCAGCCCCATCGCCGGCCGCGTGGCCATCGCCTACACCCTGCACCCGCACCGGCCCCAGGACTGGGCGCGCCGCGCGAAGCGCGACCCCATGGCATGGGACGACACCGTGCAGTGCATCGACCTGGACAACGCCCAGAAGGTGCTGCTGGACGCGCTCAAGGGCGTGGCCATCGAGGACGACCGCTGGGTGCGCAGCATCAACGCCCAGCGTGGCGAGCCCGTGGAGGGCGGCAAGCTGGTCGTGACCATCACATCGCTGGCCGTGGCCACCGCGCCCGTGCCGGAGCAGGGTGACCTGCTGGGAGCGCTGGCATGAGCGAACACCTCACCGTCCTGCTCAAGACGCCCGAGCAGGGGCATATCGCCATCCTCAGCGCCTGGCGGCAGATCAAAGGCTGGCTGCGCGAGGGAAAGCGCCTGGTGCTGGAGATCCGGCCCGAGTGCAGGGAGGAGCGCCACAGCCGCCACTTCCACAGCCAGATCCGCCAAATCAGCCAGCAGCTGGGTGGCGACCTCGCCAACGTGGAGGACGCCAAGCGCATCCTGATCAGCGCCTTCCGCGTGGACACGCTGGACGATGTGCAGTTTCGCGACGAGTGGGTACGCCTGGGCGAGATGCGGATGGGCCGTGGCCTGCGCGGTGAGGTCGTGATGCTGGGCGTGCCCACGAAGAAGTTCTCGAACAAGCTGGCCAAGGGCTTCGTCGAATGGCTCTATGCCTTCGGCACCGAGGCCGGCGTGGTGTTCAAACCGTGGGACGACCGGCCATGAAGCGCCATCACCAACACCGCGCGCCGGCCCCACTGCCGAAGTTCTGGCGACCCAAGCTGGCCGAGTCCACGAAGGTCGAAGCCAAACTCGTGCACCACGACCTGCTGCAGACTATCGCCCAGGGAGGCGCCACCTATGCGCACCTACTCGACTGGATCGAGACCGGCACGACCTACAGCCGAATGATGTGGCTGCTCCAGCAGGACGGCGAGCCGCTGACCGAGGAGGCCGCCCAGACCGTCAATGCGCAGCTGGAACTGTACGAACCGGTGTGCGCCCGCTGGGCACGCTGGGGGAAGGTGCAGCTGACGCAGCCAGAGCTGGAAATCGCGCTGCAAGCTACCCAGGTGTTCGACCAGTTGCTGGAGATCGACCGCAACGGCATCGCCGTGGAGGCCGCGCACTGGTCGATGAAGGAGATGCTGAAGTTCCGGCAGATCCGGCCCGGATAAAGGAAAGCCCGCGCGAGGCGGGCGATCCCGGACTGATGTCCTGAGCAAGCAACAGTTTACCGGGAGAACGCCATGACCACCACCACGCCACAGCACGACGAACGCACCACACGCGAAATCATCTGGGATCACATCCTGGAGATGGCGCATCTCGGCCAGAACATCACACGACAGCGGCTCATGGACCTGACCGGCAAGAGCTATCACATCATCGACGACCACGTCTCCCGGATGATCGATGTCGAGGGCATCCTGCGGCGGACCACCGATGGTGTGTACGAGCTGGTCAAGGGTCCCGGGGCGCCGCGTCCGGTCTACTTCGCAGACCTCGATGACGGCATGACGCTGATCGAGGTTGGCGACCAGCAGTTGCGGATCTGGCCCCGCGAGTTGCGCATCATCGCCCTCCGCACCCAGGGCAACGCCATGCAGCACAGCAACCTTCAGCTGCAGCACGACGTCGGCCTGCTGGCACAGGAACTGCAGCTCCAGCAGGCCGCCACCCGCCGCGAGATGGCCGCGCGCATCAAGGAGCTGGAAGGCAAGCTCAAGGCGCTGGAGGGGCGCCGGGTGGAGCCCAGCCCGCAGATGGACCTGCTGGCTGGTGCAATGATCCAGTCGACACGAAATTCAACAGTCCCTACAGGTACGATCAATTAACAGGGGACTAGCTGTCGCATCCATTGCGATCATTTGGCTGCGCAGTTTGGCTTCATTCTTTACAATGAGGTATTGGAGCTATGCTTTCGTAAAAAAGAGAGGTTGATAAATGTCAAACGATAAATTTCTAAGTGATACTGAAAAGGAATTTTTACATCGTCAAATTGATATAATACTCGACAAATTGAGGGGGTTGCCTGGTGATTTTCATGAGAATGTTAATTATGGTCTGAATCTAAAAAAATCTCTATCGAAAGATCATGAGCGGAATAGTTCTGATGCAAGGGGGATTTTGGAGAAAGAATTAGTCCACAATACAATGAATTTTTGTTCTGGAATTGAAAGGCTGTTTTCCAAAAGTAATAAATTGAATGCTGATATTGAAAAAAGTGGCCTATTTGAATCTGCGAAGCAACTCAGAGAATTTTGTGAGTCATTCTTGGGGGCAATTAATTTTCCGATTGTTGCAGATGGTAAAATAAGAAATCTTTTAAGTCGTATCGATGAGCTGGAGTCGAAAGCCGCTGGCTGGAGAGCTAAATACGAAGAATATAGCAATAATGCAGATAAAAGTCTCGACGCTTTAATGAAAAGGCTAGAGAAAAATGCATCAAATAAAAATGATGAAGCATTAGAGAAAATAGAACAATACAGAGCAGGTGTCCTTGCATCGTCGGAGCATTTAAATGCTTTGATCTCTGAGATGGCTTCCAGTGGATTGACGATGGAGTATATGAAAAATGCAACCATAGAAAAGAAGGCTGCGGATTTTTATCGACGAGTTTCTTTAATTACTATGTGTGGTATTGGATTTTTCTCGGTTTTGTTGTTTGTGATATTGGAATTTGATCTTCGGACGACTCAACATGTCTTGGTTCGTTTGGCCGTGGCAGCTTTTTTTACATTTATTGCAGCATACACGGCCAAGCAATCTGCGCTTCATCGTTCCCAAGAGCACTCCTATCTACGCAAGGCAATGGATCTAAATGCAATAACGCCCTATCTTGCTGCAATGCCTGAAGAGTCTAAGAATACTATTAAGGGGCAGTTGGCGCAGAAGTTATTTACCCCTGCCGATACACAACACGGCTGTGATAGCGCGAGTTTTGGATTGATAGAAGTCGTTACTAAGCTGACAGAGAAAATACCGACTCCAAAGTCCCCCGGCTAGGGTTCGCCTAAAAGACACGCGCCCGGGAAACTCCGGGCATGGCATCTTCACCGCATCCCGACCAAGCCCCCAGCGCAGGGGGCGCAGCCCCCGGCCCCCGCTCCCCTGACTGGGAGCGCATAGAGCTGGACTACCGGGCCGGCATCAAGACACTTCGCCAGATCGCCGACGAGAACGGCATCACCCACGGCGCCATCAACAAGCGCGCCAAGCGGGATGGCTGGGAGCGCGACCTGTCCCAGAAGATCCAGGCCAAGGCTGATGCGCTGGTATCCAGGGCGGCGGTATCCAGCCAGGTATCCGCGGATACCAAAGTCCGGGAACGGGCTGTCATCGACGGCAATGCCCAGGCTGTGGCTGACGTTCGGCTGGGCCATCGCAAGGACGCGCGCCGTGTTCGCGAGCTCACCAACAGGCTCATGGACGAGTTGGAGCAGCAGACCGACCCGGCCACGCTGGCCAAGCTGCAGGAGCTGGCTGCGGCCGTGGTGACGCCTGGCGAAAAGCCCGGGCGCGACCGCTACGGCGAGCTGCTGGAGGCCGTCATCAGCCTGCCTGAGCGCTCCAAGACCCTGAAGGTGCTGGCCGAGAGCCTGCGCATCGTTGTGGACATGGAGCGAACCGCCTTCGGCATGGACAAGGTCGATCCCGTGGGCACAGGGCCAGGGGAGGGCGGCGTAGCCCGCATCGCTGTCGAGTTCGTGCGGCCTGCTGCGCGGGAGGACGACGACGCATGAACGCGCCTGCCGAGCTCCCATTCACCAAGCTGCAGCTGGCCGAGAAGCTGCAGCCCCTGTTCTCGCCCAGGCGCTACAAGGTCATGCACGGTGGCCGTGGCGGCGGCAAGTCCTGGGCTGTCGCTGCTGTCCTCCTGGCCATGGCCGCCGACCGGCCGCTGCGCGTGCTGTGCGCCCGCGAGATCCAGCGGTCCATGAAGGACTCGGTGCATCGCCTGCTGAAGGACACCATCTCGCGCCTGGGCCTGGAAGCCTTCTTCGAGGTGCTGGACTCCGAGATCCGGGGCATCAACGGCTCGCTGTTCCTGTTCTCGGGCCTGCAGTCCCACACGGTGGACACCATCAAGTCCTTCGAGGGCGTGGACATCGTCTGGGTGGAAGAGGCCCACGGCGTCAGCAAGAAGTCCTGGGACGTGCTGATCCCGACCATCCGCAAGGAAGGCTCCGAGATCTGGCTGACCCTGAACCCGGACATGGAGACGGACGAGACCTACCAGCGGTTCATCGCCACGCCCAGCCCGGACACGTGGGTCTGCCAGATCAACTGGCGCGACAACCCCTGGTTTCCAGTCGTGCTGGAGGACGAGCGCCAGAAGGCTAAGCGCTCCATGCTCAAGGACGACTACGAGCACATCTGGGAGGGTAAGGCCCGCAAGGTGGCCGCCGGCGCCATCTACCGCCACGAGGTGGAGCACCTTTATGCCGACGGCCGGGCCTGCCGCGTCCCCTACGACCCGCGCCTGCCCGTGCACACGGTCTGGGACCTGGGCTGGAACGACGCCATGACCATCACCATGGTCCAGGTCGGCCCGCAGGACGTGCGCGTCATCGACTACCTGGAAGACAGCCACCACACCTATGACTGGTATGTGACCCAACTGGAGAAGCGCCCGTATCGCTGGGGCATCGACTACCTGCCGCACGACGGCAAGACCAAGAACCCGCAGACCGGCAAGAACGCAGAGATGCTGCTGCGCGAGCTGGGGCGCCGGCAGGTCTTGTGCTTGGCCCCGCTGGATGTGGAAGAGGGCATCAAGGCCGCCCGCATGCTGTTCCCGCGCTGCTACTTCGACGCCGCCAAGACGGCGCGCCTGCTGGAATGCCTGAAGCGGTATCAGCGCCACGTCAGCACCAAGACCGGCGAGGCCATGGGACCGCTGCACGACCAGTACAGCCACGGCGCCGACAACTTCCGCTACATCGCTCAATCGGCCGAGCACATGCTGCGCTCACAGCAGCAGCGGCCCGTCGCTCCTCGGGGCGGCGGCTGGCAGCCACTGGACAACGAGATAGGGTACTGACATGCAAGCCACCACCAACCATGGGGGCCTGCTGGCCCAGCAGCACGACGACAGCGGCGAGCCCCAGCGCGACCTGCGCGCCGAGTTCGTCCTGACGCTCCTGTCCAAGCGCCGCGAGGCCATTGCCGGCCGTGCCGGCTCGGGCATCGAGGAGGAGTGGACCGAGGACGAGGAGCACTACCAGGGCATCGACGACGCCAACCGCAATTTCCAGAACGCCAACCAGCTGTACCGCAGCAGGAAGGCGGCCGTCATCGGTGGGCAGACCAGGCAGCAGGGCCCGGCCCGGTCGGTGGTGTTCCTTAACATCACGCGCCCCTACACGGATGCGGCCAGCGCCCGCGTGGCGGACATGCTGCTGCCCACGGATGATCGGGCCTGGGAGATCAAGGCCACGCCTTTGCCGACGCTCAGCCCAGCATTGCGCCAGCGGCTGATGGACGCCATGGGCGGGATCTACAAGCAGAAGACCGTGGAGGAATTCGTCCAGGAGCAGATCCGCAATGCAGCCGAAGCCGCCAAGGGTATGCAGCGCGCGATCGAGGATTCGCTGGTCGAGAGCAACTGGCACGGGGAAATGCGGCAGCTGATCGAGGACTCGGCGCGAATCGGCTCCGGTGTCTTCAAGGGACCCTATCCCGTGATGCGCACCAGCCGGATGGCCATCAAGGATCCCGTGACGCAGACCACTCAGTTCGTCAAGTTCGATGAGATCAAACCCGGCTCCAAGCGCATTGACGCCTGGAACTTCTTCCCGGACCCGTCCTGCGGGGAGAACATCCACAACGGCAGCTACACGTGGGAGCGCGAGAACATCGGCCCGCGCCAGATCAAGGAGATGCTGGCCGACCCCAGCTACGAGACTGCCGAACTGCTGGCCGTGCTGCGCGAAGGCCCGGCCCGCACCCGCGAGGGCACGGAAGCCGTCTACCGGCCGGGCGAGAACGAGTTTGAGATGTGGATCTTCTACGGCCACTGCGCACGCGAGCACCTGGCGCGCCTGGGGGTGGAGATGGAAGAGGGCGACGAGGACCGCGTGCCCACCATGGCGGTGATGATCAACGACCGCTTGGTCAAGGTCGTGCTCAGTCCCCAGGACGATGGCGAGTTCCCCTATGACGTGCTGGCCTGGCAGCGCCGCCCTGGCATGCCCTGGGGTGTCGGCATCAGCCGGCAGGTCCGCACGGCACAGCGCATGCTCAATGGTGCAGCCCGCGCCATGATGGACAACAACGGCCTGTCAGCAGCGCCTCAGGTGGTGATCGGGAACGGTGTGACACCGGAAGATGGCGTCTGGAGTCTGCGGCCGGGGAAGATCTGGCGTGCCGAAGCGAATGCGGACGTTTCGGATGTGCGCGGAGCATTCAACGCCTTCACAGTGCCCAGCGCCCAGGTCACGCTGATGAACACCATTCAGTTCGCCCTGAAGATGGCCGAGGACACCACGGGCATGCCGGCCATGCTGCAGGGCATCCGCGGCGATGCGCCCAACACCCTGGGCGGCATGCAGATGCAGAACAACAACGCCACCAGCGTGCTGCGGCGCCTGGCCAAGCGGTTCGACGACTACATGACGCGGCCCCACATCCAGCGGTACTTCGACTGGATGATGACCTACTCTGACGACGAGAGCATCAAGGGCGACTTCCAGATCGACGTGCGCGCCAGCTCGGCTCTGGTGGAGCGCGACGCCCAGCAGCAGTTCCTGATGACGCTGCTGCAGGTGTCGGCCAATCCCGTCTACGAGCTGGACCCGGCGAAGCTGGCGGCCGAGCTGTGCAAGGGCCAGCGCCTGGACCCCACCAACTTCCAGTACACGGACGAGCAGAAGGCTCAGCGCGCCCAGCAGGGCCAGGACCCGACGCTGCAGGCCAAGGCCAAGCTGCTGGAGGCTCAGGCCGGCAAGACCGATGCAGAGGCGGGCAGGGCGCGTGCACAGACCGTGGGCGTGAACGTGGACACCTTGTACAGCGGCACCCAGGCCGCCCAAGTCCTCGCCTTGAACCCCGGCGCGGCGCCAGTCGCCGACGGGCTGCTGCGCTCGGGCGGCTATGTCGACCAGGATGCTGCGCCCATCGTTCCGCAGCCCTCGGGCTGGATCACGCCCCAGCAGCAGCCCGACCCTGGCGCCGTGCCCAACAACACCGACCCGCTGACGCCGCTGCGCCCCGACAGCCCGCTGCTGGGCGTGCGCCAGGGCATCGAGACGCCGGCCGCTGACGGCGCGCGGGGCTGACCCCCGGCCAGGGTTCGCTCCAGAGGGCGTTCCTCTGGAAACTGCAGCCATGACAAACCCAGGCCTGGACTTCACCTCACCGACATGGCGTGCCATTGAGCGCCATGCCAACGCGCAGATCGACACGCTGCGCAAGAAGAACGACAGCCTAACCATGGACGCGCTGCGCACCACCGAACTGCGTGGGCGCATCGCGGCCTGGAAAGAACTGCTGGCACTGGACAAACCAGACCCGGCACAAACCGCCGACATCGGTGGCCCCGGCTACTGACCTCGGCACGACACACAGGAGCGCATGACGCATGGACGAGCAACAACAGCAGGAACAGCAGGCTCAACAGCAGGCCGAGGCCCGTGCTCAAGAGGAGGCCGATTTCCATCGCGCCTTCGCTGAGACGTCCGGCACCGAGCCGCCCGTATCCACTGCAGCGCCGGTAAGTGCTGCGGCCGAGCACGGCGGCAAGGAGGCGGTGACGCAAGAAGCCAGCGAGCAACAGCAGGAGGAGGCCACGGCCGCCGCCGGTGCTGAAGGGCAGCCCGCCCAGCAGCAGCCGGCCACGACCGAGGACGACGATCCTGTCGAGTTCGCCGGCTTCAAGCGCAGTGAGCTGCGCCGCCTGCTGGGCAACGCTGCCGAGGTGGACACGCTCAAACGCCAGTTGGACAAAGCACACGGGAGCATTGGCGATCTGCTACGCAAGTCGCAACAGCCAGCTCCTGCGGCCCCAGCAGCCCCGGCGCCCGCAGTGACGCCCGAGCTGCCACCTCAACTCAAGCAGTTCGAGCAGGACTATCCCGACGTTGCCGAGTACGCCCGGGCGTTGATCGGTCTCCACAACCAGCAACCTCGCCAGGAAGCCCCACCAGCCGAAGCGCAGCAACCCGTGGCCACGGGCGAAGCGCCGCAGGTCCAGGCCGGGCACGACCCCATGGCGCTGGAGCTGGCCGTGATGGACCGCATGCACACAGGCTGGCGCGACAAGGTGGGCTCGCAGGAGTTCAACCTGTGGCTCACCGCGCAAGGGGAGCAGGTGCAGCAGGAGTTTGCTGACGCGGTCACGGCCGACAGCATGGGCTCCGTACTGGGTAAATACGACGCATGGGCCACCGCCCGCGCCACCGCCGCCGACAAGGCCGCGAAGGGGCAGGCACGGCTCAAGGCGGCCGTCACGCCCAGCGGCAACGCGCCGCGCCCCCAGGCCGCGCCCACTGAAGAGGAAGAATTTTTGGCCGCCTTCCAGGCCACCATGGGCCAGCGCTGAGATAGCCAGGCCCGAAGGAGAACATCATGGCTCAATACGAAAGCGGCAACCCGGCGCCGCGGATCGGCAAGATCAAGGGCGATATCCTCGCCCACGCCGTGGCGAGCGAAGTGCTGGGCATCACCGGCCAGCAGCGCGCGCTTCCCAAGAACCAGGGCAAGACCATCGTGCACCGCCGCTACCTCCCTTGGGGTGCGGCGAACACGGACTGGAACACCCGCAACCGGCCCAAGGCGGACCCGGTGGCCCACGAGCTGACCGAAGGCGTCACGCCTGGCGCAGACACGCTGGTCCCACAGGACATCCAGGTCACCATCAAGCAATACGGCTGCCTCTACCAGCTCACCGACCAGACGGTGGACACGTACGAGGACGACGTGCCCGCCGAGATGAAGAAGCAGTGCGGCGAGCGCATTGCCCTGGTCCGCGAGATGATCCGCTACGGCGTGCTCAAGGCTTGTACCAACGTGTTCTATGCCGGTGGCGGTGCCAGCCGCGCTGCTGTGAACGCGAAGATCAGCCTGAACCTGCTGCGCAAGATCAGCCGCAATCTGCAGGCCAACCACGCCAAGCGCATCACAGGCATCCTGTCGCCCTCGGCAATGATCGCCACAAAGCCCGTGGAAGCCAGCTACCTGGTCTTCGTGCACACGGATGCCGAGGCCGATATCCGTGACCTGCAGGGCTTCGTGCACGTCAGCGCCTACGGCAACCGCAAGCCTGTGCACGCCCAGGAAATCGGTTCCTGCGAGAACTTCCGCTTCATCACCAGTGCGGAACTGGCGCCCTATGCCGGCGCAGGCGCAGCTATCGGCAGCACCGGCCTGACGGGCGCGACCAACGTGGACGTCTACCCGTTCATCATGGTCGGCGAAGACGCCTGGGGCCAGCTGGCACTGCGTGGTTCGGACTCCATCGACCCGACCTACATCCCGCCCGGGGTGAAGGACAAGAGCGATCCGCTGGGCCAGCGCGGCTACGTTGGCGCCAAGTTCTACATGGCCTGCACCATGCTCAACGAGGGCTGGATGGCGGTGGCCGAAGCCGGGGTGACCGCGCTGTAAGGCCGGGGAGGGCTTCGGCCCTCCCTCCACTCTGAACCTCAACTCCCACGGAGAACCCATCATGGCCGACAACACCGCGGGCCAAACCCGCACCAAGACCGACAAGCAGGACTCCCAGAGTTCCGCCCAGGGCAAGGTGGTCTACGACGCCACCGCCATCGTCGCAGGGGATACCACCCGCGTCGAGACCGGCTTCAAGCCCAGCCAAGTCCGCTGGATCAACGTCACCGACCGCGTGCAGATCGAGTGGTTCGAGGGCATGGCCGCTGGCTCGTGCCTCAAGACCGGTGCCGATGGCGTCCGCACCCTGGACGCTGCCAACGGCATCACGGTCGATGAACGCGGCTTCCGCGTGTCGCAGAACGCCACTCTGGCGGCCGTCCTGGCTTCCAAGACCTGCGTCTACGAAGCGCGCACCTGACGCACCCCCGTGGCCTTGGGGTATCCGCCCCGGGCCACCTCACATCCCCGCAAGGACATCAACATGGCCACCACCCCCCGCAAGAACGAAACGGACGCCACCAACGAGTACCTGGGCGCCACGCCTCCCATGGAGTTCGGCATCGTGCCCGACTTCTCGGCTGAGATCATCGACACCCCGGTGACGCTCAAGGACGCTGAGCTGGAAGCCTTCATGAACGAGCCCGTGATGGTCACGGTGCTGTCCGGCGGCCGCGACAACGAGGCACCGTTCGTGCAGGTCTCGGTGAACGGCGTCATCCAGATGTTCCGCCGCAACCGCCCCATCGTGGTCAAGCGCAAGTTCGTCGAGCGTCTGGCCCGCGCCAAGGAGACCGGCTACGACCAGGAGTTGGACGACCGCCTGGGCGAGCGCATGAACGTGGTGCAGCCCATCAACAGCCTGCGCTACCCGTTCCAGGTGAACCGCGACGACAACCGGCTGGGCCAGGCCTGGCTGCGCTCGATCCTCGCCTCCTGACCTGAAGGCCCGCCATGACCCTCGACGACCTGATCAAGCAGTACCGTCAGGACTGCTTCGACCTGGATGACCAGAAGCCGTACTGCTCGGACGACCTCCTGACCATCTACGCCAACGAGGCCCAGGTCGAGGCCTGCCGCCGTGGCCAGCTGCTGCGCGATTCGGTCTCACCTATCTGCCGCATCGCCTTCCTGGCCGGCGCCGAGACGGTGGACCTGGACAGCAGGGTGGTGCGCATCCTGCGCGCCTTCATCAACGGCCAGGAGGTCTGCGAGATCTCTGTGGACGAGATGGACTGCTACCACCCGGGCTGGCAGTTCCAGGAGCGCCAGGACGTGCCGCAGCGCCTGGTGGCCGGAATGACCACCGGCAAGCTGCACCTGTGGCCCAGGCCTGCAGCAGACGGTGAACTGCGTCTGACCGTGCAGCGGCTACCGCTCAAGCCCATGCGCGCCTGCGTGGACAAGCCCGAGATCCGGCCGGAGCTGCACTTCGCTCTGGTGCACTGGATGCTGTACCGGGCCTATGGTCGCGAAGACACCGACATGCACAACGATGCCAAGGCCGCCGTGGCCCTGGCCAAGTTCGAAGCGGAGTTCGGGCGCAAGGCCAGTGGTCGCAATGAGGAGTGGGTGAGGTCGCGGGAGGTGGGTGTGCCGGGGCCGCTGGCATGAGTTTTCGCTCGCCTAGTGGTCGATGCGGAGGAATCGTTCGAACATAGAGTCCAGCCGGGCCAACTCCTTCCTGACAGCGTCGGTGGCTTCGGACACGAGCCTTTGATGCTCATCGGCTTTTACTTTCCCCTTATTGAGGCGAATTTTTTCAAGCCTATCAAAAGCGTGAAATAGGTCGCTTCGCAAGTAGTCGTCGGCAACCGCATCAAGCAGCCAGCGTGATCCTCGAATTCCCAGAAAAAATGCTCGCTCGTCGGAGGCTGTGAAGTCGTTGGTTTGTATGGCAGTAGCTATTGCTTCAGATGCAGCTTTGTAGACTTCAAGGCGGCGGTCGAATAGGTCAAGTTTTAGCTTATTTCTTGTCGTTTTGGATTGCTGCCATGCAATCCAAACCTGGGCTGCACCAAAAATGATGGCTACTGACGCAGCTATGAAAGCAGCAATTACAGATGCCCAGGGCTGCAAAACTTGAAGATGTGCCGAGTTGAAGATTGTCATTCCATTCTCTGATGATGTGATGCCCCCACTGGGGTTCGACGCGCCGACAGCATATCCGCACACTGCCATGAGCAACTCCGCAAGGAACACTCATGGCCACGAATCCCCTTCTCGAAGCAGCCCAGCGGCGTGACGCGCTGATCAACCAGATCCCGGTGGGCGGCAATCCGCAGGCGCCCGCTGCCGACGGCTCCCAGAGCAATCCCCTGAACAACGACTTCGGCCGCAACCTGGCCGCGCTGCCCAGTGCGGGCGGTATCCCTGGCGCCGCGTTGCGCGGTACCGGCCTCATCTCCCGGGCCTTCGGTGCATCGCAGCCGGCCATGTCGGGGCTGGGCCAGGCCGCCCAGGCCGCAGCGCCCTATGCGCCCGTGGTGGGTGGTGGCGCTGCGCTGGCGACTGCTGCTGGTGCCCAGAGCCCAGCACCTGCCAGCCCGATCACGCGCCAATCCAATCCGCTGGTAGCCGCCGCGATGGAGCAGCAAGCGAGCGCACCCGGCGCTCCGGGCTCCCCTGGCGCCGCAGCTGCGCCCATGCCTGGACCAGCCGCACCTCCTGGCCCGGCCAACATCACGCGCGATGGCAATAGCTACAGCGGCCCCGCTGGTATCAGCGGCGACATCACCATCAACGGCAAACCTCCTGGCGGCACCATGAACTCGATGCCTGCTGGTGCTGTGCCAGGGTCGCAGATGCAGGGCATCGCCCCCGGCCTGTCAACCTCGCTGGGCAACCCCCTGGTGCAGGCCGCCATTGCCCACAGCGGCAACGACTGGGCCTCGCGCAACGCGCTGCGCAATGCCGAGGTGTCGGCCAGCTCCATCACCAACACGCGGCGCTTCGGCGGCCGTGGCGCGGAGAACAGCCCGGATGTGCAGAAGTACCAGGCCATGCTGGCCACGGACCAGGCGCTGCAGCAGGCCGCCCCAGGCCTGCAGGCAGAGGGCATGCGCCAGGGCAATACCCTCGTGCGCGCAGCCATGGAGCAGCAGGGACAGAACCAGCGCGCCGGCATGCAGGCCGGTCTGACCCAGCAGCGCCTGGACATGGACCGCGAGACGCAGGGATACAGCAACCGCACCAACCGGCTTGTGGAGGCCGCGCGCAACCAGGTGGCCGGAGAACAAGATCCGACCAAGCGCCGCAGCCTGGTGCAGTACATGCGGGATATCGAGGGCGGCACGCCGCAGGCCGATCCGTATCTGGTGGTGCCTGGGGGGCAGCAGATCGATCCGGTGTCCCAGCGGGCCTACAACACCCCATCCACGGTGTTCAATCGGCAGAGCGGGCTGTTTGTGCAGCAGCCGGGGCAGGGTGGCGGGCAGGTGCCGCCAGGAATGTCGCGCCAGGTTGGAATGTCAGGCGGCAAGCCCGTCTACGAGGATGCCAAAGGCAATCGGTTTATTGGCGAGTAGGCGCAGGCTCGCCATCCAGCGGGCCATTGAAAGGGCGCAGCTTCATGGGCTCGTCATACAGCCGCCGACACGCAACCCCAATCAGCTCCGCCGCCCTGTTGCTGCGCGTGTCGCCTGCCTTCTTCACCGTGCACTCTGGCCCGGACTTGAACCCCAGCATGCCCCGGCCATCTCCCTGGGGCACGGCCTGAATCCCGCCCTGGTGCTCAGCGCTGCAGACCTGGAACACGGCCTGGGCCGCGACATCGTTCTGTGTGCCCGGGAGCTTGTCCAGCAGGCATGTGGCCATGTTGGCGGCCAGAGCAGGGCCTGCGATACAGAGGCCGGCGGCGAGGAAGAGAGCGCGGAGGATCATCTGGTCTTCTCGTCAATGATTTCTTCCAGCACCTGCACCGCTCCACGGACTCGCGCGAGGGCTGTCTGGAGTTCGGCCTTCTTCTCTTCGACGGCCCGCAGTTCGTCCTCGATACGAATGGCGTCTTCACGCAGTTCACGCGCCCGTTGGCGATACCGTTCGATCAATTCAGGGGATGCGTCGGGGGATGCGTCGGGGGATGTGTTCTCGCTCATAAGAGCCTCCTGAGCGGAAATGTAGCAGGGCCCGCATCAGGGCCTTCCGTGCTCACTCACGAGCTTCCCGCAGCATCTCCTTGAGCACATCGATTCGGCCTTCGATGCGGCGCAAGTCCAGCTTGAGGTCGGGGTCCTCGGCTTCGGATGCCTGCAGCTGCGCCTCTGCAAACGCCTTCTTCGCTCGCAGATGGTCCAGCATGTCCTCCATCGCTCTGATGTCGGGGGTGCTCATAGGTGGAACCTCCTGGCGGCAATGTAGCAGTAGGCTGCATGTATGGGGAGCGAGGTGTACTACCGCGCAGGAGAACTCAGGAGGTGAGGGCGGTGCCGGCGAGGAGTAGGGCGGAGAGGATGAGGCCGGGGAGCATGAGGGTGCGGCGCATTGGACGAGAGCGTTTTGTGATGGTGTAATGTTTAGTATCAATCAATCCTCGATAGCACCAAGTATGAATAACGTTGAGCCAGGAAACATAGAGCTGCAAAAAGTGGATCTTGAGCCGATCGAGTTGGCCAATGACTTCAAGTACTTGCGCGTAGACTCTTTGACTCTCGGCCTCGTCGGATCTGGTCCGGATGATGAGCGTCTGATACTGAGTGTTTTTGAGAATCAAGTTGAACCCTTCGCTCCTCCAGCTGGGGAAGATGGCATTAGGTATGTTCGGAGAGCTTTGGCAACGCTCTCAATCCACCCGTCATGTGCAAGAAGTCTCTTGAACATGCTGACCATAGCTGTAACTGACATCGAACGGCGCAGCGCAGGGGCGCCTGCCGCTGACGCTTCAAAAAATGTCTGAAGCTATGAGTTCTCAGCCTCGACCAAAATTGGCACTTGTAAGGATTCGCGCGGAATCGGAGAGCACCGAGCGGGAACCTGCCCAACAGGTACGAACCATCAGTGGGGGAAACACTGTTGCTGGAGACGTCGCTTACACAGATTTCACCGTGGCGGGCTTGTTTGCAGAAACAGTTAGGTCCTTGGAGGAGAGCCTACGTCGGCAAGAGAAACATCTTGCTCGTGGACGGCAAATGGCCTCTAAATTTTCTGGCAGCTCGAGTGCACTTGATTCGGAAAAGCGCATATTAGATGCCGCCTCCATGGTGATGCGCCAGGGGTATTCGCGTGAGGATGCCATCCGGAAAACAAGTGATATGGCGCTTGAGGGCGGAAGTCACATTGAAGGCGTGTACCCACGCCACACTGCCCAAAGCCGCAATATAGCTGAACCTAGCGGAAGCGTGCGAGGCAATACTTCTTCTGGGGAATTGAAAAACCACACGACCGCCTCCAAGTCTGAGGCACCACTTCAACCCGAAACAGCGCACAATCGACCTATGACCGACGTGACCCGTGAACTCCTCGACGCCAAGCTCGATAGCGTGCGCGCTGAGGTCCGCGCGTCCATCGCCGAGTCATCCAAGGAGACCGTCGCAGCCATGGGCCAGCTCAACACGCAGATGGCCACCATGCAAGGGCAGATGCTGACCGAGATGCAGGGTCTGCGTGCTGACTTCGCGCACATGCTGAAGGACGTCACCAAGGAAATGTCAGCCACTGGCGTGGCTGTTGCGAACGTTGGCGGAAAAGTCGAAGGCCTGGAAGGCAAGGTTGATGGGCTGAAGTCCTCGATCAACATGCTCCAGTTTGTGGTCGGTACCGTAGTAGTTGGCGGAGCTGCAATCATCATTGGCCTCATGCAGTACGACCTGGCCAAGAACCCGCCTCCGCCGGCGGCTCCTGCTACTGTTGCGACACAGCCTGCCAAGTAGCAATCCGCACTCCAACCAAGCCCGCCCCGTGCGGGCTTCGTCGTTTCTGGGCGCTGGTGCCACGAGCTCGCACCTGTGACAATGCCCCGCATGCACGAATGCGTCTTCACCCACAACGGCGTTGAGTTCAGCGCAGACTACGAAGCCTGTGGCGACGTGCTTCTGGTCTTCTTGCCGGACGACTCTGCCAGGGAATCGCCCTTGGAAGGTCGTGACCCGCACGCTGTAGCGCTGGAGCACCTCATGTTCTACGCATACACGCTGGAGGACGAGGCCAAGCGCTGAGTCTCCAGGTTGTCCGCGCACCTGCAGCGTCAGCAGGCCGAGCAGCACGGTGGCAAGACGCCCTGGAGCGCTGAGGTGCGGACGCGGCCCGTGTGAGCTGCGCCCAAGAAAAAGGCCCGCTGGGCGGGCCTGGCTGCCTGTGCGGCAGTGAAGAGGGCTCAAGCGGCCTGCATCTTGGCGGAGAGTTGCTGAGCTGCCTATACGGCAGTGAACCACCTGCCTTTTGCTTCTGCCGACAGATCACATTTCTGAGCTGCCTATACGGCAGTGAATTTGGGTGCAGGGCTAAGCACTCGAAGGAGGAGTTTCTGAGCTGCCTATGCGGCAGCAAACCGACAGCATGCACGGCCGTGTCGTAGAGCACATTTCTGAGCTGCCTATGCGGCAGTGAACAAAAACGAAGCGCACTCGGCGAATGCGCTTTTTTCTGAGCTGCTTATGCGGCAGTGCCAAGAGCGTACCACTCCACGCCCGGACGGGCACCGGCCTACGCCAGCGTGCCGGCGATAGCCAGCACAGAGCCTGGCACGAACAGGAGCAGGAAGAGGGGCGGGCGCATCAATTCGTGTGCCTGCGCAGCTTTGAATGTGGCATCCGCACGGATCAACTGGAACATAGTCCCCCATGCCGCCAACGCTCCTCCGATTGAGGAAACTACTTTGGGCGCCGTGAGTCCGGCACATGGGGCCTTCGACAATAGGGCGAGCACTCCGATGGAAAAGGCGATGATCAGCAGAGTCCATGCCGCTGCGGACCAAAACTCCTTGCGCATCTTTTTCAGCTGAAAAGCATTGAATGTGTTGAGGTGCTCTACTTCCTCGTCTGAAGGGTAGATTCCAGCATCGTGCTTCAGCTTATAGTCGGCTGAACGAATGCTCACCTCAATGGAATTTTGGGTCGCTGCCTTGATGTACCTCTGGTCCATGAAAAGCAGGAAATAGACCAGTGCAGCCCAGACGTTCAGTTTTTTCGGTTGCAGTTGATACGCGGCCAGGATCCCCTCCAGTCGTCGCGGCGCCAGGCCGCTGATTGCCGCCATTCTATTCAGGACCCGGGCGGCACCATCCTGGGGGTGTCTCGCGCGGGCTTCGTCGTTTCTGGACCCAGCCCTGCGCCAGAAGCTCATCACGTGCGTTGGCCTGCAGTCCAGTTCTGATTTGGGCATTGCATTTCGGCAGCTGCGGCTGGCGGCGAAGCTTCTGTTGCCGGTGCGGCAATGGCTGCGGCTCGCAGTTGCCAAGGCAGGGTGCGGTGCTGCTTTGCCATGAGCCAAATCGCCGCAGCTATCGCAAGCGCTCCCAAAATAAGCAGGGCCAGTGCTCCCGTAGGCGACCACTGGGGTTGTTGGTCGCTGTCCTGGCCCGGCTTGCACTCATCCATGTGGACCCTCTGCCGAATTGGCAACGGCAGGAGTTATTGATACTCGCATGTCACTACGCTTTCTATTGGTTAAATGTGAGCGCATGCTACCGTTCTTTCGGGTCTTGTACCAATATGTATCTTCTTCCAGGCTGTGAGGCTGTACAGGCGGCAATCAGCATGCCCGCCGCTCTTAGGCCAACCCCTACCTCGTCATTTCGTTTTGGACCGCACAGGTGCGGTACAACAGGTTCAGAGTTTCTTTCGCTCAGTATTTCTTCAGGGTGCAGCCATGCCAGACTCCATCCAAGCCCCGTGCCCCCTATGCAACCTCCAGTGCACTGCCTTCCTCGAAGACTATGGAAAGTGGATGCACTTTTCCTGCCGCTGTTGTCGCGAGCTGAAGGTGAACAAGATGGTGATCAGCAAGCTCCGCGCTGAATCCAATGACGTGCGCGAGCAGCTGTCGCAGCAGGCTCGCGCGTTGGGAGAGGGCGAATACCTCCACATCGCTGCAACGGATCAGGGCTCGTTGCAGCCCAGAGGGCAGTCTGCCTGGACGGCTGAGGTGCGGACGCGGCCCGTGTGAAGTTGCCTGTGCACTGCGCAGTACGCGTTGGCGGATCGCGCAGAATCCGAAGTGCTATGACCATCACCCTCAAGAGCGGACGCAGCTGGGATCCAGGCATTGATCCCTATTCCTACCAACGAGCCGCTGAAGACCACAAAGATGTCGTGCTGTGCAGTGAAGCTTGCGGCTGCATAGGCTGCGGTGAAGTCTATCCGCCTGAGCAGATCACCCAATGGTGGGATGACGGTGCCACTGCGTGCTGTCCAAAGTGCGGGATGACAAGCGTGGTGATTGGATCGGCCTCTGGCTTGGCGATCGACAGAGAGATGCTTGAAATGGCTGGTGCCCATCTCATGGGTTGAGGCGCTGAGGTAGGCCTTGACCGTCGCTTCCCGTGTAGGGCTTCACGCCCCCGCCCAGGGTTCGCGCCCCAGCCCCTGCGTGGGAACACTGGGGGCATGGCTACCCTCAAACCTTTCACTGGCGAGCTTGATCCACCTGAAGCACACCCTTCTGGACTCAAGCCTTTCAACGGCACCCTGGATGGCGAGAAGCCCAAGTCCCGCAACCCCCTGGCCGTCCTGAACGACACGGCCATCGAGGCTGCGAACGCGGCGGCCGGCGGTGTCTCGGCTGCTGCGAACTTCGTGAAGCCCGGCAACGATGTCTCGGGCTGGATCGACAAGAACATCATCCAGGCCGGCGAGGCTGCGCAGAGCGATGTGGTCAAGGCCTCGAAGCAGCAGTTCCGGCAGGAGGTGCAGGACGCTGATGGTGTTGGCGGCGAGCTGGCGGCCGTGGGCAAGTACGTGGCGCAGAACCCGCTGCTGGCTGCGGCGCAGGCTGCGGGCTCGTTCGCTGGTCCTGGCCTGGCGGTGAAGGGTGCGGGGCTGGTCGGCCGCGCTGCTGGCCTTGGTGGCAAGGCGGTGGAGATGGCGGGCCGCGCGGGCGGTGTCGCTGCTGGTGCTGCGATGGCTGGTGGCGATGCTGCTGGCACGGCCTACGACTTGGCGAAGCAGGGCGGCGCCACGGAGGACCAGGCTGTTTCTGCGGCGCGCGGTGCCAGCGTGCTGCCGGCCGTGATCGGCGGTGCTGGCGGTGCCTTCGGTGCCGAGCGCCTGCTGGCCGGCGGCAAGGGCTTTGCTGGCGGTGCTGCTGCGCGCGCCCTGAAGACTGGTGCCAGCGAGGCGGCGCAGGAAGCTGTCGAGGAAGGCGTCACCCAGTACGAGGGCCAGCGGGCGGCCATGCCGTTCGACCCGAGCATCGATCCCTCGAAGGGCGTGGCGGCTGCGGCCGGCATGGGCGCGGCCCTGGGAGGCGTCACGGGTGCCGGTACGTCGCTGCTGACGGGTGGGCACTCGCGCGGCCAGCAGCCACAGCAGGATGAGCAGCAGGCCCCCGCCGAGGAAGCTGCCACGCAGGCGCCGCTGCTGCTGGGCAACCAAACACCCGAGCGCCTGATCTCCTTCCCTGACGGCAGCGTCGGCCGCGTGGGCGAGGTGGAGAGCTACCTGGCCAACCTGCCCGAGGACCAGCGGGAGGAGGTGCGGGCCAAAATCATGGGCCAGTCGATCCGCGAGGTGAACGACCCTGCCGCGCAGCAGGCCCGCCGCTGGTGGGAGAACTACGGCGACGGCCAGCAGCCTGCGCAGAGCCCCGATTACGTGGCCGAAGTCCAGGCCGCCGTGCGCAACGGCACGCAGTTCTCCACCCAGCAGACGGTGGACACGGTGCGCGATGCCATGGAAGACGCGTGGCTGGCCCAGAACGTGGGCGCTGATCCTGCTGGTGCACCAGCCCCTGGTGCTGGGCTGCAGGCGGCAGACGCCATGGGCGTGCAGCTGCAAGGCCAGTTCCAGCAGGCCAGCGAGGATGCCGGTATCGCCGCCGTGGATGCGCGTGTCCGCACCGGCCGCGTCCTGTCTGGGCTGCAGAACCTGCTGGACGGTGGTGCTGCCAACACGGCCCAGGTGCTGGGCGGCCTGAACGAGGGCCTGGCCCGGATCAAAGAGCAGCCGCTGGACACCGCCGAGACGCAGCGCGTGCGCCGCATGGTGGATGCCTACATGGGTTTCCGGGGTGTGGGCGAGCCGGCGCCGCTGCCGGCCGACCGTGCACCAGCCGTGGACCCCTTCGCGGACAACGCCGCCATGGAGGCGCTGATCCCCCAGCGTCCGCTGCAGCGTCCTTCCGAGCGCATGGGCATCAACCCCGCAGACGGCCCGCTGTCGCGCGGCGCTGCCATGGCCGTGGATGCCGGCTTCGATGCAGCCCAGCAGGCCGCCCTGCAGGCTCAGGAGATCGCAAATGCCCAAGGTGCCCAGGCACAGGCTGCCGCCGTGGCCGCCCCAGCAGCCATTTCCCCAACCGGACCCGGCGCCCTGGAAGCCGCTGGGCCTGGCCCCCTGACCCAAACCACAGGAGCCACCTTTGCCCCGCAAGCCGATCAAGCCCAGCAAGCTGGCGCGCAACCTCCGCAAGCAACTGGAGCGCCAGGCGCGCCGGCTGCTGGTGCTGCTGCAGCGCAGGAAGGTCTGACGAATGCCAGCACCACGACTTTCAACAATGGCGCGCAAGGCGGCGCGGCGCCAGGCCCGCAAGGACAAGCGCAGGGGGCAGCGGCCCGCCCGGCCAACTGGCGATCCAGCGCGCTACCTGCCGGCCGCGTGGCCCGGGGTCTGGGAATAGATCCCAAGGGCAAGAGGCTGGCGCAGATCCTGGCTGAGGTGGATGCTGCTGATGCGGCGCGTGCCGGCCAGCAGCAGGCCAGCCTGCAATTCAGCCGTGGGCCTGGCCCGGACAGCGAAGGAACGGCGTCCGCTGCAGCGCAGCCGCCGGCAATGCGCCGTGCCACCACGTTCGCCGAGGCGCGCCTGGCGGCCAAGGCGTTTCAGGGCCAGCCGCTGACCAATGCACAGACTGGCCTGCAGGCAGTTGTTTCGCGCAAGAACTTGGACAAGATGCTGAGCGGGAAGGCCGTCTCCAAGTCGGAATCACCTTCGATCCAGGCCCGCGCCGTGGCCAATGCTGATCGTCTGTTCGCCGCAGCTACATACGGATGGAGCAAGGCAGATCGAAGTGGCGACCCCAACATCGTGGCCATTCACCGTTTCTTCGCGCCCATGGATGTGGATGGCCGCTCCAAGCTGGTGAAGCTGACCGTCAAGGAAATGGCTCTGGAGGGATTGTCGAATCCGCTCTACACGCTGGAGGCGGTGGACCTCAGTGAGAGCTCGTCAGGGCAGCGCTGGCTGGAGGCAGCAGCCCGTGAGGATGGGCTGGCTCTAGACGCAAAAAATCCCCTGCAGCGGGAGTGGGCCGTCGAGATAGCCGGCGATGCCGACCCTAAAACGACCCTCGCGCAACCCCGCGGTGTAACCCCGGGCCGCTCTGCAGAGGACGTGCTCAGTTTAGCGCAGTCGGTTGAGAGTCGCAATTCCGGCTCCAGCGGCACCCAGGAATTCAGCCGCAACATGCCCGAGGAACTGGCCCGGGAGATCCGCAAACTGCGCCCGCCGGTCTATCCGGCCACGAACGCTTCTGTGCGCCAGGCCGTGAACCAGCTGGTCGGCGGCATGGGCATGCTGCCCAACAGCCTGGGCCGCATCGTGGTCACGACCTCGGACGACATCCGCGCCAACTGGGAGCCGCTGATCGGCCCCGTGGCCATGGGTGCAGAGGGTGGCGGCAAGGCCCAGGGCTTCTACGATCCCAACACCAAGACCGTGTTCATCATCTCCGACCACATCGTGGCCGGCGACGAGCTGGGCGTGGTGGCGCACGAGCTGATGCACAAGCACGGGCCAGCGGTGTTGGGCGAGGAGGGCTGGAACCAGCTGCATGGCGCCATCGGCGGCTGGGCCAGCGCGCCAGAGGGCAGCCTGGAGCGAACGGTCTACAACGAGGCAGCGGCCCGCGTGCAGGCCTCCGGCCCGGAGCTGTCCACTCAGGAGCTCTTCCCCTATGCCGTGCAGGTCGCGCTGGAGATGGGCGTGCGCCCCAATGCCCTGGCCAAGCCTGGCACCGTGGCGCGCTGGCTGGACCAAGTGCGCAAGGTGCTGCGCCAGGTCTGGGCCAAGATCGCGGGCAGCCGCAGCGACTTCGCCAGCCAGGACCTGGTGAACCTGGCCTTCGGCATCGCGCAGCGGGAGAACCCCGCGTTCGCTGGCGAGCTGGACGGCGCTGCCACAGCCCAGGAGGCTTCTATTCCAGCTGCATCCCCGGCTGCACTGGCGCCCGCGCCAGCGCCTGCCCGCCAGGGCGTGCAGTTCAGCCGCGCCGCGCCGGCCGCGCCCACGGCCAGCGACTACACCGCCGAGCAGGCCCGCGCCGCAGAGCATGCCTTCGGCGTCCAGGTGAAGCAAACCTGGGCCGAGCGCGCACAGGCCATGCGCCACAACATCGGCACGAAACTGCGCCAGGGGCTTGTGGACCAGTTTGCCCCCCTCAAGGAGATCAGCGAGAAGGCCTACATCCTGGCGCGCATGTCCAAAGGCACGGACGGCGCCGTCGAGGCCACGCTGCTCTACGGCAAGATCTACCTGCGCGATGGCGTCTATGACGTGGACATCAAGGACGGCGGCTTCGCCAAGGTGCTGGCCAGCCTCAAGGGCGAGCACGACCGATTCTTCCAGTGGGTGGCCGCTCAGCGTGCCCAGCGCCTGAAGGCCGAAGGCAAGGAAAACCTGCTGACCGACCGCGACATTACGGCCCTGCGCTCGCTGGATGCCGGCCGCATGGCCGATGGCACGGCGCGCATGCCGCTGTACGCCGCCGCGCTGCGGGAGCTGAATGCCTTCAACGAGGCCAGCCTCAAGGTGGCGCGGGACTCGGGCCTGATCGACCAGGCCGCCTACGACCTGATGAAGGACCAGCCCTATGTGCCGTTCTACCGCCTCATGGAGGAGGACGGCGGCATGCGCGGCCCGCGCTTCAGCTCCGGGCTGGTGAACCAGCAGGCCTGGAAGAAATTCAAGGGCGGGAGCCAGCAGCTCAACGCCGATCTGCTGCAGAACACGCTCATGAACTGGAGCCACCTGTATGCCGCCGCCGCGCGCAACCGGGCCTCCCAGGCGACCATGGACGCGGCCGAGAAAATGGGCGTGGCGTACCGAGTGCCCGCCGACACCAAGGGCGCCGTGAAGGTGATGCGCGAAGGCGTGGCCGAGCACTGGGCCGTCGAGGACCCGTACCTTGTTGATGCCATCTCGGCCATGAGCTACACGCCACCGGGCATCGTCAAGGCCATGGCGCCGTTCAAGCGCCTGCTCACCTTCGGTGTGACGGTGAACCCCACCTTCAAGATCCGCAACCTGATCCGCGACAGCCTCTCGGCCATCGCCCAGAGCGACCTGAGCTACAACCCGCTGGAGAACGTCGCCAAGGGCTGGAAGGCCACGGCCAAGGACAGCCAGACCTACGCCTCCATGCTGGCCAGCGGCGGCATCATCAAGTTCGGCACGCAGGAGAACACCAACCAGCTGCGTGGGCAGATCGAGCGCCTGGGCGGCACCATGCTGGACAAGCAGGGCTTCGACAAGCTCAAGGACCAGATGCGCTCGCTGTGGGAGGTGTACGAGGAATTCGGCGACCGCACCGAGAACGTGAACCGCACGGCGCTGTACGAGCGCCTGCGCGCCAAGGGCCTGAGCCACGCCGAGGCCAGCTTCCAGGCCCGGGACCTGATGGACTTCAGCATGTCCGGCAAATGGGAGACGGTGCGTTTCCTGGCCCAGACCGTGCCATTCCTGAACGCGCGCCTGCAGGGCCTGTACAAGCTGGGCCGTGCTGCCGGCGAGGACCCGCGCCGCTTCGCTGCCATGGCCGGCGCCGTGTCCATGGCCAGCCTGGGCCTGCTGGCCGCCTATGCCGATGACGACGACTGGAAGAAGCGCGAGGACTTCGACCGGGACAACTTCTGGTGGTTCAAGATCGGCGACAAGGCCTTCCGCATCCCCAAGCCCTTCGAGGTGGGCGCCATCGGCACGGTGGCCGAGCGAACGGCCGAGCTGATGATGAGCGAGGAGATGACGGGCAAGCGCTTCGGCCAGCGCATCAGCGACATGGTGTTCAACACCTTCGCCATGGACCCCACGCCCCAGGCCATCAAGCCCTTCCTGGACGTCTATGCCAACAAGGACAGCTTCAGCGGCCGGGCCATCGAGGGCATGGCCGACGAGCGCCTGCGCCCGCAGGATCGCTACAACGAGCGCACCTCGGAGGTGGCGCGCCTGCTGGGCTCCTGGGGTTTGCCGGACCCGGTGCGCCTTGCCAAGGGCGAGTATTCCGGGTTGAGCCCCAAGCAGGTGGACTTTCTGCTGCGCGGGTACTTCGGCTGGTTGGCCACGGTCAGCACCAGTGCGACGGACGCCATCGCGCGCCCCATGCTTGACCGGGGCGAGCGCCCGGCCATGCGCCTGCGCGACACCTTCGTGGCTGGCAACTTCGTCGAGGAGCTGCCCACAGGCTCCAGCCGCTACGTCACCACCATGTACGAGCAGGCCAAGGACGTGGAGCAGGCCTGGGCCAGCTACCAGGCCGCGATCAAGTCCGGCGACGTGGAGCTGGCGCGCAGCATCCAGGAAGAGGAAGGACCGAAGCTGCGCAACCGCATGGCCATCAGCGCCGCCAAGCAACAGATGGCCGAGCTGGGTCAGCGCGCGAAGAAGATCGACGGGGATCGCCTGTTGTCGGCGGAAGCGAAGCGCGAGCGCCTGAACGAGATTGAGCAGCGCCGCAACGCGATTGCCGAGCGCGTGGCCGGGCTCACGAACTGAGCGTGCCCTGCCGCAGGAACTGCCAGATGAAGCCCACGGCGCCGAGCCCGATGATGATCAGCCAGTAGGTCTCGATCATCGAGCGGCGCTCGGCGGACGTGGTCAGCTTGAAGAAGAGGATGGCTGCGATCACCAGCAGCCAGAAGATGATGCCGGGCATGATGGGATCGTATGGGCCCGCCCGTGACAAAGCAATCCACGCGGCGCGGCACGACCCCCCAGGAGGGTTCGACCAATGAGGGCCGGCCCGCGAACATCGGGCCATGCCATCCACCCCCAAGCCTATCGGCCCGTTCCCCCTCGGAATGGACAACCGCGCGCCCGACTTCAAGCTCGGGCTGCCCGAGGGTGCCGGCCACCTGCTCCGTGATGCGCTCAACGTCGATGTGACGGCCCAGGGCTCGCTCAAGACGCGGGCCGGGTATGCGTTGGCTGAGCAGGGCCTCGACTGCCATTCGGGCTGGTCGCCGCTCGATGGCTCGTATGGCCTGTACTGCGACAGCGGCGATATCTTCCGTCTTGACGTCAACGCTGCCGGCACCACCACGCGCACCCAGGTCGCAGCGGGTTACGGCCGGGTCACGCCAGTCGTGTACTGCGAGGTCAACGAGGCCGTGTACTTCACCGACGGCATCCGCGTCGGGTCCTATCACCCCGTGCCCGGCCCAACGCCGCGCTGGCTCGATGCCCAGCCGCAGGTCGTGGGCGATGTGCAGTTCTCCCAGATGCCTGCGGGCAGCAGCATCGCCTACCAGAGCGGCCGGCTGCTGGTGGCCGTGGGCTCGGCACTGATCTACAGCGAGCCGTTCACCCCGGGCCTGCGCGACGAGTCGAGGGGCTTCGAGATCTTCCCGGCGCCCATCACCTGCATCGCGGCCGTGGAGGCCGGGGTGTTCGTGATGGCGGACAAGACCTATTTCCTGGCCGGTGGCCTGCCGGCGCAGTCCACGCGCGCGGTGTTGCCGTACGGCGCGCTGCAGCAGCAGGCCGGGTATCGGCTCGCGGCCACGGGCGGCACGGACGGCGCGCACTGGATGAGCACGCGCGGCATCGTCTCGGCGCGGCCAGACGGGTCGCTGGTCAACCTGCAGGCCGAGCACATCGCCATGGAGGCCTCGGGCGCGTGCGCAACGCTGTACCGCGAGGCCGACGGCATGCGCGCCATCGTGGCCAACC
>NZ_BCZP01000037.1 GCF_001598795.1 Delftia acidovorans NBRC 14950 | reverse complement strand
ATCTCAGGAAAGATTTAGATTGTATACCAAGAAAATGAACCCTCACGCCAAAAGCGCCGATGTGAACGACGAAATCGAGGGCAGTGTGCAGGGGCACCGCGACGGACATGGCTTCGTCATCCGCGATGACGGCGAAGGCGACATCTTCCTCCCCCCCAATGAAATGCGTGCCGTGCTGCACAAGGACCGCGTGAAGGTCCGCATCGTGCGTCAGGACCGCCGCGGCCGGCCTGAAGGCCGTGTGGTCGAGATCATCGAGCGCCCTGCGCACAACATCATTGGCCGCTTCTTGCAGGAAAGCGGTGTGTGGCTGGTGGCGCCCGAGGACAAGCGCTACGGTCAGGACATCCTGATCCCCGCCAATGCCACAGGATCGGCCAAGATCGGCCAAGTGGTGGTGGTGGAACTGACCGAGGCGCCTGCGCTGTTCGGCCAGCCCGTGGGCCGCATCATCGAAGTGCTCGGTGAAGTCGATGATCCCGGCATGGAGATCGAGATCGCGGTGCGCAAGTACGGCGTCCCGCATGTGTTTTCCGATGCCTGCCTTGCGCAGGCCAAGGCGCTGCCGGATAGGGTGCGGCCTGCCGACTGCAAGAAGCGCATCGATCTGACCGATGTGCCCCTGGTGACCATCGATGGCGAGGACGCGCGCGATTTCGACGATGCCGTCTACTGCGAGCCCGCCAAGGTCGGACGCAGCAAGGGCTGGCGCCTGCTGGTGGCGATTGCCGATGTGAGCCACTACGTGACCACGGGCAGCGCCATCGACATCGATGCCTATGACCGTGCCACCAGCGTCTATTTCCCGCGCCGCGTGATCCCCATGCTGCCCGAGAAGCTGAGCAATGGCCTGTGCTCGCTCAACCCCGATGTGGACCGCCTGTGCATGGTCTGCGACATGCTGATCACCGCCAAGGGTGAGATCCATGCCTATCAGTTCTACCCGGCGGTGATGCACAGCCATGCGCGCTTCACCTATACCGAGGTGGCGGCCATCCTGGCCAATACGCGTGGCCCGGAGGCTGCGCGGCGCTCGGAGCGCGTGGGTGACTTGCTCAATCTTCATGGCGTCTACCAGGCGCTGCTCAAGTCGCGCGAGGCGCGCGGCGCCGTGGACTTCGAGACCACGGAGACGCAGATCGTCTGTGACGAGAACGGCCGCATCGAGAAGATCGTGCCGCGCACGCGCAACGAGGCGCACAAGCTGATCGAGGAGGCCATGCTGGCTGCCAATGTCTGCAGTGCGGACTTCATCGAGCAAAGCGGTCGCGTCGGCCTGTTCCGCGTGCACGACAAGCCCTCGCTGGAAAAGCAGGACATTCTGCGCAACTATCTGAAGGCCATGGGGGTCGGTGTGGCGCTGAGCGAGAACCCGGCCACGTCCGAGTTCCAGGCCATTGCCAACGCCACCAAGGACCGTCCCGACTCCCAGCAGATCCACACCATGCTGCTGCGCTCGATGATGCAGGCCTTCTACACGCCCGAGAATTCGGGCCACTTCGGCCTGGCATTCGATGCCTATACGCACTTCACCAGCCCGATCCGCCGCTATCCTGATTTGCTGGTGCACCGCGTGATCAAGGCCGAGCTCGAAGGCACGCACTATCGCCTGCCCGAGCTGCCCACCCCCGGAGAAGCCGAGGCCAAGCTGGCCAAGCGTCTGGCATCACGCGTCAGCCCGCCCGGCCAGAAGCCGCGCAAGCGCGCGCCCGCCGCCGAGGTCCAGGCCTGGGAAGCCGCTGGCCTGCACTGCAGTGCCAACGAGCGCCGGGCTGACGAGGCCAGTCGCGATGTCGAAGCCTGGCTCAAGTGCAAGTACATGCGCGAGCATCTGGGCGAGGAGTTCGGTGGCATGGTCTCTGCGGTGACCACCTTCGGCATCTTCGTCACGCTCGACGCCATGTATGTGGAGGGACTGGTCCACATCACCGAGCTGGGTGGCGACTATTTCCGCTTTGACGAGGCGCGCCAGGAACTGCGCGGCGAGCGCTCGGGAATTCGCTATGGCATCGGCACGCGGCTGCGCGTGCAGGTCAGCCGCGTGGACCTGGATGGCCGGCGCATCGATTTCCGCCTGGTGCGCGATGGCGAAGAGCAGCCGGCCTCGGGCCGGCCCGGCAGGACGCCGGCGCGCACGGAAGCCCATCAGGGCGAAAAATGGGGCCGCCGCGATGCCAAGGAAAAGCGGGCGCAGCGCAACTCGGGAGGCTCCAGCGGTGCAAGGCCTGAGTCTGATGCAGCGGCGTCGGCGGGCAAGCAGGGGCGCAAGGCGTCTAAAAAGGCCATGGTCAAGGGTGTGAACCTGGCCGCGCTGGAAGCTGAATATGCGAATGCCCAGCCGCGCTCGGCTACCTCGGCGCGGCAGAGCGACATGGGCGAGGCGGTTGCGGAACCATCGTCCGCTGGCTCCGCTGGCTCCGCTGCGCGACCCCGCAGAGGCCGGGCGTCCGATGCGCGCAAGCCTGCGGCCACGGATGCTGCTGCCCACGGCCTGCCGCAGCTGCCTCCACCGTCGCCGGTGCAGGCACTGCGCGCCTTGGGCAAGAAGGCCTTGGGCGCCGTCAAGTCCAAGGTGACGGGCAACACATCCAAGCCCCGGCGCAAGCCCTGAGGGTTTTTATGCTCCGAGCTGCTGGGCCAGTGCGCTGGCGCTGAACGGGATGTGCGCAGGCCAATGGTCTGCTGCAAATCCATGGCGCCAGGCCGCCAGGGCTGCCGCCTGCGTGGGCTCCAGTCCCTGGGCCCACAGCGCGGCAATCAGCCCGGCCAGCACATCGCCGGTTCCTCCGGTCGACAGGCGGGCGTTTCCCGTGGGATTGATCCAGCAAGGCGGTGCATCGCTCTCTTCCTGGGGCCCGGCGATCACGGTGCCGGAGCCTTTGAGCAGTGCGGTGCAGTCGAAGCGTTGCGCCAGCTGCCTGGCGGCGTGCAGCCGCTGTGCCTGGATCTGTGCGGTGTTCGTCTTCAGCAGGCGGGCGGCCTCCAGCGGGTGGGGCGTCAGCACCGTGTGCAGGTCGCGCTGGCGGCGCTCTTTCAGGAGCGAGGCCAGCGATTCATCTTCGGCAATGGCATTCAGTGCGTCTGCGTCCAGCACCAGCCTGGGGGCTTGTTCCAATATCTGGGGCAGCCATGCGCGCACCGCCACGCCGCCCCCGCATCCGCACGCCACGGTGGTGCTGCGCCAGTCCTGCGCTTCGGGGCTGCGCAGCATGATTTCGGGCCAGGGCGCGGTTGCCTGGCCTGACCCGGCCGAGGCATCGAGCAGAGCGAGCATCACGCGCCCCGCGCCACCATGCAGCGCGGCCAGGGCAGCCAGCCAGGCGGCGCCGGTCATGGAAAGGCCGCGCTGTCCCAGCCCCTCTCCGCCAAGGATGGCCACGTCGCCAAAGCTTCCCTTGTGGCTGGCGTGCGGGCGCGGGGCGCTGGCGCCTGGTGAAAACAGTTGTGCGCAGGGCAGGGGAGTGAGGATTGGCCCGCCTTTCGCCAGTCCCGTGTCCAGGTCATCCCACCATATCTGGCCGCAGGCATCGCGGCCACTTCCTGTGAACAGTCCGGGCTGCAGCGTCAGCAGCGCCAGCGTGTGCCGTGCGCTGGCTGGGGCGTTTTGGGGTGCGAATCCAGGCAGGTACTGCCCGGTGTCGGCATCCAGTCCGGACGCTATGTCCGCGCAAAGGACCGGGCTGGTGCTGGACTGCAGGCTGCGCAGCAGAGTGAGCAGGCGCTCATTCGTGCCGGTGTGTGGGCTTGCGGCGTCTGGATGGCGCAGGCCGATGCCCAGCAATGCGTCAATGCACAAGTCCTGTGGCCCCATGTTGGCGGGCATGTGCTCGGTCCATTGCACGCCGGCTTCGTGGGCGGCGTCCCAGGCGGCGCGTGCATCGTCTGGCATGTGGGCGCGTTCGCGCACGCAGCTGACCAGAATGCGGCAACTGCGGGCCTTTTCTGGCGCCGCATTCAGGCTTTGTTGCAGCCAGGCGGCTGCCTGCAAACCATCGCCGCCGTTGTTGCCGGGGCCACAGGCTATCCAGATGCAGCGTGCATGGGGAGCGATGGCGCGCGCCAGGCGTGCCAGGCCCGCGCCCGCGCGTTGCATGAGGCTGTGCGCTGGCAGTCTGGCTGCCGCCTGCTGTTCCAGGGTGCGAGTGGCCGCCGTATCAAACAGCGGCAAGGCGGTGGATGTGGGAATGCGCAGCATGGACCGAGCATAGCGGTCCGCCGCCGGGTGGCGGACGGGGCGATCAGCCGAAGCGGCGCGGGTCGAGCAGTGCGCTGTCCAGGAAGCTGGCGCGGTTGTCCATCAGGTCGCTCAGCATGCTTGCGCATCCCTGCGCGATGGCGGCGCCGCAGCTGCCGTGTCCCAGGTTGAGCCAGATGCCGGGCAGTCCGCTGGCGCCCACCAGCGGCAGTCCATCTGCCGTGCACATGCGCGTGCCATGCCAGATCTGTACGCCCGAGGCCAGCACCGCGCTGCCGGGAAAAACCATGTTGAGGCGGTGATACATGCGCTGCAGCGTGGCCTCATGCATGGGGCTGCGGCGGCCCAGCTCCGCGCCGGCCACGATGCGCATGCGCTGGCCCAGGCGGACCAGGGTCATCTGCTCACTCCAGTCCACGATGGCGTGGCGGGGGGCATAACCTTGTTCGCGCAAAGGGGCGCTGACGCCATAGCCGTGCAGGGCGATCATGGGTGGGCGCAGGCCCAGCGGCGTGAGCAGGTTCGCGGCCTCGGCGCCGGCGCAGACGACGATGGCGTCGTGCGAACGGGGGGCGTCTTCGCCCAGCAACTGCAGGCGTGCGGTGCGCCCGGCGCCGCCGGGTTGCAATCGCTGCACCAGGCGCTGCGTCTCGAATCGTGCTCCTGCCGACTGCGCTGCCTGGCGTTGCATCAGCGTGGCAAGGCGGCCATTGGCTGCGCCTGCCTGTGGAAAATACAGGGCGCCTGCGAGCGTGGTTTCCTCGCCCAGGGCGGGTTCGCGCAGCCGGGTCTGGGCGGCATCCAGTGCCTCGCAGCGTGTGCCGGCCTCGGCCAGTGCGTCCAGCGCAGGCTTGAGTTGTTGGTGCTCGGCCTCGCTGCCCAGCAGCACCAGGCTTCCGGCGACATATTCCGGGTCAAACTCCCATTGCCTCCACAGCGATTGCTGGAACTGCTGGCTGCGCTGCGTGAGCGCCTCCAGCGCCGCCATGGCGGCTGTGGGCACGTTGCCTTTGCGCAGTTGCCGTCCGGCCTGGCGCCATTGCCATAGCCAGCGCAGCTGGGCTGCAAGGTTTCCGGAGCCCAGGCGCGGCAGGGCCTGCCGGCCGGGGAGGGTGGGGGAGCGTTCGGCGGTCGAAAGGCCGGGGACGCTCCAGGGCTGGAGCAGGCTGGGGCCCAGCCAGCCGGCATGTCCGAAGCTGGCTTCTTCGGCTGCGGTGCCGTGACGCTCGTAGACGGTGACCTCGTGGCCGGCCTGTGCCAGTGCGTGGGCTGTCGCAACGCCAATGCTGCCGGCGCCCACAATCGCGATGTTCATTTTTGGGTGGAATCTGCTGAAGTGCCCGGATTATCAAGCGGATGCAGCTATCACTACAGGAGTGTGTGCATGTTGTGCAACTGCCGTGGCCGTGAGGGGTGGTGAGCGCGCTTGGAGCGCGAAGCCTCGGTTGAGGGGTGGCGTGTGCTAGAATCTTGCGGCTTTGCTAGGGGTTCCCCCTGATTTTCTCCGGGATTGCCGGGGGTCAGGTGAAAGCTTTTGGGTGCGGGGTGTTCGTCAAGAACGCCTGCCCATGCTTGGGGATCCTGCGCAAAGTCAATCGCAAACCAGTCCCTTCAAGGTGTTGCGCCCTGTGTTTCAGGGGGCAATTGTCGGGCTGGATTTTAGACCTAACCTTTGAGGTATTCATATGTCCGTCACTATGCGCGAGATGCTGGAAGCAGGCGTCCACTTCGGTCACCAGACCCGTTTCTGGAACCCCAAGATGGCCCCCTTCATCTTCGGTCACCGCAACAAGATCCACATCATCAACCTGGAAAAGTCGCTGCCGATGTTCCAGGACGCCCAGAAGTTCGTCAAGCAACTGGCGTCCAACGGCGGCACGATCCTGATGGTCGGCACCAAGCGCCAAGCCCGCGAGATGGTGGCTGCAGAAGCCCAGCGCGCTGGCGTGCCCTTCGTTGACCAGCGTTGGCTGGGCGGCATGCTGACCAACTTCAAGACCGTCAAGACGTCCATCAAGCGTCTGAAGGAAATGAAGGCCCAGCAAGAAGCCGGCCTGGAAGCCATGAGCAAGAAGGAACAGCTGATGTTCGTTCGCGAACTGGAAAAGCTGGAAAAGGACATCGGCGGCATCCAGGACATGAACAGCCTGCCCGACGCCATCTTCGTGATCGACGTGGGCTTCCACAAGATCGCCGTGGCCGAAGCCAAGAAGCTGGGCATCCCCCTGGTTGGCGTGGTTGACTCCAACCACAACCCCGAAGGCATCGACTATGTCATCCCCGGTAACGACGACTCTGCCAAGGCTGTGCAACTGTACGCCCAAGGCATCGCCGACGCGATCCTGGAAGGCCGCGCTGCTGCACTGACCGACGTGGTCAAGGCTGCATCCGGCGAGAGCGGTGACGAGTTCGTGGAAGTGGAAGAATCCGCTGCCTGATTGAGCTTGTCCGGCTGAGCGACCTCGTCGCTGAATAAGAAGCGGGGCTCAGGGTAGCCCCGTTTTTTTAGCCGAAATCCTGTAACGAATCGAACTGACATTGGAGAAATACGATGGCTGCAATTACCGCAAGCATGGTGGCTGAACTGCGCGCAAAGACTGACGCGCCCATGATGGAATGCAAGAAGGCCCTGACCGAAGCCGAGGGCGATCTGGTCAAGGCCGAAGAGCTGCTGCGCGTCAAGCTCGGCACCAAGGCTGGCAAGGCCGCCTCGCGCGTGACCGCCGAAGGCGTGATCGCCGCCTTCATCAATGGCAACCAGGGTGCCATGATCGAAGTCAACAGCGAAACCGACTTCGTGTCCAAGAACGACAGCTTCATCGCGATGGCCAATGCCGCCGCCAAGCTGGTCGCCGAGCAAAACCCCGCTGACGTGGCCGCGCTGAGCGCCCTGGCCTATGAGCAGGACGGTTTCGGCCCCACCCTGGAAGACGTGCGCAAGGGCCTGATCGGCAAGATCGGCGAGAACATGTCCTTCCGCCGCTTCAAGCGTTTCGATGGCACCAGCCTGGCTTCTTACCTGCACGGTTCGCGCATCGGCGTGATCGTCGAGTTCGAAGGCGATGCAACCGCTGCCAAGGACGTCGCCATGCACGTGGCCGCCATGAAGCCCGTGTCCGTGACCAGCGCTGACGTGCCTGCCGAGCTGATCGAAAAGGAACGCACCGTTGCTGCCGCCAAGGCTGCCGAATCCGGCAAGCCTGCCGAGATCGTCGCCAAGATGGTCGAAGGCTCGGTTCAGAAGTACCTGAAGGAAGTCTCGCTGGCCGACCAGGTCTTCGTGAAGGCTGCCGACGGCAAGCAGACCGTGGCCCAGATGCTCAAGGCCGCCAACACCAACGTCAAGGGCTTCACCCTGTACGTGGTCGGCGAAGGCATCGAAAAGAAGGTTGACGACTTCGCTGCCGAAGTGGCTGCCCAAGTGGCCGCTGCCAAGGCCGGCGCCTGATTCGTCTGAGCGCCTGAACCGTTCCCTTCACCATCCACCACCATCCACCTTTCGGAGAAACACCATGTCCAACGCCGCACCGGCCCACAAGCGCATCCTGCTCAAGCTGTCCGGTGAGGCGCTCATGGGCGACGACTCGTTCGGCATCAACCGTGCCACCATCGAGCGCATGGTCTCCGAAATCGCCGAAGTCACCCGCGTGGGTGTCCAGGTGGCCGTGGTGATCGGTGGAGGGAATATTTTCCGTGGCGTGGCTGGTGGTTCGGTCGGAATGGACCGCGCCACCGCCGACTACATGGGCATGCTGGCCACTGTGATGAATGCCCTGGCCCTGGCCGATGCCATGGACAAGCAGGGCCTTATCGCCCGTGTCATGTCGGCCATTGCCATCGAGCAGGTCGTGGAGCCCTATGTGCGCCCCAAGGCCCTGCAGTATCTCGAAGAGGGCAAGGTGGTGGTGTTCGCCGCCGGCACCGGCAACCCGTTCTTCACGACCGATACGGCCGCGGCACTGCGCGGCGCGGAGATCGGTGCCGAAGTGGTGCTCAAGGCCACCAAGGTCGATGGTGTCTACACCGACGACCCGATGAAGAATCCCAACGCGACCCGCTATCACAAGCTGGCTTTCGACGAGGCCATTTCGCGCAACCTGGGCATCATGGACGCCACTGCCTTTGCGCTGTGCCGCGATCAGAAGCTGCCGATCCGGGTGTTCTCCATCATCAAGCCCGGCGCGCTCAAGCGCGTGGTCATGGGCGAGGATGAGGGCACGCTGGTGTACGCTTGAGCGTTTTGATCCCGCGTTTCACAGCTCTTCAAGGAACAAGAACATGACGATTGCAGACATCAAGAAGACCACCGAGTCCAAGATGGGCCAGTCCATCGAAGCGCTCAAGAACAATCTTGCGCGTGTGCGTACCGGCCGTGCCAACCCCTCGCTGCTGGACTCCATCCATGTGGATTACTACGGCTCCATGGTGCCGCTGTCCCAGGTGGCCAACGTGAACCTGCTCGATGCGCGCACCATCAGCGTGCAGCCCTGGGAAAAGAGCATGTCCGCCAAGGTGGAGAAGGCCATTCGCGAAAGCGATCTGGGCCTGAACCCTGCCTCGCTGGGCGATTTGATCCGCGTGCCCATGCCTCCCATGAGCGAGGAACGCCGCAAGGAAATGACCAAGCTGGCCCGCAACGAAGGCGAAGCTTCCAAGATCGCCGTGCGCAACCTGCGCCGCGACGCCAACGAAGCCGTCAAGAAGCTGGTCAAGGACAAGGAAGCCTCGGAAGACGATCAAAAGCGTTGCGAAGCCGATGTCCAGAAGATGACCGACAAGCACATCACCGAGATCGACGCGCTGGTGGCTGCCAAGGAACAAGACATCATGGCGGTCTGAGGCGTTCTGCCTCGCTTGCCTCAGGGCCCGTACCTTTGACAAACCAAGACTCCGGCGCGGTGCCGCGCCATATTGCCGTCATCATGGATGGCAATGGACGCTGGGCCAATCGCCGCTTTCTGCCGCGACTGGCCGGCCACAAGCAGGGCGTGGAATCGCTGCGCCGCTGTGCCCGCGCCTGCGTCCAGCGCGGCGTGCAGGTCCTGACCGTCTTCGCTTTCTCTTCCGAGAACTGGAACCGCCCCGAAGAGGAGGTTTCCGGTCTCATGGGCCTGCTGGCCAATGCCCTTGCCAAGGAAGTGCAGCAACTGAGCCGCGATGGCGTGCGCCTGCACTTCATCGGCGACCGCAGTGGCCTGAGCGAGAAAGTGTGCGCAGGCCTGGCCCAGGCCGAGCAGGTCACGGCACACAACAACCGCCTGGTGCTCAATGTCTGCTTCAACTACGGCGGGCGCTGGGACATTGCCCAGGCCGCAGCCCGGCTGGCAGAGCAGGGCGAGCCCATCACCCCGCAGAGCCTGGACCGCGCACTCGCGCTGGCCCATGTGCCCGACCCGGACCTGCTGATCCGCACTGGCGGGGAGATGCGCATCAGCAACTTCCTGTTGTGGCAGGCCGCGTATTCAGAGCTCTTCTTCAGTGCCAGCCTGTGGCCTGATTTCGACGAGGCCTGCCTGGACGAGGCCATTGCCGCCTTCACTTCGCGCGAGCGGCGCTTCGGCCAGACCTCCGCGCAAGTACACCAATCACAATCGAAGTCGTCCCATCAACAGACGACCTGAACAAGGGGGAGCCATGCTCAAGCAGCGAGTCATCACCGCCCTGATCCTGCTGGCCATCTTGCTGCCTGCGCTGTTCTATCCGACGGGCGTTCCGTTCGCCGTGGTGGTGCTCGTGCTCATGGCTGCGGGTGCCTGGGAATGGGGCCGTCTCAACGGCTTTGGCTCCGCTGGTTCCATCGGCATAGGTGCCATCTGCACGGCGATGTGCGTGGGGACCTGGGCCGCGGGCTGGCTGGAGCGTCCTCTGACTGCGGTCTGGGTGGTTGCTGGCTCCGCCTGGGTGCTGGGCGGCGCGGCACTTCTGCGCGCAGGCGTGGCCGGCTGGCCGCGCATTGCGGGGCCTGTGCGTCTGGTCGGCGGAGTACTGGCCCTGTGGCTGGCCTGGGTGGCCGTGGTGCAGGCGCGCATGATGGGCATCAACTTCCTGCTGTCGGTGCTGGTGCTGGTCTGGGTAGCCGATGTCTTTGCATATTTCGCAGGCCGGACCCTGGGCCTGAAATTCACCAAGTCCAAGCTCGCGCCATCCATCAGTCCTGGCAAGAGCTGGGAAGGCGTGTGGGGCGGCATGGCCGGCGTGCTGGTGCTGGCCTTGGCCTGGGTCTGGGCGGACCGCCACTACGCGGTGGCCGTGCCCAGTTTCTATTCGTTGCTGTTGGCGCGCGGGGCCTGGTTCCTGCTGCTGGCGGTTGTGTTCATGGCCGCGATGAGCGTGGTCGGCGACCTGGTCGAATCCCTGGTCAAGCGCAGCGTGGGCGTCAAGGACAGCAGTGGTCTGCTGCCCGGCCATGGCGGCGTGCTTGATCGCGTCGATGCCCTGTTGCCGACCCTGCCGCTGGCCATGATGCTTTCCTCTTTCGCGCATTCATGAAGCAGAAAATCACCGTCCTGGGCTCCACAGGCTCCATCGGTACCAATACGCTGGACGTGGTGGCGCGCCACCGCGAGCACTACGAGGTCTTTGCACTCAGCGCGGCCACGCAAGTGGACCTGATGCTGCGCCAGTGCGCCGAATTCAAGCCCGCCTATGCCGTCATGGCCAGCGAGCCACACGCGAAGCTGCTGGCTGAGCAGCTGCGCAGCAATGGATTGGCGACCGAAGTGCTGCAGTCGCCAGACGCGCTGGAGCAGATCGCCTCGCATCCCGAGGTCGATGCCGTCATGGCGGCCATCGTCGGTGCGGCGGGCCTTGCGCCTTGCCTGGCGGCCGCGCGCGCGGGCAAGCGCCTGCTGCTGGCCAACAAGGAGGCTCTGGTCGTTGGCGGCGCACTGTTCATGGACACGGTCAAGCGCCACGGCGCGACCCTGCTGCCCATAGACAGCGAGCATTCGGCCATTTTCCAGTGCCTGCCGGAAGACCGAGCCAGCTGGCCCGATCGCGTGGACAGTCTGCTGCTCACGGCGTCGGGCGGACCCTTTCGCCTGCGCGATCCGGCCACCTTGTCCGAGATCACGCCGGAGCAGGCCTGCGCGCACCCGAACTTCTCCATGGGGCGCAAGATCTCCGTGGACTCGGCGACCATGATGAACAAGGCGCTGGAGGTCATCGAGGCACGCTGGCTGTTCGACATGGCTCCCGACAAGATCAAGGTCGTCATCCACCCGCAGCAGATCGTGCACTCCATGGTGCAGTTCAAGGATGCCTCGGTGCTGGCACAACTGGGCACGCCCGACATGCGCGTGCCCATCGCCTGCGGCCTGGCCTGGCCACGGCGCATCGCCAGTGGCGCGGCGCCCCTGGATTTCGCGAACCTGTCGGCCCTGACCTTTGAAGAGGCGGATGCCGTGCGCTTTCCGGGCCTGCATCTTTCCTGGCAGGCGCTGCTCGCCAGCGAGGGAACTACGGCGGTTCTCAATGCTTCCAACGAAGTCGCCGTTGCCGCCTTCCTGGAGCGACGCCTGGCATTTGACCGTATCCACGCTGTGAATTTGCGCACTCTCGAAACCTTGCTGCCGCCTACACTGGGCAGCCTGGACGACCTGCTGGCCCTGGACGCCCAGGCCCGCGAAATCGCGCACACCGTGGCGCGGCAGTGGCAGCTGTAATGCCGGCTTCGCGGGCCAGAACGGGTTTCTCGGTGGGCCTGCGGCGGTGTCCAGGTGCGCATTGGATTCAAAGGAGTATCAATTGTTGCTGACCGTAGTTGCATTCGTGGTCGCGCTGGGCGTGCTGATTGCCGTCCACGAGTGGGGCCACTACCGCGTCGCTGTGGCCTGCGGCGTGAAGGTGCTTCGGTTTTCCGTCGGCTTCGGTCGCCCCATCCTGCGCTGGAAGCGCAAAGGTTCGGACACGGAATTCGTCATCGGTGCACTGCCGCTTGGCGGCTATGTGCGCATGCTCGACGAGCGTGAGGGCGAAGTCCCTGCCGATCAGCGCCATCTGGCATTCAACACCCAGCCGCTGCGTGCACGTGCGGCCATCGTGGCGGCAGGCCCGGTGGCCAATCTCGTGCTGGCCATTGCGCTGCTGGCCATCGTCAATTGGATGGGCATGCAGGAACCCGTGGCGCGATTGGCCACGCCGCCGGCGGGCACGGTGCTGCAGATGGCGGGCGTGCAGGGCGGCGATCGCGTGCTGCGCATCGCCTTGGGCGACCAGGAGTGGGAAGAGGTCCGCTCCATCAATGATCTGCGCTGGACACTGACGCGCGCCGCGCTCGATGATGAGTCGGTGCGCATGGAGGTGCTCCAGGGCCGGCGCACCGCTCCGTCCGAACTGCGGCTGGCGCTGGCCGGGCAGGTGCAGGGCGAGCCCGATGCCGCCTTCTTCGAGCGCCTGGGCCTGCTGGGACCCTGGACACAGCCTGTGCTGGACAAGGTCATTGCCGGTGGTGCCGCCGAAAAGGCCGGCTTGCGCCAGGGCGACCTGGTGCTGCGCGTGGGCAGCACCCCGGTGGATGATGGCACCCAACTGCGCAATCTCATCCGCAAGATGGGTGCATCGGGCCAGGTCCAGCAGCAGGTCTGGCTGGTGGAGCGCGATGGCAGGCAACTGCAGATCCCCGTGCTGCCCGATCTGGGCCGCTCGGAAGATGGCAAGGAGAGCATTGCCCGCATCAGTGCCTACATCGGCAGTGCTCCCGAGATGGCTCTGGTGCAGCGCGGTCCGCTGGAAGGCCTGTGGGCTGGCGTGCAGCGCACCTGGGAGCTGTCGTCGCTGACGCTGCGCATGATGGGCCGCATGGTGATAGGCGAGGCATCGCTCAAGAACATCAGCGGCCCCTTGACCATTGCCGACTATGCGGGGCGCTCGGCCAGCATGGGTCTGGTTCAATATCTCTCGTTCCTGGCGCTGATAAGCATCAGCCTGGGGGTTCTCAACTTGCTCCCCCTGCCGGTGCTCGATGGCGGGCACCTGATGTATTATCTTTGGGAGGGCGTGACTGGCCGAAGCGTGTCGGAAGTCTGGGCCGGGCGCTTGCAGCGTGCAGGCGTGGCGGTTTTGATGATGATGATGTCCGTCGCCTTTTTCAACGATATCAACCGGCTTTGGGGCTAACTTTTCAGCCGTTTTCGGCAAGCCGCAGCGGCGGCAAATCCATTCATGACTAAACGTATCAATCGCCTGGGCGTGCGCGCTGCATCGACCCTGGCTGCCATGGTTTTGGCTGCCAATGCAGCCTGGGCGCTGGAGCCCTTCCGGGTACAGGACATCCGCATCGAAGGCCTGCAGCGCGTGGAGCCGGGCACGGTCTTCGCATCCATCCCGCTGCGCGTGGGCGACCAGTATGACGATGACAAGGGCGCAGCTGCGATCCGCTCGCTGTTCGCGCTGGGGCTGTTCAAGGACATCCGCCTCGAAGCCAATGGCAACGTGCTCGTTGTCGTCGTCGAAGAACGCCCGACCATCGCCGAGGTGAACTTCGCCGGCACCAAGGAGTTCGACAAGGAAACCCTGCAAAAGGCCATGCGCGATGTGGGCCTGGCAGAAGGTCGTCCCTTCGACAAGGCCCTGGCCGACCGTGCCGAGCAGGAGCTCAAGCGCCAGTACATCAACCGTAGCCTTTATGGCGCGGAAGTCGTCACCACGGTCACGCCCATCGAGCGCAACCGCGTCAACCTGACCTTCACGGTGACCGAGGGCGATCCGGCCCGCATCAACGAGATCCACATCGTCGGCAACAAGGCCTTCAGCGAATCCACGCTCAAGGACCTGTTCGACCAGGACACCGGCAACTGGATGAGCTGGTACACCAAGTCGGACCGCTATGCGCGCAACAAGCTCAACGCCGACTTGGAAACGCTGCGCTCGTACTACCTGCAGCGTGGCTACCTGGAGTTCCGCGTGGACTCCACCCAGGTGGCCATCTCGCCCGACAAGCAGACCATCTCGCTGACCCTGAACATCCATGAAGGCGAGCGTTTCGTCGTCTCCGGCGTCAAGCTGGAGGGCAACTACCTCGACCGCGACGACGAGTTCAAGTCCCTGGTCAAGATCAAGCCCGGCGAGCCCTACAACGCCGACCAGGTCACGGCGACGACCAAGGCCTTCACCGAGCACTTCGGCAACTTCGGCTTTGCCTTTGCACGCGTCGAGGCCGTGCCGGACATCGACCGTGCGACCAACCGGGTGGCCCTGGTGCTGCACGCCGAGCCTTCTCGCCGCGCTTATGTGCGACGCATCAATCTCAGTGGCAACAACCGCACGCGCGACGAAGTGATCCGCCGCGAATTCCGCCAATACGAGGCCTCCTGGTATGACGGCGACAAGATTCGCCTGTCGCGCGACCGTGTGGACCGTCTGGGCTTCTTCACCGAGGTCAATGTCGAGACCCAGGAAGTGGCGGGTTCGCCCGACCAGGTGGATCTGGTCATCTCGGTGGCTGAAAAGCCCACCGGCTCGCTGCAGCTGGGCGCTGGTTTTTCCAGCGCTGAAAAGGTTTCGCTGTCGTTCGGCATCAAGCAGGAAAACGTGTTCGGCTCGGGCAACTACCTGGGCGTGGACGTGAACACCAGCAAGTACCGTCGCACCATGGTGCTGTCCACCACGGATCCGTACTTCACGGACACCGGCATCTCGCGCACCTACGACCTGTACTACCGCACTGACCGTCCCTACTACGACGATGCGGCCTACAAGATCGTCACCTCGGGCGGCAGCGTGCGCTTTGGCGTGCCCTTCAGCGAGATCGACACGGTGTATTTCGGCGGCGGCGTGGAGCGCTCCGAAATCAAGCCCGGCACCTACCTGCCCCAGGCGTACAAGGACTATGCCGACAAGTACGGCTACTCCAACACGGGCATACCGCTGACCCTGGGCTGGTCACGCGACAGCCGTGACAGCGCGCTGGCGCCCAACTCCGGTCTCTACCAGCGCCTGAACACCGAGTGGTCGGTGGGTGGCGAGGCCCGCTATGTGCGAGCCAACTACCAGATCCAGCAGTACATCCCTCTGAGCAAGAAGTACACGCTGGCACTGAACGGTGAACTGGGCTACGGCAAAGGCCTCAATGGCCGTCCGTTCCCGCTGTTCAAGAACTTCTTCTCGGGTGGCCTGGGCTCGGTGCGTGGCTTCGAGCAGGGCTCGCTGGGTCCGCGCGACACCAAGGAAAACCTGGCGCTTGGCGGCTCCAAGAAGGTGACCTTGAACGCAGAGTTCATGATTCCCTTCCCCGGTGCCGGCAATGACAGGACTTTGCGTCTTTTTACATTCCTCGATGTGGGCAATGTCTACGGGGCCAACGAGAACTTCGATCTCGGGGAGCTGCGTGCTTCCACGGGCCTTGGCATCAGCTGGATTTCCCCGCTGGGCCCCCTGCGTCTCGCCTTTGCTCAACCCATCCGCAAGCAGACCGGGGATAAAATCCAGCGACTGCAATTCCAAATCGGAACCTCTTTCTAATGAAATCTCTATCTAGCCATTTTTCCCTGGCTGTGCTGCTTGGCGCCATGGCTGTTTCTGCGCACGCTCAAGAGTTCAAGGCCGGCTTTGTGAACACGGACCGCATCTTCCGTGAAGCGTCGACGGCCAAGGCTGCGCAGTCCAAGCTGGAGCAGGAATTCTCCAAGCGTGAGAAGGAACTGGTCGACCAGGGCAATACGCTCAAGAGCGCTTCGGAGAAGTTCGAGCGTGAAGCGCCCACCATGGCCGAAAGCCAGCGCGTCTCCCGTCAGCGTCAGCTGGTGGACCAGGACCGCGAGTTCCAGCGCAAGCGCCGTGAGTTCCAGGAAGACCTGAACTCCCGCAAGAACGAGGAACTGGCCCAAGTGCTGGAGCGCGCCAACAAGGTGGTCAAGCAAGTGGCCGAATCCGAGAAGTACGACGTCATCCTCCAGGAAGCCGTCTACATCAACCCCAAGTACGACATCACTGACAAAGTGATAAAGGCACTGAACGGCGGCGGCAAGTAAGCCAGCGTCCAGGGCTGCATGCCGTGAGCGTATTGTTGGGTCAGATCCTCGATGCACTCGGTGGCGAACTGGTCGGTGGCGAAAGGGAGATGCCCATCTCCCGCATCGCACCGCTGGATTCCGCCGGGGCCGGGGATCTCAGTTTTCTGAGCAACCCCCGCTACCGCCAGCAACTGGCCGCCTCCGAGGCGGCCTGCGTTATTGTGGCGCCCGCCATGCGTGAGCTGGCGCAGCAGCGGGGTGCCTGCATCGTGGTCCCTGACCCGTATGCCTACTTCGCCAGGGCCACGCAGTGGTGGAAGCGGAACTGCAGGTCTGTGGCGCCGGCCGGTATCCATCCAAGCGCGGTGGTGCACGAGAGTGCCATCGTTGATGCCTCTGCCACGATCGGCCCGCTCTGCGTGGTTGAAGAGGGTGCCACCATCGGTGCCCACACCGTGCTCAAGTCGCGCGTCACCATTGGCGAGAACTGCCATGTGGGGGCGCGCTGTCTGCTGCATTCCGGCGTGGTGCTGGGAGCGGACGGCTTCGGGTTTGCGCCCGAGAACGGAGCATGGGTGAAGATCGAGCAGCTCGGTGGCGTGCGGATCGGCGACGATGTGGAAATCGGCGCCAATACCTGCATAGACCGCGGAGCGCTGGACGACACGGTGATCGAGGACGGGGTCAAGCTCGACAACCTGATCCAGATCGGTCACAACGTGCACGTCGGCAAGCATACGGCCATGGCCGGTTGCGTGGGGGTGGCCGGCAGCGCGCGCATTGGCGCGCATTGCACCGTGGGAGGCGGCGCCATCGTGCTGGGCCATCTGCAGCTGGCCGACAGGGTGCATATTTCGGCAGCGACGGTAGTGACCCGTTCGCTGACACAATCAGGTGTTTACACGGGCATGTTTCCCGTGGATGAAAACGCCAAATGGGAAAAAAATGCTGCGACGCTGAAGCAGCTGCACTCCATGCGCGATCGCATCAAGGCCCTGGAGCGGCAACTGCAGCAATCGGCGGATCAAGGCCATAACGGAACGCAATGATGGATATTCACGCAATTCTCAAGCAACTGCCCCACCGCTACCCCTTCCTGCTGGTGGACAAGGTCACGGAGCTTGAGCGCAATACACGCATCAAGGCGATCAAGAACGTCACGTTCAACGAGCCCTATTTCATGGGCCATTTCCCAGGCCGTCCCGTCATGCCGGGCGTGCTCATCCTGGAGGCGCTGGCGCAGGCTGCCGGCCTGCTGGCCTTCGATGCCATGGGCCAGGTTCCCGACGAAAACAACATCTACTACTTCGTGGGCATCGACGGTGCGCGCTTCAAGCGCCCTGTGGAGCCGGGCGACCAGCTGGTGCTGGAGATCACCATCGATCGCGTTCGCGGCGGCATCTGGAAGTTCAAGGGCGTGGCTCGCGTCGAGGACGAAGTGGCCTGCGAAGCCGAGCTGATGTGCACCATGCGCAACGTGGGCTGACGGGCGCATGGCTGGCATTGAACGCATCCATCCCACGGCACTGATAGATTCCGCTGCACAGCTGGATTCATCGGTGTCGGTCGGCCCCTATGCCGTCATCGGGCCGCATGTGGAAATCGGCGCCGGCACCACGATTGGCGCGCATTGCGTTGTCGAAGGCCATACCCGCATTGGTTGCGACAACCGGATTTTCCAGTTCGCGTCCCTGGGTGCGCAGCCCCAGGACAAGAAGTACGCAGGCGAGCCCACGCGGCTTGTCATCGGTGACCGCAACACGGTGCGCGAGTTCTGCACCTTCAATGCGGGCACCGTGCAGGACCAGGGTGTCACGGTCATAGGCCATGACAACTGGATCATGGCCTATGTGCATGTGGCCCACGACTGCGTCGTGGGCAGCCACACCATCCTGGCCAACAACGCCACCCTGGCTGGCCACGTGCATGTGGGCGACCATGTGATCCTGGGCGGCCTGACGGGCGTGCACCAGTTCACCAAGGTGGGTGCCCATGCCATGGCGGGCTTTGCCAGCCATATCTCGCAGGATGTGCCGCCCTTCATGATGGTGGATGGCAATCCCCTGGCCGTGCGTGGCTTCAATATCGAAGGCCTGCGTCGGCGCGGATTCGGGCCGCAGCGTATCCAGGCCATCAAGCAGATGCACCGTCTGCTGTATCGCCAGGGGCTGACCCTGGAGGCCGCGCGCGACGCCATTGGAGCGCTGGCTGGCGAGCAGCCCGAGGCCGCTGCCGATGTATCGCTGATGCTGGATTTTCTGGCCGCTTCGACCCGGGGCATTGCGCGCTGATCCGGCGCGCGAAAGGACGGCATGACAGAGAACGCGGCGCCATTGGCGCGCCTGAGTCCATCGATTGCCATGGTCGCCGGGGAAACCTCGGGCGACCTGCTGGCGTCCTTGCTCCTGGGTGGGCTGCAGGCCCGCTGGCCCGAGGCTTCGGCCTTTGGAATCGGCGGGCCCCAAATGCAGCAGCGCGGTTTTGAGGCATGGTGGTCCTGCGAGCGGCTGGCCGTGCATGGCTACAGCTGGGAAGTGTTTCGCCGACTGGCCGAGATTCTGAACATCCGCCGGCAGTTGCGCCAGCGCCTGCTCAAGCAGCCGCCAGCCGTTTTTGTCGGCATCGATGCGCCCGACTTCAATTTGGGCCTGGAGACCGATCTGCGGGCTGCGGGCATCAAGACCGTGCATTTCGTCTGCCCCTCGATCTGGGCCTGGCGTGCCGATCGCGTCGAGAAAATCCGGCGTGCGGCCGACCATGTGCTGTGCATCTTTCCCTTCGAGCCCGAGTTGCTGGCCCGTCACGGCATAGACGCCACCTACGTGGGCCATCCCCTGGCCAGCGTGATTCCGCTGCAGCCCGACCGTGCCGCCGCGCGCCGTCGGCTGGGTCTGCCGGAAGATGGTCTGGTGCTGGCCGTGCTGCCCGGCAGCCGACGCTCCGAAATCCGCTATCTTGCAGCCCGTTTCTTTCAGGCTGCAGCTTTGGTCCGGAAGGCGCTGCCAGCTATTAAAATAGTAGTGCCTGCCGTGCCTTCGCAACTGGACGAGTTGCGGCGCATTGCCCAGGAGTCAGGCATGGCCTCGTCGCTGCACATCGTGCGCGGCCAGTCCCATGATGCATTGGCAGCCTGCGACGTGACGTTGATCGCCAGCGGCACGGCGACGCTGGAAGCCGCGTTGTACAAGCGTCCCATGGTGATCGGCTACAACATGCACCCCTGGAGCTGGCGCCTGATGCGTGGCAAGCAGTTGCAGCCCTGGGTGGGCCTGCCCAACATCCTGTGCGGCGATTTCGTCGTGCCCGAGCTGATCCAGGATGCGGCAACGCCCCAGGCGCTGAGCGCGGCTGTGCTGCAATGGCTGCAGGCGTGCGAACATTCCCCTTCAACCGTCGAGGCGCTGGTACAGCGCTTCACAGCGCTGCACCATGAATTGCGGCGCGATACTGCCGAACTGGCCGCCCATGCGATCGAGAAAATCATTGCCCCCACTGCCGCCTGAACAGGCGTGCCTGCCCTGGCATCCGCCGGGGTTGGTTGCGGGCGTGGACGAAGCGGGCCGCGGCCCGTTGGCTGGCCCTGTCGTGGCCGCTGCTGTCATTCTTGACGATCTCAATCCCATCGAGGGCCTGAACGATTCCAAGAAGCTCACGGCTGCCCGCCGCGAGGCACTCTATGACGAGATCCGTGCCAAGGCGCTGTGCTGCAGCATTGCCGAGGCTTCGGTCGAAGAGATTGATCGCCTGAACATCCTGCAGGCCACGCTGCTGGCCATGCGCCGCGCGGTGCTGGGTCTGCGCCTGAAGCCGGTGCTCGTGCTGGTGGATGGCAACCAGCTGCCCGTGCTGGATGTGCAGGCCGAGGCCATCGTCAAGGGGGACTCCCTGGTGCAGGCCATCTCGGCCGCCTCCATTCTGGCCAAGGTCACGCGCGACCGCTGGTGCAAACGGCTGCATGAGCAATATCCGGAATACGGCTTCGACGGCCACAAGGGCTACGGCACGGCGGCCCACCTTGCGGCGCTGCGCCTGCACGGTGCCTGCGAAGAGCACCGGCGAACCTTCGCGCCGGTGGCCCATGTCGTGAGCATTGCCCGCATGGCCGAGCCTCTGGCCGCTGCCCGCGTGGCAGCTGCGGCGCAGGGCGCGCAAGCCTTGCTGCTGTCGGCCTGAGCGCCTTTGCCGTTTCTTTCTGCGCCCGTGGCGCGCTGTTCCCTTTGCCCGAAAGCTTCACCATGAGCCGACAACCCGCCGCCACATTGATCCAGTCCCGTGACAACGTCCTGGTCAAGGATTTGCGCAGGCTTGTCCAGGACAGTGGGGCCTACCGCAAGCAAGGGCGCGTCTGGCTGGAGGGGGATCATCTGTGCCGTGCCGCGCTGGCGCGTGGCATGCAGCCCTCCGTGGCCGTGGTGGCCGAATCCTTCTGGCCGCTGGTGCCGCTGGAATGGGTGCAGGGCGCGGGCAAGTGCGTGGTGCTGGCGGATGCCCTGTTTGCCGAAGTCAGCGGCCTGGAGTCCCCGGCGCGCATCGGTTTTCTGATGGACTGGCAGGCATCGGCGGTCATCCGTGCCGGCGTGGCCACGGTGGTGTTGGATCGCGTGCAGGACGCAGGCAACGTAGGCTCCATCCTGCGCAGTGCCGCTGCCTTCGGTTTCAGCCAGGTCGTAGCCCTGAAGGGCACGGCTGCGCTGTGGAGCCAGAAGGTGCTGCGCGCCGGCATGGGGGCGCATTTCGGTCTGCAACTGATCGAGTCGGCCTCGCCCGAAGACCTGGATGCGCTTGGCTTGCCCCTGATCGTGACCAGTTCCCACCAGGGCGAACTGATCCACAATGCCGCGCTGCCCTGGCCTTGTGCCTGGGCCATGGGCCATGAAGGGCAGGGCGTTGGCGAGGCGCTGATGCAGCGGGCAGCGCAGCATGTGCGCATCGGCCAGCCAGGCGGTGAGGAGTCGCTGAATGTGGCTGCTGCAGCGGCGATATGCCTGCACGCAAGCAGCGTGAGTGCCGGCTCACGTCAAGGGTAATCCCGCCTCCTGTCAGGAGGCTGAAGCACGACCAGCCTATAATGGGCGGCTTTCAAGCATTCCACACTACGCCTAGCGACGCTTCCTCGCCACCCCCTGCAGACAAGCTATAACCCGCCCGGATCCGTCCGTGCGGCACGCTGGGCGTAACCGTAATTAGAACCGGAGAACCCAGTGCTTTTGTCTCTCAAGGGAGCATTCCCATCCGCCATCCTGGCGCTCGCAGACGGCACGGTCTTTGTTGGCAACTCGATCGGTGCGCAAGGCACCACGGTTGGTGAAGTCGTTTTCAACACGGCAATCACCGGCTACCAGGAAATCCTCACCGACCCCAGCTACTGCCAGCAGATCGTGACGCTCACGTATCCGCACATCGGCAACTACGGCGTCAACGCAGAGGATGTCGAGGCTGGCAAGGTCCATGCGGCGGGCCTGATCATCAAGAACCTTCCGCTACTGGCCAGCAACTTCCGCAAGTCCGAGACCCTGCCCGACTACCTCACGCGCAGCGGCACGGTGGCGATTGCCAACATCGACACGCGCAAGCTCACACGGCTGCTGCGCGACAAGGGCGCACAAAACGGCGCCATCGTCGGTTTGGCCGCTGGCGAAGAAGTGACCCAGGCGCGCATCGACGAGGCACTGGCTGCGGCCAAGGCGGCTCCCAGCATGAAGGGCCTGGATCTGGCCCAGGTGGTGAGCGCCGCCCAGCAGTACGAATGGACGGAAACCGAGTGGAAGCTGGGCGAAGGCTACGGCCAGCAGCAGGCCCCGCGTTTCCATGTGGTGGCCTATGACTTCGGCGTGAAGTTCAACATCCTGCGCATGCTGGCCGAGCGCGGCTGCAAGCTGACCGTGGTGCCGGCCAAGACGCCTGCCAAGGATGTGCTGGCACTCAACCCCGACGGCGTTTTCCTGTCCAACGGCCCTGGCGACCCGGAGCCCTGCGACTACGCCATTGCCGCCACCAAGGAACTGGTGGAGTCCGGCAAGCCCGTCTTCGGCATCTGCCTGGGTCACCAGATCATGGCCCTGGCCGCCGGCGCCAAGACCTTCAAGATGGCCAACAGCCACCACGGCGCCAACCACCCCGTCAAGGACCTGGACAACGGCCGGGTCAGCATCACCAGCCAGAACCATGGTTTTGCCGTGGAGATGGAGTCCCTGCCCGACACGCTGCGCGCCACGCACATCAGCCTGTTCGACGGCACGCTGCAAGGCCTTGAGCACAAGGACAAGCCTGCGTTCTGCTTCCAGGGCCACCCCGAGGCTTCGCCCGGCCCGCACGATATCGCCTACCTGTTTGACCGCTTCACGGCGCTGATGGAGAAACACAAAAATGCCTAAGCGCACCGACCTCAAAAGCATTCTGATCATTGGCGCCGGTCCCATCGTCATCGGCCAGGCCTGCGAGTTTGACTACTCCGGCGTGCAGGCCTGCAAGGCGTTGCGCGAAGAGGGCTACAAGGTCATCCTGATCAACAGCAACCCTGCCACGATCATGACCGACCCGGCCACGGCCGACGTCACCTACATCGAGCCCATCACCTGGCAGACGGTCGAGAAGATCATCGCCAAGGAGCGTCCCGACGCCATCCTGCCGACCATGGGCGGCCAGACCGCGCTGAACTGCGCTCTGGACCTGTGGCGCAACGGCGTGCTGCACAAGTACAAGGTCGAGCTGATCGGCGCCACGCCCGAGGCCATCGACAAGGCCGAGGACCGCCTCAAGTTCAAGGATGCGATGACGCGCATCGGCCTGGGTTCGGCACGCTCGGGCATCGCCCATTCGATGGACGAAGCCTGGGCCGTGCAAAAGGAAATGGGCTTTCCCACCGTCATCCGCCCCAGCTTCACGCTGGGCGGCACGGGCGGCGGCATTGCCTACAACCCCGAAGAGTTCGAGACCATCTGCAAGCGCGGGCTGGAAGCATCCCCGACCAACGAGCTGCTGATCGAGGAATCGCTGCTCGGCTGGAAGGAGTACGAGATGGAAGTCGTCCGCGACAAGGCGGACAACTGCATCATCATCTGCTCCATCGAGAACCTGGACCCCATGGGCGTGCACACCGGCGACTCGATCACCGTGGCACCCGCGCAGACGCTGACCGACAAGGAATACCAGATCATGCGCAACGCCTCGCTGGCGGTGCTGCGCGAGATCGGTGTGGACACGGGCGGCTCCAACGTGCAGTTCTCGGTGAACCCGAAGGACGGCCGCATGATCGTCATCGAGATGAACCCGCGCGTGTCGCGTTCCTCGGCGCTGGCCTCCAAGGCCACGGGCTTCCCCATCGCCAAGGTTGCTGCCAAGCTGGCCGTGGGCTACACGCTGGACGAACTCAAGAACGACATCACGGGCGGCAAGACGCCCGCTTCGTTCGAGCCCTCGATCGATTACGTGGTCACCAAGATCCCGCGTTTCGCGTTCGAGAAGTTCCCGGCTGCCGACAACCGCCTGACCACGCAGATGAAGTCCGTGGGCGAGGTCATGGCCATTGGCCGTACCTTCCAGGAGTCCTTCCAGAAGGCGCTGCGCGGCCTGGAAGTCGGCGTGGACGGCATGAACGAAAAGACCCAGGACCGCGAAATCCTCGAAAAGGAACTCGGCGAGCCAGGTCCGGACCGCATCTGGTATGTGGGCGATGCCTTCGCTGCCGGCTGGACGCTGGACGAGGTGCACAACATCACCAAGATCGACAAGTGGTTCCTCGTGCAGATCGAAGAGATCGTGAAGATCGAACTCGAGCTGGACCAGGTCTACGAGGAAAAGGGCGATGCCGCGCTGGCCGCACTGGACGCCACCACGCTGCGCACGCTCAAGCAAAAGGGCTTCTCCGACCGTCGCCTGGCCAAGCTGCTGCACAGCAATGAGAAGGCCGTGCGCGAGGCGCGCAAGGCACTGGGCGTGCGCCCCGTGTTCAAGCGTGTGGACACCTGCGCTGCCGAGTTCGCCACCGACACGGCTTACATGTACTCCACCTATGACGAGGAGTGCGAAGCCGAGCCGACGAACAAGAAAAAGATCATGGTGCTGGGCGGTGGCCCGAACCGCATCGGCCAGGGCATCGAGTTCGACTACTGCTGCGTGCATGCTGCGCTCGCCATGCGCGAGGACGGCTATGAAACCATCATGGTCAACTGCAACCCCGAGACCGTGTCCACCGACTACGACACGTCGGACCGCCTGTACTTCGAGCCGCTGACGCTGGAAGACGTGCTCGAAGTCGTGGCTGTCGAGAAGCCTGTTGGCGTCATCGTGCAGTACGGCGGCCAGACGCCCCTGAAGCTTGCGCTGGGTCTTGAAAAGGAAGGCGTGCCCATCATCGGCACCACGCCCGACATGATCGACGCGGCCGAAGACCGCGAGCGCTTCCAGAAGCTGCTGCATGAGCTGGGCCTGCGCCAGCCGCCCAATGCCACGGCCCGTACCGAGCCCGAAGCGCTGGAAAAGGCGGCCGGCCTGGGCTACCCCCTGGTCGTGCGTCCCAGCTACGTGCTGGGTGGCCGTGCCATGGAAATCGTGCACGAGCAGCGCGACCTGGAGCGCTACATGCGCGAAGCCGTCAAGGTCAGCAACGACTCGCCCGTGCTGCTGGACCACTTCCTGTCCAACGCCATCGAGTGCGATGTGGACTGCGTGCGCGACCGCGAAGGCGCCGTCTTCATCGGCGGCGTGATGGAGCACATCGAGCAGGCTGGCGTGCATTCGGGCGATTCCGCCTGCTCGCTGCCGCCTTACTACCTCAAGCCCGAGACCGTGGCCGAGATCAAGCGCCAGACTGCCGCCATGGCCAACGCGCTGAGCGTGGTCGGCCTGATGAACGTGCAGTTCGCCATCAAGGAAACGGCCGACGGCGACGTGATCTACGTGCTGGAAGTCAACCCGCGCGCCTCGCGCACCGTGCCCTTCGTCTCCAAGGCCACCGGCATCCAGCTGGCCAAGGTGGCTGCGCGCTGCATGGCCGGCGACACGCTGGCCCAGCAGGGCATCACCAAGGAAGTCACGCCGCCGTACTTCAGCGTCAAGGAAGCCGTCTTCCCGTTCGTGAAGTTCCCTGGCGTGGATACCATCCTCGGCCCCGAGATGAAGTCCACCGGCGAAGTCATGGGCGTGGGCAAGACCTTTGGCGAAGCCTTCGTTAAGAGCCAACTGGGCGCCGGCGTCACGCTGCCGACCCAGGGCAAGGTCTTCCTGACCGTGAAGAACGCCGACAAGCCGCGTGCCGTGGCCGTGGCCAAGGAACTGGCAGCGATGGGCTTTGTGCTGTGCGCCACGCGCGGCACGGCAGCGGCCATCTCCGAGGCCGGCATCGAGGTGCAGCTCGTCAACAAGGTGACCGAGGGCCGCCCCCACATCGTGGACATGATCAAGAACGGCGAGATCGCCATGGTCATCAACACGGTGGAGGAGCGCCGCAACGCCATCGCCGACTCGCGTGCCATCCGTACCAGCGCCCTGCTGGCGCGTGTGACCACCTTCACGACCATCTTCGGTGCAGAAGCTGCCGTCGAAGGCATGAAGTCCATGGGCAACATGGACGTGCACTCGGTCCAGGAATTGCACGCCCAACTGCAGGCTGCCTGAGATCCTTCCATTGCCGCTGCGCCTGTTTTTTGATGGCGCGCAGCGAGCGGCACTGTCCGACAGTGCCGCCGGGTTATCCCACCATTTCGGGTGGGTAAACACGGCATAATGGAACGAATCATTCGATGAAACCGCCGCGCGGCAACGTGCGGCGGTTTGCTTTTGGGGTGCAGGTCCAGCCGCAAAGTCGCCGGCCCGCCTGTACCAAAGAAACCGCGCAGCGCGCGGCGTTCGCTGAACATGGAGACTTTTCAATGGCCACCATTCCCATCACCAAGCGCGGAGCCGAGAAGCTCAAGGACGAACTGCACCGCCTGAAAACCGTGGAGCGTCCCTCCATCATCCAGGCCATCGCCGAGGCACGTGCCCAGGGCGACCTGAGCGAAAACGCCGAATACGAGGCCGCCAAGGACCGCCAAGGCTTCATCGAAGGCCGCATTGCCGAGGTCGAGAGCAAGCTGTCGGCTGCCCAGATCATCGATCCCTCTTCCGTGGATGCCGGTGGCCGCGTGGTCTTCGGTGCAACGGTGGAGCTCGAGGATGAAGACAGCGGCGACACGGTCAAGTACCAGATCGTCGGCGAGGACGAGGCCGATCTCAAGCTGGGCCTGATCAACGTCTCCAGCCCCATCGCGCGCGCGCTGATCGGCAAGGAAGAGGGCGATACCGCCGTCGTGCAGGCACCGGGCGGCGAGCGCCGCTATGAAGTGGTGTCGGTGCGCTACCTCTGATGCGTCGGCGCCTGTGCCTCGATCATTGAGGAAGGCCTAAGCCCATGAGCAACCTGTACGAGCGCATTCCCCTGCTGGCTGCCGCCCTGTGGTGGGGCAGCCTGTCGGCCATCGGCTTCATGGCCGTGCCCATGCTGTTCGCCCAATTGCCCACGCCGGCTGTCGCGGGCTTCATGGCAGCCAAGCTGTTTGCCGCGCAGACCTGGGTGTCCATCGCCTGCGCGGCCCTGCTGCTGGTCCTGTCCCGGCGCAGCAAGGAGCAGGTCCTGCAGCCCTGGGCCAAGGCCTGTCTGGGCTTTGTGATCGCAGGCATGCTGCTGGCATTTCTGGTCCAGTACGGCGTGTCGCCGCGCATCGTTGCACGCGACAACCTCAAGCTGTGGCACAGCGTGGGCACGGTGATGTATGCGCTGCAGTGGCTGTGCGCGCTCGTCGTGCTGTGGCGCATAGGCAGTCCGTCTCAGGCGAAAACCGAGGCCATGGCCTGAGCCCGGTCCTGCCGGTTCGGCGCCATGCCAAACGAAAACGCCCGCAAGCGCGGGCGTTTTTTGTGGGCCGAGCTGCTCACTCGTGCCAGTGCTCGGCCACCCAGGTAGCAGGCCGGATATAGCGAAAGCGCCGATTGCGCCGGCCGGCCAACGCGTCGGGCGGATTGCATTCTCCGTGGAAGATCACCACGCGTGCACCATCCGGCACGAAGGGCGGCTTCCAGTAGTTCGTCGGCCATGCGGGAATGCAGTGGTACTTGAAGCTGGGGCACCAAGCCTGCGGCCAGTACTTGAGCTTGCCCTGCTTGTGCAGCATGTCGGACAGGTAGGCCTGTTCGTTGCGGAAGCTGCTGCGGATCTCTTCGAAATGCGTGCGGAAGTAGTCCAGTACCTCGGGGTGGGCACCCAGCTCGAAGCGGTACACCGAGGAATTGCCAGTGATGCGCCAGGGACGCTTGTAGTCGTGGATGATCAGGAATTCGCCGGGCTCGGTGAAAAAATCGTCCAGCGGCCCGGTGATGACCACGTCCACGTCAAGAAACAGCGCCGTGCCGCGCAGGCCATGCAGGTCGGCACTGAAGGTGGCCAGCTTGTTCCAGCCGCGCTCGGGAATGCCGGCGGGCAGGTTCAGCGGCGGAATGGGCAGGCATTCGACTTCGTCACGAATCCCCACGCCGTCATCGGTCAGGCAGACAAGGCGAAAATCGCCCTTCAGATGCCGACGCACCATGGCGTAGAGCCTGTTGACATACTCCGGACCGTACTTCTTGCCCCACTTCATGCAGATCACGAAGCGCTGCTGCGCAGAGGGGGAGGCGGAGGGCGGTTGCGCGGCCTGGGCCACGCTGGCGGCATGGGATGCTACGGTCATGGATGCGGCGGACTCAGTCTGCCTGGCGCTTCTTGACCGACTTTTGCTTGGGCTTGGCGCGCTTGACCTGGCCACCTGCCGTCAGGCGCTGGTTGCCCAGCACGCGGATCTGCTTGACCTCGGGCTTTTGGCCGGAGCGCTTGCTGAACTTGAGCAGCTTGACATCGCGAGGACCGGGCATGCGGTTCTCGTCGATGGCTTTTTCCTTTTCCGGCATGGGGCGCCAGAGCACCAGCAGCTTGCCGATATGTTGAATGGGTGCAGCGCCAAGTTCGTCGCACAGCTGCAGATACATCTGCTCGCGTGCGGCGCGGTCGTCGTTGAAGACACGGACCTTGATCAGGCCATGTGCGTTAAGGCCGGCGTTGACCTCCTTTTGCACGGCAGCCGTCAGGCCGTCACCTCCGATGAGGACCACGGGGTCCAGGTGGTGTGCGTTGGCGCGGTGTTCCCGGCGCTCGGCGGGAGTCAATTGAATTTGGGGCATGGCCGTATTATCGAGGCTGAAAGAATCCAGCATGAAAGTCAACACAAAAAGCAAGAAGGTCAACAAGGCTTGGCTCAACAGCCACGTCAACGATCCTTACGTCAAAGCCGCCCAGAAGGACGGCTACCGCGCTCGCGCGGCCTACAAACTCAAGGAGATCGACGAGCAGCTCAAGCTCATCCGGCCGGGTGCCACGGTGGTGGATCTGGGCTCTACGCCAGGGGCGTGGAGCCAGTATGTGCGCCGCTGCCTGTCGCCAGAAGGCGCGGCGGTGGGCGCGCTCAATGGCCGGATCATCTCGCTGGATCTGCTGCCCATGGAGCCCATCGAAGGCGTGCAGTTCATTCTGGGCGATTTTCGCGAGGAGCCGGTGCTGGCGCAGCTTCAGGAGGCGCTGGGCGGTGGCAAGGCCGATGTGGTGGTCTCCGACATGGCTCCCAACCTGTCGGGCAACGGGACGACGGACGCGGCGCGCATTGCGCTGCTGGTGGAGCTGGCGGTTGATTTCTCCATCCACCATATGAAACCTGAAGGGGCCTTGGTCGTGAAGCTCTTCCACGGCGGGGCCTACGACGACCTGGTGGCGCTGTTCCGGCAGACCTTCAAGGTGGTCAAGCCGATCAAGCCCAAGTCCTCGCGCGACAAGTCTTCGGAGACGTTTCTGGTGGGCATGGGGCTCAAGTAGCTCTGCGCAGCCGCCCGGCGCGGCCCTGACGCGGGTCAAGACCGCATTCAAGCTATGGCTGCTATAGAGGGATATAGGCGACCAGCCAGCTTGAAACACCTAAAATGGACCGCAAATACGCTTCGAGCACGCTGGAAGTCGTTTTATCTGTATCCCCATTGGAGCCCCGCTTGAACAATCAGTGGTTTTCAAAAATTGCCGTCTGGCTGGTCATCGCCATGGTGCTGTTTACGGTGTTCAAACAATTTGACACCCGTGGCGGCGCCGGCGCGTCCCATGTCGGTTACTCCGAGTTCCTGGAAGAGGTGCGCAGCAACCGCATCAAGAGCGCCACCATCCAGGAAAGCCCCGGCGGCACCGAGATCGTGGCCACGACCAACGATGACCGCAAGGTGCGCACCACAGCCACCTATCTGGATCGCGGGCTCGTGGGTGACCTGATCAACAACAACGTCAAGTTCGACGTCAAGCCCCGCGAAGAAGGCTCGGTCCTGATGACCCTGCTCGTCAGCTGGGGCCCCATGCTGCTGTTGATCGGCGTGTGGGTGTACTTCATGCGCCAGATGCAGGGCGGCGGCAAGGGCGGTGCTTTCAGCTTCGGCAAGAGCAAGGCGCGCATGCTGGACGAGAACAACAACACCGTGACCTTTGCCGACGTTGCAGGCTGCGACGAAGCCAAGGAAGAGGTCAAGGAAGTCGTGGACTTCCTCAAGGACCCCAACAAGTTCCAGAAGCTCGGCGGCCGCATTCCGCGTGGCCTGCTGCTGGTCGGGCCTCCGGGTACCGGCAAGACGCTGCTGGCCAAGTCCATCGCTGGTGAAGCCAAGGTTCCGTTCTTCAGCATCTCGGGTTCCGACTTCGTGGAAATGTTCGTCGGCGTGGGCGCGGCCCGTGTGCGCGACATGTTCGAGAACGCCAAGAAGAACGCACCCTGCATCATCTTCATCGATGAAATCGACGCCGTGGGCCGCCAGCGCGGCGCAGGCCTGGGCGGTGGCAACGATGAGCGTGAACAGACCCTGAACCAGATGCTGGTCGAGATGGACGGCTTCGAGACCAACCTCGGCGTGATCGTCGTGGCTGCGACCAACCGTCCCGACATCCTGGATGCCGCCCTGCTGCGTCCCGGCCGTTTCGACCGCCAGGTGTATGTGACGCTGCCCGATATCCGCGGCCGCGAGCAGATCCTCAATGTGCATATGCGCAAGATCCCTGTCGGCCAGGACGTGAATCCGGGCGTGATCGCCCGCGGCACGCCCGGCATGTCGGGCGCCGATCTGGCCAACCTCTGCAACGAAGCAGCCCTGATGGCCGCGCGCCGCAATGCGCGTACCGTCGAGATGCAGGATTTCGAGAAGGCCAAGGACAAGATCATCATGGGCCCCGAGCGCAAGAGCATGGTCATGCCCGAGGAAGAGCGCCGCAACACGGCCTACCACGAGGCGGGCCACGCGCTGATCGGCAAGCTGCTGCCCAAGTGCGATCCCGTGCACAAGGTCACCATCATCCCCCGCGGCCGTGCGCTGGGCGTAACGATGAGCCTGCCCGAGAAGGACCGCTACTCCTACGACAAGGAGTTCATGCTCAACCAGATCGCCATGCTGTTCGGTGGACGCATTGCCGAAGAAGTGTTCATGAACCAGATGACCACGGGCGCGAGCAATGACTTCGAGCGGGCCACGCAGATCGCACGCGACATGGTCACGCGCTACGGCATGACCGACGCGCTGGGTCCCATGGTCTATGCGGAGCAGGAAGGCGAGCCTTTCCTGGGCCGCTCGATGAGCAAGACCAACAGCATGAGCGAGCAGACGATGCAGAAGGTGGACCAGGAGGTTCGCCGCATCATCGACGAGCAGTACGGACTGGCGCGCAAGCTGATCGAGGACAACTCCGACAAGATGCACGCCATGGCCAAGGCCATGCTCGACTGGGAAACCATCGACGCCGAGCAACTCGATGACATCATGGCCGGCCGCGAGCCGCGTCCTCCCAAGGACTGGGTGCCGCGCAACCCGCCGTCTTCCGACGGTGGCAACTCGTCCGGCGGCACGCCGGCAGTGGATGCCGACCCTGCGCCCACCACGGCCTGATCTGCTTGCCGCAGAATCTGCCAATCCCATGCAAAGGGCCCCGAGGGGCCCTTTTGCTTTGCTTGCAGGATGTGTTCAATCGCCCACAGCGGTGGCCGAGCGAGGGGCCCCGTCCGGCAAGCGCCTACCTTCAGGAAACCCCATGCCGCATCAATGGCAGACTTCGCGCTTTGTTCTAGACCTTCAGCGTCCACTGGTCATGGGCATCGTCAATGTGACGCCCGACTCGTTTTCCGACGGCGGGCGGCACAACACGGTGGAGCAGGCCTTGCGACATGCAGAGCAACTGGTCAGTGAGGGCGCGCACATCCTCGATATCGGTGGCGAGTCCACCAGGCCCGGCTCACCGGCTGTTCCGCTGGACGAGGAATTGCGGCGCGTGCTGCCCGTGGTGCAGGGCGCGGTGGAACTGGGCGTGCCTGTCTCCGTCGATACCTACAAGCCCGAGGTCATGCAGGCCGTGCTGGATCTGGGGGCCGACATCGTCAACGACATCTGGGCGCTGCGCCAGCCGGGCGCGCAGCAGGTGGTGGCCGCGCACCCGCGCTGCGGCATCTGTCTCATGCACATGCATGGCACGCCGCAGGACATGCAGACCATGCCCATGCAAGGCGATGCCGTGCCCGCCGTGCGCGATTTCCTGCAGTTGCACACCGATGCCCTGCTGGCTCGGGGCGTGGCGCGCGAGCGCATTGTCTGGGACTACGGCATCGGCTTCGGCAAAAGCGTGGCACAGAATTTTTCGCTGCTTGCGCGCCAGCAGGAATTGCTGGGCCTAGACTTCCCGCTGCTGGCGGGCTGGTCGCGCAAGGGCTCGCTCGGGCAGGTCAGTGGCCTTGCGCAGGGCCAGCGCATGGTGCCCAGTGTGGCGGCGGCGCTGCTGGCAGTGGAGCGGGGTGCGCGCGTGGTGCGCGTACACGACGTGGCAGATACGGTGGCGGCATTGACGGTCTGGCAGACCATGCACGACAACAACTGAACAACAAAGGAGCACTATGGCACGCACATATTTTGGTACCGATGGAATTCGCGGCCTGGTGGGCCGCTCGCCCATCACCCCCGATTTCGCGCTGCGCCTGGCGCACGCCGTGGGCCGTGTGCTGCGGCGCAAGGAAGCCCGCCCGATGGTGCTGATCGGCAAGGACACCCGGATCTCGGGCTACATGCTGGAAAGTGCCCTGGAGTCCGGCTTCAACTCGGCCGGCGTGGACGTGATGCTGCTCGGTCCCCTGCCCACCCCGGGCGTGGCCTACCTGACGCGCGCCCAGCGCGCCAGCCTGGGCGTGGTCATCAGCGCCAGCCACAACCCTTACTACGACAACGGCATCAAGTTCTTCAGCGCCCAGGGCACCAAGCTGCCCGATGCCTGGGAGGAAGAGGTCGAGCAGGCCTTGACCGAAGATCCCGTGTGGGCCGACTCTGCCGCTCTGGGAAAGGCCCGGCGCCTTGAAGACGCGGCAGGGCGCTACATCGAGTTCTGCAAGAGCACCTTTGACCATGCACTCACGCTCAAGGGCGTGAAGATCGTTGTCGATGCGGCCCATGGCGCGGCCTATCAGATCGCACCCAAGGTCTTCCATGAACTGGGGGCCGATGTGGTGGCCATAGGCTGTGCGCCCGATGGACTGAACATCAACGAAGACGTGGGTGCCACGCACCCCGAGGCTCTGGTGCTGGCCGTGCGCGCCAACAAGGCCGATTTCGGCGTGGCGCTGGATGGCGATGCCGACCGGCTACTGCTGGTCGATGCGGCAGGGCGGCTCTACAACGGCGACGAGCTGCTGTATCTGATGGCGGCCGACCGGCTGGCGCGCGGCGAGGCCGTGCCGGGCGCCGTGGGCACACTGATGACCAATATGGCCGTGGAGGTGGCGCTGAAGTCCCAGGGCGTGGGCTTTGTGCGTGCCAAGGTGGGCGACCGCTATGTGCTGGAAGAGTTGCACCGCCAGGGCTGGACCCTGGGCGGTGAGGGCTCGGGCCATTTGCTGGCGCTGGACAAGCACACCACGGGCGACGGCCTGGTCAGCGCACTGCAGGTGCTGCAGGCCTGCGTGCGCTCGGGCAAGAGCCTGTCGCAGTGGCTGTCGTCCGTGCAGCTGTTTCCCCAGGTGCTGCTCAACGTGCGGCTGCAGCCGGGCCAGGACTGGAAGCGCAACACCCAATTGGAAGAGGCCACCGAGGCCGTCAAGGCCGAGCTGGGCGATACCGGGCGTGTGCTCATCCGCGCCAGCGGCACCGAGCCTTTGCTGCGCGTGATGGTGGAGGCGCGCGATGGCGATCAGGCCAGCCGCTGTGCCGAGCGCCTGGCCAGCGTGGCCAAGAATTCGCCGGTTGCCTGAGCGGTTGCGCGCTCCTGTGCATGGAAGGCCGAGGCTTCATGCCTCGGCTTTTTTTCGTCTGGATTCCGGTGCGCGAGGTGATGCGATGCGCGCGGTGATGCGGCCCGGTCAGCCCTGGCTGCGCAAGAAGGACTCCAGCGCCTCAGGTGCCAGCGGGCGGCTGAAATGGTAGCCCTGGGCTTCATCGCAGCCCTGCTCGCGCAGGAACTCCAGCTGCGCCTCGGTCTCCACGCCCTCGGCCGTGGTCTGCATGCCCAGGGCCTGGGCCATGCGGATGATGGCGCTGACAATGGCGCGGTCGTTGCTGTCGTGGTCCAGATCCTGGATGAAGGACTGGTCGATCTTGAGCTTGTAGATCTGAAAGCGCTTGAGCTGGCTCAGGGATGAATAGCCGGTGCCGAAGTCATCCATGGCCAGGCGCACGCCGTGCTCGCGCAGCCGGTCCATGGTGGCTGTCGCCTGGCGCGGATCATGGATGGCAACGCCCTCGGTCAGCTCCAGCTCCAGCGAATCGGCCGGCAGGTCGCTGTCGAGCAGGATGCGGTTGATGATCTCGGGCAGTTGCTGCTGATGGAACTGGATGGCCGAAAGATTCACGGCCACCTTCAGGTCGCACAGGCCCGCATTGCGCCAGACCTGCAACTGCTGCATGGCGCTGCGCAGCACCCATTCGCCGATCTGCAGGATCTGGCCACTGTCCTCGGCCACGGGAATGAACTCGGCCGGTGAGACCGAGCCCAGTTCCGGGTGCTCCCAGCGCAGCAGCGCCTCCACGCTGCGCACGCGGCCGGTGCTCAGCGTGATCTGCGGCTGATAGTGCAGATACAGCTGATTGCGCTCCAGCGCCCGGCGCAGCGCGTTCTCCAGCTGCAGGGCGCGCAGGGACTGGGCCTGCATCTGCGGCGTGAAGAAGCGGTAGGTGTTGCGACCGGCCTGCTTGGCGTGGTACATGGCCGCGTCGGCGGCCTGTGTCAGCGAGTCGATGTCGTGGCCGTCGCGCGGGTACAGCGCAATGCCCATGGACGGCGCAATGGTCAGCTCATGGCGGTCGATCTGGTAGGCCTGGCGCGACGCCTCCTGCAGCTTGCCGGCCACGCGGGCCGCGCCCTGGGCATTAGCGCCGGGCAGCAGCAGCACGAATTCGTCGCCGCCGATGCGGGCCACCGTATCGCGGTCGCGCACGACGGCACGCAGGCGGCGGGCAATCTCCACCAGCAGGGCATCGCCCACGCGATGACCCAGCGAATCATTGACATGCTTGAAGTGGTCCAGGTCCAGGAACATCACGGCCAGCGGCGTGTCGTTGGCCTTGGCCAGCTCGATGGCGCGGGCACTGCGCTCGGCCAGCAGCGTGCGGTTGGGCAGGCCGGTGAGCGCGTCGTAGTGCGCCATCCAGTAGATGCGTTCCTGGTCCAGCTTGCGGTCGGCAATCTCCCGGTGCAGGTTCTCCACCGTGGCGCTGAGTTCGCGTGTGCGGTCGCGCACCTGCTGCTCCAGCAGCTCGTGGGCCTGGCTCAGGGCCTGCTGGGCACGCAGGCGGTCGTCGATATCGCTCACGATCCAGATCGATCCCTCGCGCGCATCGCCCGGATTGATGAGCCGCCCCGTGAGCTCTCCCCAGAACAGGCTGCCGTCCTTGCGGCGCAGGCGGCGCTGCGTGCGAAAGGACAGGCCGGCGCTCAGCGTGCGGTAGGCCTCGCGTCCCAGGCTGCGCAGCTCATCGCGGCTGGGATGCAGGTGTTCGCTGTTGATGCCCACGAGCGCATGCTCGCCCGCGTAGCCGAAGATGTCTGCGTAGCACTGGTTGCAGCGGACGATGACGCGTTGGCGAATGAAGACGATGCCGACGCCGGCATTGTCGAGCAGGGCCTGCTGCTCGCGCAGGCTGCGTTGCAGGGACGCCGCCATCATCGAAGACGGACGTTCGAGTACAGGGTCGTACGCAATCGTCGGCGCGGACATGGCGAAGCGGTGGGGCGGTAATGAAGGGAGGGTGGGAAGCTTACAAAGTGTAGCACTTGTGCGAAAAACACTCTATCGGCCTTCCCTGACGCAAGCAGGGCCTGGGCCATCATGGGCCGTCACGGGCCGGGTGCAACTTGCCTGCGCCTGCGTTTTCCGGAGGCTTCGGCATCCAGCCGATCGGCCAGCTCATACAGCACGCCATGCCGCAGGGCGCCATGCGTCACGCGCATGCGCTCGATGCCCAGGCTGGAGAAGATCGCCCGCATCACGCTCATGCCGCCGCCGATCATGGGGCGCAGTTCTTCCTTGAGCCCGTCCATGTTCACGCGGCTGACATGCCCTGCACGCAGCAACTGCGCCTGCAGCCAGTCCAGTCCCTGCCGCGTGATCCAGCCGGCCGTGCCATCGGGTGCATGGGCCAGCACCTTGACGATGGCACCGGCCGTGCCGGAGGACCCATAGGCATGGCTCCACTGCCCGGCGGCAAACCGCGCGGCTTCGGGCGCAATGATGTCGGCCACCGCCGCTTCGGCCTGGGACAGTGCCTGGGCCGACAGCTCTCCATCGGGAAAGTGGCGCAATGCCCAGGTCACGCTGCCGAAAGCGAAGGAGCGTGCCTGCAGCACCTGCCGCTGCTGGCCAAGGCACAGCTCGGTCGATCGGCCACCGATGTCCACCACCAGCCGCCGCTGGGGACCGGGCGGCAGCAACTGGGCGACGCCGCGATAGATCAGGCGTGCTTCTTCCTCGCCGTCGATGACTTCGATGGAGCAGCCCAGGATGCGCTGGCCCTCGTCCAGGAAGACCTGGCGGTTCGATGCCTCTCTCAGCGTCTGCGTGGCCACGGCACGAACGCGGTGGCGGGGCAGGTCGCCCAGCACCTGCGCATAGCGCTCCAGGCAGGCCCAGCCACGCTGCATGGCCTCCAGGCTCAGGGCTCCCTGTTCGTCCAGGGCGCTGCCCAGGCGTATGGCTTCCTTGCGGTGGCTGAACAGCTGTACCTTTGCGCCGTCGCTGCGGGCCATGGCCAGCAGGCAGCTGTTGGAGCCAATGTCGATGGCGGCCAGGCGGCTTTCGGGGGGATTGGAAGAGGGCATGCGCGAAAGGCGGACGACGACACGGCTGCGGCAGGTTTGCAGCAGCCAACGCCATCCAGGGGGATGGCAGTGAGCTTAGCACCCTGGCGATACAGCGTGGCCCTCGTGGCTGCGTGACCTGGTCATGACCTTTGCATGACAGCGACAGCGCAGCCATTCCTTGCCGGAAGTCGCTTGTATGACAGGTGTCATGCGTGGGCGGGATTTATGTCATGAACATGTCACAAACCCGGGGCAGACTGCCCGAATCCCCGGTCCACGGGGTGACTACCGGGTCCTGCACAGGCCGGGCCCCTGCATCCATGCCCCAGACATTCACGCCGATTCCCGCCAGCGCCTCTGCCGCGCCTGCCGAACCAGAACATGAACAGGGGCTGCGCACCATGCCCGCAGGGCCGGCCTCGCTGGGCATGGCCCGCGAGACAGCGCCCATACCCGTCTCTGCACCCTTGAATGTCCCGATGATGCCCCTGGCCAAAAGCCTTTCCACCGCCCTGCTGGAATTGCAGGGCCAGGCGATGCCAGCGTCTGCCCCGGTCTCTGCTGCGGGGCTGGTCGCCGCGGCATACACTGGCCTGTACGCCACAGCCGAAAGCGGTGAAGTGCAACAGCAGCAGCAACAACAGTTTCTGGACCGCGACCATTGCATCCTGGCGTTCAACGAACGCGTGCTGGACTGGGCTGTGCGCGAGGATGTGCCGCTGCTGGAGCGGCTGCGCTACCTGTGCATCGTCTCTTCCAATCTCGACGAATGGTTCGAGGTGCGCTGCGCCCCCCATGTGACGGCGGCCAAGGCAGGCGACGCCAAGGGTCTGTATACGCTGCAGAGCTTTCGTTCGCTGATGGACAAGGCGCATGAGCTGGTATTGCGCCAGTACACGCTGTACAACCAATCGCTGATTCCTGCCTTTGCGGGGCAGGGCATACGCGTGGTCTCCCATGGCGAGCGCAGCAGCGCCCAGCGCAAATGGGTGCGCGAATACTTTCTGCGCGAAGTCCAGCCCCTGCTCATGCCGGTGGGCCTGGACCCATCCCATCCATTTCCCCAGGTGGCCAACAAGGCGCTGAACTTCATCGTGCGCCTCAAGGGTGTCGATGCCTTTGGCCGCGCCAACGAGGTGGCCATCGTCAAGGTCCCGCGTGCCTTGCCTCGCCTGGTGCGCCTGCCGGAGAAGATCGCGGGCAAGCAGCGCCTGTTCGTGAGCATCTCCAGCATCGTGCGCGCCCATCTGGTCGAGCTGTTCCCGGGGCGTGAGGTGGCGGAGTTCGCGCAATTCCGTGTCACCCGCCATTCGGACCTGGCGGTGGATGAGGACGATGTCAGCGACCTGCGCATGGCGCTGCGCCAGGGTCTGCACCACCGCCACTACGGCCAGGCCGTGCGGCTGGAGGTGTCCTTTGCCTGCTCGCCCATGTTGTCCGACCTGCTGCTGGGCCAGTTCGGCCTGCCGACCGAGGCACTGTTCCGCGTCAAGGGGCCCGTGAACCTGGTGCGCCAGTCGCAGCTGGTCGATCTGGTCGATGACCCCGCACTGCTGTTCCCGCCGTGGCGGCCGGCATGGCCGCGCCAGCTGCAGCCGGGCCGCTCGGTGATGGCCCAGATCCGCAAGCGTGATGTGCTGATCCACCAGCCTTTCGAGAGCTTCGACGGCGTGCTGGAGCTGCTGCGCGAGGCCGTCAACGACCCCGAGGTGCTGGCCATCAAGCAGACCATCTACCGCACCGGGTCCGACTCCGAAATCATGCAGTTGCTGGCCGAGGCCGTGCGCCGCGGCAAGGAGGTGCTGGCCGTGCTGGAGCTCAAGGCCCGCTTTGACGAAGAGGCCAACATCAACTCCGCCGAGAAGCTGGAGGCCCTGGGCGCCCAGGTGGTCTACGGCGTGCTGGGCCTGAAGACGCACGCCAAGATGCTGCTGATCACGCGCCGCGAAAAGCGCAGCGGACAGCTCAAGCGCTATGGACACCTGTCCACCGGCAATTACAACGTGCGCACGGCGCGCCTGTACACGGACATCAGCCAGCTGACCTGCGATGCGCAGATCACGGCCGATATGGATGCCGTATTCAGCCACCTGTCCAGCCACAACCGCCTGCCCAAGCTGCACCAGCTGGTGATTGCGCCGTTCCAGCTGCACGACCGCATGCTGGCGCTGATCAACCAGGTGGGCGAGGCGGCGCAGCGCGGCGAAGAGGCGCGCATCGTGCTCAAGATGAATGCGCTGACCGACGAACTGCTCATGCAGGCCCTGGTGCGTGCCGGCCAGCAGGGCGCGCGCATCGATCTCATCGTGCGCAGTGCCTGCATGCTGCCGCCGCAGCGCAAGGGCTGGACCGACAACATCCGCGTGCGCTCCATCATCGGCCGTTTCCTGGAGCACTCGCGCGTCTTCTACTTTGCCTGGGGCAAGCAGCAGGAGCTGCTGCTGTCCAGCGCCGACTGGATGAACCGCAACATGATGCGCCGGGTGGAACTGGCCTGGCCCGTGCGCGACCCCGTGCTGCGCCAGCAGGTGATAGACGAATGCCTGGTCGCTGGCCTGTATGACAACCGCGATGCCTGGACCCTGGAGGCCAACGGTGCCTACCAGCGTGCACCCTATCCGACCACGGGCCTGGGTGCGCAGCGCGCCTTGATGGAGCGCTACGGCCCCCAGGTCTGAGCTGCGTCACGGCCGGCGCGCCGGCCGCCCCGCGCCATCCCGCCACAAGCCGAAGCGGGTGGCCGTGCTCAGTGCAGATGCAGCTGCAAGGTCCAGGGCGTCTTCTGCCAGGCCACGGCCTCGGTGCGCAGCAGCTGGGCGGACTGGGGATAGCTTTTGGCCCAGCCTTCCGGCACGGTCAGGTGAAAGACGCTGTCCGAGCGATGCAGGCGCATGCCCTGCAGATCGGGGTCACGCCGGGCATGGCACAGCTGCACGGCCAGCCGCAGTGCCAGCAGGGGCCAGGCCACGGCCTGGTCCTCGATGGCGGCTTCCAGCTTGCGCAGCTTGCCCTGGTGGCCGAGCACGAGCTGGGTGATGCGCGCGCGCAGCTCCACAGGCCATGTCGCGGCACCGCAGTGCTCGGTGATGTAGGCGCCGTGCCGGTGGTAGGCGCTCAGGGAGATGCGCATGCCGATCTCGTGCAGGCTGGCAGCCGTGTCCAGTGCATGCGTGGACAGGACATCGGGCGGTTGTTGCGCGTGCAGCGATTGCCAGGCCCAGCGTGCCACCTTGCGCACGCGCAGCGCATGCGCGGCGTCAATGCCGAAGTCCTGCTGCAGTGCGGCAATTTCGGCTGCCTCGCGGTCGGCGGGGGGCTCGTGCTCCAGCAGGTCGTGCAAAACGCCCTGGCGCAGCGCGCCCTGGGCGACTTCCAGTTCATTGATGCCCAGCAGGCCCAGGGCCGCAATCAGGATGCTCAGGCCTCCGGCGATGACGGCGCGGCGGTCTTCCTTGAGTCCGGCCAGCCGGATGCGGTCCACATGGCCGGCCTCCATCAGCTGCTCATGCAGCCAGCGCAGGCTGTCGGGCGTGATCAGCCCGCCGGAATATCCGTTGGCAGCCAGGATGTCGCCCACGGCGTTGGCCGTGCCCGACGAGGCATAGGCGCAGTCCCATGCAGTGGCCGGGTAGGCCGAGACGGTCTGGGTGAGGGCCGCCTGCGCGGCCTTGATGGCGGCCGAGAAATGTGCGCGCGACAGCGTGCCTTCGCCAAAGAACTGCGTGCTCCAGGCGACGCTGCCTATGGGGTAGGAGGCCACTTGGCGCGCCTCGCCATGCTGGCCGATGATGACTTCGGTCGAGCGGCCGCCAATGTCCACCACCAGGCGCCGCTGCTGCGAGGGAGGCAACAGGCTGGAGACGCCGCGATAGATCAGCCGGGCCTCTTCCTCGCCCGAGATGACCTCGATGGGAAAGCCCAGCAGGGCGCTGCCGCGTGCGATGAAGACATCGCGGTTGCGGGCCTCCCGCAGGGTTTGGGTGGCCACGGCGCGGACCTGGTCGGCAGGAAAGCCGGCCAGGCGCTCGCCAAAGCGTGCCAGGCAGTCCCAGCCGCGTTGCATGGCCTCGTCGGTCAGCTCATGGTGCTCGTTGAGCCCATTGCCCTGGCGCACGGTCTCCTTGAGATATTCCACGCGCTCTATGCGCTGGTGGCTGCCGACGCGGCCTATTTCTAGGCGAAAGCTGTTGGATCCGAGGTCAACGGCGGCGAGCAGGGATTCTGGTGCCATGAAAGAAACGCCAATCAAGATTCGTCGAGCAGGAGTGCACAGCGGTGCCGGGTGGCAGGGCTGCGCTTGTCTGGTGCCAGCTCGTGCGAGGCACAAGACTAAGACGGAATTGTGACACCGCGATGACCTGGGTCTTACAGACTATGGCCCAGCATTTGTGACGCCTTTTCTCTGTGTCATATCAATGTCACAAAGCCTTCTTACAGTCCAGTCATCGCATCTTTCAACCCCTAAGAGGTCTGTACATGAAGTTGTCTGTGATTCACATTCTGGTGGCTGGTGCTCTGTCTGCGGGCGGTATGGGCCAGGCCCTGGCCCAGCAGGAAGCCACCGGCGCCGGCGCCAGCTTCCCTGCGCCGCTGTACTCGAAGTGGGCCGCCGATTACCACAAGGCCACCGGCGTGAAGATCAACTACCAGTCCGTGGGCTCCAGCGCCGGCATCAAGCAGATCGAAGCCAAGACCGTGGACTTCGGTGCTTCGGACGAGCCGCTCAAGGACGACGAACTGGCCAAGAAGGGTCTGGTGCAATTCCCCACCGTGATCGGCGGCATCGTGCCCGTGGTCAATATCAAGGGCATCCAGCCCGGCCAGCTCAAACTGACCGGCCAGGTGCTGGGTGACATCTACCTGGGCAAGATCACCAAGTGGAACGACGAGGCCATCAAGGCCCTGAACCCCGGCGTGACCCTGCCTGACGCCACCATCGCTCCCGTACGCCGTGCTGACGGCTCGGGCACCACCTTCGGCTTCACAAACTACCTGTCCAAGGTCAATGCCGAGTGGAAGGAAAAGGTTGGCGAAGGCAAGGCCGTGAACTGGCCCACAGGTGCCGGCGGCAAGGGCAATGAAGGCGTGGCCGCCTTCGTGGGCCGCCTGCCCAACTCCATCGGCTACGTCGAGTACGCCTATGTCAAGCAAAACAAGCTGACCTACACGCAACTGCAGACCGCTGGCGGCGCCTTCGTGTCGCCCGACGACGCCACCTTCAAGGCCGCTGCCGCCGGTGCCGACTGGGCCAAGAGCTTCTACCAGATCCTGACCAACCAGCCCGGCAAGGATGCATGGCCCATCACCTCGGCCACGTTCATCATCATGCACAAGGCCCAGGACAAGCCCGCACAGGCCGCTGCCTCGCTGAAGTTCTTCGAGTGGGCCTACAAGTCCGGCGACAAGACCGCCACCGACCTGGACTACGTGCCCATGCCTGACGCCGTCAAGAACGTGATCTTCCAATCCTGGGGTCAAGTCAAGGACGCCTCGGGTACCGCGATTTCCCTGAAGTAAACCCTGAAAAGGGGCCGTGGCGCACCGCCGGCAGGTGCATCATGGCCCCCCTGATCTCCCCACAAACCGCGAATAAAGGCGCCTCACGTGTCCACAACGTCGCCCTCGAACTCGCT
>NZ_BCZP01000036.1 GCF_001598795.1 Delftia acidovorans NBRC 14950 | reverse complement strand
CGCGGCCTGCCCCTTCTTGTACTCCAGCTGGATGCGAACGCCGCCCACCTCCAGCACATCCCCCGTGCGCAACTCGATGAAGATGCGGCGCACGCCGGGCGTCGATGCTGCAGCCTGTGCCATGGGGCCCTTCACACCGAGCGCAGGAACTGCGCACGCTTTTCTTCGGACAGGCGGCCCAGCGCGCGCTCGTAGTCCAGGCCGGTGAGCTTGTCCAGCTCGGCGAACTCGTCGCCCGCGGGGTCGGCATCGCCTGCGCCGCCGGGCACGTCGGCCAGGTTGGTGACTATGTCGGACGGATCTGCCCGGCGTCGCATGTCCACGGACTTTTTGGTGGTGGGGATCCCATGCAGGGCCAGAACACGCCTGTGCGCTTCCTCCAGAAACCAGCGAAAAGGCCTGTGCTGGTTGGCGGGAGCTGCCCCAAGTGCCTTGACGAAAGCGTCCAGGTCAGCCTGTTTTTCCAAGTCCGCGTGGTAATTCACGCGACCCAGTTCAGGCATTTTTGCAGCGTCATCCAGGAACGTGTGGATGGAGTGGGTCCATGCATCCATTTCAGACTGCTGGCGCATTTCCGCAGAGACAGTGGCACGCGTTTTCACATCGCGTAGCTGGTCACGCTCATCTTGCAGCCTGTCCAGTTCAGCCTCCATTTCCGAGTGGTCCAGATCACCGTCGTTGAACCTGCGGCGGACTTCGGCCATGGCAGATTTGTTGGCCCAGACCTGGTCCTGGTAATCCAAGGGCAGATCCACCCTGTAGCCAGATGGCAACGGCTTAGAGGATCCCCCGGCGCCGTGGCGTTCGGCATTGTGGTCTGTTTCGGGCGAATGGCTCGTTGACGCTTCCGCCCCGGCTTTCAGCGTGGATGCTGGCGCGTCATCACTGTCACGGCCATCGGCTTGCCCCATTGGCTCATCTTCGGGGCTCCCATCGAGACTGCCACGGCCCAACGCAGCAAGTGCTGCCGCATTGTCCTCGCTGGGGTCATAGTCGTCTTCCTGCAACGTGGCGCGCTCGGCTTCGGACAGAAGGCGCAGTTGGTCGTCTTGATTGGTCATGGTTGGCAGTTCCTGATGTGCGTGCTCAAGGGAGATTGGCAGGCTTGGCACGGGGCCAGGCATCACCCATCAATCGGACGTCAGCGGCATGGCCATCAGCCGCTCGCGCGATGTCTGCACCGCGCTGTGCCATTCTTGTACCTCGCTCTGCCAGACTTTCGAGTAAGGCTGTGCAGGTGCTGGCGTACTGGGCAAGAGAGGGCCGGGTAGCTGCGCTGATACGTTCTGGCAAACCGGCGAAGTCACCGCGCAAGCCTGCAGCAGCAATGTGCATGTCGCGCAGGCTGCGCTCAAGATCCTGCTGGACCAGCGCATTGCGCTGCTGGGTACGTTGGAATGTGGCAAGTGCATCGTCAAGTCCCTTGGAAAAAGCAGCCATGTCCTGCGCGGCCTGGCGCACACGGGACAGTTCGTCGCTGACAGCCTGTTGCCTCAGTTGCTCCAGGCGCACTCCGTAGCGTTGATCCTGAGTCCACCACGCGCAACCTGCACCGAGGATGAAGGCCAGTCCTGCAGCCATGGACTGGACGAAGAAGCGGGAGCTCAAGGCATGACCCTCCACTCTCGGCAGATTTCGCCATTCGCATCGCCTCGCAGTTGCAGCCCCGGCAGCACGGTGGAAACGCCCTTGACCGTGCCCCTGTTCCAGCGAGGGTTCTCGTTGCAGGCCCCTGCCAGATCACCGGCGTTGGCTTTGCGCAGTAGCGTGCTGGAAGCCAGGCTACCCACCCCCTTGTTGTGCACGAAGTCGATGAATTGCCCTTGCACGAATGGGTCATACGCCGCCCAGTCCACAAGCATTTGCCGTGCATGGCGCTCTGCAATCAGGTAGCGGCCAAGTTCCAGTGCATAGCAGTCTGAGGAGCTGTACCAGCGGCCCGCCGTGACCCCCTCTCCAGTGACGCCATTGCAGACAGTCAGTGGCTGGCCCTTGCCCAGCTTGTCGACATAGGGCATTCCCACATGGTGCCCGCTGCTCTCGTAGAACGAGCCCAGTACCATCGCAACCTTCACGCCGGGCGAGGTTTGGGTATCTGCCGCAACGGCCTGCACATAGGGATCGTTGAGTGCCGGGCCGTCAATGTGCCGGGCCACGATTGCCCCTCCACTGCCCAACCCGGCCAGCAACACCAGCGCGGCCAGCCGGCCTGCCAGCCATGCCGGCACCTTGGAAGTCTGCTCAGCCATCATGCATTCCCCTGGGCATGCACCCATGGCCCGGCAGTTCGCCCAGGCAAGGCGGCGGTCCATCGATCTTGCTTCATTGCCCACCCTCCTCGTCTGGGGCATTGCGCGTACCGCTGCGGCGCATGAGGCTCATGCGCAATTCGTGCTCGGCCTGATCACGAGCCTCTTCCGCCAACTTCAGTTGAAATTCCTTGCGGCGGTAGTACCAGCTGACCGAAAAGCCTGCGACACCCACCACTATGCCGATAGCGACACCGGCTTCGGAGGTCAAGAGCCAGCCAAAGCCACCCAGTCCGAGTCCGCTCCAGCCGACCTTGCTGCTCATGGCCGCCGCCGCCCCAGCGTTTGTTGCGTTGGCCGCAGCTTCGAGCGCGGCCTGCGTGACGTCATTGCCCATCCATCACTCCTTGTTGTTCAAACTGGGCGAGGCGACCCGACATCGAATCGAGATGCTGGCGGCTCAAGGCCTGGATTTGCGCCACGCGCTCGCGCGAATCGGCCTCGATGCACGCCACCTGCAGGCGCACGTCCTCGTCTGCCCGGATCTGCAGCGTCTTGTTGGCGAGGTCTGCATTGGCCTTGGCAAGTTGCTGGCGCATGTTGTCCAGCTCGACATCCGCATCGCGCCGCACTGAGGCGGCCGCACCCGCCATGCGCAAGGCCAGAGCCTGGTCCCCGCCGCTGGCACGCATGTGCTCGGCCTCGGCCTCCAGCTTCTCGGCACGGGCATTGACTTCACGGACCTTGGCCACCTGCTCGGCAAGCGCCTGGCGCGCGCCCTCCTGCTGCATTTGCAGGGCCTCGGCCTGGGCCTGCATCTGCTGCTGCATCTGTTGCTGCTCTTCGGGTGTAAGAGGTTTGGCGGGGTCGCGCTCACCGGTCAGCTTGCGCATCTCATCTGCGATCTGCTCTCTATTGGGCAGGTCGGAGTAGTCCATGGCGATGGTCAACAGGCGCAACGCAGCCTCGGGCGGCATGCGGCCGGCCATCTGTGAAAGCGACTCGAACATGACCTGGCGCAACGTGCCCGCATAGTCCTGCTCGGACACAATGAAATCAGCCAGGCTTGCTGTGATGTCGTTGAGGTAGCGCACGCTGCCATCCGGCTGCAGCTCGGGCAGGTTGATGCGTACCCAGTCGAGACGCCCTTTGTGGCCTGACAGACGAATGACCTTTTCCTCCGTGTACCACTGCTCGATCAGGCTCAGTTGCTTCTCGCCCTGGATCTGCACAGCCAGCCGGTGATTGTCGAATGGCTGTGTGGTCACGACCGATCCTTGCATCTGGCGCGCCTTGATCGCAATGCCGGAGCTGGCATTCGTCTGCCGGCCCAGGTTCTCGCTGCCGATGCCGGCGGACTTCTGTATCGCCTGGGTATCCAGGTTCATCATCTGCATCTGGCCGGAGGCCATCTCGCTGTCGCGGTGCACCTCGAATTTCCGTCCGGCGCGATAGATCACGACCCCATCGGGCTGATTGATTTCCTCGCGCGCCTCGTTGATATCGTCGAAGGCGCCCTTCTCGGCGAATATCTGGTTGGTGGACAACAGGAACAATGCTTTGCTGGCCCGCTTGTTCAGGTCCATTTGCAGATCGCGTACACGCCGCACCACGCCATAGGGCATGCGATCGCGGCCGCGGCGATAGCACCAGATGGGCGTGAGGCTGAAGCTGTTGTGCCGCATGGGCATGGGCCCCAGCGCAAGCAGATGGCCTTCGGTGAATACGGCCACGTGCATGCGCATGACCACCCGGTCCACGATGGCCCCGCCAGCCTGACCGATGGCTTGCATCAAAGCCTGGTCCCAGGGTTCAACGAACGCGCCCTTGAACGGCCCTTCGGTCACGACGCGAACCGAGGCCGGCATGCGGAACTGGCACTCGATCAACCGCACGCGGCGGCGCTGCTCGTCATCGGCATCGCCATAACCACTGGCCAGGCCACCCCGCGAATGCTGACTGGAGGAATGGCCCTGGTAATGGAATGCGTCCTCAGCCCACTGCTGCGCGCTGTGCTCCTGTCCCTGCTCCACTGCACGCTGCAGCACGTCGCGGCGAGCTGGATACATGGTGATGGCCACATCCTCGTCCACCCAACGGGTGCGGAAGATATAGCGCGCGTCGCTCAGATCGTTTTCCATTGCCATGGAGTCCCAGAGCACGTTGCGCCAGTCTTCGTACTTGGAGTAGATGATGTCCTTGGTTGGGTCGTTCCGTACCCCGTCGTCCAGCCAGCCGACCCCCACCTTGATGGTGTCTTCAAAAGCCCGGCTGCGGTTGAAGCCCGTGCGATTCACATCGGACACGTACTTGAGCACCTTGGTCTTGATGTCAGCCATCTGCACGCCTTCCTCGGTGCGTGGCAGCACGCTCCAGTCCACGCGCGCGCGCCGCTCCGTACCAATCAGCCAGTCGCACATCACGGCCACCTCGTTGAATACCAGGGGCACCTGGCCGCGCCCCTCCAGCGTGGCTGCGTCGGCAGGTTCCCATTGGTCGCCGTCGTAGTAGTCGGCGTCGATGGACATCTGCAGGCGGTTCTCGGCCTGGATCTCGCGTTCGCGGTAGTACCAGCTCAGGAGCTTTCGCAGCGTCTTGCGGGCCTCGGCCTGGTCCAGCGGATGCTGGGGCGCTGTGTCCACCACATCGAAAGCCGGCGGCTCATCGTTCAGGACGTGCTCGCCCACGCCTGCTCGGCGGTTGAAGCGGGGTTCAAGCAGGGACATATTCGGCCCCCACATCAGGAACGGTCAAAGCCTGCGCTGCAATTTCCTTGCCTTCCATCTTGATCACCAGGTGACCGAACTCGCGGCCCCGGCGCTCCCATGTCGGCTCGCTGGGCATGGCCACCAGATCAGGCAACCCTTCATTGATGATGGAGGCCACCCGCACCCAGTTGGCCCGGCTGGGTTCAATACCCAAAACCTCGCAAGCCTTCACGCACATGCGTGCAAGGTAAGACGGATGGTCATAGAGATAGGCGGCGCTCTCCATCACCACATACCAGGGCGCTTTGGGACGCAGACTGGGGATCAGGACCAGGGCCCTCTCTCCATTGATCCAGGTGTAGATGGCCAGCAGGTCGCCGTGCCGGCGGTGGAGGTGGGACTTGCGAAGATCGATGCATGCAGGCATGCCATGACAATGGCAGGCTTGGCACGGTCTCAACGCGCCATGCCGCCTCCGCGCCGCCGATTCCTCATCGCGCACTGGGTCGCGTTATCCATGCGCGGCAGGGCCATGGCCAGATAGCGCCACACATCTGCGCCGTGGCTGGCGTCGTCATGCAGCGGCGCGCCAGGCTCCTGGGTTCGGGGGTCTACCTGGCGTCGATACCGGCTCAGGCAATCCAGCAATTGGGCGCACCTGCCGGCATCGACATAGGCCTGGGCAAAGATGCCACGCGCCATCCGTATGCCGGCCTCCAGCCCGAATCGCTCGAGCACCTCGACCTCTCGGCCCATATCCTGCAGGATCTGCTGCGAAGTCTGCCCGGTCTTGAAATCTCCATGCGCGCCATCGTGCGGGAGGAAGTCTGTGCCCCATAGATAGGGGAGTTTTTCCATCTCCTGCACGTACCACTCCAAGGTCTTCTGGTGGCCTTGCATGAAATGAATGATCCGAAAGTCCACGGCCGTGCGCTGCACGAAAGCGATCGCCATGTCGTCGGCCCATCCCAGGTCCCAGACAGTATGCACGGGCAACCTGGGATTGCAGGGGACGGGGCAAACGCGGCCGTCGTTGTGCAGGCGCTCTACCTCCTTGGCGTAGATGGCACCAGCCAGACTGCGTCTGGGACGGCCCTCCCAGATGTTCCAATAGCTGTCTGGATCACGCTTGAAATGGCGTCCCCGTTCCTTGTCCAGCACATCGGGAAACCATGGGTTGTCGCGCCAGTTGATTTCGCAGAGCCAAGTATCACCATCCGCATGGGTGATGAAGCGGTCATAGGTTGGGTCACTGGCCAGGCCAGGATTGAGCGTCAGCCAGATCTCGGATCCTGGACGCCGAATGGTGGGCACCAGCACCTCCCAACTGCCCGCGCTGACGCCCTGCGCCTCCTCCACCCAGACGATATCGATGGCCTCGAACGACTTGATGGAGTTCACCGTATGGGCCTGCAGGCCTGCGAACAGGATCAGTGTTCCGTTGGCTCCGCGGATTTCCGTACCCAGCACCTCGTAGAACGCCCCCAACCCCAGGGCCTCGATCTGGTCCTGCAACAGGCGATGCACGGACTCGCGCATGGACTTCTGCACCTCGCGCGCACAAAGGATGCGCAAGGGGCGGTTGCTGCCCAGCACCAGCAAGGCCATGGCCACGGACCACGACTTCGCGCCTCCGCGGCCACCGTACATGACCTTGAACCGCCGCGGCTCGAAGAGCGGCCTGAGCTTGAGCGGGAACTCGACAGTGACGCGCGAGCGCTCGATCTCATAGTCGGCTGCAAAATCAGGAGGCTCGCCCGAAGGCAGGCTGTCGAGCGCGAGCATCGGCAATTCATCAGACATGGTGCTCATGCACGCTCCTCGCGAGGATCGTCACTGCGCCGGGGTGGCTCAATGAAATGCACTTCGAAGTGCCCCATGCCCATGCTTTTCTGAGCGGTGTCCCGCTGGTACAGGCCGTGATAGCGCATCAGTTTCTCTATCACATCCAACTGGCTGCGGAGGCTGATCTCCGTGCCGTACTTGCCTTCCTTTGCGCCACCGAACAGCGCCAGCGCACCCCGCCCAAGGCCGCGCGTGTCCTTGACGACCGTGCGTGGCAGACCGGCGCCAAAACACTCAGGGCACTCCGCCAGGGGGGGACGGTGGGCCTCGTAGCCCACCCCGCCGAGCTCGGGAAAGTCCTGAAATTGCTTGCCGGCATCAATCCACTTTTCACGCTTGGCGTTGTACTCGGACAGCGTGTACTGGTAGTCATGGGCAGCTCCGTAGCAATGCCGGCAGCACGATACGTGAACCTCGACCAGATCGCGCGGATCGGCCATCAGCATTTCATGGAGCCGGCGCACCACTTCCTCGGCCCGAACCTCGGCGTGCTCCGCGACGCGTTGGCTGCACTCCCTGACATAGTCCTGCACCCGTGGATCCTTCAGCAGCCTGGCGCCCTGAGATGCCGCAGAGGATGGACTGTAGCCTGCGGCGACTGCCGCCCGCGTGGCATTGAAACCCGATGCAACGTACTCCCGTGCAAAGCAACGATGCCGCTCCTGCGTGCTGCTGTGCTGACGGGAGGAGGAGACTTGCTCCCCCCCGGAAAGGACGGTGTTGGAGATTAGCGTTTTCATGCCTGCGAACCTGTCAGGCTTGGGACGCGCCATCAGGCAGGCCCGAAGAATTCGCCGGCACCTCGCGACGGTCGCAGATCAGTCGGTAGCGCAGAACAGGCTTGCGCCCGGGCAATTCGGTGAGCCTGGCTTGGACCAGGCCCCGCCCCGTCAGGTACTGCAGCGCCCAATCGATCTCTCCTTTTGAACGCCCTAGCGCCAGCACCAGTTCGCAATGGAAGAACCAGCGGTCCGGCATTTGCTGCAGATGGCGCAACAATGCGTCCGTACCACTGCCTGGGCGCACGACTCCGGCAGGGCGAGGGTTGTGATTCCTGGGCCTGCCATCCTTTCGGCCTTGCAGTTGCCCCGCCAGCCAGTTGATCGCTTCGTCTCCCATACGTTCAGACCTTTCCTGCACGGGCTTCAGCCAGGCTCAGATGTGGCAACCAACGAGCCGATCTGGCATGGATGGCGCACACCGGGCCGCGCCGTTCAGGCCACTGGAATACGTTGTTGCGAAAAAGCGTGGAATTCAAGGTTCTACCCTTTCAATGGAAGGCTGGGAAACGGGGCGGCTCTGGGCACGGCAGGGGGCGATTGGTGCCACAGCGCAGCAGGCAGTGACGTCAGGACGACGGAGATAGGCTGTGGAGGGCATTCGGACAAGTCTGGACAGTCATCGCGGCCACCCATCCATGCTCAGGGCCTGCATGGCATTGCGAAGCACTGCGCGGGTGATGGTCTGGTCACCGGCCCGGGTTCGGGCCAGGATGCGGCGCGCCCAGTCCTTGCCATCGCCTACAGGCACCAGTTGCACACGGACAGGCGAAGCACCAGGTGCTGGCAGACGAGTCCACCCCTGCAACTCGGCATGTGTGCTGCGGGGGGTGGCGGCACGGCACAGCGCTTCAAACTGAGGCAGGTGCGGCGGGAAATCCGGATGGGCCGCAGGCAGTCGGGCCACGGCAGTTTCAATCACACTGGAGTCGTATTTCGCCAGCGCTGCGCTCCAGACACGCATGGCCGCGCGGACACCGAGATCTCGCCCGCCATCATCCAGAACGCCTGTGGCGAATTTGCTCAGAAACAGCGAACCGTAGGACCCCTGCATGACCAGGAACAGGTTTTTCACGGCGGAACTCGCGGCCTGCTGCCGGAGCTCTCCCGTTATCGCAACGGACGACAGGGCAGAAATGCTCTGCATGCCTACGCCTCCATGATGGCCGCGTAAGCTGCGCCGTGCCTGCCCACGGGGACGGAGCGACGAATAGCGGCCCTCGTCGGTGGCGGAAGTGCGGCAGCCAGCCATTCCAGCGGTTGCAGCGGCCTGGCCTGGGCGCAGGCACGCAGCCTGTCGATCAACGCATCGTCACCATGGACCTTGCGCAACCCACCAAGGAAGGACCGTGCCTGTCTTTCCGGCGTACCCGAGTTGACCAGCAGAGACAGCCCATAGCCGAAAATGATCTCGCTGCAGTCGCTGGCAGGAACGGGCTGGCGGATCGAACCGCCAGGATTGGAGCGAACATCAGGGTGTCCCTGTCTCTTTCCCTTTCCCTGTCCCTTGGAGGCGCTTTCCGCAGAGACCGCAACACAGCCTCCACGGGACACCGGAGCACTGTCCCCAGGGACACTGTCATCTTGTTCCCCCGGACAGGCGTAACCGTCCCCGGACATGGACAGCACCTGTCCGGTGGGACGGCCGCAATCTATCCATTCCTCATACGATGGACGGCGCACATCTGTCCCGTGCCTGTCGTTGTGCTTTTTGATGCGGCTGCATTCGGTGCGCCAACGCTGCAGCAACTTGGCACTCCAGGCGTCGCGAACCTTCTCCGCTACCACCGCGTGGTGGTAGCGTCCGTCGCTGCATAGCACCCAGCCTCGCATGGCTCCCTCACGCACGCGTTTCCACTTGGGGTCAATACGTCCCCGCAGGGCATAGCCCGCCTGTTTCGCGATCCAGGCATCGTTGTCCGGCATGGAGCCAGCGGGAACTTGGTGCCAGGCGGCAGACCACAGCAGCACGGCGGCCCAGCATGCATCGGGGGTCTCGTTGGCCGCCAGGTCCGAATCCCTCAGCCGGGCTACATCCAGTGGCATGAACGGAAAGTCGGAAAGATCACAGTCGCAGGGCACCATGGGATCAGGCAGAACGGCATTGCATTGGCTTGTCATGCGCACCTCCCATGGCCTATCGAGCGAGCTTCGTTCTGGAAACGAGCCCTTTCGGTCAATGGCAGCGCATCCAGGGAAAACCTGCCGCCCCCCAAAGCCACCATCACGTCAGCCAGCCCCAACTCCACTTTCCCGCCGCCATAGACCAGCTTGCTGAGCAGCCCTGGCGTGGTGCCACACCGCTCGGCGAACTCGGCACGCCCGCGACGATCCAGTTCACAAAAAAACAATTTGAATGGGTTCATGCAGCACATGATACCCAAGGAACCCACAAAAAGATACCCAAAGGTATCTTGTACCCACAGGTACTCAACGCGAAAATCAGCCCATGGATCAGCACACACGCCTGCAACAACTTCTTACAATCGTCTGCTCGGAATTCACCCAAGGCAATCGGGCCGCGATGGCACGCGCCATAGGAAAGGACGCAAGCTACGTCAACCGACTTTTCTACCCTCAAGACAAGAAGGGCGCCAAAGGAATTGGGCAAGAGTTGATGGAAGCCACGCGGACGGCATTCGATCTGCCGCGCGGATTTTGGGAAATGACACCCAATGAGGCAGCCGCAGCTCTAAAGCACACCCCCGACCTGGTGGAAAATACCAACAAGAAACTCACACGAGACGAAATAGTGATTCGACAGTACTCCACAGGTGGCGCCATGGGCGGCGGACTGGTCTTGCGAGACCAACCCGGCGTCATCAACAGCTGGAGCGTGAACAGTGAGTGGGCCCAGAAAAACCTCCCCTACGTGACGTCCTACGACAACCTGGCCATCGTGACGGGCTTTGGAGACTCCATGCTGGGGATGTTCAATCCAGGCGATCCACTCCTGGTGGACACTGGCGTCAGGGAGTGCGAGTTCGATGGCGTCTACTTCTTCTCGGTCGACGGAGAAGGCTTTATCAAGCGCCTTCAGCGAATTCCCGGCGAGGGCATTCTGGTGATCAGCGAGAACAAGAAATACCGGGAGTGGTACATCAAACCCGGCATGAACCTTCAGATCCTGGCCAAGGTGCTGCGCGCCTGGGAAAGCAAAGTCTACTAACCCGCACAGAAGACTACCAAGCCACCCTCAGGGGTGGCTTTTTTTGTCAACAATACCCATAAATACCCAAAGGACAATACCTAAAGAACCATCAAAAACAGAACCTTAAGGTATATTCAAGACATCGGTTCCAGCAACCACGCACACCCACCTCGCCTTGCCACATCGATTGCAGACAGCCATGAAAGCAAACGCGTCTACAGCCTGCTGGGCCCACACGGCGGCATCCAGCCATGCCAGCAGCGAAGGCCACGAGCAGTATCTCGCCGAGTACCTGGATGCCTACGTGCTGGAAAACTACGGACCGCCTTGGGTCGCCGAGTTCATCCAGGAGGCCTTGCATGACATGCCCTACCGCGTTGCCCAACAGATTGCCATCGATGGTGAAAAGCAATGTCCAAAGGGCCTCGAAAGCATGGGCATCACGCTGGACGCCTGGATAGGCGGCTACGCCCGCATGCGTGCAACGCAAGTGCTCACCCCAAGACCAGGAAGCCTGGCATCCCATAAGCCCTGCTGTTGAACAGCCGCTCATACCGTCAACTGGCCTCGAAAGGAACATGACCCATGCGAATGATGTGCCCACACTGCAATGAACACGCGTACACACGCACCAGCTTGCAATTGACCAACACCAGCCGGGAAACCATATTCCAGTGCCGCAACTTCGAATGTGGCCACGTATTTTCAGCAGTGACGGAGATCAACCGCACTATCTCTCCCAGCGCCATCCCCAATCCGTCTGTGATACTTCCGATAAGCACACACATCAAGCGCCGGGAAGTCGCACGACAGATGGCAGCCATGCCATTGTCAGAATTCGATGCACAGCAACATCGCGACACTGAGCCAGCCGCCCATATGGCTCAGTGATCACCCCTAAGCAGAAAGCGCCGTGCCTGGTCGCGCGCCCCGTCGAAGATCTGCCGGGCCATAGGCTGCGGCACGCTGGCCGGCAGGCGCGGCTGCAGCCGGTCGATGGCGCCGTCCAGCGCCTCGACCATCTCCACCATGCTCTCCCACAGGCCTGCGATGCGCGTGGTCTCGGCCAGGGCCTTCCAGTGGCGGCGCTGGATCTCGGCCAGGCGGTAGTGGCGGCTGCGCCCCGGCAGGGCCATGGCCATCCTGGCGCGCTGGCGGGCAATCTTGCCTTGGCCATGGCCGATGATGGGCCAGGCCGACAGCACGTCGTACAGCGGTGTCATCTCATAGCGGCCGCCCGGCTGCAGGAACACCGAGAAATTCTTGGCATGCCCGTCCGTGGCCGCCAGCAGCCAGAACGCCAGCTGGGCCATCACGAAGCGGGCGCAATCCTGGGCAGGCTCGCTGCCATGCTGCAGCACCTGCAGGCACTGCAGCATGCCGGGCCCGCCGTGGGTCTCGTACTTGTTGGCGCTGGCAACGCCGCGCACCTGGCAGAAATCTTCCTGGGGCAGGCGCGCAATCCAGCCCTGCGCCATCCAGGCGCGGTCAAAGCGCTCCACGCACAGCACCTGCTGCCCGCCGAAGGTCTCGATGCTGCTGTCGGCCACGGCAAAGCCCAGCTCGGCCAGCAGCCGGGCACACAGCCACTCATTGGCCACTGACTCGCTCAGGTCGTAGTGCCAGTGCGGCACCACGCCGATGGCCGGCTTCAAGATATGCGTGGTCGGCGTCGCGCCCAGCGGGCGGCACCACTGGCCGCCATGGCGCAGCACCGCCGTCTTCTCCTGCGCACCGGCAATGGACAGCCGGAACTCCTGCTCCACCTCCAGCGCACCAAACCCGGCGCCCAGGCTGGCCAGGTGCTCGGCAATCTGCGCCTCGCTCAGCGGCTCGAAGCGCACCTGGTCAAAACCGTCGGGCACGGCACCCTCGGGCAGCAGCTGCACGGCCCCCACGCAATCGCGGCCAATGGCTTCCAGCAGCGAAAACGCATCGATCCCGCGCAGCCCGAAGCGCTGGTGAATGCGCCGGCGAATGCCCTCGCCGTCCGGCAGCAGGTTGTCGAAATAGTGGGCCACCACCTCGCCCGCCACCGTCAGGTCGCGCGTGAAGGGCATGGACAGCGACAGCGGCCGCGCATGCGCGCTCTGCGGCCAGGCCGGGTCATAGGCGAACACATGGCGGCCCGTGCGCGTGACCTCCCAGGTGCCCACCCGCTCCCCATTCATCCAGACGCCCAACGCCGCCATCACCAGGACCCTTTCGGCTTGCGGTCCTGCCAGTGCGGCGGCAGCGCCTGCGGCTTGAAGGCCACGGGGCGCTCGGCGGGCTTGCGGGGCACGTTGTCACCCGCGTACGGTTGTGGAGCGGGCTCGGCCACCTTCAACGCAGCAGGCACAGGCACAGGTGCAGGCGCAGGAGAAGCCACCGCATCCGCCCTGGGCCGCATGAGCAGATCGGCATCCAGCAGCTGCAGGATCTCCATCAGCTGGCGCACGCTGATGGCGGCCGGGTCACGCTCTATCGCCGCCACACGCGACTGGGACACGCCCAGCCGCTGCGCCAGTTGGGCCTGGCTCACGCCAGCGGCCTTGCGCAGCGACTTCAGGTGCAGCGCAAGCTGATCGGGCAGTTGCAACAGGTGGTCCATGGTGTTCTCCTGGCCAGGGCATTCAAAATATCATCTCAAGATGATTAATTCAAATTATTACCTCAAGATAATATTGCAAATATATCATGCTCAGGTGATATTTTCATTTATCTCGCTACAAGCCTTCCAAGAACGTTGCTGTGGCATAGCGGCATCACATCCACACACCTGTTACCCCCACGTCCGTGACATGCAGAGGCGAAAAAAAACCCGTTTTCGTCGAAGAAAACGGGTTTAAGTGAGATTAGGCGTACTTTGCCTTTTCTCTATTGTGGTGCGCGGGGGGGGACTCGAACCCCCACACCATTGCTGGCGTCAGGACCTAAACCTGGTGCGTCTACCAATTTCGCCACCCGCGCTGGTTCTTGGGGGAGCCGCCTGCGCGGCGGCTCCTAGGTCAGGGCGCAGATTCTAGCCGCAATTGCGGGGTGCATTGCCATACCCCGGATTTGAGCGGCGGCCTCTGCGTTTTCGCCGCATCAATGCGTGGGCTCGCGGCGCACGCGGAACACGGCGGCGTACATGGCCGGCAGCGCCAGCAGTGTCAGCACCGTGGCCACGATCAGCCCGCCCATGATGGCCACGGCCATGGGGCCCCAGAACACGCTGCGCGACAGCGGGATCATGGCCAGCACGGCGGCGGCAGCCGTCAGCACGATGGGGCGCAGGCGGCGCACGGCGGCTTCGATGATGGCGTCCCAGGCCGGCACGCCGCGCGCGCGATCGGTCTCGATCTGGTCGATCAGGATCACCGAATTGCGCTGGATCATGCCCATCAGCGCCACCACGCCCAGCAGCGCCACGAAGCCGAAGGGCCGGCCCAACAGCAGCAGCGCCGCCGCCACGCCGGGAATGCCCAGCGGCCCGGTGATGAACACCAGCAGTGAGCGGCTGACACTGCGCAACTGCAGCATGAGCAGCGTGAAGGTGAGGAACAGCATCACGGGCACACCAGCGACGATGGCGTCAGAGCCCTTGGAGCTTTCCTCCACGGCGCCCGCCACATCGATGCGGTAGGCCGTGTCGCCTGCGGCATGCCAGCGCGCCTCGATCTCGCGCAGGCCCGGCAGCAGCGCATGGGTCAGCGTTGCGCCCTGCAGGCCCTCGCGCACATCGCCCTGCACCGTGATGGCGAACATGCGCTTTTCTCGCCACATCACGCCGGGCTCCCAGACCATCACAGGCTTGGCGATCTGCGTGAGCGGGATCGACTTGCCCGACGCCGTGGGCAGGTAGGCGTTGGCGATGTCGGTGATGGCATCGCGCTCCGAATACGGCGTGCGCAGCACGATGTCGATGAGCTTGTCACCCTCGCGGAACTGGCCCACGGTGGAGCCGCTGAGCATGACGCGGGCCGCCTGGGCGATGGCCTGGCTGCTCACGCCCAGGGCGCGCGCCTTGTCCTGGTCCACCTCCAGGCGCACGGCCTTGACGGACTCATTCCAGTTGTCGTTGACGCCGCGCATGTCGGCGTTGGCGATCATGACCTGCTTGACCTCGTCGGCATAGGCACGCAGCTTTTGCGGATCGGTGCCGGACACGCGGAACTGCACCGGATAGGGCACGGGAGGCCCGTTGGGCAGCAGCTTGACGCGGCCGCGCACCTCGGGGAACTCCTGGGCCAACAGCGCCGGCAGCGATTTGCGCAGACGCTCGCGCGTGGGCAGGTCCTGGGCGACCAGGATGAACTGCGAGACGTTGTTCTGCGGGAACACCTGGTCCAGCGGCAGGTAGAAACGCGGCACGCCCGAGCCCACCCACTCGCTGACCGTGCGCACGCCGTCCAGCTGCATGAAGCGCTCTTCCACGCGGCGCGTGACGGCTTCGTTGGCGGCCAGCGACGTGCCCTCGGGGAACCAGATGTCCACCAGCACTTCGGGCCGGCTGGAATCCGGGAAGAACTGCTGCTGCACGCGCGACATGCCCACCAGGCCCAGCGCGAAGACCAGCACCGTGATGGCGATGGTCAGCCAGCGGTGCGTCACGCACCAGTTCACGGCGCGCCGGAAGCGGTTGTAGAACGGGCTGTCGAAGACTTCATGCTCGGCCGACGAGGCATTGAGGTTGGTCTCCTCGATGGGCACCTCGCCCGAGGCCACCTCGGGCGGCAGCGTGGCCGCGTGCGGCGGGCGCTTGAGCAGCAGCATGCCCAGGTAGGGCACGAAGTACACCGAGGCGAACCAGCTGAGCACCAGCGCAATCACCGTCACCGCGAAGATGGCGAAGGTGTACTCGCCCGTCATGGACTTGGCCATGCCGATGGGCAGGAAGCCCGCCGCCGTGATCAGCGTGCCGGTCAGCATGGGCTTGGCCGTGATCTCGTAGGCGAAGGTGGCGGCGCGGTACTTCTCGTAGCCCTCCTCCATCTTGCGCACCATCATCTCGACGGCAATGATGGCGTCGTCCACCAGCAGGCCCAGCGCGATGATCAGCGAGCCCAGCGACACCTTGTGCAGGCCGATGTTCCAGTACCACATGGCCAGGAAGGTCGCGGCCAGCACCAGCGGAATGGTGATGGCCACCACCAGGCCCGGGCGCGGATCGATGTACCAGCGCTTCCACAGCGGCTGGTGGCCCTCGCGCTTGTGCAGGCCCAGGCTGATGAAGCTCACGGCCAGCACCACCACCACGGCCTCGATCAGCACCTGCAGGAACTCGTTGACCGAATCGGCCACGGCCTTGGGCTGGTCCTGCATGTTGGCCAGCTCCACGCCGGCCGGCAGCGTGCGTGCGATGTCGCCCACGGCGCCGCGCAGGGATTTGCCCAGGCGGATGATGTCGCCGCCCTTGGTCATGGACACGCCCAGGGCAATCGTCTCGCGGCCCTGGTGGCGCACCTTCACATTGGCCGGATCGGCATAGCCGCGGCGGATCTCGGCGATATCGCCCAGGCGCAGCTGCGCGCCCGATGCGCCGCGGATGGGCATGGCGCGCAGCTCATCCACCGCCAGGAACTGGCCGGCCACGCGCACCTGCACGTCCTCGCGCGGAGTCTGCAGCACGCCTGCGCCTTCGATGGCGTTTTGCTGGCCCAGCTGGCCGAGCACCTGGTTCATGTCCAGGCCCAGCTGCGACAGGCGGCGCTGCGACAGCTCGATGTAGACCTTCTCGTCCTGCACGCCGAACAGCTCGACCTTCGCCACGTCGGGCACGCGCAGCAGGCGCTGGCGCACGTCGTCGGCCATGGTCTTGAGCTCGGCGTAGCTGAAGCCGTCGGCCTGCAGGGCGTAGATCACGCCATAGACATCGCCGAACTCGTCATTGAAGAACGGCCCCTGCACGCCCTGCGGCAGGGTGTAGCGCATGTCGCCAATCTTCTTGCGCACCGTGTACCACAGCTGCTGGACATCGCCGGGGCGCGAGTTGTCCTTGAGCTGGAAGATGATCATCGACTCGCCGGGCTTGGAGTAGCTGCTGATCTTGTCGGCGTAGGGCACCTCCTGCAGCGTGCGCTCGATCTTGTCGGTGACCTGCTCGGCCATCTGCTGCGCCGTGGCGCCGGGCCAGTTGGTGCGCACGACCATGGCGCGGAAGGTGAAGGGCGGGTCCTCGTCCTGCCCCAGCTGGAAGTACGAGGCAAAGCCCAGCAGGAGCAGCACGACGATGAAATAGCGCGTCAGCGCCACATGGTCCAGCGCCCAGCGCGAAAGATTGAAGTGCCCGCCCTGCGGCGCCTTGTGTTTGGGCCCGCTCATTGGGCCGCTCCGCTGGGCGCAGCGCCTGCGGCGGCAGGCGCCTGTGCAGGCTGTGTCTGTTGCGGCCGCTGCTGTGCCGGCTGCGGGGCCTTGTCATAACGGTCCTGATAGACCGTGACCTTCTGGCCTGGCGTGAGCACATGCACGCCGGCGGCCACCACCTGCATGCCGGGCGTCAGGCCTGCGGCAATCACGGCCTCGTTGCCATCGGCCGTGGCCAGTTGCACGGGCTGCAGCTTCACCGTGCTGCTGGCGGCGTCGAACACCCACACGGCCGTGCCCTGGCCGCCGCCGCCTTCCTGGCGCAGCGCTGTGGTCGGCAGCTTGATCACGGGCTGGCCCGTGGGGCCCATGCCCTCGGGCAGCGCATGGACCGTCGCGCCCAGCGGCGGCACGGCAGCCGCATCCGACGCAGGCAGTGCCACCTTCACCTGGTAGGTTCGCGTGACGGGATCGGCACTGGCCGCCACCTCGCGCACCTGGCCCTGCAGCGGCTGCATGCCGGCCGACCATGGGCGCACATTCACCTTCTGGCCCACGCGGATGGCACCGCGCTTGTCTTCGGGCACCACGAAGACCACGTCGCGCGGGCCATCCTGGGCAATGCGCACCACGGGCGATCCGGCCGACACCACCTGGCCGGGTTCGGCGTCTATGCCGGTCACCACGCCGGGCACATCGGCCAGCAACTGCGCGTAGGACTCCTGATTGCTCTGCGATGCCAGCTGCGCCTTGGCCTGGTCCAGCGTGGCTTGGGCGGACTTGAGCGTGGCCTCTCGCCGCTCCAGCTCCGCACCACTGATGAAGTTCTGCGCCTTCAGCTGCGAGTAACGCCTCACATCGGCAGCGGCAAGATCGCGCTGCGTGGTCGCGGCCGCCACCTGGGCGCGCGCGGCGTCAGCTCCCAACCGGTAGTCGCTGGCATCGAGCCGCGCCAGCAACTGGCCTGCCTGCACGTGCTGGCCCAGTTCCACCTCGCGGCGAACGAGCTTGCCGGCCACGCGAAAGCCCAGGCGCGACTCTATGCGCGCGCGCACCTCGCCCGCGTACTCCAGTTGCGTGTCCAGCGCGCCCACGCCTACGGTAAGCAGCTTGACGGCGCGCACCGGCTCGGGCGGCGGCTCGGCCTTGGAGCAGGCGCCCAGCGCCAGCGCGGCGGCCAGGCACAGAGGGGCAAGAAGAAGATGGCGCGGCAAAGCAGGCGCGGCAGGGTTCGATGGCAAGTCGGGCATGTGGATCCGGGAGGGCTGGTGCGAAAAGCGGCTGCGGGCTGCAAGATCCGGGCAACATGCCGCGGCAGCTGGCTGGCGCCGTTTACTGACTGACGGGTTAGTAATTTAGGAGAAGCCCTTGAGCCCGTCAAGTGAAATGCATGGCCTTGCGCGCAGCATCGACAATCGGCCACCGTGAAGTCCACCGCTCCCACCCTGCCCGCCTCCCCCGCCCCGGTCACGCACTACGAGAACTTTCCCGTGGCGTCCTGGCTGTGCCCGCCCCGCTTGCGCCCGCCGATTGCCGCGCTCTACCACTTCGCACGCACTGCAGACGATCTGGCCGACGAGGGCGACGCCACGCCGTCCGAGCGCCTGGCCGCGCTGGCCGCCTACCGTGCCGACCTGATGGCGCTGGGCACCGAAAGCGAGGCCTCCATGCTCGCCCGCACGGCCTGGCCCCTCGTCTTTGCGGGGCTGGCACCGCAAGTACGCGCCCACCAGCTGCCGCTGGCGCTGATGGACGACCTGCTCAGCGCCTTCGCGCAGGACGTGCACAAGACCGAGTCCGGCACCACCTACGCCGACCGCGCCGAGCTGCTCGACTACTGCCGCCGCTCGGCCAACCCCGTGGGCCGGTTGCTGCTGCATCTGTACGGGGTGGATGATGCCGAATCGCTGGCCCGCAGCGACGCCATCTGCACCGCCCTGCAACTGATCAATTTCTGGCAGGACTTCAGCGTGGACCTGCCGCGCGGGCGCCACTACCTGACCGATGCAGACTGCACCGCCCACGGCGTGCGGCGTGAAGACCTGCGCGCCGAGCCCGCTGCACTGACCCCTGCCGTGCGCGCGCTGCTGGCCGACCAATCGGCCTGGGCGCGCGCCCTGATGCAGTCCGGCGCACCGCTGGTGCACCGCCTGCCGGGCCGCATCGGCTGGGAGCTGCGTCTGGTCGTGCAGGGCGGGCTGCGCATCCTGGACAAGGTCGATGCGCTGCAGGGCGCCAGCCTCTACCGCCGCCCCACCGTCGGCAAGGCCGATGCCCCGCTGCTGCTGTGGCGCGCCCTGCGCATGTGATGGCGGGCCGGCCGTTGCGACACCCAGGCTTTGGCTCCCAGCCGTCCATGGGACAATCCGGCCCCATATGAATCCGGATCAGTACGTCCAAGACAAGGCTGCCGCCTCGGGCAGCAGCTTTTATTACGCCTTCCTCTTCCTGCCGCGCGAGCGCCGTGCCGCCATCACCGCCTTTTATGCGTTCTGCCGCGAAGTGGACGACGTGGTGGACGAAGTCTCCGACCCCGGCGTGGCCGCCACCAAGCTCGGCTGGTGGCAAAACGAAGTGCACCAGGCCTTTGCAGGCAAGCCCTCCCATCCCGTGATGCGGGCGCTCATGCCGCACGCCCCGGTCTACGCCATCGAGGAGCGCCACCTGCAGGCGGTCATCGACGGCTGCCGCATGGACCTGGAGCAGACCCGCTACCTGGACTTCCAGGGCCTGACGCGCTACTGCCACCTGGTCGCAGGCGTGGTCGGTGAAGTGGCCGCGCGCATCTTTGGCCAGACACAGGAAGAAACCACCGCCTACGCCCACAAGATGGGCCTGGCCTTCCAGCTGACCAACATCATCCGCGACGTGGGCGAGGACGCCATGCGCGGACGCATCTACCTGCCCATCAGCGAGCTGCAGCAGTTCGACGTCAAGGCGCATGAGATCACCAAGCGCGAATACTCGGACCGCTTCACCGCGCTGATGCGCTTTCAGGCCGAGCGCGCCCACCGCCTCTACGACGAGGCCCTGGCCCTGCTGCCCGCCGCCGACCGCCGCACGCAAAAGCCCGGCCTGATGATGGCCAGCATCTACCGCACCCTGCTGCGCGAGATCGAGGCCGACGACTTCCGCGTGCTGCACCAGCGCATCAGCCTGCCGCCGCTGCGCAAGCTGTGGCTGGCCTGGAAGATGCAGGCGCTGGGACGCATGGCGCGGTGAGCAGAGACAGCGCCAAGGGCACGCCGCGCGCCGCCATCCTCGGCGGAGGCTGGGCCGGCTTCGCGGCCGCCCTCACGCTGGCGCGCAGCGGATGGCACATCACATTGCACGAGGCCGCACGCGAGCCCGGCGGCCGTGCGCGCGGCATGGACCTCGACACGCCACAGGGCCCGCTGCGCGTAGACAACGGCCAGCACATCCTCATCGGTGCGTACACCGAAAGCCTGCGCCTCATGCGCGAGATGGGCGTGGACCCTGAACAGGCCCTGCACCGCCAGCCCATGGCCCTGCCCTATATCGATGGCAGCGGCCTGCGCTTTCCCGACTGGCCTGCGCCGCTGGATGCGCTGGCCGGCATTGCCACCGCACGCGGCTGGAGTCTGGGCGAGCGTGCAGCCCTGCTGGCGCGCGCCGTGCGCTGGCGGCTGGCGGGCTTTCGCTGCGCGCCGCAAGCCACCGTGGCCGACCTGTGCGCCGGCCTGCCGCAGCGCCTGGTCAGCGAGTTCATCGACCCGCTGTGCATCTCGGCGCTCAACACGCCCATTCACCTGGCCAGCGGCACGGTGTTCCTTCGCGTGCTGCGCGATGCGCTGTTCAGCGGCCGTGGCGGCTCGCATTTCCTGGTGCCGCGCCGTGACCTGGGCGGCCTGTTCCCGGCGCCCGCCGCGCAGTGGCTACAAGAGCGCGGCCACGCCGTGCGCCTTGGCAGCCGCGTGGCCGAACTGCAGCCCCAGGGACCGCACTGGACGCTGGGCGCAGCCCAGGGCGAAGACGCGCCCTTTGACGCCGTGCTGCTGGCCTGCCCCGCGCCCGAAGCGGCGCGCCTTGCACTCACCGCCGCCGAGCACGACAGCCTGCCTGCACGCGACGGCATAGCCCTGCAGCGCTGGGCGCAACTGGCCCAGGACCTGCAGCACCGCCCCATTGCCACCGTCTATGCGCAGACCGGCGATTCCTCCCACACCTTGCCCCCGGGCGCGCCCTGGCTGGCGCTGCGCTCCACGCCCGATGCGCCTGCGCAATTCGTCTTCGACCGTGGGCAACTCGGCGGCCCGCAGGGCCTGATGGCCTTCGTCATCAGCGACAGCGCATCGGACCGCGAAACCCTGCAGGCCCAGGTGCTGGCCCAGGCCCAGGCGCAGTTGGGCTGGCATGGACTGGTAGCGCTACGCACCGTGATCGACAAGCGCGCCACCTTCGCCTGCCTGCCGCAGCTGCAGCGCCCCGGCATGGAGTTGGGCCACGGCCTGTGGGCCTGCGGCGACCATGTGGATGGACCGTATCCGGCCACCATCGAAGGCGCCGTGCGCAGCGGCCTGCAGGCGGCCGAGGCCATCGGCCAGGCCCTGGGAGCCGAGGGAAAAGCCTGATCCCCCGGGTATCTCCGTAGCCTGCAGACCCTGGTTTGACAGCAGATTGACAGCCGCCGGCGCCACCATCGCTGGCGCCGCATCCGCTGCCCATTCACTACAACGATAGCCAGGAGACCAGACATGCCTTCGCGCGACTTTCTTCACCACGCAGACCTGCCCCTGCTCGGCCGCCGCCAACTGCTGGCCGGCACGGGCGCCATGGCCCTGTCGGGCCTGCTGCCTGCGGCCGCGCTGGCGCAGGACGCCTGGCCCACGCGCCCCATCCGCTTTGTCGTGCCCTTTGCGCCGGGCGGCAGCTCGGAAATCGTGGCGCGCTCCACGGCCGCCGAGCTGTCCAAGACCCTGGGCCAGAACGTCTTCGTGGACAACAAGCCCGGCGCGGCCGGCAACATCGCCATGCAGGAAGTGGCGCGCGCCGATGACCAGAGCACCGTCATCCTGGGCCACATCGGCACGCTGGCCGTCAATCCCTACATCTTCGACAAGCTGCCCTACGACGCGAACAAGGACTTCCAGCCCGTCAGCCTGCTGGCCAAGGTGCCCAGCCTCTACGTGGTCCACCCCGATGTGCCGGTCAAGAACCTGCGCGAACTCATCGCCTACGCCAAGAAGAAGCCCGGCCAGCTCAGCTACGGCTCGGCCGGCAATGGCAGCGCCGGGCACCTGGCCTTCGAGTACCTGAAGATGACGGCCGAGATCTTCATGCTGCACGTGCCCTATCGCGGCACGGGGCCGATGATGACGGACCTGATGTCGGGCCGCCTGGACGCCGCCTCGGTCGGCGCTGCCGCCCTGCTGCCCTTCATCAAGGCAGGCAAGGTGCGCTGCATCGCCACGGGATCGACCCAGCGCCTGCCCCAGTTGCCCGACGTGCCCACCGTGGCCGAGCAGGGCTTCCCTGGCTTCGAGATGACGCAGTGGTACGGCATGCTCGCCCCCTCCAGCATGACCCGAGCCCACGTGGACAAGCTGGCCGCCGAATGCGCCAAGGCCGTCAAGGCGCCGGACGCGCTCAAGCGCCTGCAGGGCGATGCGGCCGAGCCCATCGGCAGCACGCCCCAGCAGTTCGCGCAGTTCATTGCCACCGAGCAGGCACGCTGGCAAAAGGTGCTCAAGCGCGCCCAGGTCAAGCCGGACTGAGCGCACACGGACTGACACCCCCAGGCACAGGCCCCGGCATCAGCTGGCCGGGCCTGCCTTCTCGGCCATGGCGCGCAACACGCCCTGGCCGGCCTTTTGCACATGCTCGGCGCTCAGGCGCGCAGCCTGGTCCGCGTCGCCCTGCTCTATCGCCGCCACGATGGCATCCAGCTCGGCCAGCGTCTGCGGCAGGCGCCCGGGCTGGGACATGGAGATGCGCCGCAGCACCGTCACGCGGTTGTTCAGCTGCCGCAGCATCTGGCCGGCCACCAGATTGCCGCAGCCCTCGATCAGGATGTCGTAGAACTGGTTCTTGATCGCCAGCAGGGCCACCTTGTCGCTGGCCACGGCGGGCACGGCCAGCTCGCCCAGCTTGGCACGCAGCGCGGCGCGCTGGCCTGCCGAGGCATGCAGCGCAAAGCCCCGGCTGGCCAGCCCCTCCAGGCTGGCCCGCACCTCGTAGATATCGCGCACCTCCTGCACCGAGATGTCCGTGACCTCGGGGCCCCGGTGCGGAACGATGGTGATCAGCCCCTCGGCCTGCAGGTGCTGCAGCGACTCGCGCAGGCACGAACGGCTCACATCAAGGCTCTCGCACAGTTCGCGCTCGGACAGCTTCTGGCCCGGCGCAAACACGCCATCGAGGATGGCCGTGCGCAGGGTCTGCGTCGTGCGCAGGCGCAGCGACGTTTCTTCGCGGGGGACACGCAGCATCTGGTTCATGGGACGAATCCTACCCGCCAATCCAGGGGCCGGACGGACTGACGGATTGTCATACACACACCTGGCCCGGCAGGCAATCCCGATTTTCATCAAGTAGGATTGTCTGACAATCTGATTAAATCCACTCCACCGAAAGACATCTTCACCGCCTTCCATCAGGAGTTTTCATGACCCGAGCCTATGCACCCAAGAACCCTGCCCTCTTCGACCAGGGCCTGTCCACCCGCCGTGAGGTGCTGGGCGCCGAGTATGTCGATGCGTCCATCCAGAACGCCACGGACTTCAACATCGACATGCAGGAGCTGGTCACCCAGTACTGCTGGGGCGATGTCTGGAACCGCCCCGGCCTGGACCGCAGGACGCGCTCCTTCCTGAACCTGGCCATGATCACGGCGCTGAACCGCCCGCATGAACTCAAGCTGCATGTGCGCGGCGCCATCAACAACGGCCTGACCAAGGAAGAGGTCAAGGAAGTCTTCCTGCAGACCGCCATCTACTGCGGCGTGCCGGCCGCCATCGACTCCTTCCGCGTGGCTTCGGAAGTCTTCAAAGAGATGGACATCTGAGGCACGCAGCATGACCACCATAGGATTCATCGGCCTCGGAATGATGGGCCAGCCCATGGCCCACCTGCTGCATGCCGCAGGGCACGCCCTGGTCATCCGGGACGCCGTTCCCGCCGCCACCGCACGATTCGCGCAGGAGCATGCGGGCGTGGCCGTGGCATCCGGCGCGGCCGACTTTGCCGGCTGCAGCGTGGTCTTCACCATGCTGCCCGACTCCCGCATCGTCGATGCCGTGGTCGGCGAACTGGCACCGCACCTGCCGCCCGGCGCCTGCATCATCGACATGAGCTCAGCCGACCCCAACCGCACGCGCGCGCTGGCCGGCCTGCTGGGCGAGCGCGGCATCGGGCTGCTGGATGCGCCGGTCTCCGGCGGCGTCAAGCGCGCCATTGCGGGCACGCTGTCCATCATGGTCGGGGGCGATGCGGACCTGCTCGCCCAGCACCTGCCGCTGCTGCAACGCATGGGCCAGGCCATCACCCATGTCGGACCCGTGGGCGCAGGCCATGCGCTCAAGGCGCTGAACAACTATGTCTCGGCAGCGGCCCTCATCGCCACGGCCGAGGCCATCCATGCAGGCGCGGCCTTCGGCATTGCGCCGGCCACCATCGTGGACGTGATCAATGCCTCCACCGGCAAGAACAACACCACCGAAAACAAGGCCCACCAGTTCATGCTGAACGGCGCCTTCAACTCGGGCTTCTCGCTGGCGCTGCAGGCCAAGGACGTGGGCATTGCCCTGTCGCTGGGCCAGGCCATGCACACGCCCATGGCACTGGCCGAACAGGTCAGCGCCATGGCGGCCGAGGCCTCCAGGTCCCTGGGACCCGCCGCCGACCACACCGAGCTGTACAGGTACGTGGCCCCGGCCTGAGCCTGAGCCTGCGCCGTCTCGCCGTCGTCAAGGGCCGCATGCGGCCCTTGCCTTCCTGCCTCACGCCACCAAACACGCCACCGACAACCGGCCGCACAGAGCCGGCGGCCCCTGCACGCGCCTCCAGGAGACAAACCCATGCGCCCCCTCATCCGCAATCCCCTCGCCCAGACCCTTCTCGCCGCCGCGCTGGCAGCGGCCAGCCTTGCCGCCCAGGCCTTCCCCAACAAGCCCGTCACCATCGTCGTTCCCTACGCGGCCGGAGGCTCCACCGACGTGCTGGCCCGCGTGCTGGCCGAGGCCATGACGCGCGACCTGGGCCAGCAGGTCATCGTCGAGAACCTGGGCGGCGCCGGTGGCACCATCGGCACCAGCCGCGTCACACGTGCCCAGGCCGACGGCCACACCCTGCTGCTGCACAACATGGGCATTGCCACGGCACCCGCGCTCTACAGCAAGCTCGCTTTCGATGTGAGGCGCGACCTGGAACCCATCGCGCTGGCCGGCGACGTACCCATGATCCTGGTGCGCAGCAAAGGCTTTGCGCCCGCCACGCTGGCGGACTTCATCGCCCACATGAAGGCCAAACCGGGCGAAGTGCGCTTCTCGCATGCCGGCGTAGGCGCCACCTCCCACCTGTGCGCCATGCTGCTGCTGCAGACCACCTCCACCGAAGCCACCCTGGTGCCCTACCGTGGCACGGGCCCGGCCCTGCAGGACCTGGTGGCAGGCAATGTCGATGTCATCTGCGACCAGCCCGTGGCCACCGGCCCGCACATACAGGCGGGCATGCTCAAGGGCTACGCCGTCGCCACGCGCGAACGCCTGCCCTCCCTGCCAGATGTGCCCACCTTCGCGCAGGCCGGCCAGCCCGGCTTCGAGCTTGCCGTATGGCACGGCCTGTACGCCCCGCGAGGCACGCCCCAGGCCGTCATCGAGCGCCTCAACAAATCCCTGCGCACCGCCCTGTCCGAACCCGCCCTGGTCAAGCGCTTCACGGACATGAGCGTCATCATCCCGCCCGCAGACCGCCTCACCCCCGACGCCCTGCGCCAGCACACCGCCGCAGAAATCAAGCGCTGGGACCCGGTGATCAAGGCTGCGGGGGCCAAGGCGGAATAGAGGCGCAGCAAGGAGCAGGCAGGCCAGGAAGATAGGCGCGCTGAGCAGGGCACAAAAACCCGACGCAGCCCAAAGCCTGGGACACCGAGCAAGGGCCGCCCCGCCGCGAGGGTGTCGTCCCCCTCCCGCGAAGCGAGAGAGGGGGAAGCCGCGCAGCGGCTCAGGGGGTGACGATCATTTTTCCATCCACCACTGGATGACGATCTTGGCGATGTAGCCGACAAAGCCCACGCCCAGGCCCAGGAAGATCACGAAGGTGCCGAACTTTCCTGCCTTGGACTGGCGCGCCAGCTGCAGGATGATGAACACCATGAAGAGGATGAAGGCCCCCACGCCATAGGTGAGGAAGAAATGGGCGATCTGTTCTTCTGTATACCCGAATATCACGACAACACCGTCCTACATCCTCTCCTGCAGGCCCGGCCGGTCCGGGCCCGCCCGGCTCAACGCGCCGGAAAGGCCGACGCATCGACCAGATCGCGGTACGCGTGCCAGCTCGCGTGCCCCAGCAGGGGCATCACGGCCACCAGTCCCAGCAGCCAGCTGCCCAGGCCCAGCAGGGTCAACAACACAATGAGGGCGGCCCACAGTGCCAGAGGCACAGGGTTGGCCAGCACGGCCAACCAACTGGTCAGCACGGCCTGGCGCACCGTCACCCGCCTGTCCAGCATCAGCGGCATGGCCACCACGCTGGACGCAAAAATAGGCGCTGCCAGAAAACTGCCCAGCGCCAGCCATATCGCAAACAACTGCCCGTCGCGGGCCAGCACCACGTGCTGCACGAAATCCGCCGGAGTGGCGATGCGCACGGGCGAGAGCACGGTGATCAGCGAGGCCGACACCAGCACCCAGCCCGTGGCCGCCAGCGACAGCAGCAGCCCGAACTGCACCAGGCACCAGTAGCCGCCCTGCCCCTCAGCCTTGGACGCGTGGCCGCTTTGCCAGCGCATCCAGGTGCTGCGCACCAGGGACAGGTCGGCGCGCTCGCCACGCTCCAGCGCACGGCTGATGGCGTAGAGGCTGGTTGCCACGACAGGGCCGACGATCAGGAACCCCGACAGGGCCCCGGCCATCAGCCAAAAGCGATTGTGCCCCAGCGTCAAGATCAAAAACCCGATCAAGGTCAAGACCAGGCCATGAGCCAGGCTCAGCCAGGGTGCCCTGGCCATGTCGCGCGCGCCACGCGCCAGCCAGCTCAGGGGGTGTTTCCAGCCGATGCTGCGCACGGCGGGGAGGACGGGGGGGTGGAAGAAAGCGGTGCTGTGGCTGGTGGGCATGGCATGGCGCGGCTTCGCGGGCAGGCAGGGTCAGCTGTCAGCCAGCCCCTGGCACAACTGCGCAAGGCTGGCCACCGTGACGTGGGGCGTGGACCCCTCGTGAGGCCATGCTACGCCCGTGCGGTTGAGCCAGACTGCGTGCATACCCGCATCCATGGCGCCCAGCGCATCGAGTCGCGCGTCGTCGCCAATGTGCAGTACCTCGTCAGGCGCCACGCCTGCCGCTGCCGCTGCCGCGTGGAAAAAGCGCACATCGGGCTTTGCCATGCCGGCCTTGCTGGCGCTCAGCGCGGCATGGAAATGCTCGCCGATGCCCACCACATGCACGCTGGCGTTGCCATTGCTCAAGGCCACCACGGGCCAGCGCGCGGCCAGGAACTGCAGGGCGGGCAGCGCGTCCTCGTACAGGTCCACGCGCTGGCGCTCGGCAAAGAAGATATCGAAGGCCGTTTCCGCCAGGCCGCCATCGTCGCCATTGCGCTGCAGCGCCAGGCGGATGGACTCGCGGCGCAGGCCGCTCAGGTCATGGGCCAGGTCGGGACGATCGCGCTCGATCTGCACGCGGATGGCGCGCACGGCGGCCACGTCGCGCAGCGCCGCGGCAGTGGCCGGCGCATGGGTGTGCAGCCAGTCCAGCAGCACCTGTTCGGCACGCGAGATGGCCGGCCACACAGGCCACAGCGTGTCATCCAGATCGATGGATATGGCGCGGATGCGGCCGCTGCGGCGCAACTGCTGCAAGGCGGTCAGTGCAGGGGCAAATGAGGATTCGGCGAGGGGGGCGATGGTGGCTTGGGACATGGTTCGAGCATAGCGAAGGCAGCCGTTGCCGGCAGCAGCCGGGTCATCCGACTCGCGCGGCAGGCGGCTCCGTCCTGCCACAATCGGCCCCATGCCTTCCCGCTTCGCGCCAGAACCTCCATTCCGCCACGACCAACCCCAGCGCACCGCCGTGCTGCTGTGCAACCTTGGAACGCCCGACGCGCCCACGGCCCCGGCCGTGCGCCGCTACCTGGCGCAATTCCTGGGCGACGACCGCGTGGTCGAGATCCCCAGGATTGCCTGGCTGCCCATCCTGCACGGCATCATCCTGCGCACGCGGCCGGCCAAGTCGGCGGCCAAATACGCCACCGTCTGGCATGAGAAGGACGGCTCCCCCCTTCAGCACTGGAGCGCGCGCCAGGCCCTGCTGCTGCGCGGCTGGCTGGGCGAGGCCGGGCACAACGTGCTGGTGCGCCATGCCATGCGCTACGGCAACCCGTCCATCCCCAGCGTGCTCGATGCCCTCAAGGCCGAGGGCGCCACGCGCATCCTCATCCTGCCGCTGTACCCGCAGTACTCCGGCACGACCACGGCCAGCGTGTTCGATGCGGTCTATGACTGGGCCCGCACCCAGCGCCATATTCCCGAGCTGCGCTTCGTCAACCGCTACCACGACGATGCCGCCTACATCGACGCGCTGGCCCAGCGCATCGAGGCCCACTGGCGCGGCAACGGCCGTGGCGAGAAACTGGTCATGAGCTTTCATGGCGTGCCCGAGCGCACGCTGCACCTGGGCGACCCCTACCACTGCGAATCGCGCAAGACCGCACGCCTGCTGGCCGAGCGCCTGGGCCTGTCGCCCTCGCAATACCTGGTGACCTTCCAGTCGCGCTTTGGCAAGGCCAAATGGCTGGAGCCCTATACCGAGCCCTCGCTGATCGAGCTGGCACGCAGCGGCACCAAACGGGTGGACGTGGTCTGCCCCGGCTTCACCAGCGACTGCCTGGAAACGCTGGAGGAAATCAGCCAGGAAGCGCGCGAGGCCTTCATGCATGCGGGCGGCGAGCAGTTCGAGTACATCGCCTGCCTCAACGACAGCGCACCCTGGATCACGGCGCTGAGCCGCATCGCCCAGCAGCATATGCAGGGCTGGCCCACGCAGAAGGCGCCGCAGGCCGAACTGGACGCCAGCCTGGAGCGCGCCAAGGCCGTGGGCGCACAGCGCTGAGGCCGTTCTGCATCTTCTGCGCCGCGCCATATAACCCTGCCTCATGAGCAGAATGCATAAGCGTCTTTGTATATAGATGCTGCAAGCGGGACAATTGCACTCCAGTTGCTTGTTCCGCCGGTCTTCCATGACCGGCCCCAGCCATCATGACCAAGACCTTTTCCCCCGCTCTGCGCCTGGCGGCCCCGCTGCTGGCGCTCGGCCTCGCCTGCACCGCCTTCGGCACGGCCCACGCCGCCGAACCCCTGCTCACCCCTGCCGGCATGCAGGCCGCCGCCGGCCAGGACGCCGTGCGCATCATCGACATCCGCGATCCCAAGTCCTATGGCGAGCGCCACATTCCCGGTGCGCTCAACGCCCCCTACGGCAAATGGCGCGGCCCCGCCACCAACCCTGGTGAACTGCCCGAGCTGCCCAAGCTCACCGAACTCGTGCAGTCCCTGGGGCTGACGCCGGCCACCCACGCCATCGTGGTCTCCACGGGCGCGGACGCCACCGACTTCGGCGCCGCAGCGCGCGTGTACTGGACGCTCAAGCTCCTGGGCCTCAAGGAGCTGTCCGTGCTCAACGGCGGCATGAAGGCCTGGAACGAGCAAAAGCTCCCGCAGGACAACGAGGCCGTCAAAGTGGCCCGCAGCAGCTACCAGCCCCAGCTCGACACCAGCCTGATCGCCACGCGCGAGGACGTGGGCCAGCACGTCAGGCTCAGCAACGCCGCCCTGGTGGACTCGCGCCCCGACGCCTTCTACCAGGGCAAGACCCGCGCCCCGGCCGCCAAGCTCTCGGGCACCTTGCCCGGCGCGCAGCAGCTGGACTTCAACCAGTGGTTCGTGCCCGGCACTTCCACCTTTGTCGATACCGCCACGGCCAAGCAGATCGCGGCCAAGGTCAAGCGCGAGCACGGCCAGGACATGGTGGCCTTCTGCAACACCGGCCACTGGGCAGCCACCGACTGGTTCGGCCTGTCCGAAGTCGCGGGCCTGCCGGGCGTCAAGCTGTATGCGGGCTCCATGGTGGACTGGACGCAGCAGGCCGATGCGCCGCCCATGGCCAACCAGCCCGGCCGCGCCGAATCCCTGGCCTACGACGCCAAGCAGTGGTGGGAAAAAAAGTTCAAATAAACACCCCCTGAGGCGCTTCGCGCCTTCCCCCGTGGCACGGCGCCTCTCTACCCGCTTCGCGGGGGAGGGCGACTGCATGGAGAAAAATGATATGAAACGACTTCCTCTTGCGGCCATCCTGGCCGTTTTCTTTGGCTGGCTGCTGTGGAGCGTCTCGGTGCGCCAGGCCGCGCTGTTCGCCGTGGGCCTGGGCCTGGGCGCGGTGCTGGCCGGCAAGCGCTTCGGCTTCACCACGGGCTGGCGCATGCTGATCGAGGACAAGGACGCCAGCGGCGTCTTCGGCCAGTTGCTGCTGCTGGCGCTGGCCGCCGCGCTGGCCATGCCGCTGCTGGGCCACTATCCCGAACTCACGGCCGCCCTGGGCCCGCCCAGCATCAGCCTGCTGATAGGCGCCTTCGTCTTCGGCCTGTGCATGCAGATCGCGGACGGCTGCGGCAGCGGCACGCTGTACAAGGCCGGCATGGGCATTCCCATGAACGCGGCCATCCTGCCCGTGTTCGCCATCGGCAGCTTCCTGGGAAGCCTGCACCTGGGCTGGTGGCTGGACCTGGGCAACACCCAGCCCGTGGGCCTGGTCACGGCCTGGGGCTGGGCCCCTGCCCTGCTGGCCACGCTGGCGGCGCTGGCCGTGGTCGCGCTGGGCGTGGCCTGGTATGTGCGTGGCGCCAACATGGCACTCAAGCGCCCGGCCAAGCCGCTGTTCGTGCGCAAGTGGGTGGTGGGTGCCGTGCTGCTGGCCGTGCTGGCCACGCTCAACCTCGTCATTGCGGGCCAGCCCTGGGGCGTGGTCTACGGCTTCGGCCTGTGGGCCGCCAAGATCGCCAACGCCACAGGCGCCGTGGACCTGGCTGGCAACTGGTTCTGGAGCCAGCCCGGCAACGCCGCGCGCCTGCACGAGACCGTGCTGCTGGACGTGACCAGCATCACCAACATCGGCATCCTGGGCGGCGCCCTGTGGGTGGCTGCCGCCAAGCCCGTCAATGCCAAGCCGCTCACGGGCACGCAATGGATGGTGGCCCTGGTGGCCGGCCTGGTGCTGGGCTACAGCTCGCGCCTGGCCTTCGGCTGCAATGTGGGCGCCATGCTCTCGGGCATCTCCACGGGCAGCATCCACGGCTGGATCTGGGTGCCGCTGGCGTTTGCCGGCACCATCTTCGGCCTGCGCATCCGCCGCCACTTCAATTTCTGAGAGGACCTGCCATGACACAGCAAAACACCCTGCGCGCGGTCTTCTGGGCCGTGCTCGTCCTCTTCCTGGCCTGGGACCACCTGCACTCGCCCCCCGTGGACCTGCGCTTCGAGGCGCCGCTGATTGCGGCCGGCTCGGGCAAGGCCACGCAAGGCGGGCACTGCTCGATGCCGGCGGGCAAATAGGCCAAGGCCAAGGTCAAGGTCAAGGTCAGGGCACGCTGGGCGCCGGCCCCTCGTCCGCGCTGGCCGTCACGGGCAGCGGCGCGGTTTCCACGTCGAAGCCAGCCGCCTGCCAGGCCTTGAGGCCGCCCACCAGCGGGCGCACGTTGGCAAAGCCGGCGCGCTGCAGCTGGCGCGCCAGGCGGGCGGCGGATATCTCGTTGGGGCAGTCGCAGTAGATCACCAGCCCGTGGGGATGGTCGTGCTGGGGCAGCAGGTGCGCATGCGACTCGCCGCCATCGCGCGGGCGCAGCTCCCAGGACTGGGCGCCGGGGATATGGCCCTGGCGGTACTGCGGCAGAGCGCGCACATCGATCACCGTGGGCTCCATGCCCTGGGCGTGCAGGCCCGCCAGTTCGCGCACCGACATGCGCGGCATGCGCAATGAACGCACCATGCGATGGCGCTGCCACCACTTGCGCACGATGAACAGCCCCAGCGCCACGCCCAGCAGCAACAGGCCCCACTGGCCCAGCGCCGTGAGCACGCCCAGCAGGTCTTCCACCGTGGAGCTGAACAGCGAGCCCAGGTACACGGCCGAGCCTACCCAGATCAGCGCACCCAGCCCGTCATACAGCACAAAGCTGCGCAGCGGCGTGCCCATCACCCCGGCCAGCGCGCTGGCGATGGAGGCAAACCCCGGCACGAACTTGGCCACCAGCAGCGACCTTGCGCCCCAGCGGCCATAGACGGTCTCGGTCTGGCGGATGCAGGCATCGGGCGACAGCGAGATGCGGCAGATGCGCCCCAGCACCCGGTGGCCGTAGACCTTGCCGGCCTGGTACCAGAACAGGTCGGCAATCAGCGCCGCGCTCACGGCCACGGCCACCAGCCACAGCAGGCGCACCCAGTCGGCGCCTTCCAGCGCGCCGGTCACGACCAGCACCGGGTAGGCCGGAATCGGCGCACCCAGTTGTTCGACGAACACATTGAGAAAGACGATGCCGAAGCCGTACTCGCGGATCAGCTCCACCAGAAAACCCATGTCAGGCCTCTCTTGCCCAGACGGTGCCCGCGCCCGAAAAGAAGGCGAGGCTGCACCCGTCGCAAATGCTAGCGCGGCAGCAACATCCGCGCCCGGCCCGGGTTGATGCTCAGCCGCGCTGCAGATGCTCCAGCACCCATTGCCAGTGCGCGGGCACGTTCAGCGCCGGCGCATGGCCGCAGCCGGGCACCTCCTGCCAGTGCAGCAGGCCGCGCGCGCCGGGGCCGCGCGTGGTCATTTCCCGGGCCACCTCGGGCAGCACCAGGTCCGAGTCCACGCCGCGCAGCAGCAGCACGGGGATCTCCAGCGCGTCGTAGTGCGGCCAGATGCCGTAGTCGTCGTCATGGGCCGTGAACTGCTCGATCATGGCCGGGTCGTAGTGCGGCGTGACGCGCCCATCGGGCAGGCGGCGCACGCTGGTCTCGGTGAGCTTGCGCCACTCGGAGTCGCTGAGCCAGCCATAGGGCCGGTAGGCCTGGCGAAAGAACGCCTCCAGCTCGCCCACGGTGTCGAAGGCCGGCGGCTCGCCCGCATAGGCCTTGATGCGTGCCAGCGCCGACTCGGCCAGCTGCGGCGCGTTGTCATTGAGCACCAGCGTCGCAATGCGTGCGCGCAGCGACGGCTCGAACAGGCCCGATGCGCAGACCGTGCCGATCGCCCCGCCCATGGACGTGCCCACCCAGTGCGCGCGCTCCAGCCCCAGCGCATCGAACAGCCCGCGCGCAATGCGGGCGTAGAAGCCCAGCCGGTATTCCTCGCGCGGCGTGCGGCTCCACTGGCTCAGGCCCCGGCCCGGCGTGTCGGGGCAGATCACGCGCCAGCCCTGGCCTGCCAGGAACTGCGCCAGTGCATCCATATCACGCCCCGTGCGTGCCAGCCCGTGCCAGGCGACGACGGTGCCCGCTGGCGCCACATCGGGCGCGGGCTGCCAGTCCATGTAGTGGATCTCGTAGCCCGCGCATTGCATGTAGCAGGAAGCGGGTACGGGCGCGGATGAGGAAGATGCTTTGGAAGCCATGGGAGAAATCTCTGCTGTGCAGGAGCGGCCGGCCGCCTTGGCCGCCGGCCGCTCCAGGGCCTGGCTCACTCAGGAATGCGGATCAGCCCGTCGCTGACCTCGATGGTGTTGGCCGTGCTGGGCCGCGCCACGAAGGGCGGCACCTGGGCCGCCGTGATGGCGGGCGCCGCGCCCGGCTGGCCGCCGCGCGGCGTGGTGCGCACCACCTGGCTGGCCGGCAGTGCCGTGCTGCTGCGCAGGTTGGCCCACACGGCATCCATGGCCTGGTTGAAGTACGGATGCAGCGGCACAAAGCGCGTGTCGAAGCCGGAGAACGGCAGGAAGGCATCGAAGTGCTGGGCATTCACCACCTCGATATAGCGCAGCCGCGTGTTGCTGCCGTCCAGCCCCCGGTTGAGCACCGTGTAGGCGCGCGCATTGTGGTTGACCGGCACCAGCGCATCGCTGCGGCCCGCCACGATGATGGTGGGCTTGCCGCGCAGCTTGGCGGTGTGCAGCACCTCGGCAATGCCGGCGCGCACGGCGTCGCTCTGGGCACGCGTGGGCACGCTGCTTTCGGAGAGATTGAAGCCGGTCACCGGATCGAAGCCCGTCACCAGCGCGTGCTGGCACAGCGCGTTGTCCAGGCCCAGGTCGGCCACGCGCGTGGAGGGCGACACGGCAAACTGCCAGGCCTTGGCCCCGCCCACCGAGTCGTTGTAGACCACCGTGGCGGGCGTGCCGTTGGCCGTGCCATTGGCCGTGGCAAAGCTCTGGGCCAGCGCAGCCCCCGTGGCGGGCACCACGTCGCCCGTGGCATTGGCGGCCGCAAAGCTGGTGCGGCACAGGTTGGCATCCACGCCAAACCGGCCATAGGCCATGGTGTACATGGCCGACAGGATGGGGCCGTTGCCCAGCGCGTAGTGGGCGTTGTGCATGCGGTCGTGGTCACGCGTCCAGCCGTACAGGCGCAGCTTGCTCAGTGCATTGGCGGCGCGGTCGGCCGTGGTGGCGCCGATGACCAGGCCCTTGGCGGCCAGGCTGGTGCAGCGTGCCTCGGCCCGCGCCGTCATGGCGGTGAGGCCTATGTAGTTGAAGATGGATGTCTCGGTCAGCGCCGCATCGGGGGCCAGCGCCGCGCAGGGCTGGTAGATGTTGCCGTAGGTGGTGTACTCGGCCAGCGTGCGGCCCGGGTTGGGCATGGTCGCATTGCCCACGGCAATGGTGTAGCCCTGGCGCGTGGGCATCTCGGTCACGGGTTCGGAGGCCACCACGCCGTCGATCAGGCCGTCCGCATCCAGCTCGGCCGCGCGCAGCACGGCCGCGCCGCCGTTGGAGGCCGAGCCCGCCAGCACCAGCGTGTTGTCCTTGCCGAAGGGCACGGGGTCCTGCGTGGTGCCATAGCGGGCATTGAGCACGTACAGCGCATAGCGGGCCGCGGCCAGGGTGTCGTTGCCCCAGTCCTTTTCAGGGTTCTGCTGGGAGTGCGCGTGCTTGATGGCAATGCGGTTGGGAAACGCAGCGTTGTAGGCGGCGCGCGCCGCATCGGTCAGCCGTGCGGCAAAGAAGGACAGGCTGCCCGCATCCGTGCGCGTGGCGCGCGTGCCGTCCAGCTTGTTGACGGTGTCGTCGCTCAGGTTGTGCAGGCCCACGCCCTTGCCCGCATCGGTCAGCGCCACGGCGCAGCCCTTCTTCAGGCCCCACTCGCCCGCCGTGCCGATGGCGCCATACACGCCGCGCGAGCCCGAGGACGGGCCCAGCACGATGCAGGGCCGATTGCGGTCAAAACTGTCCGGCACCTGCACGGCCACCATGGTCTGCTTGCGGCCCGTGCCGTCGTCCAGCACGGCCAGGTACTCGCGCCCGGGGATCAGCCCTTCGCCCGCAGTCACTTGCCCATTGGCCGTGATGTTGGGGCCGTACAGCGTGCCGTAGCCGCCGCCCGCCGTGGGGTCCAGGATGCCCCGGTAGTTGGAGTACAGCGCATTGCGCCGCAGCTCCGCCGCCGTGGGATTGGCAGGGTCCGCGTACAGGGGCGCGGCCGCGGCGCCCAGGCCCGTCTTGCCCAGGCCGCCCGTCAGCAAGTCCTGCGTGGCCGCCGTAGCACCCGTGCCGGTGGCCGTGGCCGGATACACCGTGGCGCCCAGTTCGGTAAAGCCCTTGGGCAGGTCGTTGCTGGGTTCATGCTCGCCGCTGCCGCAGGCTGCCAGCGCGGCCGCCGCCAGCGCCGTGAAGGCCCAGCGCCAGGGGGTTGCAGGAATCGACGACACCATCTCTTCACGCTTCAACATGCCCATCTCCTTGTGGTAGTTCTCTGATGCACGAATGCGCCAGGGGCCCTGGTCAGGCTCCGGCGCGGGAAGAACGCAGACGCCCCACGACGCCCGTGGGGAAATAGTAGACCGACAACACAAACAGCACGCCCAGCCACAGCAGCCAGCGGTCGGGCGACAGCAGCGCGGCCAGCCAGGGCAGGCTGTGCGCGGCCTCGCTGGCCACGCGCAGCAGGTCCTGCAGATAGCTCTGGGCGATGAGGAACAGCACCGAGCCGATCGCCGCGCCATAGATGGTGCCCATGCCGCCGATCACCACGATCAGCAGGCAGTCCATCATGATCTCGAACGACAGCGAGGTATCTGGCCCGTTATAACGCAGCCACAGCGCCAGCATGGCCCCGGCCACACAGGCGAACAGGGCCGACAGCACGCTGGACAGCGTGCGGTACACCACCACCCGGTAGCCGATGGCCTCGGCACGGAACTCGTTCTCGCGGATGGCCTGCAGCACGCGGCCGAACGGGGAATTGACGATGCGCAGCAGCGCCAGCACCAGCGCCACGGCCAGCACGAACAGCAGGTAGTAAGTGATGATGCGCCCGTCGATCAGCACGCCCAGCACCTCGTTCTCGAACGGCTCGAAGCTGGGCGACAGCCACTCGGGCAGCTTGAAGCTCAGCCCGTCCTCCCCGCCCGTCCATTCCGACAGCTGAGAAGCCAGCGTCTGGAACGCCGCCGCCACGGCCAGCGTGATCATGGCAAAGAAGATGGCCCGCACCCGCAGCGAGAACAGGCCGATGGCCAGCGACAGCAGCAGCGACACCAGCAGCGCCGCGGCCAGGCCCAGCGCCAGCGCACCCCAGCCCGCGCCCATGCGCGACGATGCAATCGCCACGCCATAGGCGCCAATGCCGAAGAACATGGTGTGCGCAAAGCTCACGATGCCGGTGTAGCCCAGCAGCAGATCGAAGCTGGCCACCAGCACAACGAAGATCAGCACCTTGGCCGCCACGTTCAGCGCCTTCACGCCAGGGAACACGAAGGGCGCTGCCGCCAGCCCCACGAAGATCAACAGCAGCAGCACCGCCAGCACGCGGCTGCGCGGCAGGTCGCCGGAAAGCAATCGGTTGAGCATGTCGATCACTCCTTCAGCGGTTGGCCACCGGGTACACGCCCTGCGGGCGCCACAGCAGGATGGCCACCATCAACGCAATGTTGGAAAACAGCGCCACCTTGGGCACCAGGAACCCCGTGTAGTTGGCCATCAGCCCCACCAGCAGCGCGCCGATCAGCGCCCCGCCCGTGCTGCCCAGCCCGCCGATGATGATCACGATGAAGATCAGCACATTCACCTGCGCCCCCATCTGCGGCACCACGCTCTGCTGGTACATGCCCCACATCACCCCGCCCAGCCCGGCCAGGGCCGAGCCCGCCACGAACACGCCCACGAACAGGCGGCGCACGCGGTAGCCCAGGGCCTCCACCATCTCGCGGTCCTGCACGCCGGCGCGGATCAGCAGGCCGATCTTGGTGCGCGACAGCGTCCACGCCAGCAGGGCAAACACCGCCAGCCCCACCAGCACGGCCACCACGCGGTACTTTTCCACGGCGGCATCGCCCAGCAGCCAGGCGCCCTTCATGCCCTGGGGCAGCGGCAGCGGAATCTGCTGCGGGCCCCAGATGAGCTTGATCAGTTCCTCGCCGATGATCATGCCGCCCATGGTGATCAGGATCTGCTTGAGATGCTGGCCGTACACGGGCCGCACGATGAAGCGCTCGAACGCCAGCCCGATGGCGCCCGCCACCAGCATGGCCACCACCATCGCCGGCAGCACGGCCAGCAGGTTGCGCCACAGCTGCTCGGACCCTGTCCAGTCGCCCATGGCACCCAGCACGCTGGTGGCCACGAAGGCACCCAGCGCGATGAACACGCCGTGGCCGAAGTTCAGCACGTCCATCAGCCCGAACACCAGCGTCAGCCCCGAGGCGATGATGAACACGATCATCCCCATGGCCAGCCCCGCCACCGTCAGCGTCAGCCAGGTCGAGGCCGAGCCCACCAGCGGCAGCGCCACCAGGGCCAGCACGGGCACCAGCAGCAGCGGCTTGAAATCCACATCCAGCCTGTTCAGCTTGTTCATAGCGAAAGCCCCAGCAGCGACTGCTGCAACGCCGCGTCTGCCGAGAACTCGGCCATGCCGCCCGCGTGCACCACGCGGCCGTTGTCCATCACCGCCACGCGGTCGCCCAGGCGGCGCGCAAAGCCCAGGTTCTGCTCCACCAGCACAATCGTCGTGCCGCCCGCCTTGAGCTGGGCGAAGGCCGCGATCATGTTCTCGATGATGGCCGGTGCCAGGCCCTTGCTGGGCTCGTCCACGATCAGCAGGTCGCGCGGCTCCACGATGGCGCGCGCCACCGCCACCATCTGCTTTTGCCCGCCCGACAGCTTGCCGGCCGGGTGGTTCCAGAACTTCTCCACGGCCGGGAACATGCCGAAGATCCACTGCAGCCGCTGCGCGTCCATGCGGTCGGCGCGCGAGGCGCCGCGCGCGGCCAGCAGCAGGTTTTCCTGCACCGTCAGGTCCGCGAAGATGCCCATGTTCTCGGGCACATAGGCAATGTTCAGCCGCGCGATCGCGGGCGTGGGCAGGGCCGTGATGTCGGCCCCGCCAAAGGCGATGCGCCCCTGGCTGGCCCGCCACAGGCCCATGATGGTGCGCAGCGTCGTCGTCTTGCCCGCACCATTGCGCCCCAGCAGCATGGTCAGCTGCCCGCGCGGCACGGCCAGGTCCACGCCATGCAGGATGTGATAGGCCCCGATATGCGTGTGCACGCCCGACAGTTCGAGCAGGTTGGGGTTTGGGTTGAGGTTGGCGGCAGCGCTCATGCGGCCTCCTTCACGGCGCCCTGCTCCGGCATCACACCCAGGTAGGCCTGCTGCACCACAGGCGAGGCAATGACCTCGGCCGGCGGCCCATCGGCCACCAGCGTGCCATTGGTCAGCACGATGATGCGGTCGGCCAGCTCGCGCACCACATCCATCTTGTGCTCCACCAGCAGGATGATCTTGCTGCGGTCCTGCTTGAGCTTGCGTATCAGGTCCAGGATCACCGGCGCCTCGTCATGGCTCATGCCCGCCGTGGGCTCGTCGAACATATAGACCTGGGGTTCCAGCGCCATCAGCAAGGCCACCTCCAGCTTGCGCTGGTCGCCATGCGGCAGCGCGGCCACGGCCTCGTCGCGCCGGGCGGACAGGGCCACCTGGTCGAGGATGTGCAGCGCCCGCTGCGTCAATGCCCGGTGGTCGCTCCAGATGCTCCACAGGTTCAGGCCGCGCCGGTGCGGGCCCTCGTCACGCGCCTGCACGGCCAGGCGCACGTTCTCCAGCACGCTCAGGTGCGGGAACAGATTGGTGAGCTGGAACGCCCGCCCCAGCCCGGCCCGCGTGCGCGCCGAAGGGGCCAGCCCCGTCAGCTCGCACCCGCCCAGCAGCACGCGCCCGGCAGTGGCCTTGAGCTGCCCCGAGATCAGGTTGAAATACGTGGTCTTGCCCGCCCCGTTAGGCCCCACGATGGCCGTCAGCGTGCCCGGCTCGAAAGCGCAGCTCACGCCGTTGACGGCCACATGGCCCCCGAAGCGGATGGTGAGATCCTCTGTGCGCAACATTGCTCAGCGGCCGTTGCGGATGGGAACCTGCATCTCCTCGGGCTTGATCTCGCGCACCAGCTCGGGCACGCCCCAGGCCAGCGCCGGGTCCACGCGGATCTTGAAGTGGTACATGCTCTGCAGGGCCTGGTGGTCTTCCTTGCGGAAGGTCATCTGGCCTTTGGGCGTGTCGAAGCTCATGCCCTCCATGGCCTTGATCAGACCGTTGGTCTTGGTGTCTCCACCTGTCTTCTTGAGCGCCGTCACGATGGCCATGGCCGCTGAGAAACCGCCCGCCGTGAAGAAATCCGGCGGCGTCTTGTACTGCTTGTAGTGCATGGACACCAGCGCCTCGTTCACCGAGTTCTTGGGAATGCCGTAGTAGTAGTACGTGGCACCCTCCATGCCCGGCAGATTCTTGTAGGCCGCCATGGCGGGCAGGATGTTGCCGCCCGTGGCGATCTCGATCCCGTAGCGCTTGAGATCCATGTCCGCGATCTTGAACGGATTGCCCGCCCCGGCCCACACGATCCAGATGATCTTCCTGCCCGGCTGGTCCTTGAGCTTGTCGATCAGCCGCTGCGCTCCTGCCGTGAAATCCGTGGTGGCGGCAGGCAGGTACTCCTCATGCGCCAGCTTGCCCTTCTTGATGGCGTCCTTGAAGGCCTTCACCCCGTCGCGGCCGAAGGCGTTGTCCTGGGCCAGCGTGGCAATCGTCACGCCCGCCTTGTCGATGGCCACCGCATTGCTGATGGCGTCCTGGCTGGAATTGCGGCCCGTGCGGAAGATGTACTTGTTCCACTTGTCGCCCGTGATCGAATCGGCCACGGCCGGCTCCACCAGCAAAATCTTCTTGTACTCCTCGGCCACCGGCAGCATAGCCAGCGCCACGCCGGACGACGTGGGCCCCACGGCCAGATCGGCCTTGTCATCGGAATACGCCGTGGCCAGCAGGCTCTTGCCCAGGTCGGGCTTGCCCTGGTCGTCCTTCTCGATCACCACCAGCTTTTTGCCATTCACCGCCATGCTGCCGCCCGTGGCGTACTCCAGCCCCATCAGCAGCCCCGCCTGGGTCTGCTTGCCATAGGCCTCCAGCGCGCCGGTCTTGCTGTAGACGTGGGCAATGCGGATCTCGCCCTGCTGGGCCATGGCGGCAGGAGCCGCAGCGGCCATGGTGGCCATGGCGGAGAGTGCGAGGGCGGAATGCAGGAAGGGGCGGCGTTGCATGGTTTGTCTCCTTGGGTTGGCGGCTGGGCTGGCGCCCGCTGCTTTTGTGGGGAGGGACCATGCATGCTTTGTGCCAGGCAGGCCCAGGCGGGCCAAGCAGGCGCAATGGCAGGCTCGGGCAGAGCACGGGCAGCGAATGCCCAACTATTGAACAGATTCAGTGTCTTTGTTTCAGACAGTTGCCTGAATCTGATACAGGGCAAACCATGAACCCCTGGCATCCCTGGCATCCCTGGCATCTTCCCCTGCGCTTGGCCACGCAGGGCATCAGGCCTTGGCGAGCCGCTCCTTTGCCAGCTTCGTGCCTTCTGCCAGCGCCTTCAGCTTGCGCCACGCCACGTCCCGGCCCATGGGCGCCAGGCCGCAGTTCGTGCAGGGGAACAGCCGCTCCTTCGGCACGAACTCCAGTGCCCGGCCGATGGTGTCCGCCACCTCCTCGGGTGTCTCCACCACGTCGCTGGCCACGTCGATCACGCCGACCATCACGTCCTTGCCGGCCAGCAGCCTCATCAGGTCGGGCGGCACATGGGAGTGGATACATTCCAGGCTCACCTGGTCGATGCGGCTCCTGGCCAGCGCGGGAAACACCGTCTCGTACTGGCGCCATTCCTCGCCCAGCGTGCTCTTCCAGTCCGTATTGGCCTTGATCCCGTAGCCGTAGCAGATATGCACGGCCGTCGTGCAGGTCAGGCCCTGCGCTGCGCGCTCCAGCGCCTGCACGCCCCAGTCGGCGGCATCCTTCATGTAGACATTGAAGGCGGGCTCGTCGAACTGGATGATGTCCACGCCGTCGGCCTGCAGCGCCAGGGCCTCCTGGTTGAGCAGCTCGGCAAAGGCGAAGGCCATCTTGACCTTGTCGCCATAGAAGCGGTCCGCCACGGTATCGACGATGGTCATCGGGCCGGGCAGCGTGAACTTCAGCTTCTTCCTGGTGTGCGCACGCGCCAGCTGCGCCTCGAAGGCATGCACGCGGCCCTTCAGGCGCAGGGCGGCAACCACCTGCGGCACCATCGCGTCGTAGCGGTTGTCGCGGATGCCCATCTTCACCTTGTTGTCGAAGTCGATGCCCTCCACCTGCTCCAGAAAGCCATGCACGAAATGCTGGCGCGACTGCTCGCCGTCGCACACGATGTCCAGGCCTGCATCTTCCTGGGCCTTGATCCACAGCAGGGTTGCATCGGCCTTGGCCTGGCGAAGCGCATCGCCCTCGGCCTGCCACTGGGGCCAGAGCTTGTTGGTTTCGGCCAGCCAGGCTGGCTTGGGCAGGCTGCCGGCGATAGAGGTTTCAAACATCGGAGAATTCCTTCAAGGCAAAGAGGGGTGGTGCCAGCGTACTTCAGGAGCGTTGTCCCAAGCCGCTGTGCAATCAATGAAAAATGGTCTGTCTGTCTGGCCGGTCAGAGCGCGCAATCGGCAGCCCATTGCTCAAGAACATTCCTGTACGGCTTGATGAAATGCTCCTGCGCAAACCTGCCCTGCTTGACGGCCAGCTGGCTGCGCTCTTCACGGTCATAGACAATCTGCGTCAACGAGTAATCATGGTTCTTCAGGCTCGGCTGATAGATTTTTCCTGCCGCGCAATTGGCGTTGTAGATCTCGGGGCGATAAATCTTCTGGAAGGTTTCCATGGTACTGATGGTGCCGATCAACTCGAGATTCGTGTAGTCGGCCAGCAGGTCACCCTGAAAATAGAAAGCCAGGGGTGCAACGCTATTGGGCGGCATGAAAAATCGAACCT
>NZ_BCZP01000035.1 GCF_001598795.1 Delftia acidovorans NBRC 14950 | reverse complement strand
CCAAGATCATTGCCTAATTGATTCGTAGGGGTATAGCTCAATTGGCAGAGCGTCGGTCTCCAAAACCGAAGGTTGTAGGTTCGATTCCTACTGCCCCTGCCACCTGATGGTGGAATCGCAACGAGCCCGCCCCAAAGCGGGCTTCGGTGTCTTGGCGTTGCGCAAAAGATGCGCATTAGAAATGGATTATGGCCACTACTCAGGTTGAAACGGTCAGCTCCGGAGCTGACAAAGCCAAGCTTGCCGCAGTCGCGGCTTTAGTCGTTGCTGCGATCGCAGGTTTCTATCTGCTGAGCAAGCAAGGGCCCATCGTCCAGTGGCTGGTGCTGCTGGTCGGCCTGGCTGCAGCTGCTGGCACGTTCCTTGTTTCCGAGCCCGGAAAGCGTTTCGTGAGCTTTGCCCAGGATGCCTGGCGCGAAGTCAAGAAGGTCGTCTGGCCGACGCGCAAGGAAACCATGCAGATGACCTTGTACGTCTTCGGCTTTGTCGTCATCATGGCCTTGTTCCTGTGGTTCACGGACAAGACGCTTGAGTGGGTCTTGTACGACCTGATTTTGGGCTGGAGGAAGTAATGGATGCTGTCGAAACGGGTGTGAACGACGGAGGGGCAGCGCCTGCCAATCCGGATCTGCGCTGGTACATCGTCCATGCCTACTCCGGCATGGAAAAGGCGGTTGAGCGCAACATCATCGAGCGCATCGCGCGCTCTGACATGCAGTCCAAGTTCGGTCGCATTCTTGTCCCCACTGAAGAGGTGGTGGAAATGAAGAATGGCCAGCGCCGCACTACCGAGCGCCGTCTGTTCCCTGGCTACGTGTTCGTCGAAATGGTCATGGACGACGATACCTGGCACTTGGTCAAGCACACCAGCAAGGTGACGGGTTTCGTTGGCGGTGCCAAGAACCGTCCTGCGCCCATTTCCGAAGAGGAAGTGCGCAAGATCGTCAGCCAGATGCAGGAAGGCACGGAAAAGCCGCGCCACAAGGTCGAGTTCATGCCCGGCGAGCTGGTGCGTGTCAAGGAAGGTCCGTTCACGGACTTCAACGGCTCTGTCGAAGAGGTCAACTACGAGAAGAGCCGTCTGCGCGTCTCCGTGATGATCTTCGGTCGCTCCACGCCGGTCGAGCTTGAATTTGCCCAGGTTGAAAAAACCTGAGTTACCGCTTACAATCTCTGGCTCTGCATTTTTAGGCTTGGTGCAGGGCGTTCTCACAAGAGTCTTTTAACCCCCGGGGAGCTGTCGGCTGCAACTGTTGTTGGTTGGGCCGGCGGCGCTATACCCGCAAGGAGCATTCAATGGCGAAGAAAATCGTCGGCTTCATCAAGCTGCAAGTGCCAGCTGGTAAGGCCAATCCCTCTCCCCCGATCGGTCCTGCGCTGGGTCAGCGCGGCCTCAACATCATGGAATTCTGCAAGGCGTTCAACGCCCAGACCCAAGGTGTCGAGCCCGGACTGCCCCTGCCCGTGGTCATCACGGCTTTCGCGGACAAGAGCTTCACCTTCATCATCAAGACGCCTCCGGCGACTGTGCTGATCAAGAAGGCCATCAAGCTGGACAAGGGTTCTTCCAACCCCCTGAAGAACAAGGTCGGCAAGATCACCCGCGCTCAGCTGGAAGAGATCGCCAACACCAAGCTGAAGGACATGAACGCTGCTGACGTGGACGCCGCCGTGCGTACGCTGGCTGGTTCGGCTCGCTCGATGGGCGTGATTGTGGAGGGCGTGTAAATGGCCAAGTTGACCAAGAAGCAAAAGGCTCTCCAGGGCAAGGTGGAGTCCACCAAGCTGTACGCTTTCGCTGACGCAGTCGCGCTGGTGAAGGATGCTGCCACCGCCAAGTTCGATGAATCCATCGACGTGGCCGTGCAACTGGGCGTGGACGCCAAGAAGTCTGACCAAGTGGTTCGCGGCGCTGTCGTGCTGCCCCATGGCACCGGCAAGATTGCCCGCGTGGCTGTGTTCGCCCAAGGCGCCAAGGCTGAAGAAGCCAAGGCTGCCGGCGCCGACGTGGTCGGCATGGACGACCTGGCTGCCCGCGTGAAGGCTGGCGACATGCCCTTCGACGTGGTCATCGCTGCCCCTGACGCCATGCGTGTCGTCGGTACGCTGGGCCAGATCCTGGGCCCGCGCGGCCTGATGCCCAACCCCAAGGTTGGCACGGTGACTCCCGATGTGGCCACGGCTGTGAAGAACGCCAAGGCTGGTCAGGTGCAATACCGCGTCGACAAGGCCGGCATCATCCACGCCACCATCGGCCGCCGCTCGTTCGACAACGAGAAGCTGCAAGGCAACCTGGCTGCGCTGATCGACGCCCTGAACAAGTCCAAGCCCGCTTCGAGCAAGGGCCTGTACCTGCGCAAGGTCGCTGTTTCGTCGACCATGGGTGTGGGCGTTCGCGTCGACACGCAAACCATCTCGGCCTGATAGCCAAGAAATCTTGAGACACCTTTCGGGGTGCCTCAGTGGTGGGCCGGTGCAGCGATGCGCCGGGTCATCCAAGACCGTTGGTGTGCCTTGCGGCACTTAAACCCCCGGGGCCAACGCAGATGGCGATCCCGCTGCAGATGGATGCATTTCCAAAACAGTTGGTCGCTGCAACAAGAGCGCGCATGAGGGGCTTGCCCCGAGTGCGCATTTGAAGGAGTAGACCTTGAGTCTTAATCGCAGTGAGAAAGAAGCGGTCATCAATGAAGTGACCAGCCTCGCCGCAAAAGCTCAAACGCTTGTGATCGCGGAATACCGCGGCATCACGGTCGCCGACATGACCAAACTGCGTTCTGATGCTCGCAGCAAGGGTGTGAGCCTGAGCGTGTTGAAGAACACGCTGGCCCGCCGTGCTGTGGCTGGCAGCCAGTTTGACGTTGTCGCCGACCAGATGACCGGCCCTCTGATCTATGGCTTCTCTGAAGACGCAGTGGCCGCCGCCAAGGTGGTGGCCGACTTCGCGAAAACCAACGACAAGCTGGTGATCCGCGGTGGTGCGTTTGCAGGCAAGGCCCTGGACGTGAACGGTGTGAAGCAACTGGCGAACATCCCCTCGAAGGAAGTTCTGCTGGCACAACTGTGTGGCTTGCTGATGTCGCCTATCTCGCGTACGGCCGTTGTGCTGGGCGCCCTGGCGGCAAAGAAGAGCGAAGGCTCTGCCGAAGAACCGGCAGCCGAAGCAGTCGCAGCCTGAGCGCGCGGCAGTTAACCAATATTGTTAGGAAATCAAAATGGCATTCGATAAAGACGCATTTCTGACCGCGCTCGACGGCATGACGGTCCTGGAACTCAATGACCTGGTGAAGGCCATTGAAGAGAAGTTTGGCGTGAGCGCTGCCGCTATGGCTGCTCCCGCTGCTGGCGGCGCTGCTGGCGGCGCTGCTGCTGCAGAAGAAAAGACCGAGTTCAACGTTGTGCTGACCGAAGCCGGCGCGAACAAGGTTTCCGTCATCAAGGCCGTGCGTGAAATCACCGGCCTGGGTCTGAAGGAAGCCAAGGACCTGGTCGACGGCGCTCCCAAGAACGTCAAGGAAGGCGTTGCCAAGGCTGACGCTGAAGCCGCTGTGAAGAAGCTGGTGGAAGCCGGTGCCAAGGCTGAACTGAAGTAATTCAGTCCCCTCAAGGGCTGGAGGCTCCGAAAAAGGGCCTCCAGCCTTTGGCGCTTGTGGAGCGCTGATCCATAGAGCACACTAAAAAGCAGTCAGCACAGTCTGTTTTTTAGTGTCTTCTGACAACCCGACAGCAGAAGATGCCTTGGTTCGGGCGATGTGCAACGCATCGCCGTCAGCCATGGTTGGTAGTGGCCAACCGCCAAGCCCGCAGGGAGCTTTCCATGTGGGGCAGTCGTCGCAGACCCAGGACTCATGTCTTTGCCCGGAGATCTCATGGCCTATTCTTACACCGAACGCAAGCGAATCCGCAAAAGCTTCGGGAGCCGCGACAGCGTGCTCGAAGTGCCTTACCTGCTGCAGATGCAAAAAGATGCATATACCGCATTCTTGCAGTCAGATGTAGCCCCCAAAAAACGCACCATCGAAGGCCTGCAAGCGGCCTTCAACTCCGCCTTCCCCATCGTCTCCCACAACGGTTTTGTGGAGATGAAGTTCGTCGAGTACAACCTCGCCAAGCCTGCTTTCGATGTGCGCGAGTGCCAGACCCGTGGTCTGACGTTCGCCTCCGCCGTGCGCGCCAAGGTCCAGTTGATCATCTATGACCGTGAGTCTTCGACCTCGCAGTCCAAGGTGGTCAAGGAAGTCAAGGAGCAAGAGGTCTACATGGGCGAAGTGCCCCTGATGACCGAAAAGGGCTCGTTCATCATCAACGGCACCGAGCGTGTCATCGTCTCGCAGCTGCACCGCTCGCCTGGCGTGTTCTTCGAGCACGACAAGGGCAAGACCCACAGCTCGGGCAAGCTGCTGTTCTCGGCACGCATCATTCCTTACCGCGGCTCGTGGCTGGACTTCGAGTTCGACCCCAAGGACCTGCTGTTCTTCCGCGTCGACCGTCGCCGCAAGATGCCCGTGTCCATTCTGCTGAAGGCCATCGGCCTGACGCCGGAATCGATCCTGGCCAACTTCTTCGTCAACGACAACTTCCGCCTCATGGATTCGGGCGCGCAGATGGAGTTCGTCTCCGAGCGCCTGCGCGGCGAAGTCGCGCGCTTCGACATCACCGACAAGTCGGGCAAGGTCGTGGTCGCCAAGGACAAGCGCGTCACCGCTCGCCACACCCGCGAGCTGGAGCAGTCGGGCACCAAGTTCATCAGCGTCCCCGAAGATTTCCTGATCGGCCGCGTGGTCGCCAAGAACATCGTCGATCCGGACACGGGCGAGATCATCGCCAAGGCCAATGAAGAGCTGACCGAGTCCCTGCTCAAGAAGCTGCGCAGCGCCGGCATCCAGGATCTGCAGTGCATCTACACGAATGAGCTGGACCAGGGCGCCTACATCTCGCAGACCCTGCGCACCGACGAAACCGTGGACGAGTTCGCTGCACGCGTGGCCATCTACCGCATGATGCGCCCCGGCGAACCGCCGACCGAAGACGCCGTGCAGGCCCTGTTCCAGCGCCTGTTCTACAACGCCGACACCTACGATCTGTCGCGCGTGGGCCGCATGAAGTTCAACGCCAAGGTCGGCCGCGATGGCGCCACCGGCCCCATGGTGCTGTCCAACGAGGACATCCTGGCCGTGGTCAAGATCCTGGTGGATCTGCGCAACGGCAAGGGCGAAGTCGACGATATCGACCACCTGGGCAACCGCCGCGTGCGTTGCGTGGGCGAACTGGCCGAAAACCAGTACCGCACCGGCCTGGCACGTATCGAGAAGGCAGTGAAGGAGCGTCTGGGCCAGGCCGAGCAAGAGCCGCTGATGCCCCATGACCTGATCAACAGCAAGCCGATTTCGGCCGCCCTGAAGGAATTCTTCGGTGCGTCGCAGCTGTCGCAGTTCATGGACCAGACCAATCCTCTGGCCGAAATCACGCACAAGCGTCGCGTCTCGGCCCTGGGCCCGGGCGGTCTGACCCGCGAGCGTGCAGGCTTCGAAGTGCGCGACGTGCACGTGACCCACTACGGCCGCGTCTGCCCTATCGAAACGCCTGAAGGCCCGAACATCGGCCTGATCAACTCGCTGGCCCTGTACGCCCGCCTGAACGAGTACGGCTTCATCGAGACGCCGTACCGCCGGGTGGCCGACGGCAAGGTCACGATGGAGATCGACTACCTGTCGGCCATCGAGGAAGGCAAGTACATCATCGCCCAGGCCAATGCCGACCTGGATGCCGAAGGCCGCCTGATCGGCGACCTGGTGTCGGCGCGCGAAAAGGGTGATTCGACCCTGGTGTCGGCCGAGCGCGTGCAGTACATGGACGTGTCGCCCGCACAGATCGTGTCGGTGGCTGCCTCGCTGATTCCGTTCCTGGAACACGATGACGCGAACCGCGCATTGATGGGCGCCAACATGTCGCGTCAGGCCGTGCCTGTGCTGCGTCCCGAAAAGCCCATGGTGGGCACGGGCATCGAGCGCGTGGCGGCAGTGGACTCCGGCACCGTGGTGACGGCAACCCGCGGCGGTATCGTGGACTATGTCGATGCAACGCGCATCGTGGTCCGCGTGAACGATGCGGAAGCCGTGGCCGGCGAAGTCGGCGTGGACATCTACAACCTCATCAAGTACCAGCGTTCCAACCAGAACACCAACATCCACCAGCGTCCCATCGTCAAGCGTGGCGACAAGCTGGCCAAGGGTGACGTGGTGGCCGACGGCGCATCGACCGACCTGGGCGAAATCGCCATCGGTCAGAACATGCTGATCGCCTTCATGCCCTGGAACGGCTACAACTTCGAGGATTCGATCCTGATCAACGAGCGCGTGGTGGCCGAAGACCGCTACACCTCGATCCACATCGAAGAACTCGTGGTGATGGCCCGCGACACCAAGCTCGGTGCCGAGGAAATCACGCGCGACATCCCGAACCTGTCCGAGCAGCAGCTCAACCGCCTGGACGAGTCCGGCATCATCTACGTGGGTGCGGAAGTGCAGCCCGGCGATGTGCTGGTCGGCAAGGTCACGCCCAAGGGCGAGACCACGCTGACGCCTGAAGAGAAGCTGCTGCGCGCCATCTTCGGCGAGAAGGCTTCCGACGTGAAGGACACCTCGCTGCGCGTGGACCAGGGCTCGCAAGGCACCGTGATCGACGTGCAGGTCTTCACCCGTGAAGGCATCCAGCGTGATAAGCGCGCCCAGCAGATCATCGACGATGAACTCAAGCGCTACCGCCTGGATCTGAACGACCAGCTGCGCATCGTCGAGGCCGACGCCTTCGACCGTATCGAAAAGCTGCTCAATGGCCGCGTGGCCAACGGCGGCCCGCAGAAGCTGGCCAAGGGCGCCAAGATCGACAAGGCCTACCTGGATGGCGTGGAGAAGTTCCACTGGTTCGACATCCGTCCTGCAGAGGACGAAGTCGCCACCCAGCTCGAGTCCATCAAGAACTCGCTGGAGCAGACGCGCCACAGCTTCGACCTGGCTTTTGAAGAAAAGCGCAAGAAGCTCACCCAGGGCGACGAGCTGCCCGCTGGCGTGCTCAAGATGGTCAAGGTCTACCTGGCCGTCAAGCGCCGCCTGCAACCCGGCGACAAGATGGCCGGCCGCCACGGCAACAAGGGTGTGGTCTCCAAGATCGTTCCGGTCGAGGACATGCCCTACATGGCCGACGGCTCCACTGCCGACATCGTGCTGAACCCGCTGGGCGTGCCTTCGCGTATGAACATCGGCCAGGTGCTGGAAGTGCATCTGGGCTGGGCTGGCAAGGGCCTGGGCCAGCGCATCGGCGACATGCTGCAGCAGGAAGCCCGCGCCGCCGAGATCCGCACCTTCATGGAAGAGATCTACAACTCGCGCGGCCGCAAGGAAGACCTGACGCAGCTCGACGACAAGGAGATCGTGTCCATGGCGCAGGCGCTGACCACGGGCGTGCCGTTTGCCACGCCGGTGTTCGATGGTGCGTCCGAGCAGGAAATCCAGGACATGCTGCATCTGGCATATCCGGAGGAACTGGCCCAGCGCAAGGGACTGACCGAGTCGCGCACGCAGGCCTACCTGTATGACGGCCGCACCGGCGACCGCTTCGAGCGTCCGACCACCATCGGCTACATGCACTACCTGAAGCTGCACCACTTGGTCGACGACAAGATGCACGCCCGCTCCACGGGTCCGTACTCTCTGGTGACGCAGCAGCCGCTGGGCGGCAAGGCCCAGTTCGGTGGCCAGCGTTTCGGGGAAATGGAAGTGTGGGCGCTGGAAGCTTACGGCGCCGCCTATGTGCTGCAGGAAATGCTGACCGTGAAGTCCGACGACGTGGTGGGCCGTACCAAGGTGTACGAATCCATCGTCAAGGGCGAGCACGCCATCGAGGCAGGCATGCCCGAGTCGTTCAACGTGCTGGTCAAGGAAATCCGCTCCCTGGGCCTCGACATCGAGCTTGAGCGTTCTTAAATATTGAAAAGGGAAAGAGTCTTATGAAATCTCTACTCGACCTGTTCAAGCAATTCACGCCTGATGAGCATTTCGATGCCATCAAGATCGGTCTGGCTTCTCCCGAGAAGATCCGTTCCTGGTCCTTTGGCGAGGTGAAGAAGCCCGAGACCATCAACTACCGCACGTTCAAGCCCGAGCGCGATGGTCTGTTCTGCGCCAAGATCTTTGGCCCCATCAAGGACTACGAGTGCCTGTGCGGCAAGTACAAGCGCCTCAAGCACCGCGGTGTGATCTGCGAGAAGTGCGGCGTCGAAGTGACCCAGACCAAGGTGCGCCGCGAGCGCATGGGCCACATCGACCTGGCTGCGCCCTGCGCCCACATCTGGTTCCTGAAGTCGCTGCCGTCGCGTCTGGGCCTGGTGCTCGACATGACGCTGCGCGACATCGAGCGCGTGCTGTACTTCGAAGCCTACGTGGTGACCGACCCCGGCATGACCCCGCTGAAGAAGTTCAGCATCATGACCGAGGACGATTACGAGGCCAAGCGCACCGAATACGGTGACGAGTTCGAAGCCAAGATGGGCGCCGAAGGCATCAAGGATCTGCTCGAAGGCATCGACATCGATGTCGAGACCGAGCGTCTGCGCGGCGATCTGACCGGCTCCGAAGTCAAGGTCAAGAAGAACGCCAAGCGCCTGAAGCTGCTGGAAGCGTTCAAGAAGTCCGGCATCAAGCCGGGCTGGATGGTCATGGAAGTGCTGCCCGTGCTGCCCCCGGACCTGCGTCCGCTGGTGCCGCTGGACGGCGGCCGCTTCGCGACGTCCGACCTGAACGACCTGTATCGCCGCGTCATCAACCGCAACTCGCGTCTGCGCCGCCTGCTGGAGCTGAAGGCTCCGGAAATCATCGCGCGCAACGAAAAGCGCATGCTGCAGGAAGCGGTGGACTCGCTGCTGGACAACGGCCGCCGTGGCAAGGCCATGACGGGCGCCAACAAGCGTGCCCTGAAGTCGCTGGCCGACATGATCAAGGGCAAGAGCGGTCGTTTCCGCCAGAACTTGCTGGGCAAGCGCGTGGACTATTCGGGCCGTTCCGTGATCACGGTGGGTCCGTACCTCAAGCTGCACCAGTGCGGTCTGCCCAAGCTGATGGCGCTGGAACTGTTCAAGCCCTTCATCTTCGCGCAGCTCGAGCAGCGCGGCATCGCCACCACCATCAAGGCGGCGAAGAAGGAAGTCGAATCCGGCACGCCCGTGGTGTGGGACATCCTCGAAGAGGTCATCAAGGAGCACCCGGTCATGCTGAACCGTGCTCCCACGCTGCACCGACTGGGCATCCAGGCCTTCGAGCCCATCCTGATCGAAGGCAAGGCCATCCAGCTGCACCCGCTCGTCTGCGCGGCCTTCAACGCCGACTTCGACGGTGACCAGATGGCTGTCCACGTTCCGCTGTCGGTGGAAGCACAGATGGAAGCCCGCACGCTGATGCTGGCCTCCAACAACGTGCTGTTCCCCGCATCGGGCGAGCCCTCCATCGTTCCTTCGCAGGACGTGGTGCTGGGTCTGTACCACGCAACGCGCGAGCGCATCAACGGCAAGGGCGAAGGCATGATCTTCGCCGACATCGGTGAAGTGCAGCGCGCGCTGGACTCCGACCAGGTCGAACTGGCCGCCAAGATCAGCGTGCGTCTGACCGAGTGGACCAAGAACAAGGACTCCGGCGAGTTCGAGCCTTCGACCAGCCTGGTGGAAACCACCGTGGGCCGCGCCCTGATGTCCGAGATCCTTCCCAAGGGCCTGCCGTTCAGCCACATGAACAAGGCGCTCAAGAAGAAGGAAATCTCCAAGCTCATCAACGCCTCGTTCCGCAAGTGCGGTCTCAAGGCCACGGTGGTGTTTGCCGACAAGCTGCTGCAAAACGGCTTCCGCCTGTCCACGCACGCCGGTATCTCGATCGCCATCGGCGACATGCTGGTGCCGCCGCAAAAGGCCGAGATCATCGGCCGTGCCGAAGCCGAGGTGAAGGAGATCGAACAGCAGTACGTCTCCGGTCTCGTGACCGCTGGCGAGCGCTACAACAAGGTGGTGGACATCTGGGGCAAGGCCGGCGACGAAGTCTCCAAGGTCATGATGGCCCAGCTTGCCAAGGAAAAGGTCATCGACCGCCATGGCAACGAAGTCGAGCAGGAATCGTTCAACGCCATTTACATGATGGCCGACTCCGGCGCCCGCGGCTCGGCCGCACAGATCCGCCAGCTGGCCGGCATGCGTGGCCTGATGGCCAAGCCTGACGGCTCCATCATCGAGACGCCCATTACGGCGAACTTCCGTGAAGGCCTGAACGTTCTGCAGTACTTCATCTCCACCCACGGCGCCCGAAAGGGTCTGGCCGACACGGCGTTGAAGACGGCCAACTCCGGCTACCTGACGCGTCGTCTGGTGGACGTGACGCAGGATCTGGTGGTCAACGAGGACGATTGCGGCACGACCAATGGCGCACTGATGCGCGCCATCGTCGAAGGCGGTGAAGTGATCGAGTCGCTGCGCGACCGCGTGCTGGGCCGTACCACGGCCGAGGACGTCGTGCATCCCGAGACGCTGGCCGTCCTGCTGCCCGCAGGCACGCTGCTCAACGAAGACGGGATCGATGAACTCGAGTTGCAAGGCGTGGACGAGATCAAGGTCCGCACCGCGCTGAACTGCGAAACCCGCTACGGCCTGTGCGCCAAGTGCTACGGCCGCGACCTGGGCCGCGGCGGCCAGATCAACCTCGGCGAAGCCGTGGGTGTGATCGCCGCCCAGTCCATCGGCGAGCCCGGCACGCAGCTGACCATGCGTACCTTCCACATCGGTGGTGCCGCTTCGCGCGCTGCCATCGCATCGAGCGTGGAAGCCAAGTCCAACGGCGCCATCAGCTTCAACAGCACGATGCGTTACGTCAGCAACACCAAGGGTGAGCTGGTCGTGATTTCGCGTTCGGGCGAAATCGTCATCAGCGACAACGGCCGCGAGCGTGAGCGCCACAAGGTGCCTTACGGTGCCGTGCTGACCGTCAGGCCCGACCAGCAGGTCAAGGCCGGTCTGATCCTGGCCAACTGGGATCCGCTGACCCGACCCATCATTACCGAGTACGCCGGCCAGGTGCGCTTCGAGAATGTGGAAGAGGGCCTGACCGTGGCCAAGCAGGTCGACGAAGTGACCGGTCTGTCCACGCTGGTGGTGATCGATCCCAAGCGCCGTGGCTCTGCCAAGGTCGTGCGTCCTCAGGTCAAGCTGATCGATGCCAACAACCAGGAAGTCAAGATCCCCGGCACCGACCACTCGGTGACGATCGGCTTCCAGGTCGGCGCTCTGATCCAGGTGCGTGACGGCCAGGACGTGGGCCCCGGCGAAGTGCTGGCCCGTATCCCTGTCGAAGGCCAGAAGACCCGCGACATTACCGGCGGTCTGCCCCGCGTGGCCGAGCTGTTCGAAGCCCGTACGCCCAAGGACAAGGGCACGCTGGCCGAGATGACCGGCACCATCTCCTTCGGCAAGGAAACCAAGGGCAAGGTGCGCATGCAGATCACCGATCTGGATGGCAAGGTCTGGGAAGAGCTCGTGCCCAAGGAAAAGAACATCCTGGTGCACGAAGGCCAGGTGGTCAACAAGGGCGAATCCATCGTCGACGGTCCCGCCGATCCGCAGGACATCCTGCGCCTGCTGGGCATCGAGGAGCTGTCGCGCTACATCGTTGATGAAGTGCAGGACGTCTACCGTCTGCAGGGTGTGAAGATCAATGACAAGCACATCGAGGTGATCGTTCGCCAGATGCTGCGCCGCGTCGTGGTCGAGAACACCGGCGATTCGACCTACATCGCTGGCGAGCAGGTCGAGCGTTCGGAAATCCTCAATACCAACGAGGCCCTGCAGCGCGAAGGCAAGATCCCCGCCACGTACTCCAACGTGCTGCTGGGTATTACCAAGGCCTCGCTGTCGACCGACTCCTTCATCTCCGCCGCGTCGTTCCAGGAAACGACCCGCGTGCTCACCGAGGCTGCCATCATGGGCAAGCGCGACGAGCTGCGTGGCCTGAAGGAAAACGTCATCGTGGGTCGCCTGATCCCCGCCGGTACGGGTCTGGCCTACCACCAGGCACGCAAGGCCAAGGACGCCATGGACGACGCAGAGCGCCGCGCCATCGCCGACGCCGAAGCGGCCGAACTGGCCGGTGTGATGGCTGACGACGACGCTGGCGTGGCTGCCGTCGCCGGTGACGCTTCCGCTGACTGATAGGCGGTGCCACCCCCTGAGCGGCTGTGCCGCTTCCCCCTCTCTCGCTTTGCGGGAGGGGGACGACGCCCTCGCTGCGGGGGCGGCCCTTGCTCGGCGTCCCTCTTGTTGGGACATGCTGTCTCCTAGAGCAGTGCATGGCGCAAGTGCTTGATGATGTGACGCTCCCGGCCTGCCCTGCGCAGGCGGGAGCGTTTTTCTTTGGGAATAACCAGGGCCCGGCCGGACCTCCTCCGGCGGGGCCATCGCAGACGATGTGGTCCTTGTCTCTTGAATGGATGCTGCTGGCACTGCTGGTGTTCTGGGCCGTTGGCGCATACAACCGGCTGGCCCGGCTGCGCAGCGGCTGCGTGCAGCAGTTCGGAGCGCTCGATGCGCACCTGGGCCAGTGGCATGCCATGCTGCAGGCCTTCGAGGCCCAGCCCAAGGCCGAAGGCCAAAGCCCCGCCCTTGTGCATGCCCAGGCCGCACTGCACCAGACCGCCGCACAGCTGCAGGCGGCCCTGGTCGATGCCCGTGGCCGGCCGCTGCGCGAGACCGCGCTGGCCTCGCTGGAGCACGCCTGTTCGGCGCTGGACGTGGCCTGGCAGGCCATGACCAAGGTCGCCGTTGACACCGGCGCCGGCGCCGCTGGCACTGGCGCTGCGCCATCAGATGCCCCATCGCCGGACCCCGATCCGCTGCAGCCCTGGCAGCAGCGCTGGACCGAGCACCAGGTGCGCAACCGCCTGGGACTGCAGCAATTCAACGCCGCGGCCGAGCGCTACAACGCCGCCATTGCGCAATATCCGGCCAGGCTGCTGGCCTGGCTGCTGGGCTTTCGCCCGGTGCGCAGCCTGCTGGTCGAGCCTGTCGCCAGCAAGGCACAGGAAAGTGGAACATGAACCAACGCACGCATTCTTCCCCGCGCCGCGCTGCGGCGCCCTCGCAGGCGCATGCCGCACCGGCCGCACCTCCTCTTTGGCAGCAGCTCGACGCCGTCGCCCAATGCCTGCAGTCCGTGCTTGAAGGCCAGTCCAGCCGCAGCGTGCTGGCGCGCGTGGCGCAGCCGCTGCGCCCCGGCGTCCAGGCGCTGCTGTTCCAGGTGCTTCGCCAGTTGGGTCGTGCCCAGGCGCTGCAAAAGCAGCTGGCCTCGCGCAACCCGCCGCCGCGCGTCAGCGCATTGCTGAACACGGCCCTGGCCCTGGCCTGGGATGAGTCCCGGGCACCGTACCCACCATTCACCCTGGTCAACCAGACGGTGGAGGCTGCCAAGCAGGGGCCGACGCGCGCCCAGTCCGGCTTCATCAATGCCTGCCTGCGCCGCTTCCTGCGCGAGCGCGATGCCCTGGTCGCCGCCACCGACGACCAGCCGCAGGCCGTCTGGAACCACCCGGCCTGGTGGATCGCCCGTTTGCGCAAGGACCATCCCGATCATTGGCAAGCCATCCTGCAGGCCAACAATGAACAGCCGCCGATGACGCTGCGCGTCAACCGCCAACAAACGGACCGCCAGTCCTACCAGGCAGCGCTGCAGGCCATGGACGTGCCTTCCCTGGCCGTGGCCGACAGCGGCCTGCAACTGCAGCAGGCCCTGCCGGTGCAATCCCTGCCGGGCTTCGACGAAGGCCTGGCCTCGGTGCAGGATGCGGCCGCGCAACTGGCCGCGCCGCTGCTGCTGCAGGGGCTGGAGCAGCCCGCCGGCCGCGCGCTGCGTGTGCTCGATGCCTGCGCCGCCCCGGGCGGCAAGACGGCCCACCTGCTGGAGTACGCAGCCCCGCAGACCCTGGAGGTCACGGCGCTGGAGATAGATGCCGAGCGCGCCGCGCGCATCGCGGACACGCTGGGGCGGCTGCGCCTGCAGGCCCGCGTGGTGGTGGCCGATGCATCCCGGCCCGACCAGTGGTTCGATGCGCAATGCGGCGGCCAGCGGTTCGACGCCATCTTGCTGGACGCGCCCTGCACGGCCTCGGGCATCGTGCGGCGCCAGCCCGACGTGCGCTGGCTGCGCCGCGAAAGCGATGTGCGCCAGCTGGCCGAGATCCAGGCGCGCCTGCTCGACACCCTGTGGCCCCTGCTGCAGCCCGGTGGGCGCCTGCTCTACTGCACCTGCTCGGTCTTCAGGGAAGAGGGCGAGGCACAGGTTCAAGCGTTTGTTACACGCAACAGTGAGGCGCGAACCCTGGCGGCACCGGGGCATTTAATCCCGGGCAAAGCCGACAAAGCCGGCATGCTGGCTGACAATGCTTTGGGTGACCACGACGGTTTCTTCTACGCCTTGCTGCAAAAGACGCGCTGACCCCCCCCATCGGGCCTGGTCGCCAGCCTGGCTGCGCCTGCTGGCGCGGCTGGCCGGGGCGCTTGTGCTGGCCGGCGTGCTGGCGGGTCTGGGCCTGCAGGCCAGGGCCGATGCCTTGACGGCCGAGATCGGCCCCATGCAACTCGATCGCTCCGACGACGGCCTGCTGCTGTCGGCCAACCTCCATTTCGAGCTGCCCTACCAGATCGACGATGCGCTGCGGCAGGGCATCCCCATGTACTTCGTGGCCGATGCCCAGATCCAGCGCGAGCGCTGGTACTGGTCCGATCAGCAACTGGCCACCGCCAGTCGCCACTACCGCCTCAGCCACCAGCCGCTGACGCGCCGCTGGCGCCTGCACATCTCCAGCACCCCGTTCTCCAGCAGCGGCCTGGGGCTGGCGCTGGGCCAGACCTTCGAAAGCCTGGACGATGCGCTGGCCTCCATGCAGCGCATCTCGCGCTGGAAGATCATGGACACGGCGCCCACGCAATCGGGCGTATCGGTGCAACTGCGCTTTCGCATCGACCTGTCCCAGCTGCCCAGGCCGCTGCAGATCGGCGCGCTGGGCCGCTCGGGCTGGAACCTGCAGCTGTCGCGCACCCAGATGCTGGAAGACGCCCCATGAGCAGGGCCTCAGCCGACGACGAACGCGTGGCCCTGCCGGCCTCGGCCGGCCTGTCGCGCGGCACGCGCTGGGCCGTGGGCGTGGGCGCCGGCCTCATGGGCCTGGTCGGCGTGCTGCTGCTGTTCCTGCTCACCCTGGCCACCAACAACCGCCTGGACTACGAGCGCAACTACAACTGGCTGTTCGCCGCCAACGTGGTCGTGGCCGGCCTGCTGCTGGCCATCCTGGCCTGGGGCGGCATCCGCCTGGCCATCCGGCTGCAGCGCGGGCGCTTCGGCAGCCGCCTGCTGCTCAAGCTGGCCGGCATCTTCACGCTGGTGGGCCTGGTGCCGGGCCTGCTGATCTACATCGTCTCCTACCAGTTCGTCTCGCGCTCCATCGAAAGCTGGTTCGATGTGCAGGTCGAGGGCGCGCTGTCGGCCGGCGTCAGCCTGGCCAGTGCCACGCTGGAGACCGTGGCCAATGACATGGCCAACAACACGCGCACCGCAGGCGCCCAGCTGTCCCAGGTCTCCGATGCCGGCGCCGCGCTGATCCTGGAGCGCGTGCGCGACCAGTTGGGTGCCACCGATGTCGTGTTGTGGAGCGCCTCCGAAATCGCCGTCGTGGGTCCGGCGCCGGTGCCGCGCAGTGGCGAGCTGGCTGGCTTGCGCGCGGTGGCCAGCGTGGGCCAGTCGCGCTTCAACCTGCAGCCCGAACGCCCTAGCGCGCAAATGCTGCGCTCGCTGCGCGAGCAGCGCGCCGTGGCCAGCATCGAAGGCCTGGACGACGACGGCATGGCCCAGCCCGGCGCCACCGCGCCCGGCGCCCAGGTCCGCACCCTGGCCCTGGTGCCCAACCCCAGCGTGGGCCTGCTGACCGAGCCGCGCTACCTGCAGGCCACCATTGCACTGCCGCAGGCCCTGGTGACCAATGCCCTGGCCGTGCAGGCAGCCAACCGCGAATACCAGGAGCGCGCGCTGGCACGCGGCGGCCTGCAGCGCATGTACATAGGCACGCTCACGCTCAGCCTGTTCCTGGCCGTCTTCGGCGCCGTGGTGCTGGCTATCGTGCTGGGCAACCAGCTGGCCAGGCCGCTGCTGCTGCTGGCCCAGGGCATGCGCGACGTGGCGCGCGGCGACCTGCGGCCCAAGCCCGCGCTGCAGACGCGCGACGAGATCGGCGGGCTCACACGCTCCTTTGCGCTCATGACCCAGCAACTGGCCGACGCCCGCGCCGAAGCCAACCGCAGCATGGGCCAGCTCGATGCCGCACGCGGCAACCTGCAGACCATCCTCGACAACCTCACCTCGGGCGTCATCGTGCTGGACGCGCGGGGCGCCATCGTGCTGAGCAATCCCGGCGCCACGCGCATATTGCGCGCGCCCATGGCCGTCCATGAAGGCCGGCTGCTGTCCCAGGTGCCGGGGCTGGAGCAGTTCGGCGAAGTCGTGCAGGAGCAGTTCGCGCTCTTCCTGGGCGAGCAGGGGCGCGATCGCTGGCAACTGGTGCATGAGCTGCATGCCTCCACCGATGGCGGCGTCATCCAGCACACCACCACCCTGGTCATGCGTGGTGCGGAACTGCCCGATGCGCAGCGCCTGCTGGTCTTCGACGACATCTCGGAAATCGTCTCGGCCCAGCGTGCCCAGGCCTGGGGCGAGGTGGCGCGCCGCGTGGCCCACGAGATCAAGAACCCGCTCACTCCCATCCAGCTGTCGGCCGAGCGCATGGCCATGCGGCTGACCGACAAGCTGCAGCCGGCTGACCAGGCGCTGCTGGCCAAGTCCGTCAAGACCATCGTCGATCAGGTCGGCGCCATGAAGCGCCTGGTCGATGAATTCCGCGACTACGCGCGCCTTCCCGCCGCCAACCTGCAGTCGCTGGACCTCAACGCGCTGGTCACCGATGTGCTCCAGCTGTATGGGGAAGAGAACGCCGAAGTGCGCGTGGACTGCGTGCTGGACCCGCAATGCCCGCCGATTTCCGGCGATGGCCAGCAGCTGCGCCAGGTCATTCACAATCTTTTGCAGAATGCCCAGGACGCCACGGCCCAGCGCGCGCAGGAAAGCGGCCAGCCCCCCGGCCCCGTGACCATAGAGACGCGCTGGAACGAGTCCACGCGCCGCGTGCGCCTGAGCATCAGTGACAGCGGCACGGGCTTCGCCGCCAACATCCTTCAACGGGCCTTCGAGCCCTACGTCACGACCAAGGTGCGAGGCACCGGCCTGGGCCTGGCCGTGGTCAAGAAAATCGCAGACGAGCATGGCGCCCGCATCGACCTGGGCAACAGGGAAGACGACGGGGTGATTCAAGGTGCGCAAGTGTCGCTATCATTTGCGCCTGAGCGTACGGGATAGGCCTGACGCCCCCCGCGCCTCAGCACATAGGCTTAAGACACATGGCAAACATACTGGTGGTCGACGACGAACTGGGGATCCGGGATTTGTTGTCGGAAATCCTCAACGACGAAGGTCATAGTGTGGACGTGGCCGAGAACGCCGGTCAGGCACGCTCGGCGCGCGCCTCCAACACCTACGACCTCGTGCTTCTCGACATCTGGATGCCCGACACCGATGGCGTATCGCTGCTCAAGGAATGGGCCTCGGCAGGTCTGCTGACCATGCCCGTGATCATGATGAGCGGCCACGCCACCATCGAGACGGCCGTGGAGGCCACGCGCATCGGCGCGCTGTCCTTCCTCGAAAAACCCATCACCATGCAAAAGCTGCTCAAGGCCGTGGAGCAGGGCCTGGCGCGCAACGCCGCCAGCCAGGCACCGGCTGCAGCGCCCGTGGCGGTGGTCGAGCCGGACACTGCGGCCGTGGTCACGCCTGCGGCCAGCCGCGTGCCGGTGGACAACAACGTGCCGCATGCACACCAGGGGTTCGACCTGGACCGCCCGCTGCGCGAGGCGCGCGACGGCTTCGAGAAGGCCTACTTCGAATTCCACCTGGCACGCGAAGGCGGCTCCATGACACGCGTGGCCGAGAAGACCGGCCTGGAGCGCACCCACCTGTACCGCAAGCTGCGCCAGCTGGGCGTGGACCTGGGCCGCAACAAGCGCGGATAGACTTTTTGAAGGAATTTTGGCTTTTTCGTTTTTGGGTCAAAAAATCCTGCATATAATCTAGTTCTCGGCCCGGTAGCTCAGTCGGTAGAGCAGAGGATTGAAAATCCTTGTGTCGGCGGTTCGATTCCGTCCCAGGCCACCAAATTCAGTAAAAAATTACGGACTGCTTCGCAAGAAGCGGTCCGTTTTTCTTTGTGCCTCAGGCAATGCGTGATCCTGCCTTTGCGCCGGCTGCGGCCGCCTTCAGTCGTTCGCGCCCGCAATCGTCACCAACAGCACGCAGCCCTGGTCGCCGCGCGCGTGCACATCGTGCAGCTCGCCGGCAGGCACCAGCACCACCGAGCCGGCCACCAGCCGCAGGCTTGCCAGGCGCGTGGCAATGCCGGCCTCGCCCGCCAGGCAGTGGATGGTGGCCTCGCCGGGGACCTGATGGCTGGGCAGGGCATGGCCCGGTGGCAGCACCAGGCGCAGCAGTTGCAGCTTCGGCGTTCGGATCAGGCTGGTGCTGATGGGCATGCCGTCGCGGGCGTGCAGGGCGATGACCTCTAGTGGCTTTGCGTGTTCGAGTGCCATGCTTGGCTCCTGCTTGATGTGGATCAGAAGGTGGTTGCGCCGCCGCCTCGCCTGTGCACTTGAAGATGTACGCTGGATGCATCTTATGCAGGCGCAGCGGGCCGGAAGGAGTGCACATCATGGCGCAATGGATGGAGCTGGAGGAACCCCTGAGAACCCGGGAGCCGGCGCCGCAATGGAAGGCATTCCTCGAATTGGGATTTCGGCCGCTGTACCTGCTGGGCTGCCTCTGGGCCGCGCTGTCGGTGGCGCTGTGGGTCCATGCGCCGCAGAGGATCACCGGTCGCATGCCCGGCGTGTTCTGGCATGCGCACGAGATGCTGTGGGCCTTCGTGGCCACCATCGCCGTAGGCTTTCTGTTCACGGCGGGCAGCAACTGGACGGGACGCAATCCGCTGCAGGGCCGGGCGCTGGGCGCGCTGTGCCTGCTGTGGCTGATCGCCCGTGCGGGCTTTCTGCTGCCCGGGCCGCAGGCCTTTGCCGTGGCTGCGCTGTGCGATACCGCCTTCTTTGCCTGGGCCGCGCTGGCGTTGGGCCGCGCCATCCATGCCGCGCGCAGCCGGCGCAACTACGGGCTGCCCCTGCTGCTGGCGGGCCTGGGCGTGGCCGATGCGCTGTACCTGTGGTCCATCTGGCAAGGCGACTACGGCGCGCTCATGCAGCGCTTCAACGCAGGCCTGCTGTGCATGGCCGTGATTGCGCTGCTGATCGCGCGGCGCGTGATTCCCTTCTTCGCCATGCGCGCCGTTGCCGGCCTGCAGATTCCCATGCACACGGCCAGCGGCCAGTGGCAACTGGGTGCGGGCGTGGTGGCCATCGCCTGCCTGCTGGCGGGCTGGATGCCTGGCATGGCGGCCGGCCTGGCCGTGGCGGGCCTGATCGCCCTGTGGCAGGTGCTGGCCTGGAAGCCCCAGGCCGTGCGCCGCGTGCCGCTGCTGTGGATTCTCTACCTGGGCCACGCGGCGCTGGGTGCGGGCCTGCTGGTGGCCGGCGCGCATGCGGCCGGTTGGGTGCTGCGCCCCGCCTGGCCCGTGCATGTGATCGGTGCGGGCGGCTTTGCCCTGCTCATCATCGGCATGTGCACACGGACGTCGATGGGCCACCTGGGCCTGCCGCTGCGCACCGACCGCAGCATGGTCGCCGCCTATGCCCTGGTCATTGCCGCTGCCGTGCTGCGCCTGGCGGCCCTGCTGCCCACGGCGCTGTCGCTGGCGGCGCTGCATGCCTCGGCCGCAGCCTGGGTATTGGCCTTTGCGCTGTACCTGTGGCGTTTCGCCCCGCTGCTGGTGCGCCCGCGTGCCGACCGGCAGGCATGATCGGAGGCCTGCCATGCGCCTGACCCTGATGACCGACTACGCGCTGCGCCTGCTCATGCATGTGGCGCGCCACCCCGGGCGGCTGTGCACGATTGCCGAGATCGCCCAGGCCCATGCCATCTCCGAAGCCCACCTCATGAAGGTCACGCACCAGTTGGCGCTGGGCGGCTGGATCGTGACCGTGCGGGGCAAGGGCGGCGGCATGCGCCTGGCCCATGCGCCGGCCGACATCGGCCTGGGCGACGTGGTGCGCGGCATGGAGCCGGACCTTGCCATCGTCGAATGCTTCACGGGCACCAGCCCGCCTGCCTGCACGCTTGCGCAGGACTGCCGGCTGGCCGGCGTGCTGGGCGGGGCGCTGGACAGCTTCATGGCCCATCTGGACGGCTTCACGCTGGCCGATCTGCTGCCGGCTCCCGCATCCCTGCCGCTGCCCCTGCCTCTGCCGCAAAGGAGCCGCGCATGAGCTACGGACTGCTGCTGACCCTGCACCTGCTGGCGGCCATTGCCTTTGCAGGCACTGTGTTCTTCGAAGTCGTGCTGCTGGCCGGAGCGCGCCGCCACCTGCCCGCTGCCGTGGCGCGCGCCACCGAGCAGGCGTTGGGCGACCGCGCGGTCGCCGTCATGCCCTGGGTGCTGATGGTGCTGTACGGCGCGGGGCTGGGGCTGGCCTGGCAGCACCGCGCGGCATTGGCTGCCGCCTTTGCCGCTCCGCTGGCCAGCAGCTTCGGCCTGCTGCTGGCGCTCAAGATCGTGCTGGCGCTCAGCGTGTTCGGGCATTTCCTGGCGGCCATGTGGTGGCGCCGGCGCGGTGTGCTGGGCGGGCGCCGCTCGCACCGCCTGCACCTGAGCGTGTTCTGCCACGTGCTGGCCATCGTGCTGCTGGCCAAGGCCATGTTCTACCTGCACTGGTAATCAGCCTGCAGGCAGGCCCTGCCCGCGTTAAGCTCGCTGCTCGCATGGCTTGGAGCACGGGGGCGCAGAGGTGGCATCGCATTGGCAGCCGGGCTTGATCGCCCTGCACGGGAATCAGACGGAGGTGCTGGCCGACACGGTGCTGGCATGGCTGGCTGCGCACCCGCTGGATGTGCTGGAGCCCGAGGTGGTGCTGGTGCAGAGCAACGGCATGGCCGAGTGGTTCAAGATGCGCATGGCCGAGCAGCTGGGCGTGTGCGCCGCCGCGCGCGTGGAACTGCCTGCGCGCTTTGTGTGGCGCAGCTACCGCCAGGTGCTGGGCCGCCAGGCCGTGCCGCGCGAATCGCCCCTGGACAAGACGCCCATGACCTGGCGGCTCATGCGCCTGCTGCCGCAGTGCCTTCATGACCCGGCGTTCGCCCCCATTGCAGGCTTTCTGCGCCCCGGCGAGCCCGAGCGGCTGCTGCAGTTGGCCCAGCGCCTAGCCGACCTTTTCGACCAATACCAGATCTACCGCGCCGACTGGCTGGATGCCTGGGAGGCCGGGCATGACGTGCTGCCCATGCCCTTGCGCCCTGGTGTGGCGGACGCCCCGGTGCCCGAAGGCCAGCAGTGGCAGCCGCGCCTGTGGCGCGCCGTGCTGGCCGAGCTGGACGAGGACCAGCGCGGCGCCACGCGCGCGCGCCTGCAGGGCAGGGTGCTGGCCGCGCTGCAGTCCGGCGAGGCGCCGGCCGCGCCGCTGGCACGCCGCGTGGTGGTGTTCGGCATCAGCCAGTTGCCGCTGAGCCTGCTGGAGTTCCTGGCGGCCATCGCCCGCCACAGCCAGGTGCTGCTGGCCGTGCCCAATCCCTGCCGCTTCCATTGGGCCGACGCCATCGACGGGCGCGAGCTGCTGCGCATGGCGCGGCGCCGCCAGCCGCTGCGCGGCGGGCGCGATCTGGCGCAGCTGCCGCTGGAGGCCATGCATGCCCACGCCCATCCGCTGCTGGCCGCCTGGGGCCGGCAAAGCCGCGACTATGTGCGCCAGCTCGACGCCTTCGACACCACGGGTGCCGCCGCGCAGCTGCAGATGCCGCGCGTGGACCTGTTCGACGAAACCGATGCCGAGGACCTGCGCACCGCGCCGCTGCTGGCCCAGGTACAGCAGCGCATCCGCGACCTGGTGCCGCTGGCCGAGCACCCGCCGCTGGAGGTGGCGCGGGCCGATCGTTCCATCGTCTTTCACAGCGCCCACAGCGTGGTGCGCGAACTGGAGGTGCTGCACGACCAGCTGCTGCAGATGCTGGCCCGGCCACCGGATCCTGCCCAGCCAGGGCAAGCGCCGCTGGCCCCGCGTGACGTGGTGGTCATGCTGCCGTCCATAGAGACGGCAGCGCCCTCGATACGTGCGGTCTTCGGCCAGTACGGCCGCCATGACCCGCGCCACATTCCCTTCGACATCGCCGACCTGGGTGCGCGCGCCAGCAGCCCGCTGGCCGTGGCCCTGCAATGGCTGCTGCGCCTGCCCCAGCAGCGCTGCCGGCTCAGCGAGCTGTGCGACCTGCTGGACGTCCCCGCGATTGCCGCGCGCATGGGGCTGGCGGCCGACGACCTGCCCCAGCTCACGCGCTGGATGGCCGGGGCCGGCATCCGCTGGGGACTCAATGCGCCGCAGCGCGGCGCCCTGGGCCTGCAGGCCTGCGGCGAGCACAACAGCGCCTGGTTCGGCCTGCAGCGCATGCTGCTGGGCTATGCCGGCGGCGTGGCGCAGGACGGCCAGGCCTTTGGCGGCATCGAGCCCTATGACGAAGTGGGCGGCCTGTCGGCCGAGCTGGCCGGCGTGCTGGCTGCGCTGCTGGAGCGCATGCTGGCCTGGTGGCGCGAGGCCGGGCGGCCCGCCACGCCCGAGGTCTGGGCGCAGCGCTTTCGCGCACTGCTGCAGGACTTCTTCAAGGCGCAGGACGATGAGGACGAGGCCATGCTGGCCGCGCTGGACGCCGCCCTCACGGACTGGCAGCGCGCCTGCGAGCAGGCCGGCTATGCGGACGCCGTGGAACTGGGCGTGGCCCAGGAGGCCTGGATGCAGGCGCTGGAGCAGCCCTCGCTGTCGCAGCGCTTTCGCGCCGGTGGCGTGACCTTTTGCACGCTGATGCCCATGCGGGCCATTCCCTTCGAGGTGGTCTGCCTGCTGGGCATGAACGATGGCGACTATCCGCGCCGCGCCACGCGCAGCGACTTCGACCTGATGGCGCTGCCCGGCCAGCAGCGCCCCGGCGACCGCGCGCGCCGCGACGATGACCGCCAGCTCATGCTCGAAGCCCTGCTGTCCGCACGCCGCGCGCTCTACATCAGCTGGACCGGCCACCATGTGCGCGACAACAGCGAGCAGCCGCCCTCGGTCCTGGTCTCCCAGCTGCGCGACTACCTGGAGACAGGTTGGCGCGGCGAAGGCGGCCAGCCGCTGCTGGCGCAGCGCACGCAGCAGCATCCGCTGCAGCCCTTCAGTCGCCGCTATTTCGAAGAAGGCTCGCCCTGGACCACCTATGCGCGCGAATGGCGGGCCGCGCATGCGCAGTCGGACGGCACGGACGCGTTGCCTCCGCTGCCCGCGCAGCCGCGCCCGCCCTTTGTCCCCGACGCCTCGGCGCCGCTGACGCTGGCCCGGCTCACCGATTTCCTGCGCCACCCGGCGCGCGCCTACCTGCGCCAGCGCCTGCAGGTGCGCTTCGAGCAGGAGGACAACCCCGTGGTGGACGAGGAACTGTTCCAGCTCGACGGCCTGACCGAATACCTGCTGGTGCAGCAGTTGCAGCAGCAGGTGGCGGCCGGCCTGGACGAGCCCGGGCAGGCGCCCCAGGCCATGGAAGACAGCGTGCGCGCCGCCGTGGCGCGCCTCACGCGCTCGGGGCGGCTGCCGCTGGCGGGGCTGGGCGAGCGCGGCGCGCGGGCGCTGCAGTCCTCGGTCACGCCTTCGCTGCGGGCCTGGCGCCAGCAACTGGATCGGTATGCCCATCCCGCGCCGCGCAGGCGGCTGCTGATCGAGGACGATGGCCTGGTGTTCGACGACTGGATCGACGGGCTGCGCCAGTCCTGCGAAACCGAAGAGTCCCCCGATGCGGACGACGCACAGTGCTGGCTGCTGCTGGACCCGCGCAACCTGCTCAATGCCAAGGGCAGGCCCCATGCCGACAAGCTCATGCCGGTCTACCTGCGCAGCCTGGCGCTGGCCGCCAGCGGCTCGCAGGCCGAGTTGCGCGTGGTGGCGCGCGACGGCCTGGTGCAGGTGCTGCCCATGGACCCTTCCGAAGCGCTGGCACGGCTGCGTGAATTGATGGCCCTGTGGCGCGAAGGCCAGAACGGCCCGCTGCCCCTGCCGCTGCGCAGCGGCCTGGCCATGGCCGAAGGCTTTCCCGCTGCGGCACAGCAGGCCTATGAGGGTGGTCATCTGGTCGGCGGCGAGGGCGAGGACCCGTCCTGGGCCCGCTGCTACCCTGACTTCGAACGCCTGAGCGCCGATGGCCGTTTCGAGGCCCTGGCCCATGCCGCCCACGCGCCGCTGCTCGACTGGGTGGCCGCGCAGGTGCAGGTCCTGCCGTACCAGGGGGAGGCGCAATGAGCGCGAGCGAAATGATCGGCGCCGTGACCGGCGATGTGGACGGCGACGTGACCAGCCATGTGCTCGACGCACAGCGCTTCCCGCTGTGGGGCAGCCGCCTGATCGAGGCCAGCGCCGGCACCGGCAAGACCTGGACCATTGCTGCGCTCTACCTGCGCCTGGTGCTGGGGCATGGCGAGGGCAGCACGGCCTTCGAGCGCCCGCTGATGCCGCCCGACATCCTCGTCATGACCTTCACGCGCGCGGCCACGCGCGAGCTGTCCGACCGCATACGCAAGCGCCTGATCGAGGCCGTGCAGTGCTTTCGCGGCGAGGCCGAGCCCGCGCCCCACGACGCCTTCCTGCACGCGCTGCGCGAGGCCTACCCCGAAGGCGCGGCCCGTGAACGCGCGGCCTGGCGCCTGGCCATGGCGGCCGAATGCATGGACGACGCGGCCATCCACACCATCGACGCCTGGTGCCAGCGCATGCTGCGCGAGCATGCCTTCGACAGCGGCAACCTCTTCGACGAAACGCTGGAGCCCGACGAAAGTCAGCGACAGACCGAGGCCGCGCAGGACTACTGGCGCCAGCAGTGCTACCCGCTGTCCGACGAGCTGCTGGACGAGGTCCTGAAGATCTGGCCCCACGTCGGCGCCCTGGTCGATGACATGCGCGCCCTGCTGCGCGAGCCCCCCGTGCCCGGCGCGGGCGAGGGCAGCCTGGCCGACTGCCTGCAGCGCGCCATGGAGCAGCGCCGCAGCCGCCTGCTGGCCCTGGCGGCCGGCTGGGACGACAAGGCACAGCGCCTGCAGCTGTGGCTGGATGGACAGCTCGACGGCCATGGCGCGCTGTGGGACAAGCGCAAGCTGCAGCCCGCGCGCTACACCGGCTGGCTGGCCGCCCTGGCCGACTGGTCGCGCGCCCCGCTGGACGGCCCGCTGGCGCTGACCGAGGCAGCGCGCCACCGCCTCAGCCCCGAGGGTCTGGCCGAGGCCTTCAAGGGATCGGCTGGCGATGTGCTCATGCCGCTGGAGCTGGACGAGCTGCAGGCGCTGCTGGTGCAACTGGAGCAATTGCCGCCCGTCAGCGTGGCCGTGCGCCTGCATGCGGCCGCGCGCGTGGCGCAGCGGCTGGCCCACCTCAAGCGCCAGGCCGGCAGCTTCGGCTTTGCCGACATGCTGCAGCGCCTGGACACGGCCCTGGCCGGCGACAACGGCGCCGTGCTGCGCGAGCGCATCCTGGCCCAGTACCCGGTGGCGCTGATCGATGAATTCCAGGACACCTCGCCGCTGCAGTACCGCCTGTTCGACCAGATCTACCGCACGGCGGCCAACGACCCGCACAGCGCCCTGCTGCTGATCGGCGACCCCAAGCAGTCCATCTACGGCTTTCGCGGCGCCGACATCCACAGCTACCTGCAGGCGCGCCGCGCCACCGAGGGCCGCCACTACGTGCTGGGCACCAACTACCGATCCACCCAGGCACTGGTGGGCGCCGTCAACCATTGGTTCGCGCAGGCCGAGCAGCGGCCGGGCGAGGGCGCCTTCATGTTTCGGCGCGGCAGCCACAACCCGCTGCCGTTCGAGCCCGTGGCTGCCCAGGGCCGGCGCGAGCTGCTGCACACGCGCGACGGCGCCATGCCCGCCCTCACCGTGGCCTGGAGTGCGGGCAGCGACGAGGACACCGGCATTCCCCTGCCTTTGTCGGCCGACGAGGTGCGGCGCCGCTTTGCGGCCCATTGCGCCGAGCAGATCGTGCAGTGGCTGGCCGACCCGCAGGCCGGCTTTGTGCAGCCCGATGGCCGCCTTGTGCGCCTGCGGCCTGCCGACATCGCCGTGCTGGTGCGCACGGGCCGAGAGGCGGCCGCCGTGCGCCGCGAGCTGCAGGCGCGCGCCGTGGCCTCGGTCTACCTGTCGGACCAGGATTCGGTGTTCGCCAGCGACGAGGCCCATGACCTGCTGTACTGGCTGCGCGCCGTCGCCGCGCCGCTGGATGCCCAGGCCGTGCGCGCGGGCCTGGCCACGCGGCTCATCGGCCTGTCGCTGGATGAGCTGGCCTGGCTGGCCGCCGACGAGGAAGCCTTTGACGTGCGCAGCGAGCAGCTTCGCGAACTGCACAGCATCTGGCTGCGCCTGGGCGTGCTGGCCATGCTGCGCCAGACCCTGTACCGGCTGGACCTGCCCGTACGCTGGCTGCAGGACCCGGCCATGGGCGGCGAGCGGCGCCTGACCAACTACCTGCATCTGGCCGAGCTGCTGCAGACCGCCAGCGCCCAGCTGGAGGGCGAGCAGGCCCTGATCCGCTGGCTGGCCACCCAGATCGAGACGCCGGGCAGCGGCAGCGAGGAGCAGGTGGTGCGCCTGGAAAGCGATGCCGACCTGGTCAAGCTCGTCACCGTGCACAAGAGCAAGGGCCTGGAATACCCGCTGGTCTGCCTGCCGTTTGCGGGCAGCTTCCGCCCCATGGAACGGGCCAGAACGCCGTTCCTGACCCTGTCCGCGCAGGACGAGTCGCAAGACGATGCGGCTCCGGCCCGCCGATTGCTGCTGGACTTCAGCGACGAGGAGCTGGCCCAGGCCGACCGCGAGCGGCTGCGCGAGGACCTGCGCCTGTTCTACGTGGCGCTCACCCGCCCGCGCCATGCGCTGTGGCTGGGCCTGGCCCCGCTCAAGCGCGGCAACGGCAAGGCCTGCGTGAATGAGCAGGGCGCAGCCGGCTACCTGCTGGGCGGCACCGAGCCGCGCTCGGCCCAGGGCTGGCGCGACGGCCTGCAGCAGCTGTGCGGCGAAGACCCGCACATGGCCTGGCGCGACCTGGATGCCGTACCACTGCAGCGCACGCGCTGGCAGCCCCCGGCCGGCGCCACGCCGCTGCACGATGCCCCGGCCTACGACGCGCGCTTCGACACCCGCTGGGGCATCGGCAGCTTCTCGGCCCTGGTGCGCGCCATGGCCGCGCCCAGCCTGCCCGTGCTGCCCGTGGCCGTGCAGCGCCCGGCCGAGGATGAGCAGGCGCTGGAGCCGCCCCCATCGCCGGAACTGGCGGACATCGCCGGCCTGGCGGGCCTGCAGTCCCTGCAGGATGGACCGGCCGCTGGGCCTGCGGTCTGGCACCGCTTTCTGCGCGGCCCCGTGGTCGGCAACTTCGTGCACGACCAGCTTGAATGGCTGGGCGGCGAAGACTTTGCCCTGCCCGTGGACGGTCAGGGTGCGCTCGCTGATCGCCTGGTGCGCCGCTGCGAGCGCGCGGGCCGGGGCGAGCAGGCGCGCGACCTGCTGGCCTGGCTCACGGCCGTGGTCCACCAGCCGCTGGCGCCGCTCGATGTCACGCTGGCCACGCTGGGCCCGCAACTGTCCGAGATGGAGTTCTGGCTGCCCGCGCGCCAGCTGCCGGCCGAGCGCATCGACCAACTGTGCCGGCGCTTCATCCTGCCGGGGCAGGAGCGGCCCGCGCTGCCCCAGCGCTCGCTGCACGGCATGCTCATGGGCTTTGCCGACCTGGTGTTCTGCCACGAGGGCCGCTACTGGGTGCTTGACTACAAGAGCAACCACCTGGGCCCGGACGGCGCCGCCTACGGCCAGGAGGCCCTGGCCCGCGCCATGCTTCACCACCGCTACGACGTGCAGGCCGCGCTCTACCTGCTGGCCCTGCACCGGCTGCTGCGCAGCCGCCTGGGCACGGCCTACGAGCCGCAGCGCCAGCTGGGCGGCGCGCTGTACTACTTTCTGCGCGGCATCGATGGCCCGGCCGGTGGCATGCATGCCATGGCGCCCGAGCTGCCCCTGCTCGATGCGCTCGATGAACTGCTCGGCCCCGGCCGCGCCGATATGCAGGAGCCGCCATGAGCCCGCGCCCCCGTTCGCGGACCGTCGATACGGCCACGCTGGACCTGTTCGACGAACGGCCGGGCGACGAACCGCCGGGCGACGACTCGCTGGGCGCCGTGCCGCCAGACACCAATGAAGTGCTGGCCCTGCTGCGCCGCTGGGCCGATGCCGGCCTGCTGCGGCGCCTGGATGCGGCGCTGGCCTCCTTCGTCGCCGGGCAGGATGCGCAGGCCGGGCCCGCCTTGCTGGTGGCCGCCGCGCTGCTGGCGCAGATGGAGGGGCGCGGCCACAGCTGCCTGCCCATGGCACCGCTGGCCGGCAATCCCAACGACGTGCTGGCCTGGCCCGCCGAGGCGCTGCCCGCGCAGCAGGCCCTGTGGCAGATGCTGCCCGCGCGCCTGTCCGGCTGGGTGGCGGCGCTGGGTGCCAGCCCCGTGGTGCGCGTGGTCGGCGACGCTGGCCAGGATGGCGGCGAGGACCTTGGCCAGCCCTTGGTGCTGGCCGGTGCCGACGGCCCCGCGCCGCTGCTGTACCTGCGCCGCTACTGGGACTACGAGCGCGCCGTGGCCACCCATGTCATCCAGCGCACGGCGGCGCAGGCCGTGGCCGGCCAGCCGCTGGACGAAGCCCTGGCCCGCCACTGGCTGGACCGCCTGTTCCCGCCTGCGGCGGAAGGCAGCCCCGTGGACTGGCAGAAGCTGGCCTGCGCGCTGGCGCTGCGCGGCCGGCTGTCGGTGATCACGGGCGGCCCCGGCACCGGCAAGACCTATACCGCGGCGCGGCTGCTGGCCCTGCTGTTTGCCACGGCGCCCGACGCCGGCCAGCTGCGCGTGGCCCTGGCCGCGCCCACGGGCAAGGCGGCTGCGCGCCTGAAGCAATCGATCGACGGGGCCTTGCTGCAATTGCAGGGCAGCATGGGCGGCGAGATCGACCTGGCGGGCCTGGTGCAGCGCATGGGTGCGGCGCGCACCCTGCACTCCATGCTGGGCGCGCGGCCCGATACACGGCACTGGGGATTCCATGCGGGCCGGCAGCTGGACGTGGACGTGCTCATCGTCGATGAGGCCTCCATGGTCCACCTTGAGATGATGGCGGCGCTGCTGGAGGCACTGCCGTCCGGCGCCCGCCTGGTGCTGCTGGGCGACAAGGACCAGCTGGCATCGGTGGAGGCGGGCGCCGTGCTGGGCGACCTGTGCCGCGATGCCCAGGCCGGACGCTACCTGCCGGACACGCTGGACTATGCGCTGCGCGTGGCCGGCCAGGCGGTGCCGCCGCAGTTCGCGGCGCCGGCAGGCGACCGGCCGCCGGCTCTTGCGCAGCACACCGTCATGCTGCGCGAAAGCCGGCGCTTCGGTGGCCCCATCGGCCAGTTGGCGCGCGCCGTGAATGCCGGCCATGCCGCGCAGGCCCAGGCCTTGCTCGATGCCGGCACGCAAGGCGGTACGCACTCCGAACTCTGGGAGCGCCAGGGCGGCGGCGTGCAGGCCGTGACCGAACTGGCCGTGCGCGGGCGCGGCGGCCTGGCCAGCTATGCGCTGTATGCCAGGGCGCTGCAAAACAGGCCGGCTGCGGACGGCGGCTACGAGGCCGCGCACCGGGCCTGGGTGGTCGATGTGCTGCAGGCCTTCGAGCGCTTCCGGCTGCTGTGCGCCGTGCGCGAGGGGGACTGGGGCGTGTCCGGCCTCAACCGGGCGGTGGAGCAGGCCCTGGAAGCGCAGGGCGCGATCCGCCGCAGCGGCGAATGGTATGCGGGCCGGCCCGTCATGGTCACGCGCAACGATGCGCAGCTGGGCGTGTTCAACGGTGACATCGGCATTGCGCTGCCGGGTGGGTCGCAGGGCGGGGCACAGGGGGCCCCGCAGGGTGGGCCCGGGCAGCCGCTGCGCGTGTACTTCCTGCAGGGTGACGAGCTGCGCTCGGTCGGTGTCAGCCGCCTGGCCCATGTGGAGACCGCCTTCGCCATGACGGTGCACAAGAGCCAGGGCTCGGAGTTCGAGCACACGGCCCTGGTGCTGCCCTCGCGCGGCGGCAGCGTGCTGGGGCGCGAGCTGGTCTACACCGGCATCACGCGCGCCCGCCAGGCCTTCTCGCTGTTCTCCGAGGTGCCGGGCCTGCTGGCCTCGGCCGTTGGCAGCCCCACGCAGCGCGCCAGCGGGCTGCTGCGCTGGCTGCAGGACTGAGGCGGGCAGGGCGGCGGCTCAGGCCGGAGTCTTGTCGCTGGCGTAGCGGGACATCATCAGCGCCGTATTGGTCTTGCGGTCGGCATTGACCTGCTGCACCGTGGGCCGCTCGGCCATGCGCGCCAGGTACTCGCGCACGGGCAGGTCGGCCAGCACGTCGCGCCCGCCAACGATCTTGCTGGCTGCGCTGACCAGGGGCAGGTGGACGATGGCGCAGCAGTCGGCCAGCGTGAAGCTGTCGCCCGCCACAAAGGGTGAGAAACGCGCGAGTTTGGCGAAGGCCGCCACGTTCTTGTCGAGCTGGGCCAGCGTGCGCTCCCGGGTGGAGTCGCTGACCTGGCCGCCGAAGAAGGCCTGCGGGTAGAGGATGCGCGCCACCAGCTCCAGGTGCAGGTCCAGGTACACGCACAGCTCGCGCACCTTGGCGGCCTCGAAGGCGTCGGCCGGCAGCAGGGAAGGGGAGGGCGACAGCGTCTCCACGTACTCGACCATGGCGGCCGACTCGCACAGGCCCCGGCCGTCGTCGATGCGCAGGTACGGCACCTTGCCCAGCGGCGACAGTGCCATGTCGGTCTCGCCCAGCCAGTCCAGTTCCTCGTTGAAGGGCAGCTGCTTTTCCAGCAGGGCCAGCTTGACCTTGTTGTAGTAGTTGCTGGCCGCGAATCCGCACAGGGTGAGCATGGGTGTCTCCTTGGGTTGTTTGTGGTGAAGGCGAGGGTGCGCGCCTGTGATGGTAGGGGCGGGCAGGGCATGGCGCGGTCCCGGAGATGACGACTGGGGCAGACCCCTAGAATGGCGCCATGCCGCTTCGCCTGCCCTCCACCTTGGCTGCCTGCGCCCGCTGGGTGCTGGGGCTGTGGCTGTGCGTGGCGCTGGCATCGGCGTTTGCGCCGCTGGCGCGTGCCTCGGGCTGGGAGCGCCTGTGCTCGGCCGCTGGCGAATCGGTCTGGGTGCCATCGCCGGCCGGTCAGGACAATGCCCTTGCCGGAAGCCACGGCATCGACTGCCCGCTGTGCCTGCCCCCGCTGGCGCCGCCGCCCGCCCGGTGCAGTGCGGCCCCGGCACCGCTGATGGCAGATGCGCAGCCACGGGCGCACCCGGCCTCCGTCCACAGCGTGGCCATGCCGGCCTTGCCGCAGGCCCGCGCCCCGCCCCGGTGACTCCCCATTTCAATCCCTGCCTCTTTCGCTTGGCTTTTGTTTTTGCAAGGCACACAGACCGTGCTGCAACGTATTGAATTTTCTGGAGAAACCGTGATGACACTGCGTCAATGGACCACCCCTTTCCTGATCGCCGCCTCCCTGTCCATGGGGCTGGCCCATGCCCATGCCGATGCGGCCCACGTCAAGGCCGACGCCGCCTGGGCGCGTGCCAGCGTGCCGGGCCAGCAGGCCACGGGCGCCTTCATGCGCCTGACGGCCGAGGAGCCGCTGCGCCTGGTGGGTGTGGAGTCGCCCGCCGCCGGCGTGGCCGAGGTGCATGAAATGAAGATGGAAGGCGATGTGATGCGCATGCGCGCCATCGACGGCCTGGACCTGCCCAAGGGCGTGGCCGTGGACCTGAAGCCCGGCGGCTACCACGTCATGCTGCAGCAGCTCAAGAGCCCGCTGCTCAAGGACAGCCAGGTGCCCATCACCCTGGTGTTCAAGGATGCCAAGGGCGAAACCTCGCGCCTGAGCCTGCAGGTCCCCGTGCGCGCGATGGCGCCCGGCGCGGCGGCTGCCCCGGCAGCGGGCCACGGCGGCGGCCACGCAGGCCATTCGCACTGAGCCGGCGCCATTGCACCGGGTTTGTGCGCAGCCGCATGCGCATGACTTGCCGTGGACTTGGCGTGTGCCTGGGTTAAGCTGGGAGCATGGCCGGCATCCTTCGCCGGCATGCTCTTCCAACCCAGTCCTAGCGAGTGCTGCCATGAGTGACGCGTCCTCCTTCGGTTTCGGCAAGTTCATCCCCGGTTTCGACTTCCTGCAGGGCCTGGCCCAGAGCGCGGGATCGGCCACGGCCCGGCCCCTGGGGCGCCTGCCCGAATGGGTGGCGCCCACGGTGAGCATCGAGGAGGTGGACAAGCGCATCACCGAACTCAAGGCCGTGCAGTTCTGGCTGGATCAAAATGGCAAGGCGCTGGCCGCCACCATCCAGGCCCTGGAAGTGCAGCGCATGACGCTGTCCACCCTGCAGGGCATGAACGTCAGCATGGGTGAACTGGCGCAGGCCTTCCAGTTCCCCGCCGCTGCAGCCGCCACCGCTGCTGCAGCCACTGCGGGCAAAGGCGCCGCCAGCGCGGGGCAGTCCGACCACTCGGACTGGCCCATGTCCTCCGCCGGCAAGGCCGGCAAGCAGGAAAAGCCGCAGGCCGCGCCCGCACAGCCCCCTGCCGAGCCGCCTGCAGCTGCTGCATCCACGGATGCCGGCAGCAAGGCCTCAGGCCCTGAAGCTTCTGCGCCCAAGGACGAGCCGGTCCAGGCCGCCGCCATGGGTCAGGCCATGCAATGGTGGGGCGCACTGACCCAGCAATTCCAGCAGATCGCCGCCAAGGCCATGGCCGAGCCCATGGCCCCCGAGGCCGTGGCTGCCGCACAGCGCGCCACCGGCATGGCCGGCGACATCGCCAAGGCCGCCATGGACCGCATGACGGCCCAGGCTGGCGCCTTCGCCGCGCAGGCAGGCAAGGCGGCTGCACCGGCGGCCAAGGCCCCGGCCGGAGCCGCCAAGGCGCCTGCGAAAGCGCCAGCCAAAGCCCCACCGAAAGCGCCAGCCAAGGCAGCGGCCAGGAAGACGGCGGCAAAGACCACCGCAAAGACAACAGCCAAGGCACCGGCCGCAGGCAAGGCGCCGGCCAAGAGCCGGCCACCGCGCTGAGCGGGACGGCGGCACCCATGGATGGTCTAGAGCCCTCCGCAAGCCGGGCGCTGGCAGGGCTAGAAAGAAGGTTGGAATGTCGTTGTTTCCTGTAGGCCATGCCAGCCATTCCGACTGGCGCGCCGCGGCCGATGCGGTGCTGCTGCAACTGCGCTCGCAGATGGCCGATCCGGGCCACGCGCAGCGGCCCCGACTGGGCCTGGTGTACCTGTCCCACGCGCATGCCGCCCATGCAAGGCCGCTGCTGCAGCATCTGGCCAGGGCCTTGCCCCATGTGGCGGACTGGGCTGGCTGCTCGGCCGGTGGCGTGCTGGCCATGTCCCATGAATACCTGTCCGGTTCCGCGCTCGCGGTGATGCTGCTCGATGTGCCGGCGGCGCACTACCGCCTGTATTCGGGCCTGGCGCCCTTGCATGCGCCGGGCGGCGAGGCCGGGTTCACGGCCCATTCGGCCCTGGTCCATGCCGGAGGCGGCCAGCCCGAGCTGGCCGAGTTGCTGTACGAGCTGTCCGAGCGCACCGAGTCCGGCCTGCTGTTCGGCGGCGTGGGCGATGACGGGGACGATGGCGTGGAGGGCGTGCAGATCGCCTGCCGCACCGAGGACCTGCATGCGCAGCATGCGGATGCGCGCGGCATTTTTAGCGGAGGCTTCTCGGGCGTGGCCTTCGGTGCGGGCGTGCCCTGCATCACGGGCATGGCCCAGGGCTGCGTGCCGCTGGGCGAGGGCCTGGAGATCACCGAGGCGCGCGGCGCCCTGGTCACCGGGCTCAATGGCGATCCGGCCTTGCAGCGCCTGCTGCAACTGCTGGGCGTGGAGCTGGAAGGCAGCGACTGGCAGCCCGCGCTGACCACGGTGCGCAGCACGCTGGCGGCCATTGCGCCGCCGGGCCGGGGCATGGCCCACGGCGTGCTCACCGAAGAGGCCCAGGTGCTGACCCTGGTCGGGCTGGACCCGCTGCGCCAGGGCGTGGCCCTGTCATCGGCCGTGGAGGCCGGGCATTCGGTGATCTTCTGCCGCCGCCAGGCCCAGGTCGCGCGCCAGGAACTGCTGCAACTGGGCGCTGCGCTGCGCGATGCGGCGGAGCCCGAGGAGGCGGCGCCCGAAGGCGAGGCACAGCCCCGCATCCGTGGCGCCATCTACATCAGTTGCCGGGGCCGCGGCGGCGGCCTGTTCGGCGGCCCCGATGCCGAACTGCGCACCCTGCGCCACGCACTGGGCGATGTGCCATTGATCGGCTTCGTCGCCGAAGCCGAGATCATGGACGCCCGCCTGCACCGCTTCGCCGGGGTGTTGACGGTGTTCACTGCCTAGGCGTCGTACACGCCGTACACACCGTCTGCACCTCAGACCGCGCGCGGGCGCACCGTGCCTGCGCTGCGATCCGGGTCCATGGCTGCGGCCCCCAGAAAATCGAAATCCACGGCCGGCTGCCTGCCGCTGACCAGGTCGGCCAGCGCCATGCCGGAGCCGCAGGCATGGGTCCAGCCCAGCGTGCCGTGGCCGGTGTTCAGGAACAGGTTGGCGATGGGCGAGCGTCCGATCAGCGGCACATTGCTGGGTGTGGCGGGGCGCAGGCCGCTCCAAAATTGCGCGCGTTCGGTATCGCCGGCGCCGGGGAACAACTGCTGCACGCGCCGCACGATGGCCTCGCAGCGCACGGGGTCCAGGTTGCGGTCGTAGCCGTTGAACTCGGCCGTGCCGGCAATGCGCAGGCGGTCGCCCTGCGCGCCCGTGTAGCGCGAGAACACCAGCTTGAACTCATCGTCCGTCAGGCTGACCTGGTAGGCCTTGGCGGGGTCCAGCACCGGCAGGGTCACGGAGTAGCCCTTGGCCGGGTAGATGGGCAGGCGCAGCCCCAGCGGCTGGGCCAGCAGCGGGCTGAACGAGCCCATGGCCAGCACATAGGCGTCGCCCTGGATGCGTTCGTAGCGACCATCGGCATTGGTCACCTCCACATGGTCGATATGGCGGCTGGCGCCCGCACCCGTGGTGCGCAGCGCCATGACGTGGTGGCCGTGGCGGAACTGCACGCCCGTGGTGGTGGCAATGCGTGCCAGCTCGCGGGTGAAGAGGTTGGCGTCGCCCGATTCATCCTCGGCCGTATAGGTGGCGCCCGCTATCTGCCCGCGCACATGGGCCAGGGCCGGCTCCAGGCGCACGGCTTCGTCGGCGTCGATCAGGCGGCGGTCGCAGCCCAGGGCCTGCATCTGCTCGGTGGGCTTGAGCGCACCCTCGAACTCGCGGGCGTTCGTGTAGAAGTGCAGGATGCCCTGCATGCGCTGCTCGTACTGGATGCCGGTGTCCGATCGCAGCTGCTGCAGGGCCTCGCGGCTGTATGTGCCCAGACGAACGATCTGCTGGATGTTGTGGCGCGTGCGCGCGGGCGTGCAGTTGCGCAGGAAGGACAGGCCCCAGAGCCACTGGCGCATGTCGGCGCGCAGGCGGAACAGCAGGGGGGCATCCTGACGGCCCAGCCAGCCCAGCAACTTCAGCGGTGCGCCGGGGTTGGCCCAGGGCTCGGCATGGCTGACCGAGATCTGCCCGCCGTTGGCAAAGCTGGTTTCGGCGCCGGGCGCAGCCTGGCGGTCGATGACGGTCACTTCATGACCGAGAGATTGCAGATAGTAGGCTGAGGCGGTGCCGATCAGGCCGGCTCCGAGAACGATGACGCGCATGACAATGCCCTTTCAAAGGCATGTGCCGGTCACGCGGAAGCTGGTAGCTATGGATTCAATAGCAAGCAGCCGGCGTCCGTCGTGACGCAGCTGCCGCTCCCCCTGTCCTTGGTACCTGAGAGATTCACCGCCGTCCATGGGAACGGGGCTTGCTCCTTCGGTGCGCCGCATATTGCGTGCGGCGGCTCTCCAGACGGCATGTTGTGTTTGCAGTACGGAACCTGAGCGTGTATGGGAGTTTGCGCCTTCGGTGAGGCTCGGCACCGTGGTGCCCGCCTGCTCTCCTGCAGGGGCGATTCTATGTGGCTTGCGCAGCCGGTTCCAGTCGTACTGGGGATACCACCAGTTACTACCTGTATGTGGTGTGGCCGATTCAGGGTATTCCCTAATTCGCTCAAGAGCCGCCCTCGTAACGCTGGTGTAAACCTTCGGGCTCATGAAAAAAACTATTGAAATAGAAAAAAACATGATTTAGCCTATCGGTATGTGTGGTGGTTTGACAGCGCATGTTCTGATCGATTGAACCTCCATGGGGTAACCATGGGTTGTATATCTGTCGGATAGGCGACTTACCGTTGCACAGGTGAAGGTCTATGGAAACTGGCCCGCCACTGGAAAAAATACAAGCACGGTGAATATGGTTCGTTGAGGGAGGAAAAAAATGATTTGCATCGCAAACCCGGCTGAAGGTGTGCCCGGCTCAATGGGCAATGGAGCAGTGCGCAAGCGCTGATGGAAATCCACCTTTTTTGATTGACGCGCAGGATCTGCGCGAAACCCTGTTACTTCCAATGTCACCGGTTGCAAGGTGAGTTGTGAGTTCTTGACTCAAATAGAACTATCCGAGGTGCGGCGATGCAAATGCGCTGGGTACAACTGATGGCCATTGCCATTGGGGAAAATATTTTCCTGTCTGATTTCCTTGAAAAAATGGGGAATATCATGCGCGTTCTTGATCGCCTGCCTGGTTCGGTGTTTTTACGAAAATGGCGTGCAGCGAGGTACTTGTTCTCGTTGCTGCTGCTTTCGTGCGCCGGTATTTCATCCACGGCACTCGCGGCGACCATCGTTTTCACGGTCACCGACAACAGCGACGCTCCAAATGCCAATGCAACGACACCAACCACCTGTGTCAGCACGCTGGGGGGTACCTTTGCTGGTGCATGTACGCTGCGAGCGGCCATTCAGGCAGCCAACTACACGCTGCAAACGCTGGATCCGAGTGCCGATGTTTCCATCGTCTTTGCGCCGACACTGACTACGTCGGTACGAACCATACAGAGCGGGACATCCAAGGATGCGGCGGGAAACCTCCATCCGTATGTCGACAATCAGACGGTTTACGTGCGCTGTGCCAATACATTCATCAGCGGAGCCCAGTCCGGCGCCGTGACGGGAGCCACCAATGCCTGTGGTCAAACCCAGATGATCAGCGGCGGCGATACGGGCACCACCACTGGTGCCGGTGGTGCCTGGTACTGGCTCAAAGGCACCGTGCCAGCCGGCACGGGCTCGTTGACCATCGATTTCGGGGGAGTCATACAAGTCCAGAACTGGGCGGACTCCCCCTGGGAAACTTTTTATCTTGGTGGGAAGAACATCACGCTCACCAATTCGCCCAACATGACCTGTGGCGAAGCGGTATTCGTCGTTGGCTCCCCGGCGAACAATGTCACCATTGATCGCGTCGGCCTGGTGAATGTGTCGCCAACCCCTGCGGGAGAGGGGACGCCCTTCAACTGCGAGCTGTACGCGGAGATTCATCAAGGCGCACAAAACGTATTCTTTACCAATAGCACGATCAATTCCGCGATATGGAATGGAAATTTCGGCAATAACAGGGGCTCGGCTATTTCGGTTGCTGCAAGCAACGGTACAGGCACGGTTTCCAACATTGTTGTCGATAATTTCACGGTAACGAATCTGCCCAACCCTATCGGGGGAATGCAGCTCGATCAGTTCTTCCAGGTCATGTCGAACATGACCGTCAACGGATTGACGATCAAAAATTCGAATATCGCACTGAGCCCGACTGGTGGAAGTAATCCCAGGGCCGTGGTGACGGTTGATGGAGCGATCAACCTGGACAATGGAATTGGTCTTGCCGTGACGGGTAATACCTTCTCGCTGCCTATTGCCGCCTATACCACTTCATCGCCAATGCATGTGTCGGCACCAACGTTGAATACGGCAGCCTCAGGCACGACGCAGGTAGTGACGGTGACCGATAACAACTTCACTGGCGGCGGGGACGGGGTGAATATCGGTGGTACTGGTACGGCACCAGGATTGATTGGCAACAACAAGATGACAAGCCAGTCGAGAAGTGCCATTCGTATCACTACGCGTGATTTCTTCAAGATTTCTCAGAACACGCTGTTTTCCGTGCCTGTGGCTGCAAACTCAGGCATCAGCTTGCAGACGACGGGCAATGGACAAACCGGATGGACCCCCACCCTTGGCGTTGGTGCCAGTGACACTGCCGCCTGCACCTGGACATTCAATATCACGGCAAATGCCAATGCGAGCGAGCCGGCACCGTATACGGTGGAAGCCTTTTGGTCGCCGACCGGCGCGGGCGTCAACGATGCGCAGGTCTATCTGGGCTCCGAAACCATGGCCGGAGCCTCGGGAACGCTGACCGTTCCTTCGTATCTCAGCGGCCAGGTGCGAGTCACAGTGACGGACAGCAATTCCGGTGGAGCCCAGACCTCGCAGCTTTCAACGGCGGCAAACGTCACCGGTTTTCCCTGTGCCCTGAAATCCGGCGTTCTGGCGACGACCAACAATCAACCTGTCGGCAGCAGCGACTTGCTGGAGGTCTACATTGTTGACGGCCAAGGCAATGCCTGGACAGGGGGCAGTGACACCGTTACCTTCGCAGCGCCGCCTGCAGGTGTCACGTTCAATGGCAGCTCCGCCGCAGTCAGCTGCACGACCAACTCCAGCGGAAAGTGCGCGTCTCCCATCAATGCCAGCAGCAGTGTCGCCGGAACATTCACCACACCCGTGACCTTGTCGTCGTCAGTCGCTGGTGCCACGTTCTCCAATCTTCCATTGGGTGGAAGTCCGGTATCTGGCGCAGTGACCTATCAGCCTTCGCCGGTTGCTTACAGCTTCACCGGGCTGCCGGCCAGCACGAGCGGGTCTGAAATCGCCGCGAGTCCGCCATCGATTGCGGCCAACGGCGTCTCCACCAGCACCTTGGCCGTGCAGTTGAAGGATGCTTTAGGCAACCTTGTCACCACCTGTACCGATACGGTGGCCTTCACCCTCAATGCGGGGACGCAAGGCGTTCCTGCCGTCAGCGTCACGGGCTGCAGTGCCGGCATGTACACGGGGACGGTGACATCGCCGGTGCTGGTCGGCAGCGGAACCTTCGGGTTCACCATCAACGGGTCTGCGGCTGTTGCCACCGCAACGGTCTCCTATGTGGCCGCAACGCCGAGCACGAGTGCATCGACGATAGTCGCCACACCGGCATCGATCGTGGCCAACGGCAGCTCCACCAGCGTGCTGCGCGTGCAACTGATCGATGCCAGCAGCAATCCGATCAACACCTGCACGAACACGGTGGCATTCACCCTGAACGGCGGAACGCAGGGAACGCCCAATGTGGGCGCGGCCTCGTGTACTGCCGGCATCTATACGGGCACCGTCACATCGCCCACGGCAGTCGGCAGCGGGATCTTCGGATTCACCATCAACGGCTCTGCTGCAGTTGCTACGGCTTCAGTGAGCTACACGGCGGGTCCGCCAAGTACCAGTGCCTCGACCATCGTTGCGAGTCCGACCTCGATCATTGCCAATGGCACCGCAACCAGCACATTGACGGCGCAGCTCAAGGATGTGTCAGGCAATTCGATTGCAACCTGTGCCAATACGGTGGCCTTCACGCTGAACAGCGGAACACAGGGCTCGCCTGCGGTCGGCGCGGGGTCGTGCAGCGCAGGGGTGTACACGGCAACCATCACGGCACCTACCGCAGTCGGCAGTGGCACCTTTGGTTTCACCATCAATGGCTCGGCCGCCACGGCTACGGCTGTGGTGAACTACACGGCCGGCTCGCCCAGCAATGGCGCGAATGGAAACCTGATCAGTGCCAGTCCGCTCAGCGTTGTCGCAGACAACACTGCCACGAGCTCGATCAGCGTGGCCCTGCGCGATGCCAATGGCAATCCCGCCACGGATACGGTGGCGCACACGATTGTCTTCACCAAAACGGGCGTGGGCACGACCACGCCGGCCGCACCCACGTGCACGATCGCGGCCAACGCCAATCCGGCCACCTGCTCCGTGACGGTGAAATCGGCCACGGTCGGCACTGCAAGTTTCACGGCAACGGACAACGGAACGGCCGTGAGCAATGGCAGTCCGGTATCGGTCAACTTCATTGCCGGGCCGCCCAGCAATACAGCCAGTGGCAATCTGCTCAGTGCCACGCCGCTCTCGGTGATGGCCGACGGTACGAGCACCGGCACGGTGACCGTTGCACTGCAGGACGCCAATGGCAATGCAACCGTCGATACGGTCGCCCACACCATCGGCTTTGTCCATACCGGCGCCGGCACGCCGTCGGCAACTTCCTGCACGATTGCGGCCAATGCGAATCCAGCGCGCTGCTCCATCACGGTGACATCCACCGTGGCGGGTGCAGCGAGCTTCACAGCCACGGACAACAACGGCACCACCACCCAGAGCGTGACAAACGGCAGTCCGGCCGTGATCAACTTCACGGCCAATGCCGCCGACCCCGCCAGGTCGGGGGTGCGTACCGTCACCAGTCCGGTCACGGCCAATGGCTCGGCGACAGATGTGCTTGAAGCGTTTGTGGGAGATGTCAACGGCAATCCGGTGGCCGGAAGCGTTGTCACGTTCTCTCCCACCGCAAACATCACCTTCAGCGGTACCTGCACCACCAATGCGGCCGGTACCTGCCAGGTCACCGCCAAGACAACCGTCGCGGGTTCCTACACTTCCGGCGCAAGCATCGCGAGCGGCGCATTGAGCGGCAGCGGCGTCAGCGCCGGTGGCAATACGTACGGTGCGACGGCTGCCTATGTCTTTACGGCAGGTGCCGTCGATCCCGCCAATTCGACCATGTCGGTCGATGTGAACAACCAGGCAGCCGGCGGCGGCCAGGACGTCGTTTCCGTGGTCACCAAGGATGCGTTCGGCAATCCGGTCACCGGCGTTGCCGTGAACTTCAGCGTGACGCCCGCCGGAGCGGCACCTGCCACCGCCAGCTGCACGACTGCTGGTGCGGCGGCGACCTGCTCGGTGTCGTTCACCAGCGTGACCGCATCGACTTACTCGGCTGCCGCCACGGTGGGGGCAGTTGCCATCGGCAACAGCCCGCAATCGATGGCCTTTGTCGCCGGCAATGCCTCGGCAAGCAATTCGGGCCTGCGTGTCGTGAGCGACAACGCGGCTGCAAATGGCACGGCAACCGATGTGGTGGAAGCGTATGTGCGCGATGCCGGTGGCAACCCCAAGGGCGGCGAGGTCGTGACCTTTGCCGGTACTCCCGGCGTGAAGCTGAACGGTGGCGCGGACGGCGCGTCAGCCACTTGCACCACTGGAACAAGCGGCGCAACTTTGGGCATCTGCTCGATCACTGCCACCAGCACAGCAAGTGGTACCTACAGCATCGCCACCAGCATTCCTGCAGGAACCCTGGGTGGCACGTTCACCGTGGGGGCAAACGCGTATTCGCCAAGCGCCGCACAAATTCATTTTGTGAGCGTGGTGAACCTCAGTGTCACCAAGGCCAACCCAGGCAGCCTGGCCGTAGGTTCGCCCTTCAACTACACCTTCACGGTAGCGAATGCGGCGAGCGCCCTCGGTCCTGCAACCAGCGTGACCATCAAGGATCTGGTGCCTGCAGGTATCCGCATCACGGGTGCGCCGACAGGTGTGAACGTGGCCAGTGTGGACTGCTCGCCCAAGCCCAACACCTTCCCGTTTACGGGCAATGGCAGCACTGTCCTGACGTGCACGGTGAACTTCACGGCTTCGGTCGCAGCCGGTGGCAACACCAGCTTCAACCTGCCGGCTGTTCCGACGGCTGTGGGTTCGAGCACGAACACGGCTTCCTATGATCCGTCCGGTGGTACCAGCCCGGTCAATCCGACGGCAGGTTGCACGACGGACTGCTCGTCGACGCCCGCCACCCCAGTCAACCCTGGTTCGCCCACGCTGACGGTCAGCAAGGCCAACCCCGGCAGCTTGGCTGTGGGGACTGCGTTCAACTACGCCTTCACGGTAGCGAATGCGGCCAGTGCCTTTGGTCCCGCCAACAGCGTGACCATCAAGGACCTGGTGCCGGCAGGCATCAGCATCACGGGCGTGCCGACCGGCGCAAACGTGGCCAGTGCAACCTGCACACCCAACGCCTTCCCGTTTGCGGGCAATGGCAGCGCCGTCCTGACGTGTACGGTGAACTTCACGACCTCGGTCGCAGCCGGTGGCAGCACCAGCTTCAACCTGCCGGCTGTTCCGACGGCTGTGGGTTCGAGCACCAACACGGCCTCCTACGATCCGTCGGGCGGCATCAACCCCGTCAATCCGACGGCGGGTTGCACGACGGATTGCGCATCGACGCCTTCCACGCCGGTGAC
>NZ_BCZP01000034.1 GCF_001598795.1 Delftia acidovorans NBRC 14950 | reverse complement strand
GCTCCGCTCGGCGTGAAACCGGCGCCGAGCGAAGCGACGGCCCGTCAAAACTCCCCGTATGTCAGCGCCTGCGGCGTGGTGGTTTCGGGGTTGCAGTCCTGCCGAAGGACAGGACTGCTTCGTCAACTGACTCGCTGCGGTTGTCTGAGCGGAGTTCACGAAGTGAACGCAGCGAGTTCCGCAGCGAACCCCGCAACCGCCACGACGCAGGTTGCCCGCAGCGAAGCGGAGGGTCGCGGACATTCGGGTCGCCTTTGCTTTGCCTACTTTCCTTTGGCGAAACAAAGGAAAGTAGGTCGGCCGCCGGGCCGAGACCCGGCCTCGAAAAACAACCACCCGGCAGGGGCAGAAACGAGCAATACCAGGGGCAGAAACGAGCAACAGCAGGGACAAGAACGAGCAACAGCAGAGGAAGGACGTGTTCAAGACTCCTTGAACAACCTCCCCCCCACAAAATCCACAAACGCCCTCACCTTAGGCGACAACTGCCGACTCGACGCCCACAGCGCCGAAAACTGCCCCGTGTGCGTCAGGTCCTCCGCCAGCACCCGCTGCAGTTCGCCACGCCCCAGTGCATCCCGCGCCAGGAAGTCGGGCATATAGGCCAGCCCCATGCCCGCCACGGCCGCGCCCAGCATGGCTTCCATGTTGTTGCAGACCAGGGCGGCGGGCAGGTGGGGCGGCATGCCGGGCAGCACCCATTCCTCCAGCTTGCCGCTGCTCAGGAAGCGGTAGCGCAGGCAGCTGTGCTGTGCCAGTTCGGCGGGGGATTGCGGAATGCCCCGTGCCGCCAGGTAGTCGGGCGAGCCGGCCAGGATGAAGCGGAACGGCCCCAGCCGGCGCGCGACCAGGCGCGAGTCGGCCAGTTCGCCGCTGCGGATGACCACGTCCAGGCCGGCCTCGACCACGTCCACCAGGTGGTCGTTGAAGTCCAGGTCCAGGTCAACCTCCGGGTACAGGGCCTGGAACTCGGGCAGCACGGGCAGCAGGAAGCGGTAGCCGATGGTGGGCAGGCTCACGCGCAGCCGTCCGCGCGGCGCCTCGGCGGCGGCCTGCATGGTGGCGCGCGCATCGTGCAGTTCATCCAGGATGCGGCGGCAGCGCTCATGGAACAGCGCGCCTTCCTGCGTGAGGCGTACCTGGCGCGTGGTGCGCTGGAACAGGCGCAGGCCCAGTTGCTGTTCCAGCCGTGCCACGTTCTTGCCTACGGCCGAGGCCGAGATGCCCAGGGCGCGCCCGGCCTCGGCAAAGCTCAGCAGGTCGGCTGCACGCACAAAGGATTCGAGTCCGCTGAAGCTGTCCATGTCGATTGCCAACCTGGGGTTGGGAGTGTGGGGAGTCTGGCGCCTATTTTCACGGCATTGCAGCGCTTTTATCGTTCATGCATGCTTGGCCATGTGCGGCCGGGAAATTGCGAAAGCCTTGCCAACCATGTCCTCCTGCCTGACTTCTTCCCGCGCACCGGGTGCGCTCCACGGCACAGCGCGACCGCATGCGTCCCCGGTCTGGGTGCTGTTGTCGGTGTGCCTTGCGGCGCTGGCGATGCCGCTGAGCTTTACCGGGCCGGCCGTGGCCCTGTCTGCGCTGCGCGAGGCGCTGGGCGGCGGGCCGCTGGCGCTCAACTGGGTGACGAATGCCTTCATGCTGAGCTTTGGCGCCACGCTGATGGCGGCCGGCGCGCTGGCCGATCTGCACGGGCGGCGGCGCGTTTTCCTGACCGGGCTGGGCGTGGTGCTGCTCAGTGCGCTGGCCCAGGCCTGCCTGGGCGGGCGGGGGGCCATTGTCGTGTTCAACCTGCTGCGTGCGTTGCAGGGCCTGGGTGCGGCGGCCGCGCTGGCGGGCGGCACGGCGGCGCTGGCCCAGGTGTTCGACGGGACGGCGCGCATGCGTGCCTTCAGTGGCGTGGGCACGTCGTTCGGCGTGGGCCTGGCCTTCGGGCCGTTGCTGTCGGGCTGGTTGCTGGGCGTGGCGGGCTGGCGCGGCGTGGTGCTTTGCGTGGCCGCCGTGGCGCTGGCCGCGCTGGTGCTGGGGCTGCGCTGCATGCCTCAGTCGCGCAACCCGAAGGCGCAGCGGCTGGACCGGGCCGGTGCGCTGCTGTTCACCGCAGCCCTGGCGCTGCTGACCTGGGGCGTGCTGCAGGGGCCGGAGGCGGGCTGGTCCAGCGGGGCGGCGCTGCTGCCGCTGGCCGGTGCCGCGCTGGCGCTGGCGGCCTTTGTGGCCGTGGAGCGGCGCGTGCAGCAGCGCACGGGGCAGCCCATGCTGGACCTGTCGCTGTTTCGCTATCCGCGTTTCGTGGGCGTGCAGTTGCTGGCGGGTGCGCCGGCCTATGCCTTCGTGGTGCTGCTGGTGCTGCTGCCGGTGCGCTTCATCGGCGTGGAGGGCATGGCGCCGCTGCAGGCGGGGCAGCTGATGTTTGTGCTGTCCCTGCCCATGCTGTTCGTGCCGTTGCTGGCGGGCTGGCTCACGCGCTGGGTTTCGGCCGCGCTGCTGTGCCTGGCGGGGTTGCTGGTATGCGCGGCGGGCCTGCTGTGGCTGGGCGGGTGCGCGCCGGGCACGGCTTTTGTTCAGATGGCGCCCCCGCTGCTGCTGATTGGCCTGGGCATCGGGCTGCCCTGGGGCTTGATGGATGGCCTGGCCGTGAGCGTGGTGCCCAGCGAGCGCGCCGGCATGGCCACGGGCATTTTCAGCACGGTGCGCGTGGCGGGCGAGGGCATGGCGCTGGCGCTGGTGGGCGCGGGGCTGGCTGCATTGCTGGCATGGCGTCTGTCGGCCCTGGCAGCTCAGGCGCCCCAGGCGCCCCAGGCGATGCAGGCGGTGCATGCCACCGGCCGCGCGGCGCAGTTGCTGGTGACGGGGAACATCGCCGAGGCCATGGCCCTGCTGCCCGGCCTGTCTGCACCCGCCGTGCTGGCGGCCTATGGCCAGGCCTTTGGCATCTTGCTGGATGTGCTGGCGGGCATCACGGTGCTCACGGCGCTGGCGGTGTACGGGTTCCTGCGTGCCGGGGCCCCCACGGATACCGGTACGGGCACGGACATGGCACATGCCTGACAATCGCGGGTTTCACTCAGCCGCCAGCCGCTTTTCGCCATGTCAGAGGAATCCCAGAACAACGCCCCCCAGACCCCCTATGAATGGATCGGCGGCGAGCCCAGGGTGCAGGCCCTGGTGGACCGTTTCTACGATCTGATGGACCTGGAGCCCGGCTATGCCGCACTGCGTGCCGCCCACGGCAGCACCCTGGCCGATGCGCGCCAGAAGCTGTTCTGGTTCCTGTGCGGCTGGCTGGGCGGCCCCGACCATTACCAGGAACGCTTCGGCCATCCGCGCCTGCGCATGCGCCACATGCCGTTTTCCATAGGCATCCTGGAACGCGACCAGTGGGTGGCCTGCATGGACCAGGCCATGGGCGAGACCGGCGTGCCCGAGGATTTGCGCGTGCGCCTCAAGGCCAGCTTCATGAACACGGCCGACTGGATGCGGAACCGGTAGCAGCTGGCTGCCCCCGGCGCTGCTGAAAAAAAGGCCGGCCCCCTGCAGGAGGCCGGCCCAAGCAGCAATCGGTTGGGGTTCAGAGCTTTTCGTCGCGCATGTAGTACCAGTGGTACAGGAACCGCTGCCCCAGCCGGCGAAACGGCGCAAACGCGGGCGAGCGCACCATGTTGAAGACGTTCGGATACTCCAGCTCCGAGTTGTAGATGGGCAGCTCGAAGGTCTTGCTCTGGCGCCCCGCGATGCGCTCGGCCATGCGCCGGCCCGCGTGGGCCGAGAAGGAGACGCCGTTGCCGCCATAGCCCACGGCGTAGAAGATGCTCTGGGCCGGATCGGGCTGGAAGACGCGCGGCATCATGTCGTGGCTCACATCGACCCAGCCCCACCAGGAGTAGTCGATGGTGATGCCCTTGAGCGCCGGGAACTTGCGGTGCAGGCCGTCCACCAGCTTGGCCATGTGGATGGGGTTGGGCGCATCGGCGCCCGTGACGGCGCTGCGGCTGCCGATCTGCACGCGGTTGTCGGGCAGGCGGCGGTAGTAAAAGCGCAGCGTGCGCGTATCGGTGATGACCTGGGTGGTCTTGAAGCCCGTGGCCTCCAGCTCCTGCTCGGTCAGCGGCCGCGTGACCAGCGAGTTCGAGAGGATGGGCATGATCTTGGAGCGCAGGCTGCCATGCAGGGCGTTGCTGGTGTAGCCGCCCGTGGCAAAGCCCACGGCGCGCGCCCGCACGGTGCCGCCGGGCGTGCGCAGGTGGTGCACGCCGTTTCGCGTCTCGACACCCAGCACCGGACTGGCCGGGTGCACCTTGACGCCCAGCTCCCGCGCCTTGCGCAGGTAGCCGAAGGCCAGCTTGAGCGGGTGCACGCCGATGCCGTCGGGCTCGTGCATGGCGCCGTGGCTGTCGGCGTCGTTCACATAGTCGCGGCGCAGCTCCTCGGGGCTGAGCATGCGGGCGTCGTAGCCGAAGACCTCGCGCATGATCTGGGTCTCGTTGCGCAGGAAGTCGAGTTTCTTTTCGCGGTGGGCGATGTAGAGGTGGCCACCAGGCTGGGGCTCGCACTCGGGGAATTCGGCCACCAGGTCCTTGAAGGTCTGGAAGCCCTCGCGGATCTCGGCGTCGAGCTTGAGCGCCACGTCCTTGCCCCAGCGCGCAATCCACTGCGAGCGGTACAGGCGGCCGCTGGCGTTCTGCCCCTGGCCGCCATTGCGGCTGGTGCAGCCCCAGGCGGTCTGGTTGGCGTCCAGCACCACGGCGCGTATGCCGTGCTCGCGCGCCAGGAACAGGGCCGTGGCCAGGCCCGTGAAACCCGAGCCGACGATGGCCACGTCCACGTCCATGTCGCCGGTGACCGGGCCGTCATCGTCTGGCGGGCGTCCCGCCGTGCCGACCCAGTAAGTGGGCGCATAGCCCGTGCCGTGGCCCGGGTTGGCGGCTACCAGCGGGTCGTACTGAGGGTCGTAGGGACGCAGGTGGCTGGGGCGGATGTCCTCGGCTTTCATGGCGGATGTCTCCTGGTGCGGCGGCTTGGGATCTGCCGCTTTTTGCTATGGATTCGGTGGAATGGGGCCAATGCCGGCGAGCCCTGCAAGGCGGTGCGCCGACGATGGAATCAGCATAGCCAGCAGGCCATGGAGCCAGTTAGCGCCACAGCCCAGCTTTCGATAGAGCCAGTGGCGGCCGGTGCGCGCGCCTGGACCTAACGATTGATGGCATCTGGTTCTAACGGGTCCGTGTGCCTGCTACCTACCATGGCCCATCGACATTTCGATGACGCGGCGCGGCGGCCCTGCCCGGGGCCCGGCGCCGTGGTACCCACCACAGACAAGGAGACAGCATGAGCGCAGACACCAACCCTCCGGATGCCCAGTTCCTGGCCCGCTTCGCCGAGGCCTGGAACCGCCACGACATCGAGGCCCTGATGGGCTTCATGGCCGATGAATGCGAGTTCCACGCCGTGGCCGGACCCGATCTCATGGGCCGCAGCTTCGTCGGCCGCCAGGCGGTGCGCGAGGGCTTTCAGATGGCCTGGCAGGCCTTCCCCGATGCGGCCTGGCTCGATGGAGACCATTTCGTGCAGGGCGACCGTGGCGTGTCCGAGAGCACCTTCAAGGGCACCAAGGCCGACGGCCTGCGCGTGGAAGCGCGCATGGTGGACGTCTTCACCTTCAAGGACGGAAAGATCGCCGTGAAGAACGCCTTCCGCAAGGACCGCCCGCCGGTGGCGGCCGCCTGACGGCGCGGGGCCTTGCGGCCTCGTGCCACCGGGAACACCGGATACGCCACGGCAAGGCGCGCACCTGCGCAGCCACCACAACAGAGCATCAGCCGTGGCGCCTGAACGCAACAGGAGACAAGACATGATCGGACATCAGCAAGCCTCTTCGCCGGGGCTTTCACACGGGCTCAAACAGCGGCACATGACCATGATCGCCCTGGGCGGCGTCATCGGCGCCGGGCTGTTCGTGGGCAGCGGCGTCGTCATCAAGTCGGCCGGGCCGGCCGCGATTCTTTCCTTCCTCATCACGGGCCTGCTCGTGGTGCTCGTCATGCGCATGCTGGGCGAGCTGGCCTGCTCCATGCCCGGCGGAGGGTCCTTCTACGAATATGCGCGAGAGGCCTGGCGCGACCGCCCCGGCGTGGGCCGGCTGGCAGGCTTTCTGACGGGCTGGATGTACTGGTACTTCTGGGTCATCGTCGTGGCGCTGGAGGCCGTGGCCGGTGCCGACCTGGTGCGCTACTGGCTGCCCGATGTCCCCAACTGGAGCATCAGCCTGGTGCTGCTGGTGATGCTGACGCTGACCAACCTGGTCTCGGTGAAGTCCTTTGGCGAGTTCGAGTTCTGGTTCGCCTCCATCAAGGTGGCGGCCATCGTGGTCTTCCTGTTCGTGGCCGGCGTCTACGTGCTGGGCCTGACGCCTGCGTCGCAGGGCATGCACTTCGGCAACCTCACCGGCAATGGCGGCTTCATGCCCAACGGCATCGTGCCGGTGCTGACCGGGGCCGTGGCGGCCACGGGCTTTTACTTCGGCGCCGAAATCGTGACCATTGCGGCGGCTGAAACGGCCGAGCCGCAGAAGGCCGTGGCCAAGGCCACCAGCTCGGTGATCACGCGCGTGCTGGTGTTCTATGTGGGCTCCATCTTCCTGGTGGCCTGCCTGGTGCCCTGGAATGCGGTTGGCATCGCCACGCCGTATGTGAGCGCACTGAACACCATGGGCGTGCCCGCTGCCGCGCAGATCATGAACGCCATCGTGCTGACGGCCGTGCTGTCGGCGCTGAACTCGGGGCTGTATGCATCCTCGCGCATGCTGTTCGCGCTGACGCGGCGCGGCGATGCGCCCCAGGCGCTGGCCAAGGTCAGCCGCAACGGCGTGCCCACGCGCGCCATCCTGGTGGCCACGGTGTTCGGCTACGGCGCCGTGGTGATGTCCTATGTGTCGCCCGACAAGGTGTTCGCCTTCCTGGTCAATTCCTACGGCACGGTGGCGATCTTCGTCTACATCCTGATCGCCATCTCGCAGCTGCGCCTGCGCTCCCGCCTGGAGCGTGAGGCGCCGCACCTGCTCAAGGTGCGCATGTGGTGCTATCCGTACCTGACCTGGTTCGCCATCTTCGGCATGCTGTCCATCGTCATCGCCATGGCATTCATCCCCGAGCAGCGCACACCGCTGGCGCTGGGCGTGGCCAGCCTGTGCATCCTGTTGCTGGCCTATGGCGTGCGGCAGTTCCTGCAGCGTGGCGTGGCGCCGGTGGTGTCCTCGCTGTCCGAGGCCGCGCAGCCCGAGCCGCAGAAGTACTGACCCAGGGGCGACGGGACCGGCAGGGCCGGTCCCGGCCACTCCTTGCGTTACTTCTCGGGCTGCTCCTCACGGATCGCATCGGCCAGGGCCTTAACGCCCTGGCCGATGTCGTTGGCGGGTATGGATTGGTAGCCCATGCGCATGAAGCTGCCGGGCGTGCCCGGCCGGGCGAAGAACACATCGCCGGGCTCGATGAGCACGCCATGCGCTGCGGCGCGCTGCGCCAGGGCATCGACCGGAATGTGGTCGGGCAACTGCACCCAGCACGAGCCGCCGCCGCGCACGGGCGTGATGCGGCAGCCGGGGGCATGCTCGGCCATGGCGGCCGTAAGGGCCGCGTGCCGCTCCTTCTGCGCCTGTGCCAGTCGCCGCTGCTGGGCCTCGTAGTGGCCCAGGGAGATGAACATGGCCAGCGTGCGCTGCACGAAGGTGGCCGGGTGGCGGATCATGAGCCGGCGCAGCGCGCGCAGCTCGCGTATCAGCTCGGGCGCGGCCACGATGTAGCCCACGCGCAGGCCCGGCGCCAGGCTCTTGGACAGGCTGCCCACGTAGATCACGCGGTTGCTGCGGTCCAGGCTCTTGAGCGCCGGAATGGGCTGGCCGTCGAAGCTGCTCTCGCTCTCGTAGTCGTCCTCGATGAGGATGATGTCGTGCGCCTCGGCCATCTCCAGCAGCGCCTCGCGCCGCGCCAGCGGCATGGTCACGCCCGTGGGGCATTGGTGGCTGGGGGTCACGTAGAGGTAGTCGAGCTGGCGCAGCAGCGGCGTGACCGGCAGGCCCTGGCCGTCCACCGGCAGCGGGATGACCTGGGAGGTGCGGCTGCTGAAGATGTTGCGCGCGTCGGGGTAGCCGGGCTCCTCGATGCCCACGGCCGTGCCCTCGCGCATCAGCAGGTCTGCCACCATGTAGAGGGCGTGCTGTGCACCCACGGTAATGATCAGCTCGTCGGCCGAGGCCCAGACGCCGCGCCTGGGCAGGATCTTGGTCTGCACCTGCTGGATCAGCATCTCGTCGTCGCGCGCGATCTGGTCGGGCGCCCACTGGCGTATGTCCAGCACGCCCAGGGCCTTGAGGCAGCATTCGCGCCAGGCGGCCGTGGGAAACAGCTCCTTGTCGAACTGGCCGTACAGGAAGGGATAGGGGTAGCGCTGCCAGTCCTCTTCCTTGACGATGCTGCGCTGCTGGCTGGGCAGCAGCCACAGGCGCCGCGACCAGTCGGTGCGGCGGCCTTCGCCAGGGGGGCTGCTGGCCGCAGCGCCGCCCGGCGTGCGCCCCTTGAGTACGTCGGGATGGATGAAGTGGCCCTTGCGCTGGCGGCTCAGCAAAAAGGCTTCCTCGGCCAGCTGCTGGTAGGCCAGCACGACGGTGATGCGTGCCACGCCCAGGTGGCGCGCCAGCTCGCGGCTGGAGGGAATGGATTCGCCGGGTGCGAGGATGCCCGAGAGGATGGCATCGACCAGCATCTCGCGGATCTGGCCCTGCAGGCTCAGGGAGGGGCGGGCGCTGCGGCGAAACAGCTGCCCCCACATGGCGCCCTCGGGCGGTTGCGGCTGCGTGGCCGCGCGCTTGTCTGTCATGTCTTGTCGTTCCCGCCGCTGCGGCGGGCCGCTCGCTGTGTTTGTCTCCCGCACAGGTGCAGGGCAGGGCCTGCATCCGCGACCGGCCAATATAGGCCAGCGCGGTGCGCCACGGGCCCCGGAGTTTGCGATGGTTGCAATTTTTGCGGAGAGGTCGGAAATTGATATACAATCGTTGTCTTGGCGGCTGTAGCTCAGCTGGATAGAGTACTTGGCTACGAACCAAGGGGTCGTGGGTTCGATTCCTGCCAGCCGCACCAAAACGACAAGCCTCAGAACTGCAAAGTTCTGAGGCTTTTTCGTTTCAGGCGCCCGCACGGAGGCCGTGGAAATGATTCAGGCGCTGGTCAACGGTTATTTTTCGATATTTTCATGGTTTTCCGTAAGCGTTCAAAAAGCACGCTATAATTCGAAGCTTGGCGGCTGTAGCTCAGCTGGATAGAGTACTTGGCTACGAACCAAGGGGTCGTGGGTTCGATTCCTGCCAGCCGCACCAAAACGACAAGCCTCAGAACTGCAAAGTTCTGAGGCTTTTTCGTTTGTGCCGCCGTTGGTGTCGAGGTTTGTGCGGCGTCTTCGCCTCCTGCGGTGATCTGTGTGAAGATCGGCTCCCTATGAGCAAGGCTTTCACCAAGGAATCCGACGGCGACGACGATGATGAAGTCGGCCTGCCGCCCTTGCCGCCGGGCGGCAAGAACTACATCACGCCCCAGGGCTTCGAGCGGCTGAAGACGGAGCTGCTGGACCTGATCGACAACGAGCGCCCGCGCATCGTGGAGATCGTGCACTGGGCGGCCAGCAATGGCGACCGCTCCGAGAACGGCGACTATCTGTACGGCAAGAAGCGCCTGCGCGAGATCGACCGGCGCATCCGCTTTCTGACCAAGCGGCTGGAGATCGCCGAGGTGGTCGATCCCTCCGTGCATGCCGGCAGCGAGCAGATCTACTTCGGCGCGACCGTCACCTATGTCGATGACGAGGGCGAGGAGCGCACCATCACCATCATGGGCATCGACGAGGCCGACAGCGCACGCCAGCAGGTCAGCTGGATTGCACCCGTCTCGCGCGCCCTGCTCAAGGCCCGTGTGGGCGACGAGGTGGCTCTGCCCACACCCGCAGGTGTGCGCACGCTGGAAGTGCTGGAAGTCACCTACCCGGAGCCGGGCAGCGCCGCCGGGTGAGCGTTCAGGGCTGCAGTTTCTGCAGCAGCTCCAGCGTGGGATAGCCGTCGGCCACCAGGCCCTGGCTTTGCTGGAACTGGCGCAGGCCCGCGCGTGTGGCCGGGCCCATCACGCCATCGGCCGTGCCGGCCGAAAATCCCCGTTCGTTGAGCGCGGCCTGCAAGGCGCGCAACTGCTCGCGCGACAGCGGTGCCAGATCGCGCGGCCAGGCCGCCTGCACGCCCGGGCCGCCGGCCAGTTGCTGCGACAGCAGGCCCACGCCCAATGCGTAATTCACGGAGTTGTTGTAGCGCAGGATGGTGCGGAAGTTGGCACCCACCATGAAGGCCGGCCCGCGCGCGCCGGCCGGCGCGATCACGCTGGCATCGGCCATGGCGGGCAGGGCGGAGCCGTCCACGGCCTGCACGCCCTCGGCCGCCCATTGCGCGCTGTCCTGGCGCACGCTGGTCTCGGCGCGTGCATGGTCAAAGCCTGCCGGCAGGCGCACTTCCACGCCCCAGGGCTCGCCCGTCTTCCAGCCCGAATGGGCCAGGTAGTTCGCCGTGGAGGCCGTCACATCGGGCAGGCTGCCCCAGATGTCGCGGCGGCCATCGCCATCGGCATCCACCGCATAGGCCAGGAACACGGAGGGCAGGAATTGCGTGTGGCCCATGGCACCCGCCCAGGAGCCGATCATGTGGGCCGCATCGATATCGCCGTTGTCGATGATGCGCAGGGCTGCAAGCAGCTCCTTTTGCGCCCATGCGGCGCGCCGGCCGTCGAAGGCCAGCGTGGCCAGCGCATCGACCGTGGGGAAGTTGCCGAAGTTGCCGCCGAAATTGCTTTCCATGCCCCAGATGGCGGCGATCACCTCGGCCGGCACGCCATAGCGCTGGCTGGCCGACTGCAGCGGTGCAGCCGCTTCGCGCAGCTTGGCGCGGCCCTGGGCAATGCGCTGGGCCGATACGGCGCTGTCCAGGTACTGCCAGGGCGTGCGCGTGAATTCAGGCTGCGAGCGGTCCAGCTGCACCGCGCGGCGCTGCAGCCGGGCAGGCTCCAGTGCGCTGCGCAAGGTTTTCTCCGAGATGCCGGCGTCCAGCGCCTTGCGCGCGAAATCCCGCTTCCACGCTTCGAAGCTGGTGGCTTCGGCCTGCTGGGCGGCATCCGGCGCGGTGGCCGGTTCGGGCTGCACGGGCGCGGCAGGCGCCGTGGGGGCGGGCATGGAGGGCGGCACCGTGACCGGCGCAGGCGCCGGCCGGGACGCGCAGCCGGCCAGCAGCACGGCGGCCAGGGCGGTGGCCAGGGCGGTGGCCAGGGCGGCGCGGTTCAGCGCGGCGGGATGGCGGGCGGTGGAAAAAGCTTGGGCTGTGGCTTGGGCGGCGGCTTGGGCGGTGGCGTGTGCGTGAGGCATCTGGCCATTGTCTCCGCTGCGCCCCGGCTCGGAGTGCAACACGGTGTTTCTGCATTGGGCGTGCGGGGCCGCTATGCTGTGCGGCCATGACCGCCATCGCTCCGCCGCCATCACCATCCCCGGTTCTGCACGATGCCGCGCTGGCCCTGCGCGCCTTGCTGCCGCCCGGTCGGCGCTGGCTGGTGCTGACGGGCGCGGGCTGCAGCACGGGCTCCGGCATTCCGGACTACCGGGATCTGGAAGGCCAGTGGAAGCGCCCCCAGCCAGTGACGCTGCAGGCCTTCATGGGCAGCCATGCCACGCGCCAGCGCTATTGGGCGCGCAGCCTGCTGGGCTGGCCCGTGATGGCGCAGGCCAGGCCCGGCCAGGCCCACGCGGCACTGGCGCAGTTGCAGCAGCGCGGATGGATCGAAGGCCTGGTCACCCAGAATGTGGACGGCCTGCACACGGCAGCGGGCAGCGATGGCGTCATCGACCTGCACGGCCGCATCGCCGCCGTGCGCTGCATGGGCTGCGGCGCCGGCATGGAGCGCGCCGTGCTGCAGGCCATGCTGCTGGAGCGCAACCCCGGCTGGGCCGGCCTGAGCGCCCAGGCCGCGCCCGACGGCGATGCCGATCTGGAGGGGCGCGACTTCAGCCGCTTCGACGTGCCGGCCTGCCCGCATTGCGGCGGCGTGCTCAAGCCCGATGTGGTGTTCTACGGGGAAGGCGTGCCCAGCCAGCGGGTGCAGGCCGTGCGCGCCATGCTGCAGCAGGCCGGCGGGCTGCTGGTCGCCGGTTCTTCGCTGATGGTGTATTCAGGCCTGCGCTTTGTGCATGAGGCCGTGGCCCAGGGCAAGCCGGTGGCCGCCATCAACCAGGGCCGCATGCGCTCCGAGGATTTGCTGGCCCTCAAGATCGAGCAGGACTGCGGCCCGTTGCTGCAGCAGCTGGCCCTGGACCTGGCGCAATGAAAAAGCCCCGCAGGAGCGGGGCAGTGTTCAGGGGATGACGCGCGATGCGCGCACCACCGAGTGCACGCGGCGCAGGTTGCGCAGCGCGGACTCCACCTGCTGGTTGTCGTGCACCGAGATCACGAAGCACAGGTCCGTGGTGCTCATGGCCGCCTCGTCGGCCATGTCCACGCGCAGGATGTCCACCTCGGCGCCGGCCAGCTCGGCCGCCACGCGCGCGAGCACGCCCTTGCCGTTGTTGACGGTGACCACGATGCGTGCCTCGAACAGGCGTGCGGCATCCATGTCATCGGCCCACTCAACCACGATGAAGCGGTCTCTGTCCTTTTCCTGCAGGCGCTGCGCGATCTTGCACTGCGCATGGTGGACGATCAGGCCTTCGCCGCTGCCCAGGTAGCCCACGATGGGGTCGCCCGGCACGGGGCGGCAGCATTGCGCGTAGTGGATGGAGCCCTGGTTGGAGCCGTCCAGCAGCACGGCACCCTGGAAGGGACGGTTGCTGGAGTTGAAGCGTTCGCGTGTGAGCAGCAGGGCGTCGGGCCGGTGGCCGTGGCGCGCCATCAGCGCCGTCAGGCGCGAGGCCACCAGCGACGCAATGCGCCGGCCCATGCCGATGTCCACCATCAGGTCGGCGCGGCTGCGGCTGCCGGCCATGCGCAGCACCTCGTCCCACAGTGCCTGGTTGGCCTCGTCGGCCGGCGGCACGGCATCCATGCCTTCGGCACGCATGGCCTGGGCCAGCAGGTTCTCGCCCAGGCGGGCCGATTCGCTTTGCGCGGCCGACTTCAGGTAGTGGCGGATCTTGGAGCGCGCGCGGCCCGTCTTCACGAAGCCCAGCCAGGCCGGGTTGGGCGTGGCGTCCTCGGAGGTGACGATCTGCACCACGTCGCCGCTCTTGAGTTCGGTGCGCAGCGGCACTTCCTCGTTGTTGATGCGGGCGGCCGTCATGTGGTTGCCGACCTTGCTGTGGATGGCGTAGGCGAAGTCCACCACGGTGGCGCCGCGCGGCATGGCCATGATCTCGCTCTTGGGCGTGAACACGTAGACGGCGTCGGGGAACAGGTCCACCTTGACGTGGTCCCAGAACTCGGCCGCATCGCGCGTCTCGTTCTGTATGTCCAGCAGCGACTGCAGCCACTGCGTGCCCAGCTGCTCGGAATCGTGGCCGGGCTGGGCCTTGTACAGCCAGTGCGCGGCGACGCCGGCCTCGGCGACGATGTGCATTTCCTCGGTGCGGATCTGGAACTCGATGTTCACGCCCGAGGGGCCCACCAGCGTGGTGTGCAGCGACTGGTAGCCATTGTTCTTGGCAATGGCGATGTAGTCCTTGAAGCGGCCCGGCATGGGCTTGTACATCTGGTGCAGCACGCCCAGCGCGGTGTAGCAGTCGATCACGCGCGGCAGGATGACGCGAAATCCGTAGACGTCCGTCACCTTGGCAAAGCTCAGCTGGTTCTTCTCCATGCGCAGATAGAGCGAATACAGCGTGCTTTCGCGCCCTGCCAGGCGTGCCTGCAGGCCTGCGCCGGCGAACTCCGCATTGACCTCGTCCTGCACGCGCTGGACCAGGTCGCGGCGGCGCTTGCGCGAGCGGGCGATGGCCTTTTCCAGCGTGGCATAGCGCCAGGGGTGCAGGTGGCGGAAGGCCAGGTCCTGCAGCTCGCGGTAGGTCTGGTTCAGGCCCAGGCGGTGGGCGATGGGTGCGTAGATCTCCAGCGTCTCCGACGAGATGCGGCCCCACTTGTTGCGCGGCATGTCGCCCATGGTGCGCATGTTGTGGGTGCGGTCGGCCAGCTTGATCAGGATGACGCGCACATCGCGTGCCATGGCCAGCAGCATCTTGCGGAAGGACTCGGCCTGGTTTTCCTCACGCGTGTTGAACTGCAGCTTGTCCAGCTTGGTGAGGCCGTCGACCAGCTCGGCCACGTCCTGGCCGAAGCGCTGGGCGAGGTCCGCCTTGGTGACGCCGCAGTCTTCCATCGCATCGTGCAGCAGCGCGGCCATCAGGGCCGGGGCGTCGAGCTTCCAGCTCGCGCACAGCGCGGTGACGGCAATGGGATGGGTGATGTAGGGTTCGCCGCTGCTGCGCCACTGGTCGCTGTGGGCCAGGTCGGCAAAAGCATAGGCTTCGCGCACCTGCTCGATGCTGGTGGCATCCAGGTAACCCAGGTGCTCCATCAGTCCGGCAAAGGCATTGGCCGACACGGTCGCTGCCTGCTCTGCAGACATGCGCTCGGGCCGGGGTGTCGGTACGGGATCAGAGGGGGCTGTGAACGAAGTCAAGGCCGCTTTCATGACTTAAATGTAGCGTGCATGCGGGTTTGTGCAGGCTTCATGTAAAAAAAGCACCGCTGTGCGGTGCTCTTTGTGGGGCCATTGTGTTGCTTTGCAGCAAATCAGCCCGGAACCTTCTTCAGCATCTCCAGGCCGACCTTGCCTTCGGCGATCTCGCGCAGGGCGGTGACACCGGGCTTGTTCTTGGTTTCGATCCTGGGCGTGTGGCCCTGGCTCAGCATGCGGGCGCGGTAGGTGGCGGCCAACACGAGCTGGAAGCGGTTAGGGATCTGCTCCAGGCAGTCTTCAACAGTGATGCGTGCCATCAGGATCTCCGGGAAACGTCAGTTGGGTACAGAAATATTGAGAGACTCGAAGGTCTCTGCGCGGCGGCTGCGCTGAGCCGCATACTTGAGGCGCTGGGCGTGGATGATCGTCTTGAGATCAAACAGTGCGCTCTCGAACAATTCGTTGATTATAACGAAGTCGAATTTCGCCACCTGGGCCATCTCCTCGGCCGCGTTCGTCAGGCGCAGTTCGATCACCTCGGGCGCGTCCTCGCCCCGGTTTTCCAGGCGTGCGCGCAGCTCGTCCCAGCTGGGCGGCAGGATGAAGATCAGAACGGCGTTCGGAAACGCCTCCTTGACCTGCAGCGCGCCCTGGTAGTCGATCTCCAGCAGCACGTCGGTGCCGACCTGAATGCGCTCTTCCAGCGCCTTCTTGGCCGTGCCGTAGCGGCGGCTGTGCACATTCGCCCATTCGACGAAGGCGTTGTTCGACACCATGGTGTCGAATTCCTGGTCGGAGACGAAGTAGTACTCGCGGCCGTGCTTTTCCTGGCCACGCGGCGCGCGGGTGGTGTGGGAGACGGAGGGCGAGACGCGCGCATCGAACTCGCGCAAGGCTCGCACCAGGCTGGACTTGCCGGCCCCGCTGGGGGCCGAGACGACAAAGAGGTTTCCGGGGTAATCCATGGATTTGTGCGCAGTTTGGTTACGCATGGGCATCTGTGATGGGCTTATTCGATGTTCTGCACCTGCTCGCGCATCTGCTCGATCAGCACCTTCATGTCCACGCTGATGCGGGTCAGCTCCAGCGTGGCGGACTTGGAGCCCAGCGTGTTGGCTTCGCGGTGCAGCTCCTGGATCAGGAAATCCAGGCGCTTGCCGATCTCGCCGCCCTTCTTGAGCAGGCTCTGGATCTCGTCCAGGTGCGAGTCCAGGCGGGTGACTTCTTCCGCCACGTCGATGCGGATGGCAAAGGCCGTGGCCTCGGTCAGGGCGCGGTCCTGGGCGGCTTCGGGCGCCACGGCGCCTTCGGCCAGGGCCATCGCTTCCTTCCAGCGCTCCATGAAGCGCAGGCGCTGCTGCTCCACGAGCTGGGGCACCAGGGGCGTGGCGTCTGCCGCGAGTTTGCGCAACTGGGCGATGCGGTCCAGCAGCATGGTGGCCAGGCGCTTGCCTTCGCGGGCGCGGGCCTCCAGCAGTTCGGTCAGGGCCTGCTCTGCCAGCGTGGGCAGCATGCTGCTCCAGTCGATGGCCGAGTGGGCGCCGCCGCTGGCCAGGCGCAGTGCGTCGGAGACGGACAGGCTGCGAGCGTCGGGCAGCCATGACTGGACGGTGTCCTGGAGCATGGCCAGGCGCTGCAGCATGGCGGTGGAGGGATCGGGCAGGGAGTTGCCGTCGTCGTTGTCGATGGCGGCGCGCACTTCGACCTTGCCGCGCTTGAGGCGGGCGGTCAGAAGGGCCCGCAAGGCCGGCTCATGGGCGCGCAACTCGTCGGGCAGGCGGAACGAAAGATCCAGGAAGCGGCTGTTGACCGAGCGGATCTCCAGACCGAGCCGGCTGTTGCGGCCCGACGCTCCACCATCTTCTGCGGACGCGCCGTGCTGGGCACTGGCGTATCCGGTCATGCTGTAAACTGGCATTGGACTTTTGATGGATGCTTGCAATTGCCCGATTATCCGGGTTTCGCCTCATCCCTGAGACTCACCGGAGAAAAATGTCTTCCAAGATCAAGCCGGCGCCATTGCCGCCAGGCAGCACGATCGGCGGCTATCGGGTGGTGCGCAGGCTTGCTTCCGGCGGTTTCGGCGTCGTTTACCTGGCCTTGGATGCAGAGGGCAAGCAGGTTGCGATCAAGGAATACCTGCCCGCATCGCTGGCCACCCGTGCCCCCGGAGAGTTGCAGCCCGCCGTGGCTCCCGAAAAGCTTTCACTGTACCGCCTGGGCCTCAAGAGCTTCTTCGAGGAAGGGCGTTCCCTTGCACAGATCTCGCACGCTTCCGTGGTCAGCGTGCTCAATTTCTTTCGCGAGAACGAAACCGTCTACATGGTGATGAACTACCTGGAGGGTGCCACCCTGCAGGACTTCGTTGTCACCGCGCGCGAGCTCAAGGCCGAGAAGGTGTTCCGCGAATCGACGATCCGCTCGCTGTTCGACGAGGTGCTGCGCGGCCTGCGCATCGTGCACCAGCACAAGATGCTGCACCTGGACATCAAGCCGGCCAACATCTTCATCACCAATGATGACCGTGCCGTGATGATCGACTTCGGCGCGGCGCGCGAGGTGCTGTCCAAGGAAGGCAACTTCATCCGCCCCATGTACACCCCGGGCTTTGCCGCGCCCGAGATGTACCGCCGCGATGCGTCGCTCGGCCCCTGGACCGACATCTACGCGATTGGCGCCTGCATCTATGCCTGCATGCAGGGCTTTCCGCCCAACGAGGCGCCGCAGCGCCAGGACAAGGACCGGCTCACGCTGGCGCTGACCAAGCTGCGCGGCGTGTACTCGGACAACCTCATCGAAGTCGTCGAGTGGTGCATGGCCATGGACCCGGGTTCGCGCCCGCAGTCGGTGTTTGCGCTGCAAAAGGAATTGAGCCGCGAGGGTGAGCGCCGCTACACCAAGCTCAGTGTCTCCGAGCGCATGCGCCTGCAACTGGACACGCTGGTGACCGACGCCAAGAAGAACATGCAGAAGATCAGCGGCGCGGCAGGCCTGCCGGCCGTCGGCCAGGAGCGCAAGCCATGAGGTTTTCGGTATTTCAGCTGAGCCGCCGCGGCGGCCGTGCGCTCAATGAAGACCGCATGGGCTACTGCTACACGCGGGAGGCCGTGCTCTTCGTGCTGGCCGACGGCATGGGCGGCCATCCCGAAGGCGAGGTCGCCGCGCAGCTGGCGCTGCAGGTGATGTCCGTGCACTTCCAGCGCCAGGCCAAGCCGCTGCTGGACGATCCGCAGGGCTTTCTGGTCGATGCGCTGCTGCACGCGCACCGGCAGATCCTGCGCTACGCCAGCGCCAAGGGAATGATCGATACGCCGCGCACCACGCTGGTGGCGGCCGTCATCCAGAAGGGCAAGATCACCTGGATCCACTGCGGCGACTCGCGCCTGTACCTGGTGCGCGGTGGCGAGCTGCTGGTGCGCACGCGCGACCACTCCTATCTGGAGATGGGCGAGATCGCCGCGCAGCTCAAGACATCCAGCCGCAATGTGCTGTTCACCTGCCTGGGCTCGCCGTCCAAGCCCATCTACGACGTGACCGAGCCGCGCCGGCTGGAGCAGGGCGACAAGCTGCTGCTGTGCTCCGACGGCCTGTGGGGCAGCGTGGACGAAGGGCACCTGATGCGCACCCTGCACGGCCGCACCGTGTCCCAGGCCATCCCCCAGCTGGTGGAAACGGCGCTGCGCAACGCGGGCGATGCCAGCGACAACGTCACGGCCATCGCCATGGAGTGGGAGACGCCCGACGCCTTCGAGTCCACCATGGGCATCTCCACCCAGGACATCGAGAACGACGCGTTTGAATCCACGATCCAGGGGGGGCCAATCGAAGACCTGGAAGATGAGCTGGATGACGCCGCCATCGAGCGCTCCATCGCCGAGATCAACGAGGCGATACGCCGCTCGGCCGAGCGCCAGTTCAAGCGCTGAACGCCGCTGCCGGCCCGCAGCAGCGGTGCCGGTGGCGCGCATGGACTACCGAACCTATTGACGACAAAGGGCGCACGGGCGCCCGACTGGATTTCTACGATGAAGATTGTGTTGGCCTCCAACAACCGCGGCAAGCTCGCCGAGCTGCAAGCCATGTTCGCCCCGCTGGGCGTTGAACTGATTCGCCAGGGCGACCTGTTCGAGGGCGAGGCGCCCGAGCCGCATTGCACCTTCGTGGAGAACGCGCTGTCCAAGGCCCGCTTCGCGGCCGAGCGCACGGGCCTGCCCGCCATTGCCGACGACGCCGGCATGTGCGTCTCGCACTTCGGCGGCCTGCCGGGCGTGGACACGGCCTACTACTGCACGCAGTTCGGCTACGAGAAAAGCGACGACAACAACGTGCGCGCCCTGCTGGAGCAGATGCAGGGCGTGGCCGACCGCCGCGCCGCCATGGTCAGCACCCTGGTGGGCGTGCGCAGCGCCAGGGACCCCGAACCGCTGATCGCCATGGGCCGTGTGCTCGGCGAGATCACCACCGAGCGCCGTGGCACGCAGGGCTTCGGCTTCGACCCTGTGATGTACATCCCCGAGCTGGGCCAGACCTTTGCCGAGATGGACCCGGCCGTGAAGCACGCGCACAGCCACCGCGGCCGCGCCACGCTGCAGATGATTGAACTCGTGCGCGAGCGCTGGGTGCGATGATTCCCATCCAGCCCCAGGATTCGGCCTCCGGCGCCCAGGCCGCCGTGCAGCGCGACATCCAGCACTACATGCGCCCCGGCACGCTGCAGCTTGGCAGCCTGCCGCCGCTGTCGCTGTATGTGCACCTGCCCTGGTGCATTCGCAAGTGCCCGTACTGCGACTTCAACTCGCACGAGCACGGCCGCGACGGCCCCGAGCTGCCCGAAGACCGCTACATCGACGCCCTGGTCGCCGACCTGGAGAGCGCGCTGCCGCTGATCTGGGGCCGCACCGTGCACAGCATCTTCATCGGCGGCGGCACGCCCAGCCTGTTCGCGCCCGAGTCCATCGACCGGCTGCTGGCTGCCATCCGCGCGCGCCTGCGCATGGAGGCCGACTGCGAGATCACCATGGAGGCCAACCCCGGCACCTTCGAGACCGACCGCTTCCGCGCCTTCCGCGCGGCCGGTGTCACGCGGCTGTCCATTGGCGTGCAGAGCTTTGACGACCGCCTGCTGCAGGCCGTGGGCCGCGTGCACGACGGCGCCCAGGCGCGTGCGGCCGTGCGCGAGGCGGCCGACAGCTTCGAGACCTTCAACATCGACCTGATGTACGCGCTGCCCGGCCAGACCGAACTGGACCTGGCGCGGGATCTGGACGTGGCCATGTCCTTCGCCCCGCCGCACCTGTCGGTCTATCACCTGACCATCGAGCCCAATACGTATTTCGCCAAGTTTCCGCCGGCCATCCCCGAGGACGACCTGGCCTACGACATGCTGGACCGCATCACCGCGCGCACCGCTGCCGCGGGCATGCAGCGCTACGAGATCTCGGCCTATGCGCGTGAGGGCCACCAGTGCTGGCACAACCGCAACTACTGGCAGTTCGGCGACTACCTGGGCATAGGCGCGGGCGCGCACAGCAAGCTCAGCTTTGCGCACCGCATCGTGCGCCAGGTGCGCTTTCGCGATCCCGCGCGCTACATGGACCAGGCCCTGGCCGGCGCGCCGCTGGCGCAGGACGGCGAGGTGCGCCGTGCCGACCTGCCCTTCGAGTACATGCTCAACGCGCTGCGCCTGCGCGAAGGCTTTGCGCTGCAGGACTTCATGGAGCGCACGGGCCTGCCGCTGTCCTCCATCGCCAAGGGGCTGGACGCCGCTCAGTCCAAGGGCCTGATCACGCGCGACCTGGGGCGGGTGGTGCCTACGGAGCGGGGCTTTGACTTCCTCAGCGACCTGCAGGAGCTGTTCCTGGCCGAGTGAGCCTGCGCACCGCCTTTGAAAAAAGGACGCCTAGGCGTCCTTTTTTCATCCAGCGCCACAGCGCAATCGGTCGGCGATCAGCCGCAGCGCACGGCCACGATGCGGCCTGTGCCGTCGACCACCAGGTTCAGGCGTTCCTGGTTGAACTCCATGGTTGTCGGCTGGCCTTCGCGCAGCACGCGGGCCATGTAGGCGCCCGACTGCTTGCGGGCGGCCTCCAGCGTGGCCGAGGTATTGCTCTTGCCCACGAAGGACTGCGCCGATGCCGCATTGCAGACCTGCACGGGGCGCGGGGCCGGTTGCGCCCCACCGCCGCTGCTGCCACCAAAAGGATTGCTCATGCCGGCGCAGCCTGCCACCAGGGTGGTGGCGCCCAGCAGGGCCAGGGCGGCAAGGCGGCGTTGGAGGGCGGGGGCGGTCATCGGCATGGTCTGTCTCCTCGATTCATGGGGTGTTGCTGCGCAGTATCAGGGCAGGCGCGGGCACGCTGCCTCGGACAATGCCGCATACCTTAGCCGGGCTGAGCCGGGCCAAGGCGAAGCCGAAGGCATGCGGAAGTAACAGGTGGCAGCAAAGGCTTCAGCGCCGCGCGCTGCGGCCTTCCGCGGGGGCGTGGTGGAAGACCGTGGCCTCCATGCCCATGGCGCGTATCTTGGCGGCCGCCTGATCGGCGCTGCGTTGCTTGGCAAAGGGGCCCGAGCGCACGCGCACGATCTCGCCCTTGTTGCTGTGCAGGGTCTGGCTGAGCGTGGGCAGCTTGGCTTTCTCCAGCCGCTCCACCACGCGCCCGGCATTGCCAGCTTCAGAGAACACGCCGATGTTGATGTAGTAGTTGCCCGGCTCCAGAGCCGCCGAGGCGGCCTTGGCAGGTGTCGCGGCCTTTGCGACGGGTTCGGCGGGCTTGGCGGGCTTGGCTGGTTTGGTTTCAGCCGCCACCTTGGAGGGCTTGGCGGGCGCTGGCGTGGCTGCGTGCACGGACGCAGGCGTAGGTGCAGGTGCTTTGGCTGGCACCAACGCGGCCTTGACGGGAATGGCTGCCGCTGCAGTGGCCGCGACGGCACCCGCGGCGCCGGCCGCTGCCACGACGGGCATGGGTTCGACCGTGCCGGAGACGGTGCTGCCGGCAGCAGGCAAGGGCGCTTGCGGATCAGGGCGCGCCTCGGTCTGGGTGACCGGCTCTTGCGGCTGGGGTATGGGGGAGGGAGTGGGGGCGGGAGTAGGGGCGGGTGTGGGCGCCGGTTCCGTCCTTGGCGTTTCAACGGCAGGTACGGCTGCGGCGGGCGTTGGCGCCACGGCTGGTGCAGCTGGCGAAACTGGTGCAGCGGCCGGTATGGCTTCGGACGGGATCACCGCGGTCTGTGCCGCCATGAAATGTGGCATGCCCGACAGCGCCCAGATGCCTGCACCGGCAGCGGCGGCAAGCACCGCACCGGCCGCCACGGCCAGGCGCTTGCGCAGGGGCGTGGCCGCCCGGCGGGCCAGGCGTTCGTGCGCTGCGGCCATGTTGGGGGCCTCGCCAATGGCTTGCAGCGTGTGGCGGCGCACATGGTGCCAGTACAGGGCATTGGCACCCAGGCCGGGAATGGCAATGGCCAGCAGGATCAGCGTGGCATCGATGCCGTGGGCAATCGCCGGGGGCAGGCCCAGCGCGGGGCGCAGCAGCAGGCCCCAGACCAGGCCCGTGCCGCCGGCGGCCAGCGCATAGAGGCCGCCCTCTTGCCACAGCCCGCGCAGCCCGCACCAGGGCAGGGTGAACAGGCCTGCGGCCAGGTTCCATGTAGGCAAGGGCTTGCCCAGCGCGTCGAAGCGCTCGAACAGGCGCAGGTAGTAGTCGCGCGAGGGCTCGCCAATCAGGCTGGCGTACAGGCCCGGCATCAGGCCGGCGCCCTGTCCGCCCGTGAAGCTGGTGACGCCGGAATGTGCGCCGGCGCCTGCCCGCTCGTTGGGGGCAGCGGCGTCATCGCCGTGCTGCAGCGCATAGGCTGCGGCAGCGAAGGCGCTGGCTATCGAGGGCGGCAGTTTGCTGGGGCTCTTGGGAGAGTCGGCCGTGTCGGGCCTGCTGGCACTGCCGGGCTCGGCAAAGGCGGGCTCCTGCCGGGCAGGGGCCGCCTGCCTTCCGAAGTCGATGGTGGCGGGAGGTGCTGAGATGGCGTCTTCCGATGGGGCGGGCATGTCAGCAATTGTGTCATGCACTCATGGCTGTCGGAATCACGACATTCGGGCGGATCAATCGGGTGAATCAATCGGGCAGATCAATCGGGCCGCTCCATCGGCCCCGATCGATCTGCCTTTGCCATCAGGCCTGGCGCGCGGGCAGCACGGTGGCGCGGCACTCGCCGAAGCCGATGCGCGCGGCGCCCGGCTTCTCGCACCAGCCGCGCAGGATCACGGCATCGCCATCCTGCAGGAAGGTGCGGCTCTCGCCATTGGCCAGCGCCACGGGCTTCTTGCCGCCTTCGGTCAGCTCCAGCAGCGCACCGGCCTCGCTGGAGGTGGGGCCGGACAGCGTGCCCGTGCCCAGCAGGTCGCCGGGCTGCAGGTCGCAGCCGTTGACGCTGTGGTGGGCCACCAGCTGGGCCATGGTCCAGTAGGCGTGGCGGTAGCTGGTGTGGGTGATCTGCTGGGCTGCCTGGCCTTCGGCGCGCATGCGGCCGGTCTCCAGCGCCACGCTTAGCTGCACGTCGAACGCGCCGCGCTCGGAGTTGGCGGCCGAGCTCAGGTAGGGCAGGGGCTGGGGATCTGCGGCGGGCCGCGTGAAGGCCGTGCGGTAGGGCTCCAGCGCCTCCAGCGTCACGATCCAGGGCGAGACCGTGGTGGCGAAGTTCTTCGACAGGAAGGGGCCCAGCGGCTGGTACTCCCAGGCCTGGATGTCGCGCGCCGACCAGTCGTTGAGCAGGCACAGGCCGAAGATGTGGTTCTCTGCCTCGTCCATGGAAATCGCCTCGCCCCAGGCGTTGCCGGCGCCGGTGTAGATGCCCATCTCCAGCTCATAGTCCAGGCGTGCGCAGGGCTTGAGCGCGGGCGCGGCGGCGTCGGGTGCCTTCAACTGGCCCATGGGGCGGCGGAAGTCCACGCCCGACACGCGCAGGCTGGACGCACGGCCGTGGTAGCCAATCGGCACCCACTTGTAGTTTTCCATCAGCGGGTTGTCCGGGCGGAACAGCTTGCCGACGTTGGTGGCGTGGTGCACCGAGGTATAGAAGTCCGTGTAGTCGCCGACCTTTGCCGGCACCGTGTACTCCACGTCGGACTGGGCCACCAGGCAATCCTGCAGCGCCGCCTGTGCGGCAGCGCCTTCGCGCAGCGCGCGCGACAGCGCCAGGCGCAGGGCCGACCAGGCGGCAGGTCCCATGGCCATGAAGCCGTTCAGGTGCTGTTGCGAAGCGGCTTCCAGCTGCGGCTGCACGGCATCGCCCAGCGCCTTGATCGCGCTTGCGCGCGCCAGGTCCAGCACCTGGTCGCCAATGGCCACGCCGCCGCGCCAGGCCTCCTGGCTGCCTGCGCGGCGGAACACCGCAAACGGCAGGTTCTGGATGGGGAAGTCGCTGGCGCCGGTGTTGGCCGAGGTCACCCAGCTGCGCAGGCCTGCGTCATGGGTTTCGTTCAAGGACATCTGTCTCTCCTGGTTGGGTTTGTCTGTCGTTGGTATGAAAAGGGGTTTGGCGGGGCAGGGCGAGGCGTGGCCGGCTCAGGCAGCGGCAAAGCCGCCGTCCATGTTCCAGTGTGCGCCGCGCACCTGGGCGGCCTGCTCGCTGGCCAGGAAACCGGCCAGCGCCGCCACCTGCTCCACGGTCACGAAGGCCTGGGAGGGCTGCTTGGCGCCCAGCAGCTGGCGCGCCGCCGCGTCGGCATCCAGCCCCTCGCGCGCGGCCAGCGCATCGATCTGTCGTTGCACCAGTGGCGTCAGCACCCAGCCGGGGCAGATGGCATTGCAGGTCACGGGCGTGGTGGCGAACTCCAGCGCCACCGACTTGGTCAGGCCGATCAGCCCGTGCTTGCTGGCCACATAGGCCGGCTTGCGCGCCACGCCCACCAGCCCGCTGACCGAGGCGATATTGATGATGCGGCCCCAGCCGCGCTCCAGCATCTGCGGCGCGCAGGCCTGGATGGCATGGAAGGGCGCCGAGAGGTTGACGGCCAGCAGCTCGTCCCACTTGCCGGCCGGGAATTCGAGCAGCGGGCTCACATGCTGCATGCCTGCGTTGTTGACCAGGATGTCGATGGCGCCCATCTCGGCCGCAATGCGCTGCGCCAGCGGTGCGATGGCGCTGCCGTCGCGCAGGTCCAGGCCGTAGTGGCGCACCGGCACGCCATGCGTGTGGGCGATCTCGCGCACCAGCGCATCGGTCTCGGCAGAAGCGGCGGCCTGGCCATGCAGCGCGATGGCTGCGCCCTCGCTGGCCAGATGGCGCGCCACGGCCAGGCCGATGCCGCTGGTCGAGCCGGTGATCCAGGCCACGCGGCCCGCATGCGGGCGTGAAGCGGGGAATGAGGAAGTCGGGTTCATTTCAGGAGATCCATTTCCATATGCACGTACTCGCTGAGAAAGCGCACCCGCGCCCAGTAGATCAGCAGCCCGTCGGCGTTGCATGCCCAGCGCAGCGCCTGCATCAGCGGCGTGCCCAGGGCCACACCCAGGTGCTCGGCGGCCAGTTCGTCGGCCGGCGCCACGCTCAAGTGCTGGCGCGCCACGGCAATGCGCGAGGGGTCGCTGCTCAGGGCCACGGCCAGGGAGCTGCGCTCCAGCTGGGCCTCGATCTCGGGGAACAGTTCCTGCTCCAGGTACAGCTGCGACAGGCAGAACCGCGCCGCGTCATGGTCGTACACGCGCAGCAGGTGCACGTAGGCGGGGGCCATGCGGCCCACGTCGGGGAAGCCTTCGGGAATCGGCGGCAGGCAGTCGCGCCCGGTGTGCAGGGTGATCTGGCCGATGTGGGCGCCAAAGGCCACCAGCTCCTTCCAGCTGGTGGGCAGCAGGAAGGACGGTGGCTTGTAGGGCGCCGCAATCACCCGCGTGCCGCCGCGCTTGCGCGTGAGCAGCAGGCCCTCTGCCACCAGGGCGCCCAGCGCCATGCGCACCGTGGTGCGCGACACGCCATGCAGCGCCTCCAGCTCCTGCACCGTGGGAATGGCGCTGCCTACGGGCCAGGCGCCCGTGGACACCTTGCTGCGGAACAGCCGCGCCAGCTGCAGGTGCAGCTTGTCCCGGCCTTGTTGAGGGGCCGACGCGGTGGAGTTGGAGGGCATGGAGACAATAAAGTATCTATTCAGTGCTTTTATTTTCACACAAAGCGCCAGCCCTGACAGCCTGTGCTGACGCCCATCGTTGACAAATGTCTTCAATTGAGCAGGCCGAATGACTTTTAAACTGCGGCCCTTTTTCGGTTTTTCGTTTTCGTTTTTTGAATGTTGGCCAGAGCGGCCGTTGGGTATTTCATGCAGCAGCAACATGCTTGGGAGTTTTTTCGCGCCGGTGGAGTGGACCAGGTGGTCATCCGCACCGGGCAGGACATTGCGCACATCGGCGAGCTGGACCAGAAGCTGTGGGTGGCCCTGGCCTGCCCCACGCGCGGCATCGAGTTCGACAGCGACACGCTGGACCTGATCGACGAAGACAAGGACGGCCGCATCCGCCCGCCCGAACTGATTGCCGCCTGCCAATGGGCCGTGGCGCGCGTGCGTGACCCCCAGGTGCTGGCCGATGGCGGCGACGTGCTGCAACTGTCCAGCCTGGAGCGCGACAGCGAGCAGGGCGCCCTGCTGCACGCCGAGGCCGAGCGCATGCTGGCCCTGTCCGGCCAGGCCGGCGGCGCCGCGCTGAGCCTGGCCCAGGTGCGCGAGCGCCTGGCCTCCCTGGCGGCCATGCGCTTCAATGGCGACGGCATCGTCAGCCCCGCCACCGCCGGGGACGACAAGGCGCTGGCCGCGCTGGTCGAGCGCATCGGCAAGGCCTATGGCACGGCGGCGGGCGCCGATGGCGTGGCCGGCATCGCACGCAAGCAGGCCGAGTCCTTCTATGCCGACCTGCGTTCCCTGCGCGACTGGCATGCAGGCGCCGAGGCCCTGGGCTGCGGCATTGCCGAGCGCGACCAGGCCCTGGCCGCCGCCCGCGCCGTGGACGCGGTGCAGGCCAAGGTGGACGACTTCTTCGCACGCACGCGGCTGGCCGCCTTCGACACGCGCGCGCAGGACCCGCTCAACCCCTCCATAGAAGGCTATGCCGCCCTGGGCCGTGAGGTGCTGGACAGCGGCGCCCAAGCCATTGCCGCCCTGCCGCTGGCCGCCGTGGCGGCCGACCGCGCGCTGCCGCTGGCCCAGGGCGTCAACCCCGCCTGGGCCGCCGCGCTGCAGGCCCTGCGCGAGCAGGCCGTGCAGCCCGTGCTGGGCGAAGACCTGCAGGAGATCACCGCCGCGCAGTGGGAGCAGGTCAAGGCCGCCCTGCAGCCCTGTCGCCAATGGCTGGCGGCCCGGCCCGCCACGCCGCTCGATGCCCTGCCTCAACAGGAGGTGCAGGCGCTGCTGGACGGCGGGCAGGAAGCGGCGCTGCTGGACCTCATCGCCCAGGACGAGTCCGAGAAGGAACACAGCCTGCAGGCCGTGGCGCTGGAAAAGCTCATCCGCCTGCAGCGCGACCTGCTGGTGCTGCTCAACAACTTTGTCTCGTTCAGCAGCTTCTACCGGCGCGAGGGCGCGGCCTTCCAGGCCGGCACGCTCTACCTGGATGCGCGCAGCTGCGACCTGACTGTGGAAGTGGCCGACACCGCCGCCCACGCCGCGCTGGCCGGCCGTGCCAAGACCTGCCTGGCCTACTGCGAGCTGCGGCGCGAGGGCAAGAAGAAAGCCATCGTCGCGGCCTTCACGGCGGGCGACGTGGACTTTCTCTTCGTGGGCCGCAACGGCGTGTTCTATGACCGCGCGGGCAACGATTGGGACGCCACCATCGTCAAGCTCATCGAGAACCCCACCAGCATCGGCCAGGCCTTCTTCCTGCCCTACAAGAAATTCCTGCGCATGGTGGAGGAACAGGTGGCCAAGCGCGCCTCGGCCAAGGAAGAGGGCGTGACCGCCAGCCTGGGCACGCAGGCTGGCCAGCTGGTCACGGCGCCCGGCACCGCTGCGGCCAACGCCACAGCCGCCACGGCTGCCACCGCTGCGGCCACATCGCGCAAGACCGATGTGGGCACCGTGGCCGCCCTGGGCGTGGCCCTGGGCTCCATCAGCGCCGTGCTGGTGGGCATCTTCGGCAAGTTCATCGACCTGGGGCCCTGGATTCCCGTGGCCCTGGTCGGCCTCATTGCCGCCATCTCCGGGCCCAGCATGATGATTGCCTGGCTCAAGCTGCGCCAGCGCAGCCTGGGGCCCATCCTGGACGCCAGCGGCTGGGCCATCAACGGCCGCATGCGCATCAACCTGCCGCTGGGCCGCAGCCTGTCGCAGACCGCCAAGGTGCCGGTGGGCGCGCGGCGCACGGCGGGCGATCCCTATGCGGAAGGCAACGGCCTGCGCAACACCCTGGTGGCGCTGGCCGTGGTGGCCTTGCTGGCGCTGATGGCCTGGCGCCTGCACTGGGTCGATGGCCTGCTGCCCGCCGGCTGGCAGTACGGCGCGGCACCGGCCGCTGTGCCGGCTGCGCCAGAGTCCGCACCTGCGCCTGCGCCAGCACCGGCACCGGCACCGGCACCTGCACCTGCACCTGCACCGGCACCTGCAGCGGCGGCTCAGTAAGTCGATGCCAAGGGGCGGGCAAGCCACTTGCCCGCCCCGGTCGGGAAACCTCAAGGCGCGACAATAGCGCCATGACCACCCCCACCCACGTACAACGCAGTGCCGTGCCCCTGAGCACGCACGACACCACCCGCATCGACGACCTGCGCATCAAGGCCGTGCGCCCCCTGATCACCCCGGCCCTGCTGCAGGAATGGCTGCCCGCGCCCGAAGCCGCGCAGCAACTGGTGGAAACCAGCCGCGCCGCCATCTCGGACGTGCTGCAGGGCCGGGACGACCGGCTCATCGTCGTCGTCGGACCCTGCTCCATCCACGACCACGACCAGGCCATGGACTATGCGCGCCAGCTCAAGGCCCAGGCCGACGCCCTGGCCGGCGAGCTGCTCGTGGTCATGCGCGTCTACTTCGAGAAGCCCCGCACCACCGTGGGCTGGAAGGGCTACATCAACGACCCGCACCTGGACGGCAGCTTCGCCATCAACGAAGGCCTGGAAATGGCCCGCGCCCTGCTGCTGGACGTGCTGGCCCTGGGTCTGCCCGTGGGCACGGAATTCCTGGACCTGCTGTCGCCGCAATTCATCAGCGACCTGGTCAGCTGGGGCGCCATCGGCGCGCGCACCACGGAAAGCCAGAGCCACCGCCAGCTGGCCAGCGGCCTGTCCTGCCCTGTGGGCTTCAAGAACGGCACGGACGGCGGCGTCAAGGTGGCCAGCGATGCCATCCAGGCGGCCAGCGCGCCCCACGCCTTCATGGGCATGACCAAGATGGGCCAGTCCGCCATCTTCGAAACCCGCGGCAATGGCGACTGCCACGTCATCCTGCGCGGCGGCAAGCAGCCCAACTACGGCGCCGAGCATGTGCAGGCCGCCTGCGCCCTGCTGGAAGGCGCAGGCCTGCGCCCGCAGGTCATGATCGATGTCTCCCACGCCAACAGCAGCAAGCAGCACCGCCGCCAGATCGACGTGGCGGCCGACGTGGCCCAGCAGATCGCCGGTGGCGATGCCCGCATCACGGGGCTGATGATCGAAAGCCACCTGCAGGAAGGGCGGCAGGACATCGTGGACGGCCAGCCGCTGGCGCATGGCGTGTCCGTGACCGATGCCTGCATCAGCCTGGAGCAGACCGTGCCTGTGCTGGAGCAGCTGGCTGCGGCGGTGAAGGCGCGGCGGTTGAAGCTGCGAGGGTGAGTTGACTGGCCGGGTCTGTTTTTGACCCGCGTCAGGCAATGGGGCAGTCCTGTCCTTCGGCAGGACTGCAATGCAATCGCCACAGCGCAGTGGCATGCATATGAGCCGCCGCTGTAAAAGCAGGGTTGGCAGACTGCGAATTCCATTTAGGCGCTGGTGCAGCCCAGGCTGTGCATCAAGATTTTCAGATCAGTCCGATTGCATCATGCATTTTTGCAATGAATGATTGATTTGTTCATATCGGATTAAAAGATTATTCTATTGCTGCATCCAGATGTATTTCGAGGATTGCACCAATATATTTGGCCACCATTGTTATGGTGGTCCATATTCCGGGGTGAGAGGGGTGGAGGACAAATAAAATGAATGGCTCTATCAAAGATAGCCCAGGATCTTCATTTCAAAGAATTCGAGTCATATATCATGGATTTTGATTCTGCGGAGGATGGATAGGTATGAGGCCTGGTGATGCAAAGCGGGTATTTGATCTTGCAGTTGGACGCGCCGCCCCACCGCTTGCCTCCATGGTCACCATTTTTGCCATTAGTTTTTATAGCTCGACTCTCGTTGCCCAATTCAGCATAGCCCTTTCCTTTGCATCACTTTTCTTTGTATTTCCAGCGAGTATTGGCGCCATCTTCTTTTCGGAAATGGCTGCCAGCAAAGATAAGGAGCAGTCAGACTCACTCATCAGTTTGCTGTTTTGGCTGGTCCTCCTATACACCGGGTTTTGTTTTATTCTGGTGTATTGGCTTCCTGTTATCTCGAAAACCCTGATATCCGGTTTGCCAGAGGAACTGTTGGATGGGGCCGTATCGCAGGCAAGATTGATAATTCTGTGTATTCCATTCTTCGGAATCATCAATGTATGTAGCTGCGTTCTTGAGTCAAGATCACATACTGCCACCGTTGCAAAATTCAGAATGTGGCAGGTTTTTTTCCACGCAGCCTGTGTGATTGTTGTGCTGGTGCTGCTTGGGAAGAATAAGTGGATGAGCGATGATTCTGTCGCTCTGGCCTATCTGTTCAGTGACATCATCTTTTCCGTTGCCGCATATGCTTTGATGCGGAAATACTGTCAATTCAGATTTTCATTCAATTTTCGGGTTTTGCCTGGCAGAAGAATATTTTCCGTTTTTATCCCTGGCTATGCCAATGCGTTCTTTGGGAAATATCTGCTTTATATATTGTCAATGTCTGTTGCAGGGCTGGGTGCAATGTATTCTGCAATTCAATCTCAAGCTTCTGCCATATTGCTGTTGGCAGAACTGCCTGCCATGGGAGTATGTGCTCTTCTGGCAATCGAGATATCCAAAAATCGTGGAAAATGGGCAGTGCAATTTCAGTTCATTAGAGATTCATCGTCATTGATGATTTTTTGTGCCATTATTCCAGTTGTTGCATTGTCTGTATTCATGCTGTTCTATGAAATATCAGAAGCGAATGGTTCTCAAATTGTCGAGGAAGGTTTCCTTTCCTTGTTGTGCAAAGGAGTTACGGATGTGGTGTTCTTCTATGCGGCAGCAATTTCTGGTGGGCTAGGTCTTTATTGGTCGTCAAGAATGATTTTTTGGACTATTTATGCAGTGATATTTTTTGCTCCAATGTCATTGGGCTTCCATGGCTCCAGTTATTCCATGATCAACTATATTTTCTCGTTTTCTTCTCTCGTGTCCTGTGTGATGTTGGTATTGCTTATTCACAATAGGCGAGAGTCTCTATCTGAAGAGAAGATTGGCTTGAAGGAAAGCTTGTAGCCGTGGTGGCCTTGGCGAGGTCGTCTGCCCTTCGACAACCTCGCAGCCCCGCAACCGCCACGACGCAGGCGCTGGCATACGGGGTGGGGAGGCCGGGGGAACGTTCTCAGGCCCGCACGGGCCTCGGCTCCAGATTGCGCGCCGTGCCCAGCCAGGTCGCGCAATGCGTTTCATGACCATCCTCGGCCACCGCGTACAGGTCGGCTGCGCAGATGCTGAGCACGCGGCCGGCATCCACCACGCGGCCGCGCGCCCGCAGGTGGGTGCCGCGTGCGGGGGCGAAGAGCTTCACGCTGCCGTCCACCGTGGCATTGGCCCAGCCTGGCGGTAGCACAGAGCCTGCGGCCGACACCGCCGCAAAGTCGCCCAGCGCAAAGATCGCCGTGGCCTGCAACTGGCCCGGCTGAAAGCACAGGGCATCGGCAATGGGCATCTCCAGCTCGGTGGCGCCGGGCTCGGCCCGCACGAAGCGCAGGCCCAGGGTGCGCGCCATGGGCATGGCCAGCACAGCGTTCTGCAGCGCCTGGGTGGATGGGGTGGGGTGCGTGATCGGCTCAGTCATGGCTTGTCTCCTTCGTGGTGGGTGAAGCGGCACGGCGCACGCGCGGCCAGGGCGCGGCGGGTTTGTCGGGGGCGCTGGCTGGGGTCGGTGCCGTTTGCGCCAGATCCCGCTCGGCCTGGCGGGCGCGCAGCCACTGCACATAGTCCAGGGCCTGGGCGCGCTGGGCCTGCAGCGCGGCGATCTGTTCGTCTATCTCCTGCACGCGCTGCTGCACGGCATCGGCCAGGTCACCGGGGCCTATGCGCCCCGCACGCCAGGCGCGCAGGTTCTCCGCAATGCGCGGCAGCCCGAACCCCAGCGCGCGGGACATGGCGATGAACACCACCTCGCGCCGGGCCGAGCGCGGATAGTCGCGGTAGCCATTGGGCAGGCGCTGGGGCTTGAGCAGGCCCGCGCGCTCGTAGTGCCGCAGCGCGTGGATGGAGACGCCCGTGAGCTGGGCGAGTTCGGAGATCAGCATGTGCCAAGGCTAGCAAGGCTCGTGCTGGGCTAGGGTTGGGGAGGTGACAGGTTTTTTCCCGCCTCGTCGCGAATCCATTCCAGGAACGCGCGCACTTCGGGGCGGTCGGCCGCTCCGGGCCGCGTCACCGCGTAGTAGGCAAACCTTGCGGGCCATGGCTTGTCCAGCACCTGGATGAGCCGGCCCGCCGCGATTTCTTCCTGGGCATAGGCCTGCGGCACCAGCGCCAGGCCCTGGCCAGCCTCTGCCGCACGGATCAGCAGGAAGTCATCGTCAAAGGCACTGCCGCGCTCCGCGCGCATGTCGTCCGCCACGCCATGCGCTTTCAGCCAGAGCGGCCAGTCTGCGCGGTCGCCGTCATGCAGCAGGGGGTAGCTGAGGCAATCGCCTGCCTCATGGATCACGGCCCCGTGCGCCTTCAGGAATCCCGGCGAGGCGACGGGCGTCAGAACCGGCGCCATGAGGGGGAGAACCTCCAGCCCCGGATAGTCTCCCAGCCCATGGCGCAAGGCCACGTCCACCCGGTCGCGCCGCAGGTCCACCAGTTCCGACGTGGCCTCCACGCGGATTTCAATGTCCGGGTGCAATTGCTTGAAACGCCCCAGCCGGGGCACCAGCCACGATGCCGCGAACGTGGCGACCGTGCTGACGGTCAGGCTCCGTCTTGCCTTGGTGCTTTCCAGGTCGTGCATGGCCTGGTCGATCTGAAGAAACGCCTCACGCAGCCTGGGGAACACGCTGGCGCCTGCCTCGGTCAGCCGCATGCCAAGGCGCTCACGCTCCAGCAATACCACTCCCAGGCGGTCTTCCAGCACGCGGATCTGCTGGCTGACGGCGCCGGGCGTGACGTGCAGGGCCTGCGCCGCGGCCTTGACGCTTTTGCGCTGCCCCACTTCCACGAAAGTGCGCAGCGCCTGCAATGGATAGGTCATCTTGTTTTTAGATTTACTAAATTCATGGAGCAGAAATCATCGCTTCAAATTAGACGTATATCTGTTGAGAATAAGTCTTTCCAGCGATTCTATGAATTCAGTTTATCTAAAATTTAAATGTTCCATCTCTATTCAGACAGCTCCCCCAATGGCTTCAAGGCGACCATTGCGCTTGAAGAGCTTTCGCTGCCTTACCAGCTGCACCATGTGCGCATCGATGAAGGCGAGCACCGGCAGCCGGCCTTTCTGGCGCTGAATCCCCATGGCCGCATTCCCGTGCTCACGGACAGCGAGACGGGTGTGGTGTTGTTTGAGTCAGCGGCCATTCTTCTGTACCTGGCCGACAGGACCGGACAGCTGCTGCCAGAGGACCTGCAGGCCCGCTGGGAGGCGATCAAATGGCTGCAATTCCATGCGTCCAGTGTCGGGCCGCTGCTGGGCCAGCGCGTGCACTTCGAGCTGTTCGCGGACAGCCCTGTCCCTGCGGCCATCGAACGCTACCGGCGCCTGACGGAGGATGCGTTCACGGTGCTGGACCACGCGCTGGAGGGCCGTTCCTACTTGGCCGGCGACTGCTACTCCATTGCAGACATTGCCCATTTCGGTTGGACGCACATCGCGCGAATCATCCACTTCGACTTCAGCCGGCACCGCCATCTGAGCGCATGGCATGAGCGGGTCGCGGCCCGGCCTGCGGTGCGCAAGGGCATCACGCTGCCGGCACCGGCAACCGGCGCATGAACACGAGTCAGGTCCAGCCAATGAACGCAACTCCTCTCTCCCCGCGCACGGGTGGGGCTTCCTATGCCTCGTTCTACGCACACCCTGGCTACCGGCGCATGTTTGCACCAGACCGGCTGACCGTGGGCATCTTCCTGCCGCTGCGCAGCTACAAGGGCGACATGTCGGTGCTGCGCGGGCAGGCCGATCTGGTCACCCGCATCGACCAGCATGGCTTTGCCGCCGTGTGGGTGCGCGATGTCCCCTTGTTCGATCCCTCGTTCGGGGACGCAGGGCAGGTGTTCGACCCCTTCACCTACCTGTCCTTCCTGGCAGCCCGTACGCGCAAGGTCTCCTTGGCCACGGGCAGCGCCATCGTCTCCCTGCGCCATCCGATCGACCTGGCCAAGGCCGCCACAAGCATTGACCAGCTCTCCGGCGGCCGGCTGGTGATGGGCTTGGCCTCTGGCGACAGGCCGATGGAGTTTCCCGCCTACGGACTGGAACACGCGGCCCGGGCACAGCGCTTTTCCCAGGCCGTGGCCTATATGCGCCAGCTCATGCAGCCCGGGCACCTGGACATCGATTCCCCGCTGGGACGCCTGGAAGGAGCCGAGTTTCTCCCCCAGCCCGTTGCGGGGAGCATTCCGCTGATGGTGACGGGATCGTCAGGCCAGTCGCTGGCGTGGATTGCCGAGCATGCAGATGGCTGGCTGACCTACCCCGGTGCCACCCATACCCCCCGGGGGCCCCAGCACCTGGCGGAAAAAATCCGCGCCTGGCGTGACCTGATCCCTGGAGGCGCATTCCGCCCGCACATGACGAACGAGTGGATCGACCTGGTCGATGACCCCGGCCATCCCCCAACCCCGTTGCATGGGGGCTATGTCCTGCGCACCGGGCGCAAGGGACTGGTGGCATTGCTCGAACAGTGGCAGGCGGCGGGGGTGAACCACGCGGCGCTGGGCATCCAGTGGACACAGCGCCCGCCCGCCGAGGTGCTGGAGGAACTGGCCCAGGAGGTGCTGCCGCACTTTCCCTCGCACGAAGGGCTGCCGGCAGTGGCGACTGACTGGTGAACGCAGGCCCGTGCCAGGAATGGCCGGGCCGCGGCGAGCTTGCATCCCTGAGACCGGGGGCATTCAAGCCGGCTGCGCTGCAGGCCTCATCACGCGGGCCGTGAACCGGGCCATGAACTCGCGCGTGGCAATGCGGGCGCCCAGGGCCGTCAGGTAGTTGGCGCAACCGTGCACCACCGAGGCGCGGTTGTCGTCGAAGGCTTTCAGCCCCAGGCGAACCACGTCTTCGCTGGATGCTTTTTTCCCGAAGGATGCGGCCTCGCCGGCGCGGGCGAAGAACGCCGTGTCGGTAGCGCCCGGGCACAACGCCAGCACGCGCACGCCGCGCGGCCGGTATTCGGCCCAGAGCGCTTCGCTGAACGAAAGGACGAAGGCCTTGGTCGCGGCGTAGACCGCCATGTACGGGACCGGCTGAAACGCTGCCGTGGAGGCGATGTTGATGACGCCGCCCTGGCGCTGCTCCAGTGCGGGGAGCAACAGGTGCGTCAGCTCCACCAGGGCACCCACATTCAGGTCGATGGCCTCCCGCTGCATGGCCAGCGCCAGTTCATCAAATCTGCCGTGGGTGCCGAAGCCCGCGTTGTTCACCAGCAGATCCGGCAGCAGGCCCCTGGCGCTGACGGCATCGAAGACCCGCCGGGCCGCCCCGGGTGTGGCCAGGTCCTCGACCAGGAATTCGGCGCCGGGCAATTCGCTGGCGAGCTTTTCGAGCCTGTCGCGGCTGCGCGCGATCAGCACGACTTTGGCGCCACGGCGGGCGAGTTCCCTGGCGAATACTTCGCCGATGCCCATGGAGGCGCCGGTCACCAGGACGGTTTTCTGGGAGAAATCAAAAGGGGTTTTCATGCACTCGAGTATTGCGACGGGGTGCCCGGCTGGGAATGGGCAGCGCTGGTAAGCTGATTTGCATTCATGAAAAACCAACCGCCCACCACCTGGGATGACCTGCGCGTGCTCCTGGCGCTTCACCGCCACCAAAGCCTGCTTGCCGCAGGCGCGGCCCTGGGCCTGTCCACCTCCACCGTCGCGCGGCGCATCGAGGCGCTGGAGCAATCCCTGGGCCGCGCCCTGGTTCATCGCAGCAGCGCAGGGACGACGGTCGAGCCCGATGCAATGGAACTGGTGGAGCTGGCCGAGCAATTCGAGCTGGGACTGGGCGGCATCAAGCGCGACGACCGGCCCGACGAGAAGGCCCATGCGCTGACCGGCACCATCCGCGTCAGCATGGGCGAGGGCTTCGTGAAGCCCGTGACCGCCGTGCTCTCGCAGTTGAGAAGCGCGCATCCCGGACTGCATATTGAAGTGGCCGTGGAGTCGCGCTTCACGGATGTCGGGCGGCGCGAAGTGGATGTGGCGCTCAGGGTGGGGCGCTCCAGCTCGGCCGTGGTGGTGGAGAAATGGGCGGGGCAACTGACGTTTGGCCTGTACGCCTCGCACGGCTATGTCGAGCAGCGCCTGCCGGGTCGCCACCTGCGCGTGCAGGACTTCGCCAGCCACGACTTCGTGGGGCAGGACCTGGCCACCGGCCGGCAGGACGCCTCCAACCTGTGGCTGGCCAGCCGGGGAGCTACCCGGTTCGTCTTTCGATCCGGCTCCGACCTGGCCCGCCAGGAGGCCACGGAGCAAGGCCAGGGCATCTGCCTGCTGCCCGACGCCATGGCCCATACCGTGCCCGGCCTGGCACGGCTGGAGGTGGACGCACCGCTGCCTTCCTGCCCGGTGTACCTGGCCTATCACCGCGACCGCCGCAACGTGCCGGGCGTGCGGGCGGTCATTGACGCGCTGGGTGCGGCGCTGGCCGATGGGCTGCAACTGCCAGCAGAAAAGGCGAAGGCGGCCAGCCCCGCCGCGAAGCCATGACAGGCACGTTCTTTCCAGATCTTCTGGTCTTGCATGTCGATGAGCCGGGCGACGAAGCTGCGTCCGTTACGCTGGCCAGCGACCAGGCGGCCGTCACCGTGTTCTGCCACCCCTGCACCTTGCGCGCCGGACAGAGGGTTCGCAATCGTCTCAGTGCATTGGACGTCCGGCTGCTCCAATCACCGTATGGCTTCGATTGGCCGCAGGACGAGCGAGAAAAGCTGGGGCGCGACAGACTGATCAGGACCGGACATTACACGTACAGCGGCACGGGGAGGGTTATCGATGCAGGCCGTGGACTGGTGCTGGTTCACGGATTCCTCGTCGATTTTGGGAAAGTTCCAGACGTCGATCACGTTGAGTTTGATGTCGTGAGGCTGGATTGCGACGAGGATGCCGTCGATGAAGAGCCCAGCGCCATCGTTGGTCGTTGATCTTGACGGGAAAAAACGGGCCGTTGCTGGCGTGGAACGACCCGTGGTTGTCGTTCGTGCTTCGGCTGCGAGTGTCTGCTGCGCAGCGGTTGCCGTCGGCCAACCGGAGCAGTCGTGCGACAGCGATATAACAGGAGTGGTCCTTCAGCACGCGGCAATGAGAGTCTGATCTTGGTCGGACAATCGCCGCGGCTATTAGCCTAGTGTGTAGGCCGTCTTCACGATGGCGAAGAATTTCCCCTGGAGCCCTTGTGCCCCCGAACGGCACATGTTAATCCACACAGCCTATCTACGGGTCGTTCTCCACAACTACGCTCGCTCTCTAGTCCGGATGCTGGTGACCAAGGCGTTCTGCCATTCGACGCTGTGACGAAGACAGCGCCGGCCATAAAATGTGAACCCTACTTTCTTCCATTTCACGCAGCTGTACTTTGTGTCGGTCGTGCTTGAGATCGATCTTGAAAAAAGAAGGGTTGTATTCGATACGATTCTTGTTAAGTCGCCAAAGAACAACAAATCCAAGCTTCGGGGATAGATATTTATTCTTTCGAAAGAACTGGAGCGCGCTGGCGAGAATCTCGTTGTTCTCCACAGTCGCAACTTTTTCCAACGCACGGATGCAGGCCTCTTGTTGCATCCCCTCCAGCATGCGTTGAATCTTACGCTTCGCGTCCGCAGCGGACAACACGCGCCCATCTTCGAAAACCGAAAGGTCAAATTTCAGGATGCATTGCGATCCGATCCACAACTGGTTCCCATTCAGGCTGTTCCTAATTTCGAAGTGGTAGCGCAATGACTCTTGGCCGCACAGCTCACACATCTCTTCGGGCCTTTCATGATCAATCACATTTTCCGTGACGGACCACTCCTCAAAGGCCTTCGGAAGAGAATCTCCGACCGAAAGCGGCAATATGCTGTCTCTCACTCGCTGGGTATAGAACTGCATGCCCATAAATGGCTCCTGGAGGCCTGGCGGATATGCGCCAGGCCCTCTGTTCAGCGCTCACTGTCAGGTGTCACTTTGACCGGTACCCAGCCATGACCAGCTTTGGCCGTTGGCGGAAGTTGCCTATTATCCGGCACTGTGGCGAAGTTCTGCTGTCTCCCGCCACGAGGGCCGACTTCCTGGAAAATCCCGCCGCGCTTGCCAGTGTTCATACCGGGCTTCAAGGGTGTACGCATGATCCTTGCTCCTCTTATTCAACGGATTGGGCATTGATTGAGGGACAACAGGTTGTTATTCCACCGGCCGTCCGCGTATGTGCGAAGGTAGGGGGCCTTGCCGGTTTCTCGAACAACACCGATGTCGGCGCGTTTTCCACTGGTCGGGTCCAGCACGTAGAACGTATTCGACTTCTCATCGATGCTCCGGATCACCTGCTCACGCGACCACATCCAGTCCCCGGCTGGGTTGCCCAAATGGGTGATGTGTTCATGCGAACTTTGGGTGTTCGGTTTCACGATGCAAGTCACTTGTGCGTCTGCCATGGCAAATATCCTTTCTTCGTTGCCATCGCCGGGAGCGTCATCTATCATGTGACGAATTCGTCATACTCCCGGCTAAAAAAGAGGCCCATGAGGGCTATGACGAACTAGTCATTTTTAACTTTACGATTTCGTCATGTCTATGTCAACCCCCTCCAGTCCATCGGAGGTTTTCCCGGAACGTCTGCGACGCGCGCGCGAGTACCGCGGTCTGAATCAAGCAGATCTGGCCGCCAAGGCAGGCATGCAGCCGTCTGCCATTTCCCACTTCGAGACGGGCACTCGCAAACCGTCCTTCGACAACTTGCGCATCCTGGCCGACAGCCTGGACGTCACCACGGATTTCCTGCTTGGCAGAGTTGATGAGTTCAAGGCCCTGGCCGGGGCTGACCGCCTGCATCGCCACTACGAAGCGCTGGATGGCAGTGATCGAAAGATGGCCGATGATCTGATCATGATGCTGGCCAACCGCGCCAAGGAGAGAAACAAGTCATGACCTCCAGTGATCCCTTCGCTTTCGCCTCTCTTGCCGCCGAGCAAATTGTCAAAGGCCTCGGGCTCACATCACTGCCGATCTGCCCGAGGAAGGTTGCGCAGGACCGCGGCATCGATGTGGTCGCCAAACCCATGGATCAAGGCGGGACGTCCGGCATGCTGGTCCGGTTCGGCAACGAGTTCGCTATCGCCTACGCGACCCATCTGCAGAACGAGGGCTTCGAGAACTTCAGTGTCGGGCACGAACTGGGCCACTACTTTCTGCCAGGCCATGTCGATGCCGTGATCTCCGGCGACAGCGGCGCACACACATCGCGGGCTGGCTTTGCTTCGAAGGACCGCTACGAAATTGAGGCGGATCGCTTCGCCGCTGGTTTTCTCATGCCTCGACATCTGTTCTTTCCTGCGCTCGAGCGCGCGGGAGACGGACTGTCTGCCATTCAAGCATTGGCAGAACAATGCAAGACCTCTCTGCACGCCACGGCGATTCGCTACACGCAATGCACCAGAGATCCGATGGCGATCGTGCTAAGTCAGGGAGGAGTCATCGATCACTGTTTTATGTCCGAGGCGCTGCGGCAGACCCCGGGCATCGACTGGCTACGCAAACACGAGAGCCTTCCGCGCAGTACCGCGACCTTCGCCTTCAACCAAATCCCCGAGAACGTGCTCGCTGGTGTAAAGGTCGATGCCACCTCGAATCTCCAACACTGGTTCGGAGGCAAGCGAAGCATCGAGATCAGCGAAGATGTGATCGGTCTGGGCCGATATGGAAAAACGTTGACGGTACTATTCGGAATCGACATACCCGAGCCCGAGGCAGAGGACGAGGAGCGGTGGCTCGTCGAATCCTGGACTCCGCGGTTCAGGTAGCCCGCCGTGCAGGCCAGATAGCGCGAAGTGGCAGTGGGCGCAGTTGGATGTGTCGAAACTAACCATGTTGTTGCTCAGTCCCATCCACTTAATGGCCGAACCGGTCGTTGATGTAATTGCAACCACCGGCTGAAACGGGCGCACAGCCGCCGCGTGAACCTTCACCAATGAGCGTCGGGAACCTGCCTGAACCTGCCGTTCGAGTCCTCGCGCCGGACGACCGCTTATGGCCGTTTGCCGCCGTCTGAGAAGGCCGCCTCTTTGACGATATCGATACGCAGTCAGTGATCTCTTGTCGTCCAATCCTGCCGACATCCCGTCATAGGGGCTGCCCGGGCGTTCACCCCTACCGCCCAGCCACCAAACCCAATACAGCTTTTTTCGCCTGCGCCCGACCGCCGCGAGCCAGCTTGCTCCATGCCAGGATCACGTCGGCAAGATCATCGTCCTCGCAATAAAGGTAGGCAGTCGGCACGCCCAGCACTTGCGCAATCCGGTTGGAAATATCCAGAGGTGGCTCATGGACGCCAGTTTCATATCTGCTCATCCGAGCACTTGCCGTTGTCTCATCAAGACCGACGGCAACCCCCAACTGATCCTGCGGCATCCCGGTACGCAGCCTTGCCTCGCGCAGGCGTTTGCCAAATAGGCTGGAAGGTGGCTTGGTCCGTGGAGGCATCCTACGATAGTCGTAGGGTGTATTGATTTCGTCTCTACGAAATTCGTAGAATGAAACGGCGCTTCACGCGGTCGATTTCCGTGTGCCTGTTGTTCGACATGATCCAAGCCCTGGGAGCCGCCATGGATGAACCCAACCTCATCACCTCACCCCAACCCAAACTCGACGACCTCGCCATCGACGCCGTCCTGCACATGGGCGCCGCGCTGGATGTGCTGGACCTGCACGCTCGCCACAACATCACGGCCATCAATTGCGTCTGCCGGGATCTGCTGCGCATCTACTACGTGAAGGCTGATCAGGCGCAGTCGCTGGAGCCGCAGGACAAGGAATTGCTGGGCCTGCTGCACGACACGGCGGTGAATCTGGGCTATGCCATCGAGGTGGTGGACCATCTGAATGGCGACGAGGCCGACGACCCCATCCTCTATGCCGTGAGCTATCTGCTCAAGGCGGCCAAGCGGTTTGCGGATGAGGGCGTGGCGGCGGGATTGGCGTGCGGGACTTGCATTTGAAATAAGTGGTTGCTAAAGTGTCGCCATGCCCGAGAACGACATCTTCAAGGCCCTGGCCGACCCTACGCGCCGCTCCATCTTCGAGAAGCTGGCCGCTGGCAGCATGCATGCCAGCGCGCTCCGCGAGGGGATGGAGATCAGCCAGTCGGCCATGTCCCAGCATCTGGCCGTGCTGCGCAATGCGGGGCTGGTGAGCGAGCAGCGGCAGGGGCGCTTCATGCATTACGAGGTCGATCCCGAAGGGCTGGCGCAGATTGCGGGCTGGCTGGCGAAGTACCGCGCCTACTGGCCGCAACGCGTGGATGCACTCAAGGGCCTGCTCAAGGACATGGACCAATGAACAAGATGAGCAATATGGACACCGACGATGCGGCCCGCGAGCTGGTGCAGGAGTACGCGCTGGACGCCCCGCCCGAGAAGGTCTGGCGCGCGCTGAGCATTCCCGAGCTGCGCGCGCAGTGGCTGCCGGGCACCGAGCATGCCGAGCCTTTGCAGCAGGTGCCGCAGCAGGAACTGCGCCTGCGGCTGCGCGAGGCGGAGCCGCCCTTTCTTGAAAGCACGGTGGACCTGCAGATCAGCCCCGGCGCCGATGGCGGCACGCTGCTGCGCATCGTCCATGTGCTGACCGATGCGCGGGTGCAGCCGGCCAGGGAAGCGGCCAACGACGGCGGCTTCCTGATGTACGCGACCTGATGCACGTGACCTGATACACGCGACCTGAGGGCCCCGGCAACGGGGCATGCGGCGCAGGGCCGCAGCCCATTCTTTTTCACCACCACACACAGGAGTTCGCCCATGCGCGAATCGATGATGCTCGTCCCCATGGTTGTCGAACAGTCGGCGCGCGGAGAGCGGTCCTTCGACATCTACTCGCGCCTGCTGCGCGACCGCGTGATCTTTCTCAACGGCGAGGTCAACGATGCGGTCTCTGCCCTGGTCTGCGCGCAACTGCTGTTCCTGGAGGCGGAGAACCCGGACAAGCCCATCCACCTGTACATCAACTCGCCCGGCGGGGTCATCACCAGCGGGCTGGCCATGTACGACACCATGCAGTTCATCAAGTCACCCGTGCACACGCTGTGCATGGGCACGGCGCGCTCCATGGGCTCCTTCCTGCTCATGGCCGGCGAGCCCGGCCACCGCATGGCCCTGCCCAACGCCAGCCTGCACGTGCACCAGCCGCTGGGCGGCGTGCAGGGCCAGGCCTCCGACATCCGCATCCATGCCGAGGAAATGCTGCGCACCAAGGACCGCATGACACGCCTGTACGCCCAGCACTGCGGCCGCAGCTACGAAGAGGTGGAACGCGACCTGGACCGCGACCGCTTCATGACCGCAGAAGAAGCCCGCGAATGGGGCCTGATAGACAAGGTTCTGGACCGGCGCACAGTAACCCCCTGAGCCGCAGCGCCAGCGAGCGGCTGCCTTTCTCCCCACTCCCGTATGTCAGCGCCTGCGTCGTGGCGGTTGCGGGGTTGCAAGCCTGCCGAAGGACAGGCTTGCTTTGTGATCTGACTCGCCGTGATGTTTGAACGTAGCGCGCAGCGCGAAGTGAGTTTCACGGCGAACCCCGCAACCGCCACGACGCAGGTTGCCCCGT
>NZ_BCZP01000033.1 GCF_001598795.1 Delftia acidovorans NBRC 14950 | reverse complement strand
GGCAGTTCAAGCATCATCAGCTGGATGCGTCCGTCAGACGGCAGGTCGGTGCGCGAGAGAAAACTTGCACACGGCGGGGAAACTCGTCGAAGCGCTCGCCAAACTGGTGGCGCAAGGCCAGGAAGCCGATGACATCGTCCGGCGTCGACAGGCCCCAGCCCACCGCGCGGTCAAGGCCTCGCCGGGTATGGGCCAGCAGCCTGTCATGCGGCCAATCCTGCTCGCTGAGATGGCAGGTCTGCCGCACGATGGCGGCAATCCCTCCCTCGCTGGGCACCAGGTTGCGGCGCAGCGTGCGCTGCATTTCCAGGGTTGAAATTTCCATCATGGCGAAGACACCTCCCATTGCCTGTTGTCCAGGCGCGCCAGGCCTGTGACGTGGTCCAGAAACTTGCGCTGCGCCAAGCCGACCCAGATCCCCTCGGGATGCGGTGCCAGGCAGGCGAGGATGCTGTGGCCGTGGAACCAGTCCCCCAGATGCGCCGGGTCGAACTGCGCCAGCAGGCGAGGCAGCACGCGCGGGTCGTAAAAGCGCAGCCACAGCCGCTGGCCGCCGTCTCCCCTGGCCTGCAGAAACCGCTTGAGATGGCGCTTGAGCGCAGGGGCCGGCAGCCGGCTGATCAGGAAAATGCCCCAGTGCGCCTGCCAGCCCTCCAGCGGCCAGCGCTGGAACAGGGGGCTGCCTGCATGCACCCGCAGCAGATAGGGCGCGTAGCGCGCATAGCGGGCGGCGGGCATTCCGTCATACAGGCAGGTGATGCCGGACTGCGGCGGCTCGGCCAGGAGGGCGTCATGCAGGTGCTCATCCGCCGCCGCGTCCACGACGGCGTAGAGCAGGCCGTCATAAGTCGCCGCAGTCTTTTGCAGCACGGCCCGGCGGGCCATTTGGAGAGCTCCGGGAAGGCAGAGGGCGGGCGGGTTGAGCTTCGGCATGGCGATTCAGTCCTCCATGGCCGACACGAAGGCGGCCCCCGATTGCGCGGCTTCGGCCAGGCACCGGCCCGCATTCGCACCGATCCAGACGGTGGTGCAGCCCGAGACGACCACGCCGCCGTGCACGGTCCTGTCCCCCATGCGGGCCGCGGGCCTGCCACCGATCAGTACCGTGGCTTCGCCTTCGGCCAGGGCATCGGGCGGTGAACGGGGGCACAGCGCCTTGTCCGTGACCCTGGCCGCCGGCATGCCGCCGATGAGCACATTGGCCTGGCCGGAGAGAATGGCCCCGCCCCCGTGGGCGGGGCAGGCATGCATGTCGCCCACTCTTGCTGCAGGTTGTCCCATGCGAGTGCCCCGGGTTCAGCAGTTGATCTTCACCAGCGGCGACTTGATCTCGACCATGGCCGCAGAGATCTCGATGGAGCTCGCCCCCGACTGCAGCCGGATGCTTTGGGTGCCGGTGACGATGACCTGTTGCCCATCGACCGTCAGCGTGGTGCCCGCCGCCAGGGCCAGCTGTCCGCCCGCATCGAGCAGGCTGTTGGCGCCCACCCGCAGCGCGTGGTCGTTGCCGACGTTGACCGACTGGTCCTGCCCTACCTCGGTGCTGTCATTGTTCTGGATGGTGCTGCTGCGGTTGTGGCCCACGACGAGGCCTTCATCGTTGCCAACCTGCGCGCTGCGATTGCGCCCCACGGTCCGGCTCCAGTCCATCCCCACGCTGTCGCTTCGCAGGACACCCACGTTGCTCATCAGCACCGCGCCCACGTTGAGGTTGTAGGCACACCCCACGGTGACCATCTTGAACAGGCCCGTGCCCTGCGTGTAGCCGATGCCCACGGTTTCGGATTTCATGCGCCCCGTGGCCAAGGTCCAGTTGCGGCCGATGCTGTCGCGCCCATTGGCATCCACGGTTTTCGTGCGGTTCTTGCAGATGCGGATGCTTTCATCCAGGTCCACCGTGCGCGTGCGGTTCTGGTGGACGGTGAGGGTCTCGTCCAGGTCCACCACCTCCGTGCGCCAGCCGTGCACGTCGATCTTCTCGTTGCGGCCCACGGTCTCCGTGCGGTCCCGGTGGATGACGTTGGTCTCGTCCCGGTCCACGGTCTTGCGCCGGTCGTTGCCCACCCATTTGTCCTCGTCGTTCTCGACTTCGGTGAGCTGGTCCTTTTGCGCATGCAGCCACAGCTGTTCTTGCCCGGCCTTGTCCTCGAAGCGGATGGCATTGGCGTCGCCCGGGCCGTTCTTCATGCCCGCGCCCGGTGCGCCGCCCTTGCTCGACCGCGTCTTGATGCCCGATTGCGTGGCATTGGCAGGCAGCGCCCAGGGCGGCATGTTGGCCGCGTTGTAGACGCAGCCCGTGACGATGGGGTAGTCGGGGTCGCCATTGAGGAAGTCCACGATGACTTCCATGCCGATGCGCGGGATGGAGATAACGCCAAAGCCTGTGCCCGCCCATTGGGTGGCAACACGTATCCAGCAGCCGGAGTTCTGGTCCTTCTTGCCCAGGCGGTCCCAGTGGAACTGCACCTTGATGCGGCCGTATTCGTCGGTCCATATCTCCTGCCCAGCAGGGCCCACGACGACGGCGGTCTGCGGGCCGGTGGTGCGCGGCTTGGGCGTGGTGCGTGCAGGGGTGTAGGCAAGACTCGTGGGCTGGGCCTGCAACTCGTAGCGCTGGAAGGAGCCTTCTTCCTTGGCGCCGTCCCGGGCACTCGGTGCGGATGGGACGCCACGTACGCTGGTGATCGCGCTGACGCGAGGGTTTTCTTTCAGGTGGTAGCTCAGGCCGGTGATCAGGTACTGCTGGTTCTGGTCGCCGCGCGGGTAGTTGCAGAGGCTGAAGGTGTAGCCCGTGGCCAGCGCCCGGTGGCAGGACTGGCCCCGCACCCGGCTTTGGCCCGTGAGGCTTTCCTTCAGGCGCACGCGGATGTAGGCCTCTCCATCGCCGTACTCCGTGTAGCCGCCCGGCCATTCGTAGGTTTCATGGCCGTCGTGCGCATGGCCTGGTGGGTCGCGCCGCAGGTGGGTGAGGTCGGCCCGGGGCTTCTTGAAGTCGTAGTCGTCGCTGTAATGGCGGCCCGATTTGATTTCCTGCTCCAGCTGCCAGGCGTGGATGTTTTCCTGGTCGCCTGCAGCGGCTTTTTCGGGGGGATAGAAGGGAATGGATTCGCCGCCTGGCAATGCGCCATGCGAGGCAATGATGTCGTCGCACAGCACCAGGGTGTGTTCTCCCATGGCATGCGCGAAGTGGTAGTAGATGCCTTCGTGCTCCATCAATCGCGAGACAAAGTCGCAATCGCTTTCGTTGTATTGAACGCAATAGTCCCAGCTGCGATAGGCGCGCGTGAGTTTCTTTTGCAGGGGATGGCCATAGACGCCCAATACCTGCTCGATGATGTCGGGCACGGTCTGGTTCTGGAAGATGCGAAAGTCGCTCTTGCGCGTGGCCAGCCACAGCCAGGGGCTCAGGCGCGCCTTGTAGGCGTAGTGGCGGTGGTCCTGGCCCTGCATGCCAAAGCGGGTGACGATGCCGTCGATGAAGCGCCTGCCACCGCCCTGGGTTTCTATTTCTATGGTGGCGTTTTTGCCCAGTAGGGCCTTGGGATCGATGCTTTCGCTTTCGCTGAGCATTTCCACATCGAGGTTGAAGAGCTGGCTGATGTTTTCCTGGCCGCGCAATTCACGGAAATGCAGTTCATCGCCCAATGGCGTATGGATGGTGACTCGGCGTGTCATTGGTGCTCGCGCCCTGTCGGGGCGCCCTCCCGGTCTTTCGATATGGAAAGATCATGGAAGAATGAGCCGCCCCATGGAAATTCCAGTTTCTGCCGAAAAATAGGATTGCCAAAGGGAAGTTGCCGGCTCTCCCACCCGGAACGGGCTTGGGAAAAGCCTAGGACAAGCGGCCGGAGCAAGGGCCTTCATGATGTGCTGCCGCCACACATCGCCCCGGCTGGCCGCCCCCGGATCAGGGCGCCGCACGCCCGCGCAGCCGCTCAGGGGTTCACAGTGTCCTTGCGATGATCTCCTTCATGATCTCGTCGCTCCCCCCGTAGATGCGCCCTATGCGCGCATCGGTCCAGGCGCGGCCGATCTGGTATTCGGTCATGTAGCCGTAGCCGCCGTGCAGTTGCAGGAATTCGTCGAGCAGGCGGTTTTGCAGCGCCGTGGCATTGAGCTTGACCATGGCGGCGCGGTCGGGGGCGAGCGCGCGGCGCAGGTGCAGGGCGATGCAGTCGTCCACGAAGACGCGCAGCATGGTGGCCTGGGCCTTGGCCTCGGCCAGCTTGAAGCGCGTGTTCTGGAAGTCGAACACCGGCTGGCCGAAGGCCTTGCGCTCGCGCGTGTAGGCAATGGTCTTGTGCAAAAAGGCCTCGATGGACGCGGCGGCGCGCACGGCCACCACCAGGCGCTCCTGGGCCAGTTCGTGCATCAGATACCTGAAGCCCGCGTTCTCCTCGCCCAGCAGGTGGTCGGCCGGCACGCGCACGTTGTCGAAGAACAGCTCCGAGGTGTCCTGCGCCATGAGGCCGATCTTCTCGAGCTTGCGGCCCTTGGAGAAGCCGGGCATGCCGTCCTCGACCACGATCAGGGACACGCCCTTGGCACCCATCTCGGGCGCGGTCTTGGCGACGACGATGACCAGCTCCGAATTGATGCCGTTGGTGATGAAGGTCTTCTGGCCGTTGAGCACGTAGTGGTCGCCCTCGCGCCGCGCCGTGGTGCGCACGGATTTCAGGTCGCTGCCCGCGCCGGGCTCGGTCATGGCGATGGCGCCGATCAGCTCGCCTGCGGCCATGCGCGGCAGCCAGCGGTCCTTCTGCGCCTTGCTGCCGTAGGCATGGATGTAGGGTGCGACGATGTCCGAATGCAGCGGAAAGCCCAGCCCGCTGGCGCCCGTGCGCGCGATCTCCTCCAGCAGCACGGCCGCATGGCCGAAGTCGCCGCCGCCGCCGTAGGGCTCGGGCAGCATGGGGTTGAGCAGGCCCTCGCGCCCGGCCTTGCGCCAGACCTCCTTGGGCACGATGCCCTGGCGCTCCCATTCGGCATGGTGGGGCACGATCTCGCGCTCGAAGAAGCGGCGGGCCTGCTCGCGGAACTGTTCATGGTCTTCGCGGTAGACGGAGCGCTCGGTCAGGTCTTGCATGGGTCGGTATCCGGTGGTTGTCGGTGAGGAAAGACGGTGAAGGGCCGTTCAGGCGCTGCGCAGGTTGAAGCCCGCGTGGGGCTGCTCGCGCAGCCTGTCCTTGAGCACGCGGCGCAGCAGCTTGCCCGTGGGCAGGCGCGGCAGCTCGTCCACGAACTGCAGGCGCTGCGGGCGCTTGAGGCGCGAAAGCGTGGCGCCGGCCTCGGCGACGATGGCGCGCGCCATCTCGGCACTGGCCGCATGGCCCTGGCGCAGCACGACCACGGCCATGGGCTGCTCGCCGAAGTCGGGCTCGGGCACGCCGACCACGGCCACCTCCTGCACGGCCGGGTGCGTGGCCAGCGCGTTCTCTATCTCCTGCGGATAGAGGTTGACGCCGCCCGACAGGATGAGGTCCGCCCGCCGGTCGCTGAGGAAGAGGTAGCCCTCTTCGTCCACATGGCCCAGGTCGCCGTAGGTGGCCCAGCCTCGCTCGTCGATGGCCTCGCGGGTCTTGGCGGGGTCGTTGAGGTAGGCGAAGGGCGCCACGTCCGAGAAGAACACGCGGCCGATCTGGCCTGCAGGCAGCTCCTGCCCGTCGTCGCCCACGATGCGCAGCCGACCGTAGCTGGCGCGGCCCACGGAGCCTGGGCGCCGGCGCCATTCGGCGGAGTTGATCAGGGTGATGCCGCAGCCTTCGGAGCCTGCGTAGTACTCCAGCAGGATGTCGCCCCACCAGTCCAGCAGCGCCTGCTTGACGGCCACCGGGCAGGGCGCGGCCGCATGGATGGCGCAGCGGTGGCTGGACAGGTCATAGCCGCGCCGCACCTCCTCGGGCAGCTGCAGCAGGCGGCCCAGCATGGTCGGCACCCATTGGCTGTGGGTGATGCGGTAGCGCTCGATCATCGCCAGCGCCTGCTGTGCGTCGAAGCGCGCCGTGATCACCACCGCGCCGCCGCCGTCCAGCGTGCGCAGGCAGTAGCGCAGCGGCGCTGCGTGGTACAGCGGCGCGGGCGAGAGGTAGACCGCGTCGGCATCAAAGCCCATGTTGCGCTGCCAGGCCAGGAATTCGGGATCGGCCTGCGTGCGGTAGAGCGCCGCCGGCAGCGCCTTCTTGATGCCCTTGGGCCGGCCCGTGGTGCCGGAGGAGTACAGCAGGTCGCGCCCCAGCGGGCGGCCCGACAGGTCGATGGGCGCAGGCGCCTGCGCACGCCAGGCGGCCAGGGCATCGGCCAGCGACGGCAGGCCCGTGGATGCGCAGTCTCCGTCCACCGAATGCACGGTGGCCGCCAGCGCAGCCGGCAGCTGCGCCGCCGTGGCGGCGGAGGCAAAGACATGGCGCGCCCCGCTGTCGCCCAGGATGTAGGCCACCTCAGGTGCCGTCAGATGGGTGCTGATGACCACCGCGTACAGGCCCGCCAGGCGCGCGGCCAGCACCAGCTCCAGGATCTCCACGCGGTTTTCCATCAGCACGGCCACCGTGTCGCCGGCCGCCAGGCCCTGCCCGGCCATCCACTGCGCCACCTCGCGCGAGCGCTGCGCCAGCGCGCCCGCCGTGTGCTGCTGGCCGCTGTCGCCCATGGTCAGCGCAACGCGGTCGGGCCGGGCATCGGCCCAGCTGTGAAAGTCATGCACGCCTGTCTCCTTTGCTTTTTTGAATCCAACGTCTCGAATTCATCGGGTTTTCAGCAAGTATTTTTGTTTACGCTCGGTTTTTCATCCGGGAAAACGCTTTGTTCAATGCAAATTTCGAGACTTATCATTCATTTCATGAACCTCCAGTCTCATTAAATCCGCATGAACACTCCCGTCATCGTCGATGCCATCCGCAGTCCCATGGCCCGGGCCAAGCCCGATGGCGCCCTGGCCCAGCTCCACCCCGTCGATCTGCTCAGCCAGGTGCTGGAGCAGCTCGTGCAGCGCAACCGCATCGACCCCGGCGCGGTGGACGATGTGATCACCGGCTGCGTGAGCCAAGCCGGCGAGCAGGCCGGCACGCCGGGCCGCCTGGCCTGGCTGGCCGCAGGCCTGCCGGCCCATGTGCCGTCCACCACCATCGACCGCAAGTGCGGCTCCAGCCAGCAGGCGGTGCACTTTGCCGTGCAGGCCATCATGTCGGGCACGCAGGACATGGTGATCGCCTGCGGCGTGGAGTCCATGAGCCGCGTGCCCATGGGCAGCTCGCGCATGGGGCAGAACACCACGGGCGCGCGCTTCGATGCGCGCTTCGCGCCGGGGCTGGTGGGCCAGGGCGTGTCGGCCGACCTCGTGGCCGCGCGCTGGGGCCTGGGCCGCGAGGAACTGGATGCCTATGCCGCGCGATCGCACCAGCGCGCCCATGCGGCCCAGTCGGCCGGGCACTTCGAGCGCGAGATCGTGGGCATCACCACGCCTGCCGGCCTCGTCACGGCCGACGAGACCATCCGCCCGGGCACCACGGTGCAGAAGCTGGGCGCGCTCAAGGCCGTGTTCCAGAACGACGAGCTGTCGGCGCGCTTTCCGCAGATCCGCTGGCACACCACGGCGGGCAATGCCTCGCAGATGACCGACGGCGCCAGCGCCATGCTGCTGATGAGCGAGAAGCGCGCCCAGCAACTGGGCCTGCGCCCGCGTGCGCGCTTCGTGGCGCTGGACGTGGTGGGCGACGATCCGCTGTACATGCTCACGGCCCCCATTCCCGCCACGCGGCGCGTGCTGGCCAAGGCCGGCATGCGGCTGGAGCAGATGGACCACTGCGAGATCAACGAGGCCTTTGCCTCCGTGCCCCTGGCCTGGCTGAAAGAGCTGAGGGAACTGGGCGCCGACCCCGAGCGGCTGAACCCGCGCGGCGGCGCCATCGCCCTGGGCCATCCGCTGGGGGCCTCGGGCATCCGCCTGATGACCACCATGCTGCACGCGCTGGAGGACAGCGGCGCGCGCTATGGCCTGCAATCCATGTGCGAGGCCGGCGGCATGGCCAACGCCACCATCATCGAACGCCTGTGAGCCAGGCACCGGAGACACATCCATGCAACTGCAAGAGAACATGACGGCCCTGGTGACGGGCGGCGTATCGGGCCTGGGCGAGGCATCGGCCCAGGCGCTGCTGGAACGCGGCCTGAACGTGGTGGTGGTGGACCTGAACGAGGACCGCGGCGCGGCCATGGTGGACGCCGCCCGCCGGCGCCACGGCAGCCGCCTGCGCTTCGTGAAGGCCGACGTGGCCGACGCCGACCAGATGACCGCCGCCATTGCGGCCGCCGAGGACTTCGGCGAATTCCGTGCCCTGGTGCACTGCGCGGGCGTGGGCGGGCCGCTGCGGCTGGTGGAGAAGGACGGCAGCCCCGGCTCGCTGGACAAGTACACGGGCATCGTGCGCGTGAACCTGATCGGCACCTTCAACACGCTGCGCCTGGCCGCCGCCAGCATGGCGCGCAACGAGCCCGTGCAAGGCGAGCGCGGCGCCTGCGTGCTCACGGCCTCGGTGGCGGGCTATGAGGGGCAGATCGGCCAGATTCCCTATGCGTCGGCCAAGGCCGGCATCATCGGCATGACCATCGTCGCCGCGCGCGACCTGGCCACGCGCATGATCCGCGTGTGCACCATTGCGCCGGGCCTGTTCGACACGCCCATCCTGGCCAAGCTGCCCGACAACATCCGCCAGTCGCTGGCCGCCTCCGTGCCCAACCCCGCACGCCTGGGCCACCCGTCCGAGTACGCGATGACCGCGCTGCACATTCTTGAAAATCCCATGCTCAATGGCGAGACGATTCGCCTGGACGGTGCCATTCGGATGAGTCCTCGCTGAGAAGCGCCCTGGCCCAGCACACGCGCGGAGAAGAAACACCATGTTCAAACGCCTCACGCTGGCGGCTACCGCCTGGCTGTGCGCCACGGCCGCCATTGCAGCCGACGCCTGGCCCACGCGGCCCATCACCCTGGTCGTGCCGGGCGCGGCCGGGGGCTCCACCGACATTCCCGCGCGGCTGCTGGCGCTCAAGCTGGGCGAGCGGCTGGGGCAGCCCGTCATCGTGGACAACAGGCCCGGCGCGGGCGGCTCCATCGGTGCCAGCCAGGTGGCACGCGCGCAGCCGGACGGCTATACGGTGCTGGTGGGCAACACGGGCTCCAACGCCATCAACTACACGGCCTACAAGAAGCTGCCCTACAGGCCCGAGGACTTCGTGGCGCTGACGGACATGATCTCGTTTTCCAACGTGCTGGTCGTGCCGCAGGCATCGCCGGTGCGCTCGCTGGACGATCTGCTCAAGGCCGCGCGGCAGGCGCCGGGCAAGCTGTCGTTCTCTTCGGCCGGCGTGGGCCAGACCACGCACCTCATGGGCGAGCTGCTGCGCGAGCGCACGGGCGTGGACGTGGTGCATGTGCCCTACCGCGGCTCGGCACCGGCGACGGCGGCCATCGTGTCGGGAGAGACGCAGTTCATGTTCGACAACCTCACGGCCTCGCTGGTGCATATCAAGGCGGGCAAGCTGCATCCCATCGCCGTGACGGGCGCGCAGCGCGAGCCCGAGCTGCCCAACGTCCCCACCACCACCGAGCTGGGCCTGCAGGACTTCGACAAGGTCGGCTGGATGGGTTTCTTCCTGCCCGCGCAGACACCGCCCGCCGTGGTGCGCAAGCTCACCGACGGCCTTGTCGCCGTGCTCCGAGACCCCGAGGTGGCGCGCCGCTACCGCGAGCTCGGCGGCCGCCCCGGCGGCATGCCGCAGGCGCAGTTCACCCAGCTGGTGGACAACGACCGCAAGAGCTGGGGCGCGCTGATCACCAGCCGCCAGCTGCAACTCGACTGAACCGATTTCGACGGAGACGCCATGAAGGTGCTGGACAGCGTGCGCGTGCTGGAGATTGGCGGCATCGGCCCGGGGCCGTTCTGCGCCATGCATCTGGCGGACCTGGGGGCCGATGTGGTGTCCATCGTGCGGCCCGAGGCCGGACCTGCTGCGGGCGCCTCCGCGCTGTCGCGCGGCAAGCGCTCGGTGTTCGCCGATCTCAAGTCACCCGAAGGGCGTGACCTGGTGCTCGCCCTGGTGCGCGATGCCGATGCGCTGATCGAAGGCATGCGGCCCGGCACCATGGAGCGCCTGGGCCTGGGACCCGAGGCCTGCCAGGCCCTCAACCCGCGCCTGGTCTATGGCCGCATGACGGGCTGGGGCCAGGACGGCCCGCTGGCCCAGGCTGCCGGCCACGACAACAACTATGCGGCCGTCTCGGGCGCGCTGTGGGGATGCGCGCCGGCCGATGCCCGGCCGGTCTCGCCGTTTGCCACGCTGGGCGACATCGGCGGCGGCGCCATGTACCTGATGACGGGGCTGCTGGCCGGCATCGTGCAGGCACGCGCCACGGGATGCGGCACCGTGGTGGATGCAGCCATCGTCGATGGTGCGGCGCACATGCTCAACCTCATGCTGCACGCGCGCCAGCGCGGGCTGGTGGCCGACGAGCGCGGCCACAGCATCCACGACAGTGCGCCGTTCTACGAAACCTATGCCTGTGCCGATGGCGGCTTCATCACCGTGGGCGCCATCGAGCCGCAGTTCCACGCCCTGCTGCTGGACAGGCTGGGCCTGGCCGGTGCCGCAGCGTTCCAGGGCCCGCAGTGGGACCGCGCCGCCTGGCCCGCGCGGCGCGCGCAGCTGCAGACGCTGTTCGCCTCCCGGCCCCGCGCGCACTGGCAGCAATTGCTGGAAGGCAGCGATGCCTGCTTCGGCGCCGTGCTCAGCCCTGTGGAAGCCGCCAGCCACCCGCACCTTCAGGCGCGTGGCGTCTATCTGCAGCCCGAAGGCGGCGCCCTGCAGGCCAGTCCCGCGCCGCGCTTTGACGGCCAGGCCTATGCGCCGGGTCCTGCGAATGCCGCAGGCTCCGACACCGCCAGCGTGCTGGAGAAGGTGGGCGCAGGCCGCGCGCAGGAAGTCTGGCGCAGCGCCCGCTGATTCACGAGAGGCTGGAGGCGCCCAGCATGCCCTCGACCAGGCGCACCAGCGTGATCAGGCGCGGCCCGGCATCGCTTTCCAGCGCGCGGCTTTGCGGGCTGTAGATGGGCAGGGAGACCGAGAACACCCAGTACTCGCCGTCCTTGGCCGTGGACATGGGCACGGCAATGGACTGGATCTCACGGTGCAGGTCGCCGTGGCTGCGGCAAAAGCCGTGCTCGGCCAGGTCGCGCCGCGCATCGTCGAGCCGCTCGCGCAGTTGCTGGGCGCGTGCGGGATCGTCGGCCTGCAGTTCCGCGATGAAGGCCTCGCGCTCGGCCTCGGGAAGGCTCAGCAGGTAGGCGCGGCCCGTGGCGGTGCGCGACAGCGAGATGTGCACCCCGATCTCGGGCAGGAAGACCTTGTTGGTCAGGCCGTTGGCCAGCTCCACCAGGCACAGCTGGCGGCCGTGGCCCACGGCCAGCTGGATCTGGCCTTCCAGATGGTTGGCCAGCTCCTGCATGTGCGGCCGCGCGAACTGGCGCATGTGCATGCGCGCCAGCACGGGCGAGGACAGGTTCAGCAGCCCCACGCCCGGCACGTACTTGGACAGGCGCTCGGAGTAGCGCATCAGGTTCAGTTCGCACAGGGTGTCGATCAGGCGGAACAGCGTGGGCTTGGGCAGGCCCGTCATGTCCATCAGTTCACGGGCGCTGAGTTCCTGGTGCTTATTGGAAAAGCACTGGAGCACGGAGATGCCGCGCACCAGGGCGGCCACCAGCTTGCCACTGTCTTCTGTGTTCATGAATGGTTTTCGGCACTGCTAAAGATGAAACGATTGTCTCAATTTTCCGGCTGCCGGGCGGCAAATCCACCAGCCTTGCCGCAGTGCAAACCCTGGCGCCCCTGCCGGCCGGCGCAAGCGGCAAGTCCTGGCACGGCACAATTGCCGCATCCGGCTGGCGTTGCGCGCCAGCCACTCACTTTCCAGAGCCTGCCGTGTCCGAACCGTCCTCCGCCGTCCCGCCTCCCGAGCCGCCAGACTACGACGCCTTTTTGCGCGCCCATGTGCTGAGCCAGCCTCTCAGCATCCAGCGCTATGACCGGGAAGACGAAACCATCTGGGTCAAGCGCGCGGGCGCCAGCAACCCGGCATGGCGCTATCGCGCGCTGGCCCTGCTCGCCTTGTGCCTGCGCCTGCCCGTGCTGCGGCCCGTGCCCAATCCCGGCGGCCACGAAGCCATCCGCACCGAGGTACGCCGCCTGCGCCAGCTCGCGCAACGCGGCCTGCGCGTGCCTGCCGTGCTGGCCGAGTGCGAGGACGGCTTTGCCATGCGCCACCTGGGCAGCCCCGGCGTGGAAGCGCCCTCTCTGGGCAATGCCATGGAAGCCGCCCTGCCCCGCGGGGATGGCAGCACGCTGGCGCTGTGGCTGCAGGGCCTGCAGACCCTGCAGCAGGTGCATGGCAGCGGCGACTGCCTGAGCCAGGCCTTTGCGCGCAACATGGTCTGCTGTGCCGATGGCGTGATCGGCTTCATCGACTTCGAGGACGACCCTGCCGCCCACCTGCCCCTGGCGCTGTGCCGCGTGCGCGATGCCCTGTGCTACGCCCACTCCACGGCCTGGATACTGGAGCAGGCCGGCGCCATGCCGGCCGCGCGCACGGCCTGGCGGGACTTCGTGCAGTCCATGGAGCCCGAGACCCGCGCCCTGATGGCGCGCACCGTGAAACAGCTGGCCTGGGTGCGCCGCCTGCCCGAAAGCCGCCGCCTGGGCCGCGACATGCAGCGCGTGCGCATGGCCTACACGCTGGTGACGCCGTAGCGGCAGCGGGCTGCAGGCCTCAGCCGGACCTCAGCCGGGCTTCAGCCGGGCCTCACCGGGCAGATGGCCCAGCGAGGCGCTGACGCGCGCCGCTTCGGCGCGCAGGGCCCGGGCCACCGCGCCCTGCGGGTCCGGGTCGAAGCCGCCGCTGGCGCCCAGCGCGCACAGCACGCCCACCACATGGCCTGTGTAGTCGTGCAGCGGCGCCGCCACGGCGCTGATGCCCGGCAGGTTGACGTCGCGCACCGAGGCGCAGCCCGCAGCGCGGATCTCGCGGCGCAGCGTGCCCAGCGGGTCCGCGCCATCGAGCAGCGCGCGCCGCGCGGCCGGCGCCTCGGCCAGCTCCCGGGCCAGCAGCGCATCCACGCGGGCATCGTCGTCCATGAAGGCGAAGAAGGCGCGCCCCGTGGCCGACCACAGCAGCGACATCACCGAGCCCACGCGCACATTGACGGTGACCGGCAGGCCCGGCTCCTCGAAGCGCACGATGGTCGGCCCCAGGTTGCCCATCACGGCCACGAAGCTGGTGACCTGCAAGGCCTCGCGCAGGTGCAGCAGGGCAGGCTCGGCCAGGCGGATGGGGTCGGACTGCCGCATGGCGGCCAGGCCCACGCGCATGGCCTCGGCCGCCAGCGCGTACTGCGTGCCGCCACGGTCCTGCTCCACCAGCCCCTCGGCCATCAGGCTGGCCAGGTAGCGGTGGACCTTGGCCGGGCTTTCCTCCACCGCGCCCGCGATGGCCGTGAGGCTGGCGCGTCCGCCCAGCGTGGCCAGGGCCTTGAGCACGGCCAGGCAGGTCTCGGCGGCCTGCACGCGCTGGCGCCTTTCGCGCGGCGGCGCGGGCTCGTCAATCTCGGAGGCAACAGTGGAAGTCATGGCGGCAGGACGGGTCTGGAAAGGCCTGTTTTAAGGGCTGGCGGGGCATTGTGCCGCAGCTTGCGGGTAATCCCGGGCGGTGTTTTTACGCAATGCGTAGAAAAATTACGCAAAACAAGATTCCATGGATTCCACCCAGGCCTCACCGGAGACAAGCCCCATGCACAAGCGCCTTTTCCTCACCACACTGGCCGCAGGCCTGCTATCGGCCACCGCCCTGCCCGGCGCGCTGGCCCAGGACGGATTCCCCAGCAGGAACGTGCGCTGGATCGTTCCCTACGCGGCCGGCGGCGGCTCGGACTTCCTGGCCCGCACCATAGGCCAGGCCTGGGGCGGCCAGGTGCACCAGCCCATCGTGGTGGACAACCGCCCGGGCGGCAACACGGCCATAGGTGCCTCGGAAACCGCGCGCGCCGCCGCCGATGGCTACACCGTGCTGTCGGCCGACAACGGCACACTGGTCTTCAATCCCGTGCTCTACAAGAGCCTCAGCTACAACCCCGCCAGGGACCTCGCGCCGGTCACGCTGATGGGCCGCTTCCCGATGATCCTGGTGGCCGGCCCCGGCATGGCAGCGGCCACGGCCAAAGACTTCCTGGCCCAGGCGCGCACCAGCAAGGACGGCGTGAACTACGCCTCGGCCGGTGCCGGCAGCCCGCACCACCTGGCCATGGAACTGCTCAGGGTGGAGGCCGGCCTGAAGCTGGTGCACGCGCCCTACAAGGGCGCGGCGCCGGCCCTGGGCGACGTGGCTGGCGGCCAGGTGCCCGTGATGATGGTGGACCTGGCCGCGGGCGCAGGCTTCATCAAGGGCGGCAAGGTCCGCCCGCTGGCCGTGGCCAACGCCACGCGCCTGCCCCAGTTGCCCGACGTGCCCACCTTCGCCGAGCTGGGCCTGCCCAAGGTGCAGGCCGCCGCCCTGGTGGGACTGGTGGCGCCCGCCAGGACCCCGGCCCCGGTCATCGCGGCCCTGCACAGGCAGGTCGTGGCCGCGATCAACGAGCCCGCCGTGCGCCAGAAGCTCGTGGATTTCGGCGTGGAGCCCGTGGGCAACACGCCCGAGCAGTTCGCCGCGCTGCTGGCCAGCGAAAGCACGCGCTGGCACCAGCTGATCCGCGACCAGAACATCACTTTGGATTGACCCTCCGCGCCTCCTGCCTGCGAACCTGCCATGACTGCCTCCGCCGCCCCCGACACCGCCCCGTCCGCCTTTGCGTCCGCTTTTGCGTCCGGCTCTGCGCCCGCCTCCGCGCGCTGCCCCTTCGACCACCGCCAGCCCAGCGGCCAGACCGGCCCCACGGGCTGCCCCGTCAGCGCGGGTGCCGCGGCCTTCGACCCGTTCAGCGACGGCTACCAGCAGGACCCGCCCGAATATGTGCGCTGGGCGCGCGAGCAGGAGCCGGTGTTCTACAGCCCGCAACTGGGCTACTGGGTGGTCACGCGCTTCGACGACATCAAGGCGGTGTTCCGCGACAACATCGCCTTCAGTCCCTCGATCGCGCTGGAGAAGATCACGCCCACGGGCGAGGAGGCCAATGCCGTGCTGGCCTCCTACGGCTTCGCGCTGAACCGCACCCTGGTCAACGAGGACGAGCCCGCCCACATGCCGCGCCGCCGCGCGCTGATGGACCCGTTCACGCCCGAGGAGCTGCGCCACCACGAGCCCATGGTGCGCGAGCTGGCGCGCGCCTATGTGGACCGCTTCATCGACGACGGCCGCGCCGACCTCGTGGACCAGATGCTGTGGGAGGTGCCGCTGACCGTAGCCCTGCACTTTCTCGGCGTGCCCGAGGAGGACATGGACCGGCTGCGCGAGTACTCCATCGCCCACACCGTCAACACCTGGGGCCGGCCCCGGCCCGAGCAGCAGGTGGCCGTGGCCCATGCGGTGGGCAACTTCTGGCAGCTGGCCGGCAAGGTGCTGGCCAAGATGCGCGAGAACCCCGATGCGCCGGGCTGGATGCAATACGGCATACGCAAGCAAAAGGAGCTTCCCGAGGTCGTCACCGACTCCTACCTGCACTCCATGATGATGGCCGGCATCGTGGCCGCGCACGAGACCACGGCCAATGCCACAGCCAACGCCGTCAAGCTGCTGCTGCAGCATCCCGGCGCCTGGAAGCAGATCTGCGAGAACCCCGCGCTGATCCCCAATGCCGTGGAGGAATGCCTGCGCCACAACGGCTCGGTGGCCGCCTGGCGGCGCCTGGCCACGCGCGACGTGGTGATCGGCGGCGTGGCCGTGCCGGCGGGCTCGAAGCTGCTCATCGTGACCTCGTCGGCCAACCACGACGAGCGGCATTTCGCCGATGCCGACTTCTTCGACATCCACCGCGACAACGCCGGCGACCACCTGACCTTCGGCTATGGCTCGCACCAGTGCATGGGCAAGAACCTGGCGCGCATGGAGATGCAGATCTTCCTGGAGGAGTTCACGCGCCGCCTTCCCCACATGCGGCTGGCCGAGCAGCGGTTCACCTACGTGCCCAACACCTCGTTCCGGGGCCCCGAGCACCTGTGGGTGGAGTGGGACCCGGCCCTCAACCCCGAGCGCGCCCGTCCCGCCCTGCTGCAGGCGCGCCAGCCCGTGCGCATCGGCGAAGCCCTGCAGGGCGGCGCCAGCCGGCCCATGGTCGTGGCCGAGGCCGAGGCCGCCGCCGAAGGCGTGCTGCGCCTGCGCCTGAAGGCCGCCGATGGACACGCCCTGCCGCGCTGGACGCCGGGCTCGCACATCGACCTGCAATGCGGCGACACGGGCCTGTCACGCCAGTACTCGCTGTGCGGCGACCCGCAGGACACCGGCAGCTACGAGATTGCCGTGCTGCGCGAGGCCAACGGCCGTGGCGGCTCGGCCTGGGTGCACGAGCATCTGCACCGCGGCGCCACCGTACAGGTGCGGGGCCCGCGCAACCATTTCCCGCTGGACGAAGGCGCCAGCCACCTGATCCTGGTGGCCGGCGGCATCGGCATCACGCCCATCTCGGCCATGGCACGGCGCGCCAGGGCATTGGGCCTGTCCTATGAGATCCACTACAGCGGCCGGCGCCGCGCGGGCATGGCGCTGCTGGCGCCGCTGCTGGCCGAGCATGGCGCCAGGCTGCATCTGTACGTGGCGGAGGAAGGCCGGCGCGCCGACTACGCCGCCCTGCTGGCCACGCCGCGCGCCGGAGCCCGCATCCATGCCTGCGGACCGGCGCGCCTGCTGGACGGCCTGGAGGCCGCCAGCCGCCACTGGCCCGAGGACAGCCTGCGCGTGGAGCATTTCGTCTCCACCGTGGGGGCGCTGGACCCTGCCAGGGAGCAGGGCTTCGAGGTGGAACTGCGCGCCTCGGGCCTTGTGCTGCAGGTGCGCAACGACCAGACGCTGCTGGACGCCCTGCGCAGCGCGAAGATCGAAGTGCAAAGCGACTGCCGGGAAGGGCTGTGCGGGTCCTGCGAAGTGCCCGTGCTCGAAGGCGAGGTGGACCACCGCGACATGGTGCTCACGCGCGGCGAGCGCGCGGCCTGCACCAAGATGATGAGCTGCTGCTCGCGCGCCAGGAGCGGCAGGCTGGTGCTGGGCCTGTAGCCAGGGCTACAGGGCAGCCCGGCGCCCGCAAGCCCGGCGCCCAGAAACACAAAAGCCCCAAGGCCATCATCGGCAATGGGGCGATCGCATCGGTGGGCGCGCTTCGGGGCGCACCTGCCTCCAACCGGATTACTGGTTGGCGATTTCGAGCTCGGCGTTGCGGGCTTGCTGGATGAAATCGATCAGGGAATAGATTGCTTGGCGCATGGTGAACTTCCTTACTGAGACGCTCAACAATCACTGGCGGCATGCATCTCAAGTGCCGCGAATGCCGGGAAAACCCTCTAAGCGTTTACCCTAGGTCTAAGTATAAACCACTAGATCCACCCGTGCAAAGGCACAGTTGTAAGCGCACGTCAAGATTCCGCAGAGGAGCCCAACTGCGTCCCAATGTCAGGCATGGGATGATTCAGGCTTATGACCGCGCCTTCCGTTTCCCTCGCACCCTGGCACATAGAGCCGCTGAACCCGGCCGAGGCGCCGTGGCCGCTGCTGCTGTCGGCGGATCCGTCGCGGGAGAAGGTGCGCGGCTATCTGGCGGGCTCCACCTGTTTTGCCGCGCGCGAGTCCTTCCAGCGCGAAGGCCAGCCGCCGCGCCCCGGCGGGCGCGGCGAGGTATTGGGCATGTGCGTGCTGGTGCCGCTGCGCGCCAGCGGCGATGAGGCCTCAGGCCCACCCGCCTGGGAGCTGATGAACATCGCGGTTGCGGAATCGCTGCACCACCGGGGCCTGGGCAGCGCCCTGCTGCGGCGTGCCATCGAATGGGCGCGCTCCCAGCGAGCGCCGCGCATCGAGGTCGGCACGGGCAGCTTTGGCGACCAGCTGGTCTTCTACCAGCGCGCGGGTTTTCGCGTGACGGGCATAGACCGGGATTTCTTCCTCAGGCACTACACCACCCAGCTGTGGGAGCGCGGCGTGCAGCACCGCGACATGCTGCGCCTGACGCTGGAGCTGGGCACGGGCCGCTGAGGGCCTCACGGGCGAGGTGAATCACGGGGAGTGAGGGCATGGCGTGATAATTGAGACGCATTCCCATCCCATCACCTGTCCCGCCGCATGCCCGCCCATCCCCTGCCGCCACCTCCCGTCGCCGTGCTCTACGCAGACCACCATGGCTGGCTGCAAGGCTGGCTGCGCCGCAAGCTGGGCGACACCGCACAGGCGCAAGACCTGACGCACGACACCTTCGTGCAACTGCTCACCACCCGCCACCTTCCACCGCTGGACAACCCGCGCGCCTACCTGACCACCATGGCCAAGCGCACGCTGTTCTCATTCTGGCGCAGGCGTGACCTGGAGCAGGCCTACCTGGAAGCGCTGACGGCCCAGCCCGCCGTCCACCAGCCCTCGGAAGAGGAGCGCTATGCCCTCGTGCAGGCGCTGCAGGCCGTGGACCGCGTGCTGCAGTCGCTGCCACCCACCACGCGCCGCGTGCTGCTGCTCAACCAATTGCACGACATGCCCTACCGGGAGATCGCGCTGCGCCTGGGCATTGCCGAGATCACCGTGCGGCGCCACATGGGGCGCGCCATAGCCGCCTGCTGCGCACTGGACTGCGCAACGGCGCTGCCGCAATGAGTGCCACCTCGGCCGCCGCCCTGCGCCAGCAGGCCATCGCCTGGCTGGTGGAGTCGCGCTCGGGAGCCATGACCGAGCACCAGCGCAAGGCCCTGGACCGTTGGCGACAGGCCGACCCGGCCCACGAAGCCGCGTGGTCCCAGGTGAGCGGCTCGCTGGAGCGCGTGCTCCAACCGCTGGCGCCCCACACCTCCAGCCATGCGTCAGCCGATGCAGCGCTGAGCGCACTGCTGCAGCCCGACCGCCGCCGCAGGCGCATTGCGGGCGGCGCACTGGCCTTTGCGGGCGCGGCCCTGGGAGGCCTGGTGGCCCACCGATTCACGCCTTTGCCTGGCCTGCTGGCCGATGCCCATACCGCCACGGCCGAGCGGCGCAGCCTGGAGTTGGCCGACGGCAGCCGGCTGCTGCTGGACGCGCGCAGCGCCATCGATATCGACCTGGGCGCCGACCGCCGCCGCGTGCATCTGCGCCAGGGCGCGCTGATCGCGCAGGTGCCGGCCGGCAGCCCCTTCACCGTGCAGACCCGGCATGGCCAGGCCCAGGTGCCGGCAGCGCACGGCGCGCGCTTCATGGTGCGCCTGCAGGAAGAACGCACGCAGGTGGCCGCGCTCGCGCAGGACGTGGACCTGCACACGCGGCTGGGCGCCCAGTCCCCGCTGCAGGCCGGCGCCAGCGCCTGGATGGACGGGGCCGCCATTTCCGAGGCCCTGGCGCGCGCCGAGGCGGCAGCGGCCTGGCAAAGCGGCATGCTGGCCGTGGACGATTGGCCGCTGGACTCGGTGGTCGACGCCCTGCGGCCTTACCGGACCGGCCTGTTGCGCGTCGCCCCTGCCGCCTCCCGGCTGCGCGTGCTGGGCACCTTCCCGCTGGACAATACCGACCGTGCGCTGCAGGCGCTGGCCAGCAGCCTGCCCATCCGCGTGACGCGCTATCGCGGCGGCTGGCTGACGCTGATCGATGCGGCCTGAGGCCCGGTCAACGCGGGGCTCCAAAAAAAACTGCGCCAGGGGTGATCACATCCGACCCGCTCGCGCGACATGTCCTGTGTCATCCCCCATTCTCCGGAGTCCACAAGCATGTCCCGCTCTCTTTTCGCATGGCGCCCCGTGGCCCATGCCGCAGCCCTGGCCGCCCTCATCGCCACCCTGCCCGTCCAGGCCCAGACCGCCCAGGAGGCCGCGGTAGCCTCCGGCGCCGAAGCCGCCCAGCGCCAACGCTATGACCTGCCAGCCGGGCCGCTGGCCCGGACGCTGCTGGCCATTGGCCAGCACAGCGGCCGCACGCTGTCGCTGGACCCCGCCCTGGCCTCGGGCAAGCAGGCACCTGCCATCCAGGGCAGCTACACGGCGGAGCAGGCGCTGCAGGCCGCGCTGGCCGGCAGCGGCCTGGTGCTCACGCGCGATGCCCAGGGCGTGCTCGGCGTGCGGCCAGCGCCCCAGGCCAGCGCCCTGCCTGCGTCGGCAGCGCCTTTGCCGGAGCAAGGCGTCAGCCTGGCCACGGTGACCGTGTCCGGCAAGGCCCCGGGCTCGACCACGGAGGGCACGGACTCCTACACCACGGCATCGTCCAGCAGCTCCACGCGCCTGAACCTGGCTCCCCAGGAGACGCCCCAGGCGCTGACCGTGATGACGCGCCAGCGGCTGGAGGATCTGGGCACCACGCGGCTCAGCGACATGCTGGAGGCCGCGCCCGGCATCATCGTCACGCGCGACGGACTGGGTGCCGAAAGCGACGGCTACTGGTCGCGGGGTTTCGAGATCCAGAACTACGAGATCGATGGCGTGCCCACGGCTGCGGGCCTGAACCAGTACACCCAGCACATGGCCATGTACGACCGCGTGGAGATCGTGCGCGGCGCCACGGGCCTCATCAGCGGCATGGGCAACCCCTCGGCCACCATCAACCTGATCCGCAAGCGCCCCACGGCCAGGCCCCAGACGCAGCTCAATGTCGATGCCGGCAGCTGGGGACGCCGAGGCGCGGGCCTGGACATCTCCCGCCCGCTGAACCAGGACGGCTCGGCCCGCGCGCGCCTGGTTGCGGACTACCAATCGGGCGATGCCTGGCTGGAGCGCTACCACCAGGACTCGCGCCTGCTGTACGGCATCGCCGAGGTCGATCTCGACGACCGGACCCTGTGGACCGTGGGCTTCAGCTACCTGCGCAACGATGTGGATGCGCCGATGCGCTCGGGCCTGCCGTCGCGGTTTCCGGACGGCAGTGCCACCCGGCTGCCCCGCGCCCTGAACGGATCGCCGAACTGGTCGTACAACAACCATGAGCAAAGCGGCTTCTTCACCTCCATCGAGCGCGAGCTGAGCGGCGGCTGGACCGGCAAGGTCGAGTACGCCTACGGCCAGGACCGCTACGACTCGGTCTACACCTACCTCAACGGCACGCTGCAGGCCGATGGCAGCGGCACCAGCCTGCTACCCGTGCGCTTTCAGGGCCAGCCGCGCCAGCACAACCTCGACATGTACCTGACCGGCCCGCTCAAGCTGTTCGGCCGCGAGCACGAGTTGATCGCCGGCCTGACACTGTCGCGCTTCGAGGACAAGGGGCCCACCTCCGGCAGCTGGCTCTACGACTACTCCGGCTCGGCGGCAGGCCGCATAGACAACCTGTTCACCTATGACGGCAGCAATCCCGTGCCCGACTTCGCGACCAGCGGCCGGTTCTCCACCAGGGAGCACCAGTACGCAGGCTATCTGACCGGACGTTTCCGCATCTCCGAGCCGCTGCGCCTGATCCTGGGCAGCCGCCAGATCTACTGGGGGCGCGACACCGCCAGCACGCCGGACACAGGGGAAGCCACCACCACCCGCGCCCGGGAAAACGGCGCCTTCATCCCCTACGTGGGAGCCGTCTACGACATGACGCCCCAGTGGGCGCTGTACGCCAGCTACACCAAGATCTTCAATCCCCAGGCCTCCTGGGTACGCGACGAGAACAATGCCACGCTGGCGCCCATGGAAGGCCGGGGACTGGAGGTCGGCATCAAGGGCAGGCACCTGGACGGCAAGCTCAACTCCAGCCTGGCCCTGTTCAACCTCAAGCAGGACAACCTGGCGGTGTGGCAGGCGCAATTTCCGGGCAGCAATGTCTACAAGGCCGAGCAGAACACCACCTCCCAGGGGCTGGAGATGGAACTGAGCGGTGAGCTGGCGCCGGGCTGGCAGGTCTCTGCCGGCTATGCCAACACCCTGACCACGAATGCAGAGGGCCAGCGCATCAACACCATGCTGCCGCGCAACAGCGTCAAGCTCTTCAGCAGCTACCGCCTGGGCGGCGCACTACAGGGGCTGACACTGGGCGGCGGAGTGAACTGGCAAAGCGAGGTAGGCGACGCCACGGTACGGCAGGCCAGCTATGCCGTGGTGAACCTGATGGCACGCTATGACATCGACCGGCACTGGAGTGCGTCGGTGCACCTGAACAACGCGCTGGACCGCAAGTACTTCAGCTACGCGGGCTACTACAGCCACTACGGCACGCCGCGCAATCTGATGGTGGGCGTCAAATACCGCTTCTGAGCCAGGTTCTGAGCCCGGTCCCCGACCTCCTGCCGGCCTGGCCGGCAGGGGGCGGCCCCGCTCAGTCCGAGGACAGCTTCATCAGCACCAGGCCCGAAACGATGAGCACGGCCGCGCCGATGCGCATGGCGCTGACCTGCTCGCCCAGGACCGTGATGCCGACCAGGAAGGCGCCCACGGCGCCGATGCCGGTCCAGATCGTGTAGGCCGTGCCCAGCGGCAGGCTGCGCATGGCCACGGCCAGCAGGCCGAAGCTGGCGATCATGGTGACGATGGTGATGGCGCTGGGCACCAGGCGCGTGAAGCCGTGCGATTGCTTCATCGAAAACGCCCAGACCACTTCGAGCAGCCCCGCCACCAACAGATAGACCCATGCCATGGAAAACTCCTTGTGAAGCCGGGTCGTCCCGGCGCATGCATGTCCCGATGTGGGGGAGGACGTCCTCCTGGCAGAAGGGCTTGCGCCTTGCTGCATGGCCGCCAGTTTAGGAGAAAGCCGTCCAGTGGGCCGCACCCAGGCTGTTGCCCCATTGCCGCCTGGGTGGTTGCTGCACAACAGCGACCAGGGCGTCAGGCGGCCTGCGCCTCTTCGTGCTCGGCCAGCAGGATGTTGCCCACGGTGGCGCCCAGGCCGGCCACGCGCTTGCGCAGCTTGAGCACGGCCTTGTCCTTGCTGATCAGCAGCGCCTGGTGCTGGCTGGCCAGGTCCAGGAAATGCTGGTCGTCGGGGTCGGTGCAGGCAAAGCGGATGCGCGGCGCATCGGCCACGTACTCGACCGCTCCGTCAAAGGCCGAGAGCACGCCTTCGACCGTCTTGCCGTAGAAAGCCACGCGCGGCGCGATCTGGCTGTAGTGCAGCACGCGTTCGAGTTCGAGGCGCTGGGCCTGGTCGGCAATCCAGCGCATCTGTCCCTGCTCCACCAGTTCGCGGATGGGGGGGACATGCGGATCGTCGAAGATCAGCATGTCAAGGACCACATTGGTATCGAGCACCACGGGCCGGGGCAGGGGACCTTCGTAGCCGTCGTTGCACTGCGGCCAGCGCAGCACGATCTTCATGGCGCGGCGCCCTCTGCCGGGCCTTCGGCGGCCTTTCTGGGCTTGACTGCGCCACGGATCATGTCGAAGCGGAACAGCCGGCATTCGATGGGGCCGTTCCACATGGGCGTGCGGCGTGCCTCCTTCAGGCGCATCTTGCCGGGCAGCTTGAGGTCGGGCGTGAGCATCCAGGCGCTCCAGCCGCTGTAGTTCTTCTTCCAGTGGGTGGCCAGCTGGCTGAAGAATTCCACGCCGTCCTCGGTCTGGGCCGTCTCGCGGCCCGCGCGCTCGACCACTTCCATGCGTTCGCCGGCGCTGCGGCCGGCCGAGCCGGCTGCGGCAATGCGCTCGCCATAGGGCGGGTTCAGCAGCATCAGGCCGGGCTGCTCGCAGGGCGGCATGCGCTGCAGCGCGTCGCCACCGCGCAGTTGCACGGTCTGGCCCACGCCCGCACGCTCGGCGTTGCGCTGGGCAAAGTCCACCATGCGGTGGGACACGTCGGAGCCATAGATGGCCACGGGGCTGTCGGGCAGGATGGCGGCCTCGGCCTCGTCCAGCATGGCTTCCCACACATGCCTCTGGAAGGGCACCAGCTTCTCGAACGCGAAGCGCCGCAGAATGCCGGCCGGAATGCGGCGTGCAATCTGCGCGGCCTCGATCAGCACCGTGCCGCTGCCGCAGCAGGGGTCGTACAGCGGCTGGGGATCGTCGCCATGCGGGTCCCAGCCCGTGGCGGCGATCATGGCCGCGGCCAGGGTTTCCTTGAGCGGCGCATCGCCCTTGTCCTCGCGCCAGCCGCGCTTGAACAGCGCCTCGCCCGAGGTGTCGATGTAGATGGTGGCCTCGTCGGTCGTCAGGTGCAGGTGCACGCGCACGTCGGGGTGGCGCGTTTCCACGTCGGGGCGCACGCCCTTCCTGTCGCGGAAGCGGTCGGCAATGGCGTCCTTGACGCGCAGCGCCGCGAAGTTGAGGCTGGTCAGCGGGCTGTGCTGGGCCGTGACCTCGATCTTGAAGCTCTCGCGCGGGGAGAACCAGATCTCCCAGGCCACTTCGCTGGCGGCGCGGTACAGGTCGTTCTCGTTGCGGTACAGGGTCTGCGACAGCTGCACCAGCACGCGCTGGGCCAGTCGGCTGTGCAGGTTCAGCAGCAGGGCGTCGCGCCACAGGCCGCGCACCATCACGCCGCCACGGCCCACCATGAGGTCGTGGCCGCTCAGGCCGGTGATCGCGTGGACCTCGTCGGCCAGAAATCCCTCGACGCCGGCGGCGCAGGGCAAAAACAGATGCAGTTGGTTCATAGCTTGGGTGCCGAGCATACGCGCACCGCGATTCCCCGCGCAGGCGCCAGCCGAAACCCGCTTGCCTGCGCTTCGGCCCGGGCCTACAGTGGAAGCAACCGCGAGGGAGAGCACCATGAAGCCTCGAACCACGCCCGTCCACACGGATTTCCTCGGCGCCACGCAGGCCGCACGCCTGGTGGCGCAGGTCGGCGTTGCCACCTGCCTGGCCGGCCTGGCCGATGCCATCGAGGAAGACTTCGCGCGCTGGCCCGATTTCGAGAAATCGGCCCGCATCGCCCACCATTCGCCCGGCGGCGTGATCGAGCTCATGCCCGTGTCCGATGCGCTCGACTACGCCTTCAAGTACGTCAACGGCCACCCGGACAACGCCGATCGGGACCTGCCCACGGTGATGGCCTTCGGCGCCCTGGCCGACGTGGCCACGGGCCTGCCGGTCTTCCTGTCCGACCTGACGCTGGCCACGGCGCTGCGCACTGCCGCCACCTCGGCGCTGGCCGCGCGCCGGCTGGCGCGGCCGGGCTGCCGCAGCATGGCGCTGATCGGCGCAGGATCGCAGTCCGAATTCCAGGCCCTGGCCTTCACCCACCTGCTGGGCGTGGAACGGCTGCGCATCTTCGACATCGATGTCCAGGCCATGCGCAAGCTCGTGGACAACCTGGGCCATGCGGGCATCGCGGCCCAGCGCATCACCTGCTGCGCCAGCAGCGCCGAGGCCCTGGAGGGCGCCGACATCGTGACCACGGTGACGGCCGCCAAGCACCGCGCCTGCGTGATCGCCGATGCCGATGTGCGCCCGGGCACCCACATCAACGCCGTCGGCGGCGATTGCCCCGGCAAGACCGAGCTGCCCCTGGCACTGCTGCGGCGCGCGCGCATCTTCGTGGAGTTCACGCCCCAGACGCGCGTGGAAGGCGAGCTGCAGCAGTTGCCCGCCGATGCGCCCGTGACCGAGCTGTGGCAGGTCATCAACGGCCAGGCGCCGGGCCGCGGGCATGACACGGAGATCACGCTGTTCGACTCCGTGGGCTTTGCGCTCGAGGACTATTCGGCCCTGCGCTGGTTGCGCGCGCTGGCCCACGACACCGGACTGATGCAGTCGATCGACCTGGTGCCTGCGCTGGCCGACCCCCGCGACCTGTACCGGCTGGTGCGCGAGGCCGGGCAGGCAGAACGCGGCTTTGGCTGACACGGGGACTGCATACCATGGGTCCCATGAGCATGAACACCCATACGACCCCGCAGACCGCACGCGCCCTGAGACTCATAGGCGTGCCCACCGACATCGGTGCCAGCCGCCTGGGCAGCGCCATGGGGCCCGACGCACTGCGCGTGGCCGGCCTGGGCCCGGCGCTGCGCCAGCTGGGCTGCCAGGTGAGCGACATCGGCAATCTGGCAGGCCCGCCCAATCCGCAGACACCGCCCGAGCAGGGGCTGCGCCACCTCGCACCGGCCCGTGCCTGGATGCAGGCCGTGCACCAGGCCGTGGGCCAGGCGCTGGACGACGGCGAGCTGCCGCTGATGCTGGGCGGCGACCACAGCCTGGCCATGGGTTCGATCAGCGCCGTGGCCGCCCACTGCCGCCGCCTGGGCCGCGCGCTTCGCGTGATCTGGCTGGATGCCCACGCCGACTGCAACACGCCCGATATCTCGCCCAGCGGCAACCTGCACGGCATGCCCGTGGCCAGCCTGTGCGGCCTGGGGCCCGCGGCGCTCACCGCGCTGTCCCAGGGCGGCGATCCGGCACTGGCAGCCGCCTCGCTGTGCCAGATCGGCCTGCGCAGCGTGGATGACCAGGAAAAGCGCCTGCTGCATTCGCTGGGCGTGGAGGTCTATGACATGCGCGCCATCGACGAGCTGGGCATGCGCGAGGTCATGCGCCGCGCGCTGGAAGACCTGGAAGGCAGCGACACCCACCTGCACCTGAGCTTCGACGTGGACTACCTCGATCCCGACATCGCGCCCGGCACCGGCACCCCCGTGCGCGGCGGCCCCAGCTACCGCGAGGCCCAGCTGTGCATGGAGATGCTGGCCGACACCGGACGCCTGGGCTCGATGGATCTGGTGGAGCTCAATCCCGCGCTGGATGTGCGCAACCAGACGGCCGAACTGGTGGTGGACCTGCTGGAGAGCCTGTTCGGCAAGAGCACGCTGGTGCGGGCCGATCGCTGAGGCCGCTCAGGCTGGCGAGAGCGAAACACGCCAGCCGTCGCCCGTTGCGTCCGTGATAAGGCGCACGGGCACAAAGCGCACAGGCACAAAGCGCTCGATCACCTCGAAATTGCTGCGAGCATGCGGCGTCAGTTCCGTGCAGGTGTAGCTGGCAGCGCGCCCGCTGCGCCAGACGGCCAGCGCCAGCGGCAGGGCCCATTGGTCGGCCAGGTACGGGCCCAGCGCGGCCCGGCTGCCCTGGTGGCGGCGCACCTCGCGCGCCAGGTCATGCGCCACCTTTTCGGCGCTGACGCCCTTCATGCCGAACTGCGTGAACACTTCGCTCAGGTGCTCATAGGCCAGCGTGGCCAGCAGCGCGTTGCCCGGCCCCTCGTTCTGGCGCACGGCAGCCACCTGCAGCTGCTCGCCAGACCAGCCCAGGGCCTCGCCCAGATGGTCCAGTTCGCGCTGGGCCACCGCGCGTGGCAGCGCGGGCGCAAAGCATTCGGCATGGCTGGCCACGGGCGCGCCGCGTTCGGTGATATCGAAAGGCACCAGCCCGTTGGTTGCCGGCGTGATCGTCACGTCCATCTCGCCGCCACCGGCCGGATAAAAGCCCAGCCGGCGCAGCCGCAGTTCGCAGCGGGCGCCCAGCCTGTGCAGCAGCGGCGCATAGCTGCGCTCCAGGAAGTGGAAGGGCGGCGCGGCCGGGTTGTGGGTGCCGCCGCCCAGGGTCAGGCGGCTTTCGCCATTGGCCAGCATCAGCGCGGGCCACAGCGTCTGCAGCAGCAGGGTGCAACTGCCCGCCGAGGCGATCACGAAGCGGTACTCGCCCGCACGCACCGGCCCCGGCGCAAATTGCAGCGCCTGGGAATTCATCTCGGCGCCCTGCATCTGCGCGCCGCAGATTTCGGCGGCGGCATTGACGCAGGCCAGGTGCTGGCGCATCAGGCCCGGCTTGGCGCGCCCGGCACGGATGCGCTGCATGGCAAAGGGCTGGCCCGTGCACATGGACAGCGCCAGCGCGCTGCGCAGCATCTGGCCTCCGCCCTCCCCGGCGGAGCCGTCGATCTCGATCACTTTCATTTTTCTCTTTCATTCATTGCCGCCAATTGCCGCCAAAGCGCGCCACGGCATCCCGCAGATAGCGGTCCAGCGGCGCCGCATCGGCCTGGTACCCCGGATCCGGCGCATGGGCCATGGCATGGGCCAGCTCGCGCTCCAGGAAATCATGGACGCGCACCCGGCGCGGCCCCTTGGCGGCCTCGCCCAGGCGCATCTTGAGCTCCAGCAGCTCGTTGAGCTCGGCCAGCAGGCCTGCATCCTCCAGCGTGCCCGCCGCCAGCTGTGCAAAGCGCATGGGCGGCGCACCGCGCCCCTCGCGTATCCAGCGCGCGGCCAGCAAGGGGCGCAGCACGTAGAAGTATTTCTTGTAGCGCACGACATCGCTCTGCAGGTGGGCGCGCAGGTTCTTGCGCGCCATGGCCACGTAGTGGTGGTAGCCGCGCACCGGCGAAAAGCCCTGCTCGGCCAGCAGATGCAGGCGCTCGGCCCAGGGCTGCTCCTGCCGGTAGACCACGGGCGAGCGCAGCCATTCAAGCAGCGTGGGGTTGGAGGCGCGCAGCAGCCCCAGCGCCTTGCGCAGCTCCCAGCCGCTGACATCGAGCTCGCCGCTGAGCGGCTGCTCTATGACATCGCGGCCCGGCGCCACGGTCAGATACCAGGGCAGGCGGTGGACATAGATGAAGCGCACGTCATAGTCGCTGTCGGGCGAGGCAAAGCCCCAGCCGCGGCTGCCCGACTCGCAGGCAAACAGCACCGTGACCTCGTGCCTGCGCTCCACCTCGACCAGGTTGGCCAGCACCGTGGCGCGCATGGCGTCGGAGACCGGATGCGCGCTCAATACCTTCTCTTCCCTCATGCTCTCATCCTGCTTTCTGTTCTGGAGGATGAGAGCCCGGGGCCCTCATCCACTCACCCTTTCACGCACACCACTTGCTTCAGGGTGTGCACCACCTCGACCAGATCCTGCTGCGCGGCCATGACCGCATCGATGTCCTTGTAGGCCATGGGAATCTCGTCCACCACATTCGCATCCTTGCGGCATTCCACGCCCTCGGTGGCCTTGATGTGGTCCTCCACGCTGAACATCTTCTTGGCCTTGGTCCGGCTCATCACGCGGCCCGCACCGTGGCTGCAGCTCTCGAAGCTCTCCGGGTTGCCCAGGCCGCGCACGATGTAGCTGCGCGCGCCCATGCTGCCCGGGATGATGCCCAGCTCGCCGCGCCGCGCGCTCACCGCGCCCTTGCGGGTGATGAACACGTCCTGCCCGAAATGGCGCTCCTGCTGCACGTAGTTGTGGTGGCAGTTCACCGCCTCCACATGCGACTCGAAGGGCTTGGCGATCACCTTGCGCACCGTGGCGATGAGGTTGGCCATCATCACCTCGCGGTTGCGCATGGCGAACTTCTGCGCCCAGGACACGCCGCGCACATAGTCGCCAAAGTAGCGGGCCCCTTCCTCGAAATAGGCCAGATCCTTGTCGGGCAGGTTGCGCTGATGGAGTTCTGCATCCTTCTTGGCCAGCTCGATGAAATGGGTGCCGATGGCATTGCCCACGCCGCGCGAGCCCGAGTGCAGCATGAACCACACGAAGCCCGCCTCGTCCAGGCAGATCTCGATGAAGTGGTTGCCGCTGCCCAGCGTTCCCAGGTGCTTGCGGTTGTTGGTGTTGGCCAGGCGTGGATGCAGCTCGCACAGCAGGTCGAACTCATCGGCCAGCGTGGCCCAGACCTGGTCCACCGACACGGGCGGGTTTTCCCAGCTGCCGGGATCACGGCCCCGGTGGCGCGGCACCGAGCCATGCGGCACGGCCTGCTCTATCGCCGAGCGCAGCGGGCCCAGGTTGTCGGGCAGGTCCTCGGCGCGCAGCGTGGTCTTGGCGGCCATCATTCCGCAGCCGATGTCCACGCCCACGGCCGCCGGGATGATGGCCTTGATGGTCGGGATCACCGAGCCCACGGTGGCGCCTATGCCCAGGTGCACATCGGGCATGGCCGCGACATGCTTGAACACCACGGGCAGGCGCGCGGCGTTCTCCAGCTGCTTGCGCGCCTCGTCCTCGACGGGCACACCCTTGGTCCACATCTTGATGGGGACGCCGTTTTCCACGTTGTGTTGCAGGTAGTTCATTGCGTTGTCCTTCAGTCTTCTTGTCTGTTCGTCTTGTTTAGGTCTTGCTGCCGCGCGGCTCATCCACGCATCAGGCGAGACAGGTCCCGCTTGCGGATGGCGCTGCCCAGGCTTTGATAGTCCCGCAGCGGGAATTCATGCTCCAGCCAGCGCTTTCTGTATTCCTCTACACCCATGCCGCAATAAATACCGTCCAGCACGCGGTACACGCTGCGCACCACGTCCTCGCGGGCCACCTGCCCACGGGCCAGCACTTCATAGTCATCCATGGCGGTGATGCCCCAGCTGGCCCAGTCCGCGTACTGCCGCAGCTCGTAGGAAAGGGTGTCGCGGTCACCCTCCATGCTCAGGTGCACTTCGCCGGGCTCGTCCATGAACACGGCGGCAGCGCGGTGCGCGCCCTTGGCCAAGGCCAGCGCCATGGCGGCCAGATCACCCAGCGAATCATGCAGGTAGGACACGGCACACACCAGGTCCTCCTCGGGCGTGCTGAACTTCAACGTCGCCCAGCCCGCCTTGCCCACCTCATAGCTCCATAGTTCTTCGAATGCGGCCATGGCCGTACCTCTCTTTTGTTTCTTCGTTGTCCGTTGTGTCCCGACCAGCCTGCCGGTCAACGCATCTTCACCAGCCCGTTGAGCACCTGATCCAGCCCGCCGAACACGGAGATCTTGTCGATGCGCTCGGCCACGCGCTCCAGCGTCTCCAGCTCCTTCATGCGCAGGGCCACGGGGTTGTCCTCCATGACCTTGGCCGTGTTGAGCAGCGAGCGCGTGGCGGCCGTTTCCTCGCGGCGGCGGATCACGTTGGCCTGGGCCTGCTTTTCGGCCTGCACCACCTGGGTCAGGATGGCCTTCATCTCGCCGGGCAGCACGATGTCCTTCACGCCCACACTCTCCACCACCATGCCGAAGGGCTGCAGCTTGGCCGCCATGTGCGCGGTCACCACGTCATCGATCACCGTCTTGTTCTCCAGCAGCTCATCAAGCGTGCGGGTGCCCACGGCGGCGCGCAGTGCGAACTGCAGTTCGCGGTACAGGTGCTCGGCAGGCTTTTGCAGCTGGGCAAAGGCGCGCAGAACCTCGGTGTGGCGATAGGTGGCGCTCAGGTTCAGGCGCAGGCTGACCTTGTCGCGGGTCATGATGTCCTGGCCCGAGACCTCGACGGCCTGCAGGCGCAGGTCCACCAGCTCCACGGCAATGCTGCGGCCGAACTTCCAGAACGCATGGCTGCCGGCCTGCAGCAGGCGGTCCACCTTTCCGTCGATGGTCAGCAGCGCGCACTGGCCTGCGAGCACCTGCACCTGCAGCACGCCGTTGAGGCCGGACACGCTGCGCTGGCGCAGCTGCGTCTGGGTCAGGCGCGCTGCCAGGGCGGCGGGCAGCTCGGCGCCGGCCTGCAGGTCGACCACCTGCACGCTCACATCCACCAGTCCCTTCCAGTACAGGCGGCGCGTGCCGGGCGGCAGGATCTCGACCAGCACGCCGTTTTCGCTGCGCAGGCCCGCCTCGGTCTCGGACAGTTCCACACGCAGGAATTCGGCGGCCACCACGGCGGGCTCCTGGGCCATCAGGTAGTCGGCCAGGCCGTGCGTGAAGGCGGGCTGCTCCAGGGCAAAGGTTTCCACGCGCAACTGGTCGGTGCCGGCAAACAGCCAGTGCCGGCCGCTGTGCAGCACGCGCTCGAAATCGCCATTGCGCAGCAGCAGGGCGCGTTCGTTCTTCTTGATGGTGATGCGTTGGATCTTCAGCATTTCTTCTTCTCCTCGTTCGGCGTCTTCGCCGCAATCAATAGGGGTGCCGTTACAGCAGCGGCGGGGTTCCAGGGGGCACGGCCCGGGCCTTGCAGTGCGCCGTGGCGGCAACCCTGGAAACAGGTTGCAGCGTGGCTGGCTGCGGGCGCGGACCGTGCCGGGACCTGGCACAGCCGCCGCCGCTGACGGGTGGGGGCCTTGGGCTGCATCGCAACCCGGTGGCCACCTCCCGCGTTCGGCGGGTGGTCTTTCGACCGTTTCAATAGCCCGGCCTTACGGCCGGAAGAGTGGACAGGAATCGAACCTGCGACAGTCCTCTTGCGAGGGTGCTCTACCAGACTGAGCTACCAGTGGCTGGCAAGCCTGGAGTCGAACCAGGCGTCCCTTGCGAGACGGTTTCCACAACCTTGCCGTTACCCAGCGCTTGCGGCGTGCGGCATGCGGGAAATCGACAAGCCCCTGAGGGCCCGGACTTCCAGCACCGGCGGGGCGGGCCTTTGCCCCAACCCCGGCCTGTGAGCGGTCACCGCCTGCACTGGATGCCTTGGTTATTGCGAGATGCGTGCCAGCCTGGCCTCAGGCGCCAAACAATTCTTCAACCCATTGATTTATTTGAATAAATCTCAAATCACACTTTTCTTGAATTCGTATTTGATCCAAAGAAACTAGAATTTCAGCTATTCAACTAGACAGAAACATGGAAAAGAAAAAGGTCGTCATCGGCTTTCTGGGTACGCAGCTGGACTCCGGCAGGGGCGCGGGGCGCTGGGAAAAATGGCGGCCGACCCTCTCCCTCATGCAGCACGAGGATCTGGTGGTGGAGCGGCTGGAGCTGCTCTACACGCCGCCCCATCTGGCCCTGGCGCAGCTGCTGCAGGGCGACATCGCCACGGCATCGCCCGAGACCCAGGTGAACCTCGTGCCCATGGACATTGCCGATCCCTGGGATTTCGGCGAGGTCTATGCGCGGCTGTTCGACTGGACGCAGGCCTACCGCTTCGACCCCGAGCGCGAGGAGTACTGGACGCACATCACCACGGGCACGCACGTGGCACAGATCTGCCTGTTCCTGCTGGTGGAGTCGCGCCGCATTCCCGGCGTGCTGGCCCAGACCTCGCCGCCCCGGCGCCAGCGCATGGGCGACCCGGGCAGCTATGCGCTGATCGACCTGGACCTGTCGCGCTACGACGTGATCGCCCAGCGCTTCGGCGCCGAGCAGAGCGAGGCCGTGCAATTTCTCAAGAGCGGCATCGCCACGCGCAATGCCGGGTTCAACGCGCTGATCGACGAGATCGAGCGCGTGGCCGTGCGCTCGCGCGCGCCCATCCTGCTCACGGGTCCCACGGGCGCGGGCAAGTCGCATCTGGCGCGGCGCATGTACGAGTTGAAGAAGGCCAGGCACCAGGTGCAGGGCGACTTCGTGGAGGTCAATTGCGCCACGCTGCGCGGCGATGGAGCGGCTTCGGTGCTGTTCGGCCACAAGAAGGGGGCGTTCACGGGCGCTGCGGCCGACCGCGCCGGCCTGCTGCGCAGCGCGCACCAGGGCGTGCTGTTCCTGGACGAAATCGGCGAGCTGGGGCTGGACGAACAGGCCATGCTGCTCAAGGCGGTGGAGGAAAGGCGCTTCTATCCCATGGGCAGCGACCGCGAGGTCAGCAGCGACTTCCAGCTGGTCGCCGGCACGCACCGCGACCTGCGCATCGACGTGGCGCAGGGGCGCTTTCGCGAGGATTTGTTCGCGCGCATCAACCTGTGGTCCTACGCGCTGCCGGGCCTGGCCGGGCGCCCCGAGGACATAGAACCCAACATGGACCACCTGCTCGCGCGCTCGGCCGACGAGACTGGCCAGATGGTGCGCTTCAACGTAGAGGCCCGCGAGCGCTATCTGCGCTTTGCGCGCTCGCCCGAGGCGCTGTGGAGCGGCAACTTCCGCGACCTGTCGGCCAGCATGACGCGCCTGGCGACGCTGGCCGACGGGGGGCGCATCTCCACGGCCCTGGTCGATGCCGAGATCCAGCGCCTGAAGTGGCTGTGGCAAAGAGGCGATGCCGTGCAACCGGCCGGCGCCAGCCTGCAAAGCCTGCTGTCTGCCGAAGTGCTGGAGCCGCTGGATCTGTTCGACCGCATGCAGCTCGAAGCGGTGCTGCGCGTGTGCCGGGAGTCACCTTCGCTGTCCGATGCGGGGCGCCGTCTGTTCGACCAGTCACGCACCCAGCGCAGCGTGGTCAACGATGCCGACCGCCTGCGCAAGTACCTGCTGAAATTCGGCTTGAAGTGGGATGCCGTGGCCGGTCGAACGCCATAGACACCACGGTGGCGCGATGGCGAGTTTGCGCGCCTGGGCTACAGCGCCTTGCGCAGCGTGGTCGGCGGGATCTTGAGCAGCTCGCGGTACTTGGCCACCGTGCGCCGCGCGCATTCGATACCCTGCTCCTTGAGCATGTCGGCGAGCTGGTTGTCCGACAGCGGCTTCTTGGGATCTTCGGCCGCGACGAACTGCTTGATCAGCGCGCGCACGGCAGTGCTGGAGGCATTGCCACCGGCCTCGGTGCCCAGGCCCGAGCCGAAGAAGTACTTGAGCTCGTAGGTGCCCTGCGGCGTGGCCATGTACTTGGCCGTGGTCACGCGGCTGATGGTGGATTCATGCAGGCCCAGCGCATCGGCAATGTCGCGCAGCACCAGCGGGCGCATGGCCAGCTCGCCATGCACGAAGAAATTCTTCTGGCGCTCCACGATGGCCTGCGACACGCGCAGGATGGTGTCGAAGCGCTGCTGGATGTTCTTGATGAACCAGCGCGCCTCCTGCAGCCGCTGCTGCAGCGCTGCATGGCCTTCGCTGCCCCTGTGGCTGCGCAGCGCGCTGGCATAGATGTCGTGCACGCGCAGCTTGGGCATGACGTCGGGGTTGAGCTGCACGCTGAAGTCCATGCGGCCCGCGCCGCTGCGCACGGGGCGCACGATGACGTCGGGCACGACGATCTGGCGCTGCACGTCGGCAAAGCGCCGGCCCGGGCGTGGCTCCAGTCGGGTGATCAGCACCAGCGCCTCGCGCAGCCGCTCCTCGCGCGCACCGCACAGGCTGGCGAGCTTGCGCAGGTCGCGCCGCGCAAGCAGGTCCATGGGCTGGGCGCAGATGTCCAGCGCGGTGCGCAGCACGGCCTGCCGGTCTTCGTCCTCGGCACTGCCGTTGCCTTCGCGCTCGGCATCGGCCAGATGGTCGCGCAGTTGCAGCGTCAGGCATTCGGCCAGGTCGCGCGCGCCCACGCCCACGGGCTCCAGGCTTTGCAGCAGGCGCAGCGCCACGGTGAAGCGGTGCACCAGTTCCTCGCACTCCTCCAGATCGTCGCCCGCCAGGCCCTGTGCCAGCTCGTCGAGCGGGTCTTCCAGGTAGCCGTCATCGTTGAGGTTCTCGATCAGAAAGCGCAGTGCGGCGCGGTCCACCTCGCCCAGGCGCAGGCTCAGGGCCTGACGGTGCAGGTGGTCGGTCAGGCTTTCGGCGCTGCGAGCCAGTTCGGTGGCATCGGCCTCGTCTTCCTCGCCCTGCCCGCGCGTGCGGCTGGAGGGCGCATCGCTGCCCCAGTCGCGGTCATCGTTGCCCGAGGTGGTCTGGCCGTCGCCTTCCCAGCTCAGGGACTCGGCCGTGCCGGAAGTCTCCACGGCATCGCCGGAGGATGCGTCCGACGAGGGCTCCCACTCCACCGCCGCCGAAGGCTGGTCTGCGCGGCTTTCCTGGAAGGACTCCGTGGCCTCGGCGCCGGGCGCGGCAGGCTCGCGGGTGCCGGCAGCCGCATCGTGATCGCCCTCCTCGTTCGCCAGCTCCAGGAAGGGGTTGTCGCCCAGCATCTGCTCCACTTCCTGCGCCAGCTCCAGCGTGGACAGCTGCAGCAGCTGTATCGACTGCTGCAGCTGGGGAGTAAGCGAAAGATGCTGGGAGACGCGCAGCGACAGACCGGGCTTCAAGCGGCAGCTCCTTCGCGCAGACAGTCTCGCAGACGGGCCAGGCAGGGCATGGCGCTACATCCGGAAGTGTTCGCCGAGGTAGACACGCCGCACTTCGGCGTTGTCCACGATCTCCTCGGGTGTGCCCTGGGCCAGCACGTGGCCGTCGCTGATGATGAAGGCATGGTCGCAGATGCCCAGCGTCTCGCGCACGTTGTGGTCGGTGATCAGCACGCCGATGCCGCGCGCCTTGAGAAAGCCGATGATGCGCTGGATCTCGATCACGGCGATGGGGTCGATGCCGGCAAAGGGCTCGTCCAGCAGGATGAAGCGCGGCTGAGTGGCCAGGGCGCGCGCGATCTCGACGCGGCGGCGTTCGCCGCCCGACAGCGCCAGCGCAGGCGATGCGCGCAGATGGTCCACGCGCAATTCCTGCAGCAGCGCCGTCAGGCGCTCCTCGATGACGCTGCGCGCCAGCGGCCGGCCCTGCTCGTCCCTTTGCAGCTCCAGCACGGCGCGCACGTTGTCCTCGACGCTGAGCTTGCGGAAGATCGATGCCTCTTGCGGCAGGTAGGATAGGCCCAGGCGCGAGCGCTGGTGGATGGGCATATTGCCCACGGCCTGGCCGTCGATGAAGATGTCGCCGCCGTCGCTGCGCACCAGGCCCACGATCATGTAGAACGAGGTGGTCTTGCCCGCGCCGTTGGGGCCCAGCAGGCCCACGACCTCGCCCTTTTTCACGGAAAGCGACACGTCCTTGACCACCTTGCGGCTGCCGTAGGACTTGGCCAGATGGCGTGCCTGCAGGCTGCTGCCCTGGTCGGCGCGTGCAGTGGCAGCCGGGGCTGCGGCTTGCCCGCTCATCGCTTGGTACCGCCGAGGCTGTCCAGGCTGTTGCTGGGCTGCAGGGACGTGCCCGGCGTGCCCGCTGCGGGGGCGCGCGGCTGCGAGCCCGGCGTGCCTTCCTTGGGTGCCAGCACGGCGCGCACGCGTCCGCCCTGGCCGGCCGTGGAGCTGGGCTGGCCACCGCTGGTCTTTTGCCCGTCAACGGTGAACACGTCGGTGAGGTTGTTGTAGACGATGATGGAGCCGGTGATCTCGTCGCTGAGCTGGCCGCCGCGATAGCGGCGCAGTTCGCCGCGGCGGATGAACTTCACGAGGTCGGCCTTGCCGTCGTATTCGATGACCTCGCCCTCGCCTTCCACGAATTCCTCGGGCTGGCCCGGCACGGTATCGCGCTTTTGGCGGAAGAAGGCACGCTTGCCCGCCTCGGCCGTCACCACGCCGTACTGAAAGCCTTCAGGGTCTTGCCGCACATCGAGCTGGGCGCCGCGCAGCACGATGGTGCCCTTGGTCATCACCACGTTGCCAGTGAAGACGCTGGTCTGCTTGAGTTCGTCATGGCGCAGCGCATCAGCCTCGATGTTCATGGGCTTGGTGCTGTCGGCCTTTTCGGCCTGGGCCATACCGGCGAAAGCCGCCAGGGCGGCGGCGAGCAGGAGGGAGGAAAGTCGTTGTTTCATGGAGGGCACGCTTCTTGCATCCATTGTAGGGGGTGTCGCGCGCAACCGTTCCTGGCGTCTTTCAACGCGCACGGAAAGCGCTGACACAAAGGCACAAAAAGAGGTTTCCAAAAGCGACAGGCCCGCGCAATGGCGGGCCTGTCGCGGCTTGGCTGGGCCGAGGCCCGGGCCTCAGCCCTTGCGGCTGGTGGCGATCAGCTGATCGACCACGCGCAGCACATTGGTCATGTTGCCGGCCTTGGTGCCGTCGGTGTAGTAACGGCCCGCCACGCCCATGGCCGGCACGCCTTCCACGTCATAGTCCTGCTGCAGCTGGGTGGCCTTGCGAACCTGGTTGGAGACGCTGAAGGAGTTGTAGACCTCCTTGAACTTGGCCACGTCCACGCCCTGCTTGCCGACCCAGGCGAAGATCTCGTCGTCCTTGGCCAGGCGGTTGCGTTCCACATGGATGGCGTGGAAGGCGCGCGCATGCATGGTGTCCAGCAGGTTCATGCCTTCGAAGGCGTAGTAGAGCTTTTGCTGGGGCACGAAGCTGGCGTTGAAGGCCACGGGCACGCGGTGCACGACCACGTCGGCCGGGGCCTGGTTCTTCCAGGCGGCAAAGGTGGGCTCGAACGCATTGCAGTGCGGGCAGCTGTACCAGAAGAACTCGACCACCTCGACCTTGCCGGCGCCGGCGCTGGTGGGTGCGGGCTTGGCCAGCTTGATGTAGTCCTTGCCCTCCTTGGGCGCTGCGGCCTGGGCCTGGGCGGCGGAAGTGCCCAGCGTCAGTGCGCTGGCAGCGGCTGCCGAGGCAGCCAGGGAAAAGTCGCGGCGATTCATCAAAACAAACTCCTCGTTCAATGCTGCAGGTTAGGAGGCAGGGGCCCGCCAAAAGTTCAGCGCTCTTGTTGCAACGCGCTTTCAGCGTGCGGCGCGCACCAGCGTGGACTCGACCCCGGCGCCATCGAGCTTTTGCTTGAGCTGCTCGGCATCGTCGCGCTTGGTGAACGGACCCACACGCACGCGGAAGATGGTGATGCCGTTTTGCTCGCGCTCGCTCACGCGCGCCTCCCAACCCAGCATGGCCAGCTTGGCGCGCTGCGCGTCGGCATCGCCCTGGCTGCGGAAGGCACCGGCCTGCACGAAGTAGTTGAAGGCGGCGTCGGCCTTTTCTGCCTTTTCCGCCTTCTCGGCGGCGGCGGAGCGCGACTTGACCAGGTCACCCAGCGGATCGGCCGAGCTCTTGCCATCGGCCTTGGTTTCGGGCTTGGCGGGCGGCTTGGCCGGGTCCACGGGCGCGGGTGGTGGAGTCACGCCTCCGGCCACGGCGGGCGGGGTGGGGGCGGTTGGTGCGGTGCTGCCGGGGAGGCTGGGCGTGACGGCGGCCGGTGGTGGCGGCGCCGGGTTCTTGCCCTGCAGCGGCGCGTTGGGGTCCCAGTTCTTGTTGCGCTGGGCCTCGGCCGCGTCCTGGTCGGCCGTCTTGCCGCCCTTGGAGAGAAAGGGCACGGGCACCTTGGTCACATAGACGGCGACGGCCAGGGCTGCTGCCAGCCCGACGATCATGCCGATGATGAGACCGATGACGGTGCCCCCACGTTGCTGTGTCTTCATAGATCGCTTGTCGCTCGAAGTTACATGCGTTGCGGGGCCGAGACGCCCAGCACTGCCAGGCCATTGTGCAATACCTGGCGCGTGGCCGAGATCAGCGCCAGGCGGGCGAGCTTGACCTTTTCGTCGTCCACCAGGATGCGTTCCGCGTCGTAGTAGCTGTGGTACAGCGAGGCCAGTTCGCGCAGGTAGAACGTCACGTCGTGCGGCGCATTGCCTTCTGCGGCCGAGGTCAGCATGGCCGGGTACTTGGCCAGCTGCAGCATCAGCGCCTGGGCCTGCGGGCCTTCCAGCGCCGACAGGTCCACGTCCTTGAGCGTGGCCGCGTCACCCCCCCAGGCGGCCAGCACCGAGCAGATGCGCGCATGGGCGTACTGCACGTAGTACACGGGGTTGTCGTTGTTCTGGGCCACGGCCAGGTCCACGTCGAAGGTGTACTCAGTGTCGGGCTTGCGGGACAGCAGGAAGAAACGCACCGCATCCTTGCTGGTCCATTCGATCAGGTCGCGCAGCGTGACGTAGGAGCCGGCGCGCTTGCTGATCTTGACTTCCTCGCCGCCGCGCACCACGCGCACCATGGTGTGCAGCACATAGTCGGGATAGCCGGCAGGGATGCCCACGTCGGCGGCCTGCAGGCCAGCGCGCACGCGCGCGATGGTGCCGTGGTGGTCCGTGCCCTGGATGTTGACGACCTTGGAGTAGCCGCGCTTGAATTTCTGGATGTGGTAGGCGACATCGGGCACGAAGTACGTGTAGTTGCCGTCCTGCTTGCGCATCACGCGGTCCTTGTCGTCACCGTAGTCGGTGGACTTGAGCCAGAGCGCGCCGTCGAGTTCGTAGGTATGTCCGCCCGCGATCAGGCGCTGCACCGCGTCCTCGACATAGCCGTTGGTGTAGAGGCTGGATTCGAGGTAGTACTCGTCAAAGTGCAGGTTGAAGGCCTGCAGGTCCTTGTCCTGCTCGTTGCGCAGATAGGCGACGGCGAACTGGCGGATGTTGTCGTAGTCCTCGACATCGCCGTTGGCCGTGAATTCGCGGTCATCGGCCTTGACGGTCTTGCAGGCCAGGAAGTCGTCGGCGATGTCCTGGATGTAGGAGCCGTTGTAGAAGGCCTTGCTTGCCGGATTCTCGGGATCGATGGGCCAGCATTCGTCACCGGGCTTGAAGCCCTTGGCACGCAGCTGCGTGCTCTTGGTCAGCGTGTCGATCTGCACGCCCGCGTCGTTGTAGTAGAACTCGCGGTGCACGCCCCAGCCCTGGGTGGCATAGAGGTTGCAGATGGCATCGCCCAGCGCGGCCTGGCGGCCATGGCCTACGTGCAGCGGGCCGGTGGGGTTGGCGGAGACGAACTCGACCAGCATCTTTGCGCCACGGTCGGCCAGCCAGCCGAACTTCTCGGCCTGCTCCAGCACTTCGCGGATGATTTGCTGCTTGGCGGCGGGCTTGAGGCGGATGTTCAGAAAGCCGGGGCCGGCGATCTCGATGGCATCGACCCAACGCTGGAAGGACGGCGTGGCCTCCAGCGCAGCCTTGAGCTGCTCGCCCAGCGCACGCGGGTTGAGCTTGAGCGGCTTGGCCAGCTGCATGGCGGCGGTGCAGGCGAAATCGCCATGCGCAGCCACCTTGGGGGATTCAAAAGCGGCACGGGCACCGGCGCCGGGCGACAAAGTTTCAAGCTCGCCGGCCAGAGCCGCGAGCAGTTCCTGTTTGACGGAGAGCATCGGCGGATTCTACGTGGCAGGCCCACCCCATGCCGCCGGACAGGACAACGGAGCCTACATGCCCCGCGCCCAGAACACCGCGACGACGGCGATCACGGGCACCACATGGGCCTGCCACATCACCCAGCGGCGCGTGCTGGCGACCTCGGCCGGCTGGGGCAGACCCTGGCCGGCATCCAGCGCGCGGCGCCAGCGCCGGAAGGCCAGCGTGGGCTTGATCGACAGCAGCGCACCGACGACAAACAAAGTCATCTTTAGATGAAACAGTGGCTGCGAGACGTACCAGGACATGCCCTTGACGCCCCACACCAGACGGGCGATGCCGGTCAGCACCAGGAAGACCACGGCAAGGCCATAGATCATGTCCAGCCGCGCCAGACGCTGCACCACGGCGGCGCTCATCCACTCGCTGCGGCACAGCGCCGCCTGGCTGGACAGGAACACCACGAAGGTGAGGATGGCCAGCAGGTGGAGGCTGGCCAGGATGGCTTCTATCGTCATGGGGAATCCGTATAGAAATTGGGCCTCTTGGGCCAAGCGTCCATTACGCCAGAAACGGGGACTGCCATCGTGATGTCCGAGGCAATCGGTAGACCACTGCGGTCCGGTCAGCGCCCCAGTTCCGCGCGCACCCAGTCGTCCAGCAGCGTCTTTTCGTAGCGCAGGGGATCGTTGGGATACAGGTCCGGGCGCATCATGAAGCTGGCGTCGCGCAGCTGGCGGCTGCCTTCTCGCAACAGCTTTCCATCGGCTCCCAGCAGCTTGAAGCGCAGGTCGATGCGCGGTGGGTAGATGTCGCGCACGATGCGCACATCGGCAGCCTGGGGCCCGCGCCAGGGCTCGAAGCCGCCTGCGCGCTGCACATCGGTGAGGTGAACTTCAAGCCGCTGGCCCTGGGGCAGCCTGGGCGCGGCACGCTCGGCCAGGAACTGGGCCAGCGCATCGACCCAGGCGCGGCGCGCCTTCTCGGACTCTTGGGGTCCGTTGCGCCCGGCGTCGAACCGCGAGGGATCGTCAAAGGTCACGCTCACGATGCCGGCAGGCACCGCGCCCTGCCGCATCCCGTCCGGCCGGCCCTGCCCCGGACCCTGGACGGCGCAGCCTGCCAACATGCCCAGGCAGGCGGCTCCCAGCGCCATGCGCATCCAGCGCCGCCGTCCTGGGGCCGCGCCCTGCGTTGCGGATACCGCTTTCGTCGCGATCGACACTGCCATGCTTATTCCTCCTTGCTGGGCGGCCCGCTCAGGCCGCGTGGGTACGCCGCCAGAAATCCGGCTGCTCGTAGTGGTGCTTGAGATAGTCGATCCACAGCCGCACACGCAGCGGCATGTGCTTGCGCTGGGGAAAGACGACAAAAATGCCATTGGGCGGTGCCGCGAATGTTTCGAGCACAGCCACCAGGCGGCCCGAGGTGATCTCGGCCTCGACCTCCCAGGTGCTGCGCCAGGCGATGCCCCAGCCGCCCAGGCACCAGTCGTGCAGTACCTGGCCGTCGGAGCAGTCCAGCGGACCGCCCGGCTTGAAGTGCACGACCTCGCTGGTGCCGCTGTCGGGATGGGGGATGCGGAAGGCCCAGCCACGCGTCTGCGAGGCGTCGCTGGACAGCGTCAGGCAGTCGTGCTGGGTCAACTCGCTGGGGTGGCGCGGCGTGCCTCGGCGCTCCAGATAGGCAGGCGTGGCGACGCACTGGCGCCGGTTGTCGGCAATGCGCACACTGACCAGGGCCGAGTCGGGCAGATCGCCCACGCGCACCGCACAGTCAAAGCCTTCGCCGGCCAGATCGACCACGCGGTCGCTGAGGTTCAGGGAAATCGTCACATCCGGGTGCAGATCCCGAAAGAGCGGCACCAGGGGCGCCACGTGCCGCCTGCCAAAGCCCGCCGGCGCCGTGATGCGCAGGTGGCCCGTGGCCTTGACCCCGCCCGCGCTGACACTGGCCTCGGCGTTGGACACATCGGACAGCAGGCGCTGGCAATCCTCAAGAAAGGCGCTGCCCTCATGCGTGAGGGAGATGCGCCGCGTGGTGCGCACCATGAGCTTGACGCCCAGGTGCTCTTCCAGGGCATCGAGGCGCCGCCCCATGATGGCCGGTGCCACGCCTTCCGCCTTGGCCGCTGCCGTGAGGCTGCCGCGCGTTGCCACCGATACGAATGACTCGAATGCCTTGAGCTTGTCCATGACCGCTGTCCGTTTCTTTTCCGTGTTCTTGTGGGGCATGCGACCGCACACCCGTCTCCTGTGACTCGCCTTTTTGCATAGTGGGCACTGGCTGTCCTCCATGTGCACCATGCATAGGGCTGCGCGCCAAAGCCGGCCGGTTTTGGCGCGCGCATAACCTTCCCACATTTTTGCGTAAAAGTCACGAGTTTTAAGATTTATGGTCTATTTATGTACGCAAATAAATCTAATAAAGTATTCCTTATAGTCAGGCCCGAAAAGGGTCTGCCAAGCCTTTCCATCCATCCAACCCGGGGTTCCCACCATGACCGATCGCACCCAAGCCCACAGCCTGCAGGTCGCTACAGAGCTGCACCGTTTCATCAATGAACAAGTGCTCCCGGGCACCGGTGTCGCTCCCGAGGCGTTCTGGAAAGGCTTCGACGCGATCGTCAACGATCTGGCTCCTCGCAATGCCGCCCTGCTGGCCGAGCGTGACCGCCTGCAGACCGAGCTGGACACCTGGCACAAGGCCCATCCCGGCCCCATCACCGACATGGCCGGCTACCAGCAGTTCCTGACGCAGATCGGCTATCTGGTCGAGCAGCCCAAGGATGCCAAGGCCACCACCACCAATGTGGATGCGGAACTGGCCATCCAGGCCGGTCCCCAGCTGGTCGTGCCCATTCTCAACGCCCGCTATGCGCTGAACGCCGCCAACGCGCGCTGGGGTTCGTTGTATGACGCGCTGTACGGCACGGACGCCATCGGCGAAGACGGTGGCGCGGAAAAGGGCAAGGGCTACAACCCCGTGCGCGGCGCCAAGGTGATCGCCTTCGCACGTGATTTCCTGGACCAGGCAGCCCCGCTGGCCTCGGGCTCGCACAAGGATGCCGCCGGCTATCGCGTGGAAGCTGGCCAGCTGGTCGTCGCACTCAAGAGCGGCGGCACCACGGGCCTGAAGAACACCGCCCAGTTCGTCGGCTACCAAGGCGATGCCGCGGCGCCCTCTTCCGTGCTGCTGCTCAACAACGGCCTGCACATCGACATCCGCATCGACAAGACCACGGCCATCGGCCAGACCGATGCCGCCGGCGTGGCCGACGTGGTGGTCGAAGCCGCCCTGTCCACCATCTTGGACCTGGAAGACTCCGTGGCCGCCGTGGATGCCGAAGACAAGGTGGTGGGCTATGCCAACTGGCTGGGCATCCTCAAGGGCACGCTGACCGAAACCTTCGACAAGGGCGGCAAGAGCATGACGCGCGGACTGAACGCCGACCGCGAGTACACGGGCGCCGATGGCAAGCCCGTCAAGCTGCATGGCCGTTCGCTGATGTTCGTGCGCAATGTCGGTCACCTGATGACCAACCCGGCCATCCTCTGGGACAACGGCAAGGAAATCCCCGAGGGCATCCTGGACGCCATGGTCACCACGGCCATCGCCGTCCACGACATCAAGGGTCTGGGCGCCAACGGCATCCGCAACTCGCGCACGGGCAGCGTCTACATCGTCAAGCCCAAGATGCACGGCCCCGCGGAAGCCGCCTTCGCCAGCGAGCTGTTCGGCCGCGTGGAAAAGGTGCTGGGCCTGCCCGAGAACACCGTCAAGCTGGGCATCATGGACGAGGAGCGCCGCACCAGCGTCAACCTCAAGGCCTGCATCGCCGCTGCCGCATCGCGCGTGGCCTTCATCAACACCGGCTTCCTGGACCGCACGGGCGACGAAATGCACACCGCCATGTATGCCGGCCCCATGGTCCGCAAGGCCGACATGAAGGGCAGCGCCTGGCTGGCCGCCTATGAGCGCAGCAACGTGCTCGTGGGCCTGGGCCTGGGCCTGCGCGGCAAGGCGCAGATCGGCAAGGGCATGTGGGCCATGCCCGACCTGATGAAGGCCATGCTGGAGCAAAAGATCGGCCACCCCAAGGCCGGCGCCAATACCGCCTGGGTGCCCTCGCCCACGGCCGCCACGCTGCACGCCCTGCACTACCACCAGGTCAACGTGGCCGAAGTGCAAAAGCAGCTGGAGCAGACCAATGCCGACGCCGAGCGCGCCACCATCCTGGCCGACCTGCTGCAGGTGCCCGTGGTCAAGGAAGACAAGTGGAGCGCGGCTGAAAAGCAGCAGGAGCTGGACAACAACGTCCAGGGCATCCTCGGCTATGTGGTGCGCTGGGTGGACCAGGGCGTGGGCTGCTCCAAGGTGCCCGACATCCACAACGTGGGCCTGATGGAAGACCGCGCCACGCTGCGCATCTCCAGCCAGCACATCGCCAACTGGCTGCAGCACGGCATCGTGACCGAGGCCCAGGTCCGCGAGACCTTCGAGCGCATGGCCGCCGTGGTCGACCAGCAGAACGCGGGCGATGCGCTGTACAAGCCCATGGCCGGCCACTTCGACACCTCGATGGCCTACCAGGCCGCCTGTGACCTGGTTTTCAAGGGCAAGGAGCAACCCAGTGGCTACACCGAGCCCCTGCTGCATGCCTGGCGCCTGAAGGTCAAGGCCGCCGCCTGACGCGGGCGGCGCCCGGCGCTTGAAAAAGCACCCAGGCTTGCCTGAGGTGCTTTTTTCATGGATCTACACTCAGAACCACGATGAGTGCCCCTCCCCCCGATGCCAGCCTGTGTCCGCTGTGCGGCCGCAGCAATCAATGCGCCATTCTTGCGGGCGTTGATCCGCTGAACTGCTGGTGCATGGACACCCCGGTGGCACCCGATGCACTGGCCCGCATTCCGGAGCCCATGCGCAACAAGGCCTGCCTGTGCCCCGCCTGCGCGCTTGGCACTGACAAGCCTCGACCGCCCGCGTCGGCCGATATGATGTCGCCGACCCAACCCCCCTAGAACTTGATCCCTGAGGAGATTGACATGCCCACGTACCACGTCGAAATGATGGAAGGCCGCACCGTCGAACAAAAGCGCAAGCTGGTCGAAGAGATCACGCGCGTCTCGGTCGAAGTCCTCGGTGGCTCGCCCGAATCGGTGGACATCCTGATCACCGACATCAAGCGCGAAAACTGGGCCACGGGCGGCAAGCTCTGGTCCGAACGCAGCTGAGGATCTTTCGCTCAATGCATGCAAAAGGCAGCTTTGGCTGCCTTTTTTCATGAAACCTGGTCTTTAATCCCGTATTTCCATGAGTGCCTGCAGTGCACTCCCAGCCACCGTCCAGGGCACAGGCATGGAGGTATCTGGCTTCCAGTGCCTGGCAACGCCATCCATGGACACCTGCGTCAGGGCCACCTGGGTGGCACCCGCGGCATGGGCCTGAACAGCCGCCTCGGCCATGCACGCCACATAGCCGGCGACATCACCACTGCGAAAAAGAGCCCAGGCCCCTTCAACACACTGCAGCTGCATGCGTTGATCTGCGTTGCCTTGCTGCAGTTCTCCCATGAACAGACTGCGCGTGGCTTCGTACGTTGTGGGAGCGGCGCACAGCAGTGCAATGCGCGATCCGGGGTCACTTTGCAAGGCAGCGGCCACCTTGCGCGCCAGCATGCCATCGGCACGCCAGACCTTGCCACTGCGGCAATCCGCCACGGCCGGACCCAGGGTCGAGCAGGTCAGCAGCACGGCATCGATGTCGGCATGGTCTGCCAGCGCATCGAGCTGCCCTGCCGTTTTCTGCCGAAGCGACGCATTCATGCCACCTGCAGCCTCCGCCTCCAACAGCAGTTCCTCATGCACCTGATGAACGATTGAGTGGGCCGGCCAGCCCAGTTCGGCAGCCGCCTGCTCGAAGATCACGGCGTTGCTGTGCGCCGTATGCAGACAGAGGATGGGCATGGGTGTGTTCCGTTTTTTTGCCGTTGCCCCGCATTGTGCTTGCAGCTGCCGCGCCAGGCGTTAGGCTATGGCTTGAACTACGCAAACAACGATACCGCCATGTGCCAGCTGCTTGGAATGAACTGCAACACGCCCACCGACGTGCGCTTCAGCTTCTCGGGGTTCACCCAGCGGGCGGGCAATACCGGCGACCATACGGACGGCTGGGGCATCGCCTTCTTCGAGGACAAGGGCCTGCGCCACTTCGTCGGCTATGAGCGCGCCATCGACTCGCCCATCGCCAAGCTGATACGCGAGTACCCGATCAAGAGCCGCAACGTCATCGCCCACATCCGCAAGGCCACGCAGGGCGCGGTAAGCCTGCAGAACTGCCACCCCTTCGTGCGTGAACTGTGGGGCCGCAACTGGGTCTTTGCCCACAACGGAGATCTCAAGGGCTTCGCTCCCAAACTGCATGCCCACTTCCATCCGGTAGGCAACACCGACAGCGAGCAGGCCTTCTGCTGGATTCTTCAGGAGCTCTGGAAGTCCCATGCCGGCCTGCCCAGTGTGCAGGAACTCACGCATACGCTGCGCGAACTGGCCAGGCGCATCTCGCCACACGGCACCTTCAACTTCCTGCTGTCCAACGGCGAAGCGCTGTGGGCCCATGCCACCACACACCTGTGCTACATCGAACGACGCCACCCCTTTGCCCAGGCCCATCTGTCGGATGAGGACCTTACCGTGGACTTCGCCCGAGAGACCACACCACAGGACCGTGTGGCCATCATCGTCACAGCGCCGTTGACCAAGAATGAAACCTGGACCTCGATCCAGTCGGGCGAACTCAAGGTCTTTGTACAGGGTGAATGCCTGCCGCTCTGAAGCATTGCGCATTCAAAATGAAAAAAGAGAGCGCGTCAGCGCTCTCTTTTTTGGGATGTCCGTTTTGGCTGTTCAGCCTGTTCCCCCGTTTCCTGCATCCCAATGCAAAAAACCCCGTAGCTTTGGGCTACGGGGTTTCTTGGG
>NZ_BCZP01000032.1 GCF_001598795.1 Delftia acidovorans NBRC 14950 | reverse complement strand
AAAGGGACCGTGGAACGGATCGGGCGTGGGCCAGTCGCGGGCCTGCAGCGCGCGCACGGCAGGCGCGATGATGTCGATCTCTTCACGGCCGCAGGTGCCGCCATCGCCGTTGTGCGGGTTGAAGCCCGCCACCGCCACCTTGGGGGCCGCCATGCCGCTGGCCAGCAGCGCGCGGTAGATCAGCTCGGCCGCCTGCGCGATGCGCTCCTGGCTCAGATAGCCGGCCACGTCCCTGAGCGGCACATGCGAAGAAATGCGCGAGGTCCACAGATCGCCCAGCGTATTGAATTCGCAGAAATAGCCAGTCACACCCAGGTGCTCGGCAAAGTGGTGCAGCTCGTCCTCATGGCGCAGGCCGCCCAGCTTCATGGCCTGCTTGTTGAGCGGCGCAAAGCAGATGGCGTCGATCTGGCCGGCCTGGGCCGCGTCCATGCACCGGTCCAGCACCTGCAGCACCGAGCGCCCGCCTGCGGCTTCGGCACGGCCCTGGTGCACGGCATCGGGGGCCACCGTGTCCAGGGCCAGGAAGGCGGGCAGGGCGGTATCGGTGCGGCCCCGTGCATGGGCCATGCTGGCGATGGGCGCGGTGGCCACCTGCAGGCCCGCGATGCGCTGGCCCTGCTGCCACAGCCAGGGGTCGCCGGCCAGCACGATGTTGGCCTTTTGCATGGCCTCGGGCCGCGCCAGCAGGCGTGCGATCAGTTCGGCGCCAATGCCGGCGGGATCGCCCAGGGTCAGGGCGACGACGGGAAGTTCGGATGCGGGCATGTGCGGCTCAGTCGATCTTGATGTGGTTCTTGCGGATGATTTCGCCAAAGCGCTGGTACTCGGCGTTGTGCAAGGCGATGAACTCGGCCTGGCCCATGGGCTGCAGTTCGGCGCCCACGGCCTCCAGGCGCGTGCGCGTCTCGGGCATGGCCAGCACCTTGTTGACCTCGTCGTGCACCCGGGCCTGCACGGCGCGGGGTGTGGCCGCTGGCATGTAGATGCCGTACCAGGCGCCTATCTCCACGCCGGGCAGGCCGGCCGCGTCCTTGAACATCTCGGCCGCGATGTGCTGGGTGCTGCCCGTGCCGCTGCTGGCGAAGTTGATCCTGCCGGGCTCCTTGCGGGCCAGGGCGACCAGTTCCTGCACCGAGTTCGCGGGCAGGTTGTTGCCCACCACCAGCACATTGGGCACTGCGCCCACATAGGCCACGGGCACCAGGTCGCGGTTGCTGTCGTAGCCCAGCTTGAGCAGGTGCGGGGCAATGGCATGGGCCGTGACCACGCCCATCACCATGGTGTGCCCGTCCGTGGACTTGGCCGTCATGTCCACGGCCAGGGTGTTGGAGACGCCGGGGCGGTTTTCCACGATCACCGGCTGGCGCAGCAGCGGCGCCAGCCGGTCGGCAACGGCGCGTGCCATGGCATCCGTGCCGCCGCCCGGGGCCGAGCCCACAAGCATGCGCACGGGCCGCGTGGGCCAGTCCGGCGGAGTTTGGGCCAGGGCGATGGCGGGCAGCAGGGCAGCTGCGGCCAGCAGCAGGGGGCGGCGTTGCATGTCTTGTCTCCGGTGCTTTTGTTGTGGACCCATGCTAGGCAGATGATTGATTGCCGTAAACTGAAAGTTGCTGATGAATCAATAACCTTGGGTAATCAATTCGCGGGATATTGCTATGGGCTCCATCGACCGCAGGGACAGCACGCCGCAACTGCTCAACCGCCTGCGCATGCGGCAGGTGGCGCTGATGCTGGCCATCGACCAGAAGGGCACGCTGCGCGGCGCCGCAGCCGAGCTGGGACTGAGCCAGCCGGCCGCCACCAAGATGCTGCATGAGCTGGAAAGCGCGCTGGGCCTGCCCCTGTTCGACCGCGTGGGGCGCGGTCTGCAACTGAATGCCGCCGGCGAGCGCGTGACGGGCTACTTCCGCCACCTGCGCGGCGGCATGGAGGCGCTGAACCGCGAGCTGCAGGAACTGCGCGAAGGCAGCGCGGGGCGGCTGGCCGTGGGCAGCATCATGGCGGCCTCGCCGGGGCGGCTGACACAGGCGCTGCTGGCGCTCAAGCGCCAGTGGCCGCTGCTGTCCATCGAGGTGGCCGTGGACACCAGCGACCGGCTGCTGGCGCAGTTGCAGGACGGCGTGCTGGAGGTGGTGGTGGGCCGGCAGACCGGGCAGGCCGATCCCGCCCATCTGTTCCGCACGATTGATGACGAGGCCCTGTCCATCATCGTGGGCTGCAGCCATCCGCTGGCGCGTGCCCGCAGCCTGGGCTTTGCGCAGCTGCAGGCCCATGGCTGGGTGCTGCAGCCGCCCGGCAGTCCCATGCGCGCACTGATCGACCAGGAATTCCAGGCCCATGGCCTGCCGCTGCCGCGCGGCCTGATCGAGACGGGCTCCATCCTCACCACCATGAACCTGGTGCGCAACTCCGACCTGATCGCCGTGATTCCGCAGGCCGTGGCCCGGGACAGCGCCGCGCACGGTATGGTCCGCATCCTGCCCTATCGCATGCGCCGCAACCTGCAGGCCTACGGCAGCCTGGTGCGCCGCGACCGGCCGCTGAGCCAGGCGGCCGCCAGCTTTCTGGCGCTGCTGCACGGGCAGGAGCCGCCACCGGCATCCGCGCCCTAGCCGATGTACCGCGCCAGATGCGGGCTGACCCGCTTGCAGTAGCTCTTGCAGACGCGGCGCAGCACTTGTGCGGTGTCGGTGACGCCGGGCGACGGGCTCTTGGGGTACCAGGTGGTGATGCGAAAGGAGGGCGGCGTGGGCAGTTCCAGCTCCACCAGCTCCCCGCTTTCGAGCTGCGGCGCCACCAGCATGCCGTGCATGATGGCGACGCCCAGGCCCTCGCGCACCAGCGAGACCAGGGCCGCCAGCGAGGGCGATCCCGAGATGCGCAGATCGCTGGAGACCATGCCGCTTTGCACGGCCAGCTGCTGTGCCATGGCCACGGCCTGCTCGTAGGGGCCGGTGCCGCGCATCTGGGTCAGCAATTGCTTGCCCAGCGCCTTGTGCAGTCCATCCTTCCTGGGCACCAGGCCCCGCCTGGCAATCCAGTGCACGGGCACTTCCAGCAGGTTCTCGACCACGGCGAACTGGGGGTCCACCCCGCTGCCGGTGCGCACGATCAGGTCCAGGTCGCGCCGCATCATCTGCTCCGACAGGTGGGTGCTCAGATCGACGGTCAGGTCCAGCTCGATGTGCGGCAGGCTGGCACCCATCGCCTTGACGAATTCGGGCAGGAAGGTGTGTACCGCCGTCTCCAGCACACCGACCCGCAGGCGGCAGCCGATGGCGTCGTCGGACCTGGCGGCACGCTCCAGGGTGCGTGTGGCTTCGATGACGGCTTCCGCATGCCGCAGCAAGCGGGCGCCGGCATCGGTGATCTGCAGCGTCTTGCGGTCCCAGTGGAACAGGGTCACGCCCAGGTCCGACTCCAGCCCGCGTATGCGCATGGAGACGGCGCCGGGGCTGGCATGCACCAGTTCGGCCACGCGGCGCACGCTGCCGATGCGTGCCAGCAGCACAAAGGTTTCAAGAAAACGGATGTTCATGGGGGGGCTGCGCGGGCTGCAGTGGCTGTTCAGTTTTCCTGGGGGAGGCTGCGCACAATTCCTGAATGGACCGGTGGCCTGCTGCTTTTTACATTGGGGGGCATCTCCATTCAATAGAGGCTCCCCCATGACGCATTGGACCCATCCGACCGAATTCCGCCAGGAGGTGCGCGCCGGACGCTTTCGCGGGCAGACGGCCGGGCAGTGCCCCGGCTACACCCAGGGCAACCTGGCGATACTGCCGCGCGAGTGCAGCGAGGAGTTCCTGCGCTTTGCCCGGCTGAATCCCAAGTCCTGCCCGCTGATCGGCGTGACCGAGCCCGGCAGCAGCCGCGTGCCCGAGCTCGGCGATATCGATCTGAAGACCGATCTGCCCTCGTACTGGGTGTTTCGCGATGGTCACAGGGCCGAGCAGGTGAATGACCTCACGGGCCTGTGGCGCGACGACCTGGTGGGCTTCGTCATCGGCTGCTCCTATTCCTTCGAGGACGCGCTGCGCGATGCCGGCGTGCCCGTGCGCCATATCGACGAGGGCCGGGGCGCTCCCATGTTCATCACCGACATTGCCAACGGCCAGGCGGGCCGGTTCGGTGGCCGGATGGTGGTCAGCATGCGGCCCATGACGGCCGCCCAGGCCATCCGTGCGATCCAGGTGACTTCGCGCTTTCCCAGCGTGCATGGGGCGCCCGTGCACCTGGGCGACCCCGCGCAGATAGGCATTGCCGATATCGAGCGGCCGGACTTCGGCGAGCCCATGGCGCTCAAACCCGGGGAGATCCCCGTGTTCTGGGCCTGCGGCGTGACGCCCCAGCAGGCCATACGCTCGGCGGCCCTGCCATTCGCCATCACGCACGAGCCGGGCCACATGCTGGTGACGGAGTTGCGCAACAGCCATCTGGCCGCGTTCTGACGGCCTGCCTGCCTGGCACGGGGCCCGCTTCGGCGGGCCTTTTTCTTTGCGTTGCCGGCCGGCAAGGGGCCGCTCCTGTTCAGTTTTCGTGAACAGAGGGGGCGAAAACTTCTCGATGGACGCGGTCCAGGGGCACTTTTAGATTGGACGCCAGTGGTGGGCACCGGCGGAGGGCCGTGCTCCAGGCCACGGTTTTCCTGACTTCAACTTCGAGACAAACGGGTTCCGACACCATGCAAGAACGCTCCACTTCCCATGACAGGCGCTGGCAATTCTGGATAGACCGCGGCGGCACTTTCACCGACATCGTGGGCAAGCGGCCCGATGGCAGCCTGGCCACGCACAAGCTGCTGTCGGAAAACCCCGAGCAGTACCGCGACGCGGCCGTGGCCGGCATCCGCCACCTGCTGGGCCTCAAGCCCGGCGAGCCGGTCACGCCGGACCTTGTGGAGTGCGTGAAGATGGGCACCACGGTGGCCACCAATGCGCTGCTGGAGCGCAAGGGCGAGCCCACGCTGCTGGTGACCACGCGGGGCTTTCGTGATGCGCTGCGCATTGCCTACCAGAACCGCCCGCGCCTGTTCGACCGGCATATCCAGCTGCCCGAGCTGCTGTACAGCGATGTGGTGGAGGCGCTTGAGCGCGTGGATGCCCGTGGGGAAGTGCAGCAGGAACTGGACGTGCTGCACCTGCACACCGCGCTGCTGCAGGCCCATGCACGGGGCCTGCGCAGCGTGGCCATCGTCTTCATGCATGGCTACCGCTACATGCGGCACGAGCAGATTGCGGCGCGCATTGCGCGGCAGGCGGGATTCACGCAGATCAGCACCTCGCACGAGACCAGCCCCCTGATGAAGTTCGTGAGCCGGGGCGACACCACGGTGGTCGATGCCTACCTCTCGCCCATCTTGCGCCGCTATGTACAGCAGGTGGCTGGCGAGATGCCGGGCGTGCGGCTGTTTTTCATGCAGTCCTCCGGCGGGTTGGCCGATGCGGGCAGCTTCCAGGGAAAGGATGCCATCCTGAGCGGGCCGGCCGGCGGCATCGTGGGCATGGCCCGCACGGCAGGGCTGGCCGGGCACGACAAGGTCATCGGCTTCGACATGGGCGGCACCTCCACCGATGTCAGCCACTACGCTGGCGCCTTCGAGCGCGAGTTCGAGACCCAGGTGGCCGGTGTGCGCATGCGCGCGCCGATGATGAGCATCCACACGGTGGCCGCCGGTGGCGGCTCGGTACTGGCCTATGACGGCTCGCGCTTTCGCGTGGGCCCGGAGAGCGCGGGCGCCAACCCCGGCCCCGTGAGCTACCGCCGTGGCGGGCCCCTGGCCGTGACCGATGCGAACGTGATGGTGGGCAAGGTCCAGCCCCGCTACTTCCCCAGCGTGTTCGGCCCGGCCGCCAACGAGCGGCTCGATGGCGAGGCCGTGCGGGCGCGCTTCGATGAACTGGCGGTGCAGACGGGGCGCAGGCCCGAGGAAGTGGCCGAAGGCTTCATCCGCATCGCCGTGCAGCAGATGGCCAACGCCATCAAGAAGATCAGCGTGGCGCGCGGCTATGACGTGACGCGCTACACGCTGCAGTGCTTTGGCGGCGCGGGCGGCCAGCATGCCTGCCTGGTGGCTGATGCGCTGGGCATGACCCGTGTGTTCGTGCATCCGCTGGCCGGCGTGCTCAGCGCCTACGGCATGGGCCTGGCGGACCAGACCGTCATCCGTGAACAGGCGATGGAGGTGGCGCTGTCTGCGGCGGCCTTGCCGCTGATCGCGGAGTCGCTGGATTCGCTGGGCGACGCGGCCAAGGCCGAGCTTGAGCGCCAGCAGGTCGGCGCCAGTCCTGTGCAGGTGCGCTACAACGTGCATGTGCGCTATGAGGGCACGGATTCCGCCCTGGCCGTGCCCTTCGGCGGGTTGGACGACATTCAGGCGGCCTTCGAGTCGGCCTATCGCCAGCGGTTCGCCTTCCTGATGGCGGGCAAGGGCCTGGTGGTGGAAGCCGTTTCCGTCGAAGCCGTGATTGCGGGCGATGCGCCCAGCGAGCCGGTGCTGCAGGAGCATCCGCCGCGCGAGCATCCGCGCCGCGAAACCGTGCGCATGTACTCCGACGGTGCCTGGCATGACGCGGCCCTGGTGGTGCGCGAGGACCTGCGGCCCGGCGACGCCATCCCCGGCCCGGCCATCATCGCCGAGCGCAATGCCACCACGGTGGTCGAGCCCGGCTGGCTGGCGCGGCTCACGGCGCTGGACCATCTGGTGCTGGACCGCGTGGTCGCGCGCAAGGTCGAGTACGCGGCCGGCACCTCGGTGGACCCGGTGCTGCTGGAGGTCTTCAACAACCTGTTCATGAACATCGCCGAGCAGATGGGCCTGCAGCTGCAGAACACGGCCTACTCGGTGAACATCAAGGAACGGCTGGACTTCAGCTGCGCGCTGTTCGACGCCGAGGGCCACCTCATCGCCAATGCGCCGCACATGCCCGTGCACCTGGGCTCCATGGGCGAGAGCATCCAGACGGTGATCCGCAAGAACGCCGGGCGCATGGCCCAGGGCGATGTCTATGTGCTCAACGACCCCTACCAGGGCGGCACCCACCTGCCCGACATCACGGTCATCACGCCCGTGTACGTGGCCGACGAGGCCTCCCCCACCTTCTACGTGGGCAGCCGGGGGCACCATGCCGACGTGGGCGGCATCACGCCCGGTTCCATGCCGCCGTTTTCCACGCGCATCGAGGAAGAGGGCGTGCAGATCGACAACTTCAAGCTGGTCGATCGCGGCGTGCTGCGCGGCCAGGAGATGGTCGAGCTGCTGCAAAGCGGCGAGTACCCGAGCCGCAACCCGCACCAGAACCTGGCCGACCTGAAGGCCCAGATCGCGGCCAATGAAAAAGGCGTGCAGGAGCTGCGCAAGATGGTGGCCCAGTTCGGCCTGCCCGTGGTGCAGGCCTATATGGGCCATGTGCAGGACAACGCCGAGGAGTCGGTGCGCCGCGTCATCACGCGGCTCAGGAACGGGCAGTTCACGCTGCCGCTGGACAACGGCGCGCAGATCCGCGTGGCCGTCACCGTGGATACGGCGGGCCGCAGCGCGGTCATCGACTTCTCGGGCACCAGCGCCCAGCAGACCAACAACTTCAATGCGCCGCGCGCCGTGTGCATGGCGGCCGTGCTGTACGTGTTCCGCACGCTGGTGGACGACGACATCCCGCTCAACGCGGGCTGCCTCAAGCCTTTGAAGGTCATCATTCCCCAGGGCTGCATGCTCAACCCCAATGCACCGGCCTCGGTGGTGGCGGGCAATGTGGAGACCTCCACCTGCATCACCAATGCGCTGTTCGGCGCGCTGGGCGTGATGGCGGGCAGCCAGCCCACCATGAACAACTTCACCTTCGGGAATGCGCGCCACCAGTACTACGAAACCATTGCCGGCGGCAGCGGCGCGGGCGCGGTGCTGGACGCCGAGGGCCGGGTGGAGCGCGGGTTCAACGGCACCAGCGTCGTCCAGACGCACATGACCAATTCGCGCCTGACAGATCCGGAGGTGCTGGAGTTCCGCTTCCCCGTCATGCTGGACAGCTATGCCATCCGCGAAGGCTCGGGCGGCAGCGGGCGCTGGCAGGGGGGCAGCGGCGGTGTGCGGCGCGTGCGTTTCCTGGAAGCCATGACGGCCAGCATCCTGTCCAACGGACGCCTGAACCCGGCCTTCGGCATGGCGGGCGGCCAGCCGGGGCAGCCGGGCATCAACCGTGTGCTGCGCGCCGATGGCCAGGTCGAGGCGCTGGAGCATATCGGCGCCGTGCAGATGCAGCCCGGCGATGTGTTCGAGGTCTGCACGCCGGGGGGCGGCGGCTACGGAACGGCGGCCTGACACGCCGCCTGCAGGGGTCTGTCCGGGTGGTGGATGAGGGCCGCCCGGCCAGGCCTGGTTCATCACCGATGCAATGCCATTGAAGGCAAGACGCTTCTGCATACCGAAGCGCAAGGAGACTGAAAAATGACAAGCCTTGACAATGCCAAGCCCCTGGCTGGCGAACAGTCGCAGGGCAGCTGGCTGGGCCAGCTCGAACCCCGGGAAAAACGTGCACTGACGGCCTCGTTCGGCGGCTACGCGGTCGATTCCTTCGACTACTACACGCTGCCCCTGGTCACGCCGATCCTTCTGTCGCTGTGGGGCATGAGCAAGACCGAGGTCGGCCTGATCGGCACCTCGACCCTGGTGGCCTCGGCCATCGGCGGCTGGATGGCCGGCATCCTGGCGGACCGCTACGGGCGTGTGCGCGTGCTGCAGTGGACCATTCTCGTGTTCGCCCTTTTCACCTTCGCCTGCGGCCTGGCGCAGACGCCGGGCCAGTTGCTGCTGGCCCGCACGCTGCAGGGGCTGGGCTTTGGCGGCGAATGGGCCGTGGGCTCGGTGCTGATCGCCGAGACCATACGGCCGGCTTTCCGTGGCAAGGCGGTGGGGCTGGTGCAAAGCAGCTGGGCCATAGGCTGGGGGGCGGCCGTGCTGGTGTCCATGGCGCTGTTCTCGTTTCTGCCGCCCGAGATTTCATGGCGGGCCATGTTCCTGCTGGGTTTGCTGCCGGCCTTGCTGATCCTGTTCATCCGCCGTTCCGTCAAGGACCCCGAGGTCTACCTGAAGACCCGCGCCGCCGTGGGCCGGGGCGAGCGCAGCGGGCACTTCCTGGACATCTTCAAGGGCGGCATGCTCAAGACCACGGTGCTGGCCAGCCTGATGTTCACGGGCATGCAGGGCGGCTACTACGCCATTGCCGTGTGGCTGCCCACCTTCCTGAAGAACGAGCGCCACCTGACGGTGCTGGGCTCGGGCGGCTACCAGTTCATGTTCATCTTTGGCGCCTTTGCAGGCTACCTGTGCGGTGCCTACGCTTCCGACCGGCTGGGCCGGCGCCTGGCCTTCACGCTGTTCGCCATCGGCGCAGGCAGCCTGGCCTATGCCTATACGCTGATGCCCATCACCGATGCCTGGATGCTGGTGCTGGGCTTTCCGCTGGGTTTTTTCATGTCGGGCATCTTCAGCGGCGCCGGAGCCTTCCTGGCCGAGCTGTTCCCCAACGAACTGCGCGGCTCCGGCCAGGGCTTTTGCTACAACTTCGGCCGCGGCATCGGGGCCACCTTCCCCGCGCTGGTGGGCGTGTTCAGCGACCGGCTGGGCCTGTCGCTGGGCACGGCCATCGGCATCTGCGCCACGGCCGGCTACGTGATGGTGGTGATGTTCGCCATGTGCCTGCCGGAGACGCGAGGCCGGGATCTGGCCGCGCAGTGAAGCGCTGGCCAGACCGGCCACGGCACGCTCAGTAGCTGCCCATGTAGTCGCGCTTGCCGACCTCGACACCGTTGTGGCGCAGCAGGGCATAGGCGGTGGTCACATGGAAGAAGAACTGCGGCAGGCCGTAGTGCAGCAGATAGGCGCTGGCGCTCAGCTTCTTCTCCTTGGGCGTGCCGGGGCGCAGCACGATCTCGCGGGACTCGCTTTGCGCGAACTGCTCGGGCGCGAATGAGCCCACATGGTCCAGCGCCTTGGTGATCAGCGCCTGCAGGTCGGCAAAGCTGGTCTGCGTGTCGGGCCACGAAGGTACCTCGGCGCCGGCCAGGCGCGAGGCGATGCCCTTGGCGAAGTCCGCAGCAATCTGCACCTGGCGCACCAGCGGGAACATGTCGGGGAACAGGCGGGCCTGCAGCAGGGCGTCGGGATCGATGTTCTTCTGCGCGGCGTGTTCCTCGGCCTTTTTGAGCACGTCGGACAGGGCCTTCAGCATCTGCTGCAGGACGGGAATGGAGGCGGTGTACAGGGGGCTGGTCATTGCGGGCTCGCTAAGAATTGTGAAGGGCTGGCAATCGCATGCATCTGCATCCATCGCCAGCCGGCACAGGCTAACAGCAACTGCTTTCACTTGCCGCCTGCGCTAGCATGCGCGCCATGCAAATCCCTGAAGCCGCTCCCTCGTTCGCAGGCCTTGGCCAGGCCGGATTCGGCGCCGCCATCTTCGACATGGACGGCCTGCTCATAGACTCCGAGCCCTTCTGGAAGCGTGCCGAACGCGAGTCCTTTGCCGAGGTCGGCATCGACATCACGGCCGAGATGTCCCGCGTGACGGCGCCCATGACCACGGCGCAGGTGGCCGCGCACTGGTATGCCCACCGGCCCTGGCAGGGGCCCAGCCAGCGCGAGCTGGAGAGCCGCGTGGTCGCGCGCGTGGCGGCCCTGGTCAGCGCGCATGGGCAGGCCCTGCCCGGCGTGCGCGAAACTCTGAGCGCCTGCCGCGCCCAGGGCTGGCGCGTGGCGCTGGCCTCGAACTCTCCTTTGTCTTTGTGCCACCACACCCTGGATGCGCTGGGCCTGCGGCCGGCGTTCGACGCCATCGTCTCGGCCGAGCAGGTGGTGCGCGGCAAGCCCGCGCCCGACATCTACCACTTCGCGGCGCAACGCCTGGGCGTGCCGGCCGGGCGCTGCCTGGTGTTCGAGGACTCCGTCTCGGGAACACATGCGGCGCGGCAGGCCGGCATGACCGTCATCGCCGTGCCGTCCGAGGACCAGTGCTTCGACGGGGCGCAGCCTGCGCCGCACTGGGTGGTGCCCACGCTGGTGGCGCTGCATGGGGCAGCGGGCCGGTAAGGCATCCGCAGCACCCGCATCGCATGGCGCGTGCCGGCCGCAAAGGTGTTGATGAGAACCATTCTCAGTACAATCGCCGCCCGTGCCGTTCTTCTTCGTCCTGTCCGTTTCCCATGCTGGCGTGCCTGCCCGCGTCCAGACCGCCGTGCCGGGAGCCTGCCCGTGAGCGCGCGCGTGCCAGGCGCGGACGATGATGCCGCTCCCTCTCTGCTGGCCCGCGTGTATGCGCGCTGGCACCAGCCTCTGCGCCGCCTGCTGGGCCGGCAGATGCGCAACCGCGAGGATGCCGAGGATGCGGTGCAGGAGGTCTTCGTGCGCTATGCGGCCTCGGGCAAGGCCCTGCCGCCCGAGGAGCAGGAACCCTATCTGCGCGTGATCGCCCGCCATGTCTCGCACGATGCCTGGCGCCGCTCGGCGGGCGCGCCGGGGCGCGAATCGGTCTCGCTGGATGAACACATGGAACTGGCGCAGCAACTGCCGGCCGGCGAGGGGTCGGACCCCCTGCAGGCGGCGCACCACCGCGAGCGGCTGGGCCGGCTGGAGCAGGCCATGGCCGAGCTGCCCGAGCGCCGCCGCGAGGCCTTCGTTCTGCACAGCATCGACGGGCTCACGCAGACCGAGGTGGCGCAGCGCATGGGCATTTCGCGCCGCATGGTGCACAACCATGTGACGCTGGCCATGGCCTATTGCGAACTGCGCGTGCAGTACGGCAGCGCCGAAGACATGCGCCTGATGCAGGGCTTGCTGGCGCAGGCCGCGACGGACGGGGAGGGCCGGGAATGACGCTGACCCCGAAACGCCTGCAACTGCACGCCCGCGCCGCCGACTACTTCGCCCGCCGCCGCGAAGCCGACTGGACCGGCGCCGACGAGCGCGAACTCGACGCCTGGCTGGCCGCCGACCCGCAGCACCGCAGCATCTTCGAGAGCTTGGGGCGCACGGTGCTGGACCTGCAGCAGTTGCGCAGGCCGGCGCTGGCCTGCGACGCGGCTGCTGCGCCGCAAGCCAGGGCGAGCGGGCCGCGTGCGCAGACACAGGCCCACTTGCCCGCGCCGGCACGTCAGCGCACACGCCGCGGCCTGATGCCTGCGTTGCTGTCGGTGGCTCTGGTCACGACGCTGGCCGTGGGCGGGGGCTGGTATGCCTGGGACAACCACGCAAGCCATGTGATCGAGATGGCCACCGGCCCCGGCGAGGTGCGCGAGGCCGAACTGCCCGATGGCACGCGGGTCACGCTGAATTTTTCCTCCAGGCTGCAGGTGCGCTACTACCCGCGCCGCCGCGAGACGGTGCTGGACCAGGGCGAGGCCTTCTTCCAGGTCGCCGCCGACCGCTCGCGGCCCTTCACCGTGGACAGCGGCGCCAGCCAGGTCCGGGTGGTGGGCACGGCCTTCAATGTGCGCGCCGGGCCGCCAGCGCTTGTGGTGAAGGTGCTGGAGGGCAAGGTGGAACTGCGGCCCGACCGCCATGCGGCGGACGGTAGGCGCCTGCTGCTGGGCGCGGGTGCCGGCATGTCCGTCGATGCCCGTGACGGCACGCAGCATCCGCTGGCGGCCGGCACGGACACGGTGGGCGACTGGCGCAGCGGCCAGATGGTGTTCCAGCAGGCAACGCTGGCCGAGGTCGCCGCCGATCTGTCGCGCTACCTGGGCCAGCCCGTACGGGTGGATGGCGATGCGCGGCTGGCCGCGCTGTCCGTGTCCGGCGTGGCGCTGACCGGCAAGCCCGAGGTGTTTCTGCGCTCGCTGCCGCACTTGTTGCCGGTGCGTGTGCAGGCCGATGCGCAGGGCGGCTGGCGAATCTCGGCGCATTGAGTGCCTTGTCTATTTGTAAATTAATGTAAACAACCCGCTTTCTCGGTTCGGCCACGTTCCCACTTTGGCGCGGTAGCGGGTTTTACCTTCATGGAGGCCGGGTTTTCTCGCGCCTCCATGGTTGCCAGCCAGGCCGCTGCCCAGTGCACAGCTCAGCCAACAACCGCGACGGCCGCGCACGCGCGTGGCGGGTGGACGCTCAACTGTCTGCCTGCCACCCACCGCGCACACCGCGACAGCGGGCAATGGACACAGTGCAGCAGGAGCAGGGATGCAAGCAGGAAAAGAACACGGCAGCGCCGCCATGGGCGCGGGCATTTGGGGAGGAGAGTTTCAGCACAGGGGCAGGCCATGGCAGCGGGCAAGGATGCCGTCGCTGGTGGCCGCAGCCCTGGTTGCGCTGGCGCAGCCTGCGGTGCAGGCGCAGCAGCCATCGTCCGTGCAGGCGGGGCAGGCGGGCCAGGCAGGGGAGCTGGCCTTCAGCATCGCGCCCCAGCCGCTGGCGGGCGCGCTGCGCCAGTTCACGCAGCAGGCCCAGCACCAGGTGCTGTTCGATCCGCAGATCGTTGCAGGCCGCACTTCGCCGGCCTTGCAGGGCCGCTTCACGCCGCGCCAGGCGCTGGACCGGCTGCTGGCCGGAACGGGCGTGACCGTGATCGACGCCGTGCCGGGCGCCTACACGCTGAAGGCGCCGCTCAGGGAGCCGTCGCCGGCAGCCGATGCTGCGCTGGGCACGGTGCTGGTCACGGCCCAGGCGCACGCTGGCGATACCACGGAGGGTTCGGGCTCCTATGCGGCCTCGCGCGTGTCGCTGGGCAAGGGGCAGAGCGTGCGCGAGACGCCGCAGTCCATCTCCGTGGTCACGCGCCAGCGCATCGAGGACCAGGGCCTGGTCTCCGTGGGCGACGTGATGCAGCAGACCACGGGCGTGACGGTGGACTACGCGGGCTCGGGTGGCCTGGGCGGCACGGCCAACAGCTTCTACGCGCGGGGCTTCCAGATCAGCAATGTCCAGATCGACGGAGCGGCGGTGGATGCCTTCAGCCAGGGCACCTTCGACCCCAACATGGCCATGTACGACAGCGTGCAGGTGATCCGCGGCGCGGACGGCCTGTACAGCGGCAATGGCGAGCCCGGCGGCTCCATCAACCTGGTGAGAAAGCGCCCCACGGCCCAGCCCCAGGTGCTGGCCTCGGCCTCGGTGGGCAGCTGGAACCAGCGCCGGGCCGAACTTGATGTGGCGGGTCCCCTGGCTGCCGATGGCCGGGTGCGCGGCCGCGCCGTGCTGGCGCACAGCGACCGCGAGTTCTTCTATGACTACGCCGATGCGCGCAACACCTTGCTCTACGGCATCGTGGAAGCCGATCTCACGCCGGCGACCAAGCTGACCCTGGGCGGCAGCTACGACAAGTCGGCCAGCCTGCCCTGGCGCGGTGGCCTGCCGCGCGCGGCCAATGGCGACGATCTGCACCTGCCGCGCCATACGGCACTCATGGCGGGCTGGGGCCATTACGACAGGACCAACAAGGAGCTGTTCGCCCAGCTGGAACAGAAGCTGGAGGGCGACTGGCGCGTCCGCGCCCATGCCAACTATGTCAAGGTGGACAGCGACAGCCGGTTGGCCGACGTCACCGGCGCGGTCGATCCGACGACGGGCCTGGGAGCCACGCTCAACGGCTTCTCCAACGACTTCTATTCCACCAAGAAGGCGTTGGATGCCAACGTCAGCGGAACGTTCTCCCTGCTGGGGCGCAGGCACCGGCTGCTTTTGGGCGCGGACTGGGCCAAGATCCGTGACACGCAGGACACCTTTCTGTCCGAGGTGGACATGCCGGGGGGCATCAACGTGTTCGGCTTCGACCCGGGCGCCATTCCCCTGCCCAGCTTCGTCTGGAAGACGCGCAGCTTCGCGGGCTATGGCGCCACGCAGAAGGGCCTGTACGGCCGGCTCAACCTGAGCCTGACGGACCGGCTGACGGCCATCGTCGGCGCACGCCGCGCCAGCTATGCAACGCAGACACCCTGGCTGCGCTTCGACCAGGCCGGCAATCTCACCAGCCGCATCGTGTCGTCCAATAGCGAGAGCGGTATCTTCACGCCCTATGGCGGCCTGGTCTACGACATCGACGACCGCTGGACGGCCTACGGCAGCGTCGCCGAGATCCACAAGTCCCAGGCCGACAAGCTGGGTGGGCCCTTGCCAGGCACGCCGCTGGACCCCATCAAGGGCCGCAATTTCGAGCTGGGCGCCAAGGGCGAGTTCAACGAAGGCCGGCTGATGGCCTCCATGGCGCTGTATCGCATAGAGCGCAATGGCGAGGCCGTGGCCGATCCCTCCTACCCCAACACCGACATCGGCGACGCGGGCCTGAACTGCTGCTGGCTGAGCAAGGGCAAGGTGGTCAGCCAGGGCGTGGAAGGCGAGATCTCGGGCGAGCTGGCGCGCGGCTGGCAGCTGTTTGCCGGCTACACCTTCAACCGCAACCACAACAAGACGCCGGGCATCGAAGGCATCTACCACTCCGTTACGCCCAAGCATCTGTTCAAGCTGTGGAGCACCTACCGCCTGCCCGGCGAGCTGTCGCAATGGACGATTGGCGGCGGCGCCAATATCCAGAGCGCGCATTTCGTCAGCGGCTCGGCCAAGGCCTTCAATCCTGACTCGGGCAAGTTCGATGGCGCGGCCGTGCCCTTCAAGTTCAGCCAGGGCGGCTATGCCGTGTGGAATGCCAGCGTGCAGTACCGCATCAACCGCAACTGGCAGGCCGTGCTCAACCTGAACAACCTGTTCGACAAGGTCTACTACCGCACGGTGGGCACCAGCGGTGGCAACAACTGGTATGGCGAGCCACGCAATGTGATGCTGACGCTGCGCGGTAGCTTTTGAAGACCCCCTGAGGCGCTGCGCGCCTTCCCCCTGAAGGGGGACGACACTCTCGGTGCGAGGCGGCTCTTCCTCGGTGTCTCTGGTTCTGGAGCGCGCCGGTTTGCGAAGGGGAGGGCATCAAGGCCTAATCCTTATAGAATGAGAATCTTTCTCATTCATGTGGCGCACGCCTGCACGTGCTGCCGCACCAGGAGCCTGTCTTGCCCGCCGCCCCCGCCGCTTTGCACCAAGAGGTCGATACGCTGTACCGCGTCCACCATGGCTGGCTCCAGGGCTGGCTGCGGCGGCGATTGGGCAATTCCACGGAGGCCGCCGATCTGGCGCAGGACACTTTCATGCGCCTGCTCACGCGCGGCGAGCCCATTGCCGCACGCGAGCCGCGTGCCTTTCTGACCACGGTGGCGCAGGGCGTGGTGGCCAATTTCATGCGGCGCAGGCAAATCGAAGAGGCGTACCTGGCCACGCTGGCGCATTTGCCCGAGCCGCAGGTGTCGGGCCCCGAGACGCGCGCCATCCTGCTGGAGACGCTGGTCGAGCTGGACCGCCGCCTGGACACGCTGGCGCTGCCCGTGCGCCGTGCCTTCCTGCTGTCGCAGCTCGACGGCATGAAGCAGGCCGACATCGCGGCCGAGCTGCAGCTGTCGCTGGCCACCGTGCAGCGCCATATCGCCAAGGCCGCGCACTGCTGCTTCTTCGGCGGCTGAGCGCCAGCCCATGACCGAATTCCGCCACGCATCCACCGGCCTGCCCGTTTTTGAAGGCCCACCCGTTTCAGAAGCCGTGAGCCTGCAGGCCGTGCAATGGCTGGTGGCCCTGCAGGCCTGCGATGCCGGCGAGGACACGCAGGCCTCGTGGCGGCGCTGGCGTGCCGATCATCCCGACCATGAGCGCGCCTGGCGGCACATCGAGGCCTGCGGCCTGCACCTGCGCGATCTGCCCGCACCGCTGGCGCATGGGGCGCTGCAGCCGCGCCGCAGCCGTGCGCGCGGCCGGCGCCAGGCCATGAAGCTGCTGGCCCTGGCCGCGTTCACGGGCAGCAGCGCCTGGTGGCTACAACGCGGCGATTGGCGCGAATGGTCGGCCGACCACCGCACGGCCACCGGCGAGCGCCAGGCACTGACCCTGGCCGATGGCACGCGCATCCACCTGAACACGGCCAGCGCCATCGACGTGCGCTTTGACGCCAGCCAGCGCCTGCTGCGGCTACTGGGCGGCGAGGTGCTGGTCACCACGGCCAGCGACCCGCAGGCCCGCCCCTTTCTGGTTGAAACCGCGCAAGGGCGGCTGCGTGCGCTGGGCACGCGCTTTGCGGTGCGCCAGCGCGATGGCGCCAGCCATGTGGCCGTCTATGAGGGCGCGGTCGAGGTGCGGCCGGCCGACGCCCCGCAGGCCGTGCGCATTCTGGCCGCGGGCGAGCAGGCCGGCTTTGACCGCCTTGCCGTGGACGCGCCCCAGCCCGCCGACGAACTGGCCGCCGCCTGGAGCACAGGCCTGCTGGCCGCGCGGGACATGCCGCTGACCGACTTCATTGCCGAGCTGGCGCGCCACCGCAGGGGCCGCCTGGCCTGCGATCCCGCGCTCGCCTCGCTGCGCGTCTCGGGCATGTATCCGCTGGACGAGACCGACCGCGTGCTCGACATGCTGGTGCGCACCCAGCCCATCGAGCTCACCGGCTTTGGCCGCTACTGGCTGACCGTGCGCGCCCGGCAGAACCGGACATGAGCCAAGACAGGTCGGATGGTTGTTGTTGCGAATTGTTGCAATTTGACTGATGCCTGGACCCGTTGGCATGAGGTGTTTTCTTTTCTCGCGTGGCAAGTCCTGAAGAAGCCACTTTTCAGGGAAGAGATATTTCATGGTCCAACGACTTGCTCACACTGCGGCACCGGCCTTCCGGCGCCATTCGCTGGCACTGGCTGCCAGCACCACGCTGGCGCTGTGCGCCGTCAGCGCAGCCCTTGCGCCGCAAACCGCGCAGGCCCAGGCCCAGTCACCCTCCGAAGTGCGCAGCTACGCCATACCGGCAGGCCCGCTGGAGGGCGCGCTGGCCCGCTTCGCCCAGGAAAGCCGCGTCATGCTGTCGTACACGGCGGCCGACATCACGGGCAGGCGCAGCGCGGGCCTGAGTGGAAACCATGCAGCGCCTGCGGCCCTGGATGCGCTGCTGGCCGGCACGGGGCTGGCCGCCCATGCGCAGCCCAATGGCGGCTATGCGCTGCGCCCCTTGCCCGAGGTGCGCACATCGCGCGGCCAGGCCGCCGCTGGGGCAGAGGCGGGCCTGCCGGCCGTCATGGTGACCGACACGCGCATCCGTGACGGCGTCACCGAAGGCTCGGACTCCTACACCAGTGGCACGGTCACGCTGGGCAAGACCGCGCAGGCGCTCAAGGACATTCCGCAATCGGTCAGCGTGCTCACGCGCCAGCGCATGGACGACCAGGGCATGACCAGCCTGCCCGACGCCATCCACAACGCCACCGGCATGGTGGCTGTGCAGGGCGTGGGCGCAGGCCTGGCCATCAATGCGCGCGGCTTTGCGGTGGACTCGCTGCAGTACGACGGCCTGCCGTTCACGCGCAATACCTACAGCCTGGGCAACTGGGAGCAGGAGTCGCTGGTGTTCTATGACCGCGTGGAAATCCTGCGCGGCGCGGCCGGCCTGCTGCAGGGTGCGGGCAGCCCCGGCGGCGCGATCAACCTGGTGCGCAAGCGCCCGGGCCGCGAGCGCTCCGTGGTCTTCACTGGCAAGCTCGGCTCCCATGACCACTACGGCCTGCAGATGGATGCCAGCACGCCGCTCAATGCCGAAGGCACGCTGCGCGGCCGCGTGGTGCTGGACGGGGACTACAGCCACGGGTTCACCGAATACACGCGCGACCGCACGCGCAACATCTACGCGGCGCTGGACTACGACATCAGCGCCAGCACCACGGTGGGCCTGGCCGTGGGGCAGCGCCACAGCCGCTCGCGCCCCATGATCGTGGGCCTGCCGCGCTTTGCCGACGGCAGCGACATCGGCCTGCCGCGCTCCACCTACACAGGCGCCATGTGGAACCGCGCAGGCAATGACCAGAACATGCTGTTCGCCGACCTGGAACACCGCTTCAATGCGGACTGGCGCTTCAAGATGGTGGGCATGGCCATGAACGAGAAGAACACCAACGTGCACCAGCGCGCCGTGGGCCCTATCAAGCCCGATGGCAGTGGCATGAGCTACGGCGATTTCGGCGTGGACTTCAACAACCAGCAGCGCGGCCTGGACATGTCGCTGTCGGGCCGTTTCAAGGCGCTGGGCATGGAGCAGGAAGTGCTGCTGGGCGCCAACTACGCTGGCTACACCACCAGCGACCGCTTCGTGCGCGCCTGGACCGCGGGCGGCAACATCTTCGATATAGACCACAACCGCCCCTGGCAGGACATGGAAAGCATCGCCGCGCGTGGCGCGGATGTGCGCAGCAACTACGACATCACGCAAAAGGGCCTGTACGGCACCTGGCGTGTCAGGCCCACGCAGGCGTTCACGCTGATCGCCGGGGGGCGCCTGGGCTGGAATGACTTCGCCTACCGCGCGCAATCGGGCGATTCTTCCACCAGCAAGACCACGGGGCGTTTCATCCCCTACGCGGGTGCCGTCTATGCGCTCAACGACACCTGGTCGCTGTACAGCAGCTACTCCACCGTCTTCGAGCCGCAGACCGCGCGCACCGTGCAGGGCGACCTCATCAAGCCGGTGCAGGGCCGCAACTACGAGGCCGGCATCAAGGGCGAGATGGCCGACGGCCGCCTGAACATGGCATTGGCCGTGTTCCGCTACGAGCACAAAAACCGCGCCGTCAACGACTACGACAGCGGCTTTGCATGCGATGACTGGTACTGCTCGCGCTCCTCGGGCAAGGTGCGCAGCCAGGGCCTGGAGGCCGAGGTCTCCGGCAAGGTCGCCACAGGCCTGGAACTGGCGGCCGGCTACACCTACAACACCACGCGCTACCTGTCCGACCCCGACTACCAGGGCCAGATCTTCAACACCTGGACGCCCCGGCACATGCTGCGCCTGTGGGGCAGCTACCGCCTGCCGGGCGAGCTGGGCCGCTGGACGGTGGGCACGGGCGTGAATGCGCAGACCGACACCCTCAGCTCCGACCGCGCCTTCCGCCTGGCAGGCTTTGCGCTGTGGAATGCACGCGTGGCCTACCAGGTCTCGCCCGAGCTGAGCGTGGCGCTCAACGTCAGCAACCTGCTGGACAAGCGCTACTACGTGCCTTCTTACAACACGGTGTCGGGCAACAACTACTACGGTGCGCCCAGGTCGCTGTTGCTGACGCTGCGCTACGCGCCGCGGATCTAGCGCGTGTTATGCGGCAGCGGCCGCCGTAACGCCAAACTCCTCGCTGTCCGCCTGGGCACCGTCGTCGAACACCAGGCGGCGCTCTGGCCAGCGCATGGCGGCGAGCTTGAAGCGCTGCTGCGGGTCCTCGCCGGCCAGGCGGGCGTTCCAGCGGCCGCCGACCGAGTAGTCCACGCAGAACACATTGCCGCGCCGGCCGTGCCAGGACAGCGGACCGGTCTGGCCGAACAGGTTCTCGGCCTGCGCGCCGTGGAAGGACGGGCCGCCCCGGTTCAGGCGCCGCCAGTAGTGGCCCACGACCACGGCCTGGGCATCCTCGTATTCGTTCCACCAGGCCACGCGCTCGACGAAGCGCCACTTGCCGCCCGCGTAGAAGGGATTGCGGCATTCGCGCTCCACGCCCGAGGTCAGCACCTTCAGCGGATTGACCATGGCCTTGGCCAGTTCGCTCTCGCTGTGCGCGGGCAGGAAGGGCGGCAGCCAGTTGCGGTCTTCCAGGTCATGCGGCCATTGCTGGCGTTCGGCACGCATGCGCTCGGCCACCTTGTTGACCTGGGCCTGCTGGGCGGCCAGGGCCTCGTAGTGGTCATAGGCGCTGCGTGCGCTGCCCAGCGGCAGCTCGCGCGCCATGGCGATCTGCTGCGGGCGCCAGGCCGCATGGACCACGCGCAGGTCCTCGCGCTCCATGGCAATGGGCAGGCGTTCCAGCAGGGCCAGGGTGTCAGGGATATCGCACAGCGGCATGCGCGCGAACGGCGCGTACTTGGGCGTATCGGAGGCCACGCGGCTGTCGAAGAACCAGCCGGAGCCGTCCTTGGCATCCTCGCGCAGCAGGTTGATTTCATGGTTGCCGAGCACGGCCAGCGCATGGCCCGACTCCAGCATGGGCACGACGCGGGCGAGCACGCCCGGGCTGTCGGGCCCCCGGTCGCAGAAGTCGCCGACGAAGACCAGGCGCCGACCCTGGGGATGGCGGCCCAGCGCGTCGTAGCCCAGGTGCCCCAGCAGCTGGTCCAGCGCCTCGGACTCTCCATGGATGTCGCCGACGATGTCGAGCGGACCGGGGGGCAAGGGCTGGACGAGGCTCATGGCGAAGAGGCGCGAAAGACGGCGAAGGCGTGGAAAAACGACATTATTTGCACAGACCCGCCGCGCCCGCCAGCCCCGTGTGCGACAGGGGTATGTCAGCGTCGTTGCAGGCGCACAAAGCTGTAGGGCAGCCCGTTGGCGGCCACATGGCGGCTGCGTGACGCTTCCTGCCACTCGGGGCCGAGCGTGGGGGCGAAGGCATCGCCTTCGTAGTCGCGCTCTATCTCGGTCACCTCGATGCTGTCGGCCAGCGGCAGGGCCTGGGCGTAGATCTGGGCACCGCCCATGACCCAGACGTCGGCCGATGCCTGGAGGCCCAGCGCCATGGCCTGCTCCAGGCTGGTGGCATGCAGCACGCCGGGGGCGGCCGGCTCGGGCGCCCAGTCCGCCTGTCGCGTGACGACGATGTTGGTGCGCCCGGGCAGCGGCCTGAAGCGGGCCGGCAGCGAGTCCCAGGTCTTGCGGCCCATGACCACGGCCGAGCCCTGGGTCAATTGCTTGAAGTGCGCCAGGTCCTCGGGCAGGTGCCAGGGCATGGCATTGTCCTTGCCGATGACGCCGTTGGCGGCGCGTGCGTAGATGAGATGGATGGCCATCGGACGGGTCTTTCTGCAGCCTCAGACGGCCACGGGGGCCTTGATGGGCTCGTGGTGCTGGTAGCCGACGACCTCGAAATCCTCGTACTCGTAGCCGAAGATGGAGTCGGGCCGGCGCTTGATCTGCAGCGTCGGGTAGGCGAAGGGCTGGCGGGCCAGCTGGGTCTCGACCTGGGTGAAGTGGTTGTTGTAGATATGGCAGTCGCCGCCGGTCCAGATGAAGTCGCCCACCTGCAGGTCGCATTGCTGGGCCAGCATGTGGGTCAGCAATGCGTAGCTGGCGATGTTGAAGGGAACACCCAGGAAGATGTCCGCGCTGCGCTGGTACAGCTGGCAACTGAGCTTGCCGTCGGCCACATAGAACTGGAAGAAGGCGTGGCAGGGCATGAGCGCCATCTGCGGCAGGTCGGCCACGTTCCAGGCGCTGACGATGATGCGGCGGCTGTCCGGGTTGCTCTTGAGCTGCTTGACCACTTCGGCGATCTGGTCGATGTGGCCGCCGTCCGGCGTGGGCCAGCTGCGCCATTGCACGCCGTAGACCGGGCCCAGGTCGCCGTCCTCGCGTGCCCATTCGTTCCAGATGGTGCAGCCGCGCTCCTGCAGCCAGCGCACGTTGCTGTCGCCGCGCAGGAACCACAGCAGTTCCAGGATGATGGATTTGAGGTGCACCTTCTTGGTGGTGACCAGCGGAAAGCCTTCGGACAGATCGAAGCGCATCTGGTGCCCGAACACGCTGCGCGTACCCGTTCCGGTACGGTCGGTCTTGGACACGCCATGTTCGTAGACATGGCGCATGAAATCTTCGTACTGTGAGCGGGCAGGGCGGGGCGCGGCAGTCATGTTCATGGCGGGGATTATCCCTTGATGAATACGGCGCCTTGTCCGACGGTATCCATGCCCCTCGAAACAAGGTTTGCAACCCCCGGTGCGAAAATGACTGCCGACGGGCGCCGGTGTCTTGCCTGGGCTTTCACACCGGCGCCATGGTTTTTTCGCATCCGCTTTGACAAGGAGCTTGCGCATGTCTTCCATGCTCTCCCCCTGGCAGGCCGGAATCGCACTGGGTGCCGCCATGCTGGCGCTGACAGCCTGTGATCCGCGCTCTCCCACCGTTCCCACTCCCAAGGCCGTGCAGTCCGTGGCACTCGATGTGGCCGCGCCCGCGCCCGCATTGACGCTGAACTTTCCCGAGCGCACGCGCCTGCCGTCCACCGCCAAGGCGGGGGAGCCCGGCCTGGACAGCCTGGCCGAGTACCTGGGCAAGTACCCCTATGACGGCACCAACTACCTGGAGCAAGGCGTGCTGGCCGAGCGGCTCAAGGCGCTGCTGGGCACCAGCTACCCTACCCTGCTGAGCAATATGCGCACCGTGGGCCCGCTGACCAAGGAAGGCGATGTGTGGAGCATCGTCGGCCTGCGCCCCCACCAGGGCGGCGAGGAGATGGGAGCCATCGTGATCGATCCCGCGCGCAACGCACTGCGCGTGTGGCTGCTGACCGATGGCAAGCAGACCGACTTCTCCGACGCGGCCGGTGCCGACATCGCCTGGCCCAGCCAGGTGCAGAAATCCTTTGCCGTGGTCGAGAGCAACAAGCCCGCTTCCTGATCTGCGCCTGGCCGCACCGGGCCGAGTTTGGCCGAGTTTGGCCGCACCTGACGGCGTTTGAATGCAAGAACGGGCAGCGCCGCGCTGCAGCCCTGCCCGTTCCTGAAAAGCCGGCGCTGCCCGATCAGGCGCGCGCCAGGATGCAGCCGGGATTCATCAGGCCTTGAGGATCCAATGCCTGCTTGATGGCGCGCATCATGCCCAGGGCCACGGGCGACTGGTACTTTTCCAGCTTGTCCACCTTGAGCGCGCCCACGCCGTGCTCGGCAGAGAACGAGCCGCCGAATTCGGCCACGGCCTCGTAGACCAGGTGGTTGACCAGGTGCTCGCGCTCATTGAGGAAGGCCTTGGCGTCGCCGCCCTCGGGCGCCTGCACGTTGTAGTGCAGGTTGCCGTCGCCCAGGTGCCCGAAGTTGACCAGGCGCACACCCGGGATCTCGCGCTGCAGCACGGCATCGGTGTGTTCGACGAAGGCGGGAATGCGCGATGCCGCAATGGAGATGTCGTGCTTGATGTTCAGGCCCTCCTCGGCCTGGGCCAGCGGAATGCTTTCGCGGATGTGCCACAGCTCATGGGCCTGCGACAGGCTTTCGGCCACCACGGCGTCAAGCACGCAGCCGTCCTCGAAGGCCAGCTCCAGCAGCGCCTCGAAACGCTCGCGCGCATGCTGCTCGGACTCGCTGTCCGAGTTCTCGACCAGCACGTAATAGGGCGGCGCGCCGTCCAGGCCCGCAAAGGGCACGCGCAGCTGGGGCATGTGCTTGATCACCAGGGACAGCGCGAACTGGCCCATGACCTCGAAGCCCGTCAGGCCCGCGCCCAGGTACTGGTGCGCCATGCCCAGCAGGCGCACGGCCGCTTCCATGGAGGGCACGGCGGCGAAGGCCGTGAGCTGGGCCGCAGGCTGGGGGAACAGCTTCATGGTGGCGGCGGTGATGATGCCCAGCGTGCCTTCGCTGCCGATGAACAGGTCGCGCAGGTCGTAGCCGGTGTTGTCCTTGCGCAGGCCCTTGAGGCCGTCCCAGATCTCGCCCTGCGGGGTGACCACTTCCAGGCCCAGGCACAGCTCGCGCGTGTTGCCGTAGCGCACCACCTGGGTGCCGCCCGCGTTCGTTCCCAGGTTGCCGCCAATGGTGCAGCTGCCTTCGGCGGCCAGCGACAGCGGGAACAGCAGGCCCTCTTTCTCGGCAAGCTCCTGCAGGCTTTGCAGGATGCAGCCTGCCTCGACGGTGAAGCTCAGGTTGTCGCGGTCGATGTTGCGCACGGCATTCATGCGCGTGAGGCTGAGCACCACCTGCGTGCCGCTGTCGTCCGGCGTGGAGCCCACCGACAGGCCGGTGTTTCCGCCCTGGGGAATGATGCTGGTGCCCGCGGCCGCGCATTCGCGCACCACGGCGGCCACCTCGGCCGTGCTGGCCGGGCGTACCACGGCCAGGGACTTGCCGCGCACGCGGCGGCGCCAGTCCTGTTCATAGGCCACGAGGTCGCCCTCGGTGAGGACATGGGCTTCGCCGACGATCTGGCGCAGGCGTTCAAGCAGTGCAGTCATGTTGCAACTTCTTTCAAAGACGTGAAGGCATGAAAACGGGGACTCAGCCGCCGGCCGCCTGGGCCGCGCGGCGCGCGCTGCGCTGGCGCCAGCGCACATGCAGGGCGCAGGCGGTGAACAGCATCAGGCACAGGAAAACTTCGAGCAGCGCCAGCCAGCGGCCGGGCGCCGGGTCGCTCCAGGCGCGCACCACGCCCTCGGTGAAATAGATCCACACCAGCAGGCTGACCCAGCGGTAGGTATACATGCGGTGCTTGAGCAGGCCGATCAGCGGAATCGCCAGCGGAAGGGCCTTGAGCACCAGCCAGGAGCCCCCTGGCCGCATGGGCGCCAGCCACAGTTCCCAGGCCAGGCTCAGCACGATCAGGCCCATGAGGCTGGAGACCGCCAGCCAGCGGGTGGCGGCGACATCGGCGCCGGGGCGAGAAATGGAATCAGTCATCGGGGTGGCATCATATCGGCCATGGTCTTGTCCTTTGAACATGTGATTGCTTGGATGGTCACGCGCGTTCCCGTTTCAGGCACGCGCGTTGCAGCGGAGATATGGCGATGAGCGGCGGCCCCGGGCAGGAGCCTGCCGGTGGCCTGGAGGACGGTGCCGTTGCACTGCCCGCGCCCGAACAGGAGCGCAGCCTTTCGCTGATGGAGCGGCCCGAGCCTGTGGTGCCCCCATCCTGGCGCGAGCGCCTGCGCTGCTTTCCCTGGCGCAATACCGCGCACACGCTGCGCGAACGCTTTCGAGAGGACCGGCTGGGCGTCACCGCCAGCAGCCTGACCTTCACCACGGTGCTGGCCCTGGTGCCGTTCTTCACGGTGGCGCTGGCGCTGTTCACGGCGTTTCCCATCTTCTCGCGCGTGCAGATCGTGCTGGAGCGCTGGCTGATCGACAGCCTGATCCCCGAGACCATTGCGCGCCAGGTGCTGGGCTATCTGACGCAGTTCGCCTCCAAGGCCAGCCAGCTGGGCATGGCCGGTTTTTCCATTCTGGTGATCACGGCGGTCGCGCTGATCCTCACCATAGACCGCACGCTCAACAACATCTGGCGCGTGCGCCAGCTGCGGCCGCTGGGCCAGCGCGTGCTGATCTACTGGGCCGCGATCACGCTGGGCCCGCTGGTGCTGGGCCTGAGCCTGGTGCTGTCGTCCTATGTGATGTCGGCCTCGCGCGGGCTGGTCAATGCGCTGCCCGAGGGGTTGCGCTTCATCTTCGATTCCATCGAGTATTTGGCGCTGGCCGCTGGCATGGCGGGCCTGTACCACTACGTGCCCAATACGGCGGTGCGCTGGCGCCATGCCTGGGTGGGCGGCCTGTTCGTGGCCACCTGCATGGAGCTGGCCAAGAAGGCGCTGGGCCTGTACCTGGCCTCGGTGCCTACCTATTCGGTCATCTACGGCACCTTTGCCACCTTGCCGATCCTGCTGATCTGGATCTACATGGCCTGGATCATCGTGCTGCTGGGCGCCGTGGTCACCGCGTATCTGCCCATCGTCATGGCCGGCGTGCAGCGCATGCCCGGACAGCAGGGCTGGCAGTTCGAGATGGCCGTGGAAATCCTGCAGTACCTGGAGCAGGAGCGCGAGTCGCCCGCCAAGGGCCTGTATGCCAGCGATCTGGCACGACGCCTGCATGTGGACTGGCAGCAGATCGATCCGGTGCTGCAGGCGCTGTCCGTGCTCGACTGGGTGGGAACGGTGCAGGCGCCTGGCGTTGCGGCGGGCAGCGAGGGCACCGAGCCCCGCTACATGCTGCTGGTGGACCCGCAACACACGCCCTTGGCCCCCCTGGTCGAACGCCTGCTGCTGGCGCCTTCCGCGGCCGTGCAGCCGCTGTGGGAGCGCACGGGCCTGGCGGGCATGACGCTGGCCAGCCTGCTGGAGAGCCGGCCCCGGCCGTAGTGCCCGGCGCGGCGCTTTAGAGTGCAATGCGTCCGGTGAGGATGTCGCGCCACATCACCCAGTCGCCGCGAAAGCTGTACAGCGGGCGCTTGAAGCTGGCGGGCCGGTTTTTCTCGAAGCCGAAGTGCCCTATCCAGGCAAAGCCGTAGCCGAACAGCAGGCCGCCGAGCAGGAACCCGAAATTGCCGGTCAGGAACAGCGCGAACAGGCACAGCAGCGCCAGCGTGGAGCCGACGAAGTGCAGGCGCCGGCAGGTACGGTTGCTGTGTTCCTGAAGGTAGAACGGATAGAACTCGGCAAAGCTCTTGAACTGGCGCGGGTCCACGGCAGCCTGTGCGGCGCCGGGCAGGGGAGCGGAAGCGTGTGACATGGCAGGCCTTCGCGTGCGTGGGGTGGCTTCAACTTATACGCCGCTGCCTGGCCTTTCACCATCGGAGGAACCCGCGCGCCCGGGTTCGCAAAAGCTGCCCCGAGAGAGACAAAAGCTGCCGCATTTCGCCCAGCGCGTCGCCACGGTGTCGCCCTCTGGCGGCATGCAGGCGCATGATGTCTGCCGGGCCGGCGCCGACCGGCATGGAGTTTTTTTCGATGCCTTCCTCGTGCATGACCGACATCCCCGCATCCTTGAACGAAATCCGCATTCCCACACCGCAGGGCAGCATCTACGTCAGGCGCTGGCAGGCGCCGGCGGCCGGCGAAGGCGAACAAGGCCCGGCGCGCGCGCCCATCGTGCTGTTGCACGACTCGCTGGGCTCGGTGGCGCTGTGGCGCGATTTCCCGCAGCAATTGGCCGAGGCCACGCGCCGCGATGTGCTGGCCTATGACCGGCTGGGCTTTGGCCAGTCCGATCCCTATCCGGGCACGCTGGGGCCGGGCTTTGTGGCCCGGGAGGCAGAGACCGTGTTCCCGGCCGTGCACCAGGGGCTGGGCCTTGGGGATTTCATTGTGCTGGGCCACAGCGTGGGCGGCGGCATGGCCGCCATGGTGGCGGCCCGATATGGCGCGCAGTGCAAGGCGGTGATCACGGAGTCCGCCCAGGCCTTTGTGGAAGATCGCACCTTGCAGGGCATTCGCGCGGCCCAACAGGATTTCGCCCGGCCCGGCCAGCTTGCGCGCCTGGAGAAATACCACGGCGACAAGGCCGCCTGGGTGCTGTCTGCCTGGGTCGATACCTGGCTGTCCCCGCCTTTTGCAGACTACCGGCTGGACGAGGCGCTGGAGCGCGTGCGCTGCCCGGTGCTGGCCATCCATGGAGAGCTCGACGAGTTCGGCTCCCTGGTCCATCCCGAGCGCATCCGCGACCGCGCCAGCGGCCCGGTGGAGGTGGAGATCGTGGCCGGCGGCGGCCACGTCCCCCACCGCGAGCAGCCCGAGCGCATTGCCCAACGCATCGCGCGTTTCCTGGCACGGGTCTGATCCCGGGCGGGCTTCATGGGCCCGCCTGGGCGGACGCCGAGAGTTCCGGCGGAAACAGCGCCTTCTTGATCACGGCGTGCACGCCCCAGTTGCCGTCCACCACCTGCGTCACGGCGAAGTCCACGGCCACGGAGATCAGCGATACGGCCTCGTCCTCGTCCAGCCCGTGGGCCAGCATCAGATAGCGCCTTGCCTTGTGGAAGGCGTCACGCATGGCGCCTTCCAGCGATGACTTGCGATAGACCTGGGACTGCGCCTGGCTGCCCAGTTCGGCCAGGTGGTCGGTGAAGCTGAAGCCCTGTATCACCCATTCGGAGCCGGTCTCCAGGAAAGGGTGGTCCAGCTCTGCAAGGAAGCGGTTGTCCAGCGCGGCGCGCTTGTGCACCCGCAGCTCGAAGCTGCCGGTCAGCGAACATTCGATGGCCGTGCCGCACAGTTCCGAGTCGCCTTGGGATGCATGCGGGTCTCCCACCGAAAACAGCGCGCCTGGCACCGATACGGGCAGGAAGAGCGTCGCGCCCTTGCCGGCGCGCCAGTTGTCCAGGTTGCCGCCGAAGTAGCTCGGCGGTATGGAGTCGATCAGGCCGGCCTCTCGCGGTGCCACGGCCAGCATGCCGAAATGCGGACGCAGCGGCACGCGTGCCTTGTCCAGCACACCAAAGCGCCGGGTGATGGTGGCGGGGTCCACGGGCACGCCCGGGTAGTCGATGGTCGGATGGACCACGCCGAACGGGTCGGTCTGCGGCGTCCAGCGGTAGTTGTAGACAGCGCGGGCCGTGGGCTCCTCGGGCAGTGCGTGGTCGATTTCGTAGATGGTGACCACTTCGCGCTGGCGGGGCTCCGTGATCTGGTCGCGGTAGTGAAAGCCCCACCAGGCGGCGGCGTTGCTGCCGAAGACACGGCCGTGGTGGGCGGGGCTGCAGCTGGGGCGTGGCTGCACGTCGAGGATGCGTATCTCCAGCAGGTCGCCGGGTTCGGCCTCATGCACATAGATGGGGCCGGTGCAGATGTGCACGCCGAAGCCCTCGCCCGCGCCGCGGCCGTAGATCGAGGCGTCCATCGGGCCCGCGCCGCGCCGGTCCACGGCCTTCTGGGCCGCGGTCCAGTGGAACACGCTTTCGGCGCCCGGATCGCCCTCGATCATGCGTTCCCAGTCGTCCGAGGCATGCTGGGTCAGCGTCTCCATGGTCACCACGTCACCCGAGCGCACCGAAAGCACGGGCTTGAGCGAACGGCTCAGGTAGCCCCAGTGCACGGTCTTGTCGGAGACCGGAAGGTAGTAATGCTGGGGCGACGCACCGCCATTGTCTGCGTGCGCCGAGCGCTTGGGCACAAGGGCCAGCGCCTGGGCGTAGCGTGCATGGTCGCGCAGCAGGGCCTGGAACGGGCTGTGTGCCAGGCGCGCTGCGGCCGGTTCTGCACCCTGCGCAGCGCTCTCGGCGGGCGAGGGGCGTCCGCGCTGGCCGGGCGGCGCATCCTGCACGCGCGCCGGACTGGCGCGATAGGCCTTGGGGGACAGACCATAGCGGGCCGTGAAAGCGCGGCTGAAGTTGGCGGCATCGCCAAAGCCCCAGCGAAAGCACAGCTCGGCAATGGAGAAATGCTGCAGCGAGCGGTTGCTCAGGTCCATGCGGCAGCGCTCCAGCCGGCGTTCGCGCAGGTAGGTGCTGAAGCTGGTGGCCGCCCCCTTGAACAGCTTTTGCAGATAGCGTGTGGACAGCCCCTCGGCGTCGGCGATGGCATCGATGGACAGCTCGGCATCGCCCAGCCGGGTTTCGATGGCGCGGCAGATGCGGCGCAGATGGCCAAGCTGCACGGCGCTTGGCGGCTCGGTCGCCTCGGCCTGCTCCTGGTCGGGATTGCCGGCGCGCGGTGTCAGGCAGGTGACCAGCATGTCGGTGAGCGTGGCCTCCACCGACAGCAGATCGTCCTGTGCCAGTGTGTCGATCTGCTCTGCCAGTGAGGCCGCCATTGCCATGCACATGGCCCCCACACCGCCTGTCCCGCCGATGTGCCTGGCCTCGGGCGGGCACGAGCGCAGCAGGCGCAACAGAAAGCTCGAGGACTCCAGCCGCGCAAGCAGCAGGCGGCCGTCGCCGGGCAACTGCAGCTGCCAGTCCCGGTCTGACTCCAGCAGCAGGGCCGAGCCGGCCTTGATCGGGAACGCGGCGTCCTCGATCACCGCATCGGCGCTGCCTTGCAGCAAGGCGCACAGCAGCAGGCCCGGGCCGCGCAGCCGCTTGGCCACGGCCTGCAGCGTCAGCGGCGAGGTGGCCAGCGTGATGAACACCGATCCCAGTGACGAGCTGCGCAGCGCCAGGTGGGTGGCCGGTGGCGTGGGCGCTTCGCCATGGATGTCTGCCCTGGACAGCGCCTCATTGAGCGCAGCCTGCCGCAAGGCATCGGGAAATGCGTGGGTGGAAAAGCGTCTTGGATCGTCGTGCATCAGGGGCGAACTATGAACGCCCGCGTACAGCCTGTCCAAGCCCGGCGCACCGGATGGCAGTCGCGACAAGTTTTTGTGCGCGCAGGAACAACCGGCCTGGACATGCTCGCCTGGACACTGGCGCTGCCGGCACCGATCCACAACAGCAGGAGTATTTTCGATGACCATCCCCCACCAAGAACATATCTGCGGCCCGGGCTGCCAGCACGGTGCCTCGCCAGCCGATGAGAAGCTGATCCGCGAGGAATTCCAGGTTGCACGCCGTTCCTTCCTGCGCGACGCCATGGTGGTCGGTGGCGGCGCGGTCTCGGCCGGCGCCATCAGCGGCGCGATGGCACCGTCCCGGGCCTTTGCCCAGGGCGCGCCTGGCGCCCGGGCCGGCCAGGGCATGGCCAGCCACTACTACATTCCCGCCTCTGCCAGCACCGTGCTCTGGGGCTACTTCAGCAGATCGGCCAAGCCGGTGGTCGAAGTCGAATCGGGTGACTACGTGACCATGGAGACGCTGACCCACCATGCCAATGACGATGCCGAACGCATGGTCCGGGGCGACCCTGGCGCCGAGAGCGTGTTCCACTGGGACAGCCAGCGCAAGAACGTCGATCGCCGGGGCGCCGGTCCCATGGATGCCAAGAACGGCGCAGGCGGAGGCCAGGGCGTGCACATCTGCACGGGGCCGGTACGCATCAAGGGCGCCCAGCCCGGCGATGTGCTGGAAGTGCGCATCATTGATGTGGTGCCACGCCCCTCGGGCAACCCGCAATTCAAGGGCCGGACCTTCGGCAGCAATGCGGCGGCGAACTGGGGCTTTCACTATGGCGACACGCTCACCGAGCCCCGAAAGCGCGAGGTGGTCACCATCTACGAGGTGGATGCGACCGGCGAGCGCAACTGGGCCCGCGCCGTCTACAACTACCGCTGGACGCCGCAGACCGACCCCTTCGGCGTGGTCCACCCGACCATCGACTATCCGGGCGTGCCCGTGGACCACCGCACGATCAGCAAGAACGAAAACGTGCTGCGCAATATCCGCGTTCCCGTGCGCCCGCACTTCGGCACCATCGGCGTGGCGCCGGCCGAGGTGGAGATGGCCAGCTCCATTCCACCCAACCACACGGGCGGCAACATCGACAACTGGCGCATCGGCAAGGGGGCGACCATGTATTTCCCCGTGGCCGTGCCAGGGGCCAACTTCACCGTGGGCGATCCGCATGCCTCGCAGGGGGACTCCGAGCTGTGCGGCACGGCCATCGAGTGCTCGCTGACCGGCACCTTCCAGCTGGTCCTGCACAAGAAGGCGGACCTGCCTGGAACGCCGCTGGCCGAACTGGCCTATCCGCTGCTCGAAACCCAGGACGAATGGCTGCTGCATGGCTTCAGCTACGCCAACTACCTGGCGGAGCTGGGGCCTGATGCGCAAAACCAGATCTTCAAGAAGTCTTCCGTGGACCTGGCGCTGCGCGACGCCTATCACAAGATGCGTCACTTCCTCATGACCACCCAGGGATTGGGAGAGGACGAGGCCATCTCGCTGATGTCGATTGCCGTGGACTTCGGCATCACCCAGGTGGTGGATGGCAACTGGGGCGTGCACGCGCTCGTGAAAAAGAGCATCTTCCCCGCGCGCGGCGCGTGAGTGCGTCCGGGCCCTGCGGGCAGGACCCGGCCGGGCTCAGCGTGCCAGGAAATCCCGGATGGCGAACAGCGTCTGGTCGGGCGCCTCGGTCATCTGGTTGTGGCCGCTGGGCAGGTGCACGATGCTGACCTGGCGCTGCGCGCCCCGGGCCGCCTCGATCAGGCCCTTGGCGGCCTTGGGCGGCGTCATCTGGTCCTGCTCGCCCAGGGCGAACAGGACCGGGCATTGCAGCGCCGCCATGGCCGCCTCGCCGCCCGCGTAGCTGTCGCAGGCCTTGAAGCCGGTGTGCAGCAGGTTGGTGCGGTCATTGCTGGCCAGCACGCGCCGGCCCAGCGCCATGCCGGCGCCGAATACCCAACTGCCTGCGCCGCTGGGTGGCGCCAGCGTGGCGCGCGAGAACACATTGACCATGCGGATGGCCTGCTCTGGCGTGCTCAGTGCGGAGTCCAGCAGGGCGGGCGAGACCTTCATCGGATAGGCCGTGCCCACCAGCGCCAGGTGGCTGACGCGCGCGCCCAGCCGCGCGGCCGCTTCCATGGCGATCAGGCTGCCCCAGCTGTGGCCGACCAGCGCGGCCTTCCCGATGCCTGCCGCATCCATGAGCTGGCCGATGAAATCCGCCGCTGCCTCCACGCTGGCGGGCGCGTCACCTGCGCTGCGGCAGTGGCCGGGCAGATCTATGGCCAGCACGTTCCAGCCGTGGTTGGCCAGGTAACGGCTTTGCAGGGCCCAGACGCTGTGGTCGCACAGCACGCCGTGGATGAGGATGGCCGTAGGCTGGGCGGGGTTGAAGGCCTTGCCGCCGGTATAGGCGTAGATGGCGTGGCCCTGAACATCAATCTTCATTGTTGGTGTCTCCCTTGTCGGCTCACGCTGCCTTTTCAGCGGCCTTGAGGGCGCGCTTGAGGTCATCGATCAGGTCGTCGGCATCCTCCAGTCCGATGGACAGGCGTATCGTGCCCTGGCCGATGCCGGCCTGGGCCAGTGCTTCGTCGCTCATGCGGAAATGCGTGGTGCTGGCCGGATGGATCACCAGGCTGCGGCAGTCGCCCACGTTGGCCAGGTGGCTGAAGACCTTGAGCGTCTCGATGAACTTGCGCCCCTGGTTGCGGTTGCCCTTGATGTCGAAACTGAACACCGAGCCCGCGCCGCGCGGCAGCAGCTTCTTGGCGAGCTGGTGCGAGGGATGGGTCTCCAGCAGCGGGTGGCCCACGCGGCCCACCAGCGGATGGCTGGCCAGGAATTGCACCACCTTCTCGGTATTGCGGATGTGGCGCTCCATGCGCAGCGGCAGCGTCTCTATGCCCTGCAGGATCAGCCAGGCCGTATGCGGGCTCATGCAGGCGCCGAAGTCGCGCAGGCCTTCGCGCCGCGCGCGCAGCAGGAAGGCGCCGGTGCTGCTTTCCTCGCTGAACACCATGTTGTGGAAGCCGTCGTAGGGCTCGGTCAGCTCCGGGAAGCGCCCCGACTTTTCCCAGTCGAAGCTGCCGCCATCCACCACGATGCCGCCGACCACGGTGCCGTGGCCCGACAGGAACTTGGTGGCCGAGTGGTAGACGATGTCCGCGCCATGCTCCAGCGGCTTCATCAGCCAGGGCGAGGTCAGCGTGGAGTCCACCAGCAGCGGCACGCCGGCTTCATGGGCTATGGCGCTGATGGTGGGGATGTCCAGCACATCCAGGCCCGGGTTGCCCACCGTCTCGCCGAAGAACAGCTTGGTGTTGGGGCGCACCGCGGCGCGCCAGCCGTCGATGTCGCCGGGCTTGACGAAGGTGGTCTCTATGCCGAAGCGCGCCAGCGTGTAGTGCAGCAGGTTCTGCGAGCCGCCGTACAGCGCCGTGCTGGCCACGATATGGCTGCCCGCGCCCATGAGCGTGGCCACCGACAGGTGCAGCGCCGCCTGCCCACTGGCCACGGCGATGGCGCCCACGCCGCCTTCCAGGGCTGAGACGCGCTGCTCCAGTACGGCGTTCGTGGGATTGGAGATGCGGCTGTAGACGTGCCCTGGGCGCTCCAGGTTGAACAGCGAGGCCGCATGGTCGCTGGACTCGAACACGAACGAGGTCGTGAGGTGGATGGGCGTCGCGCGCGCTCCGGTGGCGGGGTCGGGCTGTGCGCCCGCGTGCAGCGCCAGGGTGTCAAAGCCGGGGTCCGAGTAGCCGGGCATTCCTGTCTCCATGGTTGTCAAGGCAAGCGGGCATTGTGGGCTATATTTCCTGTCAGACACGGGCTTGCCGCAACCACGGCGACACAGACAAATTTGGAGATACGGCATGAAAGTAAGTGACATCCTGCGCGTCAAGGGCAACACCCTCTACACGGTGTCGCCGGACGAAAGCCTGGCCAGCGCGGTGCAGGTGATGTCGGAGCGCGATATCGGCTCCCTCGTGGTCATGGAGCATGGCGACGTGGTCGGCATGCTGACCTTCCGCGAAGTGATCCAGGGCTTCGTCAAGCACGGCGGGGTGGGCGAGACGCTGGTGCGCTCGGCCATGGACGACGCTCCCATGACCTGCACCATGGAAACCGACATGGATGAGGTGCGCCGCATGATGCTGGACCGCCATGCACGCTACATGCCGGTGATGGACAAGCGCATGCTCATGGGCGTGATCAGCCTGTACGACGTGGCCAAGGCCGTGGTGGACAGCCAGAACTTCGAGAACCGCATGCTCAAGGCCTACATCCGCGACTGGCCCGAGGGCGAGCGCCAGGGCGCGGACTGATCGTCGGGGCGATATCGACCTTTCGTCCGTTTCACCTTGGGCAGCAAGGCCTCCGAACGCAAAATGCGGCGGAGGCCTTTGTCTTTGCGCGCAGGGCGCAAAGCAGACAGTCGCGTGAACAGCGAATGGATGGGCCGCAGGACCTGTCAGTGCACGCGGCGGCGTTTGGGCTTGAGCAAGGCGCTGGGCGGCACGTCATAGGCCTGTCTGAAGACACGGCTGAAGTGCGAGAAGCTGGTGAAGCCACAGGCCAGCGCCACATCGGTCACGCGCCGCGCATTGTCTGCCCGAAGCAGCAGGTGCGCCTGGGCCAGCCGTTCGTTCCAGAGCCAGCGGCTCGGGGTCAGCCCTTCGGTGGCAAACAGCCGCGCCAGGCTGCGCAGCGACATGCCCATGTCCCGAGCCACCTGCAAGGGCTTGAGCTCGGGGTCGTCGAGCCGGGCCCGCATGTACTGCTTGGCCTGGGCAAGCCTGTTGCGGGTTCTGAAATCGCCAGGGCTGGACGATGTCAGCAGCACATTCAGCAGCGAGGGGCGAAGGTCCTGCTCCTCGTCCTTGGGCTGAAGGCCTGGCGATGCCGGTGGAGTGCTGCCCGCATGGTCGCCGTGATCCTGGATTTGCGTTGAGTCGTAAGAGGCCTGCATTTCACGAACCTCCCGCAGTTTGCGGCTGGTGCCAGCGTGGTGATTCGCAGGCGGTTGAAAAAGGGTGGATTGCAATTTTAACTATGAATATTTGCAATCCAATAGCTATTTTTATTCTCGCTGGGCGATGGCTGTCTGCGCAATGCACCGCCGCCGCGGGCACGGCGCTTGCGGGCTACCCGGGCATAATCGTCGGCCTATGAGCGGCAACACCTTCGGCACCCTATTCACTGTCACCAACTTCGGCGAATCGCATGGCCCGGCCATAGGCTGCGTCATCGACGGCTGTCCGCCCGGCATGGCGCTGAAAGAAGCGGATATCCAGCAAGAACTGGATCGCCGCCGTCCCGGCACCAGCAAGTTCGTGACCCAGCGCAACGAGCCCGATGCGGTGGAAATCCTCTCGGGCGTCTACGAAGGCCGCACCACGGGCACGCCGATCGCGCTGCTGATCCGCAATACCGACCAGCGCAGCAAGGACTACTCCAACATTGCGCAGAGCTTTCGTCCCGGCCATGCCGACTACGCCTACTTCCAGAAATACGGCATCCGTGATCCGCGCGGCGGCGGCCGTTCCTCGGCACGGCTGACGGCCCCCACGGTGGCCGCTGGTGCCGTGGCCAGGAAGTGGCTCAAGGAAAAGTTCGGCACCGAGTTCCGCGCCTGCATGACCCAGGTGGGCGAGTTGTCCCTGCCCTTCGAGAGCTGGGAGCATGTGCGCAACAACCCCTTCTTTGCGCCGGTGGCCGATGTGTCCCAATACGAGGAATACATGGATGCGCTGCGCAAGTCGGGCGACTCCTGCGGCGCTGCGCTGCGTGTGCAGGCCAGCGGCATGCCGGTGGGCCTGGGCCAGCCGCTGTATGACCGCCTGGATGCCGACGTCGCCTACGCCATGATGGGCCTGAACGCGGTCAAGGCCGTGGAGATCGGTGCCGGTTTCGACAGCGTGGTCCAGCGCGGCACCACGCACGGCGACTCGCTGAGTCCCGAAGGCTTTCGCAGCAACAACGCCGGTGGCATCGTCGGCGGCATCAGCACGGGCCAGGACCTGGAAGTGCGCATAGGCATCAAGCCCACCAGTTCCATCATCACGCCGCGCGAATCCATCGACGTGCAGGGCCAGAGCACCGAGGTCATCACCAAGGGCCGCCACGACCCCTGCGTCGGCATCCGCGCAGCGCCCATCGCCGAGGCGCTGCTGGCCCTGGTGGTGATGGACCATGCGCTGCGCCACCGTGCCCAGTGCGGTGACGTGGATTCGGGCCTGGCTCCCATCCCTGCCGCCGCGCCCTGAAACACTGCCAGGCCACCAAAGAAAAAGCCGCCCAAGGGCGGCTTTCTTGCGTCCTGCCGGCCTGATCAGCCGGGATTGCGCACCTCATCCATGACGTTCTTGAAATCGTCCACATCCTCGAAGCTGCGGTAGACGCTGGCGTAGCGGATGTAGCCGACCTTGTCGAGCAGCTTGAGCTCGCGCATCACCATCTCGCCCAGGCGGCTGGAGAGCACTTCGCGCTCGCCCAGGTTGCGCAGCCGCTCCTCGATGCGCTCGATGGCGGCATCGATCTGCTCTGTGCTCACGGGGCGCTTGCGCAGCGCGATCTTGAACGAGCCCAGCAGCTTGGCGCGCTCGTACTCGATGCGCCGCCCGTCCTTCTTGACGATGGCGGGAAAGCTGACCTCGGGCCGCTCGTAGGTGGTGAAGCGCTTGTCGCAGCCGCCGCACTGGCGGCGGCGGCGGATGAAGCCCCCATCCTCGGCCTCACGGGTCTCCACGACCTGGGTGTCCGGATGGCTGCAGAACGGGCACTTCATGGCAGGCCTCTATGCGTGCAACTCAGGCGCCGTAGACCGGGAAGCGGGCCGTCAGCTCGGCCACCTGGGCGCGTACGCGGGCCAGGTTGGCTTCGTCGGCGGGGTTCTCCAGCACGTCTGCCAGCAGGTTGGCTGTCAGGCGGGCTTCCTCTTCCTTGAAGCCGCGCGTGGTCATGGCGGGCGTGCCCACGCGAATGCCGCTGGTCACCATCGGCTTTTCGGGATCGTTGGGGATGGAGTTCTTGTTGATCGTCATGTGGGCGGCACCCAGCGCGGCTTCGGCCGCCTTACCGGTGATGCCCTTGGCGCGCAGGTCCACCAGCATGACGTGGCTTTCCGTGCGGCCGGAGACGATGCGCAGACCGCGTGCCGTCAGCGTTTCCGCGACAACCTTGGCGTTCTTCACGACCTGTTCCTGGTAGGTCTTGAACTCGGGCGACAGCGCTTCCTTGAAGGCCACGGCCTTGCCGGCAATGACATGCATCAGCGGGCCGCCTTGCAGGCCGGGGAAGATGGCGCTGTTGATGGCCTTCTCGTGCTCGGCCTTCATCAGGATCACGCCGCCGCGCGGGCCGCGCAGGCTCTTGTGCGTGGTAGTGGTGACCACGTCGGCGTGGGGCACGGGGTTGGGGTACACGCCCGCGGCGATCAGACCGGCGTAGTGGGCCATGTCCACCCAGAAAATGGCGCCGACTTCCCGGGCGATCTTGGCGAAGCGCTCGAAGTCGATGGCCAGGGCGTAGGCCGATGCGCCGGCCACGATGATGCGGGGCTTGTGCTCGCGCGCCAGCGCTTCCATCTTGTCGTAGTCGATGGCTTCTTCGGCATTCAGGCCGTAGGAGACCACGTTGAACCACTTGCCCGACATGTTCAGCGGCATGCCGTGCGTCAGGTGGCCGCCTTCGGCCAGGCTCATGCCCATGATGGTGTCGCCGGGCTTGGCAAAGGCCATCAGCACTGCCTGGTTGGCCTGGGAGCCGGAGTTGGGCTGCACGTTGGCGGCTTCGGCGCCGAACAGCTTCTTGACGCGGTCGATGGCGAGTTGCTCGACCACATCGACGTTCTCGCAGCCGCCGTAGTAGCGCTTGCCCGGATAGCCTTCGGCGTACTTGTTGGTGAGCTGGGAGCCCTGGGCTTCCATGACGGCAGGCGAGCAATAGTTCTCGCTGGCGATCAGCTCGATATGTTCTTGTTGACGCAGGTTCTCGGCCTGGATGGCGGCAAAGACTTCGGCGTCGACCTTCTCGACGGTATTGGTGCGTTGAAACATGGCAGTCCTGTGAACTTGAAATTCCCTTGAGGCCAAGGGCTGCCCAGGCGAACGGCGGAACACTCCAGATCCCGCGTGCGCATGGAGGCTGGGCGGTACGCTCCCCGGTGGTTCACAGAAGGTGGTCCTTCTCGGGCCTTCTGCTGGTTTCCACGTCAGCGGCAGCGGTGCGTGAAGCGGCTGCGCCTATCGCCAGTTGCGTACCCCGCTAGTGTAGCTGAGCCGGTGGCGCCGAAGACCTGGCAGGGGCGTTGCAGAAGGCGTTTGCGTGGGCCACCTGCAGTTGGATCGGGCATGAAAAAAGCTGGCCTTGGCCAGCTGTGCATTCACTGTGCCGGGAAGTCAGGCTACAGCGCCGGCTCCTGGGACTGAAGGGCCACTTGCTCGGAGCGGGCAGAGGTGTTGCTCGAGCTGACCGGCACGGCTGCAGGCGCAGCCGCTGCTGCCGGGCCCGAGGCCTCGGCCACGGGGGTGGCCGGCTTGGTGGAGGCGATCTGTACGGCCTGCCGGGGCTGATCTACCTTGGCGGTCATCAAAGGCACGGCACGCAGGCCGGCAGCCATGCGCAGGCGCTGGTGCTCGGCCAGCACCTTGGCGGCGTAGCCACCATCGGTGGGCAGGTTGGCCGCGCCCACGTAGTAGCGCAGGCCTCCTTCGATGGAGCCGGCGCGCTCGATGCATTCCTTGAGCACGCGCACGCCCACGCGCAGATTGCTGACCGGGTCGAAGGCAGCATTCTGGCCACCGAAGTTCTCATACTTGTCGGTATGCACCGTGGTCATCACCTGCATCAGGCCCTGCGCGCCGACAGCGCTTTGCGCAAACGGGTTGAAGCTGGACTCGATGGCCATGATGGCCAGGATCAGCGTCGGGTCCAGGCGGTTGACCTTGCCCAGGTCGTAGGCCTCGCTGACCAGTGCCGCGATGGGCTCGGGCGCCACGCGGTACTTCTTGCTGAGCCAGAAGGCCACGGCCGCCTGCTCCTTGGGCAGGTTCTTGGGGTTGGTCGCCGTCGCCCGATCGCTGGCAGCGAGTTCGACGGGAACACCCAGCTCGGCCATCTGGCGAGCGGTCAGCCAGGAGCGCAGCTGGCTCTCTCCGGCATCGCGCAGGTCAGGGCGGGCGAACAAAGTGATGGCCATGAAGGCCACAGCCAAGCCCAGAAGGGCGAAGCTGTTGTGGATGATGGCAAGAAAACCGTTGGCCACATCGATGGCGAACGTTCGCGCGGCGGCGAAAAATTTTCCTGACGCTGGCATAGCTTTTTCCTTTCTAGGGGCACCAACCCGAAACGGCCTTCGCCGAAGCGAAGGCCGGTGAGGCTGACACCCTGGATTGGGTGCTGCGGATCCGGGAGGCTGGCGCTTGGTGCGCCATTGCGTTGTATGCCTGCGGGATCTGCTCAGTCGTGAGGCAGCAGAAACAAAAAACGCTCTATTCGAGCGCTGGCGGATTCTAGGAGTTCACCAAATACACGGTCAACACTATGAAATCAACTTTTTAGATCAATGAATAATAACAAACCATGGATGCAAACACAGTTTTGAGATCTTGAAGAGCGGGTGGCGTGCTACCGATGTACGCCGCTTCCGCCGTTTTCAGAGTGCGTCATGAAATTGCAATGAAATGCAAAAGCACTGGCAGGCCGACCCTGCGTCCTTCTATATTGGAGGCGACTGCTCCTGCAGTCGTCTCGCCAAGGTGGAAGACAGGTAAAAGTGGTGTTCGATAGTGCGGACACCGTGGTTCAAGTCTTCTTCCGCGGCCTTCCTGGAAGCAATCTCTTGCTTCCAAGCAGCAAGGACCATCCTCTCCTTGACTGCGGAAAACGGTCGGGACTTGTGCCCGCCGTAAAGCCCGGAAGCCGGTTCACGGCTTCCGGGCTTTGTCGTTCAAGGATGGCTGCAACGTCAAGAAATGTGCCGTGGTGCGGACCCAGCCGTTGCTGTCGCCCCAATTTCTGGTGCAATGCAGCGTTGCCCTGTCCTGTGTCCCAGGATGGGGCTGTACTAGTTACCAGAGCCCCATGCAATCTCTCTTCAAGCACCGCTGGCTGCGCAGGCTGGCCATCGCCCTTGTGGCGTTCCTTTTGCTGTGGCTGCTGCTGTGGGCGCTGGTGCCCGTTGTGGCCAAGAGTCAACTGGAAAAGCAGGCATCGGCCAAGCTGGGCCGTCAGGTCCGTGTGGGTGCAGTGGAGTTCCGGCCCTGGTCGCTGGAGCTGACCCTGCGGGATCTGAGCATTGCCAGGAGCCAGGCGGAAGGCGCGGCACCGGAGTCCGTGCCGTCTGCATCTTCGTCCCCCCAGCTTCAGATCGACCGCATCTATGTCAATGCCAGTATCCAGTCGCTGTTTCGGCTGGCGCCGGTGCTGGATGCCATCGAGGTCGATGCGCCGGTGCTGCGCCTGACCCAGCAGAGCCTGGGGCATTTCGATGTGGACGATGTGCTGGCCAGGCTGGCCGAACCCGGCGACACGCCGCCCTCCAGGCCCGTGGGCTTTGCGCTGTACAACATTGCGCTGCGCGACGGCCGCGTGGAATTGCAGGACGAGGTCCAGCAGCGCCAGCACATGCTCGAGCAGTTGCAGCTGCGCCTGCCTTTCATCAGCAACCTGGAGTCCAAGCGCGAGATCAAGGTGCTCCCGCACCTGTCCTTTGCGCTCAACGGCAGCCGGTTTGAATCCAGCGCCCAGAGCACGCCCTTCACCGAGCAGCGCCAGACCGCTGTCGATCTGAACTGGCAGGGCGTGGACCTGACACCTTATTTGGGCTATGTGCCCGTCACCGCGCCTGTCAAGCCGCGTTCCGGCGTGCTCGATGCCAACCTGCACATCTCCTTTGAGCAGGCCGAGCAGGCCGTGGTCCGCATCACCGGGGAGGTCAGCCTGTCCGGCGCCGAGCTGCACGACCGCGACGGCACCCCCCTGCTGCGCTTCAAGCGCCTGGCCGCCGTGCTCAAGAACGTGCAGCCGCTGCAATCGGTTGCAGAGCTGGAGTCCGTGCAGTGGAGCGCCCCCGAGATTTTTGCGGCCCGCGATGCGCAAGGCCGCATCAATTGGATGGCGATGGGGGGGGCTACCTCCCCGGATGCCAGGCCGGCAGCGGAAAAGCCTGCCTCCGACGCGCCCCAGCCGTGGAAGGTCAGCCTGGACAGGCTGTCCGTTGCCAATGCCACGGTGCACTGGCGCGATGCCGCTCCCGACGCTGGAAAGTCGGGCGCTGCGCTGCAGGCGCGCGAGCTGTCGTTGCAGGTGCGCGATATCCGCTGGCCCCTGGAGCAACCGCTGCAGCTTGCTGCCAGCATGCAGGTGCAGCCCGAATCGGCGGGGGAGGGGGCGAAACCTGCCGAGTTGCAGCTGAGCGGGGCCTTGACCGACAAGCAGGGCCAACTGGCCATCTCCGCGCGGCAATTGCCGCTGCAACTGGCGGCGCCGTACCTGTCTGCCCATATCAGACCCGAGCTGACGGGTCTGTTGAGCACCGACGCAGGCCTGGGCTGGAACGGTTCCGCCATGGTGGTTCAGGTGGCCGGGCTGGGCGTGGAGCAGTTGAGCCTCAAGGACAAGGCCGCGCCCGTCGATATCGCGCACCTGCAGCTGGAGCAGGTGCAGGTCAATCTGGCCAGTCAGCAGGTCTCCGTTGGCCGCTTGGCATTGCAAAAGCCGCAGCTGGCCGTGTTGCGCGATGCCCAGGGCCGGTGGATGTACGAGCAATGGCTGCCGCCCGCCTCCTCGGCGTCCGAATCGCAGGACGCCGGCAAGGACAAGACCCGGCCCTGGGGCCTGAAGCTGCAGGCGGTGGAGGTCGATGGCGGCGCCATTGCGCTGCGTGACGAAGCGCCCGTGCGCAACGCGGATTCGGCGCGCACCGTGTCGCTGGACCTGGGTTCACTGCGCCTTCGCATGGGCGCCATCGAGCCGCTGGCCGCAAAATCCGCGCCCACGCCGCTGGAGCTGTCCGCCCAGGTCGGCTCGGGCCGGCGTGTCCAGGCGGGCTCGCTGAGCCTGCGGGGGGACCTGGGGCTGGCGCCGCTGTCGCTTCAGGGCAAGTTGCAGGCGCGCAGCCTGCCGCTGCATGCGCTGGAGCCCTACTTTGCCGACATGCTCAATGTGGAGTTGGTGCGTGCCGACGGCAATTTCCTCGGACAACTGCGCTTTGTCAGCCAACCGGCCGGCCCCGAGCTGGCGGTGCAGGGGGATGTCGAGCTCGTGGATCTGCGCATGCGCTCCGCGCTGGCCTCTCCCGTGCAAGCGGCGGGCGAGGCCGCAGGGCAGGGCGCGCCACGCACGGCGGCAGGCGCCGTGGCTGCCGTGCTCAGCGAGTCCACGGCCGACCGGGCCAAGGCCCAGTCGGTTGCCTTGGGTCTCGGCCTGCGCGATGAACTGGTGGCCTGGAAGACGCTGGCCGTGCGCGGGCTGGACCTGCAGATGCAGCCCGCCCAGCCGCTGCGCCTGAGCGTGCGCGAGACGGCGCTCAGCGACTTCTTTGCGCGCGTCATCGTGCAGCGCAACGGGCGCATCAACCTGCAGGACATCGTCAAATCGGCGAAGTCCCAGCAGTCCCTGGAGCAGAACGCCGCGCCGGCCGCGGATGGCACGGCGGCTTCCGCCGAACCGGCGCCACCGCAGGCCACCTCCGGGCCTGGGCCCGTCATCAAGATCGGGCCGATTGTGCTGACGGGCGGCAGGGTGCAGTTCTCCGACTACTTCATCCAGCCCAACTACTCGGCCGACCTCAGCGAGCTGGCGGGTCGCCTGAGCGCCTTCTCGTCCGAGCAGCCTGCCAGCCAGCAGGCGCCGCAACTGGCGGATGTGGAACTGCGCGGCCGCGCCCAGGGCACGGCTTCGCTTGAGATCACCGGCCAGGTCAATCCCCTGGCCAAGCCGCTGGCCCTGGACATACGTGCCCAGATGCGCGACCTGGAACTGCCCCCGCTGTCGCCGTACTCCATCAAGTACGCGGGCCACGGGATCGAGCGCGGCAAGCTCAGCATGGACGTCAACTACAAGATCGAGCCCGATGGCCAGCTCACGGCGCGCAACAAGCTGGTGCTGCATCAGCTCACCTTCGGCGAAGCCGTCGAAGGCGCGCCCGCCTCGCTGCCCGTGCGCCTGGCGGTGGCGCTGTTGGCTGACCGCAACGGAGTCATCGACCTGGACCTGCCGGTCAGCGGCTCGCTCAACGACCCGCAATTCAGGCTGGCGCCGGTCATCTTCAAGATCATTGGCAACCTGATCATGAAGGCCATCACCTCGCCGTTCTCGCTGCTGTCGGGCGCTTTTGGGGGCAGCAGCGAATCGGGCGTGGTGGCCTTTGCGCCGGGGCGTGCCCAGATCGACGGCAAGGCCCGCGAGAGCCTGGACAAGGTGGTTGCCTCCCTCAAGGATCGCCCGGCCCTCAAGCTCACCGTGATCGGCGAGGCGCGCGAGGCGCAGGACAAAGAGGCCTGGAAGCAGGCGGAGCTCGATCGCCTGCTGCTCGCCCAGAAACGCCGCCAGGTGCTGCGCGATGGCAAGTCGGCAGAGTCCGTGACCGAGTTGCCTGCCTCCGAAGTGCCGGCCTTGACCAAGGCGCTGTACAGTCGCGCCGACTTTGCCAAGCCACGCAATGTCATCGGCATGGCCAAGGACCTGCCCACCGACCAGATGCGAAATCTGCTGCTGGAGCAGATTGCCGTGCCCGACGACGCCATGCGCGAACTGGCGCTGGCCCGCGCCGTGGCCGTGCGCGACTACCTTGCCCAGCAGCAGTTGCCGCTTGAACGCCTGTTTCTGGGGGCTCCAAAACTGGACTCCGACGACCAGGAATGGAGTCCGCGCGCCCAGCTCAGCCTGTCCACGCAGTAGCCCGGTTTTGGCTCCGCTTCAAATAACGGCGAGAATATGGTTTTCCCGGTCCGGCTAGCATGCCCGCATGCGGCCTGGCCGGCCGCGTCTGGCGGCCCGCGGCAGCCAGACATTCAACGATTGATTCATGTCTTCTCTTTCCCCCCGCAGCACCATGTCCGATGCACCTGAAGTGAGCCCTGCTTCTGCCAAGAATCCCGAACAACACCCCTTGGATGTGCTCACGGGCGGTGCCTTCTCCGCCGAAACCTCGGGTGATCGCGCCGCGCGCATCCGCGACTGGCTGGCAACCCAGCCTTCGGTCGAGCAATTGCAGGACGTCCTCAAGGAACTGAGCGCGCGCGACAAGGGCGCGGCCCGTGCCGTGCGTGAGCGCCTGGACGAGATCCGCCGCACCAAGGACCAGGAAAAGATCGCAGTGGAGTGGGCTGAAAAGGCCCAGGCGCTGCTGGTCGCATCGCCCTTCAATGCCGCCGACGCCATCGCCTGGCAGCGCGACGCCGCCAAGGCGGGCGCACCGCTGTCGCGTGAACCTCTGTCGCAGCACAAGGCCCAGCTGGCCGAGCGTGTCAAGGCCATCGAGGAGCTGCAGCACCGCGTGCAGGTCCAGCGCGAAGTGGCCGTTTTGCTGGCCCAGCGCATCGAGGTCCTGTCCACCAAGCCCTGGCGCGATGCCCAGGCTGTGCTCGACAACCTGCGCGCCGACGTGGCCCGTTGGCAGGAGCAGGCCGGCGAACTGACTGGCGATGACAACTGGGCCAGCGTGGACGGACGTTTCCCGCCCCAGCTGGAAGCCGCCAGCGCACAGCTGATCCTGGTCTGGGATGCCTTCCAGTCTGCACTGGCGCTGACCGAAGCTGCCGCCGCCGACGAAGCCGCTCCGCTGCCCACCGTGCCCGTGTGGGCCGATGAGCTGCGCGTGGCGCGTGGCCTGCCTCCCGAGGCAGCGGCCGCCGAGCCGTCCAAGCCGGCTCCCGCTGCCCGCAGCGCAGCCCAGCCCAAGGCGAAGACATCGCCTGAGCAAGTGGCTGCCGCCAGCAGTGCACTGACCCAGGCGCTGGAGCAGCTCCAGGCTGAGACGGTTGCCGGCGAAAGCAAGGCGGGTTCCGCCGCCGTGCAGGCCGTGCGCGCCGCCATCAAGGCCCATGGCCGCCTGGTGGACGATGTACTGGTCACCAAGGTGCATGAGGCCCTTCTGGCCGCTGGCGAGTCCGAAGGCTGGCCGCGCCAGAACGCCGACAAGCTGCGCGAGGAACTGGTTGCCAAGGCGGAAGCCCTGCTGAACCGCCCTGAAGGCCAGGCGCTGGGTGGCCGCAAGATCCAGGAATCGCTGCGCAGCCTGCGCGAGCAATGGAAGCTGGCCGACCAGGGCAGCGCAGCCAACCACGCACTGTGGAAGAAGTTTGACGAAGCCTGCAACACGGCCCACAAGGTGGTCGAATCCTGGCACGACAAGCTGCGCACCGAAACCACCCAGTCCAAGGCACAGCGCCTGGCGCTGATCGAAGAGATCAAGGCGTGGGCAGCACAGCAGTCCGCCAGCGAAGATCTCAAGGGCGCGGCGCGCGCACTGCGCCAGTTCGCTGAACGTTGGCGTGAAAGCGGGCACATCGGCGAGAAGCTGTTTGCCGAACTGCAACCCCAGTTCAAGCAGGCCATGGCCCTGGCCGAGGCTCCGTTGCATGCCGCGCAAAAGGCCAGCCTGCAGCGTCGCCACGCCATGATCGACGAAGCCACCGCTCTGGGCGCAGCGCCCAACCTGCGCATCGACGCCGTCAAGGCCCTGCAGCAGCGCTGGCAGGCCGAGGCGCAGGCCGTGCCTCTGGACCGCAAGCATGAGCAAAAGCTCTGGGATGCCTTCCGCAAGCCACTGGACGAAGCCTTCAACCGCAAGGGCACCGAGCGGGGCCCCCGCGCCGCAGCCGTGGCACTCAGCGACCATGATCGCCGCGTGCTGGAAGCGTCGCAGGCCGTGGAAGCTGCCAATACCTCGGGTGACGTGCAGCAAATCCGCGCTGCGGTGGAGGCTCTGGAGCAAGCGCTGCGTGGCCGTGCCGATGCTTCCGTGAATGCGGCCCAGCCAGCACAGGAGCCTGCCGCTGCTGCAGCGGGTTCGGAAGAGTCCGAAGCCAAGCCGGTGCCGGTGCGCCCCGTGGTTGCCGTGCGCGGCGATGATCGTCCTGGCATGAAGAAGGAAGAGGGCGGTGCACGTGCTGCCCGTCCTGGCGACCGCCGCGATGGTGGCCGTGGTCGCGACGGCCGGGATGGCCGAGACAGCCGCGACAGTGGCCGTTTCAGCCGCGAGCCGCGCGAAGAGCGCGGACCGCGCCTGGCGGACCCCGCCTTCCGCGCCCAGCGTGAAGCCATGGAGCATGCCCAGGACGCCCTGCGCAAGCTCGCGGCCCAGGCCCATGGTGAGGCACTGACCCAGTTGATGGCGGCGTGGGAGTCGCGTGATGCTGCCCAGATGCCGGCTGCACAACAGCTTGGCGGCCGCGTGTCTGCACAAGTGCGCAGCGCCTGGTCGCAGGCCTTGGGTCAGGCACCCAAGGGAGACGCGGGCGAAGCCCTGCTGCGCCTTGAAATGGCCGCCGACGTTCCCACGCCTGCGGAACATCTGAGCGCCCGCCGTGCCCTGCAGCTGCAGCTGCTGACGCGCCGCAACGATCCTGCTCCGCAGGAAACCTGGGGCAACGATGCCGCCCGGGTGCTGGCATCGCCGCGCGATGATGCCAGCGCGCGCCGTCTGCAGAACGTGCTCAAGCAACTGCTGCGCAAGTGATGCGTGGGAGGTGATCCTCTCATCCAGGAAGGGAGCCGCTGGCTCCCTTTTTTTGCGCCATGGATGCGACCTTCTGGGGTCGATGCGTCTGCAGCGCCCAAGAAAAAAGGCCGTTGCA
>NZ_BCZP01000031.1 GCF_001598795.1 Delftia acidovorans NBRC 14950 | reverse complement strand
GGCGTGGGCTGGGTCAGGGTTGTGGAAGCGGTACTCATGGCGCAACCCCTCCCACGGCAGACGCGCCAGCGTGGGGCGCTTGATGGGTGGAGGGGAAGGCAGAAAAAGAAGTGCCGTACATGACGTACATGATTTACTCCTCAGCGAGACGGGAACCACCCGTCTGTGTTCTTACGCACAAACAGGTGGACGGGATGTTAAGAACACGTGCTGAGCCGTGCGGACGCCCTTGCGGGTAGCCCCATCCCGCCCGTAACCGCAGGGACGTGGGCATGCACCCACGATCCGACAATTCAGACGTGACAAGGCCTCCTTAACGGCGAGGCCGCACCGCTCAACAGTCAAGTGTTCTTACGCACCAGCCCCTGAACAGGGGGCCGCCGCAATGATAGAGGCTTTCAAGACGGCAAATGCCCCGAAGCCCCAGGCCGAGCACAGCGAAGGCCCGCCCCCACTCCCCGTATGTCAGCGCCTGCGCCGTGGTGGTTGCGGGGTTGCAGTCCTGCCGAAGGACAGGACTGCTTCGTCATCTGACTCGCCGTGATTGTTTGAACGTAGCGCGCAGCGCGAAGTGAGTTTCACGGCGAACCCCGCAACCGCCACGGCGCAGGTTGCCCCGCAGCGCAGCGAAGGGGTCGCGGACATTCGGGCGCTTTTCTTTGCTCACTTTCTTGTAGCGAGACAAGAAAGTGAGTCGGCCGCCGGGCCGAAACCCGGCCTCGAAAAGAAACGCCCCGACAGGGGCTTGCAAAGAGAACCAGCGGTGCAACGCACAGACAAGGTGGACGGGATGTTAAGAACACGTGCAAAGCCGTGCGGACGCCCTCGCGGATAGCCCCATCCCGTCCATAACCGCAGAGCCGTGGGCATACACCCACGACAAGAACAGCGGACCGAGCAGGATGATAGCCACCCTCCATCGGCCCGCGAAAACCCTGTTGCCACCCCCACCCGATCCCCACAACATGTCGCCCGGACGTAACAAACCGCAACCGGGCCACAGGCCCCGCGCAGGAGACACCATGACCGCCTTGCCCCGCTGGATGAAGACAGCCGCCCTGGCCATGGCGCTGGCGATGCCGCTGGCCGCCACTGCCCAGGAGCCGCCGCGCACCGTCGCGGGCGTGGCCTATCCCGCCCAGGCGGGGGTGGGCGGCCAGACGCTGCAGCTCAATGGCGCGGGCATTCGCTACAAGGCCATCTTCAAGGTCTACACGGCGGGCCTGTACCTGGAAAAGCCGGCCGCCAGCCTGCAGGAGATCGCGGCCCTGCCCGGCCCCAAGCGCGTGAGCGTGACCATGCTGCGCGAGATCGATTCGACCGAGCTGGGCAAGCTGTTCGCGCGCGGCATCGAGGACAACATGGAGCGCGCCCGCTTCTCGCGCCTGGTGCCCGGCGTGCTGCGCATGAGCGACATCTTCACGCAGCACAAGAAGCTGCTGCCGGGCGAGAACTTCTCGGTGGACTGGGTGCCGGGCCAGGGTGCCCAGGTCTTCGTCAAGGGCCAGGCCCAGGGCGCGCCCTTCCAGGAGCCCGAGTTCTTCCAGGCGCTGCTGGGCATCTGGCTGGGCCCTCACCCGGCCGACGATCAGCTCAAGAAGGCATTGCTGGGCGGTTGAACGGCTGCGCGGGCTCCTGCACCGGCCCGGCAAAGCGTGCCTGGATCTCCAGCCCCGTGGCACCGGGCAGGGCCGTGAGCGTCCAGCCATGGGCGCGCGCAATCTCCAGGCAGATGGGCAGGCCCAGGCCTGCGCCCAGGTCGCGCCGCTCGCTGCTGCGCCAAAAGCGCTCGAAGATGCGCGGCAGGTCCTCGGGCGGCACGCCACGGCCCTGGTCCAGCACCGAAAAGCCCAGGCCGCAGGCCTTCACGGTGACGGTGGCGCCCTGCGGGCTGTGCTGCACGGCGTTCTCGATCAGGTTCTTGAGCAGCACGAACAGCGCGCCCCGGTCGGCACGCCAGGCAGGCGAGCCGTCCTTGACTTCGCAGTGGATGTGCACGCCGCATTTTTCGGAGGCGCGGGCCATGAAGTCGCAGACCTCGCCAATGATGTCGGCCGGCGCAATGTCTTCCATGCGGTAGCGCTGGTGCTCGCAGACCTCGGCCAGGTGCAGCAGCTGCTGGACCTGGCGGGCCATGTGGTCCACGTCCTTGAGCAGCTCGGGGCTGCGCCGGTCCTCGGGCTCCAGCTCGATCTGCACGCGCATCAGGGCCAGAGGCGTCTTGAGCTCATGCGCGGCCATGGACAGGAATTCCTGCTGGTTCCTGAAGCCGGCCTGCAGCCGGTCCAGCACGTGGTTGAAGGCCTCGACCAGGGGCGCGAACTCGCGCGGCAGATCCTTGGGCTGCAGGCGCGTGCCCAGGGTCTGCGGGGTGATGCGCTGGGCATCCTGCGCGGCCACGCCCAGCGGCCTGAGCATGCGCTGCAGCGTGCGGTGCGTGGAGAACAGGAACACCACCAGGAAGACCACGCCGATGGCCACCATGCCGCGCCACAGCGCGGGCAGGCCCACCGATTCGCGCAACCAGTCCACCATGCGGTCGCTGACGGCTATCTGCACGTGCCACGTCGTGCCGTCGTGGACCAGCGTGGCCGTGCCCGCGCGCATGACCACGCCGCCGCGCTCATAGGCAAAGGCCTTGAGCTCGGGGTCGAAGCCCTGGCCGGTCTGCGTCAGCGGCTGCATTTCGCCGTTGGGGGCGAAGACCACGCGGCCGCGGGCGTCGGTGATGCGCAGCTGCATTTCCTCGCCCAGGCTGGTCAGCATCCAGGCCTTGAGTTCACGCTCGCTGAACCCCTGGGGCACGCCCTTGGCATCGAAGCTCACCCACTCGGCCAGCTTCTCGGCCGCATGCCCCATGCCGCGCTGCAGCGCGTAGCTGTCGAAGGGCTTGGCGACAAGAATCACCAGCGCGCCGACCAGCAGCGCGCTGAACACCATGCTCAACCCATAGACGGCCAGCAGCCGCGAGCGCAGGCTACCGGGCCAGCAAAGGTTCGCGAAGCGCATAGCCCTGACCCCGGATGTTGACGATTTCCATGCACGAGCCGGCCGCGGCCAGCTTGCGGCGCAGCCGGTGCAGGGCCACATCGAGGGCGTTGGGCGTGACCACGCTGCTCATGCCCCAGGCCGCCGCCTCCAGCGTGGAGCGGCGCACCGTGGCGCCGGCCTTGCGCACCAGGCTGAGCATGATCTGCAGCTCCGCCGGCGGCAGCGCGATGGCCGAGCCCGCGCAGTGCATGCACGCCTGCTGCGGGCTGATGCTGATGTCGCCCAGTTGCGGCGCCAGCTCCTGCACCAGGGCCGGGCGGCGCAGCAGGGCGCGCACGCGGGCAATCAGTTCTTCCATGGGAAAGGGCTTGGTCAGGTAGTCGTCGGCACCGGCCTCCAGGCCGCCCACGCGGTCGCTGAGCGCGTCACGGGCCGTGAGCATCAGGCAGGGCGTGGAGCGGCCTGCGGCGCGCAGGCGCTGCACCAGTTGCAGGCCGTCGCCATCGGGCAGGCCGCGGTCGATGACGATGACGCCGTAGTCGATGTCCTGCAGGGCCAGCCAGGCCGTGGAGATCTGGTGGAAGACATCGGTCTCTATGCCGGAGTTGGCCAGCGAGCGGCTGACCAGCGTGGCCAGCCTGGCATGGTCCTCAATTAATGCGATGCGATTCATGGTTTCCGTCGTTGCCGCACAGGGACAGCAAATGCTCCCTGATCCCGGTGATGCGCTGCGGCGCCATGGGCTCGACCAGCACATGGATGACCCACAGGTCCTCGACCATGGCGCGGCATTGCAGGGCAATGTCCTCGGACACCAGATCGTCGGCGCAGGCCGCGTCCACGAAATCAAACCATATGTTCTGGAATCTTGCGCGGGTCAGCAACTGTGCGGCCGTCTTCTGGCCGCGCTGGCGGGACAGGGCATGCTCGCAGACGCAGCGCACGTAGGCGCGCAGGTGGCGCGCAGGGCCTGGCGGCTCCTCGGCCAGCGCCTGCAGCAGGTCCTCGCGGAACTTGAGGATGAGCAGCTCGAAGATCGTCTCCAGCCGCACTGCACGGTGCTGGCTGCATTCTTGGAAGCGCGAACCCAGGGAATACGCCTGGCCCGCCGCCTGGATACCTATCACGTCCTGGTAGATGGAGGCTTGCATTGCGATGGCACGTTCTGTCGTTTCAGGCTCCGTCGGTCCGCCGCGAGAGCAGCAAACCTTCGGGGAAAACGGCCATGCTCCCCGATTGCGTCTTACTGGCGACTTACCGGCCCCTGAATCTGCCCCATTACACCGGGAATATGCAGACGGCCGGTTTGATCAATATTGGCTCAAATATCTTCCCGCCAGCCAGCAACATACCTGACCAGCGCCCACTGTGCCAGCCACAGTGCCATATAGCCAAAGGTCTCCACCAGCTCCTCCAGCACGATCACCTGATAATCAAACCATTGCTGCAGGACAATGAAACCATGACCTTCCGCATTGGTGGATATCACCATGGCCGCGACAAATATCGCCAGACTGAATATCGGCAGCGCATTCTCGCGCACCAGGCGCTTGATGACCTTTTTCCAGACACCGTGGCGCACAAACCAATAGCAGCACAGCAGCAGCATGGCACCCACCACCCATTTGACGGCGGGCCGGTACCACAGCACCTGGGAGCTGATCACCGGCCCCCACCTGCCAGCCTCCAGGCTGGGCAGGAAAGCCGCGCCCCAGGCCAGTTCACGCCCCAGAAAGGCCAGCCAGAACAGGGAGGCGATCCACCACAGTGGCGCTGCAAAGGAGCCCTTTTGCCGCCGCGCCGCAACCAGGGCCGCCACCATGCCCAGCAGCAGGGTCACGGCCTGGATATTCTCCAGGAATCCATTTTCCCAGCTCAGGCTTTGCGGCAATACAAAGCTCAGGGGAAAGCTCAATACCAGTCCCGCCAACAAAGCCCAATTCCAAAGCCGCAGCAAGGAATCATCATGGTATTTGGACGCGGATATTCTTGTTTTTGAAAGGGAAGCAGTCATTTTGATACAGGGCGTCTGGCGCTTTATCTGTTGATATGGTTTTTGCAAGCACGCAATATCCCGGAATACTTACCAGGAAGCCGGAAAAATGGCGGGCGCACGGGCCTTCCCGCCGTTTTTCATTACAGCAGACTTGCCACCAGATTGCAGCACTGTGTCAAATTTGCCCTGCCGGGCGCGCAGTTGCCCCCGCAGCGGGCCGGGCTCGGCCCGTTGCCAGAACGGGCCAGGCTCAGGCGACGCGGACCGCGCGCGGGGGCAGCGCCGCCAGGGGCGCGGGCTGCACCAGGTCGCGGTAATAGTTGGGCAGCGCGAACAGTGCGGGGTGCACTTCGGCGTTGTAGTAGCGCAGGTCGGGCAGGCGGCGCTCGGCCAGGCGCTGGCGCAGCTGGGCGGGGGGCAGCGCCGCCGCGTCCAGCGTGTCGGAGGCCACGGCCAGGCCCCAGTAGGCGCCGTACAGGGGGATGTAGAGGCCGTAGCAGCGCACGATGGCAAAGCGCTCGCGCAGGCTGGCCACCAGCCGCGCGACCTGCCCGCCATGGAAGACGGGGCTGCCCAGGTGCAGCACCAGGGCGCCGCCCGGCGCCAGCACGCGCTTCATGCGCGCCAGGGCCTGGTCGGAGTACAGCGCGCTGGCAGGCGTGTCGGGGTCGGTGAGGTCCATGAGCGCGAGGTCGAAACGCTCTTCGGTGTGCTCCACCATGGCCATGCCGTCGCCTATGCGCAGCTGCAGGCGCGGGTCATCGAACACGCCGCGGTGCACCTGCTGCAGGTGCGTGCGTGCGGCCTGGACCACGGCCTCGTCCAGCTCGGCCACCACCACCTGCTCCATGGACGGGTGCTTGAGCAGCTCCTCGGCCGCGCCGCCGTCGCCGCCGCCCAGGATCAGCGCCTTGCGCGGCGCCGGGTGGGCCAGGGCCGCGGGGTGGACCAGGGCCTCGTGGTAGAAGAATTCCTCGCCTTCGGAGGTCATGAAGCGCCCGTCCAGGCGCAGCACCTTGCCGAACTGCGGCGTGTGCAGCAGCTCCAGTTCCTGATGGGGCGTCTGCACGGTTTCGCGCCGCGTGGCGCGCCAGCCAAAGCGCGCATGGGGCGTGAGCGCCTCCAGCGCCCAATCGCCCTCATCGGCCGCCGCCTCGTCCTTGGCGCCGGGGCCGATGTCGCCGCGCATGAGCTGCTGGCGCACGACGCGGCCCGGCGCGTAGGCGGCGATCACGCCCTCCATCAGCGCGCGGGCCTTGCCCGAGTTGTCGGCGGAGAAATTGCAGACGTAGACATCGACGGTGACGCACCCGGTCTCGGGCCAGGTGTGTATGGCCAGATGCGATTCGGCCAGCAGCACGGTGCCGGTGACGCCGCCGGGCTGGCCCTGGTAGTCCGGGAACTTGACCCAGCGGTCCTCCACCAGGGTCAGGCCGGCCTGCGCGGTCTGTGCGCGGCACAGGGCGGCGATGGCGTCGGCGTCGAGCATGTGGCGCGCGTCGCCCTGGCATTGGTAGAGATCGGCGGTCAGGTGCAGTCCGTGCATGTCGCGTGCTTCCTCCTTGTCTGTGGCCGGATTACGGCCAGGATGGCAAAGCAGACGACTCTAGCAAAAACATAAATCGCACCGTCAAAGTGCGTTAACCATCACCAAACCTCATTCTTCTCTCAACAACACCGACACCAAGCCCCAGCAGGTCAGGCCAGCTCGGTCAGCGCATCGACAAAGCCGTCGGCATCGACCTGGCGCACGGGCTGGCCGTGGTTATAGCCGTAGCTGACCAGCACCACGGGGCAGCCCGCGGCGCGCGCGGCCTGGGCGTCGTTGCTGGAGTCACCCAGCATCAGCGTGCGCGCGGGGGAGGTGCCCAGGGCCTCGCAGGTCTTGAGCAGGGGCAGAGGGTCGGGCTTCTTGCGCTCGAAGGAGTCCCCGCCGAAGACCTGCTCGAACAGCGGCGCCAGGCCTTTTTGCTCCAGCAGCGGCTGCGCGAAGGACAGCGGCTTGTTGGTCAGGCAGGCCAGGCGCAGGCCGCGTGCGCGCAATGCCTGCAGGCCTTCGAGCACGCCCGGGTAGACATCGGCGAACTGGCCGTTGAGCTGCAGGTAATGGTGTTCGTAGCGTGTCCAGGCCTGGTCATAGGCGGCGTCCACGTCGGCCGCGCCCACATGGGCCAGCACCGATCGGATCAGGTGCTCCGAGCCCTTGCCCACCATGTTCTCTATGGCCTGCGGGGCGATGGCCGGCAGTTGCAGGTCCGCCAGCATGCGGTTGAGGGCTTCGGCGAAGTCGCCCAGGGTGTTGACCATGGTGCCGTCGAGATCGACGATGGCGGCATCCAGGTGCGTGGGGTTCAACGGAATAAGGTTTGCAATCATGGCCATGGAGTATCGATAACCGGGGGCTGCCTGCGCAGGAACAGCGCTGAAAATATCAGAACTTGCACGGGCCCTGGACTTGGGCCCTGCGGCCCCTGGCAGACCCGGCATGGCGGCGGCCGCGCACCCCGGCGCTCGCAAGGGGCCGTTGATCAGAACGACACCCAGTCGTCCTGCTCCTGCGCTTGCGCCTGCTTGTGCGCAGGGCTCACCGGGCTCACGGGGCGCAGCACGGGCCGGGCAGCCTGGCGTGCGGGGAGTGCCGCTGTCGCGGGTGCCGGCTTGCGCGCCCGCACCGTCGGTTGCGGGAGCGGCGGGGTTGAGGAAAGCTGCGCCGCATGGCCTCCCAGCTGGAAGATCGACACGGCCTGCACCAGCTGCTGTGCCTGCGTTCTGAGGCTGGCCGCTGCCGCCGCACTTTCCTCCACCAGCGCCGCATTTTGCTGCGTTACCTGGTCCATCTGGCTGACGGCCTTGCCGACCTGCGCTACCCCCGCGCTTTGCTCATCACTGGCACTGCTGATCTCACCCATGAGATCTGTCACGCGCTGGATGGAATGCAGCACTTCCGCCATGGTGGCTCCGGCTTGGTCAGCCAGCTCGGTACCCTGTTTGACGCGAGTGGCGCTGGTGGCGATGAGCTGCTTGATTTCCCGGGCTGCCTGCGCGCTGCGCTGCGCCAGGTTGCGCACCTCACCGGCCACCACGGCAAAGCCTTTTCCCTGCTCGCCCGCGCGGGCCGCCTCGACCGCGGCGTTGAGCGCCAGGATGTTGGTCTGGAACGCGATGCCGTCGATCACGCCCACGATTTCGCCGATCTGGCGCGAGCTTTCGCTGATGTCCTGCATCGCATTGACGACCTCCTGCACGGAGCCGCCGCCCTTGGTGGCCACCTGGCTTGCTCCCAAGGCGAGTTGATTGACCTGCCTGGCGTTGTCCGCGTTTTGCTTGACGGTGGTCGACAGCTGCTCCATCGACGCTGCGGTCTCCTGCAAGGCACTGGCCTGCTGTTCGGTGCGCTGGCTCAAGTCGGCATTGCCATTGGCGATTTCCGTGCTGCCGCCGGCGACCCCGTCGGCATTGTTGCGAACTTCATGGACGACAGAGACCAGACTCTTGAGCATGGCATTGAGCGATGCCTGGACGCTGCCTTCAGGGGCTTGGTGGCGAAGCAATTCAGGGCTGAGATTGCCCTGGGCAATCTGTTGCGCGACGTCGCCCAGTTGTGCCGGCTCCGCACCCAGGGCACGCGTCAGGCCGCGTGCTATCAGTTGCCCCATCAGCACAGCCAGGACAAAGGCCATGACGCTGGCGGCGATCAGTATGTTTCTGCGGTGCGCGTAGGCCTGCGCGGCCTCCTCGATCATCTGCTGTGAACGCAGGCGGGTCAGTTCACTGTACTGGCGGGTGGCCTCGATCAGCTGCGCCAACAAGGGCCGGCACTCTTCGTTCATCTTGCGGATCGCTGCCTCCTTCTGGTTTTGCAGAGCCAGGGACACGATGTCGGTAGCGACCGGTCCATACCGTTGCTCCACGCCCGCAATTTTGGCAACCAGATCGCGTGCATCGGCCGCAACATCCTTCGAAGCCATTTTGGCCTGGAGTTCGGCCAGCGAGGTGTTGACGTCGGTGTGCGCGGAGGTCACGGCATCCTTCTCCGCCGCCAGGTCTGCAGGCGAGGTCACCAGCACCAGGTTGCGCGCCGCGATCGCCCGGCGGTCCACGGCTGTGCGAACCCTCTCTGCCAAGTGTGCACGGGCGTTGATGCCTTCGACAAAGCGGACAAGATTCAGATTTGCCTCGCTCAACGCCTGAAGGGCCAGCAGGGACACCACCATGGTGAGAAGCGCCAGGCAAGTGAAGGCCGCGGAAAGTTTGGTCTTGACAGTCCAGAAGCGAGGATTCATGACGCGTCTCCAGTGGGATGGGCAAATTGCGGTGTACGGGCGGGGAAAAGGGGCGTGCCGGAGCACATTGCTCAGCTCGCAGCGCAGTCCGGCAGGGCTGCCGTGGCCGTCGCCAGGAGCTTGTCGGCATCGATGAGCAGCAGCGAACGCTTCTCGAGCACGCCCATGGCCAGCAGGCAGTCATTGACCAGGCCCCCGCCCATGGCGGGCACGGCGCGCAGGTCCTGCGGCATGAGCGTCACCACGTCGGTGACCCCCTCCACCACCATGCCCGTCACTCCGCCAGGCAGGCGCAGCATGATGGTCACGGTGCAGGCGTCGTACGGCTTGGGCGCAAGCCCCAGCCTGAGCCGCAGATCGATGACGGGAATGACCTCTCCGCGCAGTTCCAGCACGCCGTTGAAGTAGGCAGGGCCGTTGGCAATGCGCATGGGCGACTCGTAGGACCGGATCTCCTGCACTTGCAGCAGGTCGATGCCGAACTCCTCATCGTCCACACGGAAGGAGAGCCATTGCTTGGTGGTGTCGGTCTTCAGTGCATGCGGCATCTTTATCACTCCAATCAAATTTATTTGATGAATTTGATAAAAATTTAACAGAGAGCAAAGAACAGCACAACCGGTTGTTACATTTTTGGTGGGCTTGATGCCTCGCCGCGCGAGCCAGCCGGAACGCGTCACCAAGCGCTGCTGCACTGTGGCGACCGCTTATCCAGAGAGGTAGAGGACTGGGTGATGGCTCGGGCGCAGCGCATCCCGGAGCAATGGCCCAGAGAAACTGAATTGATAAATTCAATCACTCAAGATGGGCGCAAGCTTGGTAAATTATCAAATAAATCATATTGATCAAAATTACCAACCGCATCCCGGGAGCCCCCACCATGTTCCTCCGCCTTCTGTCCATCCGCACACGGCTCATCGTTGCCTTCACCCTGCTCCTGCTGCTGCTCAGCACGGTGGCGGCCATCGGCTCCCTGCAGATCGCCCGGGTCCAGTTCAATGCCAACGACCTGGGCACCAACTGGCTGCCTTCCACCAATGTGCTGGCCTCGATCCGGGCCACGGCCAACGCGGCACGCCGCGCGGGGCTGCGCCACGTGATCGAGGTGGACGCGCAAAGGAAGCGCGCCCAGGAGGACCTGCTGCTGCAGGCCCAAAAAACCCTGGAGTCGGAGCTGGCCGTCTATGAAAAGCTGGTGTCCTCGCCTGAGGAGCGGCAGCTGTATGACAGGATGCTGGTGCTGTGGAACGCGGCCCGCGCCGCTGACCGCAAGATGGTGGAGCTGTCCAGTGGGGGGCCCGAGCAGGCAGCCCAGGCGCGCGCAATGGCCACGGGCGCGGCCGCTCAGGCATTCGCCCAACTCATGGACGTCGTCGGCCAGGACATCGCGCTGAACCAGGAAGGCGGACGCAAGGCCACCGAGCAGGCCGAGAAGGACTACCACCTGGCGCTGTACCTGCTCGGCGGCCTGGCCGCCCTGGCCGTGGTCTTGGGCGCCGTGCTGGCCTGGGCGATCACGCGCTCGATCACCGAGCCCCTGCGCATGGCGGTCTCGGTGGTGGACACCGTGGCGCACGGCGACCTCACGGCCAACATCGTGGTGCAGGGCAGGGACGAGCCAGCCCAGTTGCTCTCCGCCATGAGCAGCATGAACGACAAGCTGCGTGAAATCATGGGCCGTGTACGCCAGAGCAGCGACTCCATTGCCACGGGATCGAGCGAGATCGCCTCTGGCAGCCTGGACCTGAGCCAGCGCACCGAGCAGCAGGCCAGCAACCTTGAGGAGACGGCTGCCTCGATGGAGGAACTCACAGCCACGGTGCGCACGAATGCAGACACGGCCCAGCAGGCCAACAAGGTGGCCTCGGCCGCCTCGGCCTCCGCTGTCGAGGGGGGCAAGTCCGTGGCCCTGGTGGTGCATACCATGCAGGACATCTCGGAGGCCTCGCGCAAGATTGCCGAGATCACGAACGTCATCGACGCCATTGCCTTCCAGACCAATATCCTGGCGCTCAACGCAGCCGTGGAGGCCGCGCGGGCCGGCGAGCAGGGCCGGGGCTTCGCGGTGGTCGCCAGCGAGGTGCGCGCGCTGGCCCAGCGCTCGGGCACGGCGGCCAAGGAGATCAAGGAGCTGATCGGCGCCAACCTGCAAAAGGTCGAGCAGGGCACCGAGGTGGCCACCCGGGCCGGCGAGCAGATGGGCCGCATCGTGGAGCAGGTGCGCAGCGTGGACACCATGATCAGCGAGATCTCCAGCGCATCGGCCGAGCAGGCGGTGGGCATCCGTCAGGTCGGCGAGGCGGTGAGCCAGCTCGACCAGATGACGCAGCAGAATGCGGCGCTGGTCGAGCAAAGCTCGGCCGCTGCAGGCAGCCTGGAGCAGCAGGCCGCCGCCCTGGCGCAGATCGTCTCCACCTTCAAGATGCATCCCGAGCATGGCGCAAGCCAGCCTGGCGGGCCGCGCGCCGCGACCGCCCAGGCCATGGCCCCCAGGCAAGCGCAGCCCTCCAGGCCGCCACGCCTGTCGCCTGCCCGTGCGCAGCCGCAGGTCAAGGATGAGGAATGGGCAGCCTTCTGACCTGGATTCGTACCGAAGCAGGCAAAAGGCGGCAAGATGGTGCATACATGTGAGCCGTTGTGGGGTCCGAGTTCATGATCAAGCGCATCAGCGTGCGCCAGTTGCGGCTGGGCATGTTTCTTGAATGCTTTTGCGGCAGCTGGATGGAACACCCGTTCTGGCGCAGCCGCTTCAAGCTGCAAGACCCTGCCGACCTGGCGAGGATCCTGCAGTCCCCCATCCAGGAAGTGTGGATCGATACCGCCAAGGGCCTGGATGTTGCGCAAGGCGGGCCGTCTTTCACCCGCGAGCAGGTGGACACCGTGATCGACGCCCAACTGTCCGAGATCTCGCAGCTGGCCGAGTTGGAGTGCGAGCTGCGGCCCGTTGCCTTCGAGGAGGAGGTGAAGCGGGCCGCCCGCATCTGCCACCAGTCCAGGCAGGCGATCACCGCCATGTTCCGCGAGGTGCGCATGGGCAGGGAGATCAACCAGGACGAGGCCCGCTCCGTGGTCGCCGAGGTGTCCGATTCGATCATCCGCAATCCGAGCGCCATGGTCAGCATCGCCAGGCTCAAGACCAGCGACGACTACACCTACATGCACTCGGTGGCGGTCTGCGCCTTGATGATCGTGCTGGCACGCCAACTCGACCTGCCACCGCAGCAGGTGCGCGAGGCGGGCTATGCGGGCCTGCTGCACGATATCGGAAAGATGGCTGTCGCCACCGCCATCCTGAACAAGCCGGGGCGCCTGACGGACCAGGAGTTCATCGAGATGCGTGAGCATCCGGCGCGAGGCCTGGAGTTGCTCAAGGCCGGTGGCGTCGATGACCCGGTCGTGCTGGACGTCTGCCTTCACCACCACGAGAAGGTGGATGGCACGGGCTACCCCCACAGGCTGCGCGGCGAGGACATCAGCCTGTTCGCGAAGATGGGCGCGGTTTGCGATGTCTACGACGCCATCACCTCGGACCGCCCCTACAAGCGCGGCTGGGATCCTGCGGAGGCGGTGCACAAGATGGCCGAATGGAGTGCCGGCCACTTCGACAAGACCGTTTTCCAGGCCTTCGTCAAAAGCATAGGCATCTATCCGGTGGGCTCCCTGGTGCGGCTGACCACGGGCAGGCTGGGTGTGGTCATCGACCCGGGCCGCCAGTCCCTGACCTGTCCGCAGGTCAAGGTGTTCTATTCCACGGCCAGCGGCATGCGGATGGCACCGGAGACCGTTGACCTGGCCCGGCCTGGGTGCACGGAGAAGATCGTCAGCCGGGAAGACCCTGCGAAATGGGGCTTCACCGATCTCGATGCACTGTGGAAGGACGAGGCCTAGGAACGGGCCCTGCGCACAGGCGCAGCGGCAGGTCTGCGACGAACCTGCCTCAGGGCTGCCACCTGCCCGGCTGGCGGCTCAGTTGCGCCTTCTGCCCCCCAAGCGTTTTGCCTGCCTGCGACTTGTCGCGATCGTGCATGGGTCGCGCCCACCGGAGCACCTTGCCCGGCGTGGATCTGATAGAAAATTTCAATAAAATTTGATGAAATTGATATTTATGATTCACATGTCGGATCAAATTTCCGTTTCGGCATGAAAGATCTCCCCATGCAAAAAATACTCATCGTCGAAGACCATGCAGACATCCGCAAGCTGCTGCGCATGACGCTGGAACTCCGTGACTTCGAAGTCGTAGAGGCTTGTGACGGCGATGAAGCCTGGACGATGGCCCAGAGGCTCAGGCCCGACATCGTCCTGCTCGACATCATGATGCCGGGCACCATCAATGGCCTGGAGGTTTGCAGCCGCATCAAGAGCTCCTACGAGCTGCTGCATACGCTGGTCATCCTGCTGACGGCCCGGGGCAGCGCCGAAGACCGCAAGGCGGGCATCCTCGCCGGAGCCGACGAATACCTGGTCAAGCCCTTCAGCACATTGAAGCTGCTGGAGACGATCGAAAGCCTGCAGAGGATCGACTGATGGCCCAGTACCAGACCGGCACCCCGAGGGAGCCATCGCGACGTTTCGATCCTGCAGCCGTGGAGCAGATGGAGCTGCTCATCCAGGACTTCGGCCGCATGTACCGCGAGCGCAACGATCTTCTCAAGGAAGTGACACGTGCCCACCACGAGACCCTGCTGCGCCTGGCCATGGCCGCAGAGCTCAAGGATGACGATACTGGCTCGCACATCGTCCGCATCGGCTACCTGTCGGAGGCCCTGGCCCTGCGCCTGGGCTGCCGCATCGAATTCGCCAGCCTGCTGCGCAAGGCGGCCCCGATGCATGACATAGGCAAGGTCGGCATTCCGGACACCATCCTCAAGAAGGAGGGCCCGCTGGGACCCGAAGAGCGCCTCGTCATGAACCGGCATGCCGAGATCGGCGCACGCCTGCTGGGCCAGTCACGCATCCCCGTGTTCCAGATGGCCGCCGAGATCGCCGCAAGCCACCATGAACGCTTCGACGGCAAGGGCTACCCGCAGGGATTGGCAGGCGAAGAAATCCCGCTGTCGGCTCGTATCACGTCCATCGTCGATATCTTCGACGCGCTCACCATGGACCGGGTGTACCGGCCGGCGTTCGGGCTGGAGCAGGCCCTGGAGATGATCGCGGCGGAACGGGGCAAGGCCCTGGATCCCGGAATCGTCGACGCTTTCATGGACAACATCGAAGAGCTCGATGCGCTGCGCCTGGCGCTGACCCGGCAGGCTCCGTCCTTCACCGAACTGATCGACACACCCTGAAAGCCCGCCATGCGCCCATCATCGACCTGTTTCGGCGCACCGCCTCAACGGCGCGTGCTGGCCCATCTGGCAGCCGCTGCCGGATTGCTGCTGTGTCTTGTGCAATGGTCCGGTTGCGCCGAGGCAGGCGAGGTGCTGGACCGGATTGCTGCCACGGATGCCCTGCGCGTATGCATATGGCCAGACTACTACGGCATCACGTTCCGTGACGCGCGCACAGGCAGGCTGACGGGCATCGATGCGGAGCTCTCGGTGGAGCTGGCCAAGGACCTGGGCGTGCGGGTGCAGTATGTGGACTCCTCCTTTCCCAGGCTGATACCTGACCTGCTGGAGTCGCGCTGCGATGTCGCCATGTTCGCCGTGGGCATTCTTGCCCAGCGCCAAAAGCAGCAGCGCTTCACGCGGCCGTATCTGAGCAGCGACATCTACGGTGTGACCACCAAGAGCAATCAGACCGTGCAATCCTGGGCGGACATCGACCAGCCTGGCGTGCAGGTCGCCGTGCAGCGCGGCACCTTCATGGAGCCTGTGATGCGCGAGACGCTCAGGCATGCGCGCCTCGTGCCCATCGAGCCACCCCAGAGCCGGGAAAAAGAACTCATGGCGGGGCGCGTGGACGTGTTCATGACCGACTACCCCTACAGCCGCAGGCTGCTCGACAGCTCCGACTGGGCCCGGCTGATCGCGCCGCCCAAGCCGTTCCATGTGCTTCCCTACGGCTACGCGACCAGTCCGGCCGACACCCGGTGGCTCGCTCGCCTGGACCAGTTCGTCTCCGACATCCGGCGCGACGGCCGCCTGGCCCGGGCGGCCCGCAACAACGGCCTGACCGCGATCGTTGCCCCCTGACCCTCCTTGCGCAGGAGCCCATCACCATGCCGCACAGAGCCGCCATGCATCGCTTCCTGGGGGCCAGGCGCAGCGCCCACATCAAAGCCTTGATCCTGAGCTTTGCGCTGTGCGTGCTGGCGGGGCTTGTGCTCTTCATCTGGGGCCAACTGCACACCCAGGCCGAGCAAAGCAGATCCCAGGCCGCATTGCTCAGCCGTGTACTGGAAGATCAGACCGGCAAGACCTTCGAGACCGGCGATGTCGCCCTGGCGAGCCTGGCCCACAATCCGGTCATCCTGTCCGCCGACAGCCCGCGCGCCGCGCGCGAGGCGGCCATGGCGCAAGTGGTCGCCCAACTGCCGGTTCTGCGCAGCATGGCGCTGCTCGATGGCCAGGGCCACATCCTGGCGAGCACGCAGGCGGGCGAAGCCGGCCTGCAGATCGAGGTGCAGCAGTTGCTGCCGGACAACGCATCGGCTCCGGTCCTGGGCAAGGTACAACTGGGACGCCTTGTCAGCGGCCGCAGCCTCTCTTCCCTGACATTGGCCCCGCATGCAATTCCGCGGGGCGTCCACTACCTGCCCCAGATCCTGGCCTTCGAAAACGACAGCGGCGCACCCGCCTTGCTGGTGGGCCTGATCAATCCCGATGCCGTGGCCAACTTCTACCAGGCCACGCTGGAAACCCTCAGCTACGAGGCGGTGCTGCTGAGCTACGACGGCCAACCGCTGGCCAGCACGAACGCAGGCGGGGGCGTACAAACGGCCTCTGCACGCAAGACCCCCATCTTCCAGAAATGGCTGCCAGGCAGCGAATTCGGCTCCTACATTGGCGCCGGCCTGCTAGGCCCCCATGAGATCGTGTCCTTTCGCACGGTCCGCAACTGGCCCCTGCTGCTGGTGGTGGAGGAGCCCTACGCGGCGGCGATCGCGCGCTGGCGTGACGATGCCTTCGCCTTCTTTGGGGCCGGACTTGCACTTCTTGCCCTTGTGTTGGGCCTGAGCGCGTCGGTGCTCAAGACCCGCAGGGTGCAGAAGTCGGCACAGCAGGCCATGGAAAAGGCCCAGGCGCGCATAGCCCGCAGCGAGCATGAAATGGCCGTGCTCATGCGCAGCGTGCAGGAGCTGATCTTCCGCACTGACAGCCACGGCCGGCTGACCTTCGTGAACGCCCGCTGGGAGCAGTGGACCGCGCAGCCCAGCGCCGAGGCGGTAGGGCAGCCGCTGGAGGGCATCGTGCATGAAGCCTGCAGGCCCCAGATCCAGGCACTGCTCGACCCCCAGGCCAAGCTGGTCCTGCGCAACTGCCAGGCGCGCTTTCGACTTCCCGACGAAAGGGAAATACTCTGCGACATCGCCGTGGTTCCCCTGCTGCGCGAGGGCCGGCTGGTGGGCTTTGCCGGCAGCGCCGTGGACGTGACCGCCCGCTGGAAGGCCCAGCAGGAGCTGCAGACCCAGCTGGCCTTCCAGCACCTGCTGTTCGAGACCACGCCCCTGCCCATGCTGGTCACGAACGCGGGCCAGCGCGTGGCCCTGGTGAACAAGGCCTGGGAAGACTTCTTTGGTAGGTGCCGCTACGCCGTGCTTGGCCATGAGGTCGAGGGCCTGCACTCTGGCGACCATGACCTGCTGCAGATGCACGGCAATGAGGATGTGATGCGTTCAGGCCAGCCCATGGTGCTGGAGGCCCGGCTGCCCCATGTGGACGGCAGCTACCGCGACGTGCAGATCTCCAAGGCGGCAGTCAAGGATGCCCAGGGCCGGATCACCGGCGTGCTCAGCATTTTTGTGGACGTGAGCGAATTCCGCGCGGCCGAGCATGCCATCCACGAAGCCCGCGACGCGGCCGAAGAGGCCTTCCGCGTGAAATCGGAATTCGTGGCCAACATGAGCCACGAGCTGCGCACCCCGCTGCAGTCCATCATGGGCTTTGCCGAGCTGGGCGGCCTGCGCTCTCTCGGCAATGCCGCGATGGCAGACATGTTCAACGATATCCATGCAGCCGGCCAGCGCATGCTGGCCCTGGTCAACGACCTGCTGGATGTCGCCAAGCTGGAAAGCGCCGTGGGAACCATCCACCTGGAACGCACCGACCTCAGAAGCCTGATACGGCCCGTGGTGCGCGAGCTGGAGCCGCAGCAGCAGCACAAGCTCATCGACCTGCGGCTGGAGCTCGACGAAACGCCGCTGATCGCCAAGGCCGACCCCGTGCGCTTTCAGCAGGTGGTGCGCAATGTGCTGGCCAATGCCATCAAGTTCTCGCCCATCGGCGGACGCATCGATGTGCAGGGCCGCATCGACGGACAGGGCGACATCTGCATTGCCGTCTCCGACCAGGGCCCTGGCATTCCTCCGCAGGAACTGGACAAGATCTTCCAGCCCTTCGTGCAGTCCAGCAAGACCAAGGACGGCTCGGGCGGCACGGGCCTGGGCCTGGCCATCTGCCGCAAGATCATCGACACCATGGACGGCACCGTCGTCGCCAGCAACGGCCCCGCAGGAGGCGCCATGTTCTGCATCACCTTGCCCACCCGCAATGCCATGGAAACCCGTCCAGCAGAGTTGACATAGCCGGCACCGGCGCCGGTGCCGGGACGCGAAGCTCAGGCCTCGGACGGCATATGCCGCCCATGCGCCAGCCAGTTGTCCCCGGCCTGCCAGCGCGCGGCCCAGGCGGGCAGCTGGTCGGCGGGCATGGGCCGGGCGATGCCGTAGCCCTGGGCCACGTGGCAGCCCATGTCGCGCAGGCGGCGCGCATGCTTGGGCGTTTCCACGCCTTCGGCCACCGATTCGAGCTGGAAGGTGCTGGCCAGCTGGATGACGCCTTCGACGATGCCCAGGTCGTCCGGGTCGGCCAGCATGTCGCGCACGAAGCTCTGGTCGATCTTGAGCGACTGCACGGGCAGCTTGCGCAGGTAGGTGAGCGAGGAGTAGCCGGTGCCGAAGTCGTCCAGCGCAAAGCGTATGCCCAGCTGCCGGCACTGGCCCATCACCTGGATGGCCTGCTCCATGTCGGCGATGGCGGCGCTTTCCAGGATTTCCAGCTCGATCAGGTGCGGCGGCAGGTCCGGGTGGCAGGCCAGCACCTGGGCCATCTTGGCGTGGAAACCGCCGTCCAGCAGCTGGTTGGCGCTGACGTTGATGCTCACGCACAGGTCCAGTCCCTGGCCGAACCAACGCGCCGCCTGGGCCACGGCCTCGCCGATGACCCAGTCGCCCAGCGGCCGCTCCAGGTCGCTGCCCGCGATAAAGGGCAGGAACTCGCCCGGCGCGCGCAAGCCCTGGCGCGGGTCATGCCAGCGCAGCAGGGCCTCGGCACCCACCAGCTTGCCGCCGCCCAGCTCCACCTTGGGCTGGTAGTGCAGCAGGAATTCACCCTTCTCCAGCGCCTGGCGCAGCCAGCCCAGCTGCAGGCGGCGCGCATGGGCCTTGCGGTCGTTTTCCGGATCGAACAGCTGGTAGCGGTTGCGCCCGGCCTGCTTGGCCACGCACATGGCCTGGTCGGCATGGCGCAGCAGCAGGTCGGGGTCGGCCTGGTCGTCGGGGTAGAGGCTGACACCCACGCTGGCGGTCACGGACAGCACCCGGTCCTGCACGGGCACGGGACGGCTGGCCGCCTCCAGCACCCGGTCGAGGATGGTGGAGCAGTGCTCGGCCGAGCCGATGTGCGACAGCAGCAGCACGAACTCGTCGCCGCCGAGCCGGGCCAGCGTGTCCTCGGAGCGCAGCACGCTCTTGAGGTGGGCGGCCACGCCCACCAGCAGCGCATCGCCCGCGGCCGCGCCGTGCAGGTCGTTGATTTCCTTGAAGCCGTCCAGGTCCAGGAAGCACACGGCCAGGGAGCGACCCTCGCGCGCGGTGCGCAGCATGGCTTGGTTGAGCCGGTCGATCAGCAGGCGGCGGTTGGGCAGGCCGGTGAGCAGGTCGTAGTGCGTGACGCGCTCGAGCTCGGCCTCGTGCGCCTTGATGTGGCTGATGTCGGTGAAGACGCCGATGTAGTGCTCGATCTCGCCACCGGCGCCCTGCGCGGCGGAGATGGACAGCATCTCGGCGAAGATCTCGCCCGTCTTGCGGCGGTTCCAGATCTCGCCGTGCCAGAAGCCGTCGCGCTCGATGCAGGCCCAGATCTGCCGGTAGAACTCCGGCCCGTGCAGGCCCGAGGACAGCACGCGCGGTGTCTTGCCGATCACGTCCTCGGGCGCATAGCCGGTGATGCGGGTGAAGGCGGGGTTGACGCGCGTGATGAGCCGCCCCGGATCGACCACCATGATGCCCTGGTGGCTGCTGTCGAACACCACGGCGGCCTGGGCCAGCTCGCGCTCGAAGCGCTTGCGCTCGGTGATGTCCCGGGAGATGCCGAACAGGCCCGCGATGTGGCCTGCGGTGTTGCGCACCGGGCCCTTGGTGACCAGGAGGTCCAGCGTCCGCCCGGGCGCCACCGTCAGTTGCTCCTCATGCGTGGCCACCTCCTGGCGCAGCACATCCCGGTCCTTCCTGCGGATGGCGCTGGCGATGCCGAAGGGAAAGAGCGCGAAGTCGTCCTTGCCCACGATGTCCTCGGCCTGGCGGCCCACCAGGCTGGCGGCGGCCCGGTTGACCAGCAGGTAGCGCCCGCGCAGATCCTTCACGAAGACGGCGTCCGAGGTGCCCGAGATCACCGAGTCCAGCAATTGCCGCTGCATGTTGGCCTTGCGCAGCGAGCGCTGCAGCGTCTCAGCCAGCACGCTCACGGCCAGGCCGTTGACGGCCACCACGCCCCACTGCGCCCAGTCGCGCACGGCGACGCCGTCGGTCTGGTCCAGGCTGTAGGCGGCAAAGGCCGTGGCCAGCAGGCCCGGCCCCAGGCCGCCGATCAGCGCACTGACCAGCACGGGCAGCATGAACAGCAGCAGCAGCGAGCGTTCACCGAAATGGCTGGCCAGCGTGCTGCTGGCGGCCAGCACGGCCAGGCTCATGGCCAGGGCAAACAGATAGGAGGCCCAGACCGGAAAACGGCGCGGCCCCATTTCCTGGGTGATGGCGGAGGCGCCGCCGCTGTGCGCGGCCGGCACCGAGCACAGCGCGAAGAACAGCAGGAAGTCCGTGGCCAGCACAAAGAACAGCCCTTTGACGACGGAAAGCCAGCCGATATCCGCACTCCCTGCCAATGCGAACAACAGCTTGTCGGACAGAAGGATCCAGCCGAATGCGAACAATCCGTAGCTCACCGTGATCAGTCCGATAAATCGGCGTCTTGCTGATTTGGCCATTTCAGCGTGGCACTCCCTGTGTGTATGGCTGTCCCGAATTATTGCCAATCCCTGCTGGCAATCACGTCGTCATTCACCGAAAACAGGGGCAATAAAACCATTTGCCGCACACTGGCTCATTCATAGAGAAATTGCATCGCAGGTTTTTCGCAATGGGTGCAGGAATATCCGTTCTGCCCTTTTTCGGGGCTGGCGGCCAACTCAGTCCGGGCTTTGGCGGCAGGGCTGCTGCTCGGTGCGGGCAGCCTCGGCATGCAGCCAGGCCAGGAAGGCCGCCACGGCGGGCCGCCGGGCGTTGCGCGCGGGGTAGACGGCAAAGTGGGCCTTGACGCGCAGGGCCCGGTCCACACCGAAGGGGGCCACCAGCCGGCCGTCGGCAATGTGGCCGCCCGCATTCATGGCGCTTTCCAGCGCCACGCCCAGGCCCTGCGTGGCCGCGTCCAGCGACATCTGGGCGCGGTCGAAACGCACGGCAAAGCGCTCTGGCGCGCGCAGCTGCGAGAACGACTGGAACCAGTCCGACCACTGGACGATGCTGACGTTGCTCTGGATCAGCGGTACATGCAGCAACTGCTGCACGCGCTGCAGCCCATGCTCGGCCACGAAGGCGGGGCTGGCCAGCGGCAGGATGTGCTCCTCGAACAGGGGCTCCACCTCCAGCTCCGGCCACTGCGCAATGCCGTAGCGGATGTCGATATCGGCCTGGCCCAGCGCGAAGTCGCTGTGCGAATGCGCAGCCGACAGGTTCAGCGCAATGTGCGGGCAGGCCCGCGCAAAGTCCCGCAGCCGGGGCATGAGCCAGAGGCTGGCGATGCTGGGCGCGCAGTGCACGTAGAGGCTGTTGCTCATGCTGTGGCGCAGGTCCTCGGTCGCCGAGACGATGGCCGCCAGCGCGCCACCGACGCGCTCCAGGTAGGCCTGCCCCGGGCGGCTCAGGCGCACGCCATGCGCGCTGCGCTCGAACAGGCGCACGCCCAGCTGCGCCTCCAGCTTGGCCACCTGGTGGCTGACGGCCGAGGCCGTCAAGTGCAGCTCGGAAGCGGCCAGCGCGAAGCTGCGCCGGCGCGCCACGGCCTCGAAGGCCTGCAGGTGGGCACTGCTGGGAATGGATGCCATGGCAAGTTCCTCGAAGACGCGGGCAGCTCACGGGCAGACCCCGGGAGACCCCGTACGTGAGCTGAAGAACCGTCATCTTAGGCTGATGAAACATCGTTTGTCTTCATGCTCATGACAGCCCAAGATGGCTGCATCCACCACCACTACAGCGGAGACAGGCACATGCTGCTCAAGGACAGGGTCGCCATCATCACCGGCGGCGCAGGGATCAACGGACTCGGTTTTGCCACGGCGCGCCAGATGGCCGCCCAGGGGGCCCGCGTGGCCATCCTCGACCTGGAGCGGGCCGATCCGGCCGGCGCGGCCGCGCGGCTGGGCGACGGGCACCTGGGGCTGGTGGCCGACGTGACGGACAAGCCCTCGTGCGAGGCGGCGGCCGCCGCCGTGCTGCGCGCCTTTGGCCGCATCGACGCGCTGGTCAACAACGCGGGCATCACGCAGGCCGTGGGCACGCTGGAGATCGGCGGGGCCGACTACGACCGCGTGCTCGACGTGAGCCTGCGCGGCACGCTGTACATGTCCCAGGCCGTGCTGCCGGCCATGCGCAGGCAGCAAGCGGGCGCCATCGTCTGCATCTCCTCCGTCTCGGCGCAGCGCGGCGGCGGCATCTTCGGCGGGCCGCACTACTCGGCCGCCAAGGCCGGGGTGCTGGGCCTGGCCCGCGCCATGGCGCGCGAGTTCGGCGGCGATGGCATACGCATCAACTGCGTCACGCCGGGCCTGATCGAGACCGATATCACCCAGGGCAAGCTCGGCCCCGAACGCAAGCGCGAGATCTCCGCCACGATTCCGCTGGCACGCCTGGGCCGCGCCGACGATGTGGCCGGCGCCTGCGTGTTCCTGGCCAGCGACCTGGCTGGCTATTGCACGGGCATCACGCTCGATGTGAACGGCGGGATGCTCATCCACTGACTGCATCCTCACCCGCACCCCACCGGCCTGGCCATGGCGCGCATGGCCCCCCAAAAAGCAAAGGAGACAAGACCATGCAGAACAAGCATTTCCAACGCGCTGCCCTGGCCGCAAGGGCCTTGGCAGCCTGCGCCCTGCTGCTGCCGGCACTGGCCGGCGCCCAGGCCGTGAAGCTCACGCTGGGCCACGGCGCGGCGCCCGACAATCCGCGCCACCTGGCCTCGCTGAAGTTCGCTGAACTGGTGAAGGCGCGCAGCGCGGGCCGTATCGAGGTGCAGGTCGCCCCCTCGGCCCAGCTGGGCGACGACGCGGCCATGGTGACGGCCCTGCGCACGGGCGCGCTGGACCTGTCGGCCAATTCCCAGGGCGCGGTGGCAGCGGCCGTGCCCGAGTACGCGGCCTATGGCATGCCGTTTCTCTTCGCCACGCCGGCCCGAGCCTTCCAGGTGCTGGACGGGCCGCTGGGCCGGGAGCTCGCCGACAAATCGGCCGCCAAGGGCATGGTGGTGCTGGGCTACTGGGACAACGGCATACGCCACATGACCAACAGCAAGCGGCCCCTGCGCAGCGTGGACGATCTCAAGGGCCTGAAGATGCGCACGCCGCCCGACGCGGTGCTGGTGGACATCATCCAGGCCCTGGGCGCCGAGGCCCAGCAGATCAAGTTCGCCGAGCTGTACGTGGCCCTTCAGCAGGGCGTGGTCGACGGCCAGGAGAACCCGCTGGCCAACTTCCACGCCAGCAAGCTGTACGAGGTGCAAAAGCACCTGACGCTGACGGGCCACATGTTCCAGATGACGCCACTGATCATGGGCAAGCGCAGCTGGGACCGGCTGCCGGCTGCCGACCGCACGCTGCTGACCGAGGCCGCGCAGGAGGCCACGGCCTACCAGCGCCAGCTGGCGCGCGAGGCCGACGACAAGCTGCTGGACGACATCCGCGCCAAGGGCGTGGAGGTCAGCACCATCGACGCGCGGGCCTTCGCCCAGGCCACGGCCAAGGTGCAGGACAAGTGGCTGGCCAGCCCTGCGGGCCCCTATATCGCCAAGGTCGTCAAGGCCGCAGGCGCGCAGTGAAGTGCAGGGAGCCATCCATGAACCTCATCGAACGCCTGGTCACGGGCCTGTGCCGCGCCGTGCTGTGGGCCAGCACCCTGGTGATCTTCGTGATCCTGGTGTGCAACACCGCCCTGCGCTATGCCAGCGGCGCCAGCCTGCAATGGGCCAACGAGGTGCCCGAGCTGCTGTTTCCCTGGCTGGTGATGTCGGGCGTGGTGCTGGCCGCCGCCCATGGTGCCCACATCACCACCAGCTTTCTGGTCGAGGCCCTGCCGGCCCGCGTGCAGCGCGCCACGGCCGTGCTGGGCTGGCTGGCCGTGGCCGCCCTGTACGCCACGCTGGCCTGGTCCACGCTGAACATGCTGGAGATCGTGCATGACGAGCGCAGCCAGATCCTGGGCATTCCCGGCTCGCTGACCTATGGCTGCGTGATGGTGGGCATGGCGCTGCTGGCCTTGCTGGCCCTGCAGTCGGCCTGGCGCGCCTGCATGGCGGGCGGGGACCGGGCATCCGCAGGGGCTGCAGATGCGGCCGATGCCCCAAGTGCCGATGCCGAACCCGCGCGGCCCGTGGCCGCCGTGCACTGGTGAAGGGGGCAGGTCCATGTCCTTCATCATGCTTTTCGTCTTCATGGCGGGCGCCGTGATCGCCATGCCCATTGCCCACGCGCTGCTCATGGGCGCCATGGCGGCGGCCGCCACCTCGGACCGCGTGCCGCTGGACCTGCTGGTGCAGCAGATGGTGGCCCAGGTGCAGAGCTTTCCGCTGATCGCCATCCCGTTCTTCATGCTCACCGGCTCGCTGATGATGGGCGGGCGCCTGGGCGAGGCCCTGGTGGGCGTGCTGTCGGCGCTGATAGGGCGCTTTCACGGCGGGCCGGCCCAGGTGGGGGTGATGTCGTCCACGCTGTTCGGCGGGGTGTCGGGCTCGGCCGTGGCCGATGCCTCGGCCATCGGCTCGCTGATGATCCCGTGGCACAGGCGGCTGGGCTACCCGCCCGCGTTCTCGGCGGCCACGCTGGCGGCGGCGGCCACCATCGACATCCTGATCCCGCCGTCGATCCCCATGATCCTGTTCGCGCTCAGCGCCAATGCCTCGATTGCGGCGCTGTTCGTGGCGGGCATCCTGCCGGGGCTGCTGATGTGCGCGGGCTTCATGGGCGTGTGCTGGTGGGTGGGCCGCAGGCGCGGCTTTCCGCGCGACACCACGCCCTTTGCCTGGCCCGCCTTCCGGCGCCACCTGCTGTACGCCAGCCCGGCCCTGCTGCTGCCGGTGCTGATCATCGTGTTCCTGCGCTTCGGCATCGCCACGCCCACCGAGGTGGCCGTGCTGTCCACGCTGTATGCGGGCCTGGTGTCGGCCGCCATCTACCGCGACCTGGGCTGGCGCCGGCTCAACGATGCGGTGGTGCATGCGGGCCTGGCCACGGGCGTGGTGCTGCTGGTGATCATGGCCTCGTCGGCCATCGGCTGGCTGCTGACCTTCGACCGCATGCCCGACGGCATCGTGCAGTGGGTGCAGTCGCATGTGCATTCGGCCTGGCTGGTGATCGTGCTGATGAACCTGCTGATGCTCTTCATCGGCATGTTCATCGACCTGCCGGCCGCCGTGCTGCTGCTCACGCCGGTGTTCGTGCCACTGGCCCAGAGCATCGGCATGGACATGACCCAGCTGGGAATCATGATGGTCGTGAACCTGGCCCTGGGGCTGTACACGCCGCCCGTGGGCACGACGCTGTTCATCACGAGCTCGCTGGCCCGGGTCAAGGTGGGCCATACCGTGCGCGAGCTGATTCCCTTCTACCTGGTGGCGCTGGCGGTGCTGGCGCTGGTGTCCTATGTGCCGGCCAGCATCCTGCGCTGAGCCGCGCGCCCTTCCATCCCGAGGAGACGATGCATGAACCAAGAACTGCAACAGCGCCTGGACCGGCTCGCGGCCTGTGCCTGGCGCATACGCCGCCGCGCCCTGCAAATGGGCGAGGTGCAGGGCCAGGGCTACATAGGCCAGGCCCTGGGCTGGGCCGATGTGCTGGCCGTGGCCTATGGCGACGCGCTGCGGCTGCGGCCCGATGAGCCCGGGTGGGAGGGCCGCGACCGCTTCCTGCTCTCGCACGGCCACTACGCCATCGCCTTCTACGCGGCCCTGGCCGAGGCGGGCATCCTGTCCGACGAGGAACTCCAGACCTATGGCAGCGATGACAGCCGCCTGCCCATGTCGGGCATGGCCAGCTATACACCGGGCATGGAAATCTCGGGCGGCTCGCTGGGCCAGGGCCTGCCGATCGCCGTGGGCATGGCGCTGGCGCTGCGCCACAAGGGCAGCGATGCCTTTGTCTACAACTCCATGTCCGACGGCGAGCTGGACGAGGGCTCGACCTGGGAGGCCGCGCTGTCCGCCGCCCACCACGGCCTGGGCCGGCTGATCTGCCTGGTGGACGTGAACAACCAGCAGGCCGATGGCCCGTCCATGCGCATGCTGGGCTTCGAGCCGCTGGCCGACAAATGGGCCGCCTTCGGCTGGCATGTGCAGCGCGTGGACGGCAACGACCTGGCCCAGGTCGTCCAGGCCTTCGACGCGGCACGGGCGCTGGCCGAGGACCAGCCCCGCGTCATCCTCTGCGACACGCTGATGGGCAAGGGCGTGCCCTTCCTGGAGCAGCGCGAGAAGAACCATTTCATCCGCGTCGATCCGCCCGAGTGGCAGCAGGCCCTATCCATCCTGGACGCATCGCAACCCCTGGAGCCCGCCCTGCCATGAACATGCCTCTTGCCACCCCCAAGCCCCGGCCGACCACCTCGGCCATGATTGCCTCCATCGCCGCCGAGGGCCAGCGCGTACAGGCCGCGCCCTTCGGCAAGGCCCTGGTGGAGCTGGCCGCCAGCCGGCCCGATGTGGTGGGCATGACGGCCGACCTGGCCAAGTACACCGACCTGCACCTGTTCGCCCAGGCCCACCCCGAACGCTTCTTCCAGATGGGCATGGCCGAGCAGCTGCTGATGGCCGCCGCCGGCGGCATGGCCAAGGAGGGGCTGACGCCCTTTGCCACCACCTATGCGGTGTTCGGCACGCGGCGGGCCTATGACTTCATCCACCAGGTGATTGCCGAGGAAAACCTGGACGTCAAGATCTGCTGCGCCCTGCCCGGCCTGACCACGGGCTACGGCCCCAGCCACCAGGCCACGGACGATCTGGCCATGATGCGGGCCGTGCCGGGGCTGACCATCGTCGATCCCTGCGATGCGCTGGACATCACCCAGGCCGTGCCCCAGATCGCGGCGCACCGCGGCCCCGTCTACATGCGGCTGCTGCGCGGCAACGTGCCGCTGGTGCTGGACGAGTACGACTACCGTTTCGAGCTGGGCAAGGCGAAGATGCTGCGCGAGGGCCGCGAGGTGCTCATCATCTCCAGCGGCTTCATGACCATGCGCGCGCTGGAGGCCGCCCAGCTGCTGGCCACGGACAACGTGGGCGCGGCCGTGCTGCACTGCGCCACCATCAAGCCGCTGGATGTGCAGGCCGTCGTGCAGGCCGTGGCCAGCGGGCCGCGCCTGGTGGTGGTGGCGGAGAACCATTCGGTGGTGGGCGGCCTGGGCGAGGCCGTGGCCGGCGCCCTGCTGGAGCGTGATGTGCGACCCGCGCGCTTTCGGCTGGCGGGCCTGCCGGACGCCTTCCTTGATGCGGGCGCCCTTCCCACGCTGCATGAGCGCTACGGCATCAGCGCCCACGCGCTGGCGGGGCGCATCCGGCAGTGGCTGGGCTGAATGCCCGGCGTTGTGGCGGCGGGCGCACCAGGGCAGAGCAGGGCAGTGCAGATCAGGGCTACTTGGCCAGATCCCCGTCGCGCAACGCCAGCAAGTAGCCCATGCCGCGCACCGTGTGCAGCAGCTTGACCGCATAGGGATCATCGAGCTTGCTGCGCAGCCTGCACACCGCCACATCCACCACGTTGTTCAGCGCATCGACGGGCAGGCTCCAGACCTGCTGCACCAGTTCGGCGCGCGTGACCACATCGCCCTGGCGCTGCAGCAGCAGCCACAGCACGGCGAATTCCTGGCGAGTGAGGTCCAGTCGCCGGCCGGCACGCTCGACCCGCTTTTTCGACAGGTCCAGCACCAGATCCGCCAATGTCAGGCGCAGGCCCTCCTGGCCGGCAGAGCCTCGCATCCGCAGCCGTGCACGGGCCAGGAACACCGGCAACCTGACGGGTTTGACCAGGTAGTCATCGGCGCCGTTCTGCAGGCAGAACACCTGGTCCTCCAGACTGTCGTTTGCGGTGACCACGATGGTGGGCGTGCCGCCCGCCTGGAGCAGGTCCTGCAGGACCGCACGCCCGCTCTGGCCAGGCAGGTCCAGATCCAGCACGAGCAGGCTGTAGGCGCGGCTCAGTGCCAGGTTGCGGCCCTGCAGACCGTCATGCACGACATCGACGTTGAATCCGTCCTGGCACAGGCCCTGGCACAGGTACTGCGCCGACGGCGGGTGGGCATCCACGATCAGGATCTTCATGTCATTTCCTTCGCACGCGGGCACAGGCGAGGCTCAGGCCAGCACCTGCCGGAGGATCTGCTGCTGCCGCCTGGCCCATTTCGTGCCAACGCGAATGGCCTCGCGCTGCCGGGAGGAGGCGGAGGCGAAAAAGACCGTTTCACTGATCTGCAGGCGGTGAAACAGCCGCCGCATCTGCAGGGATCGGGCCCTCAGCGAGCCTTCCGGCGCCAGGGATTCCCCGTGCTGCGCCGAGAACATGGACGCGGCCTGCTCCAGGCAGCGCTGGGCATCGGGCGTGGTCGCGGGCACGGCACGGGGCTCGCACAGCCGGGCCTTCGCCACCAGGGGGTTGTGGCCCACCACCAGCCCCCAGGGACGCATGGCGGTCGAGGGATTGACCGACAGCGCCTCCAGCTTGGTGAGCCCGAACACGCGCGCCAGGCGCAGGCGCATGGCCAGCAGCGGGGCATCTGGCTGTACGGCCTCGATGGCCGCGAGGGCCTCCTCCTCGTTGTCACCGCCCACGGGCAGCAGCAAGGAACGCAGCAGCAGCCCGGCCAGCACGTCTCCCTTGGCCGCTGCAGCATGGAGCAGGGCCACGCCCTGTTCCATGGGTTCGATGTGCGTGGCATCACGCAGCACCAGTGCACCCAGGCGGCGCTCGGCCTCGGGCAGTCCGTGACGTGCCGCCTTCTCCAGGCAAAAGCGTGCCAGGGTGGGATTGGCCACCGAGCTGCGGTAGTCGGAGCAGATGCGGAACAGGTGCAGCCAGGCGGTGACGATGCCGCCATCGGCAGCGCGCAGCAGCAGGGCTGCGGCCTTGCGCAGGTTCTGCGCATTCACGAGGTTTTCGGGAGCCAGGTGTGCACAGGGCAGCCCCGAAAGCGCCCGTCCAAGCACGTGGCAAGCGCGCACGTCGCCATTGGCGGCGCATCGGTCCAGGCTGGCTTCGATACAGCCCACGGTCAGCCGTCCCAGGTCATGGCCCGCCACCTCCGCCTGGTGGACCAGGTCGGCAATCAGCTGCTGCATGACCGGGCCATGAGCGGCATGAGGCAGGTCGCGCAGGAGCTCCAGCATCCGCACGGCGCGGTGCGACTGGCCCTTGGCCATGGCCTGCCGGGCCTCGCAGGCCATGACTTCGGCAATGTCCAGCGGCTGTATGGCGCGCAGGATCTGCAACGCCTGCAGCAGCTCGCCGGATGTGTGCACAGACACGCTGCTTGCCAGATGGCTTGGCAGGGCGGCGCTGCACTTGCCAAGGCACTCCAGCGCCAGATCGAGCTCCCCCCGGATGAGATGCCATGCGGCAAGCTTCTGGCGCCCGACATCCTCATACTCCGCCGCGATCCTCAGGGTCTCCAGCAGCCCGTGCTCCAGCAACTCCCTGAGCGGCAGATGCAAGGCTATGCAGACCGAGGCCTGGCGCCTGGCCTGAGGCAGTGCGGCCTGCAGATACTCCAACCCCACCGGGATGCTCCTGGAAACGCCGGGGCCCCCGGTCAGATACGCCTCCCCGAGCTGAAGCCTGGCACCCGTGTCCCCTCGCCTGGCCAGCATCCTCAGCTTGACATCCTCGCGCCGCATTTTTCTGTCCCCTCCTATCTTGCGATACCCGCTCACAGCCGTATCAACAACCCGATACGAATTGATTTTTTCTTCTTTACCGGATTCAACCCACGGGATGCTATCAATCTCCAGAATCCATCTACCCAACAGAAAAGTGACATTCAAGACATATTGAAGAAAGATAACTGCCATGAATGGAATTGCAATCCATTGGTGTTGGCCGGACGGAACATGTTGAGCCCTAAAAACCTGTGATTGGCTTGCCACCCCCCGTCGATTCCTTTTCAAGCCTCCTGGCGCCGTCCTGTGAATTCTAGTATTTACAACAGCATCCGTTTTGAAATGGATGCGCATGGAATCCACATTCAATACAAGGACCAGGCATGAAATTCAATCGTATATTGGCGGCCGCACTGCCCGTCATTTCGCTGGCGGCCAGCGCGCAGTCATCCATCACCCTGTTCGGCATCGTTGACGTCAATGGGCGCTACGTGAAGAACAGCGATCTGCCCAGCAACATGACCATGAACAACAGCGGGCTGTCATCGGGCCGGTTTGGCTTTCGCGGCACCGAGGATCTGGGCGGCGGATTGAGGGCCGAGTTCTGGCTGGAGTCAGACCTCTATGCCGACACCGGCACGACAAACGCCAATGGCAAGTTCTTCCAGCGCCGCTCCACGGTGAGCTTGGCGGGCGGCTTCGGCGAGCTGCGCCTGGGCCGCGATTTCACGCCGGCCGCGCAAAATCCCACCAAGTTCGACCCGTTCAACGTGATCGGCCTGGCAAACTCCAACATCATCAGCCGCCTGCCTGGCACCTTCTCGAACTACTACCGCAGCGACAACGCCATCCAGTACTTCACTCCCAAATGGAGCGGTTTCCAGGCAGAAGTGATGTATGCCCTGGACGAAGACCCCGTGAGCAGCGCCGGCCGCCATTTCGGCAGCCGCCTGACCTACGACAACGGTCCTCTGAACCTGGCGCTCACCTATGGCTCGACCGATGTGAATGCTGCGGGCACCAAGCTCAAGCAATACGGCGCAGGCGCCTCCTACGATTTCGGCTTTGCCAAGCTGATGGGGTATTTCCAGCGCGAGGACCTGCCCTATGGCACCTATGGAACCCGCATCGCGGGCTCCGAGGACCGCTGGCAGGTCGGCCTTACCGTGCCCGTGGGGGCGAACTACATCCGCGCCTCCTATGTGCGCACCGATTCGCGCCGTGGCCCGGTGGCCTTCAATGGCAGCGATGCCAACAGGTATGCGATCGGCTATGTGCACAACCTGTCGCGGCGCACGGCGCTGTATGGAACCCTTGCACGCGTGACCAACAAGGGCGGGGCCAATTTCAGCCTCAATGGCGGCACCACCGGACTGGCTGCGGGCGGCAGCTCCACAGGCGCTGAACTCGGCATGCGCCACAGTTTCTGAAAATTTCCACGCATTTGCGGCAATATGGCTGAAATGTCATCCGGCTGCCCTGATATATAGAAGCCGATGACTCTACAGTCTCCGCCATGGACTGAATACAGTTCATGGCGGATTTCATGAATCCGCCCATGTATCCGCCCTATTTCGGAGGCATATTCAATGAAATCCATATTCATATTGGGCACCGCAGCAATCGTCATGGCTGCATTGCCGGCCCATGCGGAACGCTTTGCAAACGGCAAATCCTATTACGGATCGCCCGCGCCTGCGGGCGTCTACCGTACTGTCGATCTATCGCAGAAAGCGCCCATCAATATCGCCTGCGGCGAAACCGTGAATTTCACCAGCCAGGGCCGCACATTCGCGTGGAAGGTCAGCTCCATCCAGCACAACCATGTCCCGGTAGCGCGCTTTGCGCCGCCCGGTTTCGACACGCAGGGCAAGAGCATCTTCGTCATGCCCGGAGAGCATGAGCTGGGCGGCTGAAAGCGCCGTTGGCAACGAAAAGGGCCCGCAATTCGCGGGCCCTTTTTTGCTGGAGGCAGGCCGAAGCTCAGGCGGCCAGGGCGCCGCGCATGGCGTCGATCACGGCCTTGTAGTCAGGCTTGCCGAAGATGGCGCTGCCCGCCACGAAGGTGTCGGCACCGGCATCGGCCACGCGGCGGATGTTGGTTTCCTTGATGCCGCCGTCCACTTCCAGGCGGATGTCGCGGCCGCTGGCCTCGATGCGCTTGCGCGCGGCCTCGATCTTGCGCAGCGTGCTGTCGATGAAGCTCTGGCCGCCGAAGCCGGGGTTCACGCTCATCAGCAAGATGAGGTCGATGTCGTCGATGACCCAGTCCAGCACGTCCAGCGGGGCGGCGGGGTTGAACACCAGGCCGGGCTTGGCGCCCTGGGCGCGGATGTTCTGGATGCTGCGGTGCACGTGGGCCGTGGCATCGGGGTGGAAGCTGATGTAGTCGGCGCCGGCCTTGGCGAAGGCCGTGGCCAGTTCGTCCACGGGCGAGACCATCAGGTGCACGTCGATGGGCACGGGCTGGCCGTCGGGCGTCTTCGCATGGGGCTTCAGGGCCTCGCAGATCATGGGACCGAACGTGAGGTTGGGCACGTAGTGGTTGTCCATCACGTCGAAGTGGATCCAGTCGGCGCCGGAGGCGATCACATTCTTGACCTCATCGCCCAGACGGGCGAAGTCGGCAGACAGGATGGAGGGGGCGATGCGGTAGGTGGGGCTCATGGCCTGCGATTGTCGCAGCTAGCCCATGCCGGCACCAGCGACGGCACAAAGCCATGGACGGCGGCGCGTGGGGACGTTCGCAAGCCGGTACATTGCGGGCAGTTACCATTGCCGCCATGCCCATGAACGAGTTCCAGGTCCAGGTACGCCCCGCCTTTTTGCCAGAGCAATCCGCTCCAGCGGCGGGCGTATACGCCTTCTCCTACACGATCACCGTGACCAATACCGGCCAGGTGCCGGGCCAGTTGATCGCGCGCCACTGGATCATCACCAACGAACTGGGCCATGTCGAAGAGGTCAAGGGCCTGGGGGTGATCGGCCGCCAGCCGCTGCTGCAGCCTGGCGAGACCTTCGAGTACACCAGCGGCTGCCAGCTGCGCACGCCCAACGGCAGCATGCAGGGCAGCTATCTGTGCATCAGCCACGAGGGCGAGGTCTTCGAGTGCAGCATTCCGCGATTCCAGCTGATATCCGGTGCCGGCGGCGACAGCTTTCCAGACCCTGACAACCGCGTGCTGCACTGAGCGCGTTCCTCGGGGGAGGCGCTAGTCTTCCGCCCTGCCGCAAGACCCCTACATGAAGCGAATCACCCAAGACCTGCCCGGCCTTCTGGCCGCACTCGACCCCGAGGCCGACCTCGCGCACCGCCATATCTGGCTGATCCACCTGCTGGAGTGGGTGCGCGCGCCCAAGCCGTCGGTGGACGGCGCCGTGCAGCGTGTGCAGTTGCTGGTGGAGGCCGTGGAGGCCGACCCGGCCGTGCGCCAGCGCCTGCATGCCTGGTGGCTGCGCTTCATCGACACCGTGGACATCACGGCGCTGCTGGCCGATTTCGGCTTTGCGCCGCGCACCAACATGTTCAGCGAGCTGTCCGAGCGCGCACGCTACAAGCTGCTGCCCAGCACGCCCGAGACGGTGGATGCCTCCGAGCTGTTCATGCTGGCCATGCCCGACGAATTCGACGCGCGCTGGCTGCACGCGCTGGAGGCGCCGCTGCTCGAACGCATCGCACTGCTGCTGACCGACGGCAGCGAGGGCCAGGGCAGCAGCTTCTGGCAGAACAGCCTGCTGGGCTCCATCACCTATTGCACGGGGCAGATCCTGTCCACGGGCTTTTCGCCCGAACTGCGCCTGCGCATGGACGAGCAGGCGCGCGACGACCAGCCCTTCCACGCCCTGATCCACGACGCCGAGAGCCTGCGCGTGGAGGTGATGCACGCGCTGCGCACCAATGACCGGCGCGATGCGGCCGAGGCCCGGCTGCGCGAGCGCCTGGATGCCTGCCGCGCGGCCGTGACATCGGTCTACACACATTTCGAGTCCGAAGGGATTTCGGTGGGCCTGGTGTTCCGCCTGCGCCAGCTGCGCGCGCGCATCCTGCGCGTCAGGCGGCTGCTGGACTGCCTGGTGGCCGACAACCGCGCCACCGAGACGGCCGACCTGCTGGCCAACCTGGTGTCCGTGGGCATTGAGCGGCGCAGCCTGCGCGCGCTGCTGTCCACCAACACCTCGCTGCTGGCGGCCAAGGTGGCCGAGCGCAGCGCCGAGACAGGCGAGCACTACATCACGCGCACCGGCCGCGAATACCTGTCCATGGCGACCAAGGCCGCTGGCGGCGGCTTTGTGATGGCCTTCACCACGCTGCTGAAGTTCGCGCTCTACGCGCTGGGGCTGTCGGCGTTCTGGGGTGGGCTGGCGGCGGGCATCAACTACTCCATCAGCTTTGTGCTGATCCAGCTGCTGCACTTCACGGTGGCGACCAAGCAGCCGGCCATGACGGCACCGGCCATGGCCGCCAAGCTCAAGGACCTGCGCGCCAGCGAGGCCATCGAGGAGTTCGTGGACGAGGTCGCCCACCTGGTGCGCTCGCAGGTGGCGGCCGTGCTGGGCAACGTGCTGGTGGTGCTGCCCATGGTGCTGCTGCTGTCGCTGGGCTATGCCCAGCTGTTCGGCCACACGCCCATCGACGGGCCGCATGCGATTGCCGTGCTCGACTCGCTGAGTCTGCTGGGCATGTCGCCGCTGTTCGCGGCCTTCACGGGCGTGCTGCTGTTCGCCAGCAGCCTGATCGCGGGTTGGGCGGAGAACTGGTTCGTGCTGCGCCGGCTGGACTCGGTGATCCGCTACAACCCCGGCATCACGCGCTGGCTGGGCGCCAAGCGTGCCGACCGCTGGGCGCATTTCTGGCGCAAGAACATTTCGGGCTTTGCCGCCAACGTCTCGCTGGGCATGATGCTGGGCCTGGTGCCCGCTTTCGCGGCCTTCTTCGGCCTGGGGCTGGAGGTGCGCCACGTCACGCTGTCGGCAGGCCAGATCGGTGCCGCCATGGCGGCCCTGGGCTGGCAGGTGCTGCACTCCGACATGTTCTGGTGGGCGGTTGCCCTACTGCCGGTCAATGGCGCGTTGAATGTCACTGTCAGCTTTTATCTGGCATTCCGCGTTGCGATGAGGGCACACAATGTCAGCGGAGTCGACCGCTCGCGCATCTATTCGGCCATCCGCCGCCGTCTGCGCACAGCGCCGCTGAGTTTCTTCCGCCCCTGAGCCTGCGGGACCTCGGGAACCACGCGGAACCCACGTGCTGGCGTGCCCGCCCGGCCTTGCAGCCCGGCAGTCACGCCAGTGGATCGCCAACGAAGTGTCCCCGTGCCAGGCGCACGGGACGCGGGCTTGCCCGCGCCGCAGGGAAGGCCCTGCGGAGCTTCGCTTGCGGGCCACTGGCTCGCGCAAAGGACCTCGCTTATGAATGACATGCTGAGCTTCTGGGAACCGTGGCTGCGGCCATCGGCCGGGTTGGCCACGGTGCAATGGTCCCTGCTGCTGGCCGTGGCCACCATGGTGGGTTACGCCTGCCAGCGCCATGCGGCCCTGCCCAAGGTGGTCGGCTATTCGCTGGTCGGCGGCATTGCCGGGCTGATCGGCTTTGGCGCCAACACCGCCTGGCCGCTGCAGGGCACGGGATTGTTCCTGCTGGAGCTGGGCGTGGCCATCGTGCTGTTCGAATGCGGCGGGCGCATCACGCTGCGCTGGTTCCGCCACAACCCCATGGTGCTGGTGCAAAGCGTGGCCGAATCCGCGTTGACCTATGTGCTCGTCTCCCTGGTGCTGCGCTGGCTGGGCGTGGCCCCCGAAGTGGCCGGGCCGCTGGCCCTGGTGGCCATGGCAGCCTCGCCCCTGGTGCTGACGCGCGTGGTGGCCGACATGCGTGCCGCAGGCGCCGTGACCGATCGCGGCCTGGTGCTGGCCACCCTGTCCACGCTGTATGCGCTGGCCCTGGGCAGCGCCAAGGCGGGCATGCTGACGCAGCCCAAGGCGGGCTTCGTGGCCTCGATCATGCCGGTGCTGGTGGTGCTGGGCGTCTCGGTGGCCGTGGCCCTGGTGCTGGCCGTGCTGATGCGCCTGGCGCTGCGCTTCATGAGCCCGGCCAGCGAGAACACCTCCATCCTCTTTCTCACGCTGATCTCGGCCAGCGTGCCCGTGGCCTCGTACCTGGGCGGCTCGGCGCCGCTGGCGGCGCTGCTGGGCGGCATCCTGCTCAAGCAGTTCAACCCGCGCCCCTGGGCCTGGCCGCGCCAGCTGGGCACGGCGGCCTCGCTGCTGACCATGCTGATGTTCGTGCTGGTCTCCACCGTGGCCGCGCAGGCCGACTGGAGCGCGCCGGTGGCCGGCGTGGTGGGCGCCGTGATCCTGGCACGCCTGGTCGCCAAGACCATGGGCGTGGCCGTGGGCAATGTGGGCACGGGCGCCAACTGGCGCCAGGCCTTCTGGGTGGGCTGCGCCATGGCACCCATGTCATCGGTGGCGCTGCTGATTGCATCGCAGTTCGTGGCCGCCGCGCCCGAGCTGGGCGCGCAGATCGCAGGCGTGGCCCTGCCCACCATTTTGGTGATGGAGGTGCTGGGCGCCGCCCTGGCCACCGTGGCCATCTACCGCTCCGGCGAAAGCTCCCGTCCCTGGAAGCCGCTGAGCCGCACGAATACCGCAGGAGATGAACGTGAGTCTTGAAGCCTTCAACTCGTCCGAACCGCTGACCCTGGGCGTGGAGCTGGAACTGCAGCTGGTCAACACCCACGACTACGACCTGGCCCCCTACGCCGAGGACATGCTGCGCCTCATGCTCAAGAACCCGCTGCCCGGCAGCGTGGTGCCCGAGATGACGAACAGCATGATCGAGATCTCCACCAGCGTCTGCCATTCGGCCTCGGAGGTGCTGGGCCAGCTCAGCCAGATCCGCGATGCGCTGGTCAAAAGCGCCGACAAGCTCAACATCGCCGTGGTGGGCGGCGGCACCCACCCCTTCCAGCAGTGGCATGAGCGGCGCATCTACGACAAGCCGCGCTTCCAGGAGCTGTCGCAGCTGTACGGGTACCTGTCCAAGCAGTTCACCATCTTCGGCCAGCACGTGCACATCGGCTGCCCCGACGCCGATGCGGCCCTGCTGATGCTGCACCGCATGTCGCGCTACATCCCGCACTTCATTGCGCTGTCGGCCTCCAGCCCCTATGTGCAGGGCCATGACACGGCCTTCGACTCGGCGCGGCTGAACTCGGTGTTCGCCTTTCCGCTGTCGGGCCGCGCGCCCTGCGTGCTGCACTGGAGCGAGTTCGAGCAGTACTTCGACAAGATGACGCGCACGGGCGTGGTCAAGAGCATGAAGGACTTCTACTGGGACATCCGGCCCAAGCCCGAGTTCGGCACCATCGAGATCCGCGTGTTCGACACGCCACTGACCATCGAGCGCGCAGCCGCCCTGTCCGGCTATGTGCAGGCGCTGGCTGCCTGGTTCATGGACACCCAGCCCTTCACGCCCGTGGAGGACGACTACCTGGTCTACACTTACAACCGCTTCCAGGCCTGCCGCTTCGGCCTGGAAGCCGTGTACGTGGACCCGGCCACGGGCGAGCACATGCCGCTGGCCGACCATATCCTCAAGACCATGGATGCCGTGGCCGACTACGCGGCCCGCCATGGCGCCGCGCCCGCCCTGCACCTGCTGCGCAGCGACGTGGCCGCCGGCAGCAACGATGCCCGCTGGCTGCGCGAACGCCAGCGCAGCGAGCAGTTGCTGGCCGAGGTCTCGCGCCAGGCGGCCATGCGCTTTCGCGGCCAGGCCGTCTGAGGCCTGCGTTCAGCGCAGGCTCAAGGCAGCACCGCCGCCGCACGCGCGGCGGTGATCTGCGCGTCGGCGTCGCGCTGCAGCAGCAGGCGCTGGCGCACCAGGTCCTGGGCCGCGGCCGTGACGGCGCTCACGTAGCCGGCCTGATCAACATACAGCTCCTCCAGTGAAGGCCGCGCGTCACCGGCCGCCAGCCGCGCCGCGCGCGTCTTGTGGAAGGGGATGAAGCTGCCCGTGAGGTTGGACAGGTCCACGATGCCCGGCGTGGCCACGTAGTTGAACTCCATGCTGGTGCCCAGCGGTGCCCGCGCCTCCACGCTGCGGATGCCGGCGCGCGTGAGGCCGGTGGCCGCATCGACCTGGGGCACGAGGATGGCGTAGTCCTTGCCCGTGGCGCGCGGCGGCTGCAGCGTGGCGATGCCGCTTTCGTCCTGCGGCACGTACTGCGGGCCGAAGTCGAGCAGCGCAAAGCCGTTGTGGCGCGCCAGGTAGCGGAACTCGGGGATGGCGGTCTGCACGCCGCCCACGCTCCAGCTCAGGCCCTTCATGGCGGGAAAGACCAGCTTGTCGGGCCGCACCAGGGTGCCGTCGGCCAGCTTGGGCACCTGGCTGGCCGGCGGCTCGGTGCCGCGCACCACCCAGTCCTCCAGCGCGACGAACAGCGCGCGGAACGTGTCGTTGAAGTGCACCACGGTGCCGGCCGGATAGACATTGCGCGTGGGCGCATAGCCGATGCTGGCCGTGCCGCCTGCGCCGCCGTGCTGGGTGCTGGCGTAGTAGTAGATGCGCGCATTGGCGGGCTGGGCGATGTCGCGCAGGCCATTGGCATCGGTCAGCACGGGCGAGCCCTGCAGCTGCCAGAACTCCGTGCCCGACAGGCCCAGGAAGAACTTGGGGCAGGTGTTGCTGGCTTCGCAGCGCTTCATCACGCCGCCCTGGCGGCCGCTGACCTCGTCGCTGTAGTCCTTGTCCAGGCCACGCGGCGCGGTCTGTCCGAAGGCCGTGTGGTCGGTGCGCAGGCCGCCCCCGCCGCCGGGCACGGCGAAGCGCGTGTTGATGTTGGTCTGGCGCGCGGCCACATGGGCATACATGCCGTCGAAAACCTTGCCGCCATCGAGCGCCTGGTTGAAGCCCAGGTGCAGGAAAGTCTTCATGGCATTGCCCGACTGCGAGGTGCCCTGGCCGATGGTGTGCGTGATGCGCCCGGCCAGCGGATTGGCCTTGCCGTCGGCGTCGGCCGCCTTGGCGCGGAAGAAGCTCACCGTGTCGCGCAGCGCGGCCAGGCCCACGCCCATGACCTTGGGGTCCTTGGCCACGTAGACCAGCTCGTAGAGGTACTGCGGGTCGAACCCGCCCTTCAGGCAGACATTGGTGGCGCTGGGTGTGCCGGGGAAGGGATTGGCGGCGGCATCGCAGCTGGCGAACTTCCAGTCGCCCGCAGGCACGGTCTGGCGCGCATCGGTTTCGTTGATGCGGCGCGTGAGCGAGTAGCCGGCCTGCGTGTTGTCCAGGCTGGCGGGCTCGTAGGGGATCATGGTCCCGTTGAACACGCCGCCGGGCAGGGTCATGGAGGGCACGGCGGCGGCCGGGACCAGCTCGGTGCGGTAGCTGCCCGTGATGCTGCTGCCGTCCTTGTTGCGGGCCACGGGCACGGTGACCGTCAGGCGCGCGGGCGTGGACTTGGGCACGTCGCCCTGCCAGGCCGAGTACAGCAGCACATAGCCGCGCTCCAGGTAGACCGCATCGCCGGGCGTGGCCGTGGGGTTGGGCATGGTCAGGATGTTGCCGCGGTTGGGCGCGTCATAGCGCAGCACGCCGCTGGCCTTGGACATGTCCTTGGGCTTGAGCATGACGAAGTCGGTGCTGTACTCGACCATGCCGCGCGCATTGACGGGCGCCAGCGCCAGGTCCTGGATCACGGCGTTCTTCGGGTCGGCCGGGTCCAGCTCGCCGCGCAGCACGCCGGTCACTTTCTCATAGGCGCCGACACTGCCGTAGCTGCCGGCAAAGTCCTCGGTGGCGCTGATGCTCAGCTGCATGCGAGGCGCCTGCGAGCCGGCGGGCGAGTCACTGCCGCCGCAGGCGGTCAGCAGGCCGGATGCGGCAAGGGCAAGGGCCAGTGGATGGGTGGATCTGATGTGCATGTTGTCTCCTTGGGGTCATGGCACAGGCAAGGCTCCGCCCTGGCCGCCGTGCATTGCGGCGGCCTAGGACGGTTCGGAAAAAAAGGGAACGGGAGAGCGGGGAGCGGCCTACTCGGGCTGGATGCCGGCGGCCTTGATCACCTGGCCCCACTTCTGGGTCTCGCCCGCCTGGAAGGCAGCCAGCTCCTGGGGCGTTGCGGTCCAGCCCTCGGAGCCGGACATCTCGAAGAAGGACTTGGCGCCCGCGCTGTGCACGGCGTCGGACAGCAGGCGGTTGAGCCGGGCCACCACGGCCTCGGGCGTGCCAGCGGGCGCGTAGGCCGCGAACCAGTAGCCCATGTCATAGCCCTTGACGCCGGCTTCCTCCAGCGTGGGCACCTCGGGCAGCTGCGGGCTGCGTTTGGTGGTGGAGTAGCCCAGGGCGCGCAGCTTGCCCGACTTGACCTGGGGCACGCCGGTGGAGGTGTCGGTGATCATCAGGTCGATCTGGCCGCCCAGCAGGTCGGTGATGGCCAGCGGATTGCTCTTGTAGGGCACGTGCATCAGGTCCACGCCGGCCAGCTGCTTGAGCATTTCACCGGCCACGCGGCTGGAGGAGCTGCCGCTGCCGAACGACAGCTTGCCCGGCTGCTTCTTCGCCGCCGCCAGCAGGTCGCCCACGTTCCTGTACGGCGCATCGGCGCGCACCACCAGCACCTGGCCGCCCTTGCCCAGCCCGGCCACGGGCGCGAAGTCCTTGACCGCGTCATAGGGCAGCTTCTTGTACAGATGCTGGTTGGCCGCATGCGTGGTGTTGGTGGTGATCAGCACCGTGTAGCCATCGGCCGCCGAGCGCGCCACCTGCTGGGCCGCGATCATGCCGCTGGCGCCGCCCTTGTTCTCGACCACCACCGCCTGCTTGGTCGCCGTGGTCACGGCCTGGCCCAGCGCCCGTGCCAGCTGGTCGGTGGCGCTGCCGGCCGCAAACGGCACGACGAAGGTGATGGGCTTGGACGGATAGTCCTGTGCCAGCGCCGGTGCTGCGGCGGCTGCCAGCGCGCAGGCGGCCAGCGCGAGCACATGGCGGCGGGGGAAGTTGTGCGAAAAGTGCATGTCTGTCTCCTTTGTTGTGATGAATGTGTGACGGGCGGGTGCTGCCTGCTACTCCGGCGCCAGGTGGGGCAGCAGCGAAGCCGGTATGTGGGCCTGCATCTGCAGCAGCCAGTACGACAGCGCCTTGCCGTGGCTGTCGAGGTTGAGCGCGTCGTTGACGCCGCCGTCCAGCACCGCGTCCAGCACCCAGTTCATGGCCTGCAGGCGCTGCAGCACGAAGCGCTGCACGCGCGCAGGGCGCCGGGCTGCGAAGTGCGCGGCCACGCGCACTTCGGTGATCTGCTCCACCAGCACGGGCCAGCAGGCGGCATTCCAGGCGATGAGGCTGATGTTGGAGCGGTTGCCCTTGTCCCCCGTGCGCCCGTGCGCCAGGCGGTACAGCGGCACGGTGACGGGCATCGTGGTTGGCAGTGTGTTCATGCGGCGTGCTCCCCGGCTTCTTTCCCGACCTCTTCCTCGGCCCACTTCCATCCGGTGGCGACGCTCTGCTGCGCCAGCAGGCAGGACACCGTGCCCAGCCGCGCGCGCAGCGCCGTGCGCACGCCGCCGCCGCCGGCCGGCCCGCAGGTGTACAGCGCATTGACCTCGCGCGGCAGGCGCCGCGCCTGGGCCTGCGTGGGGCGCAGCCAGGCGGCGCGCAGACGCACGTCCTGGGGGGCGGCTGCGCCGGCCGGCTGCGCGTCGCGCCAGCGGCCGGCGTCGTCGCCCAGCACGCTGGCCACGCCGATCCAGTCCAGGCGCAGGTCGCCTGCGGCCTCGCCGCCCAGGCGCTCGCGCAGCACCTCGCCGGCCAGCCGGGCGCGCTCCAGGGCGCGCGGGCCGGCATAGGAGATCTCACCCTCGGCCAGCCAGCCCGAGGCATGGCAGACATTGACCTTGTAGTGGCCGTTGTGCGCATGGCCGCGCACGCCGCTCAGGCGCACGGCGTCAGGCCCCACCTGGTGCACCTCGGCCTCGGACAGGTCGGCCACCACGTCGGGCGTCAGGTAGGCGGCCGGGTCGTGCACCTCGTACAGCAGTTGTTCCTTGACCGTGCGTTCGCTGACCAGGCCGCCCGTGCCTTCGGGCTTGGTGATGGTGCAGTCGCCCGAGGGCTCGATGATGGCAATGGGATAGCCCAGCCGCGCCAGGCCCTGCACGTCCTTGAAGCCCGGGTCGGCGAAGTAGCCGCCCGTGACCTGGGCGCCGCATTCCAGCAGGTGGCCTGCCATGGTGGCGCGCGCCAGGCGGTCCCAGTCGTCCCAGGCCCAGCCGAAATGCGCCATGGCCGGTCCCAGGGTCAGCGAGGGGTCGGACACGCGGCCGGCCACCACGATCTCGGCGCCGGCCTGCAGGGCCTCGGCAATCGCGCGGGCACCGATGTAGGCGTTGGCACTGACCAGCGAATCCTCGGGAAACTCCGCGCCCAGCGCGGCCCGCAGCGCCTCGCGGTACGCCGGGCCGCTGACATCGTCGCCATGCACCACGGCGATGCGCGGCACGCGCAGGCCCAGGCGCTGCGCCAGCCGCTGGATGCAGCGCGCCGCACCTTCGGGGTTGGCGGCACCGAAGTTGCTGACGATGCGTATGCCATGCGCCAGGCAGTCGGCCAGCACGGGCTCCAGCAGGTCCTCCAGCAGGGGTTCATAGCCCGCGTCGGGCTGCTCGCGGCGCGCGAGCTGGGCCAGCGCCAGCGTGCGCTCGGCCAGGGTCTCGAAGATCAGGCAGGCGCGATGGCCGCTGGCCGCCAGCGCGCGCACCACGGGCGCGGCGGCATCGGTGCGGTCGCCCGAGAAGCCGGCTGCGCAGCCCACCCACAGCGGGGGCTTGTCCGGGGCAAAGGAGGTTTCCAGGTGGTCCATGCAGGCCAATGTAGGCAAGGGCTGCTAATCTGTGAAATCGATTATTCGGATCAACTCATCCAAAAACCCGATGAATATCTCCTCCCGCCAGCTCGATGCCTTCATCGCCCTGGCCCAGCTCAGCAGCTTCACGCTGGCCGCGCAGCGCTGCCATCTGTCGCAGCCGGCCTTCAGCGCCCTGATCAAGGGCCTGGAAGACGGCGTGGGCGTGCGCCTGTTCGACCGCAGCACGCGCCATGTGGCGCTGACGCAGGAGGGGGCGCAGTTCCTCGATGCCGCGCAGCGCATTCGCGCCGACCTGGGCGATGCCGTGCAGGGCCTGCGCGAGGCGGCGGCGCTGCAGCGCGGGCGCGTGTCCATCGCCCTGCTGCCTTCGCTGGCGGCGGCCTGGCTGCCGCCCGTGCTGGCACTGTTCCATGCGCGCCATCCGGGCATACAGCTGCAGGTGTCGGACCTGCTGTCCGAGTCCTGCATCGCCCAGGTGGCCTCGGGCCAGGCCGACCTGGCGCTGGCCGCCATCCGCGCCGACACCGAGGAGCTGCAGGCCGAATGGTTCTGCGCCGACCGGCTGCACCTGGTCTGCCGCGCCGACCATGCGCTGGCAGCGCTGCCCGCGCCAACCATGGCCGACCTGCGGGACCAACCCTTCATCCAGCTCGCCCGCCACAGCAGCGTGCGCCAGTACCTGGAATCGCAGGAGCAGGCCCCGCCCCTCAACACCTTGCTGGAAGTGGAGCACCTGGCCACCGTGATGGGCATGGTGCGCGCGGGCCTGGGCATCAGCGTGGTGCCGGCCCTGGCGCTGTTCCACTTCGTGCAGCCCGGCCTGGTGACGCGCCCGCTGGCCGATGCCGACCGCCGGCGCGACCTGTACCTGGTGCGCAGGCGCCAGCGCAGCCTGTCGCCTGCCGCCCAGGCCTTCCACGCGCTGGCGCTGGAGCATCGGCCCGGTGTGGGCGAGACCACCTGATACGGGGCAGCACGAACCTCGCAGCACAATAGCCCGATCGCCAAACGCATCCGAAAGCCGCCACCGTGGGTGAATTCGACCTGATCCGCCGCTTCTTCCAGCGCCCCGTGCGCCGCGCCGCCCTGGGCGTGGGCGATGACTGCGCCCTGCTCGCCCCGGCGCCGGGCATGCAGCTGGCCGTCTCCAGCGACATGCTGGTCGAGGGCCGGCATTTCTTCGCCGACGTGGACCCGCGCCTGCTGGGCCACAAATCCCTGGCCGTGAACCTGTCCGACCTGGCGGCCTGCGGCGCGCGCCCGCTGGCCTTCACCCTGGCCCTGTCCCTGCCGCGCGCCGATGCGGCCTGGACCGAGGCGTTTGCGGCCGGACTGCTGGCCCTGGCCGACGCCCACGGCTGCGAGCTGGTCGGCGGCGACACCACCCAGGGGCCCTTGAACATCTGCATCACCGTCTTCGGCGAGGTGCCGCCCGGCCAGGCCCTGCTGCGCAGCGGCGCGCGCGCGGGCGACGACATCTGGGTCAGCGGCAGCCTGGGCGATGCCCGCTTGGCGCTGGAAGCCCTGCTGGGCCACACCACCTTGCCACCCGGCACGCTGGCCGCCGCGCGCCAGCGCCTGGAAGCGCCCACGCCGCGCGTGGCCCTGGGCCAGGCGCTGCGCGGCATTGCCAGCAGCGCGCTGGATGTGAGCGACGGCCTGCTGGGCGACCTGGGCCACATCCTCGAGCAATCCCGCGTGGGCGCCAGCCTGGACACGCGCCTGGTCACGCCGCTGCTCGATGCCGGCCGGCACACGCCCCTGGCCATCGACCTGCTGCACCAGTGCACCCTGTCCGGCGGCGACGACTACGAGCTGTGCTTCACGGCCCCGGCCGACCGGCGCGATGCCGTGCAGGCCGCAGGCCGCGACACCGCCACGCGCGTCACGCGCATCGGCTGCACCGAGGCCCCGCCCGGCCTGCGGCTGATCGGCCCGGACGGAGCGGCCATGGCGCCCCGGTGGACCTCATTCGACCACTTCGCTGCGGCCTGACGCCGCGCCAAACCACTTTCATCCGAGAAGGACTGCCCATGGTTCAACGCTCCGCCCTGCCCGCCCTGCCCGCCCTCTCGGCCCTGGCCGCCGCCTGCTTCCTGCTGGCAGGCACCCCGGTCCAGGCCCAGGCACAAGCCCAGGAAGCCACCATCGCCCGCGCCCCCATCGCGCGCGTCACCCTGTATGCGGGCGTGGCCTCGGTGGAGCGCACGGCGCGCATCACGGCCGCCACGCGCCAGCTGGTGTTCGAGTGCCTGCCCGGCTCCATCGACCCGCAGAGCCTGCAGGTCAGCGCCGATGCCGGCGTGCGCCTGGGCGACTACAAGCTGCAGTCGCAGCCGCGCGAACTGGCCTCCAAGGCCTGCGCCAGCCCGCTGGAGCAGCAGATCCGCACGCTGGAAGACCAGCTGGCCGCGCTGGAGGCCGACGAGTCCGCCGCCAAGCTCGTGGGCGACTACCTGCAGGGCCTGGCCAAGCCCGGCGATGACGCCAAAGCCCCCGCCCTGCCCGCCGCCAGCCAGCTGGGCGCCGCCACCGAGGCGCTGCGCAGCACCAGCCGTGGCAACACGCTGCGCGCCCACCAGATCCTGCGGCAAAAGCAGGCGCTGCAGGAGCAGCTCAGGCCGCTGCAGCTCGAACGCGACCGCACGGGCGCAGGCAACGCCCAGGTGATGAAGGTCACCGTGCAACTGGCCAGCCCGGCCGATGCCAATGTGCAGCTCACCTACCAGGTGCGCGGCCCGAGCTGGCAGCCCACCTACCGCGCCCAGTTGGACCCGGCCAAGGGCACGGTGGCCATCGAACGCCTGGCCCTGGTGGCCCAGAACAGCGGTGAGGACTGGAGCCAGGTGCAGCTGCTGCTGTCCACGGGCCAGCCTTCGCGCAGCACGCAGGCGCGCCTGCCCAATCCCTGGACGCTGGATGTGGAACGGCCCCGCCCCGTGGCCGCCATGGCCCCTCCGCCAGCGCCGGCCCCGGCGGCCCCTGCGATGATGCTGGAGCGCGCCCGCAAGCCCGGGGCGGCCGGCGAGGCCGCCGAACTGCCGGTGCTCGATGTCGCCAGCCTCAACACCGCCTACGCCACGCAGTTCTCCGTGCCCTACCGCATCAGCGTGCCCTCCAGCAGCGAGCGCGTGACCCTGGCCCTGGGCTCGCAGAACCTGCCGGCCACCCTGCTCACGCGCACGGCGCCCGCCGTGGAAGAGGCCGCCTACCTGGTGGCCCAGCTGGCCGTGCCGGCCGGTGTCTGGCCCGCAGGCCCCGTGGCCCTGTTCCGCGACGGCGCCTTCGCCGGCCAGGGCCGGCTGGACTTCGGCAACGCCACCGCGCTGGCCCAGGGCCTGTCCTTCGGCCGTGACGACAAGGTGGTCGTGCGCAACCTGCCCGTGGACTCGGCCACGGGCAGCGGCGGCCTGCTCAGCAGCAGCACCGAACGCCAGGTCACGCGGCGCTTCCAGGTGGACAACCGCCATGACCGCGCCATCGAACTGCAGGTGGTGGACGCCGCACCCGTCTCGCGCAACGAGCAGATCCGCGTGCAGTCCCAATACAGCCCGCAGCCGGCCACCACGCGCTGGAACGACCGCAACGGCATGATCGCCTGGCAGCAGCCGCTGGCCGCTGGCGCCAGCGCCAGCTTCGAGGCCCGCCACCAGATCCGCCATCCGCAGGATCTGGCGGTCGAAGAGCGTCAGTGAAGCACCAGGGCCGCGCTTATGATCTGGCCCCATGAGTGACGCGCCGCTGCGGCCGGAAGTTTCCGGCGATCCTGCTACCCCCACCTTTGCCTCTGCGGCGCGCCCACCGGAAGGCCCGCCGCAGGGCGGCATGGCTCGCCCCACGCTGGAATTCATGATGTCCCACCCGGCCCACTTCATCGCCATGGGGCTGGGCTCGGGGCTGGGGCGCATCGCGCCCGGCACCGTGGGCACGCTGTGGGCCTGGCTGTCCTTCCTGCTGCTGCAGCACTGGTTCACGTCCCAGCAAATCGGCCTGCTGATCGCGGGCAGCATTCCCCTGGGCTGGTGGGCCTGCACGGTCACGGCGCGCCACATGCGCGTGGCCGACCCGGGCAACCTGGTCTGGGACGAGATCGTGGCCTTCTGGCTGGTGCTGTGGCTGGTCATGCCCACGGGCTTCTGGGGCCAGCTCATCGCCTTCGCGCTGTTCCGCTTCTTCGACGCCGCCAAGCCCCAGCCCGTCAAATGGGCGGACCGGTGCTTCAAGGGCTTCGGCTGGCGCGGCGGCTGGGGGATCATGTTCGATGATCTGGTGGCCGCCTTCTGCACGCTGCTGGTCATCGCCCTGTGGCGCCATTTCATTGGCTGAAGGAGCTGGCATGAGCGCATCCAACGAACTCGTCGAAACCCTGGCAGGCCTGCTGCTGCAGCGCAGCTGGATGCTGGCCACGGCCGAGAGCTGCACGGGCGGCATGATCGCTGCGGCCTGCACGGACCGCGCCGGCTCCAGCGAATGGTTCGAGCGCGGCCTTGTCAGCTACTCCAACGCGGCCAAGCACGACCTGCTGGGCGTGCCCGAGGCGCTGATCGCCGAACACGGCGCCGTGAGCGAGCCCGTGGCGCGCGCCATGGCCGAAGGCGCCGTCGCCCACTCACGCGCGCAGTGCAGCGTGGCCGTGACAGGCGTGGCCGGGCCGGGCGGCGGCAGCGCCGCCAAGCCCGTGGGCACGGTCTGGTTCGGCTGGAACGTGTACGGCACCACGCACAGCGAATGCCTGCGCTTTGACGGCGACCGCGCCGCCGTGCGCCAGGCCACCGTGGCACACGCCTTGCAGCGCCTCAATGCGCTGATCAGCGCAAGGCTTTTATGAGCTTGTGCGCGATCTCCTGCAGCGGTGCAGGCAGGGCGCGGTAGCTTTCCAGCAGGCGCTGCTCGTCCACGGGCAGCGGCGCGTTGTCGTCTTCCAGCCCGGCCGTCAGCTCCAGCGCCGTGGTCTGCAGCGCAAGGGCCACGCGGGCCAGGGTGTCGTTCTTGAGGGTGCGGATGGCCCCCGATTCGATCTGCGACACGGCCGAGGCCGTGATGCCTGCGGCCTCGGCCAGCCGGCCCTGGGTCATGCCCAGTTCGGCGCGGCGGGCGCGTATGCGTTCACCGATATGTCTCATGGCCCGTGCATCCAAAGCCTGTGGCGCGGGCGCTCAGGCGCCGTGGCACTTCTTGAACTTCTTGCCGCTGCCGCAGGGGCAGGGGTCATTGCGGCCCGGCTGCTCGCCCTTGACGATGGTTTCCTGGCGCGGGCCCATGCTCTTCCAGATCTGGCGCAGGTCGTACAGCGCCCAGATGGCCTCGCCGAACTGCTCCACGCGCTCCTGGCTGGTGCTCGCGGGGCCGTCCTCGTCGTACATGCAGACTTCGGGCTTGCCGGTGTCGTCCTCGGTCAGGGCCACGACGGCGTTGAGCGCCTCGTTGAGCCAGCCGGCCGCTTCCTTGTCGCGCGGGGCGGCCCATTCCTCGGCCCAGTTCTCGACCACGAACATGAAGCCCAGCGCCCAGATCTGGCCGAACGAGGGAATCTCGCCGTCATCGGGACGCTCTTCCTCGGGCAGCGACAGGATGGCGCCGCGCATGTCCATGGCCTCGGGCTGGAAGGTGCGGTCGTCTTCCAGCGTCTTCACGTCGGCGTCCAGCTGGGTGCGGATCTCGTCCATGCGCAGGCCCACCAGCTCCAGAAAGCGCGCCTGCTGCGCAGCGTCCTTGAACACTTCCATCAGCGGCAGCGGCTGGCCCTCGGCCGCCTCCAGCGTGCCGCCGTCGCCCAGCAGCATGGGCAGCCACTCGGCGGCCGGCACCTCGCGGCGCGTGCAGATCAGCGCCGTCAGGAAACCGTCGCAGAACTCCCACTGCGGAATCTCCTCGCCGCGCGTGCGCAGCTCGTCGAGCAGATCGTCAAGCTCCTCCAGCGCCTCGGGCGTCAGGGCAGGCTCGTCGGGCAGGGCGGTGGCTTCGTGGGCATCGTTGGACATGGCGGAAATCTCTAGGGAAAACAGGGGGAAGGAACCGGCCACGGCCAGCCCCTCGAATGAATGGCCCGCAGTGTAGCCGCGCCGCCATGCCCGTGGCGCCCGGTCGGAACTGGCGCCCACGGGGCCCTATCGCCCACATGGCCCACCCGCTACCCGGCTCCCTGCCAGGCCGGAAGCATGGAAAGCCCCACCCATTCCCCGACCCGGCTCATCGTCAAATTCTGCAAAGCGCCGCTGGCGCCGCCAAAGACTGCCACCAGTGCCCATGTCTGCTCGTCGAAACCGCGGGTCGTGCAGCAGGCCATCTGGGGCAGGCACAGCGCCTCGGACTGGTCCTGGGCCAGCAGGCTGACGAATTCCTGCGCGGTCACGGTCTCCGGATCCAGGCCCATGGGCCAGGACCCCTTCCAGCGCTGCGCATCCAGGGTCACGCTGTGCACGCCCCATGTCGGAGCGCCTGGCATGTCGCCCCAGGCCAGGCGTTGAAGGACCAGGTCCAGCCCCCTCTCCGCCCATGTCACCGGGTAAGGCGGGGCGTGATCGATCTTCAGCAGCTGCGCATCGCTCAATCCCGCCTGGCGCAGAGCCAGGCGCAGGTAATCCTGCCGGCTATGCCGTCCCAGCGTGCGCAACACGGCATCCATCAACGGGGCGGTGGGCTGTGGCTTCATGGTGCTTTCCATTCAGAACTCATCAAAACGACGCATATAGGCGTCGCATGCCAATTGCCACGCGTCTTCGTCGTTGGATCCTGATGGCGGGGCACCGATAAAGTCATTGAGCCGGGATTTGGCACGGACAGGCTTGAGCAGACGCGCCGCCTCGCCAAAGGCCGGCAGTGTCAGTCCCTTATCCATGTCCCCCAGCCCCGGAAAATCTCCTGCACGAATTCCCAGGCAGTTGCCCACATCTCCGGCAGAAAGGTATTGGCTGGCCTCAACCTGCTTACGCACTGCCTCCCGTCCGCCCAGTTTTTCCAGCAAGGCATCACTGACAAAACTGAGCCAATTGATACTGTACATGGCGTTGTTGAAGTCATGGCTTATCAACGCAAGGCTGCCCAAGGCATTCAATCCAGGAAACCGCTGCAAATAGGGATAGAGTACTTGCTGCCCTTGGCTAATAGGTCCGATATTTCGTTCTTCAACCGTTGACATGACTCCCCACCCTGCAATGGCCCAGAAGGGTTTCATCAATTCCACCACCTGAGAGGTAATGCGACCCACATTGCTTTCTGGCGGCTGGTTGATGATCCACCACGCGGGAAATGCCATGCGAATGAAAGACATGGAAGGACCTATTCCAGGGGAGGTGTGCCGGTCATGTAGCCATGTGAACTCTTCGTTAGCGATGCAACAGCGAAGACGAAAGTTTTGTGCATTATCCGTCCACGCTTCCGGCGGCTTTGGCGAGCCAGAGGCCAGGTGAAACATCATTGCATAACCTTTAGGATTATCCAGGCTCTTTTGCTTCTTCGTGGTCAGTTTCTTCTGCGCCGCACTACTGATTAATCTAGCCGGCATACCATCATGCCAGTAAACCAGCTTCTCTTTACCGACAGCCTCACAAAAGAGATCAACCACCTTCCATGCACGCTCACGCACAGCCAGAGAATCTCCTTCATGAAATACCATTTCAATGGTCCAGCCTGCTCGTGCGCAAATACATCCAAATCTATCCTGCAACGCCAGCCCCTTGAGAATATCCAGTGTTTCCACCATGTTGGTGCCCGATTTTTCATTGACTGATGGCCAGTCGAAGTCATGTCTTGCATCCATTGCCGCTCCTCCACTCCTTAATAATCCCCGGAAATCAGAACAAATCAAACCGACTCATATAGGCATCGCACGCCAGCAGCCATGCATGCTCATCATTGGAGCCAGAAGGCGGCGGTCCGATGAAGCTGTTGAGGCGGGATCTGGCACGGACAGGCTTGAGCAGGCGCGCTGCCTCGCCAAAGGCGGGCAACGTCAGCCCCTGGTCCATATCCCCCAGCCCCGGAAAGTCTCCTGCACGAATTCCCAGGCAGTTGCCCACATCCCCGGCAGATAGATACTGGCTGGCCTGCACCTGCTTTCGCACGGCCTCTCGCCCGCCCAGTTTTTCCAGCAATGCATCGCTGACAAAACTCAGCCAGTTGACGCTGTACATGGCGTTGTTGAAGTCATGACTCTGCAAGGCGTGGCTCCCTAAAGCATTCAAGCCTGGAAACCTCTGAAGATAGGGATATAGCACTTGCTGGCCCTTGCCATCGGGTCCGATATTTCGTTCTTCCACTGCAGGCATAATGCCCCAGCCTGCAATAGCCCAGAAGGGCTGCATCAACTCCACTAGCTGGGTGGTGAGGCTGCCCACATTGCGCTCGGGCGGTTGATCCAGAATCCACCAGATAGGAAATGCCATGCGAATGAAAGACATGGCAGGGCCTATGCCAGGGGATTGATAGCGATCCTTCATCCAAATCCCTTCGTCGTTGCTGATACGACAGTAAAGACGAAAGTCTTGTGCATTGTTTTCCCACACTTCAGGGGGCTTTGGCGTACCCGAGGCCATATGAAAGATCAGAGCATAACCTTTTGGGTTATCCAGACTTTTCTGCTTCTTCGCAGACAGCTTATTTTGCGCCATCGCACTGGTCAGCATGGCTGGCATTCCGTCGTACCAATAAACCAGCTTCTCCGTCCCTACAGCCTCACAGAAAATATTGACCACTTCCCATGCACGCTCACGCACAGCCAATGAATCTCCGTTATGGAAAACCATTTCAATGGTCCACCCTGCACGTGCGCAAACGCGTCCAAATCGATTCCGCAATACCAGAGCCTTGAGAATATCCATCGTCGCCACGGTGGCTTTTTGTAGTTCTCTGGTGCTCAAAGGTTTGTTGAAGTCTTTTGCCATATCCATCCTCCATATTTCGCTGTACCTAAACCATCGCTTCAAAAGGCCAATCCGAGGACTCTTGCGAGTGCGCTCCCCACCGCACCTACACCTCTGAGTGCCCGCCCCAGCGCAGTCGCACCAGCCGCAGCCCCGACCGCCGCCGCCGTATCCTTATTCACCCGCTCGGACAAAGAGATGGCCTTTTCCCTGTTGGCCTGCCATCGCGTTGCCTGGTTCAGCACACTTTCGTTTGCGTTTTCGCCATCCCAGTCGCACGCACAGCTTCCGGCGTCCAAGGCTTCCTCGAGGAACTTGTCTTCAAAAATATCTCTATATGCCTGAAACTGATTCATGCCATCTGGCCCTTCAACACTGGAAAAGCCATCTCCCGGAAACTTCATCTCATAGACCCGCTGCACGTTGTCCAGCACAGGCGGCAGGCGCGGGTTCTTCACCACGACCACATCGGGAATGCGCGAGCCCGCAGGCCGGCTGCGCGTGGGTCGTACGGGCTCCCTGCGCGACATGACGGGGGCCTTGTTCAGGTACGGCACTTCCTGCTTGTAGTAGCCCCGGTAACCTTCAAACCCGTCGGCCTGCATGACCACGCCGGCCACGCAGCGCTGGCCCAGGCCGCCGGTCATGCAGCAGCAAAACAGCTCGCACAGCGCCCTGCGGTCCAGTTCATTGTCGAAGTCCCGGGTGCCGCATACCTTGTTGAAGCCCACAAGCACGACGGCCTTGCACAGGTCCCTGGACCGCTTCAGGCGATTGAGGGCAATGAAGGCGGGGACCAGTTGCTCGCAGCTCATGCACCCGGGCCCCCCAGGGGCGAGGAGGACTCGCCCGCAGGCGTGCGCCGCCGCACCACGTCCCAGATGCCCATCGGCAGTTCAAGCATCATCAGCTGGATGCGTCCGTCAGACGGCAGGTCGGTGCGCGAGAGAAACTTGCACACGGCGGGAAACTCGTCGAAGCGCTCGCCAAACTGGTGGCGCAAGGCCAGGAAGCCGATGACATCGTCCGGCGTCGACAGGCCCCAGCCCACCGCGCGGTCAAGGCCTCGCCGGGTATGGGCCAGCAGCCTGTCATGCGGCCAATCCTGCTCGCTGAGATGGCAGGTCTGCCGCACGATGGCGGCAATCCCTCCCTCGCTGGGCACCAGGTTGCGGCGCAGCGTGCGCTGCATTTCCAGGGTTGAAATTTCCATCATGGCGAAGACACCTCCCATTGCCTGTTGTCCAGGCGCGCCAGGCCTGTGACGTGGTCCAGAAACTTGCGCTGCGCCAAGCCGACCCAGATCCCCTCGGGATGCGGTGCCAGGCAGGCGAGGATGCTGTGGCCGTGGAACCAGTCCCCCAGATGCGCCGGGTCGAACTGCGCCAGCAGGCGAGGCAGCACGCGCGGGTCGTAAAAGCGCAGCCACAGCCGCTGGCCGCCGTCTCCCCTGGCCTGCAGAAACCGCTTG
>NZ_BCZP01000030.1 GCF_001598795.1 Delftia acidovorans NBRC 14950 | reverse complement strand
TTCAGCGTGTTGGCCGAATTCACCCACTGGGCGCCCGTGTAGATCAGGCGACCGGTGAGCGTGGCGCCCGGGAGCGCGGGCACGTCCCATTCGCCGCCCAGGTTGGCCGTCCAGCGCGGCACGCCGTAGACGCCGAAGCCATTGCGCGCGCCGCCCTGGGTCTTGCTCTGGATGGCCTGGGTGTAGGCCAGGCCGCCCAGCACGCGCGTGCCGCGCAGCGGCTCGCCGAACACATTCCACTCCAGGCCCCGGTTGCGCTGCTCGCCATCCATCAGCAGGCGGTTGGTCGCTGTCTCCACCACGGACGAGGGCCGCTCGATCTGGAACAGCGAGACCGTCTGCGTGAAATCACCCGTGCGCCACTTGGCGCCGATCTCGAACTGTTTGGTCTTGTAAGGCGCGAACACTTCGCCGGCATTGGCATAGGTGGCGCCGACGATGGAGCCCGCGCTCAGGCCCTGCACATGGTTGGCGTACAGCGAGACCGCATCGCCCCAGGGCTTGACCACCAGGCCCAGCGCGGGCGAGACGGCCTGCTCGTTGTAGCCCGCCATCTTCTGGTTCACGCGCTGCAGGCGTGCGCCCACGGTCAGTTGCACGGCATCGCCTCCCCAGCTCAGCGTGTCGGCCAGGGCCAGGCTGCTGAGCACATCGTCGCGCTCCTGCTTGATGGCGCCGTAGGGGCCGGCCAGCGTGATGGGCGCGGGGTTGTAGATGTTGGTGATGTAGCTGGCGCTGGTGGCCACGGCCGCGCGCCCGCCCTTCTGGTTCATCCAGTTCAGGGAGGCTACCAGCAGGTGGTTCACGCCGCCCGTGCGCAGGCGCCCGCGCACGCCGAACTCGGCCGCCGTGCTGTCGGTATAGCCGTACTGGTTGTAGGTCTGGCCCACGGCCGAGCCGTCGCCCTGGGCGCGCAGCACCACGCGCGTGCCGTTGAGCATGCCGTCGTAGGCATGCTGCGCCGTGCCTGCGGAGCCGAACAGCGTCCAGTCCGCGCCCAGGTCCACCGAGCCGCGCAGCATCAGCGCATCGCTTTGCTGCTTGGCGTGTATGCCGGGGAACAGGTTGGTCGTGGCGTCGGGCGCCGCGATGACCTGCTTGAGGTTCTGCATGCTGACCATCATCGGGCTGCCATCGCGGATGGTGGAGCGGTAGCTGTAGGCATCCAGCCCCAGCGTGAATCCGTCGCCCTGGTAGTCCAGCGCCAGCGCGCCCAGGCCGTGGCGGCGGTTCTGGCCGTCGATCTCGGTGTCGCCGCTCGAGGTGCTGCCGTTGACGCGTATACCCAGGCGGCGCTCGGGGCCGAAGCGGCGCGAGACATCGGCCTGCAGGCCCAGCTGCGAGCCGCTGCTGAACATGGTGGTCACGCGCGTGAGATCCTGGGCCAGCGGGCGTTTGGTCACCAGGTTGATGGTGCCGCCCACGGCACCGCCGGGCGTCATGCCGCTCATCAGCGCACCGGGGCCCTTGAGCACCTCCACGCGCTCGATCATCTCGACGGGCACGTGGCCGTCGGGCGCCAGGCCATACAGGCCGTTGAAGCCCAGCTCCGAGGCATTCACCCCCAGGCCGCGGATGGTGAAGTTCTCGTAGGCATGGCCGGTGTTGGTGGTGAATCGCACCGAAGGATCGTTTTCCAGCACCGACATCAGCGTGGCCGCGTTCTGGTTGGCAATGCCTTCGGCCGTGTAGGAGGTGATGTTGAACGGCGTGTCCATCACATCGCGCTGGCCCAGCACGCCCAGGCCCGCACCCTTGGCCACCTGGCCGCCCGGGGCCACCGTGGGAAGGGTCTGGGGATCGGTGGTGCCGCGCACCGTGACCTCGCCCAGCTCGGCGTCAGCGGCCCAGGCGCCCGCGGGCAGCGCCGCGGCAGCCACCATGGCGCAGACACGGGCGATGGTGCCCAGGCGGTGGAGCGTGCAAACAGGGGTGCAAACAGGGGTGAAGGGGCTGACGGCGCCTGTGCGCGGCAGGCCGATGCGGGTACGGGAAGACATCCGGGAGGGCTTTCGAGACGGAAGGAAATGCGCCGCATCCAGCCCGGAGCCACTCGGACACACTCGGACACAGGCCGGATACGGCATCTGCCCGAATTATAGAAAATGAGAATTATTCTTATTAAGAAAGCAGCAACAACGCACCGCGCGCAAACATGGGCGCACGGCCAGCAAACAATCGCGTTGAAAACAGTGGGGGCCAGGCAACAGGCGGCCCGGCCTCGGCGACGCCAGAGGTCGCTAGAAGGTGTCGCCGCGCTCCATGGCGCGGCGGTGGCGCTGCACGAATTCCTGGTAGGTGTCGATGCCGCGCAGCTGCAAGATGGCATTGCGCACGGCGGCCTCGACCAGCACGGCGATGTTGCGGCCCGCCACCACCTGGATCACCACCTTGCGCACGGGCACTCCGAGCACATCCTGCGTCAGCGGCTCGGCCGGCAGGCGCTCGTACTCGCGCTCCATGGTTTCCTTGCGCACCAGGTGCACGATGAGCTTGAGGCGCATCTTGCGGCGCACGGCCGTCTCGCCAAAGATGGCGCGGATGTCCAGCAGCCCGATGCCGCGCACTTCCAGCAGGTTCTGCAGCAGCTCGGGGCACTTGCCCTCGATCGTCGTCTGGTTGATGCGGTACAGGTCCACCGCGTCATCGGCCACCAGGCCGTTGCCGCGCGTCACCAGTTCCAGTCCCAGCTCGCTCTTGCCCAGGCCCGACTCGCCCGTGATCAGCACCCCCATGCCCAGGATGTCCATGAACACGCCGTGCATGGTGGTGCGGTCGGCGAAATGCTTGGCCAGGTAGGCGCGCAGCACATCGATCACGAAGGCCGACTGCTCGCGCGTGGAGAACATGGGAATGTGGGCGCGCTCGCACATGGACAGCAGCGCATCGGGCGCCGTCTGCCCGTCGGCCAGCACCAGCACGGGCGGCTCCAGCGTGACGATGCGTGCCACGCGGCGCTGGCAGTCCTGCGGCGTGGCATTGCTCAGATAGGCGATCTCGCGCTCGCCCAGCACCTGCAGCCGGTAGGGATGGATGTAGTTCAGGTAGCCGACGAGGTCCGCGCCGGAGCGCGCCGAGCGCACGGCCATCTCGTCGAAACGGCGCTCCGAGGCTCCCAGGCCCGCCACCCACTCCCAGCGCAGGCTGGAGCGGAACTCCTCGAACAGGACATCGGCGCTGATGGCACTGGGTCTCATGGCAAGGCCCGTGAAAAGGGGAAGGAATAAGTCTGGAAGACTAGACCAGGGGCGCAGCGGAGGACTGCCAGCCGGCAATCATTCCATGCAGCCGGGCCGCATCGGCGCAGGACTTCAGGCGCTCGCGCAGCTGGCTGTCGCTGAGAAGCTCGGCGATTTCGGACAGGATTTCCAGATGCTTCTGGGTGGCCGCTTCGGGCACCAGCAGAAAGATCAGCAGGCCCACGGGCTGCTCATCGGGGGCATCGAAACCAATGGGATTGTCCAGTTGGAACACGGCCGCCATGGGAGCGGTCAGACCCTTGATGCGCCCATGGGGAATGGCCACGCCGTGGCCGAGCCCCGTCGAGCCCAGGCGTTCGCGTGCAAACAGGCTGTCGGTGATGAGTGCGCGGGACAGGCCATGCAGGCTCTCGAAGAGCAGACCTGCTTCTTCGAAAGCGCGCTTTTTGCTGGTGACGTCGACGCTCACGAGCACTTGAGCGGCGGGCAGGATGGAGGCAAGACGGTTCATGGTTCGGGAAACAATTATGCACCGCAGTGCCGGAAACCGTGGGGAAACCCTGACCCCCATCAAAAACCGCCCCGAAGGGCGGTGGTCGTGCGTGGCTCATCAGCCACATAAGCGCAGGTATTGTAAGCGCCCGCACAGGGCAGACGCCTTACCTGTCACCCGACTGACGCCAAGGTCAGCCCAGCATCATCGAGTCGCTTGGCCGAACCATAGCGGCTGCCCTGCTGGCGGGTCTTGTAGCGCACCACCACGCGGTCCAGCTTGTCAGCCAGCGCATCGACGGCGGCGTAGAGATCGAAGTGAGAGGTCTCGACAAAAAGATCCTGGCCCTTGACGCGCAGCGTGCAACCGGCACGTTGGCGCTTTTCCTTCTCCTTTTGGTTATGAACGGTCAGCAAGACCTTTACATCCACCACCTGGTCAAAGTGTCGAAGAATGCGTTCGAGCTTGGCCATGACGTAACTGCGCAGCGAGGGAGTGACCTCCAGGTGATGCCCACTAATCGTCAGATTCATATCTAAACACTCCTTGCTCTGGATGAAAACAGCCCGGTCCACAGGGAGACGATCCGCAGGGACAGGTGCTTGCAGGCCGGAATGCGCATTCGTTTGCTTGCGAATCCACTATGCGCCGGGGTCTGCCCAAAAGCAACGCCGCAAGCCGATAGCGCAGGACGGTGCAGGGCCTTGGAGGCGGGTTTTGCGCGCCATGCAATTGGGCGCACAATCGGCGGGTTTGCCAGGCTGCGCCCCTGGGGTGGGGCTTGCCAAGGGCCGCCCGTCACCGTGAGGCGCCGTTGGTTAGAATCGCGCTCCTGCGCGTGCCGCTTGCAGCCATCCGGCCGCTGCAGCCTCTTTGCCAGATTGCCCCTTGCCTCACATGACCACCCAGTCCCGCCCCTCCGCCCTGCACACTTCCAACATTGCCTCGCTGCCGCTGCTCGCGCGCGGCAAGGTGCGCGACAACTATGCCGTGGGCGACGACCGCATCCTGATGGTGGCCTCGGACCGCCTGTCGGCCTTCGACGTGATCATGGGCGAGCCCATCCCCGGCAAGGGCGAGCTGCTGACGCAAATGGCGCTGTTCTGGTTCGACAAGCTCGGCCACATCTGCCCCAACCACCTGACCGGCGAAGCGCCCGAGTCCGTGGTCACGCCCGCCGAAGTGCCCCAGGTCACGGGCCGCTCCATGCTGGTCAAGCGCCTCAAGCCCGTGCTGATCGAGGCCGTAGTGCGCGGCTACCTGGCCGGCAGCGGCTGGAAGGAATACCAGGAATCGCGCTCGGTCTGCGGCGTGCCCCTGCCCGAAGGCCTGACCAACGCAGCCAAGCTGCCCGAGCCCATCTACACCCCGGCCGCCAAGGCCGAGATGGGCGACCATGACGAGAACATCACCTACGAGCGCACGGTGGAGATGGTCGGCGAGAAGCTGGCCTCCCAGATCCGCGACACGGCCATCCGCATCTACAAGGAAGCTGCGGCCATCGCCCTCGAAAAGGGCATGATCATTGCCGACACCAAGTTCGAATTCGGCCTGGACGAAAACGGCGAACTGGTGCTGATGGACGAGGTGCTCACGCCCGACAGCTCGCGCTACTGGCCCGTGGAAGGCTATGCCGAAGCGCTGGCCAAGGGCGAGAACCCGCCCAGCTACGACAAGCAGTTCGTGCGCGACTGGCTGGAGCAGGCCCAGGTCAACGGCAAGCCCTGGGACAAGAGCGCCCCGGCCCCGCGCCTGCCCCAGGAAGTGACCGAGAAGACGGCCGCCAAGTACCGCGAAGCCCTGCAGCGCCTGACGGCCTGACGGCCCGCCATAGCCTGGCCCCGCGCGCCTTCCCTCGCAAAAGAGAGCTTCGGCTCTCTTTTTTGTTGCGGGCCTGCGTTTTTGCAGCCGGTCATGCCTGCGTCACCGACGCTGCCACAATGTTCGCTTCCTCTGACTTTTTCTGAAGGAGCAAGCACATGGCTGGCAAGAAGATTCTGATGATCTGTGGCGACTACTGCGAGGACTACGAAACCATGGTCCCCTTCCAGGCCCTGCAGGCCGTGGGACACACGGTGCATGCGGTCTGCCCCGACAAGAAGGCCGGGGAACACATCAAGACGGCCATCCATGATTTCGAGGGCGCGCAGACCTACAGCGAGAAGCCCGGCCACAACTTCACGCTCAACGCCAGCTTCGCCGACATCAAGCCCGAGCAGTACGACGCTCTGGTGATCCCCGGTGGACGCGGCCCCGAGTACCTGCGCAACTACGACGCCGTGCGCGCCGCCGTGCGCCACTTCTTCGACAACAACAAACCCGTGGCCGCCGTCTGCCATGGCGCCCAGCTGCTGGCCGGCGCCGGAGTGCTCAAGGGCCGCACCTGCTCGGCCTACCCGGCCTGCCGTGCCGAGGTCGAATTGGCCGGCGGCACCTACGCCGACATCGGCGTGGACCAGGCGCATACCGAAGGCAACCTGGTCAGCGCCCCCGCCTGGCCCGCACATCCGGCCTGGATCGCCCAGTTCCTGACGCTCCTGGGCACGCGCATCAGCCACGGCTGAGCACGCAACGGCCGTTGGCGCCGGGCGGCTCAACCGCCCCAGCGCACCAGCACGATGCCGCCGAAGACCAGGGCCGAGGCCAGCATGCGCACACGGCCCAGGCGCTCGCGCATCAGCCAGGCGGCAATCCAGCCCGCAAACAGCACGCTGCTTTCACGCAGCGCAGACACCAGCCCCATGGGCGCCTGCGACAGCGCCCAGGTCGCCATCCAGCTGGCACTCAGCTGCATGGCGGCGGCCAGGGCACACAGGCGCCAGGTGCGTGCATCGGCACGCAGCACGGCGGGGCCGCGCCGCCAGGCGACGATCAGCACCGTGGCCAGGCCATCGCCCAGCGTGAGCAGAGCCGCATAGAGCAGCGCGGAGCCGGATGCGCGCGCCCCCAGCCCGTCGATGACCGTATAGCAGGCAATCATGGCGCCCGTGGCCAGCGCATAGCCGCTGCCGCCATAACCGCTGGCCGCGCCGCTGCGCAACGACAGCGCCAGCACGCCCAGCGACAGGCACAGCACGCCGGCCAGCCCGGTCGCGCCCGGCCACTCTCCGGCCAGCAGCGCCGCGCCCAGCGTGACGAACAGCGGCGCACTGCCGCGTGCCACCGGGTAGACCACGCCGAACTCGCCATGCTGGTAGGCGCGCGGCAGCACGAAGTGATAGACGGTGTGCACGGCCACCGAGGCCGCCAGCCACCACCACACCGATGCGTTCCACAACCCCGCCGCGCGCCAGTCCAGCCAGGGCAGCACCAGCAGCGACCACAGGCTGGCCAGCCCCGTGGTCAGCGCCATGGCGACCATCTTGTCGCCGCCCAGCTTGATGGCGCTGTTCCATCCCGCATTCATCAGCGCGGCCCCCAGGGCCGCGGCCAGCACCGCATTGCTCAATTCCATTCCATGGCCTCGTTCTTGATACGGGACGGGATGATGGATTCGCACCCAGATTAGATAAAGTCGAATCTTCGGAACATCATCTTCAGGAAACCTGATGCGACGCCTGAACCTTGACCAGCTCCAGACCCTGGTGGCCGTGGCCGACCTGGGCACGCTGGCTGCTGCCGCCCAGGCCCTTCACCTGTCGCCGCCCGCCGTCAGCCTGCACATCCAGGAGCTGGAAGCGCGCCTGGACACACCGCTGCTGGTGCGCGGCAAGCGAAAGGCGCAGCTGACGCCCGCAGGCGCTCTGCTGGCCGAAGGCGGACGCCGCCTGCTGGCCGACAGCGAGGCCCTGCTGCGCCAGGTGCGCAAGCGTGCCGAGGGCTTTGGCGCCAGCGTGCGCATAGGCGCCTCGGCCGGCGTCAGCCCCTTGCTTTTGCCCGAACTGCTGCAATGGCTGGCCGAGCACGCGCCCGGCGTGGAACTGCGCCTGGAAGTCGTGAGCTCCGCCCAGGCCATGCAGCGCCTGGCGACTGGCCACCTGGACCTGGCCCTGGTCGGGCTGCCCCAGCCCGTGCCTTCAGGCCTTGAAATGCGCGCCTGGCGCAACGACCCCATGGAGCTGTTCGCCCCGCCGCAGATGCCGCTGCCCGACCAGATCACGCCCGAATGGCTCAACGCCCAGCCCTGGATAGGCTTTGCCGCCGGCACCCAGATGCACCGCCTGCTGTCCCAATGGTTCGCCCAGGCGGGCCTGCTGCCCCAGCCACGCATGGAAATGAGCTTTCCCGAAGGCATACGCGCCCTGGTCGCCGCCGGCCACGGCCCCACGGTCCTGCCGCGCGAGGAGCCCATGGACGCCGTCAGCCGCACCCTGCAGCAGCGCGGACTCAGCCCCGCCCTGACACGCCCGCTGGGACTGGCCTGCCGCAGCGCCGCGCAACAAGACCCGGCCGTGCAGGCCGTGGTGCGCGGGTTGATGCGATTTGCCGATCCCGTACGGCAGTAGGCGTAGGCGCTACAGCCCGGCCTCCTGCAGCACCCACGCACGCAGCGCCTCGATGGCCGGCTGGCCCTGGCTGCGCCGGGGGTAAAGCAGGTGGTAGGCGTAGGCCGGGCCCAGGCCCACGGCGATGTCGAACAGGCGCATCAGGCGGCCACGGGCCAGGTCTTCGGCCACCAGGTCCTGCTCGACCAGGCCCACGGCGCCGCCGTCCAGCACGGCCTGCACGACGTGGCTGGAGTCGGTGAAGGCGATGCAGCGGCCTGCGTCCAGGCCCTCCACGCCGGCCGCCGCCATCCACATCGGCCAGTTCGGCCAGACCTGGCTGTCCACCCTGCAATCGACATGGCACAGCGTGTGCGCCAGCAGGTCAACAGGCCGCGCCAGCGGCGGGCCGGACTGCAGCAGGGCCGGGCTGCAGACGGGGATCACCCTGGCATCGAGCAGGCGCACCGCCAGGGTGTGCGGATCACGGCCGGTGCCGAAGCGGATGGCGGCGTCGATGTCATCGGCGTCGAAGTCGCGCACCTCGTCGCAGATGTCGAAGCTCAGTTCGATCTGCGGATGCGCGGCGCGAAAGCGCGGCAGCCGGGGCAGCAGCCACTGCGTGGCAAAGCGCGCGCCCAGCGACAGGCGCAGCCGCGTCTCGCCCCGGGCCAGCTGGCGGGCACGGCCGGTGGCGCGCCGCAGCAGGCCCAGCGCCTCGGCCGTGGCCTCCAGCAGCACGCTGCCTGCGGGCGTGAGCTGCATGCTGCGGCTGTTGCGCGTGAAGAGGACTAGGCCCAGCTGTTCCTCCATCTCCTTGATCTGGTGGCTGACCGCCGCCGGGGTCAGCCCCAACTCGTCGGCCGCGCGCGTGAAGTTCAGGTGGCGCCCTGCAGCCTCGAAGCTGCGCAGGGCGCGCGTGCCGGGTGGAAGCTGGCGCATGGATCTTCAAATTTTTCTTGATAAAGCCCCGAATACTACTTGCTTCCTCTTTTGGGACCGCCATCGAACAATCAAGAAAACTGGATGGATGAACCCATGGAAACCGCCTCTTTCTTCACCAGCCTTATCGATGGGCAGCCCGCTACGGCGGCCGAACTCGCCGCCCTGGCCTTTGCCGGCCATGCCCATTTCACGGCCATGCAGGTGCGCGGCGGCCGGCTGCGCGGGCTGGACCTGCATCTGCAGCGTCTGCGCCAGGCCTCGCTGGAGCTGTACGGCCAGGCCTTGTCCGATGACGATGTCCAGGCACAGCTGCGGGCGGCGCTTGCCAACGGTCCGCAGGATGTGTCGCTGACCGCCACGGTGTACTCGCCTGCCGGTGAATTCACGGCCGCCGATGCACGGCCGCGCATGCTGGTGCGCACCTCGGCACCCGCCTCGGGCCCCGCCGCGCCCTTGAGCCTGGCGCTGTTCGAGCATGAGCGCATGCTGCCCCACCTCAAGCATGTGGGCGAGGTGGCCAAGACGCATCTGCTGCGCCGCGCCGTAGCCCAGGGCTTTGACGACGCCGCATTTGCCGACCGCCACGGCCGCATTGGCGAGGCCACCATCTGGAACCTGGCCTTCTGGGATGGAGATGCCGTGGTCTGGCCGCGCGCCCAGGTGCTGCCGGGCACGACCGAGTCCATGCTGCGGCGCCAGTTGCAGCGCCTGGGCGTGGCGCAACGCCAGGCCGTGCTGACCCGGGCCGACCTGCCATCCCTGGCCGGCGCCGTGGTGATGAATTCGTGGTCCCCGGGCATTCCGGTCAGGCGCCTGGCCGATGTGCATCTGCCCGATGCGCCCGGCTTCGTGCAGTTGCTGCACCGCGCGCATGCGGCCGAGGAACCGGTTGCGCCCTGAGCCCTCGCCATGAAAAAGGGAGCCGCAAGGCTCCCCCGTCTCTTCACCCGTGCAGCGCCGGTCTCAGTTCAGCGCCATGCTGAGCTTGCGGCGGTAGCTGTTGACCAGTTGCGTGGCTTCGTCCTGCTCGGCGCCAGCCTTGCCCAGCAGCTCGATGCCGCCGCTGCTCTTGCCGGGGATGGCGTCCTGCTTCTTGGGCTTCGGGGGCGTGAGCAGCTCCAGGATGCCCACGTAGAGCTTGCGCGCGGCCTGGCCGTTCCAATCCTTGTCGCGCATGATGATTTCCAGCAGTTCGTCCATGCTGGCGGCCCATTGGCCTTCGGCGGCCAGGGCCCGGGCCTTGCCGAAGCGGGTGTCGAAGTCGCGCTTGTTCTGCGCGATGACGGCGTCGAACTGCGCAAACTCCCAGTTGCCACGCTCGTCGTTGTGCACGAACAGCATGCACTGCAGCCACTGGTTGAGCGCCTCGAAGCGCGTGGCCTGGGGAATGCGCTTGAGCGGCTCGGCCAGCAGGGCGCCGGCCTCTTCGTAGCCGCCCGTGGCGATCAGCAGGCGCACGTAGTCGAAGCGCGCATCGTCGTTGGCCGGGTCGGCGGCCAGGGCGTCGGCCAGCTTTTGCAGGGCGGCCTGGGTGTCGCCGGCTTCCAGCAACTGGTGGGCCTCGTCGGCTTCGGCCTCGGCGGCCAGCTCGCCTTCCGAGGGCAGGTGCTTGTCGAGGAACTCGCGCAGCTTGCCTTCGGGCTGGGCGCCCATGAAGCCGTCCACGGGGCGGCCGCCCATCATCAGAATGCAGGTCGGGATGGAGCGGATGCCGAACATGCCGGCCAGTTGCTGCTCCTGGTCGGAGTCGATCTTGACCAGCTTGAAGCGGCCTTCGTAGGCCACTTCGAGCTTTTCCAGGATGGGGCCCAGCGTCTTGCACGGGCCGCACCAGGGCGCCCAGAAGTCGACGAGCACCGGCACCTGCATGGAGGCGGCGACGACTTCGGCTTCGAAATTCTCAATGGTGACATCAATCATGTGATCAGACCCTGTGGCAAGGCGCGCGGCCAGGGCGCGCGGACTGTGGCGGTTCGGAGTTCGGCGGCCGAATGCCTCCGATACGGACCGTGTGATTCTCCAGCAATTCCAAGGCCCAGGGCGTGAACGCCCTGGGCGGCAGCCACCCCAGATGGGAGCAGGCTGCGCGCATTTCAAGCCGCCCGGCCGAGGGCGCGGCGCGGCAGCGCTGGGCTATATTGGCGCGCTGTGCCGCCATTGCGGCCTGCCATCAACGCAATGAGGGAGGGCTCGCCTTGATCAAGGTTTCGCAGCTGGTGTTCGAGTACCCAGGCCACCGCGCGCTCGATGGCGTCAGCGTCCATATCGCCGCAGGCACCGTCACGGCCCTGGTGGGGCCCAACGGCGCCGGAAAATCCACGCTGATGCGCTGCATCGCCGGGCTGGACCAGCCGCTGTCGGGCCAGGTCGAGGTGCATGGCATTGCGGTGCAGGAGCAGCCCCGCGAAGTGCACCGGCACCTGGGCTATCTGTCGGATTTCTTCGGCCTCTATGACCGCCTGAGCGTGCGGCGCTGCCTGCAGTACGCGGCCCTGTCCATGGGCGCGCCCCCGTCCGAGGCGCCCCAGCGCGTGGCGCACGTGGCCGGGCAGCTGGGCCTGGCCGATCTGCTGGAGCGCCTGCCCACCGAGCTGTCTCGCGGCCAGCGCCAGCGCGTGGCCATTGGCCAGGCCATCGTCCACCAGCCGCGCGTGCTGCTGCTGGACGAGCCGGCCAGCGGCCTGGACCCCGAGGCCCGCGCCAGCCTGTCCCAGCTGATGCGGGCGCTGCAGGCCCAGGGCATGACCCTGATCGTCTCCAGCCACATCCTCAGCGAACTCGACGAGTACTGCACCCACATCCTGAGCCTGCGCGGCGGCCGCGTGGAAAGCCACGAGGCCCTGCACGGCGGCATTCAGGCGCCGGCCGCCGGCGGCGATGTGCCGCTGGCGCTGTACGCGCTGGAGCTGGCACCGCCCCCGGGCGCCTCGGCCGGGTCGCTGGCGCGGCAGCTGCACCAGGTCCTTCCCGACACCCCTGTGCCGCCGCCCGATGACCAGGGCCTGGTGCATCTGCAGCTTTGGCTGCCCACGCCGCCGCGCGAACGCGCCGATCTGCTGGCACGCCTGGTTGGCGCCGGCCTGCCCGTGGCCAGCCTGGCGCCTGTGCGCGAGCGCCTGCAGGACCGCTACGCACGCGGCCTGCAGGCCGCAGCCCCCCTCACCCCTGCGGAGCAGCCATGACGCACAACCCGGAATTCCAGCGCCAACTCTGGCTCAACTGGCGGCCCGCCCAACTGGGCTGGAGCCTGCTGCTCACCGCCTTGCTGCTGGCCACGCCAATGGTTCTGGTCCAGCCCGAAGACCGCCTGCATGCCCTGCTGGTCGCTGCCCTGATCGGCATGTGGATCGCCGCGGCCGGCCTGGGCAGCGTGCTGGCCGGGCGCGGCCTCAACGAAGAGGCGCACCAGCACACCTGGGACTGGCAGCGCCTGTCGGCCCTGACGCCCTGGCAGATGGCCTGGGGCAAGCTGCTGGGCGCCCCGCTGGCGGCCTGGCTGTACATGCTGTGGTGCGCGCTTGCCGTGCTGGCCACCTCGGCGGGCCAGCCGGGCGGGCTGGCCTGGGGCGTGCACGCCGTGCTGCAGGCCGTGCTGTGGGGCCTGGCCCTGCAGGCCTGGAGCATGCACTCCGTGCTCATGGGCTGGGGGCCGAAGGAGCAGCCCGCGCGCCGCATCCGCTTCGTGCTGGTGCCGCTGCTGTTCGTGATGGTGCTGCCCGGACCCATCCTGGGCCGGTTGACCGAGCAGCTGGGCCGCGAAGAAGGCCGCCCTGTGCTGTGGTGGTCCGTGCCGCTGCACGGGCGCGGCGCCATCTACCTGTTCGGCGCCATCGCGCTGGGGCTGGGCCTGCTGGCCCTGTGGCGGCTGCTGTGCACGCGGCTGGATGTGCGCACCCTGCCCTGGGCCTGGCCGCTGGGCCTGTGCGTGGCGGGCCTGGCCTTTGGAGGCATGCACCTCGATGCAATGCAGTTGCAGGGCCCCGGCCCGGCCTCTTTCTTCGCTTGGACCACCGGGCTGGCGCTGGCGGGCACGGCCTATGTCTGCCTGCACGGCATGGACGAGGGCCTGCGCAGCTGGCGCCAGGTGCAGTGGTGCGTGCTGCAGGGGCGCTGGCGTGGCGCGCTCGAAGCGCTGCCGCTGTGGCCCGTGAGCTGGCTGCTGGCCGTGCTGGCCTGCGCGCTGTGGCTGCTGTGGCCCGCGGGCGGCCAGCCCATCGTGCCGGGCGCGGCCCAACTGGCGGCGCTGGCCACGGCGCAGTTGCTGCGCGATGCCGCGCTGGCCACGGGCTTTTCCCTGCTGGCCGGGCGCATCAAGTCGCCGCTGGCCGCGTTTGCCGTCACCTGGCTGCTGGTCAACATCGTGCTGCCGCTGCTGGCCTTTGGCCTGGCCGGGGCCGATGCCGCCGTGCTGGCCCAACCGCTGGCAGCCGGCCTGACAAAGCCCGTCACCAGCGGAATGTGGCTGTCGCTGGCCGTGCAGGTGGGGCTGGCCCTGGCCTGGCTGACCCATGTGTTTCGCCAGCGCGTGCTGGGTTTTGCGCGCGAGCAGCACACGGCTGTGCGGTGATTTGGCGCATGGATTACGCGAATTAGGACTAAAAAAGTAAAATCGCGGGTTCCACTAGGCCGGGCCGCAGGCGCCCTCACGACATGAACTCCATCCAGATCGGTGTGGTCATGGGCTCCAGCAGCGACTGGGAGACCATGCAGCACGCAGTTGCCATTCTTCAGCAATTTGGCATCGCCCATGAAGCCCAGGTCGTCTCGGCCCACCGCATGCCCGACGACATGTTCGCCTACGCCGAGGCCGCTGCCGGCCGGGGCCTGAAGGCCATCATCGCGGGTGCGGGGGGCGCTGCCCACTTGCCCGGCATGATTGCCGCCAAGACCGTGGTGCCCGTGCTCGGCGTGCCCGTGGCCAGCCGCCACCTGCAGGGAGTGGACTCGCTGCACTCCATCGTGCAGATGCCCAAGGGCGTGCCCGTGGCCACCTTCGCCATCGGCGCGGCCGGTGCGGCCAATGCGGCCCTCTTCGCCGTGGCCCTGCTGGCCAATGAGGACCCGGCCCTGCGCACCAGGCTCGAAGCCTTCCGCGCCGAGCAGACCGCCGCAGCGCGCGCGATGACGCTTCCCCCGGTGGCCGTATGAGCGCAGATGTGATCCTGCCGGGCGCCACGCTGGGCGTGCTGGGTGGCGGCCAGCTGGGCCGCATGTTCGTGCAATCGGCCCAGGCCATGGGCTATTTCACGGCCGTGCTCGACGCCGACCCGACCAGCCCTGCCGGCCTGGTCAGCCACCACCACATCCGTACCGGCTACGAAGACCCGCAGGGTCTGGCCGAACTGGCGCGCCTGTCGGCCGCCGTCACCACCGAATTCGAGAACGTGCCCGCCGCGGCGCTGAACCTGCTGGCCGCCCAGCGGCCGGTCTCGCCGGCTGGCTCCTCCGTGGCCATTGCCCAGGACCGCGCCCAGGAGAAGGCCCACTTCGTGCGCTGCGGCGTGCCCTGCGCGCCCTATGCGGTGATCGAGACGCCCGCCCAGCTGGCGGCCGTGCACGCCAGCCTGCTGCCCGGCATCCTCAAGACCGCCCGCATGGGCTACGACGGCAAGGGCCAGGTGCGCGTGAAGAACGCCGCCGAGCTGGCCACCGCCTGGGAGCAACTGGGCCGCGTGGCCTGCGTGCTGGAAAAAATGCTGCCGCTGGCCCATGAATGCTCGGTCATCGTGGCGCGCGGCCGTGACGGCTCCATGGTCAACCTGCCCGTGCAGCGCAACCTGCACCGCGAAGGCATCCTCTCCGTCACCGAGGTCTACGAAGGCAACCTGCCGCAGGCCCAGGTCGAGCAGGCGCTGGCCGCCGCGCGTTCCGTGGCCGACGGCCTGGACTACGTGGGCGTTCTCTGCGTCGAATTCTTCGTGCTGCAGGACGGCATGCTCGTGGTCAACGAGATCGCGCCGCGCCCGCACAACAGCGGCCACTACAGCCAGAACGCCTGCGATGTCTCGCAGTTCGAGCTGCAGGTGCGCTGCATGACCGGCCTGCCGCTGACGCAGCCGCGCCAGCACAGCCCGTCCATCATGCTGAACCTGCTGGGCGACCTGTGGTTCAAGGACGGCGAACAGGCCAAGGCGCCGGCCTGGGACCAGGTCCTGGCCCTGCCCGGCTGTCACCTGCACCTGTACGGCAAGCACGACGCCAAGCGCGGCCGCAAGATGGGCCACCTGAACGTCACCGGACCCACGCCCGAAGCGGTGCGCGCTGTGGCGCTGCAGGCCGCTGCCATCCTGGGCATAGAGCCGTTCTGAAGGCCCACGCGATGATTCTTGATGGAACGCTGGCGGCCTCTGTCCAGGCCGCCGCACAGGCGCTGCAGCGCGGCGAACTGCTGGGCCTGCCCACGGAAACCGTCTACGGCCTAGCGGCCGACGCCGACAACGACGCGGCCGTCGCGCAGATCTTCACCGCCAAGGGCAGGCCGCCCAACCATCCGCTCATCGTGCATGTGGCCGACAGCGGCGCCATCACGCGCTACGCACGTGAAGTGCCGCTGTTCGCGCAGCAGCTGATCGACGCCTTCTGGCCCGGCCCGCTGACCCTGATCCTGCCGCGCCTGCCCCAGGCCGCCCGGGCCTCGACCGGCGGCCAGGACAGCGTGGGCCTGCGCTGCCCCTCCCATCCCGTCGCCCATGCCGTGCTGGCCGCCTGCCAGCAGCTGCAGCCGCCCGTCTGGGGCGTGTCGGCGCCCAGCGCCAACAAGTTCGGCCGCGTCAGCCCCACCACGGCGGCCCATGTGGCCGGCGAGTTCGGCGACACGCTGCTGGTGCTGGACGGCGGCGCCTGCGAAGTGGGGATTGAATCGACCATCGTGGACTGCACGCGCGGCGTGCCCGTGCTGCTGCGCCCCGGCGCCATCACGCGCGACGATATCGAGCGCGCCTGCGGCCAGCGCCCCCTGTCCAAGGAAGAGCTGCAGGAAAACACGCCACGCGCCTCCGGCACCCTGCTGGCCCACTACGCGCCCAACGCCCAGGTGCGCCTCATGGACGCAAAGCAGCTGCAGGCCGGGCTGGACGTGCTGGGCGCCGACGCCAGGAACCTGGCCGTCTACCACCGCACACCGCTGCGCACTGCATCGCGCGCCGTCACGCTGCGCGCCATGCCCGCCGACGCCGCCGCCACCGCGCGCGAGCTGTTCGGCGCCCTGCGCGACTTCGATGAAGTCGGCGCCAGGCTGATCTGGATCGAGACCCCGCCCGACACGCCGGACTGGGAAGGCGTGCGCGACCGGCTGCTGCGCGCGGCGGCGGCCGGCTGACACCAACACCCTCTTCTAAGGCTTGCGGGACGGCTCGTACGCCAGCTCCATCCGGTAGGCCAGCGCCAGGAACAGCGACTGCGCCAGGGTCAGCGTGCTGGTCAGCGAGCGAAAGCCGAAAGTGGCTGCGTCCTGGGCCAGCAAGGTGACGGTGGCGCGGGATGCCAGGGGGCTGAGCTGGCTGTCGGTCAGCGCCAGCAGGCGCGCGCCGCGTGCCAGGGCCGCGTCCACCATTTCCAGCGTTTCGGGCGCATAGGGCTCGAAGGAGACGGCCAGCATCACGTCGCCGGGCGCCAGCGCGCGCAGCTCGCCCTTTTGCATGGCGCCCAGGCCGTGCAGCCAGTGCACGGGCTTTTCGGTGTGCTGCAGCGCATAGGCCAGGTAGGCGCCGACGGGGAAGGCCCGGCGCGAGGCGGCCAGCCACAGCGAGGGGGCATCCAGCATGAGGTCCACCGCCGCCTCGAACTGCTCGGGCGGCAGACCGCGCTGCAGGGCCTGCAGGCTTTCGATGCTGCCTTCGATGACCTCGTGCGCCAGGCGCGCGCTGCTGCGTGGCTCGTTGCCCGAGGCGATCAGGCCCCGGATGCGATCCTGGTAGTCATGCTGGGCCGAGAGCTGGCGCGCCGCATCGGCGCGGAACAGCGCCTGCAGTTCCGAGTACCCCGAGAACCCGAAATGCTTGGCAAAGCGCACCACGGCCGAAGGCTGCACGCCACATTGCTCGGCCGTGGCCTGGATGCCGTCGAAGGCCAGGCGATCACCCTGCATTTCCACATGGCGGCCGATGGCCTTGAGCTGGCGGCTCAGGGCCTCGAAGCCTTCGCGCAGCACGGTGAGGAAGGCGGCGCGGTCAGCGTAGGGGCCGGCCAGCGAGGGGGCGCCTGCATCGCCAAGGGTTTTTCTATTTTTCATATATATGGAAAACTTTTTCTATTTCGATCTATGATCGCATGCACGCAACGATTATGGACAGGCCCGCACGTGGGTGTCCGCAACGCACAGGCCTATGACGATGAGCATGCTGAACTTTCCCTCCGACCGGCCGCTGGACGTGGCCTGCCTGGGCCGACTGGCCGTGGACCTTTACGCGCAGCAGATCGGCTGCAGCCTGAAGGAGGCCAGCAGCTTTGCCAAGTACCTGGGCGGCTCCTCGGGCAACATGGCTTTCGGCACGGCGCGCCTGGGGCTGCGCTCGGCCATGATTTCGCGCGTGGGCGATGAACAAAATGGCCGCTTCCTGGTCGAGACGCTGCGCCGCGAGGGCTGCGACACCAGCCAGGTGCAGGTCGATGCCCAGCGCCTGACCGGCATGGTGCTGCTGGGCATCAAGGACCAGGAGACCTTCCCCCTGCTCTTCGCCCGCGAGAACTGCGCCGACATGGCCCTGGACGCCGCAGCCATCAGCGAGGCGTTCCTGGCCCGCTGCCGCTGCCTGGCCATCACGGGCACCCACCTGAGCGCACCCGGCGTGCTGGCCGCCAGCCGCAAGGCACTGGAGATGGCTGGCCGCCACGGCCTGGTGCGCGTGCTGGACATCGACTACCGGCCCGTGCTGTGGGGCCTGGCCGGACGGGGCGATGGCGAGACACGCTATGTGGCCAGCGCCGAGGTCAGCCGCAGGCTGCAGGCCGAGCTGGGCCAGTTCGAACTCATCATCGGCACCGAAGAGGAATGGCTGATCGCCGGCGGCGTGGAGGGCGACCTGATCGCCAGCCTGCGCCGCGTGCGCGAATGCAGCCGCGCCGTCTTCGTGGTCAAGCGCGGGCCGCTGGGCTGCTCGCTGATCGAGGGCGAGGTGCCCGATGCGATCGCCGATGCGCCCACGGTGCTGGGCGAGCGCGTGGAAGTGCTCAATGTGCTGGGCGCGGGCGATGCCTTTGCCTCGGGCCTGCTGTCCGGGCTGCTGCGCGGCAAGAGCCTGGAGGAATCTGCGGCGATTGCCAACGCCTGCGGAGCCATCGTGGTCTCGCGCCATGGCTGCGCGCCGGCCATGCCCACGCAGGCCGAGCTGGCGCACTGGTTCTCGGGCCACCGCCATCCGCGTCCCGACCAGGACCCCGAGCTGTCCCACCTGCACCGCGTCAGCCGGGCGCGGCCGCAGTGGCCCGCGCTGTGCGTGCTGGCCTATGACCACCGCAGCCAGTTCGACGATCTGGCGCGCGAGGCCGGCGCAGCGCCCGCGCGGCTGCGCCCGCTCAAGCGGCTGATCAACGAGGTGGTCGCCCAGGTCGAGCGCGATCCGGGCAACGCGGGCCGCATGGGCGTGCTGATCGACGGCCGCCATCACCTGGGCGAGGCCGCGCTGCACGACGCCACGGGACGCGGCTGGTGGATAGGCCGGCCCATCGAGCTGCCGGGCTCGCGCCCGCTGCGCTTTGACGGCACGGACTCGCTGGCTTCCGAGCTGCTGCACTGGCCGCAAAGCCATACCGTCAAATGCCTGGTCTTCTACCACCCCGACGACACGCCCGCACTGCGCGCCGAGCAGGATGCCTGGCTGCAGCAGGTCTGGACCGCCACGCGCGCCAGCGGCCATGAGCTGCTGCTGGAAGTGATCCCGCCAAAGGACACCCTGGCACCCGACGACCGGGGCGAGGCCGTGCTGCGCGCCATACGCCATTTCTACGACCTGGGCCTCAAGCCCGAATGGTGGAAGGTCGGCACCATGGCGCGCGAGAACTGGGAGGCGCTGGACGCCCTGGTGAACGAACGCGATCCCTGGTGCCGGGGCGCCGTGATCCTGGGCCTGTCCCAGCCCGTGGAGCAACTGGTGCAGGGCTTTGCCCAGGCGCGGGCGCCCGTGGTCAAGGGTTTCATGATCGGCCGCAGCGTCTGGGCCGGACCCGCGCTGCAGTGGCTGCGCAACGAGCTGGACGACGCCGCGCTGCGCGATGCCGTCGCCGCCAACTTCCGCGCGCTGATCGCGGGCTGGGATGCCAGCCGCGTGGCCGCGCGCCAGGACATCACCGAAGGAGCCGCGGCATGAGCCTTCTCGTCAAGGCCGCGCCCGGCCGCGTCGTCACAGACATCACGCCCGCCAGCGCGGGTTGGAAGCACATCCACTTCAAGGCCCTGCGGCTGCAGGCAGGCGAGGTGGAGGCACTGTCCACCGGCCCGCTCGAATACTGCATCACCGTGCTCACCGGCCAGGTGGATGTGCAGGTCGGCAGCCAGGCGTTCAGCGCCCTGGGCAGCCGCGCCAGCGTGTTCGAGGAGGGTGCGCCCACGGCCGTCTACGTGCCGCCCGGCCAAAGCCTGCGCATCACGGCGCGCGGCCCGGCCGACATTGCCTTGAGCGCCGCACCCGCCACGGGCCGCCACGCCACGCGCGTGATCGCGCCCGAAAGCATGCGCCGCAGCGTGCGCGGCCAGGGCAGCAACACGCGCCATGTCTGCGACATCCTGCCCGAGACCGAGGCGGCCGAGTCCCTGCTGGTGGTCGAGGTCATCACGCCCGCAGGCAACTCGTCCAGCTATCCGCCGCACAAGCACGACAGCGCCGACCCCGCCGCGCCGGACGCCGAGACCGTGCTGGAGGAAACCTACTTCCACCTGCTCAACCCCAGCCAGGGCTTTGCCTTCCAGCGCGTCTACACCGATGACCGCAGCATCGACGAAGCCATGGCGGTGGAGCACCGCGACACCGTGATGGTGCCGCGCGGCTACCACCCCTGCGTGGCCCCGCACGGCTACGACCTCTACTACCTCAACACCATGGCCGGGCCCGAGCGGCGCTGGGCCTTCCGCAACGACCCCGCGCACGAATGGATGCTGCGGCCGCGCTGAAGCACGGCGCAACAGACACCCATAAAAACCACCGGAGACAAAAAATGCTGTTCAACCCAATGGCCCTGCACCGCCAGGCCTGGCTTTCCTGCGCCCTGCTGACGCTGGGCATGGGCACCGCCCAGGCGCAATCCACCCCAGCCCCGTCCTCCCAGAGTGCGCCAGCCTGGCCCACCCAGCCCGTCAAATGGGTGGTGCCCTACGCACCGGGCGGCACCACCGACGTGATCGCCCGCCAGCTGGCCGTGCAGATGGGCAAGGACCTGGGCCAGCCCGTGGTGGTGGACAACCGTCCCGGCGCGGCCAGCATCATCGGCGCCACGCTGATCGCACGCGCCCCGGCCGATGGCTACACGCTGGGCACGGCCGACTCAGGCACGCTGGCCTTCAACCCCGCCATGTATGCGCGCCTGAGCTATGACGCGGGCAAGGACTTCAGCTACATCGGCGGCCTGGGCCGCATGCCGCTAGTGCTGGCCGTGCATCCGTCCTTCCCTGCGAAGAATGTGCAGGAATTCCTGGCGATGGCGCGCAAGGAGCCGGGCGGCATCTCCTCGGCCTCGTCGGGCCCGGGCTCGCCGCTGCACGTGGCACTGGAGCTGTTCAAGCAGCGCACGGGCACCCAGATCCTGCACGTGGCCTACAAGGGCTCGGCCCCGGCGCTGCAGGACCTTATGGCGGGACAGATCCAGTCCATGTTCGTGGACCTGCCGCCCAGCATCTCGGCCATCCGCGCGGGCAAGCTGCGCGTGCTGGCCGTGGCCACGCCCCAGCGCCTGCCCATCCTGCCCGACGTACCCACCATGGCCGAAGCCGGCGTGCCCGGCTTCGAAGCCTATGCCTGGCAGGGCTTCGTCGGCCCCGCCCACCTGAGCCCCGCGCTCACCGAGCGCCTGAACAAAAGCCTGGCCACCGCCCTGCGCCACCCCGAAACGCGTGCCAAGCTCGAAGAGATCGGCATACAGCCCATGGAGATGACGCCGCAGCAGTTCGCAGGCTTCGTGCGCTCGGAACAGGCGCTGTGGAGCGGCGTGATCAAGGCCGCCAACATCAAAATGGATTGAAGCACAGACATCGCCACATAACAAAGATCCCGGAGACAAGCCATGACCCTCGCATCCCGCCGCCAATTCATCCACTCGCTGGCCGCCCTGGCCGCAACGCCGGTCCTGCCCGCCATGGCGCAGGCACCGGCCGGCGCCTGGCCCCAGCGCCCCATTGAACTCATCGTGCCCTTTGCCGCTGGCGGCGGCACCGACGTGCTGGCACGCGCGCTGGCCGAGGTGGCGCGCAAGCACCTGCCGCAGGACCTGATCGTGCTCAACCGCGCAGGCGCCAGCGGCGCCGTGGGCTGGACCGAACTGGCCAATGCCCGGCCGGACGGCTACAAGATCGGCATCATCACCGTCGAGCTGACCATGATCCCGCACATGGGGCTGACCAAGATCAGCTCCGACGCCGTGCTGCCCGTGGCACGCCTGAATGCCGACCCCGCCACCATCGCCGTGCGTGCCGACTCGCCCTATCGCAGCATCGAGGAACTGATCGCCGCCGCGCGCAAGGACGAGGCCGCCGTGCGCATCGGCAATGCCGGCCCGGGCTCGCTGGGCCACCTGGCCGCCGCCGCGCTGCAGGACAAGGCGGGCGTGAAGTTCAACCACGCGCCCTACCGCGGCGCCAACCCTGCCGTGCTCGACCTGCTGGGCGGCCACATCGAGGCCGTGGCCGTCACGCCCGTGGAGGTGGCCACCTATGTGGCGGCCGGCAAGATCCGCCCGCTGGCCATCATGGCCGAGCAGCGCATACAGGCCGGCTGGGAAGCCGTGCCCACGCTCAAGGAGCGCGGCATCGACCTGCTCATCGGCGGCTGGCGCGGCCTGGCCGTGCCCCGCAACACGCCCGACGCCGTGGTCCAGACCCTGCGCAAGGCCATGGCCCTGACCCTCAAGGACCCCGCCCTGCGCGAAACCATGGCCAAGCAGAACATGGGCGAGGGCTACCTGGACCAGCCCGAATTCAAGGCCGTGATCGACCGCGACAACGCGGTGTTCAAGCAATTGGTGGACAAGCTGGGGATCAAGGCCTGAGGGGCCACCCTCAGCGAATGAACCCCGCCGCAAACGACGCCCGCAGGAACTCCACGAACACCGCCACCGCGCGCGGCACGTGGCTGGCGTAGGGGCGTATCGCGAACAGGTGTTCGCCGAAGGCATCAACGGGCCGCCAGCCGGGCAGCACCTCGCGCAGATGGCCGGAGGCCAGGCCCGATTGGGCGCTGAAGTCGGGCACCAGGGCGATGCCCAGGCCTGCCATGGCGGCGTCGCGCAGCATTTCGCTGTTGTTGGCGGCAAAGCCGCCGGCCACGGGCACGACGGTGCGTACTGCGTCTGCACTGGCGTCTGCACCGGCGTCCGCACCGGCATCGGCGGGCACGAAGCTCCAGGCCATGGCGCCCTGGGTGCGCGGGTAGTGCAGGCACTGGTGCGCGGCCAGGTCCTGCGGGGTGGCCGGGGTGCCGTGCGCGGCCAGGTAGTCCGTGCTGGCCACCAGCAGCGAGCGCGTGGGCGCCAGCGCCCAGGCCACATGGGTTTCGGGCGGGGTGGAGGCATGGCGCACGGCGATGTCGAAGCCCTCCATCGCCAGCGAGCGCAGGTGGTCAGACAGGTCCAGCTCCAGCCGGATCTGCGGATGGGCGCGCAGGAAGGCCGGCAGCCGGGGCATGAGCTGCTGGCGCGAGAAGGCCACGGGCGCGGTCACGCGCAGCAGGCCGCGCGGCTCGGCAGCCAGGTCGCGCACGCCCGCAAAGCTGTCGGCGATGTGCTCGAAGGCGCCGCGCGTCTCGTCCACCAGGCGCTGCCCCGCTTCGGTCAGGCGCACGCTGCGCGTGGTGCGTGTGACCAGGGCCACGCCGGCCGCGCGCTCCAGCTCGGCCACGCGCTGGCTCATGGCCGCCTTGCTCACGCCCAGGCGCGCGGCGGCCGAGGTGAAGCTGCCTTGCTGCTCCAGCACGACCAGCCAGTGCAGGTGGCTCCACAAGGCCTCGGCCTTGGCATCGGGTTTTTCATTTGCCATGCAGGGATTGTTCAGCAAAATGAACAATCAATTCAAGCGCAGCGCCTAGGCAGGCCGAAGGCGCACTCCTAGACTGGCTGGCATGAACACCGCAAACACCTCCTTCGCTTCCATCGTCCATTACGTCAACGGCCAGCGCACGGCAGGTGCCAGCGGCCGCGAGCAGGACGTGACCAACCCGGCCACCGGCCAGGTCACGGGCCGCGTGGCCCTGGCCTCGCGCGCCGATGTCGATGCCGCCGTGGCGGCCGCCCAGGCGGCCTTCCCCAAGTGGGCCGACACGCCGCCGCTGCGCCGGGCGCGCGTGATGTTCCGCTTCCTCGAACTGCTCAACCAGCACAAGGACGAACTGGCCCACGCCATCACGGCCGAGCACGGCAAGGTCTTCACCGATGCGCAGGGCGAGGTCAGCCGCGGCATCGACATCGTGGAGTTCGCCTGCGGCATCCCGCAGCTGCTCAAGGGCGATTTCACCGACCAGGTCTCCACCGGCATCGACAACTGGACGCTGCGCCAGCCGCTGGGCGTGGTGGCGGGCGTGACGCCGTTCAACTTCCCCGTGATGGTGCCGATGTGGATGTTCCCGGTGGCCATTGCGGCGGGCAACACCTTCGTGCTCAAGCCCAGCCCCATCGATCCCACGCCCTCGCTGCTGATCGCCGACCTGCTCAAGCAGGCCGGCCTGCCCGACGGCGTGTTCAACGTGGTCCAGGGCGACAAGGAAGCAGTGGATGCGCTGATCGAGCATCCCCAGGTGAAGGCCGTGAGCTTTGTCGGCTCCACGCCCATTGCCAACTACATCTATGAGACGGGCGCGCGCCACGGCAAGCGCGTGCAGGCCCTGGGCGGCGCCAAGAACCACATGGTGGTCATGCCCGATGCCGATATCGAGCAGGCCGTGGACGCACTGATCGGCGCCGGCTACGGCTCGGCCGGCGAGCGCTGCATGGCCATCAGCGTGGCCGTGCTGGTGGGCGATGTGGCCGACCAGCTGCTGCCGCGCCTGATCGAGCGCACCAAGGCGCTGAAGGTGCTGGACGGCGAGGACCTGGCCGCGGAAATGGGCCCCATCGTGACGCGCGCCGCGCACGAGCGCATCAGCGGCTACATCGACCTGGGCGTCAAGGAAGGCGCGCAGTTGCTGGTCGATGGCCGGGGCTTCGACGGCAAGGCGGCCGGCGCCGCCACGGGCACCGACACCTCGGGCGGCTTCTGGCTGGGCGGCACGCTGTTCGACCATGTCACGCCCGACATGCGCATCTACAAGGAAGAGATCTTCGGCCCCGTGCTGGCCGTGGTGCGCGCCAAGGACTTCGCCGAGGCCGTGCAGCTGGTCAACGACCATGAGTTCGGCAACGGCGTGGCCTGCTTCACACGCGACGGCAATGTGGCGCGCGAGTTCGGCCGCCGCATCGAGGTCGGCATGGTCGGCATCAACGTGCCGATTCCCGTTCCCATGGCCTGGCACGGCTTCGGCGGCTGGAAGCGCAGCCTGTTCGGCGACATGCACGCCTACGGCGAGGAAGGCGTGCGCTTCTACACCCGCCAAAAGAGCATCATGCAGCGCTGGCCCGAGAGCACGCCCAAGGGCGCGGAATTCGTGATGCCCACGGCCAAGTAGGCGCAGGCCCGCTCCATGAAAAAACCAGCCCGCGGGCTGGTTTTTCTTTGGGGACTGCGACCTGTCAGAAGCGGTATCCGATGCCGATGGCGTAGACGTTGGGATTGAGCTTGAGCGACACGCTCTGGCCCGAGGACAGGTGTGCCGTGGTCTTCAGGAAGCTTTTGTAGTAGGCCACGTCCAGGAACCAGCGCTCGTTGAAGTTGTAGACGAAGCCGATCTGCGGCGTCAGGCCCCACTTGCTGTCCACCGAGGCCGTGGTGGGGTTGGCCAGCGTGCCGCCGGTCAGGCCGTTGAGGGAGGCCGTGGTGCGCTCGCCGAAGAACTTGGCATAGGTCACGCCCAGGCCCAGGTAGGGGCGGAAGGCGGAGTTGGCCTCGCCGAAGCGGTACTGCGCGAACACGGTGGCGGGCAGCACCTTGGTGCGGCCGAGCTTGCCCGTGCCGGAGATGGCGCCATCGCCCACGAAGTCGTGCTTGAACGGCAGGCCCACGGGCACGTCGATGGCCCAGTTGTTGGTGACCATGTAGGTCACGCCGCCCGTGAGCTGGCTGTTGGCCTTCACGTCCACGCGGGTGTCGGGGAAGCTGGGCGTGCTCAGCCAGCCGCTGCTGGTCTGGGGATCGATGCGCGTGGCGCCCAGGCGCACGCTCCAGGTGCCGGCGGACTGGGCGGTGGCGGCCATGCAGGCCGTGGCCATGGCCACGGCGGCGGTGATACGCAGGAATGTCTTCATGGATGTGTCTCCTCGTGCTGCGTGTCTGCTATCACAGCCAGCCTGCGCGGGCCAGGGTGCGGGAGGCCAGCTGGCTCATTTGCTGGTGGCCATAGGGCGTGGGGTGGAAGCTGTCGGCAAAGGCATAGCTCTTCCACCAGTTGGCGCTGGTCTCGCCCACGGGAATGGAGGCGGACAGCGCGGCCTCGGTGCAGGTCGGGAAGCTGTAGGTGGGCAGGCCGTCGGCGCCCACGCCGGTGGCAGGGCAGGCCGCCTTTTTCACGTTGGTGTAGGCGTACTGGGCGGGGTCAGCCATCTGCTGGCGGAACTCGCTGTAGAAGTCGATGATGGCCACGCGGCTCTCGCCCGCGAAGCCGGCCGCGACCTGCTGGTTGAAGGCCTTGACCCAGCCGTCGAACACGGTCTCCAGCTGCGCGGCGGCGGCCGAGCCCTGCTGCTGGGCCACGGACTGCAGCACCAGCTGGAAGCGCGGCGTCAGCGTGATGGCGGGCACGTTGAGGATGGCCACGCGCGTGGCGCCCTTGCCCAGCACATTGGTCTGGATGCTGGAGACAAAGCCCTTGGCCAGGTTCTGCATGTATAGGCCACCGGCCTGGGCCATGCCGGTCTGGCCCTGCTGCAGCAGCGCGCCCAGCGTGGCCGCGTCGATCTTGGTGGACAGCAGCGCCTTGAAGTTGGCGCCCTGGTCCCTGGAAGCGGCCAGGAAGGCGCCGATCACATCGGCCGCGTCATTGGCGCCACCGTCGATCACGGCCAGGTCATCGGCCGTGAAGCCTGCCGCGCCGGCCAGCAGGATCTGCTGCGTGATGGAGATGGGCGCCGTGGGCGCGCTGGTGTAGTTGATGCGGCCGCCGCCCACGGCGTAGTTGTTGCACGAGGTGTTGGGCGTGAAGGCCGTGCCGTTGAAGCGCGGGCACAGGGAGATGTTGTACAGGCCCGCCACGCGCTCGGCCCAGACCTGGTTGGAGCCTGCGCCCGTCAGCGTGGCGTTCTGCACGGTGAACTTGTAGCCGAAGGTGCCGCTGTCGGAGAGGCTGTCGCCCATCACCTTGACGGAAGTGATCTTGGCGCGGGGAGTGGTGTCGGCGCCGCTGCCGCCGCCGCAAGCGGCCAGCAGGCCGGCCGTGGCCAGAGCGGCCGCGAGGATTCGATAACGATTTGCCAAGATGGAATCTCCGTGAAGTGTTATGAATAGCACGACCGTGCTTTTTTGCTAAAGCCATCGTAACGACACTTGCGCATTGGCGACACCGGGCAACTACGGATAGAAATCGCACGCCGACAAGGCAATTCGCACGCGGGCGAACAGACGATAAGGACCGCCGCATGGCCCGTGGGTAGGACAACGTCCTTGCTGGAAAAACAATGAAAAAGGGCCTGCGAAAGCAGGCCCTGCACAAGACGCGAAGGCGCCCGATCAGCGGTCGCGCGCCGTCCAGTCCACCAGCGCATCCCAGGCCGCGCGCGCGGCCGGGGCGTTGGTGTGGTTGGCCATGGCCACCAGCACGTAGCGGCGGCCGCTGGCCCCGTCCACATAGCCGGCCAGGGCCGAGGCATCGCGCAGCGTGCCGGTCTTCAGATGCGCCATGCCCTGGGCCCGGCTGAGGCTGCGGCGCAGCGTGCCATCCACGCCGACGATGGGCATGGAGGCCACGAACTCCGGCATCACCGGCGAGGCCCAGGCCTGCTGCAGCATGCGGCCCAGGCCGGAGGCGGTGATGCGCGCCTCGCGGCTCAGGCCGGCGCCGTTGTCGGCCACGGGCTGATCGGCCGCGCCCCAGCGCGCCTGCCACCACTGGCCCAGGGCCTGGCGCGAGGACTCGAAGCTGGCCACGCCCGTACGCTGCATGCCCATGGTCAGGAACACCTGCTGGGCCATGACGTTGTTGCTGTACTTGTTGATGTCGCGCACCACCTCGGCCAGCGAAGGCGATTCGCTCTGGAATGCTGGCTGCAGCCCGGTCGGCACGCGGCCGTCGTGCACGGTGCCGGTGAGCTTGCCGCCCAGCTCGCGCCACATGCCCTCGATGGCGCGGGCCGCGAAGGCCTCGGGCTGGGCCGGCGCCAGCGACCAGCTCTTGTCGCCGCAACTGGCCGGGAACGGGCCGGCAAAGGCGATGCGCAGCGGGTCGGCCATGTCCAGCTGCAGCCGGGCGCGCCAGTCGCCGCATTCGCTGCCGGCCGGCGCCAGTGGCACGGTTTCCTGCTGCTGGATGCCGGCCAGCGGCGGATCGTATTGCAGCCGCGCCACGCCCGCCGCCGCGTCGGGCGTGAAGCCCACGGTCACGGCCTTGTAGTTGACCAGCAGCGCGTCGGGCGCCACGTTGTAGGGGCGCCAGGGTTCGTTGTCGAAGGTGGCCGCGTCATGGCCGCTCACGGAAAACGCGCTGCGGTCCAGCACGATGTCGCCCACGATGACCTTGATGCCCATGCCCTGCAGGCGGCGCAGCATCAGCCACAGCCGCTCCATCACGAGCTTGGGATCGCCCTGGCCCTGGATGTACAGCGGCCCGCGCAGCACGCCGTCCTGCACCGGCCCGCCCAGGAAGACGGGCGTGCGCCAGACATGTGCGGGACCCAGCTGGTCCAGCGCCGCATAGGTGGTGACCAGCTTCATGACCGAGGCGGGGTTCATGGCCACATGGCTTTGCCAGTCCAGGCGCGGGGCAGCCCGGCCATCGACCTCGACCACCAGGGCCGAGACCGCGTCGCGCGGCAGCTTGGCGCGCGCAAGCGCCGCCTCCACGGCCGGGGGCAGCCGGCTTTCGCGTGCAGTCTTGGTGGACAGCGAGGCCGGCGAAGTGGGCGCATCTGCCTGGGCGCTTGCCACGCCGGGCAGGACAGACGCCGCCAGCAGCGCGGCCGCCAAGCCCCGGCGTGAACGCGGCATTCCGAGTGAGAAGGCGGAGGAAATCGAGGAAATAAGGGAAGAAGACGGCGAAAGATGCAACATGGCCGGCAAGTCTACGCCGGTCATTGCAGCCCTGCCGGGCGCGGGACGGGCGGGGCACCGATAATCCTGCACTTGCTGCGGCACCGCCGCCTGCCCCAAGCCATGAATCTTCTTGCCCTAGACACCAGTACCGACACCCTCTCCATCGCCGTGCAGCGCGGCGATGCCGTCTGGGAGCACAGCGGCCCCGGCGGCCCGCAGACCTCGACCGAGCTGATCCCCGCCATCCTGGCGCTGATGGCCCAGGCCGGCCTGGAATTCGCCGAGCTGCAGGCCATCGTCTTCGGCCGGGGTCCGGGCTCGTTCACGGGCCTGCGCACGGCCTGCTCCGTGGCCCAGGGGCTGGCCTTTGCCGCCCGCGTGCCCGTGCTGCCCATGGACAGCCTGCTGGCCGTGGCCGAGCAGGCCCGCATGCAATACGGCTGCACCGACCTCATCGCCGTGATCGATGCGCGCATGAACGAGGTCTATCACGCCGCCTATCACTGGAGCGACGGCCGCTGGAACGACATTGGCGAGCAAAGCGGCGACTTCGGCCTGTGCGCGCCCGAGGCCCTGCAACTGCCGCCCGGCACCGTGGTGGCCGGCAACGCCCTGGCCGCCTACGGCGAGCGCCTGGCGCCCCAGGCCAGCCACCTGGCCGCCCTGCCCACCGCCGCCGCCATGCTGCGCCTGGCCCCGGCCCTGCTGGCGGCCGACCGCGCCTTGCCGGCCGACCAGGCCCTGCCGCGCTACATCCGCGATAAAGTCGCGCAGACCACGGCCGAGCGGGAGGCTGCCAAGGCGGCCGCCGCGCTGGCCCTGGCCACGCCCACCCCAGAGGCCACCCCGCCCGCACCATGAGCACGCACACGCCACAGCCCTCGCGGCCGCAGCCGCCCCTGACCGACGCCCCGGCTCCGGCGCCGGAGCGGGACAGCGTGCGCTTCGAGCCGCTGAACGTGCTGTGGCTGGACATGCTGCTGCCTGTGGAGCAGCAGGCCTACTCGCATCCCTGGTCCCGTGGCAACTTCATCGATGCCATGGCGGCCGGCAATGAAGCGCAGCTGCTGGTCGATGCCCGGGGCGAACTGGTGGGCTACTTCGTCGCCATGATCGTGCTCGACGAGGTCCACCTGCTCAACATCACCGTGGCCCCGTCGCGCCAGCGCCAGGGCTGGGCCCGCATCCTGCTGGACGCGCTGGCCCTGTGGGCGCGCCAGCGCAAGGCCCAATGGATCTGGCTGGAAGTGCGCGAGAGCAATGTCCGCGCACGCAGCATCTACGCCGCGCATGGCTACCAGGAGGTGGGCCTGCGCAAGAACTACTACCCCATGCACGACGGCCCGCGCGAGCATGCCGTGCTCATGAGCCTCAAGCTATGGCCCTGAATCTAGACACCCGCCAGCGGGCCATGCTGCACGCCATGGGCATCACCGTCTGGCTGCCCGAGCCCGAGACCGCACCCGCCGTGCTGTCCGAGGCCCTGGCTGCGCCCGCCGATGCGCCTGCAGCGGCGCCCCTGGCAGATCCGCTGGCGGCCCGCCCCGTGCCGCCGCCCGTGCAGGAGGCGCCCTCCCCGGCGCCTGCTGCACCGGCGCCTGTCGCCGCGCCAACGCCCGCACGCGTTCAGGTGCCTGTTCAGGCGCCTGTCCAGGCGCCACCGCCTCCCGCACCCGTGCATGCCTCTCCCGCCCCCGTCATTCCCGAACGCGAACGCCCGCCGCGCCGCTACGTGCAGCAGCCCGTGGCCGGCGCCCCCGGGCTGGGCTGGCGGCTGGGCCCCGTACGGCCCGTGTATGCGGCAACCCCGCCTGCCGGTGATGGCGGCGAAGGCGGCTGGCTGATCCTGCTGGAGCCGCCCGCCAACTCGCTGCCCCTGCCACCCGCCCAGCGCCCCGGCCCCGACTGCGCGCGCACCGCGCTCGAAGGCGACGCGGCCCGGCTGCTGGACAACATGCTGCGCGCGCTGAACCTGCAGGACCATCCGCGCCTGTACAGCGCCGCCCTGCACCGCGTGCAGCCTGCGGCCGAAGGACAGGAGGCGCCCGAGGTCCCGGCGCTGCAGCCATCGCTGGAGGCGCTGCTGCGCGATCTGCGCCCGGCCTGCGTGCTGGTGCTGGGGCTGGCCACGGCGCGCGCCGTGCTGCAGCGCCAGGAGGCGCTGGGCCGCCTGCGTGCCGAGCCGCACCGCATTGCGGGCGTGCCCGCCGTGGTCAGCTACGACCCCAACTACCTGCTGCGCGCCCCCCAGGCCAAGGCCGGCGCCTGGGCCGACCTGTGCCATGCCCAGGCTTTTGTGACAGGCCGCCAGATGCCCCCTGGAGCCGCTTCCGAATAGCGCAGCCGGCCCGCATGCTGCAGCGCAACGCTGCATAATCCAACGCTTTGCATCTTGGAGAAAGCTCCGTGGAAACCTACCCCAGTTGGTAGCTTTCAACTCCCGGTTGGCCTGTGGGGTTGAAAGCACCTCCGATACCCCGCACGCCTGAGAAGAACACCTGGAGTGAGCCTATGCTCAACATCTTTACGCTGGCCAATGGCCGCCTGGTTCAAGAAGAGATCGAGTCGCTGGAGGAGCTGTCCCGCTTCAAGCCGATCTGGGTGGACCTGGAGTCGCCCACGGTCGAGGAAAAGCGCTGGATCAAGCAGCACTACGAGCTGTCCATCCCCGAGGATGCGATGGACGACGACATCGAGGAATCCGCCCGCTTCTACGAGGAAGACAACGGCGAGCTGCACATCCGCAGCGACTTCCTGATCGACGATGACGAGGACCCGCGTTCGGTGCGCGTGGCCTTCATCGTCAACGAGCACAACAAGAACCTGCGCAGCTGCGGCGTGCTTTTCTCCATCCACGACGAGGACGTGCCCGTCTTTCGCCTGCTGCGCATGCGCGCGCGCCGCGCGCCGGGCCTGATCGACGAGGCCAAGGACGTGCTGCTCAAGCTCTTCGACGCCGACGCCGAATACTCGGCCGACACGCTGGAGCGCATCTACGACGACCTCGAAAAAGCCAGCCAGATGGTGCTGTCCGGCGACGTGACCGACGACGTGGCCCGCGAGGTGCTGGGCGCCATTGCGCGCCAGGAAGACTTGAACGGCCGCATCCGCCGCAACGTCATGGACACGCGCCGCGCCGTCAGCTTCATGATGCGTTCCAAGATGCTCAATGCCGAGCAGTTCGAGGAAGCGCGCCAGATCCTGCGCGACATCGAATCGCTGGACAGCCACACGGCCTTCCTCTTCGACAAGATCAACTTCCTGATGGATGCCACGGTCGGCTTCATCAACATCAACCAGAACAAGATCATCAAGATCTTCTCGGTGGCCAGCGTGGCCCTGCTGCCGCCCACGCTGATCGCCAGCGTCTACGGCATGAACTTCAAGTTCATGCCCGAGCTGGAATGGGAGTTCGGCTACGTCTACGTCATCGGGCTCATGGTGCTCAGCGCCGTGGGGCCCATGCTCTACTTCCGCAAGCGCGGCTGGCTGAAGTAGCGGCAGCCGGCCCCCCCGGGCCGGAACGCCTTCTCAGGCCAGCGCCACGGCCTCGATCTCCACCTTCAACCCGAAATGCAGCGCCCCCGTGGGCACCACGGCGCGCGCGGGCCGGTGCGCGCCGGCCCAGTCCGCGTAGATGCGGTCAAAGGCCGGCCAGTGCGCCATGTCGTCCAGGTACACGCGCACCTGCAGCAGCCGCGGCACGCCGCTGCCGGCCAGCTCCAGCGCCGCTGCCAGGTTGGCCAGCGCCTGCCGGGCCTGGTCCTCGAAACCGGCATCCACCAGGCGCGTGCCGTCGGGCCGTATGGGCAGCTGCCCTGACACGAAGACCAGCCCCTGGCCCGTGGCCGTGTGGCTGTAGTGGCCGCCCGGCGCAGGCAGGTTCGGCGATGCATGGCGCAGATCTATCCCGCTTTCACCAGCCATGGAGCCGCTCCCAGGTTTGCACCGAGCCATCTGCCGCCAGCGCCTGGTAGGCCGGGAACTGCGCGCCCGTGGCGCAGGCATGGTTGGGCAGGATGCGCAGCCGCGTGCCCAGGGGAAAGCGCGTGGCGATGTCGGCCTCCGCCGCGCCATCGGCCCGGGCCAGAATGCCGTGCTCCTGGTTGGCGCCCGTGAGCACGAAGCCCGGCATCACCAGCCCCTGCAGGTCGCAGACCTGGCCGTAGCCGAAATCCTGTTTCTGCCGGGCCGTTCCGCGGTCGCGGCTCATGGCCATCCAGCCCGCATCCACGATGGCCCAGCCCTTGTCGGCCTGGTGGCCGATCACGGTGGCCAGCACCGACAGCGCCACGTCCTCGGCCGTGCACACGCCGATGTTGCGCATCACCAGGTCGAAGAACACGTAGACGCCTGCGCGCACCTCGGTCACACCGTCCAGCCGGCTGGCCGCCAGCGCCGTGGGCGTGGAGCCCACGCTGACCACGGGGCACGGCAGGCCGGCCGCGCGCAGGGCCTCGGCGGCCTGCACGCAGCCGGCGCGCTCGCGCTCGGCCAGCGCCTGCAGCGCCTCGGGCGTATCCAGCTCGTAGCTGGAGCCCGCATGCGTGAGCACACCGCCCAGGCGCATGCCGCCGTCGTGCAGCGTGCGGCCAATGGCCAGCAGCAGCGGCGTGTCGTCTGCGCCCACGCCGGAGCGGTGGCCGTCGGTGTCGATCTCTATCCACACCTCGAAGGCCTCGCCCTGCTCGCGGCCGAACGCGGCAATGGCCTGGGCCGCCGCCACGCTGTCCACGATGAGCTTGAGGTCGCAGCCGCGCCGGCGCAGTTGCAGGGCCTGCGGCAGGCGGTGCGGCGCCATGCTCACGGCATACAGGATGTCGGTGGTGCCTGCCGCAAAGAACTGCTCGGCCTCCTTCAGGGTGGAGACCGTGATGCCCGAGGCCCCGGCCGCACGCTGCGCGGCGGCCACGGGCACGCTCTTGCTGGTCTTCACATGGGGGCGCAGGCGCACGCCCTGCGCGTCCATGCGCTGCTGCATGCGGGCGATGTTGCGCTGCATGCGGTCGAGGTCGATCACGGCAGCGGGCGTGTCCAGCGTCAAAAGAGTGTCTTGCATGGCGGCTCCTGAAAGAGACTTGGCACAGTCAGCGGCCTGCGGCAAAGCCGCGCAGCCAGGGCAAGGCGGGGGCCAGCGTGGAAGCTTCAGCTTCGGCGGCAGGCGCTCCATCGGGCCGCGACAGACCCACGCGGTTGTGCCAGAAGGTGCGCAGGCCCACGGCCGAGGTGCCGAACAGGTCATAGCCCGAACCGGCCACAAAGGCGGCCTGGTCCGCAGGCAGCCCCAGCCGGTCCAGCGCCAGCTGGTAGGGCCGGGGGTCGGGCTTGTAGAAGCCTGCTGCTTCCGAGGTGACCACCACATCCCAATCCACGCCCAGCAGCGCGGCGGCACGCTGACCCAGGCGCTCGGAGCAATTGGTCACCACGGCCAGGCGGCAGTGCGGGCGCAGGGCGGCCAGCAACTCGCGCGCGCCATCCCAGGGCTGCAGCTGGTCCCATTGCGCCTCCAGCCGGTCGGCGGCCGAGGCGGGCAGGCCCCGGTTGCGGGCCGCCTCGCGCACCAGGTCTTCATAGGGCTGGTAGGCGCCGCAGCCATAGGTCAGGCGCAGGTACTCGGCGCGCCAGTCGCGCCCTGCGGCCTCGCTGCCGGCAGCGCTGTTCCATACCGTCCAGGAGTCGAGCAAGGCGGTCAGCAGGTCGAAAAGCACGGCACGGGGCCAGGCGGCGGCGGTCGGTTCCGTCAGTGGGGCTGGGGTGTTCATGGCCTGGAACTGTACGGATGGAACCTGTGCCCGTGGTTAAATCCGCCGTCATCAATCGTTAAGGCAAATTGAATGATTGCCATCGAAGACCTGCAGCTTGCCGCCGCCCTGCTGCGCGAAAGCTCGCTGAGCGCCGCAGCCCGTGCGCTCGATGTGACGCCGCCTGCCCTGTCCATGCGGCTGCGCCGGCTGGAGGCAGAACTGGGCCTGTCCCTGGCCAACCGCAGCGCGCGGCGCCTGGCGCTGACGCCCGAGGGCGAGCGCTTCGCCCGCGAGGCCGTGCGGCTGCTGGGCCAGATCGAGGAGCTGCGCGACTCGCTGCACGGCGATGCCCGCCAGCTGGGCGGCACGCTGCGCATTGCCGCGCCCTTTGGCTACGGGCGCAGCCGGCTGGCCCCGGCCCTGGTGCCCTTCACGCGCCAGCACCCGCAACTGAAACTGCAGCTGGACCTGCGCGAAACGCCCTTCCCCGACCGCCACGATGCCGACGCCGTGGTCCACATCGGCGCGGTGCGCGACTCCTCCTGGGTGGCGCGCGAACTGGCCGCCAATGACCGCTGGCTGTGCGCCAGCCCCGACTACCTGCGCCGCCACGGCACGCCCGCCACGCCGCGCGAATTGCTGGAGCACGCCTGCATCTGCATCCGCGAGAACGAGGAAGACGTGACGCTGTGGCACCTGCGCCCGGCCGCCAGCCGGCGTGCCGCGGACGGCCAGACCCTGCGCGTGACGCCGTCCTACGTCACCAACGACGGCGGCGTGGCCCGCCACTGGGCCGAGCAGGGCCTGGGCCTGGTGCTGCGTTCGCAATGGGACATGGAGCAGGCCGTTGCCGAGGGCCGGCTGGTGCGCGTGCTGCCGGACTGGCATTTCGGCAGCGCGCCCGTCACCCTGCTGGTGCCCACGCGCAAGGGCCGCACGGCGCGCGTGCAGGCCCTGGTGACGTTTCTGGAGCAGTGCGCCGCAGCGGGTGCGCTGTAGTGCAGGTCAGGCCGTGCGCGCGGACCTGTCCCGGGCATCGCTGGCACTGTCGGCGCCCTGGCGGCGCTCGCGCAGCCACAGCACCAGGCCGCAGACCATGACCACCAGCTGCGTGCCCACCAGCAGGCTGAAGCCTGCGACGAACCCGCCACCGGCCGAATGCGAGGTCCAGCCGATGACGGCCCCCATGAGCGCAGGCATGAAGCCCGCCACCAGGGTCGCCGTGCCGTTGACGACGCCGTAGGCGCTGGCCACATGCTCGGGCCGCGCGCAGTACTGCACGGTGCTGGGGATGGCCGGGCTCATCAGGCCCCAGCAGAAGTTGGCGGCGATCAGGCAGTAGGCCGCCGCGTAGCGGTCTTCCATGTGGATGGCCAGCCAGATGGCCAGCGCCAGGCCCAGGCTGCCGCCGACGAAGATCAGCGGCACCTGGCGGCGCGGCAGGCGGTCGATGACGATGCCGCCGACCAGCACGGCCAGCACCGTGGCGTACTGCGGCAGCGAGGCCAGCCAGCCCATCTCGCGCAGCGAAAAGCCGCGCGACTCCAGATAGGCCGGCAGCCAGTTGCTGCTGCCCCAGAGGTAGGAGAAGAAGGCCGCCGACAGCACGGCCACCAGCACCAGATAGCGCGTGTGCATGGCGCCGCGCACGATCTGGCCGACCTGTCCCACCGCCTCGCCCAGCGAGCGCGGGCGCGGCATGCCGGTGTCCACGCGGGGCATGCGGATGAAGGCCAGCACCAGCGGGATGCCGATGGCCACATTGATCAGCCCCAGCACGTGGAACGAGGTCTGCCAGTCATGGCCGGCCACCAGGTAGCCGATCAGCGGGTAGCCCACCGCCAGCCCCAGTCCCGTGCCCATGTTCACGAAGGAGTTGGGCAGGCCGTTCTCGTGGCTCTGGAAATGCGCCTTGATGTAGCTGCCCGCCAGCGAGTACAGCGGCCCTTCGGAGATGCCCAGCAGGATGCGCGAGGCCAGCAGCAGGCCATAGCTGTTCATGGCCGGGGACAGAAAGGACACGGCGCCCCACAGCAGCAGGCCGACCACCAGGCTTCGGCGCACGCCGAAGAGCGCCGCGCAAAACGGCGTCAACACGAAGGAAGAAACGCCGTAGCCCACCATGAAGGCCGTGGCCAGCAGGCCCTGGCGCGTGCGGTCGTCGTGCGTCAGCCCGATGTGGTCCAGGAATCCCTGGTCGAGGATGAGGATCGAAAGGTTGATCCGGTCCACATAGGAGATGGCGACGATGATGAAGAGGCTGATCACCCCCCACCAGCGGGCCGCACGCATATCTTTCATGGCAAGTCTCTATCGCCCGATGGGCTGTATCAGAAGAAGTGGCGCACGCCCACCTCGAAGCCGGAGGAGCGGCCGCCCAGCGTGGTGCCCGGGGCCGACAGGCCCTGCACGCCGATGGACTTGGCCGCGCCGTCCTTGTTCTTGAGGAAGGCCACCGTGCCGTAGACCTGGGTGCGCTTGGACAGGTTGTGCCCGTAGCCCACGCTGATCTTGTTCCAGTCGGCATTGCTGCCGTCGGTGTTGTAGTGGCCGTAGGAGGCCTTGAACTCGCCCATGCCCACGGGCGCGGTCACGCCCAGCTGCAGGGCGGTGACCTTGAGGGCGCCACGCTTTTCGCTGGCCCACAGCAGCATGGGCTTGGCCACGCCGAAGTCCCAGCTCAGGCCCACGTTGCTGGCCGTGAGGTTGGTCGCATCGCTGTCGCCATAGAACTTGCCCGTGGCCAGTGCGCCGTTGAAGGGGCCCTGGCGGTAGCCGAAGCGCAGGCCGCGGTAGTCGCCCTGGTTCTTGTTGGGCGCGCTGCGCGCCTGCTCGCCCATGGCCACCTGCACCTGGCCGTAGAAGCCGCCCAGGTTCTGCGGCAGGAAGTAGCTGACCGCGTTGCTGATCTGGATGGGCGCGCCGCCCGTGGCCGTGCCCGTGCCGGGAATGCCCAGCATGGTGAAGCCCATGGTGCCGCCCACGCCGTTGGTGAGGAAGGGGTCGAAGATCAGCGTGCTCAGGAAGGTGGCCGAGTCATCGCGGCCCAGGCGCACTTCGCCGAAGTCGCCCGACAGGCTCACGGTGGAGCGGCGGTTGAAGCTCAGGCCGCCACCGCTGGCCTTGCCCGAGCCGCTGTCCACGTCCATGCCCGCCTCCAGCCAGAAGCCCGCGCGCAGGCCGCCGCCCAGCTCTTCCGTGCCGCGAAAGCCGAGGCGGCTGATGTTGGCGCCGCCCGTGGACAGGCCGGTCTTGGAGGGGCCGGAACCGTTCAGGTGCGTGACGCCGACATCGACGACGCCGAAGATCTCGACCTTGGACTGCGCCGAAGCGGCACCGGGCAAGGACGCCAGGCAGGCTAGCGCCACGCCCAGCATGGGCGTATGGATGGTTTTCATGGGGTTGTCTCCTCTGGGGGTGGTGGCTTGGGGGGTGGCTTGGGGGTGGTGGGTTGTTGCCTTGCAGGTCTGATTGCCTGCTCAGATATCCAGGACCAGTCGCTCGCTCTTGCAGCCGGAAACGCAGACCATCATCACTTTGTTGCTGGCCTTTTCCTTGGGGCTGAGCACCGAGTCGCGGTGGTCCGGAATGCCTTCGAGCACGCGCGTCTCGCAGGAGCCGCAGACGCCTTCGCAGCAGCTGTGGTCCATCTGGATGCCGGCATCCAGCAGGGTGTCGAGCAGCGACTTCTCGGGCGTGATCTCGATGAAGCGGCCGCTGCGCTTGAGCTCCACCGTGTAGTTGCTGCGCGCGTCGTCGGCGGCCTTGACCTCCACGGGCGTGAAGCGCTCGACGTGGGCGTTGGCGTGGCCCAGCTCGGCGCAGAACTTCTCGAAGGCGTCCAGCATGGGCGTGGGGCCGCAGGCGTAGTGGTGCGTGCCCGCATCGGGCTGCCGTTGGGCCAGCAGCGCGCGCAGGTCGGGCGGGCCACCGGCCTCGCTGTCGAAGTGCAGGTGCAGCGGCATGCCCAGCGCCTGCAGCTCTTCCAGGAAGGCCGCGCCCTTGCGCTCGCGGGCGAAGTACAGCATCTCGAACGAGCGGCCCTGGCCCTTGAGCCGGCGCGCCATGCACAGCAGCGGCGTGATGCCGATGCCGCCGGCCACCAGCACGGTGTGCGCGGCGCTTTCATCCAGCGCGAAATGGTTGCGCGGCTCGGAGATGGTGATGGGCATGCCCACGCGCAGCGACTCGTGCACGCAGCGCGAGCCGCCGCGGCTGGCGCGGTCGCGCAGCACGCCGACCACGTAGCGGTGGCGCTCTTCGCTGGGGTTGCTCAGCGAGTAGCTGCGCACCAGGCCGTTGGGCAGGTGCAGATCGATGTGCGAGCCCGGCGTGAAGGCGGGAAGCTCTCCGCCCGCCACGGGCCGCAGGTCCACGCTGATGGTGTCCTGGGCCTCGAAGCGCAGCGTGTGCACGAAGGCCTGGAGGTTGGTGCTCATGATGCGGCGCCTTCGTCGATCTGCTCCTGGGCCAGGCGGCGCAGGTGGCGGCGCAGGCGCACCAGGCCGATGTCGTGCTGGTAGAGGTTCTCGCGCTCGTTGGCGTCCAGCTCCATCTGCTCCATCATGATCCGGTCCTGCTCCAGCACGGCCCAGTGGCGCGCCTCCAGGCGGTTGCGGTACAGGAAGCGCCAGGTGTCGCGCATCCAGCCCTGCACCTTGCGGCAGCGCCAGAAGAACACGGAGCACAGGTCGGCGCTGATGGGCGTGACGCAGGCCACGATGGCGAAGTTGCCGCCGGGGCCGCCGGTCTTGGGGTACGGAATCTCCAGGCGCATCCAGTGCACGCCCGTGCTGCCCCACTCGGTCCAGTCGAAGTTCACGCCGCGCTGGCCCACCTTCTCGAAGACGAAGCCGTCATCGGTCTCGCGCACCTGGAACGTGGCCTTGCTGTCGCCCTCGGCCATGGAGTGCGACTGCTTGTGCAGGAAGGTGCCGTGCATGGGGTCCATGACGTTGTCCAGCGCATAGCGGTAGTCGCTGCGCCACTCGGCATAGCACAGGAAGTTGGAGTACTCGGGCGAGGTCAGCTCCTCGGGCAGCGTGAACTCGGGCGCCTCGTCAACGGCCTTGTCGCTGTTGTAGAGAAAGATGGCGCCATGGGCCTCGCGCGCATGGAAGGCCAGCGCCGCGCGCGAGCCTTCGAGCTTGCAGCCGGGGCTGCCGGGCACCTTGGTCACCGTGCCGTCGCCGCGCACTTCCACGCCGTGGTAGGGGCAAGCCAGGCGGTCGCCCAGGATCACGCCCTGCGACAGCGGCGCACCGCGGTGCGGGCAATGGTCTTCCAGCGCGTGGACTTGGCCGGCGGCATCGCGCCACAGCGCGATCTTGCGGCCGAAGCGGCGCACCGACACGGGCTGGGTCTTCACGAAGTCCGAGGGGCAGACCGCGTACCAGAGGTTCTTCAGGCCTTTGTTGAGCAGGCCGTCCACCGGATCGATGGTGATGGTTTGTACGTTCATGGGGCTCTCCAGTCCTGCTCGGTATCAATAGCCCAGCCGCGCCATCAGCGCCTGGAAGCTGTCTTCGGTCCAGGCCTGCCCGTTTTCGCCGGCGGGGCCGCTGCGGTTGAGATAGGCCACCAGTTCGGGCAGGGTCTGCACGCCTTCGCCGAAGGCGCGTTCGATGGAATCGCCCAGCAGGTCTTCCATCAGGGTGGGGGCACGTTCGCGCGCCTGGTGCGGCTCGAGATAGCGATCAGCGGCCATGGTTCTCTCCTTCGAAAACTGTCTTGAATCGTGGTTCGGCTTCATTGCCCGGAGCGTCGCCCGCCACCCGTATCGCGCGAAACCGGCGCAGCCCGACCTCAGGGACACCGAGGAAGGGCCGCCCCGCACCGAGGGTGTCGTCCCCCTTGGGGGAAGGCGCGAAGCGACTCAGGGGGTAGGTCATTTAGTCAGCGCGGATATCCAGGTCTTTGATGAGCTTGCCGAAGCGATTGAAATCGGCGGCATTCGTCTTTTCCAGGCGCGCGGGCTCGCCGCCTGCGGGCAGCGCGCCGAAGGTGGCCATCTTGGAGACCACGTCGGGCATCTTCAGGATCTCGTTGAGGTGCGTGTTCAGCAGCTTCACGGTCTCGGGCGACATGCCCTTGGGGCCGAACAGGCCCTGCCATGCGGACACTTCCACGTCCTTGACGCCCAGCTCGGCCAGGGTGGGCACATTGGGGGCCAGCGCGCTGCGCTGGCTGTCGGCCACGGCCAGGGCGGTGACCTTGCCGCCGACGTAGGGCGCGATCGGGCCCCAGGTCATGAAGGTCGTGGGCACATGGCCGCCGATCAGGTCGTTGACGGCGGGTGCCACGCCCTTGTAGGGGATGTGGGCGATGCGCGTGCCGGCGGCGCGGTTGAACATCTCACCCAGGATGTGCATGGGCGAGCCGCTGCCGGGGCTGGCGTAGGTCAGGCCGTCGCGCTTGCCCTGGGCGATCAGGGTCTTCATGTCCTTGATGCCCGAGGCCTGGTTGGTGGCCACGAACATGGGCTGCACGCTGGTCTGCACGATGGGCGTGAAGCCGTGCAGCACGTCGTAGCTGGAGCCCGAGGCCGTCTTGAGCACGAACTGCGCGATGGCGAAGGTATTGGGCGCCAGCAGCAGGGTGTAGCCGTCCGGCGCGGCCTTGGCCACATGCACGCTGCCGATGGTGCCGCTGGCGCCGGGGCGGTTGTCCACCAGCACGGGCTGGCCCAGGCGCGTGGACAGCTTCTCGGCATACAGGCGCGCCATGGCATCGGTGTCGCCACCGGCCGGATAGGCCACGATGATGGTGATGGGCTTGGCCGGATAGGCCTGGGCCATCGCGGTGCCGGACAGCGTGGCTGCAGCCAGGAATGCAGCGGCAAGAGAAACCTGGCGACGTGTCTTGTTCATGGTGGGGGCCGTGGGGTGGTTGGGTTGTGGGGGTAGGCCGTCAGGCGCGGTCTCAATGCCGCTTGTCGGTGATGAATTTCCCGTCGCTGGTACCCACGCCCTTTTGGCGCCGGGTGTTGCCGTCGATGCCGCCATCGATGGCCCATTCGGCAAACACCGTGGGGCCGGGCTCGAACTCGCGCGGCTGCCAGTCGGCGGTGAGCTGGTCCTCATCGGCGTAGTACTCGACCAGAGCGCCGGCCGGATTGCGGAAGTACCAGAAATAGGCCGAGGACACGGGATGGCGGCCCGGACCCAGCTGGGTATCCCAGCCGCAGCGCGAGATGTGCATGCCGCCGCCGAAGACCTCGTGGATGTCGCGCACCGTGAAGGCCACGTGGTTCAGGCCCGCGTCCTTGGCCGGGCGCTGCAGCAGGAAGATGTCGTGGTGGCCGCCGTCGGGTGCGCAGCGCAGGAAGGCGCCGCGCTCGGGGTAGCGGTCCGAGGCCGCGAAGCCGAAGTTGTCCACGTAGAAGCGCTCGCAGGCCTGCACGTCCTTGACGAAGAACACCACATGGCCGACCTCGATGGGCTGGGCGCGTTCGTAGGCGGGGCTGGCCTGGTTGACGCGGTCCTTGCGGTTCCAGGTGTTGTAGGCGGCGCCTTGCACATCCACATCACGCTTTTGCGTGACCTGCAGGCGCACGGACAGGCCGTTGGGGTCGGTGCAGCCTATGCGCCCCTGGCCCTGTGTGAAGCCCGGCAGCGCGGCGATGCGACCGGCGTACAGCGCAAGGTCCGCCTCGCTTTCCACACCCCAGACCACTTCGCGCAGCGTGGGGCCGGCCTCGATGGCGGGCGGCAGATCGGGATGGTCCACGGCGGCCACGATCACGCGGCAGCCGTTGAGGGTCTCGAACACCAGCCTGTCGTCCGCTTCCTGGACCAGCGCCAGGCCCCAGTCCAGGAAAAAGCGGCGGCAGGTGGCCAGGTCGTCCGCGCCGTAGGTGATTTCGTCTATGCCCAGTACGCTCATGTCGTGCTCCTTCAATTTGCCCAAGCGATGGGGCTCTCGTTCAAGCCCCAGTACATGCTCTTTTGCTCCATGTACTGCTGTATGCCCAGCCGTCCCTTCTCGCGGCCCAGGCCGCTGTCGCGCCAGCCGCCGAAGGGCGTGGAGATGGAGAACTGCTTGTAGGTGTTGATCCAGACCGTGCCGGCCTGCACGGCGCGGCCAATGCGCCAGGCGCTCTTGTAGTCGCGCGTCCAGATGCCGGCGGCCAGCGCGTAGACGCTGTCGTTGGCCTGGGCAAGCAGGTCGTCCTCGTTGTCGAAGGGCATGGCCACGAGCACGGGGCCGAAGATTTCCTGCTGGCAGATCTGCCAGTCGTTCTTCACGCCGTCGATGATGGTCGGGCGGTAGTAGTAGCCACGCTCGAACTGCGCGCCCTCGGGCCGCTGGCCGCCCGTGAGCAGCCGGCCGCCCTCGGACAGGCCCAGGGCCACATAGCTCTCTATGGATTCGCGGTGCTTGGCGGTGATCAGCGGCCCCATCTGCGTGCGCTCGTCGGCCGGGTCGCCCACCTGCAGCGCGGCGGCCTTGGCCGTGAGGCGCTGCATGAATTCGGCATGCAGGCTGCGCGCCACGAACAGGCGCGAGCCCGCGATGCACGACTCGCCCGAGGAGCTGAAGATGCCGTAGAGCACGCCGTTGACGGCATGGTCGATGTCGGCATCGGCCAGCACCATGGTGGCCGACTTGCCGCCCAGCTCCAGCGAGACCGGCATCATCTTGTCGGCCGCGATGTGGGCGATGTGCTTGCCCGTGGACGTGCCGCCCGTGAACGACACGCGCTTGACCAGCGGATGCTTGGTGATGGCATCGCCAATCACCGAGCCACGGCCCGGCAGCACGCTGACCAGGCCCTTGGGCACGCCGGCCTCTTCGCAGATCCTGGCCAGCTCCAGCGCCAGCAGCGGCGTGGCCTCGGCGGGCTTGACGACCACGGCGTTGCCGGCGGCCAGCGCCGGAGCGAGCTTTTGCGCCTCGCTGGCGATCGGCGAGTTCCACGGCGTGATGGCCGCCACCACGCCCATGGGCTCGTACACGCTCATGGTCATGAAGTCGCCGCGCGAGGGCGTGATGGTTTCCTCCATGGTCTCGCAGGCCGCTGCAAAGAACTGGAAGGTGGCGGCGGCGCTGGCCACCAGCATGCGTGTTTCCTTGATGGGCTTGCCGTTGTCCAGGCGCTGCAGCTGGGCCAGGGGCTCGGCGCGCTCGCGGATCAGCTGGGCCACGCGGTGCAGCACGGCCGCGCGCTCATGGGGCTTTTTCTGGGCCCAGCCGCTGGTGCGGAAGGCGTGGTCGGCCTTCTGGATGGCCTCCTCCACATCCTCCAGGCTGGGCGCGCGCAGGCGGCCCACCACTTCGCCGGTGGCGGGATAGAGCGTGGTGGATTCGCCACCGCCGCCCAGGCGCCATTCGCCGGCGATATTGATGGGGAGCAGTTCCAGGTTCGACATGGTGAGCCTCTCTCGTTCGTTCGAATCCAGCCGCCTCAGGCGGCCTTGGTGGCCGTGGTGGTGGCCGGAATCTGGTCCAGCTTGTTCACGGGCGGGCCCGAGAACGTGGCCTTGAAATTGCCGATGGCGCGCATGTCGATCTCCAGCAGGAAGGGGCCCTTCTTCGTCCAGGCCGACTGCAGCACCGCCGGCAGCTCCTTGAGGTCTTGCACGCGGGCATGGGGCAGCTGGATGGAGGCGCACAGCTGCGCGTAGTCGGGCGTGTGCAGCTCCACATAGCAGCGGCGGCCGCCGTAGGAGGCGTCCTGGATGTTCTGGATCACGCCATAGCGCTGGTCGTTCATCAGCACGATCAGGGTGTCGCACTCTTCCTGCACCAGCGTGGCCAGCTCGCCCAGGTTCAGGATGAAGCCGCCATCGCCCGCCAGGCCCAGCGTCTTGCGGCCCGAGCCGCTGACCGCCGCGCCCACGGCCGCGCCGATGGCCATGGGCATGCCCATGCCGATGCCGCCGCCCGTGGCGTGCACGCCCGCGTTGGGCTCGAAAAAGCGCAGCTCGCGGTTGCCCCAGGTGCTGTTGGAGACGGTCACGTCACGCACCCAGTTGAAGTTGCGGCCCACGGCCTTTTGCAGCTCCTGCACCAGCACGCTGTACGGGCCCAGGCCGTCGCGCATGGTGGCCACGGCCTCGTCGTGCACCTGGCGCAGGTCGGCCAGCAGCTCGGGGTCGGCCTTGTAGCCGCGCGCCTCCAGCCGGTCGGCCAGGCCTGTCAGCGCCAAGGCCGAGTCGCCGCAGACAAAGCCGTCATCGGCGTAGCAGCGGCCCTGCTGGGCGGCGTCCACATCGATGCGCAGCAGCGGGCGCGGCAGCTTCAGTTCGTACTTCAGCGTCTCATTGCTGCGCAGGCGCGTGCCCACGGCCAGCATGGCGTCGCAGCGCTGGTAGAAGGCCTCCACGGGCTTTTGGATGTTGTAGGCGCCCAGCGAGGCCGGATCGTCCTCGGCCACGATGCCGCGGCCCTGGCCCGTGCTGACGATGCCGAAGCCCAGCGCCTTCAGGCGCTGCACGGCAGCGACTGCGTGGCGTGCGCCGCCACCCAGCCACAGCAGCGGGCGGCGTGCCTTGGCCAGCGTGTCGGCCAGCGCATCCAGCGATGCCTCGCTGGGGGCCAGCACGGCCACCGGCAGCGGCGACAGGTCGGCCGGCATGTCGATCACGGTCTGCTGGATGTCGATGGGAATCTCCACGCTCACCGGCCCCGTGGGCGCGGTCATGGCGGTCTGCACGGCAGCCTTCAGGGTGGACAGGCAGGTCTCGGCGCTGCGCACGCGGAACGCCGCCTTGGACACGGCGCCCAGCATGGTCAGCTGGTCAGGCGCCTCGTGGATGTACGACAGCTTCTGGTCCAGGTACTGCGTCTCGATCTGGCCCGTGATGTGCAGCAGCGGCGTGCCGGCCGTATAGGCCTCCACCAGGCTGCCGGCGATGTTGCCGGCGGCCGGGCCGGTGCTGGTGATGCACACGCCCAGGCTGGAGGTGGAACGCGCGCAGGCATCGGCCATATTGCCGGCCCCGGCCTCGCCGCGCGCCATCACGAAGCGGACATGGCCGCGCGCATTCATCGCGTCCAGGATGGGCATGTTGTGGATGGAGATCACCCCGAACGCGGCCTGCACGCCGCAGTGTTCGAGGAACTGGGCCACAACGGCGCCGACGGTGATTTTGGATGCGGAAGAAGTCATGTTCTGCTTTGAATCGGGTGAAGGGGCTGGAGCACTACGCTTGCCGTGCAAGGCCACCGGAGACGTCGATGTGGCTGCCGGTCGTGTAGGAGGACAGGGGCGTGGCGAGATAGAAGATGGCGCGTGCGGCCTCGTCGGGCGAGCCCAGGCGGCCCAGCGGAATGGACTTCTTGCGGGCGAGGTCGGCGCTCCAGGCGTTCCAGTCCTGGCTGCGGTCCTCGCGCGCCTCGAAGCGGCGGCGCCACTGGCCGGACTCGATCAGGCCGACCAGGATGCCGTTGACGCGCACGCCCTTGGGCGCGAACTCGGTGGCCATGGAGCGCACCAGGTTCTTGAGGCCGGCGCGCGCGGCCGAGGTGGCCACCATGTGCGGCTCGGGCTGCGAGGCCAGCAGCGAATTGACGCAGACGATGGCCGGCTCAGCCATGCGCTCGAGCTGCGGCAAAAAGGCGCGCGTGGGATGCAGCACCGAGAAGAACTTCAGGTGCAGCTCCTCGGTCCAGGCCGCATCGTCGGTGCTGGCAAACGTCGAGACCCGGCCCTGGCCCGCGTTGTTCACGAGGATGGAGGCCGGACCCAGCGCAGCCTCGCTGTCGCGCGCGAATTGCTGCACCTGGGCGGCGTCGAGCACGTCGCAGGCCTGGGCGAACAGGCGGGCCTCGGGATGGCGTCCGCGCAGTTGCTGCACGGCCTGCTCCAGGCGTTCGGCGCTGCGCCCGCACAGGGCGACACGCGCGCCCTGCGACAGCAGCAGATCGACCGTGGCCAGGCCAATGCCCGAAGAGCCGCCGGTGACGACGGCCGTGGTGTCCTTGAGTTGGGAATCAAACATGGCCGCCTCCTGCGCGCCGGGAATTGAGGGAAAGCAGCTGTGCCGTCTGCGTCTGCGTTTGCGGGCGGTAGTTCAGCAGCTCGGACAGCTCGGCCGCCGCGTCGCAGACGCCGGCGATCAGGGTCTCGGCACGGCCCTCCTCCACATGGGGCGCGGGGACCGTCGTGCCCAGCGCCGCCACCACGCGGCCGCTGTGGTCGCGCACGGGGGCGGCGATGGTGCAGATGGAGCTTTCGTAGAAGCCCTCGCTGAACACATGGCCGCGCTCGCGGTCGGCCTCGACCAGGTTGAACAGGTCCAGCACCGTGCGCGGCGTCTTGGGCGTGTGCGCTTCCAGGTGGTCTTCGGGATAGAGCGCGCGCAGCTCGGGCAGGGACAGGTCGGCCAACAGCACGCGGCCCAGGGCCGTGGCATGGGCGGGCAGGCGCGTGCCCACACGCACCGAACTGGTCAGCGGCGTGGGCGGCGTGACCTTGGCCACGTAGACGATGGAACGGCCATCGCGCACCACGATGTTGCAGGGATAGCGGATCTCGCCGCACAGCCGCGCGATCACGGGCTGGCCCAGCTCGGTCAGGTCCATGGACGACAGGAACTCGAAGCCCAGGCGCAGCACGGACAGGCCCAGCCGGTAGTCATTGCTGCCCTCGGCACGCTGCAGAAAGCCCATGGCCTCCAGCGTGTTGAGCATGCGGAAAATCGTGGCGCGCGGCAGCTGCAGGCGGCGGGCCAGCTCGGGCGCGCCCAGCGTGGCATTGCCGCGCCCGAACTCCTGCAGCAGGCGCAGGCCGCGCTCCAGCGCGGGCACCATGTACTTGTCGGCGCCGTTGTCCGCGCTCTCGGCGCTCTCGGCATTCCCGGAAGGGGTGGTGTCGGTCATGGCGAAACCCCTTCAATTCATGACGAAGCCGCCGTTGACGGGCAGCACCTGCCCCGTCACGAAGCGCGCGCCATCGGACAGCGCATAGGCCACGGCGCCCGACACATCCTCGGGCCGCTGCTCGCGCTGCAGCGCACGCTGGTCGATGTACAGGCGGTGGCGGTGCTCGGGCACGTACTCCGTGGCCTCCACCAGCACCAGGCCCGGCGCCACGGCGTTGATGGTGATGCCGTCGGCGCCCAGCTCGCGCGCCATGGAACGCGTCATGGCCATCACCGCGCCCTTGCTGGCCACATAGGCCATCAGGTTGGGGGCGCCCCACATCGCGGTGTCGGACGCCAGGTTGACGATGGCGCCCCGGCCGCTGTCGCGCAGCGCGGCGCGGCAGGCCCGCGTCATCAGCCAAACGCCGCGCACGTTCACGTTCATCACCTGGTCCCACTTGTCCAGATCGATGTCGTCCATGCCCTTGCCGCCCGAATCGGTCACGGCCGCGTTGTTCACCAGGCCGTCCAGCCCGCCCAGCGCCTGCACGGCCTGCTGCGCGCAGCGCTCTATCGACTCCGGATTGCCGGCATCCAGCCCGAAGCCATGGGCCTCGAAGCCCTGCGCACGCAGCCGGGCCACGGACTCGGCCAGCAGCTCCTCGCGCAGATCGGCCATGGCGACACGCGCGCCCTGCTCGCAAAAGGCCTTGGCGAACGCAAAGCCCAGGCCGCGCGCCGAGCCTGTGACGAGGATGCGGCGGCCGGCAAGCTGGCCTGTGGAGGGCGTGGTGTTCATGGCGTACCTCAATCGAAGGGGGTTTGTGTCTGTTTCAAATTTGAAATGACACTTTTTTCTTGAAACAAGCGTGAGTTTAGGACTGATGGGGCGGGGGGGGATTGGGGAAAACACGGAGGGGTGTGGGAAATGGATGACAGAGGTGTGTCTGGGTGTGTTTTGGATGGGGCTTTTTATGGCTTGTGAGGACATGCCCGCCCTGTGGGCGGGGGCCGGGTTTCGGCCCGGCGGCCGACCGCAGCGAGCCAGATGACGAAGCAGTCCTGTCCTTCGGCAGGACTGCAACCCCGCAACCACCACGCCGCAGGCGCGTTCATACGGGGAGTGGGTGCGGGCGGTCGCTTCGCTCGGCCTGGGGTTTGAGGCGGGGTTGTGGAATGCCTCTATGATTTCGGTGGCCCCCTGTTCCGGGGCTGGTGCTTGAAAACACCATCAACACACAGCGGCAGAGCCTCCCCGAAAGAGAGGCCTCGTCACGTCTGAACACTTGGACAGTGGGCATCGCACCCGCACGTCCACACGGTTTTGGATGGGATGGGGCTACCCGCAAGGCTGCCCGCACGTCTGTGTGCGTGTTTTCAACATCCCATCCACCCTTTCTGCGCTTGAAAACGCAGGTCGGGTGTTTCCGTCTCGCACAGGAGTACGAAAACATGAACGATCAGCGCACCGCTCTTCCCACGCGCGCCAGCTTCGAGCAACTGGCTCGCACCATCACCGACACCAATGGATGGGTACAGGAAGGCTGCAACGAAATATGGGCCCTGGCCCAACTTGCATTGGCCAGCCTCAATGCACCAGAAGACTTGCGACGTCCGCAAGCCATGGCTCACGCACTGCGCGCCATCCGCGACGGCGCTGAGTCACTGGCCGACTATGTGCAAGGCGAAGCCAGAGCGTAGGTTGCGACCACACTCAAAGCCCATAGCCACGAGTGCGGCCACATCCGGCCGAGCGCAGCGAAGGCCCGAGCAAACTCCCCGTATGTCAGCGCCTGCGTCGGGCCGCCTGCGGGGTTGCAAGCCTGCCGAAGGACAGGCTTGCTTCGTCATCTGACTCGCCGTGATTGTCTGAACGTAGCGCGCAGCGCGAAGTGAGTTTCACGGCGAACCCCGCAGGTGGCCCGACGCAGGTTGCCCCGTAGCGCAGCGAAGGGGTCGCGGACATTCGGGGTGCTTTTCTTTGCCTACTTTCTTGTAGCAAGACAAGAAAGTAGGTCGGCCGCCGGGCCGAAACCCGGCCTCGAAAAACACCCCCCGGCAGGGTCAAAAAACGCCCCCACCAGCGTCAAAAATCAAACAGCAAGCCGCCGCAAAAACCCATCAACAACCCGCAACGCATACCGACTCGCCACCACCCTCACAAACTCTGCAAAGTCCACATGCGCACTGTCATCCGCCCGATCAGAAACCGTCCGCATGGCCGCAAACGGCACGCCATAGTCCAGGCAAGCCTGCGCCACCGCAGCCCCTTCCATCTCCACCGCCAGCACCTCATGCCCTGCAGCACGCAGGCCGTGCGCCAGCGCGGAAGAAGCGCCCGCCGTGCCCACGAACTGGTCACCGCTGGCAATCAGCCCCTGGTGCGCGCGCGGCGCCGTGGTGGCGTGGGCGGCGCGCAGGTCTTCGCCCGCCTCGGCCACGCAGGCCTGGGCAGCGGCCAGCAGCGCGGCCGTCATTTCGGGGTCGCAGGGCAGGCGCGTGCGGCCGTAGCCGGGCATTTCCCAGCGCGGGAAGATGGGCGAGGCGTCCAGGTCGTGCTGCAGGTATTCGTCGGCCACGACGACATCGCCCACGCGCACGCCTTCGCCCAGGCCACCGGCGACGCCGGTGAAGGCGATGCGGCGTACGCCGAAGCGCTCGATCAGCGCCGTGGCCGTGGTGGCCGCTGCCACCTTGCCTATGCCCGACAGCGCGCAGACCACGTCGTGCCCATGCAGGCGCCCGCGCCAGAACATGCGGCCGGCGTGGGCCGTGCCCTGGGCGTCGGACAGGGCATGGACCAGGCCTTCCTGTTCCTGCGGCAGGGCACTGAGGATGGCGATGGTCATGGTGGCTTCTCTTTCAACGTTTCAACGGCACAGGCAAAAAGCAAAGGCGGCCCGGGGGCCGCCTGCGGGGCGAAAGTGCCCATTGTGCCGCGAGCCTGTGCCCGGTGCGGCTCAGATGGCGATGGCCGTGGCCTGGTTGAGCACGGCGCGCACCACGCTGTAGACGGTGAGGGCCGAGGTCTTGGGGTTGGCCTCCAGCGGCTTGCCGCGCATGGTCAATTCCATGGAACCGAAGGCGCCGCGCGCGGCCACATGGTGCACGTTCTCGTCCACGGCCGGGTCGGCGTACAGGCGCACCGTGGTGCGGTCCAGGCCCATGCCGGCCAGCGACAGGGTGGCGGCCACGTTGGCGTTCTTGGGGTAGAGCTGGGCGGCCTCGCGTGCGCTGCCTTCGAAGATGCAGAAGGCTTCCTTGAGGCTGGCGAGGTCGCAGCGCTGTTCTGCGGGCGTGCCGGTCCAGGCCAGGGGCGGCTTGCGGCCGGTGTAGACCACTTCGTCCAGGCCGCCGATGCGGGCTGCGGCCAGCGCATCCACGCCGCCGATGGCGCCCGACAGCAATTGCACCTGGGTGCCTCCGGCCTCGGCCGCGGCCTGCACGGCCTCGGCCATGCCGGGGGCGCTGAGTGCGCCGATGGAGGCCACGACGGCAGGAATGCCGCGCTGCAGGGCGGGCAGCACATGCTCTTCGATGGCGGTATGGCCTGCGCATTCGACGATGAGGTCTGGCCGGTCTTCGGCCGCCAGCGCAGGCAGCGCGTGGGCCTGGGGCGCATGCCGGGCCAGGGTGGCGCGCACGGCGTCCGTCACTTCGGGCACAAGCACCCAGCCCACCTGCACCGCGGCATGGCCCTTGAGCAGTTCGAGCACGCTGGCGCCAATCGCACCGCAGCCAATCACAGCAATATTCATCGTCATTTCTTTCTGAGCAAGAACGCGCTGAAGGCCGGTGGGGGCACCGTCTCCTCAGCGCAGAAAACCAGGATGCTGGGTGCGCAGGTGGCCCGTCAGTTCGACGGCGGCCTCGCGCACCTGTTCCACCCAGTGCGCCATACGCCCGGGTGCGATTTCGGTAAAGGCCACGGCCATGCCCAGGCCCGCGATGATGCGGCCCTGCGCATCGCGCACGGGTGCGGCAATGCTGGAGACGCCGGGCTCGTAGAAGCCCTCGCCCATGGCGTAGCCGCGCTCGCGGTCCTGCAGCAGCAGCTGCTGCAGTTGCTGCACGTCACGCGGCGTGCTTTCCGAGAATTGCGGCAGTTCGCTGCCGCCGAAGAGTTCGCGCAGTTGGTCTGCGTCCATGTCCTGCAGCAGGGCGCGGCCCAGCACGGTGGCATGGGCCGGCAGGCGCGAGCCCACGCGCACGGCGCCCTGGAAGGCGCCGGCCGGCGCAATGCGCGCCACGTAGACCACGGAGGTGCCGTCCAGCAGCGCCAGGTTGGTGGTGAAGCCCAGGCGCTCGCACAGCGCCTGCAGCACGGGCTCGGCCAGCTGAGCCAGCGGCTGGGTGGACAGGTAGTCGTAGCCCAGGCGCAGCACGGACAGGCCCAGCCGGTACTCGGTGCCCGAGCGTTGCAGATACCCCATGTTCTCCAGCGTCGTCAGCATCCGGAACACCGTGGAACGCGGCAGCGCCAGGGTGCGCGCCAGGTCGGGCGCGCTCCACACGGGCTGCGAAGGCGTGAAGCAGGCCAGCAGGCGCAGGCCGCGCTCCAGCGCGGGGACGGTGTAGCGGTCGTTGTCGTTCGAGAGGGTTTCGGAGGTGTCGCTCATCGCAATTCGGGCCGGTAGGCCATCAGGTCAGCAGGGGGGCCAGCCTCTGTGCGACATCCGCAGGTTGTTCGACGACAGAGGCATGGCCGGCTGCCGCAAGCGTAACGTACCGCGCGCCCAGCCTTGCGGCCCAGGCCGCGCAGGCGGCGGGCGGCGTGACCACGTCGTGCTCGCCCACCCAGACCTCGACCGGCATGGCCAGTTGCCCCGCCGCCTGCCCCAGGTCGCTGCCGCACAGCAGCTCCACGGCCTGGGCGTAGCCGGCAGCATGCAGGCGCGCCGTGTTCCAGCGCACCCATTGGCGCACGGGCTCGGGCGCGGCGGGCGAGACCAGGCGCTGGTCGATGGCGGCGGCCAGGCCTTCGATGCCTTTTTCCTGCAGGGCCGCAAGACGGCCCTGGCGTACCTTGGCCTGCTGCTCGCCCATGCCGGGTGCGCCATAGCCGCCAGCGGGGCTGATCAGCACCAGTTGCCGCACGCGCCCGGCACCAGCCTGCACCGCCCAGGGCGTGCCCATGAGCGCACCCAGCGAGTGACCCACCAGCAGGCAGCGGCGTACGCCCAGCGCCTGCAGCGACTGCTCCAGCACGCGGGCGTAGTCGGCGCCCGTGGGCGCGTCGGGTGCCAGCGGCGTGGAGCGGCCATAGCCGGGCGCGTCCCAGGCCAGCACGCGCGTGCGCGGTGCCAGCGCCAGGGCCACGTCCATCCAGGACGCGGCGCCCGAGCTGATGCCGTGCAGCATCACCACGGCAAAGTCCGAGGCCGTGTCGCCGGCCTCGCGCCAGGCGACCTGAGCGCCACCGGGCAGGGCGATGAGGTGTTCGGGGAACTGCGCCTGAAGGCGCTGTTCCATGCGCTGCAGCGTCTGCGCGGTCATGGCAGGCCCGCTACTCAACGTTTGATTTTTGCCAGAGGGTGCTCGGGCGGGTATGTGGGCGTGATGGGCTTCTTGGCGCCCAGCATCACGCACATCAGCGCGTCTTCGTCGCCGATGTTGATTTCCTCGCGGTACACGCCGGGCGGCACGGAGACCACGTCGCGGTCGGTGAGGATGGTCTCGAAGCGCTGGCCGTCCTTCTCCAGCACGAGCTTGAGCTTGCCGCGGATCAGGAAGAAGACTTCCTCCACATCGGTGTGCAGGTGCGAGGGGCCTTCATTGCCGGCCGGGATGACCATGGTGGAGAAGGTGAAGTTCTCGGACGGGATGGTGTTGCTGTCCGCAGCCACGCCCGTGCCGCCCGTGCCGATGTAGCGCATCTGGCCACGGCGGTACTTGGGGTCGAAGTCGGCCTGGAACTTCAGCGCGTCGAAGTCGTACTTGCGCGTGGAAAACCGCGCCACGCGCGACTCCATCCATTGTTCGAAGCTGGAGCCTTCGGGCTGATCCCAGGTGCGGGGCGTGTTCTGAGCGGATTCGGACATGTGTCTCTCCATCAACGTCGGTGGATCATGGCGGGGAAGGCGCCATTTGTTTTATCCATGAATCACAGTTCATGGGGTAAAACAATTATAGGAAGATTGATCGCACGCAACAAGGGCCACATGCGCAGCGGCATGTGGCCCCTTTGCGGCCCGTCTGTTGAGGGAACAGTGATGGCAGTGCCTCAGGCAGCCATGCTGCGCCGCCCAGGCCGAAAGCCCGCATGGCTGGCCGGCCAGACCACGGACAGGCAGGCCAGTGCCAACACCGCCAGCGCCCAGGGCAAGGCGGAGGCACCCCGCCAGCCCAGCAGCAGTCCGCCGGCCACGCCGCCGCTCGCCACGGCCATGTTGAAGACCGTCACCAGCATGGACTGGGCCACGTCGGCGCCCTCGCCTGCCGCGTCGGCCAGCGCGGTCTGCAGCAGCGTGGGTGCGCCGCCAAAGCTCAGCCCCCAGGCCGCAACCCCGATCAGAACGGCCACGGCCGACTGCCCGGCCAGCCCCAGCACCAGCGCAGACACGGCAAACAAGGCCAGGCTCAGCACGGTGAGTGCGCGCAACCAGCGGTCCACCAGCAGGCCCGTGAGCCAGATGCCGGCAATGGCCGCAAGGCCGAACAGCAGCAGCACCCCATCCACCCTTTGCCCCAGACCCGCCGAAGCCAGGAACGGCGCGATGAAGGTGTAGAGCATGTTGTGGGCCAGCATCCAGCCGAACAGCGCCAGCAGCACGGGACGCACGCCGGGCACGAGCAGGATGCGCGCCACGGGCTGACGTTGGTGCGCCGTCTGCCCGGCGTAATCCGGCACACCCAGCCGCACCCAGGCCAGCAGCAGCAGGCAAAGCGCGGACAGCGCCCAGAACACGCCGCGCCAATCGAACAGGCTGCCCAGCCAGGCGCCCAGCGGCACGCCGGCCGCCAGGGCCAACGGCTGGCCCACACCCGCCACGGCCAGTGCACGCCCCTGCAGATGCGGCGGCACCATGCGCCGCGCATAGCCGGCCACCAGCCCCCAGATCACGCCGGCAGCCATGCCTGCGGCAAAGCGGGCGACCAGAGTCAGGCCGTAGTGGTCGGACAGCGCAGTGAGGCTGTTGAACAGCAGCAGCCCGCCCACCGCCGCCATGAACAGCGGCCGGCGCCTGAGGCTGCGCGTGGCGACCACGACGGGAATGGCGGCCAGTACCGAACCCAGCGCGTACAGCGTGACCATCTGGCCGGCCATGGCTTCGGACACTGCCAGTCCCGTGCCGATCTGCGGCAGCAGGCCGGCCGGCAGGGTCTCGGTCATGATGGCCAGAAAGCCTGCCATCGCCAGGGCCAGCAGCCTGCCCAGCGGCAGGCCTGTGTCGCCAGAGGTGTCCATGGGCTGGTTCATTGCCTTTTCCTCGCTGCGCATCTCAGGCATGGGAAGCTGGATGGGATGCCAGGTGGGATGCCGCCATGTCCTTGTCGCCATGCCCGGCGGCCAGCGCGCGCTCGAAGCGGCGCAGCCCGGCCTGGGCACCATCCAGCAGCAGGCCTGCGCCGGCGGCGGCATCGGCCACCAGTTGAGCGTCCTTGACGGCATTGGCCACGGTGAAGCTGGCGTCGTAGCGGCCTGACAGCATGGCAGCGGCCTTGGCCTGGAAGAAGCCGCTGTCCATGGGCCCGCCCGTGACGGCATCGACCACCAGGGCCGGCTCTATGTCCAGCCCCTTGGCCAGCGCCAGGCTTTCGGCCAGGCCATGCGTGAGTGCGAAGGCCCAGTGGTTGAGCGCCAGCTTGAGCCGGCTGGCGGCGCCTGCCTGCTGCGCAATCCACAGGCTGCGTTTGCCAATGGCATCGAACACCGGCTGCACCTGGCCGCGCTGCGCCAGCGGGCCTGCGGCCAGGATGACCAGCTGGCCCTGCTCGGCCGGCTGGCGCGTGCCCTGAACGGGGCAGTCGTAGAACACCAGGCCATGCCGATCGGCGAACTGCGCCAGCGGCGCGATGGCGTCCACACCCACCGTGCTCAATTGCAGCCACAGTGTGCCCGGCTGCAATGCTGGCGCTGCAGCCTGCATGGCCTGCAGCACGGCCGGCCCGTCCTTGAGCACAGTGACGACGATGCGGGCGCCACGCACGGCGTCGGCCGCATCGCCACAGGCCTGAACGCCGTCGGCCGCAAGGGCCTGGGCCTTGGCGGCCGTCCGGTTCCAGGCGCGGACGGTGAAGCCCTTGCGTTGCAGGTTGCGCGCGACGGGCGCACCGATCAGGCCCGTGCCGAGCACGGCAATGGTGGTTTGAAGGTTTGAATGCATGAGAACTCCAGGGTGATGAGAGAGTGAAACAGACACGGAAAACTGAAATCCGGATTACTGGAACGATCATTCCAATTCAAGGAAAATAAAAACCCGCAACGGCACGACATGCGGGCGGCGGGTGGCGGGTGGCCGGCTATTGCGCCTGCAGCGCCATGTCGACCACGTCGACCACATCCATCAGGCACTGGCGGCGCTGCGGCGCGCTGCTGCCCTTGCCCAGCACGCGCAGTCCCTGCACGGTGTTCAGGACGAAGCGCGCCAGGGCGCGCGGCTTTTTGCTGTCGGTGATATCGCCTTCCTGCTGGCCGCGCAGGATGAGCTTTTCCAGCGCCTTTTGCAGGCGCTGGAAGTTGCCGGCCACCCTCTCGGCCACGGCCTCGTCATGGCCGGCCAGCTCCAGCGCGGCATTGGCGACCAGGCAGCCACGGCGCCCGGCATCGCTCAATTCGTCCTGCACGATGCGCAGCAGCAGCTGCCGCACCAAGTCCCGGGCGCGTCCCGGTCCGGACAGCAGTTCCACGTTGGAGGTGGTCACGGCCTCATAGCGGCGCAGCGCATGCTGGAACAGCCCCTGCTTGTTCTCGAAGGTGCCGTACAGGCTGCTGCGCGACAGGCCCGTGCCGTCCACCAGGTCCTGCACCGAGGTGGCCGCGTAACCGCGCTGCCAGAACACCTGCATGGCGGCGTCTGCGATGTCATCGGGGTCGAAGTCCTTGGTGCGCATGGTGGCTCATTGAATTGGAACGATCATTCCATTCAATGTAGGCGGCCGTTTCGCGGCTGTCAAGATTGCGCCAAAGGGCCTTCACTCGCAGGGAATTTCCAGCCCGACCTTCACGCGGTCCAGCGCCACGATGGTCTTGAACCATTTGACGTTGGGGTTCTCGGCAAACAGGCGCCGCGCCAGGGCCTCGTACTCCTGCATGGTGGCCACGGTGAGGACGAGCACGAAGTCCACCTCGCCCGTGACGTAGTAGCACTGCTGGACCTCGGGCACGGCGAAGTGCGACTTCATGGCGTTGAGCGCGTCGATGCTGGTGCGCTCGGTCATGACCTCCACGATGATGGTGATGGGCCGGCCCACGCGCGTGGGGTCCACGGTGGCGGCCTGGCCGGTGATCACGCCTTCGGCCTGCATGCGCTTGAGGCGGCGCTGCACGGCGGCCGTGGACAGGTTGACCTGCTCGGCCAGCAGGCGCAGCGGCACAGTGCTGTCGCGCTGGACGATGGCCAGGATGGCGCGGTCGAAGCCGTCCAGGTCGGCCAGGTGAGCAGGGTGGGCGGTGTGCTTGGTCATGGGAAGCGAGGACTTTTGGAGGGTGAGAAATTTTCTCGCAAACACCCCCAATTCAGAGACCAAAAAACAGGTGCCGCGAAATAGTATTTCGTCGTTTTCCGCATCCTTTGCATGCGGACCTGCCTGCCGAGAAAGCCCATCCCATGGCCACCCTGCTCCACCTGTCTCCCGTGTTTCTTGTGATGTCCATGCTCATGCTGCTGCGCCGCCCGCCCGTGCAGGCGGCCCTGGCCGGGGCCGCGCTGGTCGCCCTGCTGTGGCTGGCCGAGACCGGCTTGGCCGCCAGTGCCGCGCCTGCGGGGGCGGCGCTGGCCGCTGCGCGCGACACGGCCGTGCTGTTCCTGAGCACAGCCTTCGTGATCGTGCCGGGCCTGGGTTTCGTGATCCTCATCGAACGCATGGGTGTCAACCAGGCGCTGAGCCAGTGGGTGCGCTCGCTGGGCCTGGGGCCGGCCGATCAGGTGGTGTTCATCGTGCTGGGCCTGGCGCCACTGCTGGAGGCAATGACGGGCTTTGGCGTGTCGCTGATCGCCACCGTGCCGCTGCTGCTGAGCCTGTTCGAGCGGCGCGCCGCGCTGCGCATGGCGCTGGCGGGCATGGCCATCATGCCCTGGGGCACGCTGGGCCTGGCCACGGTGATCGGTGCCTCGCTGGCCCATGTGGACGCGGTCGCGCTGGCCGCTGTGTCCTCGCTGACCAGCGCGCCGGTGTTCCTGGTGCTGGGCGCCCTGTCCCTGCAGCTGGCCGGCGAGCGCGGTGCGCGGGCCTGGCTGCTGCTGGGCGGCTTCGGCCTGCTGTTCGTGGGCGTGCTGCATGGCATCAGCCGCTGGCTGGGCCCCGAGGTGGCGGGCGTGGGCGCGGGCTTTGCCGTGGCGCTGGGCATGCTGGTGCGCGCGCTGCTGCTGCGCGGCACGGCCCAGGCGGCACCCGGCTGGCCGCGACAGGCCTGGCCGTATCTGGCGCTCGCCCTTGCCATCGTGCTGCTCAAGCTGCTGGCCCTGGCCACGCAGTGGGACCAGCGCTGGATCGTGCAGGGCGCCCAGGTGGCCTGGAAGCCTCTGGCCTCCCCGGGCGTGGCGCTGACCCTGGTGCTGGCACTGCTGCTGGCGCGCGGGGCCGGCCGTGGCGTTGCCCTGGCTGGTGCTCTGGCCGCCCGCGCCAAGCGCCCGCTGCTGACCATCTTCTTCTTCCTGGCCATGTCCCAGATGATGGTCAAGGCCGGTTTCCTGTCCGGCCTGGTGCAGCTGCTGGCCGAGCTGGCGCCTGCGGCCCTGGCGCCCATCGTGGCGGCCTTCGGTGCGCTGGCCGGCTACATGACGGGCTCCAATGTGGGCGGCAACGCGATCTTCATGCCCGCCATCGCCCTGCTGCCCGAGTCCTCGCGCCTGCTGCTGGCCGCCGTGCACAACAGCGCCGCCGGGCATGCGGCGCTGGGCTCCCTGTCCGTCGTGATGCTGGTGCTGGGCCTGGCACGGACCACCGCGCAGGAAGAGGGCGAGCTGGTGCGCTTCGGCTTTGCGCTGGCCTGCCTCAATGCGGCGGCCGTGGCGCTGGCGGCGCTGGTCCTGGCGGGTCTGGGCGTGTTCTGAAGACGTGTTCCCTCCCAATGAAAAGAGGCGCCGCAGCGCCTCTTTGCAAACACGGCAAGCCGCCTGCGTTACTTGCTGTCGCGCAGCTCCCGGCGCAGGATCTTGCCGACCGGGGTCTTGGGCAGTTCGGTGCGGAATTCGATCACGCGGGGCCGCTTGTAGCCCGTGAGGTTGTCGTGGCAGAAATCGCGCACGGCCTGCTCGGTAAGGCTGTCGTCCCTGCGCACGATGACCAGCTTGACGGCCTCGCCGGTCTTCTCGTCGGGCACGCCGACCACAGCGCATTCGAGCACGCCGGGGCAGTTGGAGACCACGTCCTCCACTTCGTTGGGATAGACGTTGAAGCCGCTGACCAGGACCATGTCCTTCTTGCGGTCCACGATCTTGAAGTAGCCGCGCTCGTCCATGGTGCCGATGTCGCCGGTGCGAAAGTAGCCGTCGGCGGTGAAGACCTTGGCGGTTTCGTCGGGGCGCTGCCAGTAGGCGGCCATGACCTGCGGGCCCTTGATGGCGACCTCGCCGCGCTCGCCGATGGTGGTCACGTCGTTTCCTTCGTCATCGACGAGCTTCATCCAGGTGCTGGGCAGGGGCACGCCGATGGTGCCCGAGAACTCGGTGGAGTTGACGGGGTTGCAGCTGACCGAGGGACTGGTCTCCGACAGGCCGTAGCCCTCGCAGATGGGGCAGCCGGTCTTTTGCAGCCACAGCTGGGCCACGGCGCTTTGCACCGCCATGCCGCCGCCGACCGAGACCTTCAGGTGCGACCAGTCCACGGTATTGAAGTCCGGGTGGTTGGCCAGGCCGTTGAACAGCGTGCTCACGGCCGGGAAGCTGTGAAAGCGCTGCGTGGACAGTTCCTTGAGCGTGGCCTTGAGGTCGCGCGGATTGGGAATCAGGATGGTTTTGCCGCCCGTGCGCATGGACAGCATCATGTTCACCGTGAAGGCGAAGATGTGGTACAGCGGCAGCGCGCAGATGCTGGTGGGCTGCTCGCCGGCCGGCACCTTGCCCATGGCGGGCTGGTTCCAGGCCTCGGACTGCAGCACGTTGGCGATGATGTTGCTGTGCAGCAGCACCGCGCCCTTGCTGACGCCCGTGGTGCCGCCCGTGTACTGCAGCAGGGCCATGTCGGAGGCCTGCAACTGCGGCGCCTGGAAGGGCGAGCGCATGCCCTTGGCCAGCGCGTCGTTGAAGCGCACTGCCCCAGGCAGCGAAAACGGCGGCACCAGCTTCTTGACCTTGCGCACCACGTAATTGACGATGGCGCCCTTGAGCATGCCCAGCTGGTCGCCCATGGTGCACAACACCATGTGCTGCACCGGAGTGGCAGCCTTGCAGGCCTGCAGCGTATGGGCGAAGTTCTCGATGATGACGATGGCCTTGGCGCCCGAGTCCTTGAGCTGGTGCTCCAGCTCGCGCGCCGTGTACAGCGGGTTGACGTTGACCACCACGAAACCGGCGCGCAGCACGGCGGCCACGGCCACGGGGTACTGGGGCACGTTGGGCATCATCAGCGCCACGCGGTCGCCGCGCGCCAGGCCCAGGCTTTGCAGATAGGCAGCGAAGGCGCGGCTTTGCGCATCGACCTGCGAGTAGGTCAGCTCCTTGCCCATGAAGGAATAGGCCACACGGTCCGCGTAGCGGCTGAAGGCCTCCTCCATCAGGGCCACCAGCGAGGGGTATTGGGAGGGATCGATGTCGGCGGGCACACCTGCCGGATAGGCACCCAGCCATGGGCGGTCACTCATGCTGCTTGTCTCCTGGTTGTCTCGACTAATCGTGCATTCTCATAAAAAGCACGGTCGTTCGATACTGTGATAACCCTAGTACTACCCCTAGGGTCACCATTGCGTTGCTCCAGGTCAAAGCTCGCCGGGCCGCGCAGGCCCCCGATCACAGCACCCCGTTCAATCCCAGGCGGGAGCCAGGCCGTCTGGGCTGACCTGGCGGTCGCCGCGTTCCAGCGCGGCGATGCGCTGCATTTCTTCAGCGCCCAGCACCAGCTGGCAGCTGTCCAGGTTGGCCTGCAGGTGGGCGCGCTGGGTGGACGAGGGAATGACGGCATAGCCCATGGCCATGGCCCAGGCCAGCGCCACCTGGGCGGGCGTGGCGCCGTGGGCGGCGGCAATGTCGGCCAGCACGGGATCGGCCAGCAGCTTGCCGTAGCCCAGCGTCATGTACGAGGTGGTGTGAATGCCCTGCTGGCGTGCGAAGTCGGTGACGGCGCGGTTTTGCAGATAGGGGCTCAGTTCGATCTGGTTGGTGGCGATGTTCGCGGCGCCCACGGCGGCGATGGATTGCTGCAGCAGCGCGATGTTGAAGTTGGACACGCCGATGTGGCGCGTCAGCCCCTGCTCCCTGGCGCGCATGAGCGCGCCCAGGCTGTCCTCCAGCGGCACGCTGCGCGAGGGCCAGTGGATCAGCGTCAGCTCCACATGGTCGGTGCGCAGGGCTTCAAGGCTGCGCTCCAGGCTGGGGATCAGCGCGTCGGCGGACAGGTTCTCGGTCCAGATCTTGGTGGTGAGGAATAGCTGATCGCGCGACACGGCGCTGGCGGCGATGGCGGCACCCACATCGGCCTCATTGCCGTAGATCTGGGCGGTGTCGATGGCGCGGTAGCCCACCTCCAGGGCCTGGCCCACGGAGTGGCGCACCACCTCATCCTTGAGGCGGAAGGTGCCCAGGCCGAACGCGGGCACCACGGAAGCGAGAGAGGCAGTCGATGTCATGCAGGTCTTTCAAAAAAGCAAACAAGGCGCGGAACCACGCCCCGAAGACTGCAGTCTGGCGGGTTAACGCTTGCAGATAAAGCCTGGTATCTGCAGAAAATATTTGACGCTGCAGCAACAATTGCGCCAAGCTGGCGCCCCATGAAAACCACCCTGGACGAGTTGCAGGCCTTTCGCGCCGTGATCGACTGCGGCAGCATCACGGCGGCGGCCGAGCAGTTGGGACAGACCACCTCGGGCATCAGCCGCAGCCTGTCCCGCCTGGAGAAAAAACTGGCCACCACCCTGGTGCGGCGCACCACACGCAGCCTGGAACTGACCGAGGAAGGCGAGCGCTTCCTGGCCCGCGCGCGCGAGGTGCTGCAGGCTCTGGACGCGGCCGAGGAGGAGCTGGCCGCGCGGCGCCAGGCGCCGGCCGGGCTGCTGCGCGTCAACGCGGCCTCGCCCTTCATGCTGCATGCCATCGTGCCGCTGGTCGGCGAGTTCCGCGCGCTCTATCCGCTGATCACGCTGGAGCTGAACACCGATGACCTGCACATCGACCTGCTGGCCCAGCGCACCGACATCGCCATCCGCATCGGCGAGCTGCGCGATTCCACGCTGCATGCGCGGCTGCTGTGCCACAGCGTGCTGCGCGTGCTGGCCAGCCCCGCCTACCTGCAGGCCCATGGTCCCGTGGCGAGCGTGGCCGCGCTGGCGCGCCACCAGCGCATTGGCAACAGCCAGGTGCCCGGCCTGAACCACTGGCCGCTGCGCACGCCCGAGGGCGGCGACCGCTGGGATGCCGCGCCCCAGCTCACGGCCTCCAGCGGCGAGACCATGCGCCAGCTGGCCCTGGCCGGCCAGGGCGTGGTCTGCCTGGCCGACTTCATGACCGTGCGCGATCGCGCCCAGGGCGAGCTGGTGCAGGTGCTGGCGCGCGAGACCGTGCAGCAGCGCCAGCCCATCCACGCCGTCTACTACCGCAACACGGCGCTGGCCGCGCGCATCACGGCCTTCCTGGACTTTCTCGCGCAGCGCATGGCGCAGTCCTGAGGGCCCTGTGACGTCCGCCTGAACGCCTGAACGGCTTGATCGGCCCGTTCGGCTTGTGCATGCAGGGCGCTTGCATATGCGTTTTGCTTCGTTGCCGCAGGGCTGGCGGCTTTACAGAATCCGGGATTCGCCGCAGCAGGCATGGGCCGGCTGCGGCCGGAGACCGTCTTGCCCCACCTGATCGAAAGCTTTGCCGACATGGCGCCCTTCGTGGC
>NZ_BCZP01000029.1 GCF_001598795.1 Delftia acidovorans NBRC 14950 | reverse complement strand
GGGTCGCCTTCTTTGATCTGACCTTTCTTGGCGAATCAAGAAAGGGCAGTCGGCTGCCGGGCCGAGACCCGGCCTCAGAAAAATACCACCCGGCAGGGACCAAAAAGATCAGGCCCCTGCAATAGCAGCCTCAGAACGGCAACGTCCCCTGCACATACAACGTCCGAGGCATCCCCACATACTTGCCCCCGTTGTTATCCGTAGACCGCGTGTAGTACCTGCGATCGAACAGATTCTTGACCCCCACGGCCACCCGCAGATTGCTCAGCGACTTGCCAAAGTCATAGCCCGCACGCAGGCCCACGGTCGCAAACCCGGGGATATCACCCAGCCGCCCCGCAGCATCTTCCTGCGTCACATACTGCGTGCCCGACCCCGGAGAGCGCTGCTTCGATTGCGCGGCCAGGTCCGCATTCAGCGTCCACTGCCCCAGCGCATAGCGCGCCCACAGCTGGCCCGTGTGGCGCGAGTACAGCGGCAGGTCGCGCCCCGCGAAATCGCCGGCGCGCGAGACGGCCTCGGTATAGGTATAGGACACACCCGCCGTCAGTCCCTTGAGCGCGGCATTCCACTGGCCCAGGTCGTAGCGCAGCGAGGACTCGATGCCGCGGTGGCGCGTGGCGCCCAGGTCGGTCCAGATGCCGTCCACGCCCACGCGGGTCAGCAGCAGTTCCTTGTCGAAGTCGATGTTGAACAGCGTCAGCTCGGCGTTCAGCGCCGGGCTGTTGTAGTGCGTGCCCACCTCATAGGTCTTGGCCGATTCGGGATGCAGGCCGCGCTCGGTCTGGGCCAGCTGCGCGTACTGCTGCGGGCCAAAGGACTTGCCCGCGTTGGCGAACAGCGACCACTGCGCATTCATGCGGTAGAGCACGGACAGCGTGGGCAGGAACTCGCTTGCATCGGCCTTGGGGAACAGCTGGCTGGTGACGGTGCTGCCATCGGCGCCCAGGTTGCTGACGTTGTTGAAGGAGTTGATGCGTTCGTAGCGCACGCCGGGCGTGATGGTCCAGTTGCCGATGTCGATGCGGTCATCGATATAGAAGGCATGGGCCGTGGTGCCGCCCTGGCTGGTCTGGTAGGGCGTGATCGGCAGGGCCATCGCGTTGGCCATGGTGGCTGGGTTGTAGTAGGCGGTGCGCAGCGCGACCTCGGAGCTGCTTTCCTTGAGGTAGCGGTAGCCCACGCTGACTTCCTGCACCACGGAGCCGGTCTCGAACAGGCGCGAGTAGCGCGGCTCGATGCCGAAGTAGTGGTAGCTGCGCGGCGCGGCCGTCAGGCGACGCTGGTTGGCGTTGTCCTGCTCGATGTAGCTGCCGCGGAACGAGTCCACGTAGTAGCCCAGCACCTCGAAGTTGTTGCGCCCGTCCTTGTGGTTGTACTTGAACGAGGCATCGGTGCGGCGGCCGTCGAAGCTGTCGTAGGAGCGCGTGGACTGGAACGGGTCGGCCGCGTACTGCGCCGTGGTCAGGCCGCCGGGCATGCGGCCCGAGCCCTCGAAGTGGTGCAGTGAGACGGCGATGTCGTCCTGGGCCGAGATGCGGTAGGCGCCCTTGAGCAGGATGTCGTCGATGTCGGTCTTGTCATTGCCTGCGCGCCAGCCGTCGCCATGCGTGCCCGAGTACAGCAGGGCCAGGCCCAGGCCGGATTCGTTGGTGCCGCCCACGAAGAGGCTGGGCGTGGTCTTGGCATTGCCGCCGTGGCTGTAGATCTCGGTGCCCACCGAGGCCTCGGCCGCGAAGGTCTTGGGAATGGCGCGCGTGACGAAGTTGATGATGCCGCCCACGTTCTGGGGGCCGTAGCGCACCGAGCCCGCGCCGCGGATCACGTCCACCGACTCCAGGTTGCCCAGCGACACGGGCGCCAGCGACAGCTGGGGCTGGCCGTAGGGCGCGTAGGAGACGGGCACGCCGTCCATCAGCACATACGAGCGCGGCGACAGGCGTGCCGTCAGGCCGCGCACGCCGATGTTCAGCGACACGTCGCTGCCGCCCGTGCCGTTGCTGTCCTGCACCTGCACGCCGGGCACCAGGCGCAGCACGTCGCGCAGGCTGGAGGAGCCGGTTTCCTCGATGCGTGCCCGTTCGACGATGGTGCGCGCGCCGGCATGGTCCAGCACCTTTTCCTCGGTGGGGTTGTCCAGCCAGTTGCCCGTGACGGTGATGGCGGACAGGCCGGCCTCGGGTGCGGTGGTGGTGGGGGATGGCGCCTGTGCCGACGCCTGCAGCGACAGCAGGGCGGCGGCGACAGCGGCCGCGCAGCGTGTGAGCGTGGCGCAGTGATTGCTGGAAACCATGGAAAACTTCCTTTGTGCCTCTGGGATTGGTGCAGCGCTGAAGGGTCGGCTGGCAGGCTGCAGGACGCGTGGCGGCGGGCGAGGCGGAAGCAGGAGACAAGGACCGGTCAGCATGCATGGCGGCGATGCCGGTTCGGGGTGCGAGTCTAAATGAGAATCATCCAGCTCGGCACCAGGCTGACAGCAGCTGTGCCGGGCCGCGTTGCCCGGGCGCTACAGCGCAGCAGGTGCTGCCAGCGCAGCGGGCGCTTACCTTGCTGCTTTTGCTGTTGGAAGGGGCTGCATTGCGCGGGCCAGTTCGCCCAGCGTGGCCAGGGCCTGCCCGGTCTCGTCGCTCCAGTCATGGCCGTAGTTCAGCCGCAGGCAGTGGCCGAAGGCCTGCGAGGCCGAGAAGATCGGCCCCGGCGCCACGCTGATGCCGCGCGCCAGCGCCGCGCGGTGCAGGGCCAGCGCATTGCAGTACGGCGGCAGCTCTATCCACATGAAGTAGCCGCCCTCGGGCCGCGTGGCCCGCGTGCCTTGTGGAAAGTGGCGGGCAATGGCCGATGCCATGTGGTCCCGCTGCAGGGCCAGGCTCTGGCGCAGGCGGCGCAGGTGGCGGTCGGCGCCGCCGCTTTCCAGGTAGTCGGACAGCGCCTGCTGGGTGGGTGCATTCGTGGCCAGCGTGGTGGTGAGCTTTTGCCGGGCCACGGCGCGCGTGAAGCGCCCGGGGGCGGCCCAGCCCGTGCGCCAGCCCGGCGCCAGCCATTTGGAGAACGAGCTGCAGTGCAGCACCCAGCCTTCGGTGTCGAAGGTCTTGGCCGGCGGCGGGCGGCGCTCTCCGAAGTACAGCTCGCCGTACACGTCGTCTTCGATCAGCGGCACGCGGTGGCGCGTGACCAGCTCCACCAGTGCGCGTTTGCGCGCCTCTGGCATGAGGCTGCCCAGCGGGTTCTGAAAGCAGGTCATCAGCCAGATGGCCTGGGGCCGGTGGCGCTGCAGTGCTGACTCCAGCGCGTTCAGGTCCATGCCCTCGCCCGGATGGGTGGGCACCTCGATGGCCGACAGGCCCATGCGCTCCAGCGCCTGCAGCGCGCCATAGAAGCAGGGCGACTCTATGACCACGGCGCCGCCGGGCCGCGTGACGGCGGCCAGGCACAGGTTCAGAGCCTCCAGCGCGCCGTTGGTGATGACCAGATCGGCTGGCGTCAGCGCCAGGCCGTCGGCCAGGTAGCGGCGTGCGATCTGGCGGCGCAGCGCCAGGCTGCCGGGCGTGAGGTCGTCGATGGCGCTGCGTGGGTCGGCCTCGCGCGCGGCATGCGCCAGGCACTGGCCCAGGCGGCGCAGCGGGAACAGGCCCGGCGAGGGAAAGGCCGAGCCCAGGGGCACGACATCGCGGTCCATGGCTGACTCCAGCACCTCGAACACGCGCTCGCTCACATCGACCACGGCAAAGCTGTCGCCTTCGGGCGAAGACGGCTCGGTAGGCTCGGGCGGCGCGCTGCGCGGGCGCTGGGCCACGAAGTAGCCCGATCGCTCGCGCGCGCGCACCAAGCCGCGCGCCTCCAGCAGGTAGTAGGCCTGGAAGACGGTGGAGGCGCTGACGCCGCGCCGCTCGCTGGTCTGGCGCACCGAGGGCAGCTTGTCACCTGGGCACAGAACGCCTGCGGTGATGGATGCCTCGATATCGTCGGCCAGCTCCTGGTAGCGCGTCATGGCGGCGTGCGTGCTTGGGTGCGGGCGCCGCTTCAGCCTTGCTCGGCCAGCAGTTCCTGCAGCGCCTTGATCTGCTGGCGCAGGCGCTCGTTCTCGGCTTCGAGTTCGTTCACGCGCTGCTGCAGCTCCTCGGGTGAGGCGGTCACGGCCGCACCTTCGCCGTCGGCCGCTTCAGCTTCGGGCTTGGCGGCCTTGGACTTTTTCTTGGCATCGCGCACGCGCTTGGCGGCCTGCTTGAGTTCGTCGGCGCCTGCGGCGGCCACGGCCTGCTGCTCGTCCACGGGCAGGCTGGCGACCACGGCGGCGGTGCTCAGCGAGATGTCGCCCGAGCGCACGGCGGCCACCACTTCGGGCGCGGCCTTTTGCTGGATGGTCTCGATCAGCTTGACCTGGCTGCTGGACAGGCGGGCCACGCGGGCCAGGGCTTCGCGCGTGTCCAGGGCCTCGTCGGGCACCTTGGCCACGCTGGCCAGGGCGGCGGCGACCACGGGGTCGGTCTCGCCTTCCCAGGGGGCTTCACCCTCGGCCTGGGGCGCATCGGCCTTGGCGGCCATCACGGCCGCGGCGGCGGCCGAGCGGCGCGTGGCAATGATCTCGCGCTTGCGCAGCGCCAGCACGCCGCGCTGGAAGTCGGACACGCTGCGGCGGCCCAGGTGCTGGTCGATCATCCACAGGTGCACGTCGTCCATGTTCTTGAACTGCGTGGCCTGCACGGTGTTGAAGGGCAGGCCGTGCTTTTGGCAGATGGCGTAGCGGTTGTGGCCGTCGATGAGCAGGTCGTTCCAGAGCACGAGCGCGTCGCGGCAGCCTTCGGCCACGATGCTGCGCTCCAGCGCGTCGAGTTCATCGGGGGTCAGCGGGTCGATGTAGGCCTTGAGTTCTTCGTTGACGACGATGTCCATGGCAGTGCAGAAATGAGGAATGAAAGGAACGGCGGCCGCTCCAGGCCATTGCAGCAATGGCCCTGGACAGCCGCCAGGAAAAAATCACGGGCAAGGAGGGCAGGGCGGCCTGCGCCCCGGCTTCACAGCAGGCGCGAGATCAGCGCACCCTCGGCCGGCGCATCCAGCGGAATGCGCACGCGGATCGGGTTGCCCTGGGCGACCTGCACGGGTTCGCCGTCGAGGTTGAACATCTTCTCCAGCAGCACCTGGCGGTTGCCCTGCGGGTGGATGATCTCCAGCGTATCGCCCACCGAGAAGCGGTTCTTGGTCTCCACCTCGGCCATGCCGTCGGCATAGCTGCGCACCTCGCCCACGAAGTGGCTGCGCTGCAGCACCGAGTGGCCGGTCTCGTAGTTCTGGTAGTCCTGCGAGGGACGGCGCTCCAGCAGGCCGCCCGTGTAGCCACGGTTGGCCAGGCCTTCGAGCTCGGTGATCAGGTGCGGGTTGAAGGGGCGGCCGGCCACGGCATCGTCGATGGCGCGGCGGTAGACCTGGGCCGTGCGGGCCACGTAGTACAGGCTCTTGGTGCGGCCCTCGATCTTGAGCGAGTCCACGCCGATCTTCACCAGGCGCTCCACATGCTCCACGGCGCGCAGGTCCTTGGAGTTCATGATGTAGGTGCCGTGCTCGTCTTCCATGATGGGCATCAGCTCGCCGGGGCGGCCCTTTTCCTCCAGCAGGTAGACCTGCTCGGCCTTGGGGTGGCGCGCGCCGTCGCCGCAGGTGCTGGTGAACTGGCTGTCGGCTTCCTCGCGGGCCTTCTCGAAGCTGAAGTCCTGCTCCATGGTCTGGGCCAGGGCCTCGCCGGTATTGGGATCCACGGCCGCGTCATGCGTCTTGTAGTCCCAGCGGCAGGCATTGGTGCAGGTGCCCTGGTTGGGATCGCGCCGGTTGAAGTAGCCCGACAGCAGGCAGCGGCCCGAGTAGGCGATGCACAGCGCGCCGTGCACGAAGACCTCGATCTCCATGTCCGGGCATTCCTGGCGGATCTTCTCGATCTCGTCCAGCGACAGCTCGCGCGACAGGATGATGCGCGAGACGCCGGCCTTCTGCCAGAACTTCACCGTGGCCCAGTTGGTGGTGTTGGCCTGCACCGAGAGATGCACCTCGGTCTCGGGCCACTTTTCCTTGACCATCATGATCAGGCCGGGGTCGGCCATGATCAGCGCGTCGGGCTTGCACTCGATCACGGGCTCGATGTCGCGGATATAGGTGCGCACCTTGTCGTTGTGGGCGATCAGGTTGCTGGTGACGAAGAATTTCTTGCCCCGCGCATGCGCCTCGGAGATGCCCTGGGCGATCTGTTCGAGGCGGAATTCGTTGTTGCGTGCGCGCAGGCTGTAGCGGGGTTGCCCGGCGTAGATGGCATCGGCGCCAAAGTCGTAGGCCGCACGCATCTTGTCGAGCGAGCCGGCCGGCAGCAGCAGTTCGGGGGCTTTGAGGGTCATGATCCCCGTATTGTCCCGCATCGCGCTTTCCAACACGGTTCGCTATGGCTCCGCCAGGCCCAGTCCTTTCAGATGCACCAGCAACTGCCTTGCATGGGCGGGCAACTGGTCTTCCCGGGCCGTGCACAGCAGCAGCTGGCGCCGGGCCCAGGCATCGCTCAAGGGCACGGCGCGGGCGCCGCTGGCCGGGGCCAGGCGCTGCGCGGCGGCGGTGGGCATGACGGCCACGCCCACGCCCTGGCCCACCAACTGGCAGATGCTGTCCAGGTGCTGCAGCTGGGCGCGCCAGCGCAACTGCCCTCCTGACGGCCCTTCCAGCAAGGCGGCCTGCTGGCGCACCAGCACCTGCAGGGCGGCATCGTGCGGCAGGCCTACCCAGTCTTCGGTCAGCAGGTCCTGCAAGGCCAGCCGTTTGCGCCGGGCCAGGCGGTGGGCGCGCGGCAGCACGGCCACCAGCGGGTCGGGGCGCCAGGGCGTGGCCTGCAGGCCGCGCAGGTCCTGGGCATCGCTGGCCACGCCGATGTCGCACAGGCCCTGGCGCAGCCGGTCCAGCACTTCGGCGCTGCGGCATTCCTGCAGCTCCAGCGCCACGCGCGGATGGTTGCGCAGGAATCCGGCCACGGCCAGCGGCAGGTGCTCGCTCACGGCCGAGGTGTTGCCGCATACGCGCACATGCCCGGCCAGGCCCGCGCCGTACTCGGCCATGTCGCCGCGCAGGCGTTGCATTCGTGCCAGAACGTCACGCGCATGCTGGCCCAGCGTGTGGCCGGCCGCCGTGGGCCGCACGCCGCGTGCCTGGCGCGCGAGCAGGGCGCAGCCCAGTTGCGCCTCCATGCCGCGCACGCGCTCGCTGGCCGAGGCCAGGGTCATGTGCGCGCGCCCGGCCGCCGCCGTGAGCGTGCCGCAGTCGAGGATATGGACGAACAGCTGCAGGTCGGTGAGGTCGAATCGCATGGACTGTGGTGCTGAAGGATCAGGCCATGCCTGAGCCTTGGTTTGAAGATTCCCGATTGTGATCCCTGCGATGGTGCACGAACATGGCGCCATGAGGTTCAGGAAAGGCCTGAGCCAAGTCAGTGAAAGTGCAGGGTGGCCGTGATGTGGGATGCGTGGTGGGTGCTGGCGGCGGCGGTGGCCGTGTTCGGGCTGGCCGGTGTCGTCAAGGGAGTGGTGGGCCTGGGCCTGCCCACGGTGTCCATGGCGCTGCTGGCGCTGTTCATGCCGGCCGGGCAGGCGGCGGCCTGGCTGCTGCTGCCGTCCCTGGTGACCAATGTGGTGCAGATGCGGCCTATGCCATCGCTGCGGCCTCTGCTGCGGCGCCTGGGCTGGATGCAGCTGGGCATTGTCGCGGGCACGGTGGGCGGCATGCTGTGGTGGGGCCCGGTGGGCGAGGCCGCCGTGGCGCGCTCGGCGCTGGGCGTGGCCCTGGTTATTTATGCCCTGTGGGGCCTGTGGGGGCCGGGCCTGCAGTTGCCGCAGAGGCATCAGGCCTGGCTGGGCCTGTTGTGTGGTCTGTTGACGGGCGGGATCACGGCGTTGACCGGCGTGTTCGTGGTGCCGGCCGTGGCCTTTTTGCAATCGCTGGCGCTGGGCCGGCAGGCGCTGATGCAGGCCATGGGCCTGTGCTTCACGGTGTCCACGCTGGCGCTGGGCGCGGGCATGGCGCTGGCGCAGGGGCCGGGCCATGCCGCTTCGTCCTGGACGGGCTGGGGGGCCACGGCCCTGGTTTCCGCACTGATGCTGCTGCCCGCCCTGGCCGGCATGGCCTGGGGCGAGCGGCTGCGCCAGTCGCTGTCGCCCCAGGTTTTCAAGCGCGTGCTGATGCTGGGCCTGCTGGCCCTGGGCATCTACATGTGCGCCAGGGGTTAGTCCCGGGCGTTCAGGCGCGGAACACCTTCACGGGGCTGCCGCGCTCCACCTCCCAGTGCTGCTGGCTGCGCGTGCGCCGGGCCTGGCCCTCGCCCTGCGCGTTGAGGCGCGCCAGCTTCAGGGCCAGCAGCTCGCGCGCCAGCCGCTTGTTGGCGTGCTGGCTGCGCTCGCTCATGACCTTCACCGAGATCCCGCTGGGCACATGCAGGGCATGGACGGCGGAGTCCGTGGTGTTGACATGTTGGCCGCCCTTGCCCGAGGCCTTGCAGGCCTGGAAGACGATTTCGCCGTCTGCCGGCAACTGCCGGGGCGGCTCGCACTTCTGCACGGCAACAAACCAGTTCCTGCGCGGGTGATGGGGCCGCAGGGGACTGTCGAAGACCCACTGGATGGTGCCCAGCCAGGCGCCCAGCGTGCCGTGAAGCAGGCCGGTGTCGCCGTCGCAGCGCAGCAGCACGGACTTGTAGCCGGCTGGCGTGGGTGTTTCCTCCAGCACGTCCACGGCGATGCCGCGCGCAGCGCAGTCGCGCAGCAGCTCGCGCAGGGTCAGGCGCACGGCATGCTCGCACTCGGCGGGGCCGTGAGATGCAGTCAGCTGGATCAGCAGCATTGCATGGCTCCCTTCTTGTAGGTCAGCAGGGGGCGCAGCCGCGCCACCAGTTGCACCAGGCCGGCTTCCTGCAGGCTGGCGACGACGGAGTCCACGTCCTTGTAGGCCTGGGGGGCCTCCTCGTAGACCAGTTCGCGGTCGGCGCAGACCACGGCGCTGCCGAATTGGGTGCGCAGCAGCTCGTCCAGCGTGAAGCGCGGGCGCAGGCGGCCCATGCAATCGGTGCGTGCCCACTTGCGGCCCGCGCCGTGTGCCAGCGAGTGCAGCGCCTCGTCACGCCCGGCCACGGGCCGCACAAGGTAGCTGTAGTCGCCGCGCGAACCCGGAATCACCACCAGCCCCTGGTCGGCCGGCGTGGCGCCCTTGCGGTGCAAAAAGCCGTCCTCGCCGCGCCAGTGGTGGGCGATCACGTGGTTGTGGGTGATGTCCAGCAGGGCCTGGCCGCGCGTGCGCAGGGCGCGCAGCAGGCGTGCCGCAATGCTGGCGCGGTTGAGCTGGGCGAAGGCGATGGCGGCCGCGTGCTGGCGCAGGTACTGCGTGGCGTCATCGCTGCTGGCGGCCAGGCCGTCGTGGCTGAAGGCCTCCACATGGGCGCGCAGGATGGCGCCGCCCAGCCCGCGCGAGCCACTGTGCACCATGAGGTGCACGCGTTTCCTGTCGAGCGCACCGTCCTCGTACAGCGTGTCCACCACCTGCAGTTCGGCAAAGTGGTTGCCGCCGCCAATGGTGCCCAGGCTGTCCTGCAGATACGCCAGGTCGGCCACGCCGCTGGCCTGGGCGATGTGCTCCAGCTGCTGCATGTCCACGGCGTCCAGCAGTTCCTGGGGCAGGGGGCCGTCGATGTTGCCCACCGCCTTTTCCAGCTTGGGGGCCGAGGTCTTGTGCGCCGCCAGCTCCGTGCTGTACAGCGACATGCCGCAGCCGATGTCGCCGCCGACCAGGGCCGGGTAGAAGCGGCCCACGGAAAAGAAGGCCGCCCCTACCGGGTAGCCCCGGCCCGGGTGCAGGTCGGGCAGGCCCACGGCGGCGCGCATGCCGGCCAGGTTGCGGGCCGTTGTGTGAAGTTGTTGGATGGCGGCGTCTTCAATCCAGACGCCGCGGTTGGCGAACACCTCAATGTAGGTGTCCGAAAGGGAATTGCCCATGAATGGCTTTCGATCGAGTGCTTGGGGCACATTCCGGCAGATGCGGAATGCGCAATGGGCAGTCGCCGCAAGCTCGATGGACAGGCATCAGGAAAAGCGCACGCGCAGCCGAAAGCCGGGCCTCTTGCGGGGCCGGGAATCAGGTCTGCAGCGTGGCCTGGAGGCGCTAGGGCTTCAAGCGTGCACGACTGCAAAGGGACGTGTCGAATGGGACATGGGTTCTCTCCTTTGCGATGGTGGACGGGTGCCGCGAATGCGGCAAAGACGGGGATGCTAGGGACAAGCGGCCGGTGCCGCAAGCGAAGTCGCAGGCGCGTGGCGGATTGCATACAACGCAAGATGGAAAAAGCCCCGCAGGCAGGTACCGGCGGGGCTTTTTGATGAAGGGCCTGTGCCCGTTCAGTCCTGCGGGCGGAATCCAATGACCAGGTCCGAAGGAACGCGGCCATCGATGTCGCGCGGCAGCGTCTCGGTCTTTTGCAGGGCGCGGATGACGGCATCGTCCCAGGCCTTGTTGCCGCTGGACTTGGCGATGGTGGCGCCGGTGATGGTGCCATCGGGCGCGGTGCGCACGCGCACCTCGGCCCGCGGATTGCCGCTGATGGCGTCCGGGTAGACGATGTTGGGCTTGACGCGCGCGGCCACCTTGGCGCCATAGCCGGCCGAGGGGCCTCCGGCCGAGCTGCCCGAGCCACCGCTCTTGCTGCCGCCTGCGCCTTCGCCGGCCGAGCCGCCGCTGCCGGCCAGGCCCTGCATGCGGCGGATGTTCTCCAGGCGGCGTGCCTCGGCTTCCTTGGCCTCGCGGGCTTCCTTGGCAGCCTGTTCCTTCTTGCGCTTGTCCTCGGCGGCCTTCTTCTCGGCTTCGGCCTTGGCGGCCTTTTCCTTGTCGGCCTTCTCGGCTTTCTCGCGCTCGGCCTTGTCCTTGGCGGCTTTTTCCTTGTCCGCCTTTTCCTTTTCGGCCTTGTCCTTCTTTTGCTGCTCCAGGCGGTCCTTGCGGTCCTGCTCGGCCTTGTCCTTTTTCTGCTGATCGAGCTTGTCGCGGCGGTCCTTCTCGGCTCTTTCCGCCTTCTCGCGCTCGGCCTTGTCCTTGGCCGCCTTGTCGGCCTTTTCCTTGTCCAGGCGCTCCTGGCGTTCCTTCTCGCGCTGCTCACGGGCGGCCTGTTCGGCGCGCTCCTTCTTTTGCTGCTCGATCTTGCGCTTCTTCTCCAGCGCGATCTCGGCCTCGTGGTCGTCGTCCACGGCCTGCGGCTTGGGAGGTGGGGGCGGTGCAATCACGGGCGCGGGCGGCGGCGGTGGCGGCTGGGGAACAGGCTCGGGTGCAGGTGGCGGCGGTGGCGCAGGCACGGGCAGGGCGGGAGCGGGTGCGGCCGTGGACCAGAACTCGGCCTCGACCATGGGCTCGTCGGCCTGCTTCGGGGGGCGCACGGTCCACAGCATGGCGGCCACAAGCAGCCCGTGCGCTGCCGCGGCCAGGGCCCACGAGCGCGTGCGGCCGCGCGTGCGCGGCGGTGCGAACTGGTCGTGGTCTTGCAGGTTGGGCATGGGATCGAAGGCGGGCGGCGCTGCTTACTGGGAGGACTTGACGCCGAAGGCCACGCGCTTGACGCCGGCCGACTGCAGGGCCGACATGGCGGCCATCACGGTCTCGAAGGGCAGCTTCTTGTCCGCCGAAATCAGCACGGCGCTATCGTCGCTTTGCTGGTCCTGCCAGCTCCTGGCGGCTGCGCCCAGCTCCTTGAGCGTGACGGTCTTGTCGGTGCTGCCGGCCTTGATGCGGATGCCGCCGTCCTTGTCGATCATCACGTCGGCGCGCTTCGGGGGCGTGCGCGCGGCCTTGCCGGCACTGGGCACGTTGATGGAGCCCGGCGTGAGCATGGGGGCCGTCACCATGAAGATGATGAGCAGCACCAGCATCACGTCGATGAAGGGCACCATGTTGATCTCGTTGACGGTGCGGCGGCTGCGGCCGCCGCGCGAGGCTACTGCGGGCATGTGCTCACTCCTTGCTGGCTTTGAGCGACTTCAATGGCCGGACGGGGTGCTGGAGCCGGTCGCACCCACGTTGCGCTGCAGGATGTTGGAGAACTCTTCGATGAAGGTTTCCTGCTGGCTGGCCACGCGGTCGATCTGGTGGGCATAGCGGTTGTAGGCCGTGACGGCCGGGATGGCGGCGAACAGGCCCATGGCCGTGGCCACCAGCGCCTCGGCAATGCCGGGGGCCACGGTGGCCAGCGTGATCTGCTCCATGTTGGCAAAGCCGGTGAAGGCGTGCATCACGCCCCAGACGGTGCCGAACAGGCCGATGTAGGGAGAGACCGAGCCCACGGTGCCCAGGAAGGACAGGCCCGACTCGACCTCGTCCATCTCGCGCTGGAAGCTGGCGCGCATGGCGCGGCGGGTGCCGTCCATCAACTGGTTCACATCGGCGATGCGGCGCTCGCGCAGCTTCTGGTACTCGCGCATGCCGCTGGCGAAGATGCGTTCCATGGGACCGCCCTGCTTGGCATGGTGAGCGGCCGAGGCATAGAGATCGTTGAGGCTGGTGCCCGACCAGAAGTCCTGCTCGAAGCCGTCGTTGAGCGAGCGCACGCGCTTCAAGGTCTGCGACTTGCGGAAGATGGTGGCCCAGCTGGCCACCGAGGCGCCCACGAGGATCAGCATGACCAGCTGCACGACCCAGCTGGCCTGCAGCACGAGGCTGAGTATGGACATGTCATGGGAGTTCATGAGAGTTGCTCCAGGATGCGGTTCGGAATTCTTGCGGGGCGCATGGTCGAGCCATCCACCCATCCAATGCGGATCGTGCCTTCGCACAACAGGGGCGGCGGCGCATTGCCATCGCCGGCGGATGCCAGCAGCGCCTGCTGCCGTATTGTCAGCGAAGCGCGCCCGCTGCTTTGCAGCTCGGCGGTAACAAGGAGTTGGTCATCGAGCCGGGCTGCCCGCAGGTATTGCAGCTGGGCCTGGGTTACGACAAACATGCCGCCCGTTTGTTCCCGCAACTGCTGCTGGCCTATGCCCAGGGCGCGCAGCCACTCGGTGCGGGCACGCTCGAAGAACTTCAGATAGTTGGCGTAGAACACGATGCCGCCGGCATCGGTGTCCTCCCAGTAGACGCGGATGGGAAATTCGAAGGCCATGTGCGGCGGGCCTCAGGCCAGCAGGCGCTGCAGGCGGCGCACGGCCTCCTGCAGCTGTTCCATGGAGTTGGCCGTGGAAAAGCGCACGAAGTCGGCGGTCTCGAACGTGCCGAAGTCGCGGCCCGGCGTGATGGCCAGGTGGGCGCGTTCCATGACGGCGTAGGCAAAGTCCCAGCTGCCCTGGACGCCGAGCCTGGCGGCAGCGGCACGGCAGTCGGCCCAGGCGTAGAAGGCGCCGTCGGGCTGCACGGGCACGGGCAGGCCCAGGGCCTCGAGCGCAGGGATGAAGAAGTCGCGCCGGGCCTTGAACTCGGCGCGGCGGCGTTCGTACTCGGCAATGGACTCGGGCTCGAAGCAGGCCAGGGCGGCGCGCTGCGAGACGGTGCTGGCGCAGATGAAGAGGTTCTGCGCCACGCGCTCGACCACGGGCACCATGGCCTCGGGCACCACCATCCAGCCCAGGCGCCAGCCCGTCATGTTGAAGTACTTGCTGAAGCTGTTGATGCTGATCACGTCCTCGCCCAGCGCCAGCGCGGTCTGGCCGAAGGCGTCGTCATGCGACAGGCCCAGGTAGATCTCGTCGATGATGGTCAGCCCGCCCCGGGCGCGCACCACGTCGAGGATGCGGCGCAACTCGGCCGGCGCAATCGAGGTGCCGGTGGGATTGGAGGGCGAGGCCAGCAGCACGCCGCGCGTGTGCTCGTTCCAGGCGGCCTCGACCTTGTCGGCGCTCAGCTGGTAGCGTTCGGCCGCCGTGGTCGGCACCATGACGGCCCGGCCTTCGGCTGCGCTCACGAAGTGGCGGTTGCAGGGGTAGCTGGGGTCGGGCATGAGGATTTCGTCGCCCGCGTCGATGGTCGCCAGGCATGCCAGCTGCAGCGCGGCCGAGGCGCCGGCCGTGACCACGATGCGCCGCGCCGGCACATCCACGCCGAAGCGCTGCGCATACCAATGGCTGATGCGCTCGCGCAGCTGGGGCAGGCCCAGGGCCGGCGTGTACTGCGTGGCGCCATCCTGCACGGCGCGCGCTGCGGCCTCCTGCACCAGCGGGGGCGCGGTGAAGTCGGGCTCGCCGATGTTCAGGAAGATCATCGGCGTGTCGCTGTCCGCGCAGCCGCGCGCCATCTCCTGCGCCGCCTTGGCGATCTCCATCACGTAAAAGGGCTCAATGCGGTCGGCGCGGGTCGAAAACTTCATGACGGGTGAAATCCTGGAAGAGGCGCCCGCGCCCGGCAGGCGCGGGCGGGCCATGGATGGCCGGATGCGGCGGGGCCTGTGCCCCGAAGACCCGAGGCGCGGCGTCAGCCGGCGGCCTGGTCGGCAGCGTCGTCTGCTGCTGCGTCCGTGGCGGCATCTGCTGCCGCGTCGGTGGCCGTGTCTGCCTTGGCGGCGGGCTGCGCGGGCGCGGAGCCCTTGCCCGCACGGTCATGCTCGACTTCGGCCGCACGCAGCGTGGGAGCCAGGCCGTTGAGCACGGCGTTCACGTATTTGTGGCCGTCGGTGCCGCCGAATTCCTTGGCCAGCTCGATGCACTCGTTGAGCACCACGCGCCAGGGCACGTCGGGGCAGTGCTGGAATTCATACACGCCGATCCACATGCTGGCGTGCTCGATGGGCGAGATCTCGGCCATGGTGCGGTCCAGCTTGGGGGCGATCAGCGCGTCCAGATCCACCTGGGAGTTGATGCAGCCGCGCAGCAGCGCGTCGTAGTGCACCGAGTCGGCCTTGTGAAAGCCGGACAGGTCGCGCGTGAAGCGGTCGATGGCCTCCACGTCGTTGCCGCCCACCAGGTGCTGGTACAGCGCCTGCAGCGCGAATTCACGCGCACGGCTGCGGTTGGACTTGGAGGCGGCCTTGCGCGCGCCGGTGCTGGTCAGGCCGCCGCGGCTTTGGCGGGGAGGGCGGCCCGAGGCCGGTGTGGATTGTTCGTCGCTCATGTTCGGGCTATGGTTTGGAGCAGGTTGGCCATCTCCACGGCGACCCGGGCCGCGTCGCGTCCCTTTTCGGTCTGGCGCGCGATGGCCTGCTCCGTGTTCTCGGTGGTGATGATCGCGTTGGCGATCGGCAGCTGGTAGTCCAGGGCCAGGCGCGTGACACCCGCGCCCGATTCGTTGGCCACCAGCTCGAAGTGGTATGTCTCCCCACGGATGATGCAACCCAGCGCCACCAGGGCGTCGTACCGGTCGGACTCGGCCATCGCCTGCAGCGCCACGGGCACTTCCAGGGCGCCGGGCACGGTGACGTGGTCGATGTTTCCGGCCTGCACGCCCAGGGCCAGCAGCTCTTCGCGGCAGGCCTGGGTCAGGCTGTTGGTGATGCTTTCATTGAAGCGGGCCTGGACGATGCCGACGCGCAGCTGCGCGCCGTCGAGGTTCTGGGCCTGGCCCTTTTCTGCGTTCAACATTTCTTATTCCTTGGGGATGTAGCCGCTGATTTCGAGGCCGTAGCCGGCCATGCTGGGCAGGCGGCGCGGCTGGCCCATGAGCTGCATGCGCTGCACGCCGCATTCGCGCAGGATCTGCGCGCCCACGCCATAGGTGCGCAGGTCCATGCGGCCGCGCTCGGGGGCCTGGGCGGCACGGGCGCTGCCGTCGAACTGGGCCATAAGCTGGTCGCCGGTCTCGCCGCAGTTGAGCAGCACGGCCACGCCGTGGCCCTGGCGGGCGATGTATTCGAGGCTGGAGTCCAGGCTCCAGGAGTGCAGGGTGCGGCCGGTCTCCAGCGCGTCCAGCACGGACAGCGGCTCATGCACGCGCACGGGCACGGGGGTGTCGGCTTCCCACTGGCCCTTGACCAGGGCCAGGTGCACGGATTGGCTGGGCAGGTCGCGGAAGGCATGGGCGATGAACTCGCCATGCGCCGTCTGCAGCGGGCGCGTGCCGACCTTGCTGAGCAGGGATTCGTTGCGGCTGCGGTACTGGATCAGGTCGGCAATGGTGCCGATCTTCAGGCCGTGCTCGGCAGCGAACAGCTGCAGGTCGGGCAGGCGGGCCATGGTGCCGTCGTCCTTCATGATCTCGCAGATCACGGCGGCGGGGCTGCAGCCGGCCAGGGCGGCGAAGTCGCAGCCGGCCTCGGTATGGCCGGCGCGCATGAGCACGCCGCCGTCGACGGCCTGCAGCGGGAAGATATGGCCGGGCTGGACCAGATCCGTGGGCTTGGAGTCCTTGGCCACGGCGGCCTGCACGGTGCGCGCGCGGTCGGCGGCGGAGATGCCGGTGGTCACGCCCTCGGCCGCTTCGATGGAGACGGTGAAGGCCGTGCTGTACACGGTGCCGTTGCGCGCGGCCATGGGCGGCAGCTTCAGGTATTCGCAGCGCTCGCGCGTGAGCGTCAGGCAGATCAGGCCGCGGCCGAAGCGCGCCATGAAGTTGATCGCCTCGGGGGTGACATGGTCGGCGGCCAGCACCAGGTCGCCTTCGTTCTCGCGGTCTTCCTCATCGACGAGGATGACCATGCGGCCCGCGCGCATGTCGGCAATGATGTCTTCCACCGGCGAGATGGGCACGGGGGACGTGGAGTTGTTCATGGAGTGCCTTCTGGAGGAGCCGGGTCGTGCGGACGGGGCGCGGCACACGCGCCGGCTCCCTCGGCCTGGCAGGCGTCAGAAGTGGGCTTCCAAAGAACGTGTGGCGCGGCGCAGCCGCTGTCGGCAATCGGCATGACCCGGAATGACCTTGCGAAAGCGCACATTCTATTCCAGCGGCCATCGGCCGCAGGCGGCGCGGGCTTTGGCCGGATTCAGGGGCCGGGGTCCTGCAGCACCACATCGCCTTCGGGATAGGCGATGCAGGGCAGCACGCAGCCCTCGGCCCGCTCCTCGCGCGTCACGCCCGGCCATTCGATCTCGTAGCGCACGCTGCCCGAGACCAGCTGCCCGATGCAGGTGCGGCAGGTGCCGTTGCGGCAGGAACTGGGCCAGTCCACGCCGCCCTGCTCCAGCGAATGCAGCAGCGGCTGGTCGGCCCAGGCATCGACCTGCAGGCCGCTGGGCGTGAGGCGGGCGGTGAAGAAGGGCGGGGAAAAAGGGGAGGAGGCGGGGGAGTCCTGGCTCATGGGCGTCTGCTTTGGATGGGATCTGCCGAGCCTGCATTTGTATGCGATACGGAGCAGGTCGGCACAGGTCCGGAATTGCGCCGTTTGCCTGTTTTTTAATCAATCGCAGGGCTTGTATTTCAAATCAATGACTTAACCGCGAAATCAGGCCGTTGCAGCCGCTTGTCCACATGCTTGTCCAGTCCGAATGGGGGTAAATGCGTACATGCGGGTTGCGCGGTGGATAAGCGGGACGCAGCCCGAAAATCCGGGGTCTTCTGCCTGTTTTTTAAGCGGGCTGCATGTTTTCCTTTTGAATCAATGACTTGTCTGGCTTATCCCGCCCGCTGTGAAAGTTGTTCACAAGATTGTTCAGGGTGAGACGGGATAAGTCGGGCAGACGACTTGTGGATTTGATTAAAAAATAGGCAAAAGAAAAAAATCCATTCAAAACAACCGCTTGGATCACCAGTCCCGGGCCAGCACATGGTTGTCCACAGGCTTGTCACGCAATGGTGGGGACAAGGCTGGCGGCCCTGCCGCAGTCGCTTGGGCAACCGGAATGAAGGCGGCGTCCGTCTACATTGCTGGGTGACCGGCGCCTAGCCATCCGGCGGGCGGAGCCGGCATCCAATGCAACAAAGGGAGCATCTCCATGGCGATTGAGTTTGAGGGCCGCGTGGCCATCGTGACGGGGGCCGGCGGCGGCCTGGGGCGTCTGCATGCGCTGGCGCTGGCGGCGCGCGGCGCCAAGGTGCTGGTCAATGATCTGGGCGGCGCGGTCGATGGCAGCGGCGGCTCGACCACGGCGGCCCAGGCCGTGGTGGACGAGATCCGCGCGGCGGGCGGCCAGGCGCTGGCCAACGGCGCATCGGTCACCGATTTCGCGGCCGTGCAGGCCATGGTGCAGCAGGCCGTCGATGCCTGGGGCCGCGTGGACATCCTGGTCAACAACGCCGGCATCCTGCGCGACAAGAGCTTCGCCAAGATGGACATGGATGATTTCCGCCTGGTGGTGGAAGTGCACCTGATGGGCGCCGCGCATTGCTGCAAGGCCGTGTGGCCGCACATGCAGGCGCAGAACTACGGGCGCATCGTGATGACCACCTCGTCCACGGGCCTGTATGGCAACTTCGGCCAGGCCAACTACGGCGCGGCCAAGCTGGCCCAGGTCGGCCTCATGCAGACGCTGGCCATCGAAGGCGCCAAGCACGGCATCCATGTGAATGCGCTGGCCCCCACGGCGGCCACCCGCATGACCGAAGGCCTGATGCCCGAGGCCGTGCTGGCCGCCCTCAAGCCCGAGGCCGTGGTGCCCGCCATGCTGGTGCTGGCCCACGAAAGTGCGCCCACACGTACCACGCTGTGCGCAGGCGCGGGCGGCTTCGAGGCGGCCTTCATCACGCTGACCGAAGGCGTGTATCTGGGCCGGGGCGACCAGGTGCCGGAGCAACTGGCTGCGCAACTGGCCCAGGTGCTGGACCGCAGCGGCGAACAGGTGCCCGCCAGCGGCGCCGCGCAGGGCACGCTGGAGGTGGGCAAGGCCATGGCCGCTGCCCGTTGATGAAGCGGAGGCCGGCAAGTGATTTCACCGCTGGCCGGCCTGCCCTTGCCCGGCGTCAAGGCAGGGCCGGCCTGGAGGGCGAAACTCTGACATATTCCTTTCGCTCGCGGCGATGCCATGCGGGGCAACAGGCCAAAACGCGTGGTTAAGCGGACAGGCGCCATCGCGTTTCCTGCCGTTTCTCTATCATTCGGCGTCCGGGTCGGGTCCGCCGGGAATCCTGGTGGTTTCCGTGTGGGCCGGTGCCCATCAACGAATCGGTAAACAAGAATGAAAACATCGCAGGCATCCATGGCGGTTCCCGATCCCCAGCGGCTCAAGGGCATACGCCGTGGCATAGAAAAGGAGGGCCTGCGCGTGCTGCCTTCCGGCAGCCTGGCGCTGACGCCGCATCCCCTGGCACTGGGCTCGGCGCTCACGCATCCGCACATCACCACCGACTACAGCGAATCGCAGATCGAGCTGATCACGGGCGCGCGCCTGGGCGTGCAGGAATGCCTGGACGAGCTGGTGCAGATCCACCAGTTCGTGCTGCGCAGCCTGCGCGATGCGGGCGGCGAGATGCTGTGGTCGTCCAGCATGCCCTGCCAGCTGCCCACGGACGAGACGATTCCGCTGGCGCGCTATGGCTCCTCGCATTCGGGCCGATCCAAGAGCGTGTACCGCATGGGCCTGGGCCATCGCTATGGCCGGCGCATGCAGACGATTTCGGGCATCCACTACAACTGGTCGCTGCCCGGCGTGACCAGCGACCAGTATTTCTCGCTGATCCGCAATTTCCGGCGCCATGCCTTCGTGCTGCTGTATCTGTACGGCGCATCGCCCGCGCTGTGTCCCTGTTTCGTCGAGGGGCGCGAGCATGGCCTGAAGCCGCTGGGCAATACGGGCCAGGCGCTGTACCTGCCCCATGCCACCTCGCTGCGCATGGGCCGCCTGGGCTACCAGAGCGATGCGCAGGCCAGCATCAACGTCAGCTACAACGGCCTGGAAGGCTATGCGAATTCGCTGCATGAGGCGCTGACCCATCCCTACCCGGCCTACGAGATGCTGGGCGTGCGCAATCCGGGCGGCGACTACAACCAGCTGGGCACGGGTCTGCTGCAGATCGAGAACGAGTTCTACGGCACCATCCGCCCCAAGCGCACCGTCAGCCGTGGCGAGCGCCCGCTGCATGCCCTGCGCGAGCGCGGAGTGGAGTATGTGGAAGTGCGCCTGATGGACCTCGATCCCTTCGAGGATGTGGGCATTGCCGCCCCCACCATGCGCATGCTGGACGTGTTCCTGCTGCACTGCCTGAATGCCGACAGCCCGCCCGATACGCCGGCCGAGATCGCCGAACTCAAGCACAACCAGCACCTGACCGCCGAGCGTGGCCGCGAGCCCGGCCTGCAGCTGGTGCGCGCGGGCCGCGAGGTGCCGCTGCGCGACTGGGCCCATGAAGTGCTGGACCAGTGCCGCCCCTATGCCCAGGCACTGGACAGCACGCACGGCACGCAGGATTACAGTGCCGCGCTGGCCCAGGCGCTGGAACGCCTGGAGCATCCCGAGCGCACGCCGTCGGCCCATGTGCTGGGCGAGCTGACGGGCGAGTACGGCAACAGCTTCTCGCGCTTCACGCTGGCCCGTTCCGAGCAGGCCCGCGATTCGCTGCTGGCCCTGCCCTGGAGCCAGGCGCAGCAGCAGCGCTTCGAGCAATGGTCGGCGCAGTCCGTGCAGGACCAGCGCGACATCGAGGCCGCAGACACGCTGTCCTTCGAGGAATGGCGCCTGCGCTACATGTCGCCCGAGAACCTGCGCTGACCGTGCCTCAGCCAGGTCCGCCGCTCAGGGCCTGGCCTGCATCCTCGCACCAGAACAGCACGGCGTCGTAGAAGCCTTCCCAGACGCAGCCGTTGCAGCCGCGACCGCAGCAACTGGTGGGCTGGGGCGGCGCCGGGCGCAGTGCAATGCCTGCAGCCTGGGCGCGCTGCTGCCAAAGCCCGATCTGCGACAGAGCCTGCTCCAGCGGGCCCTGCACCATGCTCAGCGCCGCGCCTTGCTGCGGCGCACCACAAACAGCACGATGAAGGCCGTGCCCAGCAGCAGGGCGAACCAGCCGACCAGGTACGACTGGGCCATCATCTGCACGATGCCCCCGGGTGCCATGAACTGCGGCGCCAGCAGAATCACCAGGCCGATCACGGCGCAGGTCACTCCCTTGATCAACAGTTCGATGTCGGCCTTGCGCGAGGCGGAGCGGGAAGAGGCGGTATCGGGCAAGGACATAGGCAGTGAGGCGGGGCGTAAAAGCGGGGGACAATTGCGGCTTGCGCAAGAAAGAATGAAGCCTGCGGTTTGCGCTGGGGCGCAGCGCGCTGTTCCATCCTGTCTGCGCAAGCCATGAATTATCCTTGCGCCCCTGCCAGTTCCCCCGTTTCCCAGAAAGTAATCCCATGGCCATACAGTGGTTCCCCGGTCACATGAATCTCACGCGCAAGGTGATCACCGAGCGCGTCAAGGAAATCGATGTGGTCATCGAAGTGCTGGATGCGCGCCTGCCGGGGTCGAGCAGCAACCCGCTGCTGCAGGAGCTGACGGGCCACAAGCCGCGCCTGCAGGTGCTCAACAAGCAGGACCTGGCCGATGCCGCGCGCACGCCGCTGTGGCTGGACTGGTACAACGCCCAGAGCGACACGCGCGCCATTGCGCTGGACGCTTCCGAGCCCGCGCCCACGCGCCGGCTGATCGAGGCCTGCAAGCTGCTGGCCCCCAACCGTGGCGGCATGGCCAAGCCCATGCGCGTGCTGATCTGCGGCATTCCCAACGTGGGCAAGTCCACGCTGATCAACTCCATGAGCGGCAAGCGGCAGGCCAAGACGGGGGACGAGGCCGGCATCACCAAGCTGGAGCAGCGCATCGTGCTGGCCGACGACTTCTACCTCTGGGACACGCCCGGCATGCTGTGGCCGCGCATCATCGTCGAGCAAAGCGGCTACAACCTGGCCGCCAGCGGCGCCGTGGGCCGCAACGCCTATGACGAGGAACTGGTGGCGCTGGAGCTGCTGGGCTATCTGCAGAAGAACTACGCGGACCTGCTGGAGGCGCGCTACAAGCTGGGCCTGGACAACGAACGCATTGCAGCCCTGCATGACGACGAACTGCTGGACGCCATCGGCCGGCGCCGCGGCGCAATGATGAGCGGCGGACGTGTCAATCTGCAAAAAGCTGCCGAGCTGGTGCTCACGGATTTCCGCGGAGCGATCCTGGGCCGCATCACGCTGGAGACGCCCGACGAATACGCGCAGTGGCTGGCCGTGGGCCAGGAACGCGATGCCGAGCGCCAGGCGCGCAAGGACGCCAGCAAGGCGCGCAAGCGCCCCCCGCGCGAGCGCAAAAGCGCGCCCTGAGGCACCGCCGGCCGGCGCCGGCATACCCCGTTTGGTGCAAGAGGGCGTCCGACCGGGGCGGTGGCACAACCACCACAGCCGCAGGCGGCGCCGACCGCTAGCATGTTGAGTGTTCTTTCTCTGTTGGGGCTTTTTCATGCGGCGTCATCGAGTCGAGGCGGAAATCCATTTGTCCCTGCGCCGGGTCGTTCTGGTCGGCAGCCTATGGATCACCAGCCTCACCGTGCTCCTGGCCATGGCGCTTCTGACGCAGGACCCCGTTCCCTGGCCCAGCGTGCGGCTGAACCTGGTTGCCGCCGGCGTGAGCTTCGGCGCCGTGCTGCTGGGCTGGCGCCGGCACTGGAGGCTGGCCTCCAATCTTCTGGTCTGGGGCACCTGGGTGGCAGCCGTGACCGTGGTGGCTGCCACGGGCGGCGTGCAAAGCAGCTCGGTGCTGGCCTTTCCGGCCTTGCTCGTTATGTGCGCCTGGGTGCTGGGCGTGCGCACCACGCTGGCCATGCTGGTGCTGTCCGTGCTGGCCATGGCCGCGTTCTGGGTGGCGGGCCGCGAGGGGGTTGACTGGATAGGCCAGCGCGAGACCTCGCCCGTGTTCTCCATGCTGTACTTCGTGGGCATGCTGGGGCTGACGGGCACGGTCACGCTGATGGCAAGGCGCAGCCTGATCCGCCGTGCCCAGGAACTGCAGGACACACTGGGCTCGCTGGAGCAGCACCAGGACGATCTGCGCAAGTTCTACCGCGCCGTGGAGCAGAACCCCGAAAGCATCGTCATCACCGACGTGCACCAGAACATCGTCTACGTGAACGAGGCCTTTTTGCAGCGCACCGGCTTTGCGCGCAACGAGGTCCTGGGCCAGCCCACGCACCGCTACTCCACCATGGGCCTGGACGCGCCGGCCTGGGAAGAGGCCTTGCACCAGCTGGGCCGGGGCGCGCTGTGGCGCGGCCAGATGACCAACCGCACGCGCCAGGGCGAAGACCTGCCCGAGGCCGTGCTGGTGGCGCCCATACGCGCCTCGGATGGCAGCATCGTCAACTATGTGGAGCTCAAGCAGGACCTGTCAGAGCGCATGCGCGCAGAACGCCAGATCCATGCACTGGCGCATTTCGACGCGCTCACCGGCCTGCCCAACCGCCTGTCGCTGACCCAGCGCCTGCGCGCGCTGGCACGTGAATTCCGCGAGGGCGGCAAGGGCGGTGAGCCGCGCCACGGCCTGCTGCTGCTGGACATGGACCGCTTCACCGCCTTCAACGATGTGCGCGGCACGGTGCGTGGCGATGCGCTGCTGGGCGCGCTGGCGCTGCGCCTGGCCGATGCCCTGCCCGACGGCGTGCTGCTGGCCCGCATGGGCGCCGATGAATTCGCCGTGCTGCTGGAGAAGGCCGGCCAGGAGGCGGCCGAGGTCGATCAGCACATGCGCGCCCTGGCCCAGGTGCTGCAGGACGCGCTGGAGCGGCCGCTGTGGCTGGAGGAAACCGGCGAGGAAGTGCAGGCCAGCTGCAGCATTGGCGCGGCCAGCTTTGCCGCCTCGCGCACCGACAGCGGTGGCCACGATGTGCTGCGCCGCGCGGGCGTGGCCCTGCACCAGGCCAAGCAGGCCGGGCTGGGCCAGGTCGTCATCTTCCAGCCCGACATGGCCGAGGCCGTGGGCAAGCGCTTTCGCATCGAAAAGGACTTGCGCCGCGCCATTCCTGCCGGCGAGCTGCAGCCCTATCTGCAGTCCCAGGTGGACCACATGGGGCGCTGTGTGGGCGCGGAGGTGCTGGTGCGCTGGAACCATCCGCGCCTGGGCATGGTCGAGCCCGGTGATTTCATTGCCGTGGCCGAGGAATCGGACCTGATCGTGCAACTGGGCGACTGGATGCTGGAGCAGGCCTGCCGCATGCTGGTGCGGCCCGAGTTCGTGCAGCAGGGCTGGCGGCTGTCGGTCAACGTCAGCTGGCGGCAGTTCCGCCAGCCCGACGTGGTGGACAAGCTCAAGCGCACCCTGGCCGCAACCGGGGCCGACCCGCGCCGCCTCACGCTGGAGGTCACCGAAAGCGTGGTCATGCGCGATGTGGACGAGGCGCGCGAGCGCATGGCCGAGCTGCAGCTGCTGGGCGTGGAGATGGGGCTGGACGACTTCGGCACCGGTTATTCATCGCTGGCCTATCTGCAGCGGCTGCCGTTCCGTGAACTCAAGATCGACAAGTCCTTTGTGCAGGACTGCCATACCTCGCCGGGCAATGCCGCCATGGTCGAGGCGATCCTGCTGCTGGCCAGACGCCTGCGCCTGCGCGTGGTGGCCGAAGGAGTGGAGACCGAAGAGCAGGCCGGCACGCTGCGGGCCTGGAATCAGGACGTGCTGTTCCAGGGCTACCACTACGGCCGGCCCCTGCCGGCGGTCGAGTGGGTGGATCTGCAACTGGGGGCGCCTGCCGGCGTGTGAAAGCCGGCGTGAGGGCCAGCGCAAGAGCCTGCGTGTGAGGGCGTTCAGGTCCTGGACTGTTCCAGCCAGCGGCGCGCCAGCAGGTCCCAGAAGCGTGCGCCGCGCCCCAGGTTATCGTCGTTGAAGTCGTAGCCGGGGTTGTGCAGGCCCACGCCGGGCTCGCCCGTGGCGGGGCCGTTGCCTATCCAGCCATAGGCGCCGGGCACGGCCTCCAGCATGAAGCCGAAGTCCTCGGCCGTCATGGCCGGCAGGATGTCGGCGTGGGTGCGGTCCTCGCCCACCGCCTCGCGCATCACCTCGGCCATGAAGCGGGCCTCGTGCGCGTGGTTGGTGGTGTTGGGATAGCCGGGCTTGAGAATGAACTCGGCGCGGCACAGATGGGCCGCTGCCACATGCTCGCTGATGCGCTGCATGCCTTCGATGAACATCTGCTGCGTCTCGGTCCTGAGGGCGCGCACCGTGCCGAAGATGCTGGCCTCGTCGGGAATGATGTTCTCCACCGTGCCGCTGGTGATCTTGCCCACGGTGAGCACGGCGCTGTCCAGCGGATCGGTGCTGCGCGACACCAGGCTCTGCAACTGGCCGACGATGGCGCAGGCCACGGGAATCGGGTCCAGCGTGGTGTGGGGCATGGCCGCGTGGCCGCCCTTGCCGTGCACGCGGATCTCGAAGCGCAGCGTGGAGGCCATGATGGGCCCCACGCGCACCGCCATCTCGCCGGCGGGCAGGGCAGGCCAGTTGTGCAGCGCGAACACGGCCTCGCAGGGGAAGCGGTCGAACAGGCCGTCCTCCATCATGGCCTTGGCGCCTGCGCCGCCTTCCTCGGCGGGCTGGAAGATCAGGTGCACCGATCCATCGAAATCCGGCTGCTGCGCCAGCAGCGTGGCCGCGCCCAGCAGCATGGTCGTGTGGCCGTCATGGCCGCAGGCATGCATGCAGCCCGGGTTCTGGCTGGCGTGGCCGAAGGCGTTGAGCTCCGTCACCGGCAACGCATCCATGTCGGCCCGTATGCCGATGCTGCGGCCCGGGTTGGCGGCGCTGCGCCCCCGGCCGTGGATGCTTGCCACCACGCCGGTCCTGCCCAGCCCGCGGTGCACCTGCAGTCCCAGCGCCATCAGGTAGGCCGCCACCTTGTCGCCGGTGCGGTGCTCCTCGTAGCGCAACTCGGGGTTGGCATGCAGGTCGTGGCGGAACTTCAGCAGGGAGCCGAGGTGGGGGGTGATGTCGGGTGTGGATCGCATACAGGGGCCGCGGCGGCCTGCACGCCCAGCGGGTCCGCAGGCGGTCGCAGCAATTCAATGACAAGGCGGACATGATAGGTCCTGGGGTTTGCCTGCGGCGCCTGCCGGGGTGATAGGCCTTGTGCTGCCCAGGCTTTGCGCTACGTTCCTTGCGAGCAGCCCGCGCAATGCCCGGCTGCCCAGGGTGCCCGGGCGCTGGAGCAAGTGCAGGGGAATGGCGCCAGGACCGACAATCGCCCCCATCATGAAAAACACCATCCTGCCCCTGCAATTGTTCGTGCGCCCCGAGCATGACGATCCCCAGCCCCTGATCCTCTACCACGGCCGCCGCTGCCCGGACGGCTACGGCGCGGCGCTGGCGGCCTGGCTGTACTACGGCGGGCAGGCTGAATTCCGGGGCCTGGACCATGGCGAGATCCAGAAGGCCGACGACCTGGGCGAGCTGGCCGGCCGCGCCGTCTACGTGCTGGACTTCGCCTTCGAGCCCGAGCTCATGGCCGAGATCGAGTCGCGCGTGGCCAAGCTCGTGGTGCTGGACCACCACAAGAGCGCTGCCGAAAAGCTGAGCGGCTACCAGTGCCGCTGCGGCGTCGTGCACTTCGACATGAACAAGTCCGGCGCGCGCCTGGCCTGGGAGTTCTTCCAGGCCGACAAGCCCGTGCCCGGCCTGATCCGCTTCATCGAGGACCGCGACATCTGGAAGTGGGAATTCGCCGAGAGCGCGGGCTTTCTCGCGGCGCTGGACATGGAGCCGCGCAGCTTCGAGCGCTGGGCCGAGATCGCGGCCTTCACGCCCGAGCAGGAAGCCGCCTTCATGGCACGCGGCGGCGCCATGGACGAGAAATTCCAGAAGCTGTGCGCCGACATTTCCGAGGCGGCCCAGCCCCTGGTCTTCAACGGCATGCAAGGGCTGATGGTCAACTGCCCCGGCATGTTCCACAGCCAGGTCGGCGACCTGCTGGCACGCCAGAGCGGCAGCTTCGCGCTGATGTGGCATGCCAGCACCAAGGGCGTGAAGATCGGCCTGCGCTCGCGCTCGGAGTTCAACTGCATACCGCTGGCCGAGAGCTTTGGCGGCGGTGGCCATGCCCAGGCCTGCGGCTTCAAGATGGGCAACGAGCGCCTGGTGGAGCTGCTGTCTGGCGTGCTCAAGGCCGATGCCTCGGCCGACTACGCCTACGTGGCAGCGCCGCTGATGGAGCAGCCTGAAACGGGCGCGCCTGCCGTAGCTGTCTGATCCGGCCGTGCCGTCGCCGGCAGGCCCGCACAGGCCTGCCAGCCGGGCAGGGCACACAGCGCTCGCCAGTGCTGCACATCGGGCACATGGCCCAGTTGCCGCCAGTCGGCCTCGAAGCGCAGCGGCTCGCCCGTCATCGGGTGCGCCAGCTCCAGCGCATGGGCGTGCAGCCACAGCCGCTGCAGGCCCAGCCGCTCGGCCCACCAGCGGTTCAGCGGCCCCTTGCCATGCGTGGCGTCGCCAATGATGGGATGGGCCACATGCTTGAGATGGCGGCGTATCTGGTGGCGCCGGCCCGTGGCGGGCAGGGCCTCGACCAGTGAAATCCGCGTGGCCGCGTGGCGCGGGTCAAAGGCCTCGGGCCACTCCAGGCGCGCCAGGCAGCGCAGCGAAGTCTGGGCGGGCTGGGCTGGCGCGTCCTCGGGCGCATCGTCGGGCCTGAGCGCGTGGTCCACCTCCACCGCATCCGGCAGCCAGCCCCGCACCAGCGCCAGGTATTGCTTGCGCATTTCCTGCCCGGCAAAGGCCTGGCCCAGCCGCTGGGCGGCCTGGGCATGCAAGGCCATGACCAGCACCCCGCAAGTGCCCTTGTCCAGCCGGTGCGCGGGGTACACATGGCAGCCCAATTGGTCGCGCAGGGTCTGCAGCACAAAGCGCGTCTCGTGCGCATCCAGTCCCGTGCGGTGCACCAGCCAGCCTGCGGGCTTGTAGACCGCCACCAGATGCTCGTCGCGCCAGAGGATGTGCAGCGGCGCGTCGTCGGGCTCTGGCGGCTGGGCCAGGGAGGGTATGGATGAAGGCTGGAGCATGAGGGCGTGAGTGTAGGCGCTGTCCGCCCACCGCCCATGCAGGCCCCCGTGCACTACCCCCGTGCAGGGCAACGCAGTGCTGCCTGCCATTGCACGACTGGCGGCGTGATGGCGATGCAAGATCGCGCCTGGTTCTGCGCCGCCGCGTGAACCGGAGTTTCTGAAACCCTCTCAAACGCAACGCAGCACACCGCATGGACCATCGCAGCACCGCTCCCATCCGCATCGCCATCGTCGGCCACGGCAACCTGGGCCGTGGCGTGGAGGCCGCCATTGCCCGCAACCCCGACATGGCGCTGGCCGGCATCTACACCCGCCGTGATCCGGCCCGGCTGTGTCCGCTGCAGCCCGGCACGCCCGTGCACGGCATGGACAGCCTGCTGGCCCATCGCGCCGGCATCGACGTGCTGGTGCTGTGCGGCGGCTCCAAGGACGACCTGCCGCAGCAGACGCCCGCGCTGGCCGCGCATTTCAGCCTGGTGGACAGCTTCGACACCCATGCGCGCATTCCCGAGCATTTCGACCGGGTGGATGCCGCTGCCCGCGCAGCCGGCACCACGGCGCTGATCTCGGCGGGATGGGACCCGGGCATGTTCTCCCTGCAACGCCTCATGGGCGAGGCCCTGCTGCCCGATGGCGCCACCTACACCTTCTGGGGCAAGGGCCTGAGCCAGGGGCACTCGGACGCCATCCGCCGCATTCCCGGTGTGGCCGGCGGTGTGCAGTACACCATTCCCGTGGACGAGGCCGTGCAGCGCGTGCGCAGCGGCGTGCGGCCCGAACTGTCTGCGCGCGAGCGCCACCGGCGCGAGTGCTTTGTGGTGCTGGAGCAGGGGGCCGATGCCGATGGCGTGCGCCAGGCCATCGTCGGCATGCCGCATTACTTTGACGAATACGACACCACGGTGCATTTCATCAGCGCCGAGGAGCTTGCCCGTGACCATGCGGCCATGCCGCATGGCGGATTCGTCATCCGCAGCGGCCGCAGCTCGCAGGGGCTGCACCACTCCATCGAATACCGCCTGCAGCTGGACAGCAATCCGGAATTCACGGCCAGCGTGCTCGTGGCCTATGCGCGCGCCGTGCACAGGCTGCAGCAGTCGGGGCAGTCGGGGCAGACGGGCTGCAAGACCGTGTTTGACGTGGCGCCCGGCCTGCTGTCGCCCAGGAGTGCGCAGCAGCTGCGGGCCGAGCTGCTTTAGCCCTGGCCCACGCGGGCCGCGTCTTCCAGCCGGTCCACATCACGCAGCGGCTTGAACAGGGTCATCCAGCTGCCGACCACGCCCAGCGTGCACAGGCTGCCCACCACGGCAGCCGGCACGGCGCCCAGCCAGGCGGCGCTGGTGCCGGCGCGGAATTCGCCCAGTTCGTTGGACGAACCGATGAACAGCATGTTCACCGCGTTCACGCGCCCGCGCATGGAGTCGGGCGTGGAAAACTGCACCAGGGCCGAGCGGATGTAGACACTCACCATGTCGGCCGCGCCGGCCAGCATCAGGGCGGCCATGGACAGCCAGAACCAGTGCGACAGCGCAAACACCAGGTTGGCCACGCCGAAGATGGCCACGGCGGCGAACATCACGCGGCCCACATGGCGCTGGATGGGACGGGCCGACAGCCACAGGCCCATGGCCACCTCGCCCACGGTCATGGACGAGCGCAGCAGGCCCAGGCCTTCGGGGCCGACCTTGAGCACCTCGTGCGCATACACGGGCAGCAGGGCCACCACGCCGCCCAGCAGCACGGCGAACAGGTCCAGCGAAATCGTGCCCAGGATGATGGGGCGCGTGCGGATGAAATGGATGCCTTCGCCAAAGCGCTGCCACAGCGAGCCGCCCGCCGGCGCCATGGCCCCGGCAAAGCGCACGGGCACTGTGCCCAGCAGCAGCACGGCCAGCACCAGGGAGACGCCGCAGACCGCATAGGTCAGCACGGCGCCGCCCCAGGCGTAGAGCACTCCGCCCAGCACAGGCGCCGCAATGGCGGCCGTGCGCATCAGCATGCTGTTGGTGGCCAGCGCCTGGGCCAACTGCTCGCGCGGCACGATCTGCGGCAGCAGGCTTTGCAGGGCCGGCCCCGTGAAGGCGCGGCTGCAGCCGAACAGCACCAGCACGGCATAGATCCAGTGCACATCGTGCGCGGCCGCGCCCTCGTGCCAGGACAGCCACAGCAGCAGCAGGGAGCACAGGGCGGCCACGGTCCAGCTGCCCGACAGCAGGCGCTTGCGGCTCATGCGGTCGCTGAGGTCGCCGGCCGGAATCAGCAGCGCCAGCATGGGCAGGAACTGGGCCAGTCCCACGTAGGCCAGGGACATGGGGTCGCGCGTCAGGTCATACACCTGCCAGGCCACGACCACCGCCTGCATCTGCTGGGCGAACATGGACAGCATGCGCGCCATGACGAAGGGGACGAAGGCGCTGCTGCGCAGGCCGGCAGCGGGGCTGTCGGCCGATGAGGGGGGAAGCGGGGAGGAGGGCAAGATCGGATATCCGTGGAGGAGCACGCGCAGTATCTGCGAAATGCCGGCGCCTTGCTGGCCGTTGTGCCCGCTCCACGCTGCCGACGAAGGCATGCGGTCTGCTCCCACAAACACCCGCGGCGCGGCGCGAGAATATGCCATCACGGGTCAGGCCAGAACCCCGCATCAGAGGAGCAACACACCATGTCCATGTTGTCCATGCAATACGCCGGCACCTTGATCGGGCGCGAAGCGGTCATCGACTTCCCCGACAGCAAGGCTGATGTGCGGTACACGCCGCAAGGCCAGATGGTCTGGCATGTGGTCGATTCCCTGGGCCATGTATCCGATGGCTGCGAACGGCTCAGCTACCTGCAGGTCAGCGACAGCCTGCACTTCCTCAACTGGATCGAGAAAACGGGCTTCACCGTCAGCCAGGTCATCGACACGGCCCAGGGCACGGTGCAGGCCTTCTGGTCGTTTGCCGACCCGGCCAGCGAGGGCGGCCACCGCTCGTCCATGTTCGTCGAAGGCCGTTTCCGCTTCCGTTGAGGCGCCTGCCTGCACGGCGCAGCCCGGCCGCGTGAAACATTGCGGCATCTGCGCGATCTGCCTGTTTTTTCAGCGCCTGCGGCAAACCCATGGCTGGCGCGGCAATGCAGGGTTGTCCCGAAGCTTGTCCACAGGCAGGCCCACAGTCGCTGGGCATAACCGTCACGCTGCGGTCATTTTCGTCATGCAGCGGAAAAGTTCCTGAAATGTGGGTGTGCACTATCGTTGAATCCAAGCATCGGCGGGTTCATGGAATGCCGGTTCATTACCTGAGGCGACGCCGGCCGCGCGCAGATCCAGGTTTGCCGCCGTGAAACATCCCTTCCGCGCAATCCCGTCCGCAGGGCCCCCGGCTATGCTGGCTGCATGACCTGGCTGTTTCTTGCATTGCATCTGCTGCTCATTGCAGGCTTTGGCCTGCGCATCCTGCTGCGCGACGATGTGCGGCCCGACGTGCGCATGGGCTGGCTCACCGTCATCGTGCTGCTCCCCTATGCGAGCTGCGCGCTGTACTACCTGTTTGGCGAGGTGACGCTGCGCCGCCGAGGCCGGGCCCGGTACCGCAAGGTGCAGGACTTTGCGCACGGCGCCCCGGTCACGGGCAGCGGCGTGCCGGTGGCGGGCATCGCGCCGCAATGGCAGGCGGCCTTTGGCTATGCGGCGTCCATCAACCGCTTTCCCGTACAGCCGGGCCACGCCGCGCAGCTCATGGCCGATGGTGCCCAGGCCCGCGCTCGCATGCTGGCCGACATGGAGGCCGCCCGGCACGAGATCAACGTGCTCTACTACATCTGGCTGGCCGATGACACGGGAACGGCCGTGGCCCAGGCGCTGGTGCGCGCGGCCCGGCGTGGCGTGGTCTGCCGCGCCATGGTGGACGGGCTGGGCTCGCGCGCGCTGCTGCGCTCCGACCTCTGGCAGCAGATGGCGCAGGCCGGTGTGCAACTGGCCGTGGCCCTGCCGGCCAGCCACCCGTTCAGGGTGATGTTCACCAGCCGGCTGGACCTGCGCAACCACCGCAAGATCACCGTGATCGATGGTGCCATCACCTATTGCGGCAGCCAGAACTGCGCGGACGAGGCCTTCGCCGTCAAGGCCCGCTACGCGCCCTGGGTCGATATCATGCTGCGCCTGCAAGGCCCGGTGGTGGCGCAGATGCAGCAGGTCTTTGCCAGCGACTGGGCGCAGGCGCGCAGCGCAGACCATGGACTGTCCATGCCCCTGGCCGCCCAACCCGAAGCGGGGCCGGCCGACATGCCCGCCGAAGGCTTTGCCGCCGTCGTCATTGCCGAAGGCCCGGCCGAGCGGCCGCGCTCCACCTCGCAGCTGGTGTCCACCCTGCTGGCCAGTGCGCGGCGCGAAGTGGTGATCTCCACGCCCTATTTCATCCCCGATGCCACGGTGCTGGAGGCCCTGTGCGCCGCCGCCTGGCGCGGCGTGCAGGTCACGCTCATCCTGCCGGCGCGCAACGATTCCTGGATCGTGGGCGCGGCCAGCCGCAGCACCTACCGCTACCTGCTGCGGGCCGGCGTCATCCTCCATGAATTCCGCCCCGGCCTGCTGCATGCCAAGACCCTGTGCGTGGACGGGCAGGTGGCCCTTGTGGGCTCCACCAACCTGGACCTGCGCAGCTTCGACCTGAACTTCGAGAACAACGTGCTGCTGCAGGACGAGGCCGTGACCCGCGCCATCCGCCAGCGCCAGGGCGACTATATTCGCCAGTCCGACCGCATCACGGCCGCCCAGGTCCACGCCTGGCACTGGGGCCGCCGCATCTGGAACAACCTGCTGGCAATGCTGAGCCCGGTGCTGTGAGCCTGCAAAGAAAAAGGCCTGCGCAAAGCAGGCCTTCAGGGCTGTTGGGAGGCAGGCGCGCTCAGCGGCCTACGCGCTCGCTCTCGACCACCATGTCCAGCACATAGGCGTAGGCCGATGCGTCGGCGGGCACGTTCTGGCGCTTGTAGCGCTGGATGCGCAGCACGTTGCGGATGCCGGGTTCGTGCTTGTAGCCCTCGATCTCGCTGTAGAAGTTCTCCCACTCGCCGGTGGAGGTCTTCACGCCGTTGTCGCCGTAGCGGATCTCGCGCACGCGCAGGCACTGGAAGTCCTTGATCAGCGGGTGATTGCAGGCCGTGCGCTGGGGTGCCACTTCCAGGAAGATGCGCTCGCCGACGCTGCCGTACTGGGTCTGGGCCGTGGGCGAGCCGTCGAACTGCCAGCGCGTGCCATCGATGAAGGTGAGCGTCAGGCGCGCAGGCTGCTTGCCTTCGCCCAGTTGCACGGACCATTGCTTGGCCGTGGGCAGGATGCGGGCCACCTTTTGCTCCAGCGCCATCAGTTGGTCGTCATCGCAGGCCATCAGCGTGCTGGCGGCGCGTTGGGTGGCGATGCGGTTGCCTTCGGTGCGGTAGCCAGTGGTCACCACGTTGCACAGGTTCTTGACGGCCAGGCGCTGGTCGGCAAATTCCAGTTGCAGGGGCCGCTTGCGCGAGGCGGCGGTCAGGAACCAGCTCTGGTCTTCGGTGCCCTGGGGCGTGAAGGCCTGGCGAAGATTCCAGTGGTAGGCGGTCAGCGATTGGGCATCACCGGGTGGGCCGGCAGGGGCCGACGCCTGGGTCTTGGCGCCTTCTTCGGCATTGCCACCCTTGTCGATATGGCTGCAGGCGCCGAGCCCCATGGTGACGATCACGGGCAGGCACCAGGTCCAGCTTGGCTTCATGTTGAATTCCTTGGTTGATGGGTACGGAGACAGGCTCAGGCGCGGCGGGCTGGTGGCAGCCCTGGCGCGGCATGTGCCGCGCCGGCCCTGGCCGAACCGGGGCACCATAACGCAGATGCGCGGCGGCGCCTGTCAGAACGGGGCGCTATTCACATTCCTTTGCATCTATTTGATGCAGGCGGAAAAAACGGATTGCTGCAAAGTTGCCGGCCGATGCGTTGCGCTCAGGTGAGAATAGGCGGCCAGCCGCCATGCCATCCGCAGGCTGCGGCGCCGGAGCAAGGAGCAGGTTCGTGTATCGACGTTGGAGTGCAGCAAACAGGGTGCGTGGCATGCGCTACGCGGGAGCTTTGGCCATCATTGCAATGCTTGCGGGCTGCGGCTCGACCATTCCCCAGCATGTGCCCGTGCAGGAGAGCTTCGGCTCCACCGAGACCTTCTCGCGCATGTTCGATGCCTCGCCAGCCCAGACCTGCGAGGCCGCGCGCCGCGCGCTGCTGAGCCAGGGCTACATCGCCATGGCGCGCACGGCCGAACTCATAGAGGGCAGCAAGAGCTTCCAGCCCGATCCCGAACTGAACCTGCAGATGAACATCCGCGTGGTCTGCGTGCCCGAGACGGCCGATGGCCAGGTCAGCATCGGCTTTGTCACGGCGCTGCAGGACCGCTATACCTTGAAGAAGAGCGCCAACTCGGCCAGCCTGGGCGTGGGTGCGCTGGGGTCGGTGTCGCTGCCGTTCTCCTCGGGCAGCGACTCCATGGTCAAGGTGGGCAGCGAGACGATTGCCAAGAGCGGTTTCTACGACAGCTTCTTCGAGCTGGTGTCGCGCTACCTGGCGCAGGACCGCGAGTCCATCGCCGTGCCCACGCCGGTGGCGCCGCAGAACACCATTCCCTCGGCCAACCACTGACGCCGGCGGGCGCCGGCCCCGTTCACGCCGCCAGGAACAGCGCCGGGTCCACCATGGTGCGGTTGAGCATCACGCCCCAGTGCAGGTGCGGGCCGGTGACACGGCCCGTGGCGCCGACCTTGCAGAAGGCATCTCCCGTGTCCAGCTGATCGCCCAGCTTGCACTGCACGCTGCTCAGATGGCAGTACATGCTCAGCAGGCCGCCGCCGTGGTCCAGCCACACGGTGCCGCCGTTGAAGAAATAGTCGCCCACATCCACCACCTTGCCCGGCAGCGGCGCGACGACGTTGGTGCCCGTGGCTGCCGCGATGTCCATGCCGCTGTGCGGATTGCGCGGCTGGCCGTTGAACACACGGCGCAGGCCGAAGCTGCTGCTGCGGCGGCCCGGCACGGGCTGGCGCATGCGCAGGTCGCCAGGGCGTGCAGGCGGCTCGGTGAACAGCGCCATGATGGTCTGCTGGTGGGCGCGTTCACGCTGGTAGCGGGCATCGTCCTCGGGTGACAGGTCCACGGTCTTGGGCGAGACCTTCAGGCGCTGCTCGGTGTATTTCTTGTCGCGCACTTCGTAGGGCAGGGTGCGCGGTGCGCCTTCGCCCTTCACCGTCACGCCATGCGTGCCGGGCGCCACCGACAGCGCAATGCCGACCACGGCCGTCCATTCGATCATGTCGCCCACCACCAGCACGGGCACGTCGCCGGCCAGCACCTGGGGCCGCTGGGCCGATGGCCCCAGCGACAGGCGGGCCACGCCACCGGGCACGCGGCTGTCATGCGGCCAAGGGGATTCCCCGGAGGCCGCAGCGGCCCAGGCCGGGACCATCAGGCCTGCGCCCGAGGCGCACAGGGATTGCACAAACAGTCGGCGGGAGCGGGAATTCGTCGTCGGTATCTGCATGAGGGAAGCGGGGGGGGCTGTGGTCGAGCGCCCCATTGTCCGCCATGCCGGCGCGCCAGCTTGCCATCGCCTCAATGCCATGACGCCACGACGCCATGGCATTCAAATGCGCTTGCGCGCCGCTCAACGGTCCCTGCGCTCGTCGCGCCCGCCGCGCCGCTCCTGTGGGCGGGCCGCGTTGGCCATGCGCTGCTGTTGCTGGCGTTGCTCCTGCTGCGCGCGGGCCTGCTGCTGCTGGGCACGCGCCTGTGCCTGGGCCTGCTGTGCTTGCTGGGCCTGCATGCGTTGCTGCTGGGCAGCCTCGAACTGCTGCTGTCTTTGCTGCTGCGCCTGCCGCTCCTGCATCTGGGCCTGTCTTTGCGCCTGCTGCTGGGCCTGCATCCTTGCCTGCATCTGCTCCTGTGCGCGTGCCTGCTGTTGTTGTTGCTGCTGCATTTGCTGCTGGCGCGCCTGGTCCTGGGAGCGCTGCTGCAAGGCCTGGCGATCGCGCTCGGCTTGTTGGCGGGCCTGGGCTTGCGCCTGAACCTGGGCCTGGTCACGCGCCTGATCCCGCATCTGCGCCTGGGCCTGCATCTGGGCCTGGCGCTGCTGTTGCTGGCGCGCCTGTTCCTCGCCGCGAAGGCGGGCGGTCTGCGTCTCCATTTGCTGCTGTTGCTGCTGGCGCTGGCGCGCTGCATCGGCCATGGAGCGGTCGCGGTCCTGCCTGTCCAGGCCGTTCTGCCGGTCCTGTGGCCTCACGCCCTGCTGCGTGGCTGCGGAAGACCAGGAAGGCACGCGGGAGTCGCGGCCCCTGTCACCCTGCATGGCTGCCGCAGGCAGTGCTGGCGCGGGTCGCTGCGCGGCGCCCGGTGGGGATGAGGGGGCCGATTGCGCAGACTGAGGGGACTGCGGCCACTTGCCGAACTGGCCCGCCTGCGAGGCCGGGACCGGGTTCATACGGGGCTGCAGTGAGGCCTGGGGCCGGTCATCGGGCCTGAGGCCCGGGCGTCCGCGATCGGCGCCATCGTGCCGGGCAAATCCATGGGCGCTGCCGGGCGGCACCATGCCTTGGGCGGACGGGGGCGGGCCGCCCTGCGGCGGCCTCAGGCCCAGGCGTTGGGGCATGCCGGAGTGCGCTGCTGCGGCGGCGCCGGCCATGCCTGCGGCACCGGCCAGGGCCGCAGCGGCCATGCCGCCTGAACGTGGGTCACCAGAACGAGAGTCGCCAGAGCGCGGGTCGCCCGAGCGAGGATCACCGCCCTGCTGCGGGAAGTCAGGGCGGCGCGGCTCGAAGTGCGGGTTGTTCGCGATGTGGGTGACGTTGCCAACGTTGTTGATGTGCGTGTTGTGGATGTTCTGCACCACCGTGGTCGAGCGCGAGACGTAGGTGTTGTTGTTGTAGATCACGGCCGGGCGGCGCGAGGGCGGTGGCGGCGGCTCGTTGCGGTGCCAGCGGTAGCCGGGCTCGCCCCAGCGCATGCCCCAGGAGTTCCAGCCCCAGGGGCGGCGGTCCACGGACTCGGCCAGGATCACGCCTGCGCCGAAGCCGATCAGCCCCGCCACCACGGGCGCGGCCGAACTGCCCACATACACGGGTTGCGGCGCCACGATGGGCCGGTAGCCGCCGTACATGGGCACGGGCTCGCCATAAACAACGCCGGGGTCGTACTGCGGCACATAGACGGTGTCAGGCTGGGCCGGTGCGATCTCGATGAACTGCGGTGGTGTGTCGATCACCGGCACGGGCAGCATGGACGACAGCGGCTCGCCCACGGCTTGCGGTGCGGGCTGGGGCACGGGGGGCGGGGAATCGGCCGTGGCCACGGCCACCTTGAGCCGGCTGGAGTCCTTGAGCGTGCCGGCCTTGTAGGCGCGCTGGCGCATCACCTGGATGGCGTTCATCACATCGGCCGGATCGTTGTAGTAGGCCTTGCCCAGGGCCGTGGTCCAGGGAACGTTGGATGACAGCTGTGCCAGCACATTGGGAAACTGCGCCAGCGACTTGACCGAAGGGTCCCAGTCCTGGCTGTTGACGGCGTTTTGCAGTTCCTCGGGCTTGAGGCCGGGGTTCTGTCCCATCCACACCTCGGCGGCGCCGACCTGGTCGGGATAGGTGGAGGCGGCCAGCACCTGGGCCACGAGCTTGTCGGGGTACAGCGCAATGGGCGCCACCATCTGGTAGAGCGTCTCGGCCGAAGGCGGCACATAGGCCACGGGCGTGGCGACGGGCTGGGCGCTTTCGGTGGCAGGCGGCAGCGGCGCGCTGGCGGCCTGCGGGGGCTTGTCCTGGGATTCGTTGCAGGCGCTCAGCGCCAGGGCGGCGGCCAGGCCCAGCACGCTCAGGCGCAGGGCGCCAGCGTGGGAAGTTGAGCGGGCCGTGGTGCGTGCTGTGGGCACGGCGGATTGCAGCATTGCGTTCTCCTGGACAGGAACGCCTTGCGCGCCGAAGCGGCAAGGCACATGTCATTTGAACGCCAAAGTGCACGCTGCGTTGACACCGGCGTGTCAGCCGATGCCCCCAGTCAGCGCAACTTCTGTGACGCGGTGTTTACCCAGGCTGAATCAGGCGCGATCAGGCCGTGCTCAGGCCGCGATCAGGCGGGCCTGGTAGCTCTCGGCACCCTTGGACCAGGCCAGCAGGCGGTCGATGTTGGGGTGCTTGCCGGGGAAGGCGATGGCGTCCTGCGTGTGCTCGGCATACCACTCCAGGCCCAGCTCGGCGGCCGCCGGCGTGATGCTGCCGCCGTACAGCGCGGCCAGCGCGTGGTACACGGCCAGCGAGCCGGTCTGGCCGGGCTTGTTCTCGATGGTGGCCACGACCTGGCCCTGGGCATCGGCCAGCTGCAGCGCGGCGAGGTGGGTGACGGTGGGCAGTTGCTGAAGGCGTGCGGAGAAGTTCATGCTGAAAGGCAAATCAAAGGGAAAAGGGAGAAAGGGACGGGTCAACCGGCGCCGGGCGTTCTGGTGTTTCAGTGGCTGAGTGGTTCCGTGGTCAGGCCTTGAAGGCAATCCAGGCACACCAGAACAGGCTGGAGAAAAAGCGCTTGGGCTGCACGAAACCAGCCTGGGCCAGCATCTGCTCCACCGCCTCTTCCGAGGCCGGTGGAACCGCGCCCTGCCGGATTTTGCCGAGTTTCGCATGGACAGCGGCCTCGTCCACGCCCGCCATGCGCCAGCGCATGGCCCAGGCTTCAAGGAACAGCGGCTCGCTGTCATAGCGGTGGCGGTTGCAGGCCAGGATGAAGGGCGCCCCCGGCGCCAGCCGCGCCGACAGGGCCTGCAGCAGCTGCAGCTTGTCCGCGTCGTCAGGGACGTGGTGCAGCACGCCGATCAGCGTGGCCGCGTCGAACACCATGCCGGCCGGCAGGTCCTGCACGGCGAAGGGGGCGGCCTGCACTTGGGCCGACAGCCCCGCTGCGGCGATGCGGTCCATGGTCTGGTCCAGCATGGGGGCCGAGGGGTCGGCAGCCGTGAATTTCCACAGCGGCCTGAGCCGCGCCGTGGCCAGTATCTCCTGGCCCGTGCCACCGGCGCCGCCAATCAGCACGGACTTCGGGCCGGCATCCAGGCTGGCAGCCAGCAGGCAGGCGGCCAGCTCGTGGCAGGCGTCGTAGCCGGCCAGTGCGATGCGGCTTTGCGTTTCGTACTCGGCAGCGCGGGAGGTGTCGAACTTGGCGGTGGAAGCCGCCTGTGGCAAGGCTTGGTTCATGGCCTGGCATTGTGCTGAGGCCACGGTCCCTGCAAAAGCGCCCATGTGCGATGGCCCACCCCTGCAAAGCAGGATGGTGGACCATCTTCGGGGGAGGAGCGGTGCAGATGCCCGTCAGCGGGCCATGCGCCTACTTGCCCCAGGAGTCCTTTAGACCCGTTGCGCGGTTGAACACGGGCTTGCCCGGTGCGTGGTCCTTGCGGTCGGCCACGAAGTAGCCGAAGCGCTCGAACTGGAACTTGTCGTCAGGCTGAGCGTTGGCCAGCGAAGGCTCCACATAGGCGGTCACCACCTTGAGGCTGTCCGGGTTGAGCAGCGTCAGGAAGTCCTTGCCACCCGCATCGGGCTGCGGGTCGGTGAACAGGCGGTCGTACAGGCGCACCTCGGCCTGCACGCCGTCGGCCACGCCCACCCAGGTGATGGCGGCCTTGACCTTGACGCTGTCCGCACCCGGCGTGCCGCTCTTGGTGTCGGGCACCACGGTGGCCAGCACCTTGGTGACGTTGCCCTCGGCATCCTTCTCGCAGCCTGTGCACTCGATCACGTAGCCGCCCTTCAGGCGCACCTTGTTGCCGGGGAAAAGGCGCTTGTAGCCCTTGGGCGGCACTTCGGCGAAGTCCTCGCGCTCGATCCACACCTCGCGGCCCAGCGTAAAGCGGCGCACCGGCACCTGCTGGCCTTCGGCGGCGTGGGGCAGGGCGGGCAGCTCGCAGGCTTCCAGGTGCTCGGCGCTGCCGAAGACCTCGGCCCAGTTGGTCAGCTCCAGCTTCAGCGGGTCCAGGGCCACCATGCCGCGATGGGCCTGGTTCTCCAGGTCCTCGCGCAGGCAGCCTTCCAGCGTGGAGTAATCGATCCAGGCGTAGTCCTTGGTCACGCCGATGCGCTCGCAGAAGGCCTGGATGCTCTGGGGCGTGTAGCCACGGCGGCGCAGGCCGACGATGGTGGGCATGCGCGGATCGTCCCAGCCGCTGACGATGCCGTTGTCCACCAGGTGCTTGAGCTTGCGCTTGCTGGTGATCACATAGGTCAGGTGCAGGCGCGAGAACTCGTACTGGCGGGGCTGCGGCGCGGCGATCAGGCCGCCTTCGCGCAGATGGTCCAGCAGCCAGTCGTAGAACGGGCGCTGGTCCTCGAACTCCAGCGTGCAGATGCTGTGGGTGATGTGCTCCAGCGCGTCCTCGATGGGATGGGCGAAGGTGTACATCGGGTAGATGCACCACTGGTTGCCGGTGTTGTGGTGCTCGGCATGGCGCACGCGGTAGATGGCGGGATCGCGCAGATTGATGTTGGGCGATGCCATGTCGATCTTTGCGCGCAGCACGGCAGCGCCATCGGGCAGCTTGCCGTCGCGCATTTCGCGAAAGCGCGCCAGGTTCTCGGCCACGGTGCGGCTGCGGAACGGGCTGTCCACGCCGGGGCGCGAGAAATCGCCGCGGTTGGCCTTCATGTCGTCGGCGCTTTGCTCGTCCACATAGGCCAGGCCCTGCTCGATCAGGTACTCGGCTGCGCGGTACATGAAGTCGAAGTAGTTGCTGGCGAAGTACAGGTTCTCGTGACCGTCGGCTTCCTTCCAGCCGAAGCCCAGCCAATGGACGGCATCGATGATGCTGTCCACGTACTCCTGGTCTTCCTTCTCGGGATTGGTGTCGTCGAAACGCAGGTGGCAGGCACCTTCGTAGTCGCGCGCCAAGCCGAAGTTCAGGCAGATGGCCTTGGCGTGGCCCACGTGCAGGTAGCCGTTGGGCTCGGGCGGGAAGCGTGTGCGGATCTTCGCCACGTCCACCTGGCCCTGGTTGTGGTGGTCGCCATCACCGGGGCTTCCACCCCAGCGGCGCTGGGCGTGGGTACCGTTGGCCAGGTCGGCCTCGATGATTTGGCGCAAAAAGTTACTCGGTTTGACCGGATCTTTGGAGATGGGGGAGGCGTCAGCAGAGCTCATCGCAGCATTGTAGGCGCCCGCCTGCAGACCCGCTCCGGACGGCTTTCGGACAGCCGCGCCAGCCAAGGGTTGAGGCATTTGGAAACAAACTTGTAGAAAAGCCTGCCATCCGTAGACCCCTCTCGCGCGTTGAGAATGCAGGGCGTATGCCGTCCCCCTGTGCCAAAGTGCGGGAAGGCGGCACCAGCGGCAATGCCTGCCACGCCTGTCCAACTTCGAGGAGAGACACCATGACAACGACAGCTTCCCCGTGGGTTGCAAAAGCAGCAGCAGCAGCCGGCCTGGCCCTGGCCGCCCTCATGGCTTCGGGCGCCGCCCAGGCCCGGGGCGATGTGCAATGGTCCATCAGCCTGAATTCGCCGGGCATGTATGGCCCGCCCGTCTATGTCGCGCCTGCCCCCGTGTATGTGGCACCGCCCCAGCCCATCTACTACGCGCCCCCGCCGCCGGTCTACTACGCGCCGCGCGCCGTCTACCGTGCTCCGCCCGTCGTGGTCGTTCCCGGCTACGGATACGGCTATGGCGGCGGCTACCGGGGTGGATACCGTGGCGAGTACCGCCATGGCCATGGCCACGGGCATGGTCACTGGCGCCGTTGATCTGAGCTGAGCCGCGCTGAACCGACTCTTGCCGCCCCTTGGGGCGGCTTTTTCCGTGGCGCCTGCGCCAAGACCGGGCCAGGGATGGCCCGCATAATCCAGCCCGTTGGAAACCTGGAGTGTCCCCGCCGTGAAAACCGTCTATGTCCTCAATGGCCCGAACCTGAACCTGCTGGGCCTGCGTGAACCCGCCATCTATGGCTCCCAGACCCTGGCCGATGTGCGTGCGCTGTGCGAAGCTGCCTGCGCGCGCTACGGGCTGGGGCTGGAGTTCCGCCAGAGCAACCATGAAGGCGAACTGGTGGACTGGATCCACGAAGCCGGCCGCGTGCACGCCGAAGGCCGCTTGGCCGGCCTGATCTTCAACGCCGCCGCCTACACCCACACCAGCGTGGCCCTGCTGGATGCCGTCAAGGGCACGGGCGTGCCGCTGGTGGAGCTGCACATCAGCAACGTGCATGCGCGCGAGAGCTTCCGCCACCACTCCTACCTGTCGGCCGCCGCGCGCGCCGTGATGTGCGGCTTTGGCGTGGCCGGCTACGGCCTGGCCATTGACGCCGTGGCCCAGTGGTGAATACGCCCGCCGCCATTGAGCGCCTGCGCGCCCAGGCGCGGCGCCTGACCACGCCGCTGTCTGCCGCGCAGCCCGAGGACGGCCACATGGTCTGGCATGTCTGGGGCGAGGCACGCGCGGGCGAGCTGCCCATCGTCATGCTGCACGGCGGCAGCGGCAGCTGGACGCACTGGCTGCGCTGCATGGACGCGCTGCTGGCCCAGGGCCGCCAGCTGTGGATACCCGACCTGCCGGGCTTTGGCGATTCCGACGGCGTGCCGGGCGGCCAGGATGCCGACACCCTGGTCGAGCCGCTGCGCCAGGGCCTGCGGCAACTGCTGGCCGATGACGGTGCGCCCGCCGCCCCGCTGTGCGATCTGGTCGGCTTCTCTTTTGGCGGCATGACGGCCGGCATGCTGGCCGCCGCCGACGGCACGCTGGCCCGGCGCCTGGTGCTGGCCGGGGCGCCCGGCATGGGCGTGGGCAAGGGCCTGGCCGTGCGGCTCAAGGGCTGGCGCCACCTGGCCACGCCCGAGGCGCAGGCCGTGGCCCACCGCTACAACCTGCAGGCGCTGATGCTGCATGACGCCAGCCTCATCGACGAGGACACGCTGGCCCTGCATGTGCTCAACGTGGAGCGTGACCGCCTTCCGCGCCGCCGCCTCTCGCACACCGACGTGCTGGCGCGGGCCCTGCAGGCCGTGGACGGCCCCGTATGGGCCATCTATGGCGAGCACGACGCGCTCTACCCGGGCCCGATGATGCAGGAGCTGGCCCAGGCCTTTGCACGCCATGCGCGCGACTTCTGCGGCCTGGCGCTGGTGCCCGGCGCGGGCCACTGGGTCATGCATGAGCGTCCCGATGCCTTTGTGGCGGCATTGACCGCTGCGCTGGATGCCTGAGCGCATGCGGCCCATCGAGCTGCACGAGGTGCAGTGGACCGCCATGCGCGCCCAGGGCGCGGGCGGCCAGAACGTGAACAAGGTCTCCAGCGCCGTGCACCTGCGCTTTGACGTGCGCGCCTCGCGCCTGCCCGAGGCCGTGCAGCAGCGCCTGCTGGCCCTGCGCGACGGCCGCATCACCAACGAGGGCGTGGTCGTCATCAAGGCACAGCAACACCGCACGCAGGAGCAGAACCTGCGCGCTGCGCTGCAGCGGCTCAACGTGCTGGTGGCCGCCGCCTATCCGGAGCCCATCCTGCGCCGCGCCACCCGGCCCACGCTGGGATCGCAGCGGCGCCGCCTGGAAAGCAAGAGCCGGCACGGCGCCACCAAGGCCCTGCGCGGGCGCCCGCGCGACGATTGATCCGGATTGACCCGGCCAGCGCAACAATGTGTGCTGCCGCTGGCGGCTTGGCGCGGCGCCCGGGCGTCCCTACATTAGGGGAATGCAAGACTCCCACGCTCCCCACTCCCCCCGGGTTTCCTCCGCTGCCGGTGCCCGGCTGCCCGTGCTCTACGTCTCCCACGGCTCGCCCATGTTCGCGCTGGAGCCGGGTGAAACCGGCCCCGTGCTCGCGCAATGGGGCAGGGCGCTGCGCCAGGCCCACGGCCCGCTGCGCGGCGTGGTCGTCATGTCGCCGCACTGGATGTCGCAGGGCGTGGAAGTCATGACCGGTGCCACGCCCGCCACCTGGCACGACTTTGGCGGCTTTCCGCCCGCGCTCTACGAACTGCAGTACCCGGCCCCCGGCGCGCCCCAGCTGGCGCAGGAAGTCATGGACCGCCTGCAGGCCGCAGGCATTGCCTCCACCGCCAACGCGCAGCGGCCCTTCGACCACGGCGCCTGGGTGCCGCTGATGCATTTGCTGCCGGATGCCGACCTGCCCGTGGTGCAGCTGTCCCTGCCTGCCTCGGCCGGGCCGGCCGAAACCCATGCGCTGGGCGCAGCCCTGGCGGGGCTGCGCGATGAGGGCGTGCTCATCGTCGGCTCCGGCAGCATGACGCACAACCTGGGCGAATTCCGGGGCGGCACGGGCGAGGCCACGGTACGGGTGGACGACGCCGTGCAGGCCCTGCGCAGCCAGGATGGCCTGCAGGGCGACCATGCCGTCGGCGGCTCCAGCGCCTCCTCGCCCTACGTGCAGGATTTCAGCCGCTGGATCGAATCGCGCCTGCAGGCGCAGGATCTGCCTGCGCTGCTGGACTACCGCGCCCGCGCGCCTTCGGCCCGGCGCGCCCATCCCAGCGAGGAGCACTTCATGCCGCTGTACTTCGCGCTGGGCGCGGCCGGCGCCACGGCGCGGCCACGGTATCTGAGCCGCGAAGTCATGTATTCCATCCTGGCCATGGATGCGATGGCCTTCGAGGACGCGCAGGCGGCATAACCTCCTGCTGCCGCGGACTTGGCGAGGCGCCACAATGGCGCGTTGCCCGGGACCACCCCGGTCCTGGAAATCGCTAAAAAACCAAGGAGTCCGTGATGATCGACCTGCCTCTGGTGGCGCTGGAGCGCCCCCCACAACCCGCACCGGGGCAGCAGCCCTGGCTGCTGGTGCTCATGCATGGCGTTGGCAGCAATGAGCAGGATCTGTTCGGCCTCGCATCGTTCGTGCCGCCGCAGTTCCACGTGCTCAGCCTGCGCGCTCCGTTTTCCATGGGTCCCTCAGCCCATGCCTGGTTCCAGTTCACGGTGGATGCCAACGGCACGCGCCACATCCACGCATCGCAGGAAGAGCACAGCCGCGCCCTGGTGGCCCAGACCGTGCAGCAGGCCGGAGCGCGGCTGGACATCCCTGCCCAGCGAACCGTGGCGGGCGGCTTCAGCCAGGGCGGCATCATGGCGCTCAGCCTGCTGCTGACCCAGCCCGCGCTGCTGCGCGCCGCCATGTGCTGGCACAGCCGCCTGCTGCCCGAGGCCTTGCCGCACCAGGCTCCTGACGCGGCCTTTGACGGCAAGTCGCTCTGGGTCAGCCACGGCACCTACGACAACGTCATTCCGCTGACCAGCGCCCACGCCATTCGCAGCCACGTGCAGCGCCTGCCGCTGCAACTGAGCTACCACGAGTACCCCAGCATGCACGAAATCCGCCCCGACGAGCTGCAGGCTGCCATGGCCTGGCTCCAGGATCTGGGCACGCAGGGCTGAGACGGCCGGGTAAGCCGGGTAACGCGTTGTTGCCAGGCGCGCACGATGGCCTGCGCAGGCAGCGGGGCGGCTTATAAACACAAGGCAGGGGCCGGTGTCAGCAAAGCCGGGGAACCCTGGTTGTGCTTTGCTGTCGCACGTCCTGCGGCAACTGAGCTGCCAGCCCCCTGCCCAAGCCAAAGGACCCATCCATGCCAGAACGCGATCCCCAAGACTTCCGCCCTCGCGCCAGATCCTCCGGCCCATCGGCCTTCGGCATCGCCGCAGCGGTGCTGGCGGCTGCCGCCCTGGGGGGCGCGGCCTGGTGGTACTGGTGGCGTCCCGCCGCCGTGCCCGAGGCGCCGGCGGAAGTGGCGCAGGCGCCCGCCCAGTCCACCCAGCCCTCCGAACCTGAACCCGTCCCCGCGCCCGAGCTGACCGAGCCCCAGAACCCTGTCGATGCGCTGGAGCAACCCGCCTCCGGCCTGCCCGCGCTGCAGGACTCCGACGCCCATGTCACCCAGGCCCTCAACGGCCTGCTGGGCCGTGACAAGGCCGGCAGCTTTCTGCAGATGGACGGCTTTGTGCGCCGCGCCGTGGCCACCGTGGACAACCTGACCCGCTCCCAGGCCCCTGCACGGCTTTGGCCCGTGCACCCGGCGCCTCAGCGTTTCACGGTGGAGGGCGCGGCAGAGGCGGGTGATGCGCAGGCCATCGCCCCCGCCAACGCCGCACGCTACAAGGCCTTCGTGACCTTTGCCGAGTCCATTCCCATGGACGGGGCCGTCAAGCTCTATGCCCGGCTTTACCCCCTGTTCCAGACCGCCTATGAAGACCTGGGCTATCCCAGCCGCTATTTCAACGATCGCCTCATTGCCGTCATAGACCACCTGCGCGCCGCGCCCGAGCCCGCAGGCCCGGTGCAGGTACGGCTGACCAAGGTGGAGGGTGAGGTGCCCTCCATCCAGCCCTGGGTGCGCTACGAATACGCCGACCCTGAGCTGCAGGCCCTGTCCAGCGGACAGAAGATGCTGGTGCGCGTGGGCCTGGACAACGAGCGCCGCCTCAAGGCCGTGCTGGGCGAGCTGCGCCGCCGCATCGCCACCGGCGAGATGGCCAAGCCTGCGGGCTGAGTCGGGGTCCGGATCAACCCGCCGCAGGCAGGGGCAGGGCGGTCTTGTACCGCACCTGCTTGAGCGTGAAGCTGGAGCGGATCTTCTCTATGCCCGGAATCGGGGTGAGCTGCTCCACGATGAAGCGCTCCAGCGCGCCGATGTCGGCCAGCGCCACGCGGATCAGATAGTCGGCGTCGCCGCTCATCAGGTAGCACTCCATGACCTCGTCGTGCTCGGCAATGCGGCGCTCGAAGTCGGCCAGCGATTCCTTGGCCTGCGACTTGAGGCTGATGTTGATGAACACATTCAGCCCCAGCCCCAGCGCCGACGCATTGGCCAGCGCCACATAGCGCGCGATCACGCCGGCCTTCTCCAGCGCCTTGACGCGCGCCAGGCATGGCGAGGGCGACAGATGCACGCGCCGCGCCAGTTCCACGTTGGACAGCGAGCCGTCCGTTTGCAGCTCGGCCAGAATGCGCAAGTCGATGGTGTCCAGTTTCATGTGCCGGATTTTATGTAGATACCGGCATGAAATGCTGGAATATGGCGTTTTCCTTATCCATGAACGGCTGCTCATGCCGGCCTGCCAGTCCTAAAGTGGCGGGCATGAACGCACCCACGCCGCTGGCCACGCTGGCCGAAATCGATACCGATCCCCAGGAAACCGCCGAATGGCGCGAGGCCTTTCTGGCCCTGGTCGCCACAGAAGGTCCGCAGCGCGCGCGCTTCGTGCTGGAAGAGCTGGCGCGCATGGCGCGCGAGCAGCGCCTGGGCTGGCAGCCCGACCTGAACACGCCCTATGTGAACAGCGTGGCGGCGCAGCAGCAGCCGGTGTTTCCGGGCGACCTGGCCATCGAGGAGCGGCTGGCGTCCATCATGCGCTGGAACGCGCTGGCCATGGTAGTGCGCGCCAACCAGGCCTATGGCGAGCTGGGCGGCCATATTGCCAGCTATGCCAGCGCGGCCGACCTGTTCGAGACCGGGTTCAACCATTTCTTCCATGCCCGGGAGGGACTTGCGCCGGGCCAGCACCGGGGCGACCTGGTGTTCTTCCAGCCGCACAGCGCGCCCGGCGTGTATGCGCGGGCCTTCCTGGAAGGGCGGCTGACCGAGCAGGACCTGCAGCACTACCGCCAGGAGATCAGCGCGCCGGCTGCAGGCGCGCAGGGCCTGTCCAGCTATCCCCATCCCTGGCTGATGCCCGATTTCTGGCAGTTCCCGACGGGCTCCATGGGCATTGGCCCCATCAGCAGCATCTACCACGCGCGCTTCATGCGCTATCTCACGCACCGCCGCCTGCTGGACTGCCAGGAACGCAAGGTCTGGGGCGTGTTCGGCGACGGCGAGATGGACGAGCCCGAAAGCATGAGCGCCCTCACGCTGGCCGCGCGCGAGGGGCTGGACAACCTGGTCTGGGTGGTCAACTGCAATCTGCAGCGGCTGGACGGCCCGGTGCGCGGCAATGGCCGCATCGTCGATGAGCTGGAGCGGCTGTTCGCGGGCGCGGGCTGGAACGTGGTCAAGCTGCTGTGGGGCAGCGACTGGGACGGGCTGTTTGCGCGCGACCTCACCGGCACCCTGGCACGCACGCTGGGCGGCACGGTGGACGGGCAGATGCAGACCTTCGCTGCCAAGGACGGACGCTACAACCGCGAGCATTTCTTCGGACAGAACCCCGAGCTCGCCGCCCTGGCCCAGGGCCTGACGGACGAGCAGATCGACCGCTTGAAGCGCGGCGGCCATGACCTGGTGAAGATCCATGCCGCCTATGCAGCGGCTGCCGCCCATCGCGGCCAGCCCACGGTGATCCTTGCCCACACCAAGAAGGGCTACGGCATGGGATCGGCCGGGCAGGGCAAGATGACCACGCACAGCCAGAAGAAGCTGGACGAGTCCGACCTGATCGAGTTCCGCAACCGCTTCAACCTGCCGCTCAGTGACGAGCAGGCCAAGGGCCTGGCCTTCCACCGGCCCGCCGATGACAGCCCCGAGATGCACTACCTGCGCGATCGCCGCACGGCCCTGGGCGGCGCACTGCCGCGCCGCGAAACCGTGTGCGACCGCGTGCCCGTGCCCGCCCTGGACCAGTACGCGCAGTTTGCGCTGGCGCCTGCCGGCAAGGAGATGAGCACCACCATGGCCTTCGTGCGCATGCTGGGCGGCCTGCTCAAGGACGCGCAGCTGGGCCCACGCATCGTGCCCATCGTGGCGGACGAGGCGCGCACCTTCGGCATGGCCAACCTGTTCAAGCAGGTGGGCATCTACAGCAGCCTGGGGCAGCGCTACGCGCCCGAGGACATCGGCTCGGTGCTGTCCTACCGCGAGGCGCTGGACGGCCAGATCCTGGAGGAGGGCATCAGCGAGGCCGGCGCCATCGCCAGCTGGACGGCGGCGGCCACCAGCTACAGCGTGCACGGCCTGGCCATGCTGCCGTTCTACATCTACTACTCCATGTTCGGCTTCCAGCGCGTGGGCGACGCCATCTGGGCGGCGGCCGACCAGCGGGCGCGCGGCTTTTTGCTGGGCGCCACCTCGGGCCGCACCACGCTGGGCGGCGAGGGCCTGCAGCACCAGGACGGCTCCAGCCATCTGGTGGCGGCCACCATTCCCAACTGCAAGGCCTGGGACCCAGCGCATGCGGGTGAGCTGGCCGTGATCCTGGACGCCGGCATGCGCGAGATGCTGGTGGAGCAGCGCGACGTTTTCTACTACATCACCCTGATGAACGAGAACTACGCCCAGCCCGACCTGCCACCGGGCGCGGCCGAAGGCGTGCTGCGCGGCGGCTATGTGTTCAGCCGCTTTGGCGATGCGGGCCGTGCCACGCAGCACGTCACCTTGCTGGGATCGGGCGCCATCCTCACCGAAGTGCTCAAGGCCGCCGAGCAATTGGTCAGCGAGGGGATGGCCGCCACCGTGGTCAGCGTGACCAGCTGGAGCGAACTGGCGCGCGATGGCGTGGCCTGCGAGCAGCGCATGCTGGCAGGTGAGGCACCTGGGCAGCCCTGGATCGCCCAACTGCTGGACGGCACGCAGGGCCCGGTGATTGCTGCCACCGACTATGTGCGCGCCGTGCCCGAGACCGTGCGCGCCTTCCTGCCCGCAGGCAGGCGATTCCTCACTCTGGGCACGGACGGCTTTGGCCGAAGTGACACGCGTGCCGCTTTGCGCGGCCACTTTGGCGTGGACGCGCACAGCGTGGCGCAGGCGGCGCGCCGCTGCAGCCAGGCGGTCTGAGCCCGGCGGGCGAGCCGCCACCCCATACACTGACGGATACACCGACGGTGAAATCAGCGGCCCCTTGCGGGCCGCTTTTTTTGTGCGCGCCCGAGGCGGCTTCGCGCGCTTTCTCCTTGCATTGATTAAGCCCGCGTTAAATGCGCTGTTGGCTTATCGTTTTCGTCGGATTGCATGGAAAAAATAGGGAGATACCACTAGAATTCGTATATATAAGAAGATATTGCGCAAAGAGATGATCATTTGCTGCAATGGCTGCAGGCGTTGGGTTGAATATCTCGTCAATATCGTTTTTGCCTCTTTCAATAATAATTCATTTCAGTGGATCGAAGACGATGAAACTCTCGCTCAAGCAAGGCCTGCTGTGCGTGGCCGCGCTGTCGGCCGCCGCGTGGCAACTGGCCATTTCGGCGCCGGCGCCCGGAGTGGACCATGCGCAAATGCCACAAATCATTGATGACCTGCCTGCCGATTACGCGGCGGACCTGACGGCGGAGCAAAGAACCCTGGTCGATCGCGGCCGATATATCGCACGCCTGGGCGATTGCGTTGCCTGCCACACCGGCAATAAATCCCAGCCCATGGGTGGTGGGCTTGCGCTGGAGACGCCATTCGGCAAGATCTATTCCACCAATATCTCGCCCGACGCCGAAACGGGCATGGGCAAATACAGCTTCGAGCAGTTCGACCGCGCCATGCGCAAGGGCGTGGCAGCCGATGGCCGCAACCTGTACCCGGCCATGCCCTATCCCTCCTACGCCAAGATGACGGCTGAGGACATGCAGGCCCTGTACGCCTATCTGCTGCAGGGTGTGGCGCCCGTGAAGGCGGCCAACAAGGAGTCCGACCTGGGCTTTCCCTTCAACCAGCGCTGGGGCCTGGCGCTGTGGAACTGGGTGTTTCTGGATGACACGCCCTTCCAGCCCCAACCGCAGCAAACTGCCCAGTGGAACCGGGGTGCCTACCTGGTGCAGGGCCTGGGCCACTGCGGCGCCTGCCATACGCCGCGCGGCGTGGGCTTCCAGGAAAAGACCATGACCGGCGAGGGCAGCAAGGGCGAGTATTTCCTGGCCGGCGAGACCGTGGAGAACTGGCGCGCGCTGAGCCTGCGCAATCTGTGGACACCCGAGGAAACCGCCCAGTTGCTCAAGACCGGGCGCAACAGCCACGGCACGGTCTCCGGCAACATGGTCGATGTGGTGCAGCACAGCACGCAGTACATGAGCGATGCGGACCTGCTGGCCATTGGCACTTATCTGAAGTCGCTGCCCGCAGGCAAGAACGATCTGCCCATGCAGGTGGCCCAGGGGCCGGGGCCGGTCATCGCCCCGCATCCGGCGTCGCAGGCTTCCGTGCATGCGCCATCCGCCACGTCGGCAGTGTCTTCCGACGTGCCTGCCGATCTCTACGCCAGCCGGGGCGGCCTGGGCTATCTGCAGTTCTGCGCCGACTGCCACCGTGCCGATGGCGGTGGCGTGAAGGACGTGTTTCCGCCGCTGGCCGGCAATTTCTCGCTGCAGTCGCAGGACCCGTCCACGCTGATCCATCTGATGCTGGTGGGCTGGAAGGCGCCGGTCACGCAAAGCCACGCCCGGCCGCTGACCATGCCGGCCTTCGCACAGCTCAAGGATGCGGAGATCGCCGACATCCTCAACTTCGCCCGCAAGAGCTGGGGCCGTGCCGATGCGCGCGAGATCCATGCCAGGGAGGTGCAATCCATGCGCAAGCAGCTCGATGCCAAGGGCGAAAGCGCGCGCCCTTTCGAGACGCCGCGCCTGGCCGCCATGCTGGACGAATCCAACGCGAAGCAACTGGTCTACGGCGCCCGCCTGAACATAGAGACGCGTGACCTGCTGCCCAGGAATGTGGGCAATGCGCTGAACTGCGCCAGCTGCCACCTGAACGCGGGCACCGTGGCCGATGGTTCGCCCTATATCGGTGTCTCGGCCTTCTTCCCCGGATATGCGCCGCGCGCGGGCCGCGTCATCACGCTGGAGGACCGCATCAATGGCTGCTTCCTGCGCTCCATGAACGGCAAGCCGCTGCCGCTGGAGTCCGACGAGATCAAGGCCATGGTGGCCTACTTCGACTGGATGCGCCGCGAAACCAAACCCGAAGACAAGGTCGAAGGCCGGGGCGTGGGCAAGATCAGCCAGTCCATCGTGCCCAACGTGGACAACGGCAAGAAGGTCTATGCGGCCCAGTGCGCGGTCTGCCATGGCGGCGAGGGCGAGGGCGTGAAAAATGCCAAGGGCCAGTGGGTCTATCCGCCGCTGTGGGGTGACCAGTCCTTCAACATCGGCGCGGGCATGGCGCGCACCTACACGGCAGCGGCCTTCGTCAAGCGCAACATGCCCATCGCCTTCCATGGCAACTTCCCGCTGGGCCAGGGCGGCCTCAGCGACCAGGAGGCCGTGGATGTGGCCGAGTACTTCAGCCACCAGCCGCGCCCGGACTTTGCCAACAAGCACAAGGACTGGCCCAAGGACAAGAAGCCGGCCGACGCGCGGTACTGATGCGCCATCGAGGGAGAAGAAGGAGTTCCCGCCACGCGGCGGGAGCCTGAAGGCGGGGCAGGGAGCGATTCCTGCCCCGCCTTTTTTCGAGGGCAGTGCCCCGTCTTGCGCGCGCTGCGGAGCCTTCTTGGCGGCGGCCAGTTCATTGCCCAGCCCCTGCACGTGTTGCTGCCGTTGCTTGGCCATCTGCTGCAGCCGGCCGGCTTGGTTCCAGGCCTTCCAGGCAGCGCGTTCGGCGCGCTCAGCCCGCGCGCTGCAGCAGCACCGGCACCGAGGAGGCCAGCAGCGCCACGCCGGACAGGCACAGCAGGCCCAGCACGATCTGCCGGAAACGCATCTCGCTGATGCCGATATACAGCCTGGAGCCCAGCAGCGATGGAATGAGCATGGCCGGCGCGACGATGGCGAACAGCGGCAGCATGCTGCGCGTGACCATGCCGGTGCCCAGGTAGGTGGCCATGGTCACGGCCAGCATGGACAGGTTGAAGTTCTGGATGATGGAGCGCTGCTCATCCTTGGGGCAGCCGCGCAGCGTGCACCACAGCGTGGGCAGCGTGCCCGTGAAGCCGCCCAGTCCGCCCATCACGCCGCCCGCCAGGCCCACGGCGCCGTCTGCCACCCGGCCGCCGCGCGCCAGCCTGGGCAGCCGGGCCGACAGCAGCATCACCGGGCACCACAGCACCAGCATGCCGCCCAGCAGGGCTTTGAACCAGGCCATGTCCAGGTGCGGCAGCAGCAAGACGCCCAGCGGAATGCCGGCAAGACCGCCCAGGATGAAGGGCAGCAGCTTTGCCAGCGCAAACCCGCGCCGCACGGTAATGGCCGACAGCACCTGGCCCAGCAGCGAGCCGAAGACGGTGAGCACGGCCGCATCGCGCGGCTCCAGCACCCAGGCCCAGAACGACATGGCCACCATGCCGAAGGCGAAGCCCGACAGGCCCTGCACGAATCCGGCCGCCGCCGCGCCCAGCGCGATGATGAAAAACATGCCATCCATGGTCTGCCTTGTCCTTTCGTTTTGGGTGTGCAAGACGCAGGAATTCTGGAGCGCATGCATAAGCAGAAATTCGTTTGTTTTTATTGTTCAATATGATTTTGCTTATGACGCGCCACGCCTGAATCCATGCCGCAAAACCGCACTGCATCGACCGCTGCCCAACTGGCCCACCGCATGGCCACACGCCTGAAGATGAAGCATTTGCTGCTGCTGCGCTCCATCAGCGAGCTGGGCACGCTGACCCGCGTGGCTGAGCGCATGGCCACCAGCCAGCCCGCCGTGACCCAGGCCCTGGCCGAGCTGGAGTCATTGTTCGGCGCGCCGCTGTTCCTGCGTTCTGCGCGCGGCATGGAGCCTACGGAGCTGGGCGCGCTGGTGCTGGCGCGCGCCCGGGGCATGCTGGCCGATCTGGACCATTGGGCCCACGACATCGAGGCCGTGGGGCAGCAGCGTGCGGCGCACCTGCAGGTGGGTGTCATCCCCTTCCTGCCGGCGCGCATGCTGGCCGATGCCATCGGCAGGACGCGGCCGCAGGGCCGGCGCATCACGGTCACGCTGCATGAGGACACCAGCGACCGCCTGCTGCAAAAGTTGCGCGCACATGAGCTGGACTGCGTGATTGGCCGCGCCTCGGCCGTGCTGGACATGAGCGGCATACGGCACAGCGTGCTTTATGAGCAGGAGCCTCGCCTGATCGCCCACCGCAGTCTGGCCACACGGCTGGGGCGCCGGCCTTTGCAATGGGCCGAACTCACGGGGCTTGACTGGGTGCTGGGCCAGCGCCGCACGCCCATGCGCGAGCAGATCACCGACTTTTTTCTGCGCGCGGGCGTGGAGCCGCCGCCGCCGTTTGTGGAAACGCTCTCGGCCAAGGTGATCGGCGAACTGGTGGCGGCCAATGAGCGGGCCGTGTCCATCGTGCCGGCCGACATTGCCGAGGAACTGGTGCGCATCGCGGGCGTGGGCATTGTGCGCCACCGTTTTGGCTGGACCCTGCCACCCATCACCCTGTTCGAGCGCAAGGCGGGCGGGCAGTACGAGGAGCAGCGCCTGTTCGCCCAGGCACTGAAGGAGGTTTGCTCCGATCAGGGTTGACTGGTGGCCGGCTTGAAGAGCGCAGCCAGCAGCGGCGCCAGCGTGGGAAATTCCAGGGCAAAGCGGGCGCGGTCCACGAAGAAGGCCTCGCAGGCCACGGCAAAGAATTCGGCGGGCGCCGTGGCGCCATAGCCGTCCAGCCAGGGCCATTCGCCACCAAAGCGCTCGGCGATGGTGATCTGCTCACGGAAGGCGTCGTAGGCCGGCGCCCAGGCGGCCTGCCATATCTCGCGGGCCTGGCGCGCGGAGCTGCTGCCCATGAAGCCGGGCGGCAGGGGCGGGCAGCCGTCGGCACCGCCGTTGCGCATGTCGATCTTGTGGGCGAATTCGTGGATCACCACATTGGCGGGCTGGCCGCCGTGGCCATGGTGGCTGGCGTGGGAGCCGCGCCCTGCGCCAATGGCCTGCCAGCTCAGCATGACGGGGCCGCCATGCATGGCCTCGCCCATGATCACTTCGTCGTAGTCGTGGATGACGCCGGCCTCGTCCATGCTCTGGCGCCGCGCCACGGCATCGCCCGGGTGCACCACGATGCCGACAAAGTCGTCATACCAGGACAGCGCGCCCTGCGGCTCGCCCCAGTGCAGCAGGGGCAGGCAGGCCTGGGCGGCAATCTCCAGCGCCATGGCATCGCTCACTTGCAGGCCGTGCGCGCCGTGGAAGCGCTTGCGCTGCAGGAAGACGGCGGCCAGGGCGCGCAGCTTGGATTGCTCCTCCAGCGTCAGCGACGCGAGAAAAGGGTAGGCGGCCAGCGTGGACAGCCACAGCGGCGCGGGAATCTCGGGCACCGGCGACACCGTGGAGCGTGCGCGGCGGCCCAGTCTGCGGGCCCAGTGGCCCAGTTGTTGCCAAAGGCTCATGGCGGGCTGGCCTGTTCAAGAACGTCGGACAGCGGAAGGCGCCGCAGGCCCATGCCGCGCTCCCAGCGCAGCACCTCGGCGCGGGGTGCGGGCGCCGCCAGATCCCAGTCGCTGAGCACGATACGCCGCAGGCCATCGCCCAGGTCATGGTCGGCCGGGCGGTGCGTGTGGCCGTGGATCAGGGTGGCGGCACCTGCGGCATGCAGCCAGCTGCGGGTGGCCTGCGCGTCAAGGTCGGCATAGGTGGGCATGGCGGCGCCATGGCCGTCCGATTCCCGCTTGCGCGATTCGCTCTCCTGCCGAATGCCGCGTGCCTGGTCGCGGCGCACCTGCAGCGGCTGGGCCAGGAAGCCTGCCTGCCAGGCCGCCGAGCGGGCCATGGCGCGAAAGCGCTGGTAGTCCACATCGTCCAGGCACAGTGCATCGCCATGGCTGAGCAGGATGCGCTGGTCGCCGCAGTCAAGCACGGTGGGATCGGTCAGCGTGGTCGTGCCGCACAGCGCATCGAACTGCGCGCCGGTCAGGAAGTCGCGGTTGCCCTGCATGAAGAACAGCGGCGTGCGGGTGGCTGCCGCGCGCATGGCGGTGGCGCATTCGGCCTCGAAGCTGCCCGGCTCCAGCAGGGCGTCGTCACCCACCCAAACCTCGAACAGGTCGCCCAGCAGAAAGACGGCATCGGCCCGCGTGGCGGCCAGGTAGTTCCGGAAGGCCTGCACGGTGGCGGGCTCGCTGGCCTGCAGGTGCAGGTCCGAGATGAACTCCAGCGTGCGCCAGCCCGCAGGCAGTGTCCACTCGGCCGCAATGGGCGGCTCGGGAAGAGGGCGGGGCGCGGCGGTCTGGGCCATGGGACGGGGCACCCGGCAAGGGCGCTGCATGAAGGGCTGTAGGAGCCTTGGGACGGCTCTGGAGCGGGTCTGTTGTCCATGCGCACGGCCTGGTGCCATGCGCATGGACAACAGGGCGGCCGGACCCGAAAGGGCACGGCCGCCCCGTGTGCGGAAGCGCCTGATTACAGGGCCACGGCCTTTTCGATGATCACGTCATCCTTGGGCACGTCCTGGTGGCCGCCGTTGCGGCCGGTCTTCACGCCACGCAGCTTGTCCACGATCTCGGTGCCCTTGATCACCTTGCCGAACACGGCATAGCCCCAGCCCTGTGCGCTGGGCGAGGTGTGGTTCAGGAAGCCGTTGTCGGCCACGTTGATGAAGAACTGGGCGGTGGCAGAGTGCGGGTCGCCGGTACGGGCCATGGCCAGGGTGTACTTGTCGTTCTTCAGGCCGTTCTTGGCCTCGTTCTCGATGGGGGCGTCCGTCTCCTTTTGCTTCATGCCGGGCTCGAAGCCGCCGCCCTGGATCATGAAGCCATCGATGATGCGATGGAAGATGGTGTTGTTGTAGTGGCCCTTGTTCACATAGGCCAAGAAGTTCTCTGCGCTCTTCGGGGCCTTGGCGGCGTCGAGTTCGATGGTGATCACGCCGTGGTCGGCGATGTGGAGTTCGACTTGGGGATTGCTCATGGCGATTCCTTGTTGGATGGAGGGGAAGGGCGTGCCACGCAAGGCGCGGCGCGCGGTTTACTTGACTTCGGTGGCCGAGAGGATGGTCACCGGCTTGGTGGGTACATTCTGGTGCATGCCCTGGTTGCCCGTGGCCACCGTGCGGATTTTGTCCACCACATCCATGCCCTGGACCACGCGGCCGAAGACGGCGTAGCCGTGTCCATCGGGCTTGGGCGCGTTGAGCATGTCGTTGTTCACCACGTTGATGAAGAACTGCGAGGTGGCCGAGTTGGGATTGCCCGTGCGCGCCATGGCGATGGTGCCCCGGTCATTCTTGAGGCCGTTGTCCGCCTCCAGCGGAATCGGCGCGCGCGTGGGCTTTTCCTTGAGGCTGGCATCCATGCCGCCGCCCTGGATCATGAAGCCGTCCATCACGCGGTGGAACACCGTGCCGTCATAGTGCTTGTCGCGCACGTACTGCATGAAGTTGGCCACGGTCTTGGGTGCCTTGGCCTCGTTCAGCTCCAGCACGATGTCGCCCATGCTGGTCTTGATCTGCACCTTGGGCGTGGCGTTCTGCGCCATGGCGGGCAGGGCGGTGAAAAGGGAAGCGGCCAGGGCCATGCCGGCCAGGGAAAGCGACGCAATGCGGCGTGTGGTCATGCGAATCTCCTGTGAAAGCCAAAGGGCTGGGGGATGGAGTGGGGAAAACCGGGCAGGTTCCTGCGGGTGCGCGCCAGGCATGGCAAGACCCGATCGACCGCCGCACGCGCGCTGGCGCAAGGGCTGCGCGCGTGGGCCGGGGGCCTACTTGGCGGCGGTGACGGGCGCCAGCAGGTCGCGCAGCAGCTTGAGCTTGGGGCGCACGCTGGCCGCGCGGCCATCCAGGCCTTGCGCCTTGGAGTAGGCCTCGTAGGCCAGGCGGGCATGGATGTCGCCCAGGTTCTCGTAGGCGACTCCGTAGTTGGGGTTGTTGCGCACGGCGGATTCGAGCGCGGAGCGCGCCTTGTCGAGCTGGTTCTGGCCGGCATAGATGACCGCCAGATTGTTGTAGGGCTCGGGCAGCTCGGGGTAGTCCTCGATGAGCTGATTCAGCGCGGCGATGGCCTCGTCTGTCTTGCCGCTGTCGGTCAGTGCAACCGCCTTGAGAAAGCGCATCTGCGGGTCGCGTGCGTTCTTGGCCAGATAGGCATCGGCGCGTGCCAGCGCCTGGGTGCTCTTGCCGTTGCGCAGCAACTGATTCACTTCCGTATAGTCGTCGGCGTGGGCGTGGCCTGTTGCGAGCAGGGCCGCCAGTGCCGCGAGGCGCAGGGCGGAGCGAAACGAGTTGCGTAGAGGCATGTAGGTGCTTTCGGGGCCTCGGGGGAATGCCCCGCGGCGCGGGCTTATACTGCGGTCAATTGTAGCTGAGGGGTGTGCTGGGTCACACGGGCTCTGCGCCTGCCGCTCCTGCTCCCTGCTGAGCATGCCTGCATCGGCGCCGAGGGTCCGGCGGCGCGTGGGACGCGCCCCCTGCAGCGACCCTTTCTCCCCTGATAAACATCCATGAGTTTGCGTATCTACAACACGCTGTCGCGTGCATTGGAAGCGTTTTCGCCAATCGAACCGGGCCATGTGCGCATGTATGTGTGCGGCATGACCGTGTACGACCTGTGTCACCTGGGACACGCACGCTCCATGGTCGCTTTCGATGTGGTGCAGCGCTGGCTGCGTGCCAGCGGCCATCGCGTGACCTATGTGCGCAACATCACCGATATCGATGACAAGATCATCCGTCGCGCCGTCGAGAACGGCGAGACCATCCGCTCCCTGACCGACCGCATGATCGACGCCCTGCACCAGGACGCCGACGCCCTGGGCATCGAGCGCCCCACGCATGAGCCGCGCGCCACCGAATACGTGCCGCAGATGCTGTCCATGATCGGCCGCCTGCAGGACAAGGGCCTGGCCTATCAGGGCACGGATGGCGACGTGAACTTCGCCGTGCGCAAGTTCCCCGGCTACGGCAAGCTGTCGGGCAAGTCGCTGGACGAATTGCAGGCCGGCGAACGCGTGGCCGTGCAGGACGGCAAGCAGGATCCGCTGGACTTTGTGCTGTGGAAAAGCGCCAAGCCCGCCGAGCCGGAAGAGGTCAAGTGGGCCAGTCCCTGGGGCGTGGGCCGTCCCGGCTGGCACATCGAGTGCTCGGCCATGGGCTGCGAGATGCTGGGCGAGAGCTTCGACATCCACGGCGGCGGCGCCGACCTGCAGTTCCCACACCACGAAAACGAGATCGCCCAGAGCGAAGGTGCGACCGGTAAGCCGTTCTCGCAGGTCTGGATGCACAACGGCTTCATCAACGTGGACAACGAGAAGATGTCCAAGTCGCTGGGCAACTTCTTCACCATCCGCGACGTGCTCAAGGAGTACGACGCCGAGACCGTGCGCTTCTTCGTCGTGCGCAGCCACTACCGCAGCCCGCTGAACTACAGCGACGTGCACCTTAACGACGCACGCGGCGCGCTCAAGCGCCTGTACACGGCACTGAGCCTGGTCGCGCCCGCCGAGGTTGCCATCGACTGGAATCATCCCGCTGCCGCGCGCTTCAAGGCGGCCATGGACGAGGACTTCGGCACGCCCGAGGCCGTGGCCGTGCTGTTCGAGCTGGCTGCCGAAGTCAACCGCAGCAAGAGTGCCGAGACGGCGGGCCTACTCAAGGCCCTGGCCGGCTGCCTGGGGCTGCTGCAGGGCGACCCGCAGGCCTTCCTGCAGGCAGGCACTTCGGAGATGGATGCCGGCGCCATCGAGGCGCAGATTGCCGCACGCGCAGCCGCCAAGGCGGCCAAGGACTGGGCCGAGGCCGACCGCATCCGCAAGGCGCTGCTGGAACAGGGCATCGTGCTCAAGGACTCCCCCGCAGGCACGACCTGGGAGGCAGCCGCAAAGGGCTGATCCGTATGCCTTGCCAGATGTGCCGCGCCAGGTGCGGGGAGGTGCTTTGATGGCCTCCGCCAAACCCCTGGACACCATGGATTTCGAGCAGTTGCCGTTGGTGGCCGATCTGCCCGTGCCCGAACAGCAACCGGCCCCGCTGCCGATGGTGACGCTGGGCGCGCGCGCAGGTTCGGCGCCTGCCGCCGCCGCTGCCGCTGCCTCCGCTCCCAAGGCCAAGATATCCCTGCCCGCGCCGCCCGAGGGCGCCCCGGCCTACTGGGCCGAGGCCTGCCGCCAGCTGGTGCGGCGCGATCGCGTGATGAAGCGCCTGATCCCGCGCTTTGCCCACCTGGCCCTGCAGCCCGGCGGCGATGCCTTCGCCACGCTGGCGCGCTCCATCGTGGGCCAGCAGATCTCGATGAAGGCTGCGCAGACGCTGTGGAACAAGTTCGCGCGCCTGCCCGCCCGCATGGCGCCTGACCTGGTGCTCAAGCTCAAGGTGGACGACATGCGCGCCGTGGGCCTGTCTGCCCGCAAGGTGGACTACCTGGTGGACCTGGCCATGCACTTCACCGAGCACCGCCTGCACCAGGACGACTGGCAGGGCATGAGTGACGAAGCCATCGTGGCCGAACTCATGTCCATCCGCGGCGTGGGCCGCTGGACCGCCGAGATGTTCCTCATCTTCTACCTGCAGCGGCCCAATGTGCTGCCGCTGGACGATGCAGGCCTGATCTCGGGCATCAGCCAGAACTATTTTTCAGGCGACCCCGTCAGCCGCAGTGAGGCGCGTGAGGTTGCCGAGGCCTGGAAGCCGTGGTGCACCGTGGCGACTTGGTATATTTGGCGCTCGCTCGAACCGCAGCCTGCAGCCTGAAGACAAACCGATCACACCCGATCAACCCCCGTTTTCCGGCCGGAACGCATGCACCGTGCCTGGCTGGGACAAGGAGAAACAAGTTGGCGAAAAAGAACTTTCTGGATTTTGAGCAGCCCATCGCCGAGCTCGAATCCAAAATCGAGGAACTGCGCTACGTGCAGACCGAAAGCGCAGTCGATATCTCGGAAGAGATTGAGCAGCTCAGCAAAAAAAGCCTGCAGCTGACCAAGGACATCTACAGCGACCTCTCGCCCTGGCAGATCACCAAGATCGCGCGCCATACCGAGCGTCCCTACACGCTGGACTATGTGCGCGACTGCTTCACCGACTTCATCGAGATGCACGGCGACCGGCACTTTGCCGACGACCAGTCCATCGTGGGCGGGCTGGCGCGCTTCAATGGCATTTCCTGCATGGTCATCGGCCACCAGAAGGGCCGCGACACCAAGGAGCGCACGCTGCGCAACTTCGGCATGACGCGCCCCGAGGGCTACCGCAAGGCCCTGCGCCTCATGAAGACGGCCGAAAAGTTCGGCCTGCCGGTCTTCACCTTCGTGGACACGCCTGGCGCCTTCCCCGGCATCGAAGCCGAAGAGCGCGGCCAGTCCGAAGCCATTGGCCGCAACATCTACGAAATGGCCCAGCTGCAGACTCCCATCATCACCACCGTCATCGGTGAAGGTGGATCGGGCGGCGCCCTGGCCATTGCCGTCGCCGACCAGGTGCTGATGCTGCAATACGCCGTCTACTCCGTGATCAGCCCGGAAGGCTGCGCCTCCATCCTCTGGAAGACCGGCGAAAAGGCCCAGGACGCGGCCGATGCCATGGGCATCACGGCCCACCGCCTCAAGGCCCTGGGCCTGGTGGACAAGATCGTCAATGAGCCCGTGGGCGGTGCCCACCGCGACCCCAAGCAAATGGCCGCCTTCCTCAAGCGCGCGCTGGGCGATGCCTATCGCCAGCTGGCGGACCTCAAGCCCAAGGAACTGCAGGACCGCCGTTACGAGCGCCTGCAAAGCTATGGCCGCTTCGCCGATACCAAGGCCGACAACCGCTGAAGGCCTGCGCCACGCTCTGGCACACTGAACGGCTCCCCCTGGGAGCCGTTTGCTTTTTGCGCCAATCCCTAGCCCGCGTCCTGATACCTCTGATCCAAGCCTGTGGAAATTCCGATCCCCGACCCGCCGCGCAATGTTCCGGCAGCCGCTCCAGATGGTGCATCAGGTGCTGCACCGGGTGCAGCTTTGGACGCGGCCATCCATCGCTTTGCGCCGCAACTGCCGCTGGCCGTGGCCTTCAGCGGCGGAGCGGACTCCACGGCGCTGCTGCTGGCCTGCGCCGAGCGCTGGCCGGGCCAGGTCGTGGCCATCCATGTGCACCACGGTCTGCAGTCGGCGGCCGATGCCTTTGTCGGCCAGTGCGAGAAAGTCTGCGCTCAGCATGCCGTTCCTTTGAAGATTCGCCGCGTGGACGCACGCCACGCGCCGGGCCAAAGTCCTGAGGACGCCGCACGCCAGCTGCGCTACGCAACGCTGATAGAGGCCGCCCGCGAGCCCTGGCCTGTGCAGGGCGCAGGCGGAGATCCCTTGCCGCCCGTTCGCAGCATGGCGCTGGCGCAACATGCGGACGACCAGGTCGAGACGCTGCTGCTGGCCCTGTCTCGAGGCGCCGGTGTGGCCGGTTTGGCCGCCATGCCGGCGCAGTGGAGCAGGGCGGATCTCGAATGGCATCGTCCGCTGCTTGATCTGCCCGGCCAGGTCCTGCGTGACTGGCTTGCGGCGCGTGGCCAGGCTTGGGTGGAAGACCCGACCAATGCCGACGCGCGCTATACGCGCAACCGCATCCGCGCCCAGTTGCTGCCCGCGCTGCAGCAGGCCTTTCCCCAGTTTCGCGCCACGTTCGCGCGCAGCAGCCGGCATTGCGCCGAGGCGGCCGAGCTTCTGCAGGAGATGGCGCAGGCCGATCTGGCGGCCATCGGCACCCCCCCCGGCATCACCGCCTTGCAGGCGCTGAGCCCCGCGCGCCAGGCCAATGTGCTGCGCCACTGGCTGCGCAGCGTGCATGCCACCACGCCCAGTGCCGCGCAGCTAGATCAGCTGCTCGCGCAGATCGGCGTTTGCCTTACGCGAGGCCACCGCATCCATCTCAAGATGGGGCGGGGTTTTGTGCGGCGCCTGGGGTCGGTGCTCGATTGGTACAATTGACGAGTTTTGGTCCAACTTTGTACGAAAACCGGCGGCGCGCCAAAACCAAACGGCTTGCGCAAGACGGGTCCGGGCGGACATTTCGCTTCATGCGCAGTCCTCTCGAACATCCTGGCTTGCACAGGCATCCCTCTGTCGTACAGCGCCGTGGCAAGCAGTTTCGTCACCCTGATATCCAATGGCACTGATCGTTCATAAATACGGCGGCACCTCGATGGGCTCGACAGAGCGCATCCGCAACGTTGCCAAGCGCGTGGCCAAGTGGGCTCGTGCCGGTCACCAGATGGTGGTCGTCCCCAGCGCCATGAGTGGCGAAACCAACCGTCTGCTGGGCCTGGCCAGCGAGCTGGCTCCCGGCTCGGCCAAAACGGCGTACTACCGTGAACTCGACATGCTGGCCTCCACGGGCGAGCAGGCGTCGTCGGCACTGCTGGCCATTGCGCTGCAGGCCGAAGGCGTGGAAGCCATCAGCTTCTCGGGCTGGCAAGTTCCCGTGCGCACCGACAGCAGCTTCACCAAGGCACGCATCGAGTCCATCGACGACAAGCGCGTTCGCGCCGAACTCGACGCTGGCCGTGTGGTCATCATCACGGGCTTCCAGGGCATCGATCCCAACGGGCATGTCACCACGCTGGGTCGTGGCGGCTCCGACACCTCGGCCGTGGCCGTGGCTGCGGCGCTGAAGGCGGCCGAGTGCCTTATCTATACCGACGTGGACGGCGTCTACACCACCGACCCGCGCGTGGTGCAGGCTGCCAAGCGCCTGAACACCGTGAGCTTCGAGGAAATGCTGGAAATGGCCAGCCTCGGCTCCAAGGTGCTGCAGATCCGCTCGGTGGAATTTGCCGGCAAGTACAAGGTGCCCATGCGCGTGCTCTCCAGCTTCACGCCCTGGGACATCGACCTGGAGGAAGAATCCACCTCCGGCACGCTGATTACTTTTGAGGAAGACGAAAAAATGGAAAAGGCCGTCGTATCCGGCATCGCATTCAACCGCGGCGAAGCCAAGATCTCCGTTCTCGGCGTGCCCGACACCCCTGGCATCGCCTACGGCATCCTGGGTCCGGTGGCTGATGCCAACATCGAAGTCGATGTGATCATCCAGAACATCAGCAAGGAAGGCAAAACCGACTTCAGCTTCACCGTCAGCCAGGGCGACTACCAACGCGCCATGGAGCTGCTGCGCGACAAGGTCGTGCCCGCCTTGGGTGCCACCGAAGTCGTCGGCAACCCCAACATCGCCAAGGTCAGCATTGTCGGCATCGGCATGCGCAGCCATGTGGGCGTGGCATCCACCATGTTCCGTGCACTGAGCCAGGAAGGCGTGAACATCCAGATGATCTCTACCTCCGAGATCAAGACCTCCGTCGTCATCGACGAGAAGTACCTGGAGCTGGCCGTGCGCGCCCTGCACACCGCCTTCGGTCTCGACAAGCCGGAATAAAATCATCGTTTTGCCGAAACCGGCAAAAAAGCACGTTACAATAACGTCATTCCGGAAACGTGACCGAGTGGCCGAAGGTGCTCCCCTGCTAAGGGAGTATGGGGTGTAGAGCCTCATCGAGGGTTCGAATCCCTCCGTTTCCGCCAGGATAGAAAAAAGCCACCCGCAAGGGTGGCTTTTTTTATGAGAGGGTTGCTTTGGTGGCCTGATCCAGTGGTCGGGGTTGATGCTCTGGTTGCTGCGGTAGGAGTCTTGTTGTTGGTGGGTTGAAAAAACGTGCTACAATGCAAGGCTCTGCTGAAGAGAGGCGATGCAGATCGTTGGTGTTAAAAA
>NZ_BCZP01000028.1 GCF_001598795.1 Delftia acidovorans NBRC 14950 | reverse complement strand
GTGCAGTACGCCCGGGATCGCGGGCGCTGGATAGGCTCGCTGCTGGCGCCCACCATGGGCCGGCGCGGCGTGCGCCTGGTGCTGCAGCACCTGAGCGATCTGGCCGACACGCTGCTGCGCGCGCTGTGGCATCGCGCCGGCATGCCGCCCGAGGCCTGCCTGGCCGCCGTGGGCGGCTTCGGGCGCGCCCAGCTGTTTCCCTATTCCGACATCGACGTGCTGGTGCTGCTGCCAGCCGCTGGCACGGCAGATGCCGAGCTGGCCTCGCGCATCGAGAAATTCATCGGCAGTTGCTGGGACGCGGGCCTGGAGATCGGCTCCAGCGTGCGCACGCTGGCCGAATGCCTGGAGGAATCCGAGCGCGACCTGACGGTGCAGACCGCCCTGCTGGAATCACGCCGCATCTGCGGCAGCGAGCCGCTGTTCGCCGAGTTCCAGACGCGCTACCAGGCCCAGATGAATGCGCACGCCTTTCTGTCCGGCAAGCTGCTGGAAATGCGCCAGCGCCACAACAAGTACGAGAGCACGCCCTACTCGCTGGAGCCCAACTGCAAGGAATCGCCCGGCGGCCTGCGCGATCTGCACACCATGATCTGGCTGGCCCGTGCCGCAGGCCTGGGCAGCAGCTGGCAGGCCCTGGCCGGCAAGGGGTTGATCACCGATTTCGAGCGCCGGCAGCTCGAAGACAACGAAGCCCTGCTGAGCCTGATACGGGCTCGCCTGCATGCGGTGGCGGGCCGGCATGAGGACCGCCTGGTCTTCGACCAGCAGACCGCCGTGGCCGAGGCCTTTGGCTACCGCTCCACCTCGGCCGAGGGGCGCAAGCTGGCCATGCGCGCCAGCGAGACGCTGATGCGCCACTACTACTGGGCGGCCAAGGCCGTGACCCAGCTGTGCCAGATCCTGCGGCTGAACATCGAGGAGCGGCTGAACCCGCGACCCACGCCGCGCATCCGGCTGAACTCGCGCTTCTACGAGAAGGCCGGCACCATCGAGGTGGCCAGCGACGATCTCTACGAGCGCGAGCCGCACGCCATCCTCGAAACCTTTCTGATGTACGAGACCCATGTGGGCCTCACCGACCTGTCGGCGCGCACGCTGCGCGCGCTGTACGGCGCGCGTGACCTGATGGACGCGGCCTTCCGGCGCGACCCGGTCAACCGCGCCACCTTCATGAAGATCCTGCAGCAGCCCAGCGGCATCACGCACGCCATGCGGCTGATGAACCAGACCTCGGTGCTGGGGCGCTACCTTTGGCCGTTCCGGCGCATCGTGGGCCAGATGCAGCATGACCTGTTCCACGTCTACACGGTGGACCAGCACATCCTCATGGTGCTGCGCAATGTGCGGCGCTTTTTCATGGCCGAGCATGCGCATGAGTACCCGTTCTGCTCCCAGCTGGCCAGCGGCTGGGACAAGCCCTGGCTGCTGTACGTGGCCGCGCTGTTCCACGACATCGGCAAGGGCCGGGGTGGAGACCACTCCATCATCGGCGCCGTGGAGGCCAAGCGTTTTTGCCGCGCCCACGGCATTGCGCGCGCCGACGCCGAGCTGATCGAATTCCTCGTGCGCGAGCACCTGACCATGAGCCAGGTCGCGCAAAAGCAGGATCTGTCGGACCCCGAGGTGATCCAGGCCTTTGCCGAGCGCGTGGGCAACGAGCGCAACCTCACGGCCCTGTACCTGCTGACCGTGGCCGACATCCGCGGCACCAGCCCCAAGGTCTGGAGCGCCTGGAAGGGCAAGCTGCTGGAGGACACCTATCGCCTGACCTTGCGCGTCATGGGCGGACGCGCGCCCGATGCAGCCGCCGAAATCGAGGCCCGCCGCCGCGAGGCCCTGGTGCAGCTGGCACTGACAGCCCAGCCCTTCGAATCGCACAAGAAGCTCTGGGACACGCTGGGCGTGGACTATTTCATGCGCCACGAGGCGGCCGACATCGCCTGGCACACGCGCCACCTGTCGCGCCACGTGGGCACCACCCGCCCCGTGGTGCGCGCGCGCCGCTCCCTGGCCGGCGAGGGGCTGCAGGTGCTGGTCTACGCGCCTGACCAGCCCGATCTGTTCGCGCGCATCTGCGGCTACTTCGACCGGGCGGCCTTCTCCATTCTGGATGCGCGCGTGCACACGGCCCACAACAGCTATGCGCTGGACACCTTCCAGGTGGTCGCGCCCGCCATGCAGGAGCAGTACCGCGAGCTGATGCACATGGTCGAGAACGACCTGGTCGCCGCGCTGATGCAGGGCGGGCCGCTGCGCGAGCCATCCCCCCGGCGCCTGTCGCGCCGCGTCAAAAGCTTCCCCTTTGCGCCGCGCGTCACGCTGCAGCCCGACGAGAAAGCACAGCACTGGCTGCTGTCCATCTCGGCCACGGACCGCGCCGGCCTGCTCTACACCGTGGCGCGCATCCTGGCCCAGCACCACCTGAGCGTGCAATTGGCCAAGGTCAGCACGCTGGGCGAGCGCGTGGAAGACAGCTTTCTGATCGAGGGCGCCGAACTGCAGAACAACCAGCGCCAGCTGCTCATAGAAACCGAGCTGCTGCAGGCCTTGGCGGTCTGAACTTGTGGCGAAAAAAGGCCCGCCCTGTCAACCAGGGCGGGCCTTTTGCATCCAGGCGCTGGCGCTGGTGCGGGTGCGGCCGTCAGTGCATGGCAGCCGCAGGCGCCGACACCGTGGCCACTTCCTTGCCCTCGCGGTCATAGAGCTTGCCGTCGACCACCCGGTCGCCATCGGCCAGGGCAGACAGCACGGCCTCGCTGAGCACGCGCTCAGAACCTGCGCCGAACACCGAAGGCTCCTCGGGGTTGCCCTGCTTGAAGTGGTTGAAGACAAGGTTCAGCAGCAGCACGGTCACCGCCGTGGAGCTGATGCCCGAATGGAACATGGTGGCGAACCAGTCCGGGAAGTGGTGATAGAAGTCCGGCTTGACCATGGGCAGCACGCCCATGCCGATGGACGCCGCCACGATGATCAGGTTCATGTTGTTGTGATAGTCCACCTTGGCCAGCGTGCGGATGCCGCTGGCCGCCACCGTGCCAAAGAGCACCAGGCCCGCGCCGCCCAGCACCGAGGGCGGCACGCAGGCCACGATGCGCCCCATGATGGGCAGCAGGCCGAAGGCGATCAGGATCAGCCCGCTGAACGCCACCACATAGCGGCTCTTGATGCCCGTGACCGCGACCAGGCCCACGTTCTGGGCAAAGGCGCTCTGCGTGAACGAGCCGAAGAACGGCGCCACCACGCTGGACAGCATGTCGGCGCGCAGGCCGTCGGCCAGGCGGCGCGAATCCACGCGGGTGCCAACGATGTCGCCCACGGCCAGGATGTCGGCCGAGGTTTCCACCAGGGTCACCAGGATCACGATGGACATGGAAAGGGTCGCCGCCAGGCTGAAGGTCGGCCAGCCGAAGTGCAGCGGCATGGGCACGGCGAACCAGGCGCCGCTGCCCACCTCGGAAAAGTCGGACTTGCCGATCATGGCCGCAACCGCAGTGCCGATGACGATGGCCAGCAGGATGGACAGGCGCGAGATCATGGCGTTGCCCAGCTTGCTCAGTGCCAGCACGATGACCAGCGACAGGCCCGCCAGCCCGATGTTGCCCATGCTGCCGTAGTCGGCCGCCTGGGGATTGCCGCCCATGGCCCAGTGAGCCGCCACCGGCATCAGCGACAGGCCGATGATGGTGATCACGCAGCCATTGACCAGCGGCGGGAAAAACCGGGTGAGCTTGGAAAAAATGGGCGCAATGATCAGGCCGAATACCGAGGCAAAGAGCACGGCGCCCAGCACGCCCTGCATGCCGCCGCCCGTGTGCAGGATGCTGACCATGGTGGCCACGCCAGAGAAGGACACGCCCTGCACCAGCGGCAGGCGCGAGCCGAAGAACGGAATGCCCAGCGTCTGCAGCAGCGTGGCCAGCCCGCCCATGAAAAGGCAGGCCGTGATCAGCAGGCCCGTGTCGGCCGCCGACATGCCGGCCGCATTGGCCATGACCAGGGGCACGGCCACGATGCCTCCGTACATGGTCAGCACATGCTGCAAACCATAGAGGGTGTTGGCCGTGAGGCCGAGTTGCTCGTCCTCCGGGCGGATGTCTGTACCCAGGGCCGGCGCATTGCCAGAACTTTTTTCCATCGCTGTCTCCTTGTCCTCTTGTTCACAGAACGCCGGACAAGTACGCGGCAGCCGGATGGCGGCAGGCGCGCCCCCGCGCACCCTTTGCCGCCGACCCGATAGGCCGCGCTCTCCTGCATCCTGCATCGCGAAGCCCGGTGGCTGCTTGGCAGCTCTTGGCGGGCGAACGCACACAATCCCCGCCTTGGCGGGAAGTGCCAATGTACGGCGCCAGCATGGAAAAATTGTCTACCGATTTGTATACAAAGACCTGACCGAAGATCTTTGAATACGGGCAGCGCCCGCCCGCTCAGTCGTCCTCGGCCGCGCTGATGCCGGGGAACAGCACATCGGTGAAACCGAACTGGCTGAAGTCACGCATGCGCATGGGATAGAGCTTTCCCCAGAGGTGATCGCACTCATGCTGGACCACGCGCGCATGAAAGCCATCCACCGTGCGGTCGATGGCATCGCCAAACACATCGAAGCCCGTGTAGCGGATATGGTTCCAGCGCGGCACCATGCCGCGCATTCCCGGTACGGACAGGCAGCCTTCCCAGTCCAGTTGCTCTTCCTCGCCCATGGGCGTGATGACCGGGTTGATGAGCACGGTGCGCGGCACCACGGGCGCATCGGGGTATCGCGGATTGGGCAGGCCGGAGCCGAACACCACCATCTGCAGGTCCACGCCAATCTGCGGCGCGGCCAGCCCCGCGCCGTTGGCTGCATGCATGGTGTCCAGCAAATCGCTGAGCAGCAGGTGCAGATCGTCGGTGTCGAATTCGGTCACGGGCTGGGCGACGCGCAGCAGGCGCGGATCGCCCATCTTCAAAATGGTGCGGACAGTCATGGCAGTGCAAGGCTATGCATGTAAATGTGGGTTGCCAAGCATAGCGGCCGCCCGGCTCCCGGCCGCCCCCTGGCCACCTCTTGGCCGCCATGGCCACAGCGCGCTGGCACAATCGCAGCATGCCCAGCACCGCCAGAGAGTCATCCACCGCGTCCCCAGAGGACCGTGAGGCAGGCGCGCAGCAAATACCCACGGCACAGACCCTGGAGCCCGAGGCCACTGCGCAGGCAGGCACGGCGCCGGCCTTCCATGATGACGATCCCCCTCCCCTGCACCGCATGCCGGCCGCCCCGTTGCGCTGGGCGCTGCAGCTGTTTGCCTGCCTGAGCCTGGCCACGGGCATTGCCGGCATCTTCATTCCAGGATTGCCCACCACGGTGTTCGTGCTCATGGCCGGCTGGGCCGCGGCGCGCAGCTCGCAGCGCATGCACACCTGGCTGTGGCGCCATCGCCTGTTCGGCCCCATGCTGCGCAACTGGGCACGGGGCGGCTGCGTGAGCCGGCGCGCCAAATGGAGCGCCAGCGCCATGATGAGCCTGTGCGCCGTCATACTGCTGTGGACTCGCCCGCCCGCCTGGGTGCAGGCCGTGGCGCTGACCTCCATGGGCTGCGTGCTGGTATGGCTGTGGTTCAGGCCCGAGCCGTGAGAATGAAGGCCTGCAGCCGGCCTTCCTGAAAAAATTCCCCCGAGTTTTCTGTGACGTGTTTTTTACGTCATATAATCTAGGTCTTGTTCCTCAATAGCTCAGTTGGTAGAGCGCCGGACTGTTAATCCGTAGGTCCCTGGTTCGAGCCCAGGTTGAGGAGCCAAAAGAATTTCAAGATCTTGCAACCGCACAAGATCTCTGTCGATAGACGTGTATTCCTCAATAGCTCAGTTGGTAGAGCGCCGGACTGTTAATCCGTAGGTCCCTGGTTCGAGCCCAGGTTGAGGAGCCAAATTTCAGTGGCCTTGCAATCGCACAAGACCCAACGCCAACATATTCCTCAATAGCTCAGTTGGTAGAGCGCCGGACTGTTAATCCGTAGGTCCCTGGTTCGAGCCCAGGTTGAGGAGCCAGATGAAAAGCCCGCATGCCAACGCATGCGGGCTTTTTTGTTGGGTCAGGCTGCGCGCACCATGCCCACGGTGGGCGTGTTCGGTGGCGATGGAGTTGCAGCGGGCTCCACGGTGACGGGCTTGCTGTGCCTGGCATGTGCGCGGCGCGAAACATGGGCGGCACGGGATTGCTCGACACCCTCTTCCCATGCGCGCAGCTCTTCTTCCAGCCGTGCGGCACGTTCCGCATACATGTCAGCAGAGGACTTGTAGTACTCCGCGGCAATGGTGTGCTCCAGCATCGCCATGCGGGCTTCCTGCAGGTAGGCCCGGGTGCGACGGATATAGCGCGGCTCGGCAAAGCTTGCGCCAAAGATTTTGCTGAAAAACATCGCTCATCCTCCTTCGATGCCTTCACAGCGAAAGCCAAGCATCCGCAAGAAGACGGAACCAGCATAGCCCAAGCTTGCCAAGAGGCACTGTCCCCTGGCGCGACAAGGCCACGTAGGAGGTTCACTTACCCCGGCCAGGCGATGCCCTCGCATCCACGCAGCCCTCTTGCGCATGGTTTGTGCAAGACTGCGGCTGCAGAGAATACGAAACCATTTCCTCCGTCCGCACCCGATCATGTCCCATTCCCTCCCATGGCTCATCCCCCACCAGGCCTTCCCTCCTGTGGAAACGGCATGGGGCCCCAACGACCCCATCCCGGGCCTGCTGGCCGCAGGCGGCACGCTGGATGCCGCGCACCTGCGCATCGCCTACAGCCAGGGGATTTTTCCCTGGTTCAGCGAAGGCCAGCCCACGCTGTGGTGGTCGCCCGATCCACGCATGGTGCTGCAGACATCGCAGTTCCGGTTGCACCGCAGCCTGCGCAAGACATTGCAGCGCTTTCGCGCCACGCCGGGCTGTGAGATCCGCATCGACAGCGCATTCGAGACCGTGATGCAGCACTGCGCCCAGACGGTGCGCCACGACCAGGATGGCACCTGGATCGTGCAGGAAATTCTTGACGCCTATGCCGACCTGCACCACCAGGGTGCAGCCCACAGCGTGGAGACCTGGGTGGACGGACACCTGGTGGGCGGCCTGTATTGCGTGGCACTGGGCCGCGCCGTGTTTGGCGAATCCATGTTCGCGCATGCCACCGACGCATCCAAGATCGCGCTGGCGGCCCTGGTTGCGCTGTGCAGACACCAAGGCGCCGCGCAGATCGATTGCCAGCAGGCCACGCAGCATCTGGCCTCGCTGGGGGCGCGCGAAATGCCGCGCGCCCGGTTCCTGCAAACCGTGGCCGAGCAAAGCCAGCTGCCGCCCATGCGCTGGCGGTTCGAAAACGTATACTGGGACGCGTTGCTGCCACCGTCCGGCGAGGCTGGCGACACATCACCGGCTGCCGCCAGCACACCATGACGCACCCGAACGATCTTCCGCTGCAGGCCCTGCAGTTCTATGCCACCGCCGCCTATCCCTGTAGCTATCTCGATGGCCGGCTGGCGCGTTCGCAAGTGGCCACGCCCAGCCACCTGATCCAGAACAGCGCCTATTCGGAGCTGGTTTCACTGGGTTTTCGCCGCAGCGGAATGTTCACCTACCGGCCGTATTGCGACGGATGCCGAGCCTGCGTGCCGATGCGCATCCTGGTCCACGACTTCCGCCCCGACCGCAGCCAGCGCCGCGCCGCCGCGCGCCACGCCGATCTCACGGCATCGATCCAGCGCCTGCACTACTCGAACGAGCACTACCAGCTGTACCTGCGCTACCAGCAAAGCCGCCACAGCGGCGGAGGCATGGACCATGACAGCGTGGACCAGTACACCCAGTTCCTGCTGCAAAGCCGCGTCAACTCGCGCCTTGTGGAGTTCCGCACTCCCGCAGCCGATGGCGGCATCGGCACGTTGAAGATGGTCTCCATCCTCGATGTGCTGGAAGACGGGCTGTCTGCCGTCTACACCTTCTACGAGCCCAACGACCCCGCCAGCTACGGCACCTTCAATGTGCTGTGGCAGATCGACCAGGCCCGGTCCATGAGCCTGCCCTATGTCTACCTGGGCTACTGGATCGCCGACAGCCAGAAGATGAATTACAAGGCGCGCTTCCTGCCCCATGAAGTGCGCGTTGACGAGCGCTGGCAGCGCGTGGATCAGCTGCCGCGCTGATACAGCGTCACTCCACGCCTTTTCAGCGACATTTCTTATGCGCATAGCCGCTGTTTGCTGGCGGCACATATGCCGCCATGCCATGGCCGCCGCTAGAATGACCGAATGCCGAAACTCCACTCCGCCTCATGAAAAAAAACGATAACGCGGCCTCCCCCAAGCCCAGCGTCCAGGTCCTGGAACGCATGTTCACGTTGATCGACGTGTTGGCCTCGCGCGAGGAAGCGGTATCGCTCAAGGAGATCAGCGAGCGCACCGGCCTGCACCCCTCCACCACGCACCGCATCCTCAACGATCTGGCCATCGGCCGCTTTGTCGATCGCCCCGAATCGGGCAGCTACCGCCTGGGCATGCGCTTCCTGGAACTGGGCAATCTGGTCAAGGCCCGCCTGAGCGTGCGCGAAGCGGCCCTGATCCCCATGCGCCAGCTGCACAAGCAGATCCAGCAGCCGGTCAGCCTCAGCGTGCGCCAGGGCGATGAAATCGTCTATGTGGAACGCGCCTACAGCGAGCGCTCCGGCATGCAGGTGGTGCGCGCCATCGGCGGCCATGCGCCGCTGCACCTGACATCCAACGGCAAGCTGTTCCTGGCGGCGGACGATGCGCAACAGGTCCGCGCCTACGCCACGCGCACCGGCCTGCCCGGCAAGACGCACTTCAGCATCACGCGGCTGGCCGACATGGAAAACGAGCTGGACAAGGTACGCCACCATGGCGTGGCCCGCGACAACGAAGAGCTGGAACTGGGCGTGCGCTGCATGGCCGCCGGCATCTACGACGACCAGGGCAAGCTGGTGGCCGGCCTGTCCATCTCCGCTCCCGCCGACCGGCTGGACGAAAGCTGGATGTCCAAGCTCCAGTCCACCGCACAGGAGATCTCGGGCGCCCTGGGCTTCAACGCAACCCGCCCGGCGGCACCGCCACCCAACCCCTACGCGCGCAGCAGCCACTGAACAGCCGTCGGCCCCGTTGGCATTGGCCAGGGGCCATTGGCAAGACAGACCTCTGCCCACCAGAAACAACAAAGGCGCCATCGGCGCCTTTGTCGTGAGGGGAAAGAAAACTCAGCCCTTGACCTTGTGGATCATGGGATCGCCAGCCACCTGTCCCATGGACTCCACCCAGTGGCGCACGCGCTCGGCATCGCCGAGGCGGCTGAACTTTCCGGCCGAATCCAAGAAGACCATGATGATCTTGCGGCCAGCCACCTGCGCCTGCATGACCAGGCAGCGGCCCGCCTCGGAGATGTAGCCGGTCTTTTGCAGACCGATGTCCCAGGTGGGGCTCATCACCAGGCGGTTGGTGTTGTTGTACTGCAGCGTGCGGCGGCCAACGGCCACCTCATAGCCGGGCGAGGTGGTGTACTCGCGCACCAGCGGATCGCTGTGGGCCACATTGACGAGCACGGCCAGATCACGGGCACTGGACTGGTTGCGGCTGGACAGCCCGGTGGGCTCCACGTAGCGGGTATCGGTCATGCCCAGCAGACGGGCCTTGGCATTCATCTGCTGGACAAAGGCATCAAGGCCACCAGGGAAAGTGCGGCCCAGGGCGTGGGCAGCGCGATTTTCGCTGGACATCAGGGCCAGGTGCAGCATTTCACCGCGCGTGAGCGTGGTGCCGACGGCCAGGCGCGAGCTGCTGCCCTTTTCGGTATCCACGTCGTCCTGCGTGATGGTGATGGTTTCATCCATCGGCAGATGGGCCTGGGAAATCAGCAGGCCGGTCATCAGCTTGGTCAACGAGGCGATGGGCAAGACGGCATGGTCGTTCTTGCTCAGCAGCACCTCATGGGTGTCCTGGTCCAGGACCAGGGCCACGCTGCTCTTGAGATCCAGAGGATCGGCCACCGCATGCAGACCGGCCATCTGGCCAAAGGACAGGCGTGGCTCGTAGGCAACGGCGCGAATGGGGCTGGCCACGCTGCGTGCAGCGACGCGGCTGGGCTGGCGCGCGCTCTTGGCAACGCGCTTGCCCTGGGGAGCGGCCGTGGCGCGCTCCTTCACCGCCTTCTTCTTGACAGGGGCCACGGCCACCTGTTTCTTGGCAACTTTCTTGGCGGGCGCGGCATATGCGCCCGGAGCAGCAAGAGCACAACTCAGGGCCAGAAAGGACATGACCTGAGCAAATCGACCGAGGCGGGCACGGCGTAGGGTGGGCATGAGAAATGCTCCAAGCAGCAAGAATTTGTGACTAGACCTTACATTAATCGAAAAAGTCGCACTGTGACAATAACTTGTGCGACTTTTCGATAATTTAAGTGAAATTATAAGGCGAGTGCTTACCCCTGCGCAGCCACGATCTCTGCATTGCTGTGTAATTTGTTCAACGCGCTCAGATAGGCCTTGGCAGAAGCCACAACGATGTCAGGGTCGGCGCCCACGCCGTTGACCACGCGCCCGCTGCGCTGCAGGCGAACGGTCACTTCGCCCTGGCTTTCGGTGGAGCCGCTGATGGCGTTGACCGAGTACAGCAGCATCTCGGCACCGCTCTTCACCTCGGATTCGATGGCCTTGAACGAGGCATCGACCGGGCCATTGCCGTCGGACTGGGCCTTGATCTCTCGGCCGTCGCGGCTGAACACCACTGACGCATGTGGGCGCTCACCTGTCTCGCTTTGCTGGGCCAGCGAGATGAACTGGAAGGGGTCGGCCTGCTGATGCGCGTCCTGCTCGGTCACCAGGGCCAGGATGTCCTCGTCGAAGATCTCGCTCTTGCGGTCGGCCAGCTCCTTGAAGGCGGCGAAGGCGGTATTGATCGCGGCTTCGCTGTCCAGCTCCACGCCCAGCTCGTGCAAGCGCTGCTTGAAGGCGTTGCGGCCGCTGAGCTTGCCCAGCACGATCTTGTTGGCGCTCCAGCCCACGTCCTCGGCACGCATGATCTCGTAGGTGTCGCGCGCCTTGAGCACGCCGTCCTGGTGAATGCCGGAGGCGTGGGCGAAGGCGTTGGCCCCCACCACGGCCTTGTTGGGCTGCACCACGAAGCCGGTGGTCTGGCTGACCATGCGGCTGGCGGCCACGATGTGCAGGGCGTCGATGTTGACGTCCAGGCCAAAGTAATCCTTGCGCGTCTTGATGGCCATCACCACCTCTTCCAGCGAGCAGTTGCCGGCGCGCTCACCCAGGCCATTGATGGTGCATTCGATCTGGCGGGCGCCGCCGAGCTTGACGCCGGCCAGCGAGTTGGCCACGGCCATGCCCAGATCGTTGTGGCAGTGCACGCTCCAGACCGCCTTGTCGCTGTTGGGCACGCGCTCGCGCAGGTTCTTGATGAAGGCGCCGTAGAGCTCGGGAATGGCATAGCCCACGGTGTCGGGCACGTTGATCGTGGTTGCGCCCTCGGCGATCACGGTCTCGATGACGCGGCACAGGAAATCCGGGTCGCTGCGGTAGCCGTCCTCCGGGCTGAACTCGATGTCGGCAATCAGGTTGCGCGCAAAGCGCACGGATTGGCGCGCCTGCTCCAGCACCTGATCGGGCGTCATGCGCAGCTTTTTCTCCATGTGCAGCGCGCTGGTCGCAATGAAGGTGTGGATGCGCGCGCGGTTGGCGTCCTTGAGGGCTTCGGCCGCACGGGCGATGTCACGGTCATTGGCCCGCGCCAGCGAGCAGATAGTGGAGTCCTTGATGGCGCGCGCAATGGCCTGCACCGACTCGAAGTCACCGTTGGAGCTCGCCGCAAAACCGGCCTCGATCACATCGACCTTCAGCCGTTCGAGCTGGCGCGCGATGCGCAGCTTCTCGTCGCGGGTCATGGAGGCACCGGGCGACTGCTCGCCGTCACGCAAGGTGGTGTCGAAAATGATCAATTGGTCGGTCATGGGGAGTCTCGTCTTTCTTGTGGATGCGAAGCCCCTGCCCACGGGCAGGCGATGAAAAAAGCCGGTGCGCTTGTGGCTGCACCGGCTCGGGAACGAAATTCAGGCGGCAACCGCCTCCTGCTCCACCGCATTCTCGGCGGAGGGAACACGCTGCAAGCCCGACATGATGGCCCGGAACGAGGCAGAGACGATATTCGCATCGACCCCGACGCCGTAGCACACGTGGGACTCATCCACGCGCAGTTCCACATAGGCGATGGCCTTGGCGTTGGCACCTTCGCCAATGGCGTGCTCGGCATAGTCCAGCACGCGCACCGCGCGGCCGCTGTGCTCGCTCAGCGCCTGCACGAAGGCGTCGATCGGGCCCGTGCCCTCGGCCTCGACCGTGCGCTTGCCGCCCTCGACAGCCAGGTCGGCCGACAGGCTGACCACACCATCGTTCTCGCTCAGCCGGTAGTGCGGCGCCTGCACGGATTGCAGGCCGTATTCGCGCTGGAACAGATTCCACAGGTCGGCGGCAGCCAATTCCTTGCCACTGGCATCCATCTCGCGCTGCACGACCTGGCTGAACTCGATCTGCAGGCGGCGCGGCAACTGGAGGCCATATTCGCTTTCAAGCAGATAGGCGATGCCGCCCTTGCCCGACTGGCTGTTGACGCGGATCACGGCCTCATAGCTGCGACCCAGGTCCTTGGGATCGATGGGCAGATAGGGCATGTCCCAGACGTCGCCTTCCTTGCGGTCGGCGAAGGCCTTCTTGATCGCATCCTGGTGCGAGCCAGAGAACGAGGTGTAGACCAGATCGCCCACATAGGGATGGCGCGGGTGCACGGGCAACTGGTTGCAATGCTCGACCGTGCTGCGGATGCCGTCGATATCGGAGAAATCCAGCCCGGGCGACACGCCCTGGATATACATGTTCAGCGCCACGTTGACCACGTCGAGGTTGCCCGTGCGCTCGCCGTTGCCGAACAGGCAGCCTTCGAGGCGGTCGGCACCGGCCATCAGCGCGAGCTCGGCCGTGGCCGTGCCGGTGCCGCGATCGTTGTGGGGATGGACGGACAGCACGATGGAATCACGGCGCTGGATGTGGCGGTGCGTCCACTCCACCATGTCGGCAAACAGATTGGGCGTGGAATGCTCCACCGTGGTGGGCAGGTTGATGATGCACTTGCGCTCGGGCGTGGGCTGCCATACATCGGTGACGGCATCGATGACGCGCTTGGAAAACTCCAGCTCGGTGTCCGAATACATCTCGGGCGAGTACTGGAAGGTCCACTGCGTCTGGGGGTAGCCGGCAGCGATCTCGTTGAACATGCGGGCATTGGTGGTGGCCAGCTCGACGATCTCGTCTTCACTCATGTTCAACACCACGCGGCGCATCACGGGCGCGGTGGCGTTGTACAGATGGACGATGGCACGGGGCACGCCTTCGAGCGCTTCGAAGGTACGGCGGATGAGGTGCTCGCGCGCCTGGGTCAGCACCTGGATGGTCACGTCATCGGGAATGCGGTTTTCCTCGATGAGCTTGCGCATGAAGTCGAACTCCACCTGCGAAGCGGAGGGAAAACCGACCTCGATCTCCTTGAAGCCGATCTTCACCAGTTGCTCGAACATGCGCATCTTGCGATCGATGTCCATCGGCTCGATCAACGCCTGGTTGCCATCGCGCAGATCCACGCTGCACCAGATCGGAGCCTTGGTAATCGTCGCGTCGGGCCAGCTGCGATTTTGCAGACGCACGGGAGCGAAAGCGAACGGACGGTACTTGGTCGAAGGGTTTTGCAACATGGCTGAAGTGCTTTCTATCGTCTAGGTAAAAACAAGACCCACCTGCTCCAGCGACCCCACAAATGCAAAACGGCCCGTCGCTGGTGCAAACGGGCCGTGAAAGTAGGTATGTACGCGCGCGCTACTGTCTCTGCCCGTTGGACATCAGTAGTAGAGCTAGCGACAGGTATTGCATTCGGACGACTTTAGCACAGGTTCACAAAGGCTGTGAAGATGCTGCGCCGCATCACTTGTGCAGGCCGCGCTCCTCGGGCTCGTCGGTCGAGGTGCTGATGACGCTGGTGCGCTGACCCTTGGCCTTGCGCCAGGCGTAGACGCCATAGCCCGAGAAACCGTAGAGCAGGAACACGCCGAACAGCACGATAGGCGGGTGGATGTTGATGATGGCAATGCCCAGCGCAATCAGCACGATGGCGGCAAACGGCACGCTCTTCTTGAAGTGCACGTCCTTGAAGCTGTAGAACGGCACATTGGTGACCATGGTCAGGCCCGCGTACAACGTCAGGAAGAACATGATCCAGGTGATCTGCGTCCAGCTCAGCCAGGCATCCTGCCCGCGCAGCAGGCCCGCCTCGTCCAGCAGCCAGATGAAGCCCGTGACCAGCGCCGCCGCCGCAGGCGAAGGCAGGCCCTGGAACCAGCGCTTGTCCACCGTGCCGGTATTCACGTTGAAACGCGCCAGCCGCAGTGCAGCGCAGGCGCAATAGACAAAGGCGGCAATCCAGCCCCAGCGACCAATGCCCTTGAGCGCCCATTCATAGGCGATCAAGGCCGGAGCGGCTCCGAAGGACACCATGTCCGACAGCGAGTCCATCTGTTCGCCAAAGGCGCTTTGCGTATTGGTCATGCGTGCCACGCGGCCGTCAAGACTGTCCAGCACCATGGCGCAGAACACGCCTGCGGCAGCCAGTTCGAAGCGGCCATTCATGGCCATCACGATGGCGTAGAAGCCACCGAACAGCGCAGCCAGCGTGAACAGGTTGGGCAGGATGTAGATACCCTTGCGGCGCTTGCGCACCACCACGCCCTCAATCTCGTTGGACTCATTGTGGTTTTGCATCAATCCAGCCTCCAGCACAGCGCCTACGGGCGCGGGCAGCTATTAAAACGATAGTATTCTAAGGGAGCGGACTGCGCCGCCCCGAAAGGGTCAGTGTACCTGCGCGCCGCACCCCTTCCCTGCACGAAAAAGGCCACCCGTCGGGGTGGCCTTGTCCTGCACCTTGCGTAGGCCGCTTGCGCGACCCAGACAAGATGGAATGCAGCAATCTCAGTTGCGGCTCTGGTCAACCAGCTTGTTCTTGGAGATCCAGGGCATCATGGCGCGCAGCTGGCCACCGACCTTCTCGATGGCATGGTCGGCGTTCATGCGGCGGCGGGCCGTCATGCTCGGGTAGTTGGTGCGGCCTTCCTGGATGAACATCTTGGCGTATTCGCCCGTCTGGATGCGCTTGAGGGCAGCACGCATGGCTTCGCGCGACTTGTCGTTGATGACTTCGGTACCCGTCACGTACTCGCCGTATTCGGCGTTGTTCGAGATGGAGTAGTTCATGTTGGCGATGCCGCCTTCGTACATCAGGTCCACGATGAGCTTGAGCTCATGCAGGCACTCGAAGTAGGCCATTTCGGGAGCGTAGCCGGCTTCGGTCAGGGTCTCGAAGCCCATCTTCACCAGTTCCACCGCGCCGCCGCACAGAACGGCTTGCTCGCCGAACAGGTCGGTCTCGGTTTCTTCCTTGAAGTTGGTCTCGATGATGCCGCCCTTGCCGCCGCCGTTGGCCATGGCATAGGACAGGGCCAGGTCACGGGCCTTGCCGGACTTGTCCTGGTACACAGCGATCAGCGAAGGCACGCCGCCGCCCTTCAGGTACTCGGAACGCACGGTGTGGCCAGGACCCTTGGGGGCGACCATGATCACGTCCAGATCGGCGCGGGGCACGACTTGGTTGTAGTGGATGTTGAAGCCGTGGGCAAAGGCCAGCGTGGCGCCTTGCTTGATGTTGGGGGCCACGTTGTTGTTGTAGACCTCGGGGATGTTCTCATCCGGCAGCAGGATCATGACCAGGTCGGCGGACTTCACGGCGTCATCGACTTCCGCGACGGTCAGGCCAGCCTTGGCGACCTTGTCCCAGGAAGCGCCGCCCTTGCGCAGGCCGACCACGACCTTCACGCCGCTTTCGTTCAGGTTTTGCGCGTGTGCGTGGCCCTGGCTGCCGTAGCCGATGATGGCAACGGTCTTGCCCTTGATCAGGCTCAGGTCACAGTCCTTGTCGTAGAAAACTTTCATGTTGGCTCCAGGCTTCGTGTGTGTAGGGGTTGAAAAGGGGAAGGGGACAGGTTTCAGGTGCGTTGCAGCGCATCAAACGCGCAGGATGCGTTCGCCGCGGCCGATGCCGCAGGAGCCGGTGCGCACGGTTTCCAGAATGGCCGTGCGGTCCAGCGCCTGCAGGAAGGCGTCGTTCTTGGATTGGTCGCCGGTCAGCTCGACCGTGTAGCTCTTTTCGGTCACGTCGATGATGCGGCCGCGGAAGATGTCCGCCATGCGCTTCATCTCCTCGCGTTCCTTGCCCACGGCGCGGACCTTGACCATCATGAGTTCGCGCTCGGTATAGGAGCCTTCGGTCAGGTCCACGACCTTGACGACCTCGATCAGGCGATTCAGGTGCTTGGTTATCTGCTCGATCACGTCTTCGGAGCCATTCGTCTGAATGGTCATGCGCGACAGCGATGCGTCTTCCGTGGGGGCCACGGTCAGCGATTCGATGTTGTAGCCGCGGGCCGAGAACAGGCCCACCACGCGCGACAAGGCTCCCGGCTCGTTTTCGAGCAGCACGGCAATGATGTGTTTCATGAAAGAAAGATTCCTCTTTTCGCTGCCCTCCCCCGGCGCCGGTAAACGTCGGGCTTGGCAGGCAATAGATTCGTCAAAGGGGCCGCCTCGAGGACGGCTTACTGGAACGGATGCGGCAGGAATGAACCCGGGCAAATCCCGCAAGGGACCATACTCAGAGGTCGTCAGCTCCCAGCAGCATCTCGGTGATCCCACGGCCGGCCTGCACCATGGGGAACACATTCTCGGTGGGATCGGTACGGAAGTCCATGAACACCGTGCGGTCCTTGAGCTTGCGTGCCTCGCGCAGGGCGGGCTCCACGTCCTCGGGGCGCTCGATCAGCATGCCCACGTGGCCATAGGCCTCGGCCAGCTTCACGAAGTTGGGCAGCGAGTCCATGTAGCTGCTGCTGTAGCGACCCGAGTACTCGATCTCCTGCCACTGGCGCACCATGCCCAGGTAGCGGTTGTTCAGCGACACCACCTTGACCGGCGTGTTGTACTGCAGGCAGGTGGCCAGCTCCTGGATATTCATCTGGATGGAGCCTTCACCCGTGATGCAGAACACCTCGGATTCAGGCTTGGCCAGCTTGATGCCCATGGCGTAGGGCAGGCCCACGCCCATGGTGCCCAGGCCGCCGGAGTTGATCCAGCGGCGCGGCTCGTCGAAGCGGTAGTACTGCGCGGCCCACATCTGATGCTGGCCCACGTCGGACGTGATGTAGGCATCGGCGTCGCGGGTCATGTTCCACAGCGTCTCCACCACGTACTGGGGCTTGATGACCGAGCCATCGCCACGGCTGTACTGCAGGCAGTCGCGGCTGCGCCAGCCTTCGATGGTCTCCCACCATTGGCCCAGGGCCGCTGCGTCGGGACGGGCACTTGCCTCGCGGATCATGGAGATCAGCTCGGTCAGCACCTCCTTGACGTCGCCCACGATGGGCACGTCCACCTTCACGCGCTTGGAGATGGAAGAGGGATCGATGTCGATGTGGATGATCTTGCGCTCCACCGACATGAAATGCTTGGGGTTGCCGATCACGCGGTCATCGAAGCGTGCACCCACCGCCAGCAGCACGTCGCAGTTCTGCATGGCATTGTTGGCTTCGATGGTGCCGTGCATGCCCAGCATGCCCAGGAACTTGCGGTCGCTGGCCGGATAGGCGCCCAGGCCCAGCAGCGTATGCGTGACCGGGTAGCCCAGCATGTCCACCAGCGTGCGCAGCTCGTTGCAGGCATTGCCCAGCAGAACGCCGCCGCCCGTGTAGATATAGGGTCGCTTGGCGGCCAGCAGCAACTGCAGCGCCTTGCGGATCTGGCCGGCATGGCCCTTGCGCACCGGGTTGTAGGAGCGCATCTCCACCTTGTCGGGGTAGCCTGCGTAGAGCGCCTTCTTGAAGGACACGTCCTTGGGGATGTCCACCACCACGGGGCCGGGACGGCCGGTGCGCGCGATGTGGAAGGCCTTCTTCATCGTGTCCGCCAGCTCGCGCACATCCTTCACCAGGAAGTTGTGCTTGACGATGGGGCGGGTGATGCCGACGGTGTCGCATTCCTGGAACGCATCGGTGCCGATGTAGGCCGTCGAGGTCTGGCCGCTGATCACGACCAGGGGAATGGAATCGGTGTAGGCGGTGGCAATGCCGGTCACGGCGTTGGTCAGGCCGGGACCCGAAGTCACCAGGGCCACGCCGACTTCACCCGTGGCACGGGCAAAACCGTCTGCCGCATGCACTGCCGCCTGTTCATGGCGCACCAGCACATGCTGAATGGAATCTTGTTTGTAGAGGGCGTCGTAGATGTACAGAACCGCACCGCCCGGATAGCCCCAAAGCTGCTTGACACCTTCGGCCTGCAGGGACTTGACGAGGATCTCGGAGCCCATCAGCTCCTGGGGTGCATGGGACTGCGACGCCGCTGCTGCCGCGCTGGAGTACTCGGCTTTGGAAATTTCCATGATCAACCTTTGTGAATTTCTCTAACGAAAAACCTTGGGTGCCCCTTGCCTGAAGCCCTTGTGAGGCCGGTGCGGGACTTAGGACCAACAGACATGGGCGAGTGAGTAAACGCCGGACCGTGACCCGTTTGCCTTTTTGAATTGCAGCAGACATTATCGCACTGCAACAAGCCTGCGCGCCATCCTGCGAAAAAAATTGACAGTGCGGTGCGATAATCAGGCCCCGCACCCGTTCAGCCCCTCATCAACGAGCCCCTCATCCGGGCCTGCGTTCCTTTTGGCAACCGAGCAAGAACTATCCGACTTCCTCAAAAGCGTAGAAAAGCGAGCCTTCAAGCGCAGCTTTTTTCACGTCCGGGATGAGGAGGCGGCGCTGGACATCGTGCAGGACAGCATGCTCAAGCTGGCGCAGCACTATGGCGACAAGCCCATCAACGAGCTGCCCATGCTGTTCCAGCGCATCCTGTCCAACAGCACGCTGGACTGGTTTCGCCGGCAAAAAACGCAGAACGCCCTCTTCACCCGCATGAGCGATCTGGAGGCGTCGGCCAGCGACGATGCGGACTTCGACTGGCTCGAAACCTATGCCGACTCCGGCCAGAACGGCGAAACCGCCCGCAGCGCCGAAGATCTGACCGAGCGGGCCCAGATTTTGCAAAGCATTGAAAAAGAGATACAGGAGCTTCCAGCACGTCAACGCGAAGCTTTCCTGATGCGTTATTGGGAAGAGATGGACGTCGCGGAGACCGCTGCCGCGATGGGGTGTTCCGAAGGAAGTGTAAAAACACATTGTTTCCGCGCCATCCAGACATTGAGCAAGGCACTGAAGGCCAAAGGAATCGAGCTATGAAGACTGCGCCCACTCTCACTCTCCACAGCGAAATGGCGGCCGACCGCATCGCACGCCGGATCACCGCGCGCCTGGGTGACGGCGAGGCGTTGCTGCCATACGACATCACCGAGCGGCTGCGCGCTGGGCGCGAGCGCGCCCTGTCCGTTCGCCGGCGCGAGCTGCGGTCTGCACCGCTGCAGACCGCCAGCGCAACCCAGGCCCAGGGCGGCACGCTGACGCTGGGCTCGGGCGACGAGGGCGGCACCTGGTGGCGCGCGCTGATCTCGGCCGTGCCGGTGCTGGCGTTGATCGTTGGCCTGGTGGTCGTCAACGTGCAGACGGACCAGACAGGTCTGACCGAGGTTGCCGAGGTGGATACCGCCTTGCTGACCGATGATCTGCCGCCCGCCGCCTACGCCGACCCCGGCTTCATCCAGTACCTGAAGACTTCGGCCACCAACACGGAACGCTGATCCCCGCCTTGCCTGCCTGCATGCCCACTGATTCACGCGCCGCGTTCCACCGCTCAGCCGCCGCCATCCTGGCGGCGGTGCTGTTGATGGCGCTGGCCTGGACCGGCTGGCGCGTCGTGCAGCAGGTACGACTGGCACCCAGCACCGTCTCGCCGGCCACGATCGCAGCCTCCAAGACCCTGCACGGTGATGCAGCCACACGCCAGCGCGCCACGGACCTGGCCTCCGGCCCGCGCTGGGCAGAGCTGACACCGGCGCAGAGCAGCGTGCTTGAACCCCTGTCCGAGCGCTGGTCCATGATGGATGCGCTGCAAAAGCGCCGCTGGATGGCGCTGGCCGAGGGCTGGGACAAGCTCAGCGAGAAAGAGCAGGAAAAGCTGCGCGATCGCATGCAGACCTGGTCCAGCCTCAGCGCCCAGCAACGCAGCCAGGCCCGCCTGAATTTCGCCCTGACCAACCGCCTGGCCACAGACAAGCGCGCCCAGTGGGAGGCCTACCAGGCGCTCAGCGACGAGGAAAAACGCCTGCTGGCCGCGCGCGCCGCGCCCAAGGCCAAGGGCGCCGCCACCGCCATAGAGCCCGTGGCCCCCAAGCGGCTGGCGCGGATTCCGGCGGCCTCGGTGGCTCCGGCCACCATTCCGAATCCGCCGAAGATTCCGCCCGCCACCATCTACAACCCGCCGCTCCCCGTACCTCCGGCCCCATCCCCTCCAGGTGTGGAAACCCATCCCGTGCGCCCGCCGGCGCTGGTGGAGACGGCGCCGGTGGAAGTGCCCTCGGCCACGCCCATGCCTTTGCCGCCCATGGAACTGCATGACAGCCCCGATGCTGCATCCCAGCCATCGCACGGCGAAGCGCCCCTCTCGCATTGACGCACTGACGCACCGATCTCCCCGTCCGCATGACGAACGCCACATCCCCCGCCTCCACCACGGCAGCCGCAATCGCAGCATCCCCACAGATGGCCCCGCGACTGGCGCGGCGCATGGCCTGCTGGCTCTACGAGGGCATGCTGCTGTTCGGCGTGGTCTTCATTGCAGGCTATCTGTTCGGCACCCTGTCGCAGACACGCAATGCCATGGACAACCGCCATGCGCTGCAGGCCTTCATGTTCGTGGTGCTGGGGATCTACTTCGTCTGGTTCTGGTCCAAGGGCCAGACGCTGGCCATGAAGACCTGGCACATCCGCCTGGTGGATGCGGCAGGCCAGCCCGTCAGCCAGTTGCGCGCGCTGCGGCGCTATGTGTTCAGCTGGATCTGGCTGCTGCCGCCACTGGCGGCCTATTCGACCGGCGTGCCTGCACTGACCACGCTGATGCTGCTGGTGCTGTGGGTAGCGCTCTGGGCGCTTCTGAGCCGCTTTCATCCGCGCCGGCAGTTCTGGCATGACGCATGGGCTGGCACCCAGTTGATCCACCAGGCCCCGGCGCCCAGGAAAAAGCGCTGACAGCCCCAGAGGCAGCGTCGCATCTCCTACACTCGCAAGCATGCCCGCCGCATCTCCCGACCCGACCGACAGTGCACCTGTCAATCCCCAGAAAAGCCGCACAGGCCTGACGCGTGTCTGGCACGCGGCAGGCTATTCGCTGGCAGGCCTTCGCGCCGGATGGAATGAAAAAGCCTTCCGCCAGGAAGCGCTCGCCGCCATCGTGCTGATCCCTGCCGCCTTCTGGCTGGGAAGCAGCTGGATCGAGGTCGCACTGCTGGCGGGCACCGTCTTGCTGGTGCTGATCGTGGAGCTGCTCAACAGCGGCATCGAGGCCGTGGTCGATCGCATAGGCCCCGAATGGCACGTTCTGTCCAAGCAGGCCAAGGACATGGGCAGCGCGGCCGTGATGCTGGCGCTGCTGCTGTGCGCCGGCGTCTGGCTGGCCGCCCTCTATCAACGGTTCATTGCATGACAAATCCCACGTTTTCCATTTGTGTGTATTGCGGCTCGCGCCCCGGCGACCAGCCCGGATTCATTGAGGCGGCCCGCGCCACCGGCCGCTGGATCGGCGAGCACGGCGGCCAGCTGGTCTATGGAGGCGGCCGCAGCGGCCTGATGGGCGAGGTGGCCGAGGCCACACGACAGGCCGGCGGCCGCGTCGTGGGCGTGATCCCGCAGGCGCTGGTGGACAAGGAACTGGCCAACCATGCCTGCGATGAACTGCACATCGTCCAGACCATGCACGAGCGCAAGGCCATGATGGCCGAACGCAGCGATGCCTTCGTCGCCCTGCCCGGCGGCATAGGCACCTTCGAGGAATTGTTCGAGGTCTGGACCTGGCGCCAGCTGCGCTATCACGACAAGCCCATCGGCCTGCTCAATGTGGATGGCTACTACGACAGCATGCTGCAGTTCCTGCAGACCTGCGTGGGCCATGGCTTCATGGGCGAGTGGCAGATGGGACTGATCGAAAGCGGCAGCGACATCCCCACGCTGCTGCAATCCCTGGTGCAGAACGCCGGCACCGGCCTGGAGACTGCGCCCTTGCGCGCCGTGATCTGAACAGAAGCGGAAACGGAAACGGCCACCCTTGAGAGGATGGCCGCCAGCGTCGAGATATCAAGAATGCAGGGCGCCGAATGCGCCCTGCCCTGCTCTCGGACTCAAATGGCTCCGTCGTCGAGCTCGCCGGTACGGATGCGCACCACGCGCTCCACGGCCGTGACGAAGATCTTGCCGTCACCGATCTTGCCCGTGCGCGCCACGTTGACGATGGCGTCCACGCAGCGGTCCACGTCCTCGGTGCGGACCACGACCTCGATCTTCACCTTGGGCAGGAAGTCCACCACGTACTCAGCGCCGCGGTAAAGCTCGGTATGGCCCTTCTGGCGGCCAAAGCCCTTGACCTCGGTGACGGTCAGGCCGTTGACGCCGCAGTCGGCCAGTGCCTCGCGGACCTCTTCCAGCTTGAACGGCTTGATGATGGCGGTGATCATTTTCATGGGGTGAACTCCTCAGTGCATGCAATACGGGGCAAGACGGCTGGCCAGGAAACCCCGCCGCCTCAGGTGCTTCAAGCGCGGAAGCGGTTGGTGATGGGGTAGCGCCAATCCTTGCCGAAGCTGCGGCGCGTCAGTCGCGGCCCCACGGGCGCCTGGCGGCGTTTGTACTCGTTGATCTGGATCAGGCGCGTCACTCGCTCCACATCGGCGCTGGCGTATCCGTCGGCCACGATGGAGGCGATGCTTTCGTTATTTTCCATGTAACGGCGCACGATGGCATCGAGCACCTCATAAGCGGGCAGGCTGTCCTGGTCTTTCTGGTCAGGGCGCAGTTCGGCGCTGGGCGGGCGCGTGATGATGCGATCCGGAATGGGGTCCAGCCCCGTGCCGAACGGATCGTTGGCATTGCGCCAGCGCGCCAGCGCAAAGACCTCGGTCTTGAGCACGTCCTTGATCACCGCAAAGCCGCCCGCCATGTCGCCATAGAGCGTGCAGTAACCGGTGGACATCTCGCTCTTGTTGCCCGTGGTCAGCACCACGGAGCCGAATTTGTTGGACAGGCCCATCAGCAAGGTGCCGCGGATGCGGGCCTGCAGGTTTTCTTCGGTCGTGTCCTCGGCGCGGCCCGCGAAGGCCGGGGCCAGGGCGGCCTTGAAGGCCTCGAACTGGGGCGCGATGGAGATTTCGTCATAGCGCACGCCCACGCGCTCAGCCATGTCACGCGCATCAATCCAGCTGATGTCGGCCGTATAGGGCGAAGGCATCATCACCGTATGCACCTTGTCCGCTCCCAGGGCATCGACTGCAATCGCCAGCACCAGGGCCGAGTCGATACCGCCCGACAGGCCCAGCAGAGCGCCGGGGAAACGGTTCTTGCCCACGTAGTCGCGCACGGCCAGCACCAGGGCGGACCACAGCGCCGGCAGGTGCCCTGGCTGCGCAATCACCTCGCCTGCCAGCACCAGCGCATGCCCGCCCGTGCGGACCTCCACCCGCGGCAAGGCCTCGGCAAAGGCCGGCGCGCGCGCGGCAATGGAGCCGTCCGCCTGCACGGCAAAGGAGCTGCCATCAAAGACGATTTCATCCTGGCCGCCAACCAGATGTGCGTAGACCAGGGGCAGGCCAGTCTCGCACGCACGCGCGGCCAGCGTGGCTTCGCGTTCGGCCTGCTTGCCCTCATGGAAGGGCGAGGCATTGATCACGGCCAGCAATTGCGCACCGGCCTGAGCGGCGGCGCGTGCGGGTTCGGGATGCCAGGCGTCCTCGCAGATCAGCAGGCCCACGCGCACGCCCTGCACTTCGATCACGCAGGGCGATTGGCCGGCCACAAAGTAGCGCTGCTCGTCGAACACGCCGTAGTTGGGCAGGCATTGCTTGGCATGGCTGCATTCCACGCGCCCGTCGCGCAGCACGCTGGCCGCATTGCGCAACGCGCCACCGGCGCCGGGGTCGCGCCAGGGATGGCCCAGCACCAGCGCCAGGCCCGGCCATTGCGCGGTCTCCAGCGCAAGCTGCTGCACGGCCTGGTCGCAGGCATCCAGAAAGGCGGGGCGCAGATACAGGTCTTCGGCCGCATAGCCGCACAGGGCAAGCTCGGGCGTCAGCAGCAAGCGCGCTCCCGTGGCATAAGCTTCACGGGCTGCGGCAATGATTTTCTGGACATTGCCGGGCAGGTCGCCCACGACAAAGTTGAGCTGGGCAGTGCAGATGGAGAGCGTCATGGAATGCAATGGAGCCAACAGGGCCGACAAGGCCACCCCACAGCGAAAGGCGGCAGCGCGCGTCACACCGGCCTGCAAGGAATGGCATGGCTGAAACCGCAATTATCACCCGCGTGCTGGACAGCGTGCAGCAGCTCGATGCCCAGGCCTGGAATGCGCTGCTGGCATCGCAGGCCGCGCCCACTCCCTTCATGCGCCACGAGTACCTGAGCGCACTTGAATCCAGCGGCAGCGCCGTGCCGCAAACCGGCTGGGCCGGCCGCGTGGTCACGCTCTGGCAGGGCGGCGAGCTGGTCGCCGCCTGCCCGGTCTACGCCAAGGCGCACTCCTATGGCGAGTACGTGTTCGACTTTGCCTGGGCACGTGCCTACGCCCAGCACGGGCTGGACTACTTCCCCAAGGGCGTGCTGGCCGTGCCTTTCACGCCCGTGCCGGGCAGCCGCCTGCTGGCGCGCACGCCCTTGCTGCGTGCAGCCCTGGTGCGCGCGGTGCGCGAATGGGCCCAGGCGCAGCAGCTGTCTTCGCTGCACCTGCTGTTCAGCGATGCCGAGGATCTGGCCGCCTGCGATGCCGACGGCTGGATGCAACGCAGCACCGTGCAGTTCCACTGGAGCAACCAGAACGCGGGGGGCGCGGGCCACCGGGACTTCGACCACTTTCTGTCCACGCTGAACCAGGAAAAGCGCAAGAAGATCCGCCAGGAACGGCGCAAGGTGCACGAGGCCGGCGTGCGCTTTCGAGCGGTGCACGGACCCGACATGGGCCCTCAGGACTGGGCCTTCTTCTACCGCTGCCACGAACGCACCTATCTGGAACACGGCAACGCCCCGTACCTTCAGCCGGCCTTCTTCGAGGCCATGGCTCACCAGATGCCCGAGAACTGGCTGATGTTCGTCGCCGAGCGCGACGGCCAACCCATGGCCTGCAGCCTGATCGCACTCGATGCTGCAGCCGCACGGCTTTCGGCCGGCAGTTGCGCCCCGGACGCTCCACAGATCCCGCAGGGCACGGCCTACGGCCGCTACTGGGGCGCACTGGAGCGTGTGGATTGCCTACATTTCGAGGCCTGCTACTACCAGCCCATCGCCTGGTGCATAGAACGCGGCATTGCGCATTTCGAGGGAGGCGCACAGGGCGAGCACAAGATGGCGCGGGCGCTGTTGCCCGTGGTCACCCCCAGCGCCCACTGGATTGCCCACCCGTCCTTTGCCGATGCCATCTCGCGCTTTCTGGACCGCGAGGGCGAGGGCATGGCCGGCTATCTGCAGGAGCTGCAGGCCCACAGCCCGCTGCGCCAGGGGTAGGGCTCAGAAGGTTTCCCAGTCGTCATCGCCCTGACCGGGCTGGCCGGGCTGGCGTGGTGCCGGCTTGCCGGCCTGCGTGGGTCCGGCGCGCGGCCGGATGGGGGGCGTGGCATCGCGCTCAAGCCGGCGGGCCAGCGTCTCGCCGCCTGCAGGCGCACCGCCGCCGCCCAGGGCCGCAGGCCGCGCAGGGCTGGCGGGTGGGGCGGGCCGGACAGGCGGGGCTGCGGGGCGCGTTGCGGTGCTGGCCGGTGCCGCCGCCACCCTGTGCGGCACATGCGCATGGCTGTCCGTGGCGCCACGGGGCAACTGGAAGACGGCCACGGCCTCGACCAGGTCCTGCGCCTGCTTGCGCAGCGAGGCAGCGGCGGCCGCGCTTTCCTCGACCAGGGCCGCGTTCTGCTGCGTGGTCTGGTCCATCTGCGTGACGGCTTCGCCAACCTGGGCCACGCCGGAGCTCTGCTCGGTGCTGGCCGCGCTGATCTCGCCCATGATGTCGGTGACCCGGCCGATGGCGGCTACCACTTCGGTCATGGTCGTGCCTGCGCGGTCCACCAGTTGCGAGCCCTGCTCCACACGCTCCACGCTGGCCGTGATCAGCGCCTTGATTTCCTTGGCGGCCTCGGCGCTGCGCTGCGCCAGCGAGCGCACCTCGCCCGCGACCACGGCAAAGCCCCGGCCCTGCTCACCCGCGCGGGCCGCCTCCACCGCGGCATTGAGCGCAAGGATGTTGGTCTGGAAAGCAATGGAGTCGATCACGCCGATGATGTCGCCGATGCGCCGGCTGCTGTCGTTGATGCCCTTCATGGTTTCCACGGCCTCGGCCACCACGTCGCCGCCACGGCGCGCAACGCTGGATGCATTGAGCGCCAGCTGATTGGCCTGGCGTGCGTTGTCGGCGTTCTGGCGCACGGTGGAGCCCAGCTCCTCCATGGAGGCTGCCGTCTGCTCCAGGGCACTGGCCTGCTCTTCCGTGCGGCTGGACAGGTCGGCATTGCCGGAGGCAATCTGCGCGCTGGCCGAGGCCACGCCTTCGGCGTTCTGGCGCACGCTGCGCACGGTCTGCACCAGGCTGGACTGCATGCGCTGCAGCGCGCCCAGCAGCAGGCCGGTTTCGTCATGGCGGTCGATGCGGATGGTCCCGCCCAGATCGCCGTTGGCCACGCGGTCTGCGGCATCGACCGCATGCGCCAGCGGCGCGCGGATGGAGCGCGTCAGCCACAGGCCGGCCAGCACGGCCAGCAGCACGGCAGCCAGCGCCGCCACGCTGAGAACGACGACCGAGCGCCCGTACACGGCCTCGGCATTGCGGCTTTCCTGCAAGGCGGCATCACTGTTGAGCTTGACCAGCAGATCCAGCGTGTTCGACGAATCGTTGTAGAGCTTCAGCGACTCGCCGCCCAGCACCGCCTGGGCCTTTTCCTTCTCGCCCTGGCGCGACAGCGCCAGCACCTGCTGGCTCAGTTGCTGGTAGCGCTCGCGTTCCTGGACCAGTTGCGCGTAGAGCCTGCGTTCTTCGTCCGATGACAGCAGCGGCTCATAGGCCTTCTTGCGCTCGGCCAGGCGGCGCTGCAGTTGTTCCAGCTGCTTTTCCGAATCGGTCTTGTAGGCGGCATCGTCATTGTTGACATGGCGCACTTCCAGAAGGCGCGTGCGCACGACATCGGTGCCGATCTGGTTGATCACTTCCACGCTGGGCATGGCGTTGCCCGTGATGACTTCCATGCTGGCGCGCATGGAACGCAGTTGCACCAGGGCCGCGGCCACCACGGCCAGCAGCAGCAGCACCAGCAGGCCGAAGGTGCCCAGCATGCGCGTTGAGATCTTGAGGTTTTTCACGTTCATCTTTCTTGTCGAAGTCCTGCCATCTTGTTGTGCCTAGCTTTGTGTTGCGCCATGGACAGGCGTCAGCCAGGCCCGGCGCGGACTTCGCAAAAACAGATCTGCCGCAGCCGCGCAAGTCGGCTCGTTGGCAGGGATTGGAGAGGGAGAGCCACCGCGGTGGCGCGGCCTGCTGGAAGACTGATTGCCGCCAGGCGTGGCGACCATGAGAACAAGGTGATCACGGGATATCCCTTCGCTCCTAGGGAGCGGCGCCAGAAGCCGCCATTGTTCACGCTGTAAGAATAGGACTACATCCACTTACATTCTGCCAGTATCCAGGCATTGTTCAGGACAAGTTCAGGTACTGGTAGTAGGCAGAAACCTTCACTGGCAGATTTGTGCCACAGCCTCTCGCTCCCGTCTTGCGCCAGCTCAGCGGCAGACACAAAAGGAAAGCGGCCCCATGCAAAGCATGGAGCCGCCAGAAAAGGAAGCTGAACTGCGCGTGAGGCCTCAGAACGCGGCCCACTCCTCATCGTCGGCGGTGGCCGTCTTGGTGGCCTTGGCCGGGGTGGCCGCAGCGATCTGTTGTGCCGGCCTGGCGGCCATGGGAGCCAGGGCCGGACGCGGTGCCAAGGAGGCAACAACCGTTGCGCGCGATGCTGCGGCAGTCGCCACAGAGACAACTGGCGCATCGGCAGCCGCCGTGCGAAATACCGAGACCGAGGCCACCATGGCCTGTGCCTGCTGCTGCAGCGACTGGGCAGCGGCGGCGCTTTGCTCCACCAGGGCCGCATTCTGCTGCGTGGCCTGGTCCATCTGCGTGATGGCATCACCCACCTGGGCCACGCCCGCGCTCTGCTCGCTGCTGGCCGCGCTGATCTCGCCCATGATGTCCGTCACGCGCCGGATGGCGGTGACGATTTCCGACATGGTCTCGCCGGCCTTGTCCACCAGTTGCGTGCCCTGCTCCACGCGCTGCTCGCTGGCCTGGATCAGCGCCTTGATCTCCTTGGCCGCCTCGGCGCTGCGCTGGGCCAGCGAACGGACCTCGCCCGCCACCACGGCAAAGCCCCGGCCCTGCTCGCCTGCGCGGGCCGCTTCCACGGCCGCGTTCAGCGCAAGAATGTTGGTCTGGAAGGCAATGCCATCGATCACGCCGATGATGTCGGCGATCTGGCGGCTGCTGTCGTTGATGCCCTTCATGGTATCCACCACCTGGGCCACGACTTCGCCGCCACGCGCGGCGATGCCCGATGCGGAGGCCGCCATCTGGTTGGCCTGGCGTGCGCTTTCGGCGTTCTGCCGCACGGTGGCGCCCAGTTGCTCCATGGAGGCTGCCGTTTCCTCCAGCGCGCTGGCCTGGCTTTCGGTGCGCGCCGACAGATCCGCATTGCCCTGGGCGATCTCGCCAGCGGCCAGTGCCACGCCCTGCGCGTTGCCGCGCACCTCGCCCACCAGCTCGGCGAGCTTGCGGCGCATGTCTTCCTGCGCATTGATGAGCTGGCCCATTTCGTCGCGGCGGCGGCTGGTGACCGGCGTCTCCAGATGGCCGGCCGCCACGTTGCGCGCCACATGGACGGCCTGGGCGACGGGGCCGGTCACGGCACGCGTGATGGCCCAGCCCACCAGGGCGGCAATGGCCACCACCACGGCCAGCGTGCCCAGCACCCAGATGCGGGCGAGGTCAAAGCCGGCCTGCGCCTGCTGGCGTGCCTGCTCGCCCGCCTCGCGCTGCAGGGTCAGCAGGCGGCCGGCGCTTTCGGCCAGCTTGCCGAACTGCGCCTCGGATTCGCCGGCAAACATCAGCCCCATCTCGTCGGCCATGAAGGCCTGCTCCTCGGTGGTCGAATAGTTGCCGGCGCGCGCACGCTCCAGCAATCGCGCATGCATGGCCAGGAACTGCTGCTTGAAGCCGAGGTAGTCGTCAAAGGCCGCGCGCAGGCCCTCCTGGTCGATCAGCGCACGCAGCGCCGTCTCGTGCTCGCCGATGGTCTTCAGCCGGTCCTGCACCTGCTTGGCAAAGCCATCGACCTCGCCCAGGCTGCGCGCCGAGGCAATGCCGGCCTCGTGACGGCGCAGGCGGTTGTATTCGGATCGCATGGCGCCCGCATGGAACATGCTGGGCAGGGCAACATCCGACAAATGCAATGCGTTGCGGTGCATCTGCGCCAGCTGCAACCAGGCCACCGCCCCCAGGATGGCCGAGAACAGGACCATGACGAGGAATCCCATGCCCAGCTTCGTGCCCATGCGCCAATCTGCCAACTTCATTTGCTCGCTCCCGGGCTGATGGCTCGCACCAGCGCCTGATTGATCTGCCCAAACCCTGATCCACGACAAAACAAAAAACGCACCCGGCGCGTAGGCAACGGGTGCGTTTCAAATTGTATCAACTGCGAAGCGGGCATTTACCTCAGCGCAGTTGAGACTCCCTCAACGGGAGTGAAAAGGATCAGCCCTTGTAGTTGGCGATGCCGTCCACGACTTCCTTCTTGGCCTCGTCCACGCCCTTCCAGCCCAGCACCTTGACCCACTTGCCCTTTTCCAGGTCCTTGTAGTGCTCGAAGAAATGCTGGATCTGCTTGAGGGTGATCTCGTGGATGTCTTCCAGCGTGTTGATCTTGTCGTAGGCGGGCAGCAGCTTTTGCGTGGGCACGGCCAGGACCTTGCCATCCACGCCGGACTCGTCTTCCATCAGCAGGATGCCGATGGGGCGGCAGGCCACGACCACGCCCGGGGGCAGCGGGAAGGGCGTCATCACCAGCACGTCCACCGGATCGCCGTCGCCGGACAGCGTCTGGGGCACATAGCCGTAGTTGGCCGGGTAGTGCATGGCCGTGCCCATGAAGCGGTCCACGAAGACGGCGCCGCTTTCCTTGTCCACTTCGTACTTGATGGGATCGGAGTTGGCCGAGATCTCGATGACCACGTTGAAGGTTTCAGGAGCGTTCTTGCCCGGTGTGACTTTGTCGAAAGACATGATGGATGAGGAGAGTTGAAACAAAAAAGCCCCCGCAGGGGGATAGCAGCGTGATTTTAGGCGCAGGCACACGCCCCCACGGATGGCTCCGCAGGAACGCCTGCCATGCTACGGCGGCAAGCCTGCGCCAAGCTTGCAGCGCCCGGGCCGTTTTCAGGCGTGTGCGCCGCCCGCGCGCCGTTGCACGGGCCCGCTGCGCTGCTCCACCGCGTGCTGCACTTCGCGGCGCAGGCCCAGGGCAAAGCCCAGCTCGGCCAGCACGAACAGCGGCCCGATGACCAGGCCCACGATGTCATCCAGGAAAGCCGGCTTGCGGCCCTCGTAGTAATGGCCCACGAACTGGATCACCCAGCCCACGGCGAAGATGCCCAAGCCCCAGCCCAGCCAAGCCCCCATCGGCAGCATGGCGATGGGCTGGGCCAGCGCCAGCATCAGGGCAAGCACCAGGGCCATGGCGATGCCGTAGCGCAGGTCCAGCAGACAGTAGTAGATGCCTGCCGCCAGTGCCGCCAGCAGGGCCAGGCTCAATGGCAGCTCGGGCAGGCCATCGCCCAAGGGGACAGCCCACTGCAGGCGGGCCAGCAAAATCACCACCGCCCACATGATCAGCGGCACGCCGACGAAGTGCGTGAGGATGTTGCGCGGATCACGGTGATAGTCCGCGTACTGGGACAGTTGGTCGATGAGGGTTTTCATAGGCTGCACCTGCGGTGGATGTTGCGCAACCATGGTGGTGTCATCAAGGATTGGCGTCTGTCATGGATCCGACACAAGCCTCATCGCACACCTCGGGCTTACCCGCACCCGCCCCGGCAGCTCCGGCAGCCCACGCCGCCCCGCGCGGCGTACGGCGCCGTGCTGCGGCCGGCCCGCCGGGCATGGCCGATCTCTGGGCCACCATCGAGGCGGGCCGCTGGTTCCACGCCCTGCCGCCGGAGCTGGGCGCACAGCTCAAGGCACTGGCCCAGCCACGCACGCTGGCGGCAGGCGACTGGCTGTTCCGGCGCGGTGACCCGCCCTGCGGCCTGTATGCGGTGGCGCGTGGGGCGCTCAGCATCTCGGGAACGGCCGCCTGCGGCGAGCAGGCCCGCACGGCGCTGCTGACCCTGGTGGAGCCTCCCATGTGGCTGGGGGAAATCGCGCTGTTCGATGGAGCCGAGCGCACCCACGATGCTCAGGCAGCCACGGCCTGCACCGTGCTGCACGTGCCTCAGGCCCCACTGCAGGCATGGCTGGCGGCCCATCCCGAACACTGGCAGGTGCTGGCCTTGCTGCTGACCGACAAGCTACGCGTGTGCCTGATGGCGCTGGAGGAGCACACGCTGCTGCCTGCGCCGCAGCGCCTGGCGCGGCGCCTGGTGCGCATGGCCGAAGGCTTTGACCAGTGGCAGCCGGACGGCCAGGGCCGCCAGCGCTGGCGCCGCGAGCTGGATGTTTCCCAGGAACAGCTGGCGCGCATGCTGGGCCTGTCGCGCCAGACCACCAACCAGATCCTGCAGGAGCTGCAGCAGGCCGGTTGCCTGCAACTGCGGCGCGGCAAGATGGAGGTGCTGGACCGGCAGGGCCTGCGCGACGCGGGCTGGCCCGAGGACTGAAGCCACTGAAACCGCTGTAGCCGCTGGAGCCACCAAGGCGATCGAGGGGACGCAGCAACGCCCGGGACTGGACAAGCGGCGCGGGCACCCCACAATCGGGCTCCATGCAATACCACTACATCGGCAATGCGTCCGTGCCCACGGAGTCGGGACGCACGACCCCCGTGCTGGACCCGTCGGACGGGCAGGCTTTCGACGAGCTGCAGCGCGGCTCGCCCCAGGACATCGACCTGGCCGTGCGTTCGGCGCGCGAGTGCCAGGACAGCGTCTGGAGCAAGCTTTCTGCCGCAGAGCGCGGGCGCCTGCTGATGCGCCTGTCGGGCAGCGTGCTCCAGCATGCCGATGAGCTCACGGCCATTGAGCAGCGCGACTGCGGCAAGCCCACTCGCCAGGCCCGTGCCGACGTGCTGGCGCTGGCGCGCTACTTCGAGTTCTATGCCGGCGCCTGCGACAAGCTGCACGGTGAGACCCTGCCCTACCAGCAGGGCTACAGCGCCCTGACCTGGCGCGAGCCCCACGGCGTGACCGGCCACATCGTGCCCTGGAACTATCCCATGCAGATCCTGGGCCGCAGCGTGGGCGCGGCGCTGGCCGCGGGCAATACCTGTGTGGTCAAGCCCTCGGAAGACGCCTGCCTGTCCGTGCTGCGCGTGGCGCGGCTGGCCACCGAGGCCGGCTTTCCAGCCGGCGCCTTCAACGTGGTCACCGGCCTGGGTCACGAGGTGGGCGAGGCCCTGGCGCGCCATCCCGGCGTAGACCACCTGAGCTTCACGGGCAGCCCCGGCGTGGGCACGCTGATCCAGCAGGCGGCTGCCGAGCGCCACTGCCCGGTCACGCTGGAGCTGGGCGGCAAGAGCCCGCAGATCGTGTTTGCAGACGCGGACCTCGATGCCGCCGTGCCCGCCATCGTCAACGCCATCGTGCAGAACGCGGGCCAGACCTGCTCGGCAGGTTCGCGCGTGCTGATCGACTCGCTGATCTACGAGCCGCTGCTCGAACGCCTGGGCCAGGCCTTCGAGGCGCTGCGCGTGGGCCCGGCCGCCATGGACCTGGACCTGGGGCCGCTGATCCGCGCCAGCCAGCAGCAGCGCGTCTGGGATTTCCTGTCCGACGCCCAGGTGGCCGGCATTGCCGTGGTGGCGCAGGGCCAGATCGTCGAGGATGCGCCCGACAGCGGCTTTTACCAGGCGCCCACCCTGCTGCGCGACGTGCCGCCCGAGCACCGGCTGGCGCAGGAAGAGATTTTCGGCCCCGTACTCTGCGCCATGCCCTTCCATGACGAGGACCATGCCGTGCAACTGGCCAACGGCACGGCCTACGGCCTGGTGGCCGGACTGTGGACGCGCGACGGCGCGCGCCAGCTGCGTCTGGCGCGGCGCCTGCGCTGCGGCCAGGTCTTCATCAACAACTACGGCGCCGGTGGCGGCGTGGAGCTGCCCTTCGGCGGCGTCAAGTCCAGCGGCCATGGCCGCGAAAAGGGCTTCGAGGCGCTCTACGGCTTTACCACGCTGAAGACCGTCGCCATACGGCATGGCTGATCTTTGCGCGTGACGGAAAATCGCGGGATGCCCGGCGCCAGCCGGCAGCCCGCGACAGAAAGAACAGCTTCCCCCATGCCCTTGTCCCCCATTCCCGACCGCACGCCCCAGCATGAACGCGACGTGCGCTACCGCAGCTACGCCCGCGCCGATGGCCTCTGGGATATCGAAGGCGAGCTGCGCGACAGCAAGACCCATGACATCGAACTGAGCGGCGGCCGCCACATGCCCGCCGGCACGGCCATACACCACATGTGGATACGCACCACGGTCGATGCCCGCCTGGCGGTGCAGGCCATCGAGGTCGTCATGGATTCCCACCCGCTGGGCCACTGCCCCGAGGCCACGCGGGCCCTGCAGAAAATGGTCGGCTGCAGCATGGCGCGCGGCTGGCGCAAGGCCATCAACGAGAACCTGGGCGGCGTGGCCAGCTGCACGCATCTGCGCGAGCTGCTGTTCAACATGGCCACGGCCGCCTTCCAGTCCGTGCCGGGCGTCTTTGGCGATGCCGACCCCAGCCAGCCGCCACGCCACCTGGGCCAGTGCCTGGGCTGGGACTTCAATGGCCCCGGCGTGGCGCGCTACTACCCGCAATTCGTGGGCTGGCAGCCCGGCACAGGCGGCGCGACCCCGATCCCGGCGACCACAGCCACCACCGCAACCCAGGGGGCCTGACCCCCGACCGAGGAGCAAAGCCCGATGCGTGTCCAGGACAAATCCATCATCGTCACAGGCGCCGGCAGCGGCATCGGGGCCGGCATCGCCCAGCGGCTGGCCGCCGAAGGTGCCCGGGTCATCGTCAACGACATCGACCGCGAGGCCGGCACACGCGTGGCACAGTCCATCACCGCCGAAGGCGGCCGGGCACTTTTCGTGCAGGCGGACATGACACGCAGCGAACAGGTCAAGGCCCTGGTGGAGGCCACGCTGCAGGCGCATGGCCGGCTCGACGCCTTCATCAACAACGCGGGCTGGACGCACCGCAACCGCCCCATGCTCGAAGTCAGCGAGGCCGAGTTCGACCGCGTCTACGCCATCAACGTCAAGAGCATCTACCTTTCTGCCGTGCACGGCGTGCCCGCCATGCGCGCCAACCCGGCGCTGGCCGATGGCCGCCCTGGCGGCGGCAGCTTCATCAACATCGCCTCCACGGCCGGCCTGCGCCCTCGGCCGGGGCTGACCTGGTACAACGGCTCCAAGGGTGCCGTCATCATCACCAGCAAGTCCATGGCGGCCGAGCTCGGTCCCGAGAACATCCGCGTCAACTGCATCAACCCCGTGTTCAACCCGGACACCGGCCTGGCCGCCGAGTTCGCCGGCGGCCCGGTGGACGAAGCGCGCCGCGCACGCTTTCTGGCGACCATTCCGCTGGGCCGCTTCTCCACCGCAGGGGACGTGGCCAATGCCGCGCTGTATCTGGCCAGCGACGAGGCCGCCTTCATCAGCGGCACCTGCATCGAGGTGGACGGAGCGCGCTGCGTCTAGACACAGATCAAGAACTGCAGGCTTGCGCAGTGCCTGGACATAGGCATTCGGGCAAAATCACAGGCATGGCAGAACGAGTGATCCCCCTGGTCGACGAGCGCTCCCCCACGCGCCCGGCCGCCGTGCCAAGTCTGCTGCAGACGCCCACCGGCGATCTGCAGGACAGGCTTGGCCGGTCGCTGCGCGACCTGCGCATCAGCATCACCGACCGCTGCAACTTCCGCTGCAGCTACTGCATGCCCAAGGAAGTCTTCGACAAGAACTACAGCTACCTGCCGCACGGCTCGCTGCTGAGTTTCGAGGAAATCACGCGCACGGCGCGCCTGTTCGTGCAGCACGGCGTGCAGAAGATCCGGCTGACGGGTGGCGAGCCGCTGCTGCGCAAGAACGTGGAAACGCTGGTGGAGCAGCTCTCCGCCCTGCGCACGCCCGGCGGCCAGCCCCTGGACCTGACGCTGACCACCAACGGCTCCCTGCTGGCCCGCAAGGCCCGCGCGCTCAAGGACGCCGGCCTGAACCGCGTCACCGTGAGCCTGGACGGGCTGGACGACGCGGTGTTCCGCAGCATGAACGACGTGGACTTCCCGGTCTCCGACGTGCTGGCCGGCATCGAGGCGGCCCAGGCCGCGGGCCTGACCAACATCAAGGTCAACATGGTGGTCAAGCGCGGCACCAACGAAGACCAGATCCTGCCCATGGCGCGCCACTTCCAGGGCACGGGCGTGACCTTGCGCTTCATCGAATACATGGATGTGGGCGCGACCAACGGCTGGCGCATGGACGAGGTTCTGCCCTCCGACGAGGTCATCGCCCGGCTGCGCGCCGAACTGCCCCTGGTGCCGCTGCAGCCCAGCGCCACCGGCGAGACGGCCGTGCGCTGGGGCTATGCCGACGCGCGCGGCCTGCACGACCCGTCGCTGGGCGAGGTCGGCGTGATCAGCAGCGTCACCCATGCCTTTTGCGGTGACTGCAACCGCGCGCGCCTGTCCACCGAAGGCCGGCTGTACCTGTGCCTGTTCGCCTCCGAAGGCTGGGACCTGCGCAGCCTGCTGCGCAGCGGCGCCAGCGATGCAGAGGTCGCCTCCGCGCTGGCCCCCATCTGGCAGCAGCGCAGCGACCGCTACTCCGAACTGCGCGCCAGCCTGCCGGCCAGCACGGGCACGCAGCGCAGGCGCATCGAGATGAGCTACATCGGCGGCTGATCCGTGCGGCGTGCGCGGGGCGTCGGCGCCCTGCCATCGCCGCCCCGCCCCCTACTCCTTTTCCCCGCTGCCCCCCCCCGCCCCACATGCCCCCTTCTTCCCAGCCCGCCCCCCTGCCCCTGAACGACATCACGGGCTGCGTGCTGGCAGGCGGGCGCGGCATGCGCATGGGCGGCATCGACAAGGGGCTGCAGCCCTTTCTGGGCCAGCCGCTGGCGGCCCATGCGCTGGACCGCCTGGCGCCCCAGGTCGGGCATCTGCTGATCAACGCCAACCGCCATGCCGAGGCCTATGCGCAATTGGGCGCGGCCCACAGTGCGCAGGTCTGGCCCGATGCCGAACCCGACTATCCCGGCCCGCTGGCCGGCTTCCTGAGCGGCCTGATGCACTGCCGGACGCCCTGGCTGGTCTGCGTGCCCTGCGATACGCCGCTGTTCCCGCTGGACCTTGTGGAGCGGCTTGTGCAGGCGGCGCTGTCGCAGCAGCCTGCGGCCGACATCGTCGTCGCCCATGGCTGGGAGCGCTCGCTTGACGCAGATCAATCCCTGCTGCGGGCCCAGCCCGTGTTCTGCCTGATGCGGTCATCGCTGCGTGATAGTCTGCAATCGTTCATACGTTCGGGCGGCCGCAAGATCGATGCATGGACGGGCCAGCACCGCTGCGCCACGGCCCTCTTCGACCGCGCGGGCGACAGCCCGCTGGCCTTTGCCAACGCCAACACGCAGCAGGAGCTGCAGGCGTTGGCGCGCGCCGCAGCCACCCCGTCGTAGCGCCCCGCGCCGCCGGCCCGCACGCCGCCTTGCCCAACCGGATTCCGTTCTGATGACCGCATCCTTCCAGCCCGCATCCCCCACCACCGCATCCACCCAGGACCTGAGGGTCGATCAGGCCCTGTCACAGCTGGCCAGCCTGCTGCAGCCCCTGGGCCCGGTGGCAGAGTTGGAGACGCTGGCGCTGGCCGATGCGCTGGACCGCGTGCTGGCCGAAGACATCGTCTCCCCCGTCGATGTGCCAGCGCATGACAACGCCGCCATGGATGGCTATGCCTTCGATGGCGGCCAGCTGCAGGCTGCTCACGCCGGTTCGCCCGCTGCACCGCTGGTGCTGCGCGTGGTCGGCCAGGCCCTGGCCGGCAAACCCTGGCACGGCACCGTGCAGGCCGGCGAGTGCATCAAGATCATGACCGGCGCCGTGTTGCCGAGCGGGCTGGACACGGTGATCGCGCATGAACGCACCGTGTCCGCAGGCACTGACCACATCGGCATTCCGGCAGGCAGCGTGCGTGCCGGGGACAACCGGCGCCTGCGCGGCGAGGACCTGAGCCTGGGCCGCGTGGCCCTGGCGGCGGGCCAGCGCCTGCATCCCGCGGCCCTGGGCCTGATCGCCAGCCTGGGCCAGCCCCAGGTGCGCGTGCGCAGGCGGCTGCGCGTGGCCTATTTCTCCACGGGCGATGAAATCCTCCACCCCGGCACGGCGCCGCGCGAGGGTGCGGTCTACGACAGCAACCGCTTCAGCCTCATCGGCCTGCTGCAGCGCATGGGCGTGCAGGTGCTGGACCTGGGCGTGGTGGCCGATGAGCCCGAGGCCCTGCAGGAGCGCCTGCGCGAAGCCGCCTCCCTGGCCGACGTGGTGCTGACCAGCGGCGGCATCAGCGCAGGCGAGGCCGACCACACGCGCGCCATGCTGCAGCGCATGGGCTGCGTGCACTTCTGGCGACTGGCCATGCGGCCCGGCCGGCCGCTGGCCGTGGGCCTGCTGCAGCCCGATGCGGGCACGCCGTTTGCCGCAAGCCGCACGCCTGCACGCACCACGGTGCTGATCGGCCTTCCTGGCAATCCCGTGGCCGCCATGGTCAGCTTTCTGGTCTTTGTCCGTCCGGCGCTGCTGCAGCTCATGGGCGCTGCGCAGGCGGCTGCCGAGCCGGTCGCCCTGCCCCAGGCCGTGGCTGCCCATGCGCTGTCCAAACGGCCGGGCCGCACCGAGTACCAGCGCGGCCTTCTGTCCACAGGCGCCGATGGCCGCTGCCTGGTCCGCACGACCGGTCCGCAGGGTTCGGGCGTGCTGCGCTCCATGGCCGAGGCGGACTGCCTCATCGTGCTCGAACATGAGCGCGGTGCCGTGCAAGCCGGCGAAACCGTATCCATCCTGCCGCTGCAGGCCTTTCCCTGACAGGAGATTCCATGCCCTTCCAGTCCAAGCACCTGACCGACGCCCCCGATCGCAGCACCGTCGACACGCTGCCCGGCGCTACCTTGCTGGAGTTCGGCACCGCCTGGTGCGGCCACTGCCAGGGCGCGCAACCGCTGATTGCGCAGGCGCTGGATGCCGCCCCGCAGGTGGCGCACATCAAGGTGGAAGACGGCCCCGGCCGGGCCCTGGGTCGCAGCTACCGCGTCAAGCTCTGGCCCACCCTGATCTTTCTGCGTGACGGGCAGGAGGTGCAAAGGCTGGTGCGGCCCCAGCAGGCCCGCGAGATCGCGGACGCGCTGGCCCGCATTACCGCCCAGCCCTGACGCTTGCGGCGCGGCCGCTGCCTGTGTATCGCCGACAATGGCCCGCATGCCGCCTCAAAAGAAGCCAACCGAATCCGCGCCCAAGAAGCCCCGCCGCAACAGCGGCCGCCCGCTGGCCGACGATGCCGTGGGACGGGACATCATCCTGCAGACCACGGTCAACCTGCTCAAGACCCGCACGCCGGAGCAGCTGAGCATTCTGGAAATCGCGGCGGCAGCCGGTGTCACGCGTGCCCTGGTGCGCTACTACTTCAGCAGCCTCAAGGGCTTGCTGCAGGAGGTGACGGAGTCACTGATGCGCGAGTTGCAAAACCGCATGGAAGTGGCGCTCAGGACGCAGGGCACGGTGGAAGAGCGCGTCTACCAGCGCCTGCTGCTGCGGCTGGATTTCATGCGCGAGCACCCGCAGTTCGAGCGGCTGGCGCTCTCCGAGATCTACCACTACGAAAGCGAAGAAGAGCCGCCGCCCTCGGGCACGCCGCTGCAGCGCATCACGCGGCGCGGGCTGGAGCTAACCTCGACCATGCTGATGGACGGAGCGCAGGCCAGCCACCCGGCACAGGTGGACCCGCGCTTCATCCACCTGGCCATCCTCAGCATTTCGGCCTTCCTGCCCACGGCACGGCCGCTGCTGGCCGAACTGTTCGGTGAGGGACCCGAGGCAGACCAGCAGATCGAGCGCTACCTGCGCTTCATGTCCCACCTGCTGGCCGAGCGCATCAGGCAGGATGCGCCGGCGCAAGACCACCCTCCTTCCCCGGGCCACCACCCGGGATGACTTGCGCCGGCGCCCGCTGCTTCCTCCCTCCTTTCGTTCAGCGCCTGTTCAATCTAGTCCGGCTGTATGCCCAGCTCCTTGACCAGCCGCCCGAAACGCTCGAAATCGCCGGCATTGGTCTTGCCCAGCCGCTGGGGCGGGCCGCCCACAGGGACGGTTCCCAGCGTGGCCATGCGCGCCACCACGTCGGGCATCCTGAGGATCTCGTTGAGGTGCGTGTTCAGGAGCTTGACCACCTCGGCGGGCATGTTCCTGGGGCCGAACAGGCCGTACCAGGCAGTCAGCTCCACGTCCTTGTAGCCCAGCTCGGCCAGCGTGGGCACGTCGGGCGCCAGCGGTGAGCGCTGGGCGTCGGCCACGGCCAGCGCCACCAGCTTGCCGCCGGGCAGATAGGGAGCGATGGAGCCCAGCGTGCTGTAGGTGAAGGGCACATGGCCGCCCACCACATCGGTGACGGCCGGCGCCACGCCCTTGTAGGGAATGGCCTCGAAGCGGGCGCCCGTGGCGCGCCGGACCATCTCGCCGAGGAAGTGCATGGGCGAGCCATTGCCCGGCGTGGCATAGCCCAGCGAGCGGCCTTGGCTGGAGGAGATGGCCTCCTTGAAGCTGCGCACGCCCGCACCGGGCCCGGCGACGAGGAACAGCGAAGTGGAGCCGACCTCGATCACGGGCGTGAAGCCATTGAGCACGTCGTAGCCGTGGCCCGCGCCCAGCTTGAGCACCAGTTGGGCCATGGCAAAGGTATTGGGCGCCAGCAGCAGCGTGTAGCCATCGGCCGGTGCCTTGGCCACGAAACTGCTGCCTATGGTGCCGCTGGCGCCCGCGCGGTTGTCCACGAGCACGGACTGGCCGATGCGGGCCGACAGCTTCTCGCCCAGCAGCCGCGCCAGCGCGTCGGTATCGCCGCCTGCGGGGTAGGCCACGACGATGGTGACCGGCTTGTGGGGGTAGGTCTGGGCCTGCGCCGGACCGGCGAGCAGCGCCAGGGCCATGGCCGCGCCCAGGGCGAGCGTTCTGCGTTTCGCTTTCATGGAGAGGGCTTTCATCGTGGTTTTTTCATTGTCAGCAAAGTTCGTTGCCGGGCTCAAGCCTGGCGTATCGCCACACGGTGCATCCGCCGCGCTGCGGGGTGGTAGTCATTGACCGCGTAGTGCTGCGTGGCCAGGTTGTCCCAGATGGCCACCGAGCCCTTGCGCCAGCGAAAGCGCACCTGCCATTCAGGCACCTTGGCCAGCCCGCTGAGCATGGCGATCAGGGCCGCGCTCTCGTCGCTGGTGACGCCCTCGATGTGCGTGGTGTAGAGCGAGTTCACAAAGGCCACGGGCAGGCAGGTCACCGGGTGCACCAGGACCACGGGCTGCTCCAGCGGCGGATGCTTGAGGCGGGTGGCGCGATAGGCCTCGCCAGACGGATCTCGGCGCATCAGGCTTTGCCTGAGCGCTGGCGCCTCCCAGTTGTGGGTGGCGCGCAGCTTGCGCAGATAGGCCTGCAGCTCGGGCGCCAGCGAGGCGAAGGCCGTGGTCATGCTGGCCCACATGGTGTCGCCGCCCGTGGGCGGCACGTCCACGGCGTAGAGGCAGGCACCGGCGGGCGGCTTGGTCTGCCAGGTCAGGTCGGCATGCCAGATGTCGGTGCCGGTGCGCGTGCCCTGGCTGATCAGCAGCTCGACATGGGGATCGTCCGGGTGCGAGGGAAAGGTGGAGGACACGGGCTCTACCTTGCCGAACACCTGGGCCACGCGCACCTGCTGCGCAGGGTCCAGCGTCTGGTCGCGGAAGAAGATGACCTGGCGCTCGGCCAGCAGCCGGCGCAGCGCGTCCGCATGGTCATGCACCTGCGCCGGGTCCGAGAGATCGATGCCGTAGATCTCCGATCCTATGCACGGGGTGATGTGTTCGACTTGCATGAAATTCCTTTTCTCAAAAAAAGCGGGTTGGGGGGTGATCAGGTGGACGCGATGTCCTGCGGCAGCGGCATGGAGCGGAACCGGCGGCCGGTGGCATGGAACAGGGCCGTGGCCACGGCGGGCGCCGTGGGGCCCAGGGCCACTTCGCCGCAGCCCTGGGGCGGCCGGTCGCTCTCGACCAGGACCACCTCCACGCGGGGCATTTCGGACAGTTGCAGCAGCGGGTAGTCGTGGAAATTGCTTTGCTGCACCACGCCCTTGTCAAAGCCCAGCCGGCTCTTGAAGGTGTTGGTCAGCGCAAAGCCGATGCCGCCTTCCACATTGGCCTTGACCAGTCCCGGGTTGACCACGCGGCCCGCGTCGATGGCGCAGATGGCGCGCTCCAGCCGCACGCGGCCTTCCACAACACGCAATTCCATGACCAGTGCGACGAAGGTCTGGAAGCTCTCGCCCCGCCCCGTGTAGACGTTGAAGGTCATGGCGCGGTGCAGGCCTGCCGGTACGGGCTGCTCCCAGCGCGCGGCCCGCGCCGCCGCATCCAGCACGCCCAGCGCCAGCGGCTGGCCGGCCAGCAGGCGGCGCCGGTACTGGTAGTCGTCCACGCCTGCGGTGTGGGCCAGCTCGCTGATGAAGCTTTCCAGGAAGAACACGCTGGACGTGGTGCCCACGCTGCGCAGATAGCTCAGCGGTATGGGCTGCTGCACGTCCACGGCATCCACCAGCAGGTTGGGCACGCCGTAGATCAGGTCGTAGATGGACTCGACCATGGTCTCGTCCCAGCCGCCTGCATCGGCCATCTTCTTGGGGTTGATGGCCCCGTACAGCGACTGGCCCGAGATGCGTGCATGCAGCGCGGCAGGCAGGCCGTCGGCGCCCAGCACGGCACTCAGCCGCCCCGAGGCACCGGGCCGGTAGTAGGAATGCCGTATGTCGTCCTCGCGCGAGCGGATGACCTTGACGGGCCGGCCCACGGCCTTGGATGCCGCTGCCGCATGCAAGGCGAAGTCGGGCATGTACTTGCGCCCGAAGCTGCCTCCGAGGAAGGTGGTGTGCACGATGACCTTGTCCGCAGGCACCCCGCAGGCCTTGCCGAGTTCGCCGCGCAGGAAGTCCTGGCCCTGGTAGGGCCCCCAGGTCTCGACCTCGCCGTCGCGCACATGGACAGTGGCGGCCAGCGGCTCCATGGTGGCGTGCGTGATGTAGGGCGAGTGGTAGTCGGCCGTGATCGGCTTGCCCGCCGCCAGCATTTCGCGCGGCTTGCCCAGGCTGCGGGCAACGACGGCCTTGTCGCTGGCCAGGCCTGCGACGAACTGCGCATGGATGCGCTCGCTGTCCACGCCGGCCGCCGCGCCGGCGTCGAATTCGATGTCCAGCGCATCGGCGGCCTGCTTGGCGATCCAGTACGAATCGGCCACCACGACAACGGTGCTGGGCTCGGGGTCGGGCCACTGCGTGGTGCGCACGACGGCATGCACGCCGGGGCGCGCGCTCACCTCGCCCTCGTTGCGGATGCGCACGATGCGCCCCGTTACGCTGGGCGCCATGCGCACGGCGCCGATCAGCATGCCGGGCACCTCGACATCGATGCCGAAGACCGCACTGCCATCGACCTTGGCCGGGGTGTCCACCCGCCGCAGGTTGCGGCCGATCAGGCCCTGCTCGGAAGCCGACTTCATGCGCGGCCGCGCGGCCAGGGGCAGCCTGGAAGCCTCGGCCACGATCTCGCCGTAGCCCACGCTGCGGCCCGTCGCGGAGTGCAGCACGCGGCCGGCGCGCGTGCTGCACTGGGATGCCCGCACGCCCAGCCGGGCCGCGCCGGCACGCAGCAGCACATCACGGGCCTGGGCACCGGCCAGGCGCATGCGCTCGTAGAAATAGTTCATCGACATCGACGCGCCCACGAACTGCTGGAACGGCATCTCGCCCGCGTCGTTGCGATAGGCGTCGCGCCCCGTGACGAAGCGCACGGTCACGCTGGCCCAGTCGGCATCGAGCTCGTCGGCCAGCACCTGGGGCAGGCCCGTGTAGATGCCCTGGCCCACCTCGCACTGCGACACGCCGATCACGACCTGCCCCGAAGGCTCGATCCAGACCCAGTCGCCGATGGAGGAGGCCGTTGCTGCCGCTGCACCGGCCTCCGCTGGCGCGGCCTGCGCCAGCGGAATCAGCAGGCTGCCGGCAGCAGGCGCCACCAGCAGCGCAGCAGCGCTCTGGAGCAGATGCCTGCGCCGCAGCGAGATGGCAGAGCCGGCCGTGCGGCCCCGTTCATTGCTTGGACGCTGCGGCATGGATGGCCTCCCGGATGCGGTGGTAGGTGGCGCAGCGGCACAGATTGGTCATGGCCTCGTCGATCTGCGCATCGGTGGGCTGTGGATGGGTCTTGAGCAACGCGGCAGCGGCCATGACCATGCCGGACTGGCAGTAGCCGCACTGCGGCACGTCCTTGTCCATCCAGGCCTTCTGGATGGGGTGGGAACGGTTGCTGGACAGCCCTTCGATGGTCGTGACCGCCTTGCCGCCCACCGTCGAGACGGGCAGCACGCAGGAGCGCACCGGCTCGCCATCGACATGGACCGTGCAGGCCCCGCACATGCTGATGCCGCAGCCGAACTTGGTGCCGGGCAGCTTGAAGTGATCGCGCAGCACCCACAGCAACGGGGTCTGCCCGTCGCCGTCAAAGGCCACGCTTTGGGAATTGAGGGTGAATTTCATCGTGGGGTCTCCAATGCGCCCGCATCGACCGGGCTGCATGTCTCATGCCTCTCAGAACGAGTGGTGTATGCCTGCCGCAATCACGGTCTGCGTGCGCCCGCTGGCAACGCCCACGGAGTTCATCGCCGCCACGCCATCCGAGGCGCGCTGGTGCGTGACCGAGGCATGCAGCTGCGTGCGTTTGGAGAAGGCATAGCGCGCGCCCAGGTGGACCTGGTTCCACTTCGTCTGCTCGAAGCGGCTGAAGGAGTAGCCCGTGTTGATGGTCACGGCCTGGCTGGTCTGCCAGGCCAGGCCCAGGTCGAGCGCACTCATGTTGCTGGAGGCTGCGCCGTACTTGAGCGTGGAACGCGTCAGCAGCGCGTTGAGCCGGACCGGAAGCGCATCGAGCTGGTAACCGCCGCCGATGCCCAGCACCTGGAAGGTGTCGAGCACCAGCGGCCGGCCCGCCACCAGGTCCTGGCCCAGCGCGTTCGCCAGGCCCGTGCGCCCGGCGATATCGAAGGCACGGCCACGCGCATCGGTGTAGGCCACGGCCAGATTGAGCTTGGCACTGGAATAGCTGCCCATGACGCTATAGGTGCGGTTGGCCTGCGAGCGGCCCGGCACCTCGCCAAAGCCGTACTGCGCGCCGAACTGCATGCCGCCCATGCTGGGCGTCAGGTAGACCACGGAGTTGTCCACCGGAAACTGGCTGGACAGGCCGTCCAGGTTGCCGGGGTGGTAGAGATAGAAGTTGTAGAGCTGATAGCCGTTGCCCCACTGGCTCAGCGTGCCGGCCGTGAAATCGACCTGGCGACCCAGCCGCACCGAGCCCATCGACGCGCTGTCCAGACCCACCCAGGAAGCCCGGTTGAAGTAGCTGGTCGGCGAGATCGGCGAGCCGATGTCCGTGAGGAATCCGTTCTCCAGCTGGAACGAGGCCTTCATGCCACCGCCCAGATCCTCGGAGCCGCGCAGGCCCCAGAGGTCAGGCTGGGAAATGGCCGAATCCATGCGCGTCAGCCGGCTCCCGCGCACATCGCTGACCCAGGGCATGGTCAGGTCCATGCTGCCGTACAGCGTCACCGAACTCTGGGCCAGCGCCGCTCCCGCGCCGCCCAGCATCGCCAATGCGGCAATTGCTTTGTATTTCATCGCAAGGCTCTTTCATCGTGAGATGGTTTAAAAATTCCACAAGTGGCAATTTTGAACACCACACCACGGAAGATGCCTGGCAGGGCGCGAACTAATTTCCACTTATGGAAATATTAGCTGCGCGGGCCGAATTCTGGTTCTGGGGTTTTCATCTACCGCGTTGTAGGTAGGTCTCAGGAGGTGGAAGCAAGGGACGGGCATTGCACCCGCCCCGCACCAGGCGCTCAGCGCCCCAGTGCCTGGTCCACGCCCTTGTTGGCCAGGGCGTCTGCCCGCTCGTTGCCAGGGTCGCCTGCGTGGCCCTTGACCCAGCGCCAGTCGATGCGGTGGCCGCCGCCCTGGACAAGAGCGTCCAGCCGCTGCCACAGCTCGACGTTCTTGACCGGCTCCTTGGAGGCCGTCTTCCAGCCCTTGGCCTTCCAGCCATGGATCCATTCGGTGATGCCCTTGAGCACGTACTGGCTGTCGATGTAGAGCACCACATCGCAGGGCCGCCTGAGCGCGGACAGCGCCTCGATCACGGCCATCATCTCCATGCGGTTGTTGGTTGTGTTCAGCTCGCCGCCGAACAGCTCTTTTCTGGCGCTGCCGGCCTCCAGCACCACGCCCCAGCCGCCGGGACCCGGATTGCCCTTGCAGGCGCCGTCCGTGTAGATAACAACTTGATTCAAAAAATTTCCTTGGGTTGAATGGCCCGGCCTTCAGGCCGGCTGGAATGCGGATCGCTGCCCTGCACCGCCTGCGCCGGCATGCGGTGGGCCACAGGCACGGAGGCGCCCGACACGGCTGCACGGCCACGCCAGGCAGGCTCCAGCATGCGTGCACCCGGCACGCGCTTGACGGCCACCACGCAGTACACGCCGCCCAGCATGGGCCAGCCCAGCCGCCCCACGCGGTCCATGAACTGCCAGCGCCGCAGCCAGCGATCTGTCTGCACGGCAGGACGATAGCAGCCGAACTGCACGGCCTCGATCTCGAAGGCCAGCAATCGCAGCCAGTCGCGCAGCCGCCAGTAGCCCACGCCCCAGCCCACATCGGGCAGATACACGCCGCGCTCGGCACGGCGCTGCACGCCCAGCAGACTGGCGGGGTTGAGCCCGCACACGACGATACGGCCCTCGGGCATCAGCACCCTGGCCGCCTCGCGCAACACGGCATGCGGGTCCGGCGAGGTCTCCAGCGTGTGCGGCATGACGACGAGGTCGAGGCTGGCCTCGGAAAACGGCAGCGCGGCCGGATCGGCCAGCAGCGCCACGGGCACCTCCAGCGGCGGCACGCCCTCGGCTGGCACCGCATCCTGCATGGAATCCAGGGCCAGCCAGCGGTGCGGCATGCGATTGGCGCGCAGCCCCTGGAGCATGGGCATGCCCAACTGCAGGCTGTGATAGCCGAAAATATCGGCCACCGCCTCGTCGCAGCGCTGCTGCTCCCATTCCAGCAGGTAGTGGCCGAGGGCAGATTGCGTCCAGTGATGCGTCCCTATAATTTTGCTGCTCATGAACCTGTTGCCCATCCCCGCTTTTTCCGACAACTACATCTGGCTGCTGTACGACGCAGGGCAGGCCCTGGTCGTCGATCCCGGCGATGCAGCGCCCGTGCTGGCCAGCCTGCGCCAGCTGGACTTGCAGTTGCAGGGCATTTTAGTCACCCACCACCATGCCGATCATGTCGGCGGCGTGGCGCAGCTGCGCCAGGCCACGGGCGCCCAGGTCTGGGGCCCCGCCTACGAGCAGTTGCCCGAACCCGTGCAGCGCGTGCAGGGTGGCGATATCGTGCAGGCCCTGGGCGGCCCCTGGCAGGTCATTGACGTGCCCGGCCACACCAGCGGCCACATCGCCTTCTACAGCACGGCGGCGCAGGCGCAGCCCGTGCTGTTCTGCGGCGATACGCTGTTTTCAGGGGGATGCGGGCGCCTGTTCGAAGGCACGCCGCAGCAGATGCAGCAATCGCTGGACGATCTGGCCGCGCTGCCGGACAACACCCTGGTCTGCTGCGCACATGAGTACACAATGTCCAACCTGCGCTTTGCGCAGGCCGTGGAACCAAACAACCAGGCCCTGGCTCACTACCAGAGGCATTGTCAGGCGTTGCGCGAGGCCGGCCGGCCCACGCTGCCTTCCCTGATGGAGACCGAGCGCTCCATCAATCCCTTTCTTAGAACGCGCGAATCCGCAGTGGCCGCCGCCGCCGCAGGCTTCGACGCACAGGTGAGACAGCAGGACCCCGCCAGCGTGCTGGCCGGCCTGCGCCAATGGAAAAACGTCTTCTGATGAAACTGCTACACACCCTGCTGCTGGGCAGCCTGCTGGCTCTTGCGGGCTGCGCCACCACCAGCAGCCCGGACCTGGCCAGCACGGCCCCCGCCCCCAGCACCGCACCGCACTCCCCGATGTACCCCAACGGACCGCTGAGCCCGCTGGGCACAGGCAGCGCCGGCAACGGCGGCGTGGCCTCGCTGGAGACCACGGGCGATCTGTGGGTACGCATTCGCCAGGGCTTCGCCATGCCCGACCTGGACCAGGATCTGGTCAAGGACCGCGAGCAGTGGTATGCCAGCCGGCCCGACTACATACAGCGCATGACCGAGCGCTCCAGCAAGTACCTGTTCCACATCGTCGAGGAACTGGAGCGGCGCAACATGCCCACCGAGCTGGCGCTGCTGCCCTACATCGAGAGCGCCTTCAACCCGCAGGCCGTCTCCACCGCCAAGGCGGCCGGCATGTGGCAGTTCATGCCGGCCACCGGCACCTATTTCGACCTCAAGCAAAACGCCTTCCGCGACGACCGCCGCGACGTGCTGGCCTCCACGCGCGCCGCGCTGGACTACCTGCAAAAGCTCTACGACATGTTCGGCGACTGGCACCTCGCCCTGGCCGCCTACAACTGGGGCGAAGGCAGTGTGGGCCGCGCCATCAAGCGCAACGAGAAGCTGGGCCTGCCCACGGGCTACACCGACCTGCAGATGCCGGCCGAGACCCGCATGTACGTGCCCAAGCTGCAGGCCGTCAAGAACATCGTGGCCAACCCCGATGCATTCAACACCGAGCTGCCGCTGATCGAGAACCACCCCTACTTCCAGACCGTCACCATCACCCGTGACATCGACGTGGAACTGGTGGCCAAGCTGGCCGACGTGTCGACCGATGACTTCAAGGCGCTCAATCCCAGCTTCCGCAAGCCGGTGATCTTTGCGGCCGGCACGCCGGAGATCCTGCTGCCCTGGGACAACGCCAAGGTGTTCCGCCGCAACATGCAGGCCTTCGACGAAGGCCAGTACGCGAGCTGGACCGTCTGGACCGTGCCTTCCACCATCAGCGTGGCCGAGGCGGCCCAGCGCGTGGGCCTGGGCGAGTCCGACCTGCGCGCCCTCAACAACATCCCCCCGCGCATGCTGATCAAGGCCGGCTCCGCGCTCATGGTGCCGCGCGGCGCCAACGTGCGTGCCGACGTGGCCGGCCACGTGGCCGACAACGGCCAGATCAGCTTTGCCCCCGAGATCGTCACGCGCCGCACCACCATCAAGGCCCGCAAGCGCGACACGCTGATCAGCGTGGCCAACCGCTACGGCGTCAGTGCGTCCAATCTGGCGGACTGGAATGACCTGAAGTCCTCCGCCACCCTGCATGCCGGCCAATCGCTGGTGGCCTACCTGCCGGTGCGCGCCAGCAGCGGCGGCAATGCCCGGGCGGCCAAGTCCACCGGAACCGCGCGCAAGGTGGCCGTGCAGCCGCAAAACCGCAACGCCAAGGTGTCGGTCACCACGGCGCCGCGTGGCGGCAAGCCATCCAAGGTGAAAAAGCGCTGAAGGCGCCATCACTGCCCTCCTCCAAAGAGCCCGCTTTCGCGGGCTCTTTTGCGTGCGGCCCGGGGGCTCAGGTGTGGAAACGCTGGCGGGACTGCCGCACGAATTCGTTGGTGAACGAGCGCTCCAGGTCGATACCGCTGCGCGCCAGCGCAGGGTTGAGCCGGACCAGGGCGCGCAGGGCCGTGGCAGGCCCGTCATCGGGCATCAGGCCATCCGGCGAGATCGTGGTGCGCATGTGCTCGAAGGCCGACAGATAGGCGCGCCGCGAACCCAGCAGATAGGGTGCAGGCACGGCCCTGAGCACATCCATGGGCGCGGCGGTCTGCAGCCACTTGAGCGATCGGACCATGGCATTGCTCAGCGCCTGGGCCTTGGCCGGGTTCTTGCGCAAAAAGGCCTGGGTCGCGTACAGCGTGCCCGAGGGCATGGAGCCGCCGTACAGCTGCGCGCTGCTGCGCAGATCACGCAGGTCTCTGACGATGCGCACGGCACCCTTGTCCTCCAGCACGCTCATCAGCGGGTCCGCATGGCACAGCGCATGCACGCGCCCGGTGCGCAGCGCCTCCATGGCGTCAGGCCCCGAGCCCACACCCACCAGTTGCACCAGATCGGCCTCCAGGCCATCGCCCAGCAGCATCAGTTGCACGGCCCGGGCCGTGGATGCGCCCAGCGAGGACACGCCCACGCGCCGCCCGCGCAGGTCGGCCAGCGTCTGGTAGCGCGGCATCCAGCGCGAGGACACGCCCAGCGCAATCTGCGGCGCACGCCCCTGCACGACAAAGGCACGCAGCACACTGCCGCGCTGCTGCGCGACAAGCGTGTGTTCATAGGCACCCGCGCACACATCGGCGGCGCCCGATTCCAGCGCCTGCAGCGACTGCGACCCGCCCGGATAGTCATCGATGCGCACGGTCAGGCCCTCGGCCTCGAAGTACCCCAGTTGCTGGGCAATCACCAGCGGCAGGTAATACAGCAGGCCCTGACCGCCCACGGAAATCGTCACCAGCTCGGCCGAACCGAGGGAAGGAAGCGACCACAGGGAACCCAGCCCCATGAGGCTCAACAAGGTTCGGCGATCAAGCACGTGGGAAGACATGATGGTTATTTTGCTGCAGTGCAACACGATCATGCCCAGAGCCCGCATGCACAGCATCGGTGCTTGCCCGTATGTGAAACACCGTAGGCTTCAGGGCCAGCACGGCGCGCGGTGAACACGCGCCCGGCCCTCACCCAGGTCTCACCCAGGCCTCAGCGGTAGCCCGCGAAAAACAGCAGCAGATTCACCACCAGCGCCAGCGCCCAGGCCAGACTGCGCAGCGTGGCGCGGTCCGTCACATAGAAGGCGATGTAGGCAATACGCAACACAATAAAGGCCACGGCCAGGCCATCGACACGCGCGGACGGTGCACCCAATTGCCAGGCAACCAGCAAGGCGCCAATGAAGAACGGCAGGCACTCGAAGCTATTGGCCTGCGCCGCATTGGCCCGTGCCTGGTAGCCCGTCTGCTGCGCCAGCCAGGCCCGGGGTTCGTGGTTGTCGAAACCGCGCTGCCCCGGCCGGTGCTTCATGCCGGGCGCCTTGGCGATGTAGGCGCAGGCCAGCGGCAGCAGGGCCGCCACCAGCAGGCACCAATGCGCTATGGAGAAGCCGCCGGGCGGCAGGATGACAGAGGTCGGCATACAGGCTCCTGATGAATAGACAAGAAACGCCAGCCGCCTCGGCCACTACCGGCGGTCCACCAGCGCATGGGCGATCGTACCCAGGTCCACGTATTCGAGTTCGCTGCCTATGGGCACGCCGCGCGCCAGGCGCGTCACATGGATGCCGCGCGCCTTCAGGGCCTCGCTGATCGCATGGGCCGTGGCCTCGCCTTCGGCCGTGAAGCTGGTGGCCAGGATCACCTCCTGCACCTTGCCGTCGCCGGCACGCTCCAGCAGGGATGACAGGTTCAGATCGCGCGGACCTATGCCGTCGAGTGGCGACAGCCGCCCCATCAGCACGTAGTAATAGCCCTGGTAGGCACCCGTGCGCTCCATGGCCGCCATATCGGCGGGCGCCTCCACCACGCACAGCCGGGCCGCGTCACGCCCTTCATCCTGGCAGATGGAGCAGATGCGGCCTTCGGTGAAGGTATGGCAGCGCTCGCAGTGGGTGACCGACTCCACGGCCATGGTCAGGGCACGGGCCAGTTGCCGCGCGCCGTCCTGGTCGCGCTGCAGCAGGTGGAAGGCCATGCGCTGCGCCGACTTGATGCCCACACCCGGGAGCCTGCGCAAGGCCTCGATCAGGCCATCGAGCGATTGCACGTCCGACATGGCAGCTTCCTTTCAATGGAGAAGGTTCTCAGAAAAAAAGCGATCTGCAGGGGCAGATCGCTCGATGGCCACTCCACACGAGTGGGCAGCTGGAGAAGCCGGCATGGCCTCTCCAGGCTGTTCGGCACAACCGCTGGGGCCTGCCTCAGAATGGGAACTTCATGCCGCCCGGCAGGCCGGGCATGCCGGCCGTGAGCTTGCCCATCTTCTCGTTGGAAGTCTCTTCGGCCTTGCGCACGGCGGCGTTGAAGGCGGCAGCCACCAGGTCTTCCAGCATGTCCTTGTCTTCGGCCAGCAGGCTGGGGTCGATGGTGATGCGCTTGACGTCGTGCTTGCAGGTCATGACCACCTTCACGAGGCCCGCGCCCGATTCACCTTCCACCTCGATGTTGCCCAGTTCATCCTGGGCCTTCTTGAGGTTGTCCTGCATGGCCTGGGCTTGCTTCATCAGGCCGGCCAGTTGTCCTTTGTTGAACATGTGAGTTCCTTCTTCTGTAGGGTAAAAACGAAACGCTCTAGAGCGTGTCAGGGCTGAATGGATACGGGCTTGATACTGCCGGGCACGATTTTCGCGCCATGGCTGCGGATCAGGGTCTGCACCAGAGAATGATTCATCACGATGTCTTCTGCAATGCGCTGGCGCTCATGGCTGGCCACCGCATTGCGCCGCGCGGGGCTGTCTGTCACGGCGCCTTGCTCGACATGCAGTTGCCGCGCCAGGCCAGCGGCCTCCAGCGCCGCACGCAGGCGCTCGCGTGTGGCGGGCTGCGCCAGCGAGCTGCTTTCCACGCGCAGCGTCCATGCATCGCCATCGCGCGCCACCAGTTGAGACTGCAGCGCCAGCTGCCGCGCCAGCGCCGTGACGGCCTCGGCCTGCACCAGTTGCTGGACGGCAGCGTGCCAGACATCGCCATCGGGCGTGCGCTCCACGGTCGGCGCGGGAGGCGCAGCGGGGGACTGGCGGCCACGTTCGGGAGCGAAGTCCTGCACATCGATCTGAGTGTCGATCTGCGGTTCGGCCTGCCGTGCCACGGCAGCGGCAGGCGGCTCCAGGGCCAGATCTCCGTCATCGCTCCAGCGGCCTTCGTCGGCCCAGCCTTCATCGGGCATCCCGGCCCAGGCACCCTCGTCCGGTGCATCGGCATCCTGCGCCTGCGGCGCCTCATCGGCAGAAGAGTCTTCGTCTTCCTGCACATCGTCCACAGGCTCGTCCAGGGGCTCTTGGGCGACACCGGCGGCCGGCTTCACCTCTGGAGCAGCGGAAGGCCTGGCCTCCTGGACAGGCGCAAGCACAGGTTCCGGCCTGGCAACTGCGGCCACGGCCACGGGCGCCTGAACAGGCGCTGGAGCCGCAACGGCTTGCACCACGGGAGCGACCACGGCGGGCGCAGCGGTCACGGGAGATGCGACAGGCGCGACAGGAGCAGGAGGCGCGACCGGGACGGGCATGGCCGCCTTGGCTGGGGCAGCGGGAGCCTCGGGCAAAGCGGGAGCCTCAGGCACAGCGGGCTGTGCGGGCCGCGTCTGCGCCACGGGCGCGGGAGATTCAGGCTTCGCCGTGGAGGGGGTCAGCGCTGGAGTTTTTTTTTCAGCCGCGCCCGGGGCGGGCTCTGCAGATTGCGGCTTGAACGCCAGCAGCCGCAGCAGCGCCATGGTCAGCGCCGCGTACTCGTCGGGTGCCAGGCCCAGTTCGGCCCGGCCATGCAGGCAGATGCTGTAGAGCAGCTGGGTTTCGTCGCGCGGCATCAGCACCGCAAGGCGGGCGATCTCTGCGGCTTCTGGATCGCTGGCGTCGGCGGCCATCTGCGGCACGGCCTGTGCCACGGCCATACGCTGCAGTACGGCGCACATTTCCTCCAGCGTGGAGGCGGCGGACAGGCCATTGCGGCGCAGCGCCTCGGAGGTTTCCACCACCACCTGGCCATCGGCCTGGGCAAGTGCCTCGATCAGGCGGAACACATGGCTGCGGTCCACGCTGCCCAGCATCTGGCGCACCGTGGCCTCCTGCAGCTGTCCGCTGCCAAAGGCAATCGCCTGGTCGGTCAGCGACAGCGCATCGCGCATGGAGCCACGCGCGGCGCGCGACAGCAGGCGCAGGGCCTGGGGCTCGGAGGCCACGCCTTCCTGCCCCAGCACCTGGCCCAGATGCTCCAGCACGGTCTCGGGCGCCATGGGCCGCAGGTTGAACTGCAGGCAGCGGCTGAGCACGGTCACGGGAACCTTCTGCGGATCGGTGGTGGCCAGCACGAACTTCAGGTACTCGGGCGGCTCCTCCAGCGTCTTGAGCATGGCGTTGAAGGCCGTGTTCGTGAGCATGTGCACTTCGTCGATCATGAAGACCTTGAAGCGTCCCTGCACCGGCTTGTAGACAGCCTGCTCCAGCAGGCTCTGCACCTCGTCCACGCCACGGTTGGAGGCAGCGTCCAGCTCCGTGTAGTCGGGAAAGCGCCCGCTGTCGATTTCGGTACAGGCCGCACAGACGCCGCAGGGCGTTGCCGTGATGCCGCCCTGGCCATCGGCGCCCTGGCAGTTGAGCGACTTGGCCAGAATGCGCGAGACCGTGGTCTTGCCCACGCCGCGCGTGCCGGTGAACAGATAGGCATGGTGCAGGCGCTGCTGCGTCAGGGCATTGGTGAGCGCCTGAACGACATGCTCCTGCCCCACCATTTCAGAGAAATTGCGGGGGCGGTATTTGCGGGCCAGCACAAGATAAGACATCCCGCGATTCTACGGGGCTGGGCGCCCTTGCCCGAGGCGACCCGGGTTTGGCCGGCCATGTCGTCCGGGCGGCCCGGTGTTTGCCCCTATAATCGAGAGTGACGGGCCTCCTCGCATGGGGAAGCGGCCAACCGGGTCAGGTGGGGAACCAAGCAGCCCTAACCGTGAAACCAGTGCCGAGGGCAAGGCTCGTCACCTTCATTGAACAGCAGGCCCTGCGGGCGCCTGCCCCGTCCAGGCCCGCTGCGGCACCCACTCCTCCTTAACGCTCTGCGCCATCCACCTTGAGATAGCGCGCAACGCCTTGCGCCGCCTGCAGGCCGCTGGCCATGCACGCCGTCAGCAGGTAGCCGCCCGTGGGAGCCTCCCAGTCCAGCATCTCGCCGGCGCAGAAAACGCCAGGAGCGGCTGCGCACATGCCGTTGGCGTCCAGAGCTTCCAGCCGCACGCCGCCTGCCGTGCTGATGGCCTCGTCAATGGGTCGGGCTGCCACCACGGTGATGGGCAGGGCCTTGATGGCATGGGCCAGCCGCACAGGGTCGCCCACACCTTCCTTGCCCAGCACCTCATGCAGCACGGCGGCCTTGATGCCGTCCAGGCCCAGGCGCCCCTTCAGATGGCTGGCCAGGCTGCGCGAGCCGCGCGGATGGCGCACTTCCACCAGCACGCGCTCGGGCGTCAACTGGGGCAGCAGGTCGAGATGGACGGTGGCCTGCCCGTCGCGCGCAATGGCTCCGCGCAACGCCGCAGAGACGGCATAGATCAGGCTGCCTTCCACGCCCGTGGTCGTGGCAATGAATTCGCCCTTGCGCGAGAAAACATGGCCCTTGCCATCATCAAAGGACAGCGCCACCGACTTGAAGGGCTGGCCCGCAAAGCGCTCGGTGAAATAAGGACTCCAGCCGCGCGCAGGCTGAGGGCTGGCGCCCAGCAGCTCGGCCATGAACTCCCGGCGATCAATCTGTCCGCCCGAAGCCGCACCATCCAGACCCACATCGAACCCGCAGTTGGAAGGCTTCAACACAGCGACTTCAACACCGCGCTGCTCCAGCAAGGGCAGCCAGGCGCCATCCGAGCCCAGGCGCGCCCAACTGCCGCCGCCCAATGCCAGCACCACAGCCCTTGCCCGCACCTGCAGCCGCCCTTCGGGTGTATCAAAGCCCAGCGCATCGCCGTCTTGCCAGCCCACCCAGCGGTGGCGCGTGTGCAGCACCACGCCCTGGGTCTGCAGACGCACCAGCCAGGCACGCAGCAAGGGCGCAGCCTTCATGTCCTTGGGGAATACGCGGCCCGAGCTGCCCACAAAGGTTTCCACGCCCAGTTCACCGGCCCAGGCACGCAGTTGATCCGGGGACAGCAGCTCCAGCCAGCGCGATACCTCGGCACTGCGCTCGCCGTAGCGGGAGACAAAGGCGGGCAGGTTTTCGGAATGGGTCAGGTTGAGCCCGCCCTTGCCTGCCATGAGGAACTTGCGCCCAGCGGAGGACTTGGCCTCGAACACATGGACATCCAGCCCCTTGCCGGCCAGCCCTTCGGCCGCCATCAGGCCCGCAGGCCCCGCACCGATCACCGCCACATCGCAGTCCATCGTGCGCGCTGCCGCACCGGGTTCAAAAGCATCCATCACATCAGTTTCCATTCCATGCTCGCATTCAACTTGGCGCTGCCGGCCGGCACATATGCCTGCAGCGCGGGCGCGCAGAATACCCTGCCGCAGGCCGGTCTGCGCGCAGGCGCCACTAATTCCCGGAGTCCCGGCAACCCTGTCGCCACCCCATAAACAGCTATGACAGTCATAGCATTGAGCTACCGCCCATACGGTGCAGCAGGTGATAGGTTTCTGTCACAATCTTTTTGCGGTGCGGATTTTCCTGCGCCTTCCTCATTGCGAAAAATCAAGGACTCCACCCATGGCCAGCGAACTGATCAAACACATCTCCGACGCAAGCTTTGAAGCCGACGTCTTGCAGCCTGGCACCACGGTGCTGGTCGATTACTGGGCCGAATGGTGCGGCCCCTGCAAGATGATCGCCCCCATCCTCGACGAAGCAGCGCAGACCTACAAGGAAAAGCTGTCCATCGCCAAGATGAATGTGGACGAGAACCGCGAGATCCCTGCCAAGTTCGGCATCCGCGGCATTCCCACGCTGATGCTGTTCAAGGATGGCCAGCTGGCCGCCACCAAGGTGGGCGCCCTCAACAAGGCACAGCTGTCCGCTTTCCTGGAACAGCACTTGGCCTGATTCCCCCGACGGCCCCGCACACGGGGCCGTCACAGATGCGAGCCGGCGTTGACCGCAGCACCGCATCGCACTGGCGCATAAACGAGGCGCCAGCGCAAATTTCCCTGTGACCTTCGGATTTTTTCCTGTCATAATCCCCTTCATCACCGGCCTTATGCATTGAAGGCCGCGCTGAGACCCTCAGGCAAGCCAGCCCACTTCCACAGTGTTTCGCTTGGCTCAACGCCTTCCCCTGGTTTCTTTCCACTCCGTTCTGGAGTCACTCCATGCACCTTAATGAACTCAAGGCACTGCACGTGTCTGAAGTCCTGAAGCAGGCCGAAGCGCTTGAGATCGAAAACGTCGGTCGCATGCGCAAGCAAGAGTTGATGTTCGCCATCATCAAAAAGCGAGCCAAGGCAGGCGAACAAGTGTTCGCCGACGGCGTGCTGGAAATCCTGCCGGACGGTTTCGGCTTTCTGCGCAGCCCCGACACCAGCTATACGGCCAGCACCGACGACATCTACATCTCGCCCAGCCAGGTCCGCCGCTTCAACCTGCACACCGGCGACATGATCGAAGGTGAAGTGCGCACGCCCAAGGATGGCGAGCGCTACTTCGCACTGACCAAGCTCGACTCCGTCAACGGCGGCTCGCCCGAGCAGAACAAGCACAAGGTGCTGTTCGAGAATCTGACCCCCCTGTTCCCCACCCAGCAGCTGCGCCTGGAGCGCGAGATCAAGGGTGAGGAGAACATCACCGGCCGCATCATCGACATCATCGCTCCCATCGGCCGCGGCCAGCGCGCGCTGATCGTCGCACCGCCCAAGAGCGGCAAGACCATGATGATGCAGAGCATCGCCCATTCCATCACGGCCAACCATCCCGACGTGCACCTGATGGTGCTGCTGGTCGATGAGCGCCCCGAAGAAGTGACCGAGATGCAGCGCTCGGTCAAGGGCGAAATCATCGCCTCCACCTTCGACGAGCCCGCCACGCGCCACGTGCACGTGGCCGAAATGGTGATCGAGCGCGCCAAGCGCCTGGTCGAGCTCAAGAAGGACGTGGTCATCCTGCTGGACTCCATCACCCGCCTGGCCCGCGCCTACAACAACGTCGTGCCCTCGTCGGGCAAGGTGCTGTCGGGCGGCGTGGACTCCAACGCCCTGCAGCGTCCCAAGCGCTTCTTCGGCGCGGCACGCAATGTGGAAGAAGGCGGCTCGCTGACCATCATCGCCACGGCCCTGGTCGATACCGGCAGCCGCATGGACGAAGTGATCTTCGAAGAGTTCAAGGGCACGGGCAACAGCGAACTGGCCCTGAACCGCCGCCTCTACGAGAAGCGCGTGTTCCCCGCCATCGAACTCAACAAGAGCGGCACACGCCGCGAAGAACTGCTGCTGGCTCCCGAGATCCTGCAAAAGACCCGCATCCTGCGCCAGTTCATGTACAACATGGACGAGATCGAGGCCATGGAGCTGATGATCAAGAACATGCGGGCCACGAAGACCAACGTGGACTTCTTCGACATGATGCGCCGCGGCGGCTGATCGCAGAGATCCAGCCCACGGCCCCCACAGACGCCTCGCTTACGCGGGGCGTTTTGCATTCCAGCCTCCCGTCTCACCACGCTGCGACAGACGTGCCCAGCGCACAGGCCGCGCGCTCCCAGTGCATGGGCGCACCCGCCACCTCCACCGGCGCCCGCAGGCGCCGCGCCGCGCCCCAGGAGGTCGCCTCGATCGCCGCGCTGAAATCCTCGGCACCGTTCACCGGCGCCAGCGGACAGGCATCCGGGTCGCCCACGCCATGCCCCGCCAGAAGATGGGCCGTGCGCGCCAACGAGGCACGCACCGTGCTGCCGCCCTGCCCCTGCATGCGCCGCACCAGCGCCATCACCACGGCGGCAGCCATCAGATAGCCGGAGGCGTGGTCCAGCGCCTGCAGCGGCAGGGGCGTGGGCCGGTCACGGCCCAGCCGGTGCATGCCTGCATCGGCAATGCCGGCGCTCATCTGCACCAGACTGTCGAAGCCGCGCCGCTGCTGCCAGGGCCCGCTCCATCCATAGGCGTTGAGCGACACATCGATGAGCGAGGGATTCAGCCGACGGCGCCACGCGGCCCCGAATCCCAGCCCCTCCAGCGCACCGTCCCGGTAACCATGGACCAGCACGTCGGCGCCGCCCAGCAGTTGCTCAAACACGGCACGATCCTGGGGCGCGCGCAGGTCCAGCCGGGCACAGCGCTTGCCCAGCGTGACTTCAGGCACCGTACCCGGCTCCTCCCAACCAGGCGGATCGATGCGCAGCACCTCGGCACCATGGCCCGCCAGCCAGCGCGTGGCGGCGGGACCGGCCAGGATGCGCGTCAGATCCAGCACGCGCAGCCCCTGCAGCGGCCGCTGCGCCGATGGCTGCCACGCACCAGCACTGAAACTGAAGGGCTGGCCCGGCTGCGGATGCACCTGCCACGCCAGCAAAGGCTCCTGCTGCACGGCCTGCCCCTGCGGATGCGCAGCCCAGGCAGCCAGCCCGCGCATGGCGGCGGCACAGCCACCCTGCGCGACAACGGCCGACTCCAACTCATGCGCCGTCCAGCGGCTCACCGCCGTCGCCACAGCCTCCCGATTGGCCGGCGCGCCGAGCACGGCCAGCGCCGCTGCGCGGTGGTGGGGCGCATTGGTATGCAGGCGGATCCAGCCATCGGCCGTGCGGTAGTCACCGGCCACGGCGTCCCACAGCGCGGGCATCTCCCAGCCCAGCGGATGCAGGCTGCAGCCAAACCACAGGGACGCGAGTCTGCGGTCCACCACCACCTGCGGCGCGGCAGCGCCGCATTGGGCCACCAGATCGGAGATGGCGAGGCCTGCCACACCCAGGCTGGCCGCCGCCAGATCGGAGACCGGAAACACCGAGGTCAAGGCGCCTTGCCCGCGCATCTCCAGACGGTGCAGCGCGCCCTGGGCACCTTCCAGTGCCGCCCAGATCTGGGCGGCGCAGTGATCAAAAGCGCAAGGGGACGGAAGACTGGACATGGAGCACTCCTGGCAACGGAAACAAGGGTTGGAACCCGCACCATAGATTTCCAGAAAATATTGTCAATATTGATTAAATAAATCAACATATCATCACATCCATGCCCGACTACCTGAACTCGACCGAAGCCACCGCACTGCTGGGCGTGAGCCGCGCCACGCTGTATGCCTATGTCAGCCGAGGACTGCTGCACGCCCATGCGGCAGACACGCCGCGCGAAAGCCGCTACCTGCGCGAAGAGGTCGAGCAGCTGGCGCGCCAGCGCGGCCAGGGCCGCAAACCCCGCGAAGTCGCCCAGGCCGCGCTCAACTGGGGCCTGCCGGTGCTGGAGTCATCGATCACGCTGATAGAACAGGGCCGCCTCTACTACCGTGGCGAGGACGCCGTGGACTGGGCACGCTCGCACACGCTGGAAGAGACCGCCGCCCTGCTCTGGCAATACCCGGCCGATGCCGCCTTCGCCGCACACGCCGTGGAGGCCGCCCCTGTGTTGCCCGACCTGCAGCAGCGCATGGCCGGCCAGCCTTGCGAAAACACATTGCTGGCCCTGTTCACCGTCGCCAGCGATGACGCGGCCACTGCCGCATGGCAGCAATCGCCCGAACGGCTGGCGGCAGGCTGCGGAGCGCTCCTGCGCCTGCTGGCGGCCTGCCTGCTGGGCACGGCGCCGGACAAGACCCCCATCCACCTGCAATGCGCCCAGGCCTGGGCGCTGGACGCACAAGGCGCCGACCTGGTGCGCATGGCCCTGGTGCTGTGCGCCGACCATGAACTCAACGCCTCCGGCTTCACGGCGCGCTGCGTGGCATCCACGGGCGCCAGCCTGCGGGCGGCCGTGGTGGGAGGCCTTGCCGCCCTGACGGGCGGGCGCCACGGCGGCACGACCGCGCGCGTCGAGGCGCTCTGGGACGAGCTGGGCGAGGCGCAGGCCCCGGCACGCCTGCGCCAGCGCCTGGCGCGCGGCGAGACCCTACCCGGCTTCGGCCACCACCTCTACCCCGAAGGCGATGTGCGCGCCGCCCTGTTGCTGGAAATGCTGCCCAGGCAGGGACCGGCGGCGGCCCTGGCGGCCGAAGTGATGGCACTCACTGGCCTAGCCCCTTCGGTCGATTTCGCATTGGTGGCCCTGCGGCGGCACCTGCAGTTGCCGGCGGGCAGCGCCTTCGGGCTGTTCGCGCTGGGCCGCTGCGCAGGCTGGCTGGCACAGGCGCTGGAGCAGCGCGCCACACGGCAGATCATCCGGCCACGCGCGGCGTACACGGGGCTCAGGCCCGCCGGCTTGGCACGTAATTGAGCACTATGCGATAATGCAGGGCTTTTTCTTGCGGAAAGTACGCTTGATTTGAACCGCTACAAAGGTTGCAGCGGGTCAGGCACGGCTACCGCACTTGCATCAGAAGGAAAGATCATGAAAGAAGGCATCCACCCCAACTACCGCGAAGTTCTGTTCGTGGACCTGTCCAACGGCTTCAAGTTCGTGACCCGCTCCTGCGTGAACACGAAGGAAACCGACACCTTCGAAGGCAAGGACTACCCCCTGTTCAAGCTGGACACCTCGTCCGAGTCGCACCCGTTCTACACCGGCACGCAAAAGTCGGTGGACAACATGGGCGGCCGTGTGGAGCGCTTCCGCAACCGTTTCGGCAAGAAGTAAATCCTGCTTCTCCGGCCAGAAGGGCAGCACGGGCAACCGCGCTGCCCTTTTGTTTTTCGCAGTCCGGCCAATCCCTGCCGGCCAGGCATGTTCCACGCTTTTCGAGGCCCTTGCTTCGCGTATTCTTGCGCCCTCCGTTGCAGAAAGTCCTGTGAGTGAACCAGCCCACCCCTGCCATCGTTGCCCAAAGCGCCGTGCGCCGCCTGCCCCGCTGGTCGCTGCTGCTGCTGTGCCTGGCCTATGTCGTGCCCGGATATGTGGGGCGCAGCCCCTGGCGCATGGCCGACATGGAGGCCTTCGGCTACATGCGGGAGCTGGCCCTGGGCCATACCTCGTGGCTGGCACCGCGCATGGCGGGCCTGCTGCCCGAATCCGAGGGCCTGCTGTCGTACTGGCTTGGCGCACTGGCCATGCAGGGAGCGCCTTCCTGGCTGCATCTGGAGATGGCGGCACGCCTGCCCTTCATCGCCATGCTGGTGCTCACGCTGACGGCCACCTGGTGGGGCGTGTACTACCTGGCGCGCACGCCGGGCGCGCGCCCCGTGGCCTTTGCCTTTGGCGGCGAGGCACAGCCCACCGACTATGCGCGCGCCATGGCCGATGGCGGCCTGCTGGCCCTGGTGGCCTGCCTGGGCCTGGCCCAGCTTTCCCATGAAACCACCAGCTACATGACCCAGCTCGGCTGCGCGGCCCTGCTGTTCTTTGCCGCCGCAGCCATGCCCTACCACGGCCGCACCGCCATGCTGGCGCTGCTGCTGGGCCTGCCGGGCCTGGCGTTGAGCGGCGCGCCGACCGTGGCCACGCTGTTCGGCCTGGGCGGTGCGACCATGGCGTTTTTCTCGCGCACCTGGGGTGACGAGCCCTCGCCCGCGCCGCGCGAGGCGCGCATCTGGACCGCGCTGTGGCTGGGCGTCACGCTGCTGGCGGCTGCACTGTCCTTGTGGCTGGACCAATGGGCCTGGCGCCTGGTGGACAGCGGCACCGCCAAGGAATGGCAAAGCCTGGTCAGGCTGCTGCTGTGGTTCAGCTGGCCGGCCTGGCCGCTGGCCATGTGGACCCTGTGGGTCTGGCGCCGCCAGATCGCCGCGCCTCGCCGCTATCCCCATCTGGCGCTGCCGCTGTGGTTCGCCGTCATTCCGGTGATCGCTTCGCTAAGCACGCTGCCTGCGGACCGCGCCCTGCTGCTGGGCCTGCCCGCCATCGCCACGCTGGCAGCCTTTGCCCTGCCGACGCTGCGCCGCAGCATCAGCGCCTTGATCGACTGGTTCACCTTGCTGTTCTTCAGCGCCGCCGCCATTGCCATCTGGGTGATCTGGCTCTCGCTGCAGACGGGCGTTCCCGCCAAGCCGGCCGCCAATGTGGCCAGGCTGGCTCCGCAGTTCACGCCGGAATTCTCGGTGTTCTCCTTCGCCGTGGCGGTTGCCGCCACCTTGGCCTGGTGCGTGCTCGTCGCCTGGCGCACATCGCGCAACCGCGCCGCCATCTGGAAGAGCCTGGTGCTGCCGGCCAGCGGCGCCACGCTGGGCTGGCTGCTGCTGATGACGCTGTGGCTGCCGCTGCTGGACCACGCGCGCAGCTTCGAGCCGCAGATGCGCCAGGTGCTGGCCGAACTGCCCAAGGACGGCAGCTGCGTGCAAACCTATGGCCTGCCCCGCGCGCACATTGCGGCGCTGCGCTACTACGGCGACATCGACACCCAACGCCTGAGCATGGCCGGCGCCGCACGCTGCGACTGGATGGTGGCCGAGGAAGAAACCTGGCTGGACCCGCACAGCGCGCGCCTGCAGGGCACCTGGGAAACCGTGGCCCGCGTGGTGCGCCCCACCGATCGCAAGGACTTCCTGCTGGTCTTGAAGCGCAGGCCCGAGGCGAGCCGCGCCCAGGCCAGGCCATGAGCCAGCCCGCGCGCGCGCCACTGGGCACCGAACGGCGCACCATCGCCCAGCACGCGCTGACCGTGCTGGCCGGGCAGTTGGCGGTGATGGCCTTCGGCGTGACCGACACCATCGTGGCGGGCCGCTACGCCGAAGAGGCGCTGGCAGCGCTGTCCGTGGGCTCGGCCATCTTCGTGAGTGTCTATGTCTCGCTGATGGGCATCTTCCAGGCCCTGCTGCCGCTGTGGGCCGAGCATCGCGGTGCCGGACAGCCCGAGGCCATAGGCCGCACGCTGCGCCAGGCCATGTACATGCTGCTGGCCGCCTGCGCCCTGGGCATGGGCGTGCTGCTGTTTCCCGATGCGCTGCTGCGCTGGGCCGATGTGCCGCCACCGCTGCAGGTGGAGGTGCGGGCCTATCTTTCGGTGCTGGCCTGGAGCCTTCCGGCCGCGCTGCTGTTTCGCATCTACAGCACACTGAACCAGGCGCTGGGCCACCCCCTGCTGGTGACCTGGCTGCAGCTGCTGTCGCTGCTGCTGAAAATCCCCCTGTCGATCTGGCTGGCCTTTGGCGGTGCCGGCCTGCCTGCGCTGGGCGCCGAGGGCTGTGCCTGGGCCACGCTGGTGGTGAACTACGCCATGGTCGCCCTCGCATTCGTGCTGATGCGCAGCCAGAGCCTGTATGCGCCCCTGGCGCTGTGGCAGCGCATGGAGCCCCCGGACTGGCCGCAACTGGCGCAGTTCGCTCGACTGGGCGTTCCTGCAGGCCTGGCAATTTTGGTGGAGGTGACCTCGTTCACGCTGATGGCCTTGTTCGTGGCGCGCCAGGGCACGCTGTCCTCGGCCAGCCACCAGATTGCTGCCAATCTTGCGGCGCTGTGCTACATGGTGCCCCTGTCGCTGGCGATTGCCACCAGCGCGCGGATCAGCTACTGGCGCGGCGCGGGGGACGAGGCCATGGCGCGCCGCCTTGTCACCATGGGCTGGCGGCTTGCGGCAACGGGTGGACTGGTGCTGGCCTCGGCACTGTTCCTGTCCCGCGAGGGCCTGGCTCGCATCTACAGCAGCAACCCCGAGGTGGTGGCCACTACCGCCAGCCTGCTGGCCTGGGTGGCTGCCTACCATGTGGCCGACGCCGTGCAGACCTTCTGTCTCTTCGTGCTGCGCTGCTACCGCATCACCGTGGCGCCGCTGGTCATCTACTGCCTGCTGCTGTGGGGTGGCGGACTGGCCGGCGGATACTGGCTGGCCTACGGCACGGACAGCGCCCTGCCCGCCTGGCTGCACCATGGCACGCCCGCCCCGTTCTGGGCCAGCAGTGCCTGTGCGCTGCTGGTGACGGCCCTGGTGTTCAGCGCCATCGTGCGCAAAGCCACAAGCCGCTGAACGGCAACGGCCGTTCACACGGGGCCACGCCCACGCCTATGCCTATGCGGCGCGGCTTTCGCGGGCCTCGCCGACTTCGCGTGTGCCTGGGGCCGCGATGCGGACGCGGCTGGCCGGAAAGGTCACGGAAAACTCCGACCCCTGGCCCGGCGCGCTGGTGATGCCCAGCTTGGCGCCATGGCGCTGCAGCACGTGCTTGACGATGGCCAGGCCCAGGCCCGTGCCGCCGGTGTCGCGCGAACGGCTGCGGTCCACACGGTAAAAGCGTTCTGTCAGACGCGCCAGGTGCTTGGGTTCGATGCCTGGCCCGGAGTCCTGCACGGCAAAGCGTGCCGATCCATCAGGCAGGCTCTCCCAGGTCACCTCGATGCGCCCGCCTGCCGGCGTGTAGCGCATGGCGTTGGCCAGCAGGTTGGAGAAAGCGCTTTGCAGCTCGGCGCTGGCGCCGGCCACCTCACCGGCCTGCGCCAGCATCTCGGCCGACGGAAAGCTCAGCGCATGCGGCAGGGATTGCTTGCGCGTGAGCATGGAAGACAGGCCGCGCGCCTCGTTCTCGCAGCGCTGCATCAGCTGGGCCACGGGCACCCATTCGTTGCTGCTGGGCAAGGGGCTGCCCTCCAGGCGCGACAGCGCCAGCAGGTCTTCCACCAGATGCTGCATGCGCTCGGCCTGCTGGGCCATCAGTCCCAGGTAGCGGTTGCGCTCCTCGGGCTCCAGCGGCAGGTTCTGCAGCGTTTCCACAAAGCCCACGAGCACGGTCAGCGGCGTGCGGATTTCATGCGAGACATTGGCCACGAAGTCGCGGCGCATGGCCTCGGCCTGCTCCACCGCGGTGACATCGCGCGCCAGCAGCAGCTTGCGCCCTTCGCCATAGCCATACAGCTGCACCGACAGTTTGACGGGCCGCGAGGCCGTGCTTTCGCGGCCCTGCATGACCAGGTCGCGTGAGAAATCCTGGGTGGCGAAATAGGCGCTGAACTCGGGGTCGCGCACCAGGTTGCCAATGCTTTGCAGCAGGTCGCGTTCGGCATCGAAGCCGAACTGCCGCGCCGCGATCTGGTTGCACCATTCGATGCGCCCATCGGCGTCCAGCAGGACCACGCCATTGGGGCTGGCCTGCAGGGCGGAAAGAATGTCGTTGAGGCGCTGATCGCCCTGCTGCACCTGCTGCACGCTCTGGCGCAGCCACCGGCGCATGCGCACGCTGGCCTCACCCCAGATTCCGCTGAGCTCGGGCGCCTCCCGCAGCTCCGACTGGCGCAGCCAGGACAGCAGGCGCATGGCGTTCCAGCTGTCCACCAGCCACCAGATCCAGCCCGCGCACAGCGCCCCCGTCAGGGCCGCCACGGCCTGGGCGGCCATGCCGGGGCTGGAGGCGGACATGACGCCCCAGAGCCACCAGCCCAGCAATGCGCCCGCGATCTGGGACGCCAACAAGCGAAAACCTCGCCAACCCATACTTGCGCCTTCTTTGCGTTGTATTCGCTGCCCGGGGCAGCGGCGCCCTGGCATGGCCCGTGAAGGCCATGCGTGGATTCATGCGGAAAAAAGGCCTCAGGCCAGCGCCTGCGCGCTGAGCCGGTAGCCGGCGCCGCGTACCGTTTCGATCAATGCACCGGCCATGCCCAGCGCCTCGCGCAGCCGCTTGACGTGCACGTCCACCGTGCGCTCCTCGATGAAGACGTGATCGCCCCAAACCTTGTCCAGCAATTGGGCACGGCTGTGCACGCGCTCGGGGTGCTTCATCAGGTAGTGCAGCAGCTTGAACTCGGTGGGGCCCACCTTGATCATGTCGCCCTGCCAGCTCACGCGGTGCGCGGCGGCATCGAGCACCAGCTCGCCGATATTGACCTTGTCCTGAATCTGCTCGGGCGCACGGCGCCGCAGCACGGCACGGATGCGCGCGAGCAGCTCCTGGGTCGAGAAGGGCTTGGTGATGTAGTCATCGGCGCCCGCATCGAGCCCCGCCACCTTGTCGGGTTCATCGCCGCGCGCCGTGAGCATCAGAATGGGCACGGCCTTGGTGCGGCTGTCCGCGCGCCATTTGCGCGCCAGGGACAGGCCGCTGGCGCCGGGCAGCATCCAGTCAAGCAGGATCACGTCGGGCAGCACGGCATCCAACTCGCGCTGAGCCGTCACGCCATCCTCGGCCCAGACCGGCTGGAAGCCGTTGTGCCGCAGGTTGACAGCGATCAGCTCCGCGATGGCGGGCTCGTCCTCGACGATGAGGACCATGGGCATCTTCTTCATCCGTTGTTCGCCTCCGGCACTTACAGCACTGCCGACTCAATGGCATCCATGGTCTGGTGACGGACATCCTTGCCCTCCACCAGATAGATGATCAGCTCGGCCACATTCTTGGAATGGTCGCCGATGCGCTCGATGGCCTTGGCCAGGAACAGCAGGTCCAGGCTGGCCGAGATGGTGCGCGGGTCTTCCATCATGTAGGTGATGAGCTTGCGCACGAAGCCGTCGAACTCCTGGTCGATCAGATCATCTTCCTTGAGGATGGCCACGGCCGCCTTGGTGTCCAGGCGTGCAAAGGCGTCCAGCGTCTTGCGCAGCAGGCCCGAGGCCATCTCGGCCGCCGTGCGCAGGTCGCCCGTGGGCAGGGAGCGCGCAGCACCGCTTTCGATGATGGACTTGACCATGCGCGCCATCTTGTGCGCTTCATCACCCATGCGCTCCAGATTGGCCGTGGCCTTGGAGAAGGCGATCAGCAGGCGCAGGTCGCGCGCCGTGGGCTGGCGCCGGGCGATGATGGACGAGAGCTCGTGGTCGATCTCCACTTCCATGGCGTTGACGCGCTTTTCCGCGGCATCGACCTGCTCCACGGCCTCGATGCTGAAGCGCGACAGCGCATAGACCGCCTGGCGGATCTGGGACTCGACCAGGCCGCCGAGCTCCATGACGCGCGCAGAGACGCGGTTGAGTTCGCTGTCGAACTGGCTGGAAAGGTGTTTTTCGTTCATCGATTGCTCCTGCTCAGCCGAAGCGGCCTGTGATGTAGTCTTCCGTTTCCTTGCGCTGGGGCTTGAAGAACATCTGTTCGGTGTCTCCGAATTCCACCAGATCGCCCAGGTACATGTAGGCCGTGTAGTCGCTGCAGCGCGCTGCCTGCTGCATGTTGTGCGTCACGATGACGACGGTGTAGTCGTTCTTCAGCTCGGCAATCAGCTCCTCGATCTTGGCCGTGGAGATCGGGTCCAGGGCCGAGCAGGGCTCGTCGAGCAGCAGCACTTCGGGCTTGATGGCAATGCCGCGCGCGATGCACAGGCGCTGCTGCTGGCCGCCGGACAGTCCCGAGCCGCTTTGCTGCAGCTTGTCCTTGACCTCGCCCCACAGGGCCGCCTTGCGCAGTGCCCATTCCACACGGTCGTCCATGTCGGAGGAGCTGAGGTTTTCAAACAGCTTCACGCCGAAGGCGATGTTGTCGTAGATGGACATGGGAAACGGCGTGGGCTTCTGGAAGACCATGCCCACCTTGGCGCGGATCAGCGCCACGTCCTGCTTGCTGGTCAGCAGGTTCTCGCCGTCCAGCATGATCTGGCCTTCGGCGCGCTGCTCGGGGTACAGCTCGAACATGCGGTTGAAGGTGCGCAGCAGCGTGGACTTGCCGCAGCCCGACGGGCCGATGAAGGCCGTGACCTTCTTTTCGGGGATGTCCAGGTTGATGCCCTTGAGGGCGTGGAACTTGCCGTAGTAGAAGTTCAGGTCGCGAACCGTCAGCTTGGAGGAGTTCAGCGCGGTGGAAGAGGTCGCAGTCATTGCGTGATCCTTGTCCTTGTTGATTGCTTATTGCTGCATTACTTCTGGCGGGTCAGGAACCGCGCCAGGATATTGAGACCGAGCACCGCCACGGTGATCAGGAACACGCCGGCCCAGGCCAGTTGCTGCCAATTCTCGTAGGGGCTCATCGCGAACTTGAAGATCGTCACCGGCAGGCTGGCCATCGGCTTGGACAGGTCGGCATTCCAGAACTGGTTGTTCAGCGCCGTGAACAGCAGCGGAGCGGTTTCCCCGGCAATGCGGGCCACGGCCAGCAGCACGCCGGTGATCACGCCGGCACGCGCTGCACGCAGCGTCACCATGATGATGACCTTCCACTTGGGCGTGCCCAGTGCATAGGCCGCTTCGCGCAGGCTGGCAGGCACCAGCACCAGCATGTTCTCGGTGGTGCGGATGACCACGGGAATCACGATCAGCGCCAGCGCCACCACGCCCGCGTAGCCGGAAAAGCTCTTGAAGCGCGCCACGACCACGGTGTAGACGAACAGGCCGATCACGATGGAAGGCGCCGACAGCAGGATGTCGTTGACGAAGCGCGTGGTATTGGCCAGCCAGCCGCGCGCATCGTATTCGGCCAGGTAGACACCGGCCATCACGCCGATGGGCGTGCCGACGAAGGTGGCCAGCGCCACCATGATCAGCGAGCCGAAGATGGCGTTGGCAATGCCGCCCGCCTCGTTGGGCGGAGGCGTCATTTCGCTGAACAGCGCCAGGCTCAGGCCGCCGATACCCAGCGTGATGGTTTCCCACAGGATCCAGACCAGCCAGAACACGCCGAAGGCCATGGCAGCCAGCGACAGGGTCAGCGCCACCTGGTTCACGCGCTTGCGCTTGGCGTACTTGGCCTGGCGCACGCGCGTCAGTTCGGCGGCATTGATCATCTTGGTGGAGGTGCTGCTCACGAGCGGGCTCCTTCATTCTTCTGCAGACGGTTGAGCAGCACCTTGGAGCAGGCCAGCACCACGAAGGTGATGAAGAACAGCACCAGGCCCAGATAGATCAGCGAAGCCTGGTGCAGGCCTTCGCCCGCTTCGGCAAACTCGTTGGCCAGCGCCGAGGTGATGCTGTTGGCAGCCTCGAAGACCGACAGCGAGTTGAGCTGGTTCATGTTGCCGATCACGAAGGTGACGGCCATGGTCTCGCCCAGCGCACGGCCCAGACCCAGCATCACGCCACCGAGCACGCCGGTCTTGGTGTAGGGCAGCACGACCTTCCAGACCACTTCCCAGGTCGTGGAGCCAAGGCCGTAGGCCGACTCCTTGAGCAGGGCCGGCGTGACTTCGAACACATCGCGCATCACCGAGGCGATGAAGGGGATGATCATGATGGCCAGGATGATGCCGGCCGACAGGATGCCGATGCCCACGGGCGGGCCGGACACGAAGGCTTCCAGATAAGGAACGCCCTGAAACAGCTTTTGCAGCGGCTGCTGCACATAGGTGGAGAGCACGGGACCGAAGACCATCAGGCCCCACATGCCGTAGACGATGGAAGGCACGGCAGCCAGCAGCTCGACGGCGGTGCCCAGCGGGCGCTTGAGCCAGGCGGGCGACAGCTCGGTGAGGAACAGGGCGATGCCAAAGCTCACGGGCACCGCAATCAGCAACGCGATGGCCGAAGTGGCCAGCGTGCCGTAAATCATGACCAGGCCGCCATATTCGTTGCGAACGGGGTCCCAGACGCTGCGGCCCAGAAAGCTCAGGCCGTATTCATAGATGGCGGGCCAGGCGCCGACCAGCAGCGAAGCCAGGATGGCCAGCAGCAGGCCCAGCGTCAGCAGCGCGGCCAGACGCGCGAGAGCGCCAAACAAGCGATCCGCCACGCGCCCCGAGAGCATCGGGGGGCGTAGCGGAGAAGGTGTGCGTCGCTGGGAAGCCTGTGCAGAGGCGGCCAGCGAGTTCGAGGGCGACGTTGTGGACACGTGAGGCGCCTTTATTCGCGGTTTGTGGGGAGATCAGGGGGGCCATGATGCACCTGCCGGCGGTGCGCCACGGC
>NZ_BCZP01000027.1 GCF_001598795.1 Delftia acidovorans NBRC 14950 | reverse complement strand
GTTCCGGCGCACGGACATGCGCTACGACGCGCTGGGCCGGCTGGTGCAGACGCTGGCGCCCGAGCGTGCGACCGAGCAGCCGATGAGCATCACCACGCGGCAGAACATGCTGTATGGGGTGATCTCGCAAAGCGAGGTGGACGTCCAGACTGTGCCTGTCGAGTACCAACGCAAGCCCTACAACCAGGTGGACCTGGTCTGGCGCTCGCTGGAAGACCTGGGCAGCGGCGACGTGCGCATCACGCTGACCTACGACACGCGGGCATTCACGCTGAACACCCAGCACAGCGGCACCTATAACGTCACCAGTCTGCGCGACCAGACCAAGACCGTCATCGTGCCTGCCGAGGAAGCCGTGGAAGGCTACAGCCTCAAATGGGCCAATGCGAGTGCGGACGCTCCAGGCATAGGCGCCATCAAGAAGGTCCTGGTCGAGAAGATGGACGTCTTCGGCAAATGGCAGTCGCTGTACAGCGTGGACGGCCCCGCACAGCCCTCTACCCTCAACTGGACCGAGGGCAGCAGCCCCGGCCAGATCTGGAACGAGGCCGGAGACGGCCGCATTCCCATCTACCGCTACTACAACCGCTACACCGATACCCACTACTTCACCACCAGCCTGACCGAGCGCGAGCGCCTGCTCAACCAGTCCAAGGGCTGGTTGGATGAGGGCACGGCCGGCTACGTGAGCCGCGATCCGCAACCCGGTCTTATACCGCTGTACCGCTGGACAAAGGCTGGCGACCCCGATGTCTCTCTGTACACGAATGGCGGCGCGCCATCGGCCGGCGGTTCGTGGCAGAACCAGGGCATAGAGGGCTACGTGGCCCCCGGCGCAACCACCGAAGTGCCGGGCATGACCAAGCTCTACAGGCTGGACAACAAGGCCAGTGGGCGCGGCGACGGCCTGTACACCACCTCCATCACTGACCGCAACGCCCTGCTGGGATTGCCGAGGGCCACCTTCGGAGGGTCTTCCCACACCTCGCTCATGTTCGCCAAGGTCATGGGCCTGAGCATCGAAGTCAGCTACCCGCAGGACCTGGTCAGCAAGACCACGCTCGAATACCGCCGCTACGGCAGCAATGACGGCTGGACCACCGCGCCCGTGGGCATACAGACCTCGTTCGGCTCGGCCCACCGTTTCGACGTCAGCCAGTTCCCCGCCGGCAACTACGAATACCGCGTGCGCAACACCAATGCGCAGATGACGCGCGATGTGGGTTCGGGCACCTTCACCATCGGTGCAGAAAGCACCAACGGCAACCTGCCGCCCCTGCCCGGCGGCGTGGAACAGGGCAGTGCCATCATCGACGGCTACCCCTACCGCGTGCTGCAGTGGCCCAAGCCTGCGGCGGGCTGGACTGTGGAATTCCGCTACTGGCCCCAGGGCAACAGCTCTGCCGTGACCACGCGCACGGTCGGCAACGGCCTGTTCGCCTATGGCGACGGGCGCACCGTGGGCATGGGCATCAACAGGCAAGGCGTGGCCGTCAACTGGGGCCCGGGCAGCATCGAATACGAGGTGATCGCCACCAACACCGCCACGGGCGAGAAGGTGCATGCCACAGGCCAGGTCGGAACACCAGGCAACGTGGCCATGACCAACGTCTCGCCCGCGCCGGTTCTGGAAAAACGCAACGTCACCAACCTGGGCGTGGTCGGCTATGTCTGGAGCAGCCCTGCTCCCGGCCGCGTGCCTCTGCACCGTTTCCTCTTCACCTACCAGAACAACCAGCACCACCTCACCTCGGCCGATCCCACGGTCTTCTCCGAATTCAAGGCGCTGGAGGCTGCCGGCGCCGTCATCTATGACGGCATCGTCGGCTATGTGGAGACCTCGCCCTCGGCCACCAACCAGCGCCTGTACCAGTACAAATACGGCGCCTCCACCGTCTTCCGCCTCACGGCCAATCCGCAGGATGTCAACGGCGGCTCCTTCGTCACCCTGAACTCCAAGCCGGCCGCCAACTACCCGTGGTCGCCCACCACCTGGTACCAGAGCGCCTACCAATTCGACGGCTACATCTCCAAGGTCCCGGCCGATGACATGGTGCCGCTGTATGCGGCCTACAACCGCAACGCCATGGGCAACCAGCCCCTGGGCGACTACCTGACCACCACGCAGGAATACGACATCACCAATCCCTGGGTGCTCAGCGCCGAGATGATTGCCACGGCCAACGTCGCCGGCGTGGGCACCAGCCAGGCGGCCATCGACGGGCAGATCTACAACATGCTGCACTGGAGCGCCCCGGAGGTCGGTGCACGCGTCAAGGTCAGTTCCTACCCCAGCCTGCCGGGCGGCACGCCCACCCTGTGGCGCCAGGGCGACAACCGCATCCACTTCCCGAACTGGGCGCCGCTGCAGGGCATCGTGCTGGATGCGCTCACGCCCAATACCGAGTACAGGATCACGATCGAGATCGAATACCCGGCCACGGCCCAGCACGCGGCCTATGTCGCCAAATCGATCGTCAAGGTCACCGTCCCCTCCTCGAGCGCCATCAGCCTGCAGGAGACCACCCCGCCCTACACGGAAACCGTGCAGACCCGCGTGTGGGCCGGCACGCCCTTCAACCTCAGCAACCGCGCCGTCACCAACCGCGAGTACGACCGCTGGGGCAACCTCACCGGGGTGGACGACCCGCGCGTGCAGGCTGGCCAGACCCTGTTCAAGACCAGCTTCACCTACAACGCCAGCAACCAGCTCACCTCCCAGACCCAGCTGGCCAGCTACGAAGGCCCCACCGAATACACCACCACGCGCATCTACTACGACGCACTGGGCCGCCAGGTCGGCGTGCGTGACGGCAAGGGCAACATCAACGCCCAGGTCCGTGACTTGGCCGGCAACGTGGTGCAGGAGCGCAAGGCCGACGGCGGGCGCATAGACCTCAGCTACAACGCCTTTGGCGACAAGATCAGTGCAGCCGAGCGCATGACCGCCACGCGCACCGTGGTCACCGACTACAGCTATGACAAGCTATCGCGGCTGACCTCCACGACACTGGCATCGACGTCCACCCTCTCGCGGTTCGAGTTGGGATCGGTCAACGGCGCGGTGGCCAATGGTGTCAACGGTAGCGTCCATGCGGCCAACGGCGTCTCGGGGGCCGATCCCCAGAACGCCATTGCCTTGCGCACGCTCGAAACCATCCAGTACGACGAGGCCGGCCGCAAGGTGCGCGTCATCAACGGCAACAACGAAGCCACACGCTACCGCTACGACCTGGCCGGCAACGTGACCATGAGCGGGCAGGAGCAGGTCAAGGTCACCGCATCGCCGGCCGTACCCGGCCCCACCGTGACACTGGGCGGGCTGAGCAACGTCAACTACTACCGCTACGACACGCTGGGCCGCAAGATAGGCTTTACCGGTGCCGGAGATGGCGCCAGCGCCATGACCCAGGACTGGAGTTACGACATCTTCGGTCGCCTGACAGCCCGAAGCGACTCGCAACTGGACAACGCCTCACGCGTCTACTACCAGTACGACTACAACAAGGCCGGCCAGCTCACCCATGAGGGCAACACCAAGGGCAAGAGCCTGGACTACCGCTACGATGGCGCGGGCCAGCTCATCGAAATCAAGGACAACTACCTGGGCCAGCTCAGCAGCTACACCTATGACCTGGCCGGCAACCGACTCACCGAAAAGCTCACCCAGAAGACCAAGCTGTCCTCCGGCCTCATCGAAAACGTGGTCTACCAGGACAACCACCTGTTCTACGATGCCCAGAACCGCCTGCGCGCCAGCTTCGATGGCCGCACCGACGTGCGCATCAGCTATGACCTGGCCGGCAACCGCAGCCAGGTCAAGACCAGCGTCATCAACAACCTCTACAAGGTGAACTTCGCGGGCCAATGGTGGCAATCGCCTGGCTGGTACGACCAGGTGGACAATGCCAGCCTGACGACCTATGCATACGACGCCATGAACCGGCAGACTGTCAGCTTCGAATGGCAGATCCAGAAGGTGGGACTTGAGCAAATCACCTCCACCACCCTCAAGCACAACTACGCCTACGACCTGGCCGGCAACCGCACCAGCGACATTGCCAGTGAACAGACCTCTGGCAAGGCCGCCCAGGAAACGGTCAACCACTACGTCTACGACGACCTGCACCGGCTGGACAGCTTCAGCATCAGCCAGTCGGGCAAGGCCACGCAGTCCGGCCAGATCCTCTACGACGGAGCCGGCCGACAGGTCTATGCCAAGACATTGAGCAGCACCGGCGAAGCCGAACACCGCTACAACCAGTACGACACCCTGGGCCGCGTGCAGGACACCCGCGTCGTCATGCGCCGCGCCGACAACCAGCAAAAGATCCAGCACACCGACGTCGCCTACCATGGCGCCCCCGGCACCACCGACCCCAGCCTGGGCTACGACGCCGCTGGCAACCTGCGCGGGCAAGTGCAGACCACGAATGGCAACACCGGTGATGCCACGCGCACCACCTACAAGTACCAGTTCAACGGCAGCTACCAGCAGACCGAGTCCACCACCACCCAGGGGGGCCGCACGGCCACCACCAACACCTGGCGCGACGCCAACGGCTTCATCAGCAACATCGAGCAGAAAGGGGAGGTCTACGACACCCGCTACAACCGGGCCTTCGTCAACGACGCGCGCGGCAATGCGCTCTACGTCAACCAGAGCGCCGGCACCACGGCCGACAAGGGCGGTCGCATCCAGAACGAGCCCGGTGGCTACATCGGCGGCTTCATCGGCGACGCCATCAACCCCGGCCACGTGCAACGGCAACTGGTGGCCAACGGCGAAGTCCTGGCCCGCTACGGCGACGCCCCCGACTCCGAGAACCCGCCCAAGGCTGGAGACGTCCCCAAATACGTCAACACCGCAGAATTCCACCTGAACGCCCCTGCCCTGAAGCTGCGCGACACCAACTTCAGCGCGATGAGCTACACCGTGGTCGGCGGCGAAACCCTCAAGACCATCGCCCGCAACGTGCTGGGCGACAGCAGCCTGTGGTGGCGCATAGCGGAAGCCAACGGCCTGGCCGTCTCGGGCGACGGCGAGCTCACGGCCGGCCAGACCCTGAGCATTCCCAAGCTGGCCCTGAACGCCAACAACGCAGACACCTTCCAGCCCTATGACCCGAGCCGGGTCACGGGCAGCCTGGATTCGGTGCTGCCTGCGCCTGCGGGCCAGGGAGGTGGCTGCGGGGCGCTGGGCAAGATCATCATGGTGGCGGTGGCTGTAGTGGTTGCCGTCTATGCTCCTCAGTTCCTCGCCAATATGGGGGTGCCCGGGCTGATCAGCGGAGCCGGAGCCACTGCCACCACCTCGGCGATGGGTGCTGCAGTAGGAGGGGCCGCAGGCTCCATCGCCAGCCAAGTCGCTGGCAATCTGATGGGGGTGCAGGACGGCTTCAGTTGGAAGAGCGTGGCTCTGTCTGCGCTCAGCGGTGGCATCACCAAGGGCCTTGCAGGAACGGAACTGCTGGGCGGAACGGACTGGCAATCGGCAGCTATGCGAGCAGCTACGGCCAATGCCATGACCCAGGGTATTGGCGTGGTCACGGGGCTACAAGACCGATTCGACTGGAAGAGCGTGGCGGCCAGCGCGGCCGGTGGCGCCGCGGGCAGCTATGTGGACGGCCAGCTCAAGACCTCCACCGTGTTCAGCGAGTGGAACCAGACTGCGGCAGGCATCGCGCGTGGCACGATCAGCGGGTTCGCGGCAGGTACGGCTGCTGCCGTGGCGCGGGGTGGGCGCATCAGCATCCAGCAGGTGGCGACCGATGCGTTTGGGAATGCGTTGGGAGAGAGCCTTGCGTCACTCAATCAGCCCACACCCTCAATCTATAGTTTGGCGTCTGACGACCGAGCCTCGCTTGGGTTGCTTCCTGGAAACGGCGAGCCGAATCTGAGGCTTGGTGGCGCTGCTGGCCTCAGTTATGGGGAACAACGCGCAATACCATCATTCGGAATTAATACACAGAATTTAGACAGTTTCGGGAATAACGGGTATTTGGCATCAATGTATGCCACTCCAAAGATCATCTATCAAGGGGTAAATTCGCAGGGCTTGCGATACGATTACTACGATTCCGATGTGCGTGCAACCGAAGTAATTAGCCATAATATTCTGAAACCTGTAGCGTTACCATCTATTAGTTTAGATAATGCTCCAGCATTTAACACAGATATTTCTATCGCCTCACCAAGTGGGGCTGAATATATTCAAGGAACTGCGCAATTGGTGCTGGGTGGAACCTACAACCAAACTGTACGTATTGGTAGTGCACTGGCTTCCATTCCATACGCCATTTTGAGTGGAGTAGATACTGCGGTAGGTGTTCAGAATATTCTTCAAACAAACTACAGTTATACGCCCGACAGTCCCGGTGCAGAGGCTATCTTAGGCAAATTGGCACCTGCGGCAGCCTACGTTCAGAGCAATATAATCAACCCAACTCGCGCATTTTCCGAGGAGCATCTAGGTGATGGAATAACATCCATTCTCGGTGCAAGCTTGCAAGCTGGCGCTGAAATATATGGAACGGTTACTGGAATACGAGCAACTGGTAGTATAGCAGCAGCGGCACTCGACAATGCATTCTCGGGACCGATAATAGGGAGCAGAGCGGCCCAGCTTGGGGGGGTTAAATTTGGCAATACCGTCGTGCCGGTGCCTGGTGATTCCGATTTTTTCGGGCCACTGACACAACTTGACTCTAAAATTCTATTTGGCGCTGGAAAACCCGGGACTAACAACTTCGTCGGAGGCCACTCCCCCGACGTGCTGAGCTCTCCAAATTATCAGATGAACCCTTACTCCACGGTTAACCCGGATGGGACGATTTCGGTGACGGACTTCAAAGGCACAATCGTTCGAAAGGATGGCAGCATTGGTTTTTCAAAGGCAAAATCACCGAATATTCAAACGATTGCCCCCGAAACGTGGGGGAATGCAGATATTCTTGAGGCAGGCAAGATAACTGGAAAACAGCCGGGTTTTGTGCTTCGGAATACAAATGGAGTGGAAACCACTGTGCATACATCCGTTGTCAACGGAGTTCAGTGGCAAGTGGTAAAAGAGAACGGTATAATCACATCCTCTTTCCCTACCGGGGGAAGGCCAATTTCGCCTCCGTGAACTAAAATGAATATCATGAATGAATCGTACGACGCTTTGCTGGGCTCACCTGCTTCTGGGTGGCAAGAAGTTAGTGTTCAACTTGCTGCGGATAAGCTGCATGATTTCTCACCGTCCGATTGGTACGAGCTTACAGAGCGGGCTTTGACAAAGCCTGCTTACTGGCAAGAGAGATGTGCCGAAGCTGCTGGTGCTACAGGGGGCGAATTCGCCGACACTCTGTTAACAAAGCTTCTAAATTCGGATCACCTGCAGGTGGCCGCGATTGCGGCATCAGAGCTTGAAAATATGTCAGTTAAGCCCTCGCCTAACTTACGACCTAGGTTGATGCAGATTTATGCATATCTTGAATCTCAGCAAAGTCCTAGAAAAGATGACGTGATGCGATTGCTTCGGAATATGTGAGCTACTCTAATGAATCGATGAACGACCTTCATATTGTGGGCTGTTTCAATTAGCATTGAAGAAAACTTCGCACCGATGGCGGGTACGACGGTGAATTTTTCCGTGTTCGCGGCGGCACTCCGTCTCTTGCAAGTCGTCAGTTTATAACCCTCGATGCAAATGGCAATCCTGTAATAAGAGTAGCTGACACTACTTTCCCAGAGGCGCCCTCGGAGCAGTTATGTTCGCGGCCCTCATGGCAAGACGACCTGCAAGCAAAGAACTGTGGCGACAGCTACGACCCCTGATCCCAGCCTTCGTGCCTTCTGCCAAAGGCGGCGCGCGCAAGCTCGCAGTCAGCGATGAGGCTGCCCTCAACGGCATCTTGTTCGTGCTGCAAACAGGCATTCCATGGGAAGACCTTCCCCAATCCCTGGGCTACGGCAGCGGCATGACTTGCTGGCGGCGTCTGCGCGACTGGAATGCCGCTGGTGTCTGGGAGCAGCTGCACCAAGCCATGCTGACTCGCTTGCGTGAACATGACCAAATCGATTGGAGCCGAGGCAGCATTGATGGCTCCTCGGTACCAGGCCCTCGGGGGGCCAGGAAACGGGCCCAAACCCCACGGACAGAGGCAAGCTCGGGGCCCCAAGCGGCACATCGTCGTAGATGCCAGAGGCATCCCGCTGGTGATCTTGGTCAGCGGCGCGAACCGGCACGACCCCAAGATGTTCGAGAGGTGCGTGGACGCGATTCCTGCGATTGCTGGCCTGTCAGGACGTCCCCGTAGACGACAGGCAAAGCTGCACGCCGACAAAGGCTACGACTTCAAGCGATGCCGAGCCCACCTGAGGCAGCGGGGCATCATTGGCCGGATTGCCAGACGAGGCATTGAGAGCAGCGAGCGGCTGGGCAAACACCGGTGGGTGGTGGAGAGGACGCACAGCTGGTTTGCAGGCTTTGGCAAGCTGCGAATCCGCTTTGAACGACGGCTGGATATCCACGAAGCGCTGCTGAAATTGGCGGCAGCGATCATCTGCGCGCGCTTCGTGGATCGGTGGTGTTAGCCAGTCTTAACACGCCCAAGCCTGTTGAAGTTGTTTTGGGAGGAAGCCGTATACGATCATTCTTCGCTGGCGAGAAACAATTCCGACCGGACAGTGATCTAGATATTGGCTTTAATTCAAAAATGAAAACAAAACAAATTGAAACCATCCTTGATAACTTCGATGCCGGAGGCCTATTGAAATCAGAGAGAGTAATACGCATATTCTCTGGAAATAATCCTCTTAGTGGACTCATCGTCAGTCCACAGGAATTTTTTCAAAGATCAGGAGTTCGTGGTCCCTTCCCTCCAGAACGTGCCGGACAACCATTTGGTCCGTCTGGATACATTTCCATTCATCCAGATGGAAAATTACACTAGTGCCACCCGGCGGATTTTTCTAATGCGTTACTGCGAAATAAATAAACACCCAATTGATTGCTCAAAAATAACAGTCGATCACCATTCATTCGGAAAATCCTTGCCTTCAGAAGAGGTTAATTTCTATTTTTTAAAAATTGAGTTCTCCGATGCAATCATTCATTTTTCGAAATATTATCAGGATTTCATCGACCGTGAATCGGAAGATGAGGGATTCTACGAAGAGCTTGAAGGGGATTATAAATATTTACATGACACTGGATATATATCTTTTGAGAAAATGCTGAAAAATCAATCGGAACTTCTTTCAAGAGTACTATTAAAAATATTGCCTTCAGAATTCATGGGCTATCTTTTCAACAAAAAAACAGAAATTAATCAAGAAATTCATATACTTCAAACGCTAAACAGTGTAGATATTAATGATGGAAATATTATTTGCACAGGCCATTCATTTACAATAAGTTCTAAATAAATATAGAAATTATGCCGAAATAATTTATAGAAACAAAATTCTGATTCCGTACAGGAGCGGGCCTGGCAGCAGGCACCGTGGCCTTGATCACCCAGGTTGGGCGGGTCAGCATGCAGCAGGTGGCGACCGATGCGTTTGGGAATGCGTTGGGGTGGTCCGTGGCCAGTGCGTCCACGGGCACTGAACTGCACGGCCAGGCCAACAACAGGCTCTACAGCCTCGGCGGTTCAGGCGATGACGGAACTGGTCTGCGGCTTGGTAGTGGTGAGGGGCTGAGGTACGGCAATGTGCGTGCGAGCGATGTCCAGGACACAGCGGGTGACTTTGATGTCTCCTCGATAGAAGGTTTGCGTGGGACGCTGCCGATTTCCGAGGAATCTTGGGTGCTTGCCAGTGGACCTCAGAGCACGGCAAGTGACGCAGGCAATGGATACGGTCCAGGCGTGCGCGACGCACTGCCGTCCGCTCGGGCTGTGGCTGGCGTTGGTGCGTCCTTTGGGAAAATGGCCTATGGCACTGTTCGCACGCTCAGCGACACCTTTAATCAGGCGTTGGATGTTGTCACGGGAGGTGCCTTCCACAACACACCTTTGATGCAACGTTCCTGGGAGAACAATAGCGCGTTGGGCAAGGGCATCATCAACCTGGCTGGCAGTCCTGTCGAGACGGCCACCAATTTGATCGAAGACGTCGCCAACCGGTATAGTTTGGCATCGTCCATCACGAGCGACGACTTCCAGAGAAGCTACGAATTGGGGAGCCTGTTCAACGATGTGGGACAGGCTGCATTGGGTCTTGGCGCTGGTGTTCGAAGTTTGAGCACCGAGTTGGCGAAGTATGGAAACTACCGTCTTGGCAATGTCGGAAGTGCGACGTTGGCCGAGACCGGCGCGGTCGAGAGGCTTTTGTACGGTGCAAGAGTTGGCGAGGGGTTACCTGGTATTTCTGGAGTGGCAGTGCCAGGGCGTCCAACGCCAGTGCAGCTGGAAGCTCTGACGGTCAAGCATGATGTCGAATTTGCAGTGACCTACAAGCTGGGCCCCGGCCAAAACAGTCGTGGAGGGCAGTACTTCTTATATTCTGGCGAAAAGGGAGCCGTTGACGTTCCATTGCAAAGTGACATGATGTTGATTTATCGCACCCTGGTGGAACTGCATGGACAAGTCCACAGGACATGAAAGTTATGCGCTTCCTTGAAGCCATCGGCTCGCCTCAACGCAGTTCTCAGATTGTTCCGGTAGGCAAGGATGTAGTTAGATTCAGCAAGGATGTCACAGGGAGCAAATGATGGAAGCGCAAGTGCAGCAATATGGATACTTATGGGATGGGACTGCGCCGCAGTGGGCTCTTATGAATGTTGGCGCATCTGGCAGTGAGCCGGAATATCTGATAGTCAACACTGATGCGAAGGCGGCAAAGCTCATTGAAAACAATTTGGATGCTGATGAGGTAGTCAAGCGAATGCTGGCAGCGGGTGTTCGTGTTCTGACACCTGCTGAGTTCCAAGCAAATTAGCTGCGGCAACCGGGTCCAGACTGGCCACCGGCCGCCCGTGAGGGCTTGGCCTTGACGCGGTGGTGTGCCGACCGACGCTCGCCGTGTGCGGTGCTTGGCCGTTGAAGGCCTGGCATCGCACACGGCAGAAGGCGACTCGCGCCCTTCCCTGGGAAGGGCGGGGGATGGGTTGGAGTTGCTGCCGAGAGTACAACGGGCGGCTCCGGCAGGCGCCGGTGCTGACGCGAAGGTGCGCCCGCCCCAAGGCGGGTTGCCGCAGCGTTGCAGAGGCCGACCTCGTGCGGGAGCGGTCCAAGCGCCGGGTACGCGTCCACGCGGACCCATGAGGTTGGGGTATAGAAAGCGAAAGCGACCGAAGCACGCCGCTTGACCCTGTCCCAGGTTTCCGCACCGTTCGGCAACAGAACGAGCGGCATGATGAAGGCCAAGTTGGGCCAGGAGCAGGTCAAGGTCACCGCATCGCTGGCCCTACCCGACCCCACCATGAAACTGGGCGAAATGAGCAACGTCAGCTACTACCGCTACGATGCCCTGGGCCGCAAGATCGGCTTCACCGACCCCAACCTCATGAGCCAGGACTGGAGCTACGACATCTTCGGCCGCCTGACAGCCCGCAGCGACTCGCAGCTGGGTAACGGCGCACGCGTCTACTACCAGTACGACTACAACAAGGCCGGCCAGCTCACCCATGAGGGCAACACCAAGGGCAAGAGCCTGGACTACCGCTACGATGGCGCCGGCCAGCTCATCGAAATCAAGGACAACTACCTGGGCCAGCTCAGCAGCTACACCTATGACCTGGCCGGCAACCGACTCACCGAAAAGCTCACCCAGAAGACCAAGCTGTCCTCCGGCCTCATCGAAAACGTGGTCTACCAGGACAACCACCTGTTCTACGATGCCCAGAACCGCCTGCGCGCCAGCTTCGATGGCCGCACCGACGTGCGCATCAGCTACGACCTGGCCGGCAATCGCAGCCAGGTCAAGACCAGCGTCATCAACAACCTCTACACCATCAAGAACGAAGGCAAGACCTACCAGTCCCCGGGCCAGTACCAGCAGTTCGTCAACGAAAGCGTGACGACCTACGGCTACGACGCCATGAACCGGCAGCTCGCCAGCCGCGAATACCAGGGTGCCACCCCCAACGGCACCCTGCTCAAGTCGCATGACTACCTCTACGACCAGGCTGGCAACCGCATCCAGGACACCGTCTTCGAGAAAAGCACCACGGCCGGTGTCGCCGACACGCGGGGCACCTACCAATACATCTACGACGACCTGAACCGGATCGAAAGCTACTCGGGCTACGGCATTGCCGAGCGCACCGACACCATCCGCTACGATGGTGCCGGCCGCCAGGTTTATGCGATGTCGCTGGCCCGCAGCAACAATCTCTGGAACGACGAACACCGCTACAACCAGTACGACAACCTGGGCCGTCTGCAGGACACCCGCGTGGTCATGCGCCGCACCGACAACCAGCAAAAGACCCAGCACATCGACATCGCCTACCACGGCGCTGCCGGCGACACCTCTCTGGGCTATGACGCCGCAGGCAACCTGCGCGGAAACCTGCAGACCACCGATGGCCGCACCAATGACGCCGTGCGCACCACCTACCAGCACCAGTTCAATGGCGGCTACCAGCAGACCGAGTCCACCACCACCCAGGGCGGCCGCACGGCCACCACCAACACGTGGCGCGACGCCAACGGCTTCATCAGCAACATCGAGCAGAAAGGGGAGGTCTACGACACCCGCTACAACCGGGCCTTCGTCAATGATGCCCAGGGCAATGCGCTCTACGTCAACCAGAGCGCCGGCACCACGGCCGACAAGGGCGGCCGCATCCAGAACGAGCCCGGTGGCTACATCGGCGGCTTCATCGGCGACGCCATCAACCCCGGCCACGTGCAACGGCAACTGGTGGCCAACGGCGAAGTCCTGGCCCGCTACGGCGACGCCCCTGACTCCGAGAACCCGCCCAAGGCTGGAGATGTCCCCAAATACGTCAACACCGCCGAATTCAACCTCAACGCCCCTGCCCTGAAGCTGCGCGACACCAGCTTCAGCGCCATGAGCTACACCGTGGTCGGTGGCGAAACCCTCAAGACCATTGCCCGCAACGTGCTGGGCGACAGCAGCCTGTGGTGGCGCATCGCGGAAGCCAACGGCCTGGCTGTCTCAGGCGACGGCGAGCTCACGGCCGGCCAGACCCTGAGCATCCCCAAGCTGGCCCTGAACGCCAACAACGCAGACACCTTCCAGCCCTATGACCCGAGCCGGGTCACGGGCAGCCTGGATTCGGTGCTGCCGGCGCCAGTTCTGGCAGTCCTCAGCGCCCAGCCTTTGAGGCGCCCAGCACTGCCTTGAGCAACCCATCCTGCCCCCGCAACAGCCGCTTGGCCAGCGCCTGGAAGGACTCCAGATCCCGGATCTCTCCACCCACGATGGCCTGCGCGTAGCGTCCGGAGAGGTTGAAGGCGTCCAGGCGCAGGGCGCGCTCAATGTGTTGCTGGGCCTCGTCCGTGCGGCCCTGCAGGGCCAGGGCCACGGCCAGGCCGCCATGGCTTTCGGCGAAGTTGCGGTCCAGGTCCAGCGCGCTGGTGAAGCTACGCTGCGCTCCCTGCAGGTCGGAAGACAGCAGCTGCGCCCAGGCCTTGCCGTGCCAGGTGCCGATATGGCCGGGCATGGTGGCTAGGGCGTTGTCGAAGTGGGCCAGGGCCGTGGGCAGGTCGCCAGCCAGCAGGTCGGCCATGGCATGGGCGGACCAGGCACGGCCATCGCGCGGGCTGATCTGCAGGGCGGCGCGGGCCTGCGTGCGGGCCTGTGCCGCATCCTGGCGGGCCAGCGCCAGCGAGGACTGGGTGACCAAGGCCTCGATGGGGCGGTCGTCAGGCGTGGCCTGCTCCAGCGCACGGGCGGCCCATTGGCCTGCACGCTCCAACTGATCCGCATCCAGGGCTGCGAGGCTGGCCACGCCCGCGGCGGCGGCGGGCAGTTGTTGCCTTGCATCCGCAGCGCCAGCCCAGGCCACGGCCTGATCGACCTGGCCTGCATGGTGCAATGCACGCAGCCACAGGCGGGCCAATGCGGCCGACGCAGGGTGGTCCAGATCCTGCAGCCTGGAAGTCAACCTGTCTGCGCAATCCTGGTAGCGGCCATCCTGGAAGGCGATCCAGGCCAAGTTGTGCAGCACGGCATCGGTGAATTCTCGGGGTGCGCCGTCCAGCGACAGCAGGGCATCCAGCAGTTCGGCGGCGAGCTGGTACTGGCCCTGGGCCAGCAGCAGGTCGCCTTCGCGCAGCGACCAGGCCAGGTTGCCGGGCTGCAGCGCCTGGGCGTGCCGCAGGTGAAAGGCGGCACGCTCCCATTGGGCACACTGCAGCGCCGCCCCAAAGGCCTCGGTCAGCAGGCCGGGGTTGGACGGGTCTTCACGCAGATAGGCTTCCAGGCGTTCCAGCCTGGCCGTGGAGCCTTCGTCAGTCTGGGGAGTTTGTGCGCTCATGGATGTTCCCTCGGATGGTGGTGATTGTCAGGGCAGCCACGGGGGCTGAAGCTGTGGTGGGATTGGCGGGTATGGGCAGGCGTCTAGAGGAAGACGTCACAGGGCGGCCCCTGTCCTAGCATGTGGCGCAACTTGCCCAACCCCTGGCGGTGCAGCTGCGAGACCCGGCTGCGCGAGACGCCGAGCATGGCGGCAATCTCTTCGAACGGGATTTCCTGCTGGTAGTGGTAGCGGATGACCTTGCTCTCCTGGGCTGGCAGCCGTGCCAGTGCCTCGCGCAGTTGCTCCCGCCAGCGTTGCAGTTCGGTCTTTCGGAAGTACAGCACGTCGGGGGAGGCGGCCACGGCGGCAACGTCCCCGCCTTCGGATTCCCCGTCGGCGGCGACCATTCCGGTGTCCTCCAGCATGACACCCAGCGCAATGCCTATGCCGACTTCGGCCAGGTAGGCCAGCAAGGTGCTCTGGCGCGAGCGGGCCACCGGGCCGCGCGCCGTTGTCCCTCGGCCTTCATCGCAGGGATGGGACGCAGCTGCGTCCAGCGCCGCAGATTTGACGCTTTCGAGCCGTTCGGCCTGAAGGCGCTTGCGGGCCGCGATCTGCTGGCTTTTTTCGGTGGCTTTCTCCAGGCCGTTGAGCAAGGCACCACGGATGCGATGGGCCACATAGGTCTTGAACTGGGCGCCACGCTCCGGCTCGTAACGGTCCACGGACTCCATCAGGCCCAGGCGCGCCAGTTGCAGGTAGTCGTCAAACTCCACATCGGCGTGGATCCGGCCGCGGTAATGCACGGCAGCGAGGGTGCGGGCAAAGGGCAGGTAGTGCAGCACCAGCCGCTCGCGGGCCGCCGCATCGCCTGCCCCACGCCAGCGCGACCACAGTTGCGCCTCTTCCTCCAGGAGAAGATCCGTGCTTGCGGAAGGTGCGGCGGCAGCCATGGCGGGCAAGCGCGCAGGCCTCAGTGAAAGCTGCCCACCAGCGCACGCAGCAGCAGGCTCCAGCCGTCGATGAGGATGAACATCAGCACCTTGATGGGCAAGGCGATAGTGGTGGGCGGCATCATCATCATGCCCAGCGTCATGAGCACGCTGGAGACGATCAGGTCGATGAGCAGAAAGGGCAGGAAGACGACAAAGCCGATCTGGAAGGCGGCGCGCAGCTCGGACAGCATGAAGGCCGGAATCAGCTGCACGTTGCTGATGTCGTCCATGGACGCGGGCGGCTCGGCCTTGGACAGTTCGACCATGAGGGCCAGGTCCTGCTCGCGCGTCTGGCGCACCATGAAGTCGCGCAGCGGCGCCATGCCCTTGGCAAAGCCTTCCTGCATGCCGGCGCGGCCTTCCATGAAGGGCTGCACGGCTTCGCGGTTGACCTGCTCCAGCACGGGCGCCATGGTGAACATGGTGAGGAACAGCGCCAGTCCGATGAGCACGGTGTTGGGCGGCGTTTCGTTCATGCCGATGGCGTGGCGCAGCATGGACAGCACGATGATGATGCGCAGGAAGCTGGTCACGCAGACCAGCAAGGCGGGCAGCACGGCCAGCAGGGTCAGGCCGATGACGATACGCAAGGCCTGCGATGTCTCCGTGGCTGCACCGGCCTTGCCGCTGGCCTGCGCATAGGCGGCGCCCGCCATGAACAACAGGGCGCCCACGGCTGCGGCCCTGCGCAGGCCCTGACGCAGGCTGCTAGATGCGGCTTGTGTCATGGCGTGCCGTCCTTGCCTTCGTTGGTGGACGGGGCTGGCTGCGCCGCGCTCTCATCCAGCGGTGCCTCGGCCAGCAAGGCGATGGACTGGGGTGCGCAGCCTATCAGCAGCCGCCTGCCCTGCCAGGTCACCTCGTGCACGCTGTGCTGGGGCGTCAGGCGTGCGCTGGAGACCAGGCTGGTACGGAGCTCCTGCTTTTTTTGCAGACTGCCCATCCACCGTCCCAGCCAGCCCGCTGCCGGCGCCTTGCCCTCGCTGGCAGCGCCGCCCGGCCGGCACTTGCGCCAAGCCACGAAGACCAGCAGCAGCAGGACGATGAAAACACCCATCCACGCCAGTTCCTCGGCGGGCGTGCCGGGAACAGGCGCTGGCTCACGGCGCAGGGGGATGGACTCCGGCAGTGCCACGGTCATGGATGTGCCTTGGCTTGAAGTCCCAGCGGCGTGGGCAGCTCCGTCAGGCGCACGGCGAAGCGGTCGCCCACAGCCACCAGTTGCCCACGCGCAACCACCTGGCCTTCCACCAGCAGGTCCACGGCCTGCTCCACAGCCGTGTCCAGCACCAGCACCTGCTGTGCCTGGGCGCCCAGCAGTTCACCGACCGTCAGCGTGGCAGTGCCCACGCAGACCTGCACGGTGGTCTTGACCTGGTGCAGCGGGTGCAGGCTGGGCACCAGCGGCTGGGGTGCCGCAGAGGAAGCCGGGGAAGGGGCAGCAGTATCCAGCTCGGCAAGCTCGATGCGCTGCATGCGCGGGGCCGGAGACGGAATGGATTGCGCGCCAGGAGCTTGCGGCGGCGTGTTCTGCAAAGACATAGACAGTTCAGGAAGATGTGTTGGAAAGGGGTTGAAGCTCGACGCCCAGGCGGCCTTGCGACTGCCCCAGCCAGCCGGTGCACAGGAGCTCACCGGCATCCATGCCCTGCCGGGATTGCAGTCGCAGCAGGGCAGGCTGCTCCAGCGCGTGCGTCAAGGTGATGACATCGCCCGGCGCCAGCGATTGCAGCTGTCCCAGGCTCAGTGATATGGGGTTGAGCTCGAGGCGGACCGTCACCGTCTGGCTGTGCAGCGCACTTGCCAGCGGCACCAGCGGCACCAGCGGCACCAGCGGCACCAGCGGCACCAGGGGTTTGCGTACGGCGCCGTCGTCCTGATCCCGCGAGCCGGTACCCAGCTCACCGCACGAGGCGAGGACTTGCTCCACGGCAGATGCGTTCAGGTGTAGCACCCAGCGCACCCCGCCCCAGTCCAGCGCCAGGACAACGGCACCGGACCAGGGTCCGGGGGCACAGCCCTGATGTTCCCCCAGGCTGGCACCCGCCAGCTGGCGCAGCCCGCCAGTCAAGGACTGCCAGGCCTGTGCGCACAGCCCTGCAGCCATGTCCAGGGCAGGTGCTGCCGGACCGCGCCGGTCGGGATCGGCCGCAGGCTGGCCGAACAGAAGCGCGTGCAGAGCGCGCAGCGCGGCCTGTTCGTCCAGCATGTCCACGCCTTCGCCATCATTGGCCCCGGGGTCCTGCACGCGCAATGCCGCAGGCGCCCCCGGGGCATCGCCATGCACGCTCCAGTCGGCATGCCACTGGAGCAGCACGGCCTGCACGGCGTCGCAGACGTTCTCTTTCTGGCGGGCGCTCCAGACCCGCAGCGGCCTGGCCCTACCCGATTCCTGCAGGGACAGCAGACCTGCAGCCACGCATTGATCCTGCAATGTACGCACCATGGATCAACGGCTCTTCATGGAGAAAAGCTCCTGCAGCATCTCGTTGGCCGTGGAGATGACCTGGGAGCTGGCCTGGTAGCCGCGCTGCATGATGACCAGGTCGCTGAACTCCTGCGACAGATCGACGTTGGAGATTTCCACATAGCCCGCGCGCACATTGCCAAAGGCGCCACCGGCCACGCCCGTATGCCAGGCACCGCCGTCCAGCGCCACGAATTCGTTGTTGCCCACGGTGCCCACGGCATCGACCGTGTCGAAGCGCCCCAGCGACAGGCGGGGGCCCTTGGTGGTTTGCCCGTTGCCATAGGTCAGCACCAGGGTGCCGGTCGCATCGAAGGAGACAGAGCTGAGTTCCGCCGGCGCATAGCCGTCCTGGGACGCAAAGGCCAGGGTGGACAGGGTGCCCGAAGCGAAGGAGGTGACATCGGTGCTGAAGTCCAGCGTCACTGGCATGGCGGCCTGGCCGGCAGGCGAGTAGGTGAAGGACAGCCTGGAGGTGGCTGCCGTGGGCTTGCCGTCCTGAAAGACGATCTGCTTGGTATCGACAAGGGTGGTGCCATCCATCAACTCCACCTTCCAGCTGCCTGCCGTGGTGGCATTGGTGTTGGTGAGCTTGAGGGTCAGCAGATGCTCGCCGCCCGCCGCGTCATAGACGCGCACGCCGTTGACCGTCTGGTCCGTGCCTGCGCTCGACAGGTTGCCCGTGAATTTGGCGGAGGTCGTGGCCTTGCCCGTGGTGGTCTTGAGATTGGCGATGCTGATCTCGGTCGCCGCGCCGTTGGTGCCCACGCCCATGACCTTGGCTCCGCTGCCGCTGACGAGCACGCCGGTCTTGTCGAACTGGAACTGGCCCGCGCGCGTGTAGCGGATGCTGCCGTCCTCGGCCTTGAGCATGAACAGTCCCTGGCCGTCCATGGCCAGGTCCAGCCCGTTGCCGGTCTGGCGCAGTTCGCCGGGCTTGAAGGACATGGCCGTGCCGGTGGTCGTCACGCCATAGCCCATCTGGCCGAACTGGCGGCCCGAATAGCCTCCGCCCGCATAGAAGGCATCGGCAAAGCGCAGCGTGGAGCTTTTGAAGCCGGGCGTATTGAGGTTGGTGGTGTTGTTAGCGATGACACGCAGCCCGCGCGAGAAGCTGGCCAGGCCCGTCATGCCGACGTAGATGGATTCGATCATGGAATGTCCTCGGGATGGGAGCGCTTCACCGCACTGCGGTGATCTGGCTCAGGGCGATGTTCTGAAGCGTGGCGCCGGAGCTGGTGCGCACGGTGATGGAGGGCGAGTCCCCCGAAAGCGACAGCGAGGCCACGGTGCCGGTCAGCGAGGAGCCTCCCGTGTTGATGTCCACGGTGCGGCCGATGAGGCCCACGGACTGCAGGGCTGCCTGGTTGCTGATCAGGGTGGCCATCTTCTGGTTGAGCTGCTGGGTCTGCTCCAGGCTGGTGAATTGCGCCATCTGGGCCATGAACTGCTGGTTGTCCATGGGCTTGAGGGGGTCCTGGTAGGTCAGCTGGGTGAGCAGGATCTTCATGAAATCCTCCTGTCCCAGGCTGTTGCCGCGCAGTCCCGTGGTGGCGCTGCCGATGCTGTCGATGCTCATGAAATCTCCTTGCTGGAGGATGGAAGGAAAGCCGGCATGCCCGGCGTGGCCGAGGCATACCTGTCGAAGAGGTCTGAAAACTCATGCAGTGCACGGCCCGCGCCTGCCCGGGCCGTCGCAGCATCGAATACCACCTGCCCGTTGCAGACCACCCGGCTGAGCTGCTGGCCCTGGTCGCGCAGCAGGCGATGCAGCGAGTACACGACGGCCTGCGCCTGCACCCCCACCTGCTGGGCGCTGCCGTCCAGGCCCAGCCACAGCTGCACGCCGCGCTCCGTCCACTGCGCATGCATGCGCATGCCTTGTGCCTGTGCGGCACCCTGCCAGCGCGCAATGGCAGGGCCTGACGCAGCCGAGGGACTTGCCGGCGATTGCGACGCACGGGTCGAAGGCCGATCTGCGCCAGGCACGGCAGTTGCAGGGGCCGCGGCGTCGCGCACGGCCAGCAGGGCAAGCGCGGCGGATGGCGAGGCAGACAAGAGCGCAGCCGTCTGCACCGCCATTTGGATGGGCGGACGAATGCCCGCGTGCTCTGGTGCGGCAGGGGCCGCTGCAGTCGCCGATGCCGCAGATGCCTGCTGCGACGCCGCTGCGGACACAGCCTTGGCCAGGCCCGGGGCACCGCCCTCGCCAGCCGATGCCGCGTCGGCACCGGCGGCGGCATAGGCAGCCACGGCTGCAGAGGAGTCGCCCATGGACAGGCCGTGGCCCGAACGCGGAGACAGTGACTCCCACGTTCCCGAACGGCCAGCCGCCGCCAGGCCGGGAGAAGCTTTCTCGGCCAACGCCGGCGCGGCGCCCGACGCCGACGCAGTCCGGGTGATCCCGGAGTCGGCCGCGGCCACCGGGCGCGCCTGCGCCTGCCCGGGCATGGACATCTGAGGCTGCCGCTGTGCAGCCTGCGGCGTAGCAGGACCTGGCGCACCAGCTTGCACGGGGCGCGCCTGCGTCTTGGGGTTGTGCTGCGCAATGTCACCTGTCGCCGTGCCGAACGGCTGGAACCAGCCTGCCAGCTGGGCCCGTTCCATTTCCCGCAACCAGGCCTGACGCGAGCGCTGTCCCGTCGGTGCCTGATCCTGCGGTGCACCGCCGCCCTGCCCCACGCCTTTTTCACCGAAAGGGAGCGCAGGCAAAGCGGGCAGGCCTGCGGAATGAATGTCGAGACTGTTCATTCGGACTGCTCCACGCGGAATTCACGCAGTGGCTGGCGCATGGCCAAGCGGCCTACCCAGTCACGGTCTGCCTCTGCCGCTGCAGCGCGCCCGGCTTCAAGCGCATATTCATGCAGGGCCTGCGTCCTGTGCTCCAGCAGGCCGTCAATGCTGCGCTGCTGGGCCAGGCACTCCGCCTGGAGGTCGGCCTTCTGCGCACGCAGAGCCTGCACTTCCTGCTTCTGGCTATCGATGCGCGCGTGCAGGCCTGACAGGAAAGCCAGCCCCCTGCGGTGAAGCAGCGGATCAGGGCGCGAGTGCATTGCCTGCCGCATTTGGGCGGCATGTGCCTGCAAGGATGCCTCTTGCTCCTGCAACGCGTGTTCGGCCTGGGCCAGACTGTGCTGCAACCCGGTCATGCGCGCCTGCAGCCGTTCCATCTGCCACTCCTGCTTGCGCAGATAGGGGGTGAGCGCATAGGAAAAGCCGCGCAGGTCCACATTCGGCACGGATTGCGATGCGGACTGTCCATCTCTGGTCATCGCTTGCCTTTCTGAGGGGTCAGCGAGAAGCTGAATTTGGCCGGTGACCGGGCCGGTGCCGCCGCCGGGGCGGGCGCGAGCAAAGGCCCTGCCTCCACGGCAGGCCTGTCGGGCCACAGCAGCTTGCGCAATTCGCCCATGGCCTGGCTGCGGGAGATTCCGCCCTCGGCCTGGCTGAGCCATTGCTTCAGGCCCGGAGCCAGCAGCAAGGCCTGGTCCAGTTCGGGGTTCATGCCTTTTTCGTAGGCGCCGATGTCCACCAGCTGCCGGTTGCGATCCAGCAGGGCGAGATGGCGCACCGCATCGGAAATCAGTTCGCGCTCCTGCGGCGTGGTCAGGTCGGGCAGCAGCCGGCTGGCGCTGCGCAGCACGTCGATCGCCGGGTACTGGCCTTCATGGGCGATATGCCGCGACAGCACCACATGGCCGTCGAGGATGGAGCGCAGGCTGTCGGCAATGGGCTCGTTCATGTCGTCCCCTTCCACCAGCACGGTCAGCAGCGCGGTGATGGAGCCTCCCGACGGCGCCGTGCCACAGCGCTCGCACAGCTGGGGCAGCTCGGCAAACACGGACGGCGTGTAGCCGCGTGCCGTGGGCGGCTCACCTGCGGCCAGCCCCACCTCGCGCCGCGCCATGGCCAGGCGCGTGACCGAATCCATTGTCAGCAGGACCTGGCGCCCCTGGTCGCGGAAGTATTCGGCAATGGTGACGGCCGCATGCGCAGCGCGTATGCGCGCCAGGGCCGGCTGGTCCGATGTGGCCACCACCACCACGGACCGCGCGAGGCCTTCGGGGCCGAGTTGCTTGTCGATGAATTCGCGTACCTCGCGCCCACGCTCACCGATCAGCGCAATGACGTTGACATCGGCGCTGACGTGCTGGGCAATCATGCCCAGCAGCGTGCTCTTGCCGACACCGCTGCCCGCGAAGATGCCCACGCGCTGGCCCTTGCCCACGGTCAGCAGGCCATCAAGGCAGCGCACACCGGTCTGCAGCACCTCGTGGATGCGCGGGCGCTGCATGGGATTGATGGGCGCCGCATGCAGCGGACGCTGCAGCGGCGCCACGGGATCGGGCCGCTGGTCCAGCGCATGCCCGAAACCGTCGATCACGCGGCCCAGCAGTGCGGGCCCGACGCCGAAGCTCGCCTGGCGCCCCAGCGCCACGATCTCGGAGCCTGCTGCCACGCCCTGCATGCTGCCGTAGGGCATGAGGGTGATCACGTCGCCCCTCAGTCCCACGACTTCGGCCAGAACACCGTGCTCGGGCGACATGGATGCCTGCCGACTCCCGCCACGCTCGGCCGGTCGCTGGCGCGGCAGGATGCGGCACAGCTCGCCCACCGTGGCATCAGGCCCCTGCGCCTCGATGGCCAGGCCCTGCATCTGCAGCACGCGGCCCAGTCGCCGGGACAGCTCGGCCTGGCGCAGGGCGCTGCGGTACTCACCGAGAATGGCGCGCACATCAAGCAATGGCAAGGGCAAGGGCAAGGGCACGGTCATCGTACGGCCTCCCCTGCGGGCTTGAACGGGCCGCCGTCTGCAGCAGTTGTCTGGTCGTGCTGGACTTGCCGCTGCCCCTCCCGCTGCCCCTCTCGCTGCATCTCCCGCCGCACCTCCCGCGTCTGCGCCAGGCTGGCCCTGAGGGCTTGCAGTTGCACCTCCAGGCGCGCGTCCAGCGCGCCCTCTTCGGAACGCAGCAGACAGCCGCCCAACTGCACTTCGGGGTCGGCGACCCAGCGCAGTGTCTGTCTCTCGGCGGTGAAGCCCGATGCGGAAAGCATCTGGCGCAGCGGCGCATCGGACTGCAGCGCGTCCAGATCGTCGGGATGCACATGCACGCTCAAGGGCCGACGGCCATGCCAGGCCTGCACCGTGCGCTGCAGCATGGCACGCGCCCCGTCGCGGCTGACGGCCTGCTCGCCTGTGATGCGGCAGACCGCCTCAAAGACCAGCGACAGCATGTCTTCCTCGGCATCCTGCAGGAAGCCCTCCCAGGCCGCCGGCAGTTGCTGGAGCAGCGTTTGCAGCGAATCCCGCTGAGCCGACATCTGCTGCTCACCGGCTTGCCTGCGCTGCTGCAACTCCTTTTGCTCGCGCTGCAGCGCAGCCGTGGCTTCCCGCACCTGCGCCTGCTCATGGGACAGCGCCTGGGCGCGCTGCCCGAGTTCGGCGTCCGCAGCCTTGCGCCCTGCCTTCAGGCCTTCCTCATAGGCGGCGCGGCGCTGCTGCTCCAGCCACTGGGCAGAAGGCGCAGGCGCTGCGGCCGGGACCGGCGCAGCCGCATGGGCGGCCGCAGGCATCGACGCGGCCACGCCGGCGCTGCGCGGCCTGCCGATCTTCAGCGCCTCGGGCATCCAGTCTGCATCGCGCAGGATCAGGGGTTCGCCCGGCATCAAAGACCTCTCTTCAGCCATCGCAGCAGGCCATGGCCACGCTCATTGCCACGTCCGGCAGGCCGCCGGACCGTGGGTACGGCGCCGACGGCATCGCCAGCGCGCTCGCAGCAGTGGCGCATGGCGGCCATCAGCGCCACAGCCATGGCGTTGTCGCCCGGAGCATCCAGCGACATGGACTCCATCAGGTCCATCACACGGCGGCGCTGAGGAAGCGGCAGCTTTTCCAGTGCCAGAGGTCGCCAGGGCCAGGGCCTCAGGCACAGCGCCCGTGCGACCAGCCTGGACGGCTGGCCCTGCCAGGCCCGGACCAGCGCGTCGATGCCGCCGGCATCGAGCGCCATGAGGAAAGACGCATCCTCGGAGACCTCAGCGTGCACCGCCGGCGCAGCCAGCGCCTCATGCGAACGAGGCGCCTTCAGCACGCTGCCCAGCAATTCGGTGTCGGGCGGTATGCCCAATTCCGCCAGTTCGATCAGCAAGCCGCGCAGCGCCTGCCCCGCAGGAGCCGGCATGCGCTCCAGCAGCCAATCGCGATCGGCGGGCGCCATGGCATGCAGCAGCAAAGCCGCTCTTCTCGGATCGGTCTGGGGCGCGCAAGCCAGTTCGGCAAAGCTCATGTCTGCTGCCCTTCCATGGGCCGCGCGGCATGGCCTGCGCCATCGGCATGCATCCACTGCTGCAGCTTGCGCAGGGCCGCTTGACGCTCGGCATCGCTCAGGCCTGCGGGCATGGCAGACGGCGCCTTGCGGTTCGCCCGCGCAGCGCTCACAGCAAACAGGGCGACCACCAGGCACAGGACCACAGCCGCCGCAGCCTGCACGGGCAAGGGCAGATCGATATCGAGGCCACGGCCCTTGGGCACGGCATGCGACGCCACCGATGGCACCGACTGCACGGCCTGGCCTGGAGACAGCGGCGCTTCATCCTGCTGCTGCGCGGCAGCGCCATCCGCATTTGCATTCACAGGCAACAGCGCCTGCATGGATTGGACAACGACGGTATCGCCGCGCTCCGTGCTCGCGCCCACGGCGGCTGCCAGCAGGCGGCGCAGCTTGTCCTCCTGGCCAGCGTCCAGCGGCTGGCGAACCACGGCCACGACCTGGATACGGCGCACCGATCCGGCCTGGCTGACGACCTGCTCCACGCGCCGGCCAACCTGGTAGTCCACCTCGCGCTGGGTGCTCGCGCCACCGGCGCTGCCCGCACGCGCGGCATCGAGTGGCGGCTGGCCGCCGTCACGCACGGATTCGCGCTCCTTGACGATGACGCCACGGCTGTCTGCCGTGCGGGAGGCGGCAGGAATCACGTCCTCGGTCGTGATGCGGACCTGGTCCATGTTCAGCGTGACATCAACGCTGGCCAGCGCCTGGCCGGGGCCGAAGGCGCGGTCGAGCACAGCCGCTGCCTTGCGGGCCAGCTGGGCTTCCGTGTCCTTCTTGAGTTCGAGCCGCCCCGAGCCTGCGACAGCCGCACCAGCATCGGCGCTTTCCTCGCTCGAACGGCTCAGCGCCACGCCCTGCCTGTCGACCACGGTGACATCCTGGGCCGTCATGCCCGGCGTGGCGGCCGCCACGAGGCGCTGTATGCCATTGACCTGCTCGGGCCTGAGGTACTGCCCGTCCCGCAGCGTGATGGTGATGGCGGCCTTGGGCCGCGATTGCGCCTGCTTGAACAGGCCCTGCTCAGGCAACGCCAGATGCACCCGCACATCACGGATCTCGGACAGCGACAGAATGGTCCGCGTCAGCTCGCCCTGCAGGGCGCGCTGGTAGTTGATCTTCTGCGCGAATTCGGTCATGCCGAAGTCGGTGTTGTTGAACAGCTCGAAGCCGACGGCCCCCTGCAGCGGCATGTCCTGGCCCATGAGCTTGAGCCGCGTCGGCAAGACCTGCGCCTTGTCCACCAGCAGGGCTCCCTGGGCTTCGTCGAAGCGGTAGGGAATCTTGAGCTTGTCCAGCTCGGCGCTCATGGCAGCCGCGTCCTGCGGCTTGAGATCCGAGAACAGCACCTGGTAATCGGCTCTCAACAGCCACCAGGCCAGCGCGGCGGTGCCCAGCACGATGGCGATCAGCCCGGCGATCAGGCTGGTGCGAGCGCCTCGGCCCAGGCCCTCCCAGAATTCAGTCATGTGTTTTTGCTCTTGATGCGTTGCGAAGTTCAGCGGTGTGATCCGGGGCGCGCGCAAGCCTGCTGCCTGCGCTGCCCAGGGACGGCTACACCTGCATCCTCATGACGTCCTGGTAGGACTCCAGCAGGCGGTTTCGCACCTGCATGGTCAGCTGGAACGCCAGCCGGCTTTCCTCGAGGCGGATCATGACCTGGTGCAGGTTCTGCACATTGCCCACGGACAGCTGCTGCAAGTCCGCCTGGCTGGCCAGCAGTTGTCCGTTGACCTGCTGCAGGCCCTGCGTGACCATGCTGGAAAAGCCGGCACCGGTGGTACCGGACGCACCAGCGTCCCCTGCATGCATGGCGCCTTGCAAAGGGGCCAGCGAAGGCTCGGCGATCGAGGAAAGGGCTGCGGACACCGCGCCCAGGGCTTCGGTGCTCATGCGCCACCTCCGATGGCCAGCGCCTTCTGCGCCATGCTGCGAGCCGTGTTCATCGCGGCCACATTGGCCTCGTAGGCGCGCATGGCACTCATCATGGTGACCATTTCCGTGGCGGTATCCACGCCGGCATAGGAGACAAAGCCGCGCGCGTCGGCCATGGGATGGCCTGGCTCATACACCATGCGCGCCGGCTGCTGCGTAGGCTCCAGCGAGACCACGGGATTCGCTGCCAGCCCCTGGGCCACGGTTTCCGAGAAGGAGGTGCGCGCCACGACGCGCAGCGGCTGGAAGAGCTTGCCGTCGGTGCCTGCCACGGTGTTGGCATTGGCCAGGTTCAGCGACGCGACCTCGACACGGGTGCGCTCCAGCGTCATGCCGCTGGCGCTGATGGCGAAGGCTTGTGAATAGTCCATGCGAAGGTTCCTCAACGCTTGCCGTCAGAGACGGCGGATGACAAAAGCGACATGTGTTGCGACAGGCCCTTGAGCAGGGCCTGGTAGTGGACGGCGTTGTGCGCCATCTGGGCCACCTCGGAGTCCAGCTGCACGCTGGCTGGCAGGCCCGTCGCATCGCGCCGGGGCTCCAGGCGCAGGCTCTCCTGCGCCATGGCATCGACTTGCGCCGTGCTCAACAGCTGGCCCTGGTCCAGCTGACGCCGTGCTTCCTGCATCTGCCCGGAGAAGCTCGCCTGTACCGGGACGTAGCCCTGGGTGCCGGCATTGGCGATGTTGCGTGCGATGGCCTGGTGGCGCAGCGATGCCGCATCCAGCGCCATGGACAGGCTGGCCACGGTGACGGCCTCGATTGCCTGGGTCATTGGGTGCTCCCTCCTGGAAAATGTTTACTGGACGATCAGCTCGGCGTGCAGGGCGCCGGCGGCCTTGACGGCCCGGAGAATGGAAATGATGTCGCGCGTATTGGTCTTGAGGCTCACCAGGGACTGGACCAGGTCGGCCACCGTGGTGCTGCCCGACACGAAGCCCGGCACCTGACGCTCTTCCACATCCACGCGGGTGTTCGTCACCAGCGCCGTGCGCACGCCATCGCCTGCCACGCCGATGAAGCCGGGCTGCGAGGCAGTGACCTCATTGCGAATGGACAGCTTCAGGTCTCCATGCGAGATGGCGACCTTGGATATCTGCACATCCCCACCCGATACCACGGTGCCGGTGCGCTCGTTGATCACGACCTTGGCGCGCCGGTCAGGTTCGACGAAGACCGACTCCAGCCGCGAGACGAAGGACACCAGCCGGCGCCGCTGCCCTTCGGGCACGAACAGGTCGATGCCGGAGGCATCGCGCGCCTGGGCGAGCGAGTCGCCGAACTGGCGGTTGATGGCCTCGGCGACCCGGTCGGCCGTGGTGTAGTCGGGCTCGTTGAGCACGAAGGTCATGCGGTTGTCCTGCGATACCACCTGTGCGGTGACGCCGACCTCGACCGTCGCCCCGCCAGGAATGGAGCCGACGGTGGGGTGGTTCTTCTGGACCACGTTGCCGTTGGCGTCATATCGGTAGCCGCCCACCGACAAGGCCCCCTGGGCCAGTGCGTAGATGCGGCCGTTGGCCGCCTTGAGCGGCATGAGCATGAGGCTGCCGCCGACCAGGCTGCGCGCGTCGCCCACCGAGGTGACGGTCACGTCCAGCGTATCGCCCTCGCGGGAGAAGGGCGACAGCGCGGCACTGACCATGACGACGGCCACGTTGCGGCTCTGGATCTGCTCCGGGGGAATATTCAGGTTGAACTGCGACATGGCGTTGGACAGCGCCTGGCGCGCACCCCGGCTGGAGGCGGAGTCGCCCGTGCCCGCCAGGCCCGTGACGATGCCCGTGCCCACCAGGGCGTTCTCGCGCCAGCCCTGCAGTTTTCCGAGGTCCTTGACGCGCACGCTTTCGGCCTGTGCGCTCAGGGGAATCTGCAAGCCCGCCAGCAATGCAGCGCCCAGCACGCAGCTCCACAAATTCTTCATGCAATACGCCATGTCAAAGCCCCAGGTTGTCCAGAAGGCTGCGCCACCAGGGGCGGCGGCTGCGCTCGGCAAGATCGCCCTCGCCCACGTAGCTGATGCGCGCGTCGGCCAGGCGCGTGGACAGCACCACGTTGCCATCCGAGATGTCCAGCGGGCGGACCCGCCCCTGCAGGGTCACTTTCTGCGGCTCTTCGTTCACGGTCAGCGTCTGCTCCCCGCCCACCAGCAGGTCGCCGTTGGCCAGCACCTCCTGCACGGAAACCGTGAGCGTGGCCAGCACGCGGTTGGTGCGCTGGGTGCGTCCGCCGCCGTCGAAGGTGCCACCCAGGCCCGCTGCCGTCTGTGCCACGCTGCCGCTGCCGTGGGAAAGGTCGGCAGACAAGGCGTTGCGGCGGCGCGTGCCCGTATCGGCCGAGGTGGTTGCGCTGGAGTTCTCGAACACCTGCACGGTCAGCACGTCTCCCACGCGAAATGCCTTGTTGTCGGCCATCAAGGGCCTGAAGGTCTGCTCCTGGAACAGGCTCTCGGCATGCAGCGCACCCAGCGGTGCTGCCATGGCCCACGCCAGGACTGCGGCCCTGGCTTTCACCGTCATCTTGATTGCCGTCGTCATGGTTGCAACTCCAACTGGCCCCGGCCCACCACGCGGACGGACAGCACCCCCGTCGCATTGGCCGGCCTGGCACGCACGATCTGCCCGGGCTGTCCGTCCTGCAGGACTTCCACCCGGCTCTCCAGCGACAGCGGTCCCTGGCGCGTCACCAGGCTGGCCCATTCACCCCGCACCACGGCAGGCCTGGCCAGCAGGCTGTCTGCAGAAACGACGTCACCTGCCTGCAGCGCGCGGCGCAGCACGGGCGGGTCTGCATCGGCTCCAGCCGATGCATCCACCTGAACGCCCCCGGGCAAGGCGGACAGGCCGGACAGGCCTAGCATTGCGGTCACATCGATCTCGCGCATTTCCATGCCGTCGGCCTGCACGGGCGAGCCGGCCGGCATGGCATGCGAGGCGACGGGAAGCCGGGCAAAGGCAGCCACCTCGAATCGCACGGGAATGGCCCGCACATGGCGATCACCCGAGAACACATCGACCCAGACCAGCATGCGCGGGCCCATCCGTGTCGCGTTCAGGGGCCGCACCTGCAGGCGCCGCCCCTGCACAGGCACCTCCAGGGACAAGGGCAGGGCCACAGGATCGATGTCCAGGCGTGAAAGGACCAGGCCCTTTTGCCGGGCCATTGACCGCAGGTGTTCGGCCAGTGCAGCCTGCGCCTGGGCAGCCACCTGCTCGCCCGCAATCTCCTGCACGGCCGTGACGATGGCCGTCTGGCGGGGCCCGCGCCAGTCGATCTGGTCCTCTCTGAGTCCTGTGCGGCTTCTGAGCCAGTAGCCCAGCCGCTCGCTTTCCAGCACGGCGCTTTCTCCCGGGCGCGGAGCCTGTCCCAGCGGTATGGCCAGCGCGCGGCGCAGCATGCCCAGGTCGGAGCTGGTCAGCACCGCAATGTCTGCAAGCCGCACGCTGGAATGCTGCACCGTCACCTGAGGACGCAGCTCAACGCGCAGCCACGCCTGCGCAGGCACCGCCCAGGCGGGAGCGCAGCACGCAGTCGCCAGCGCGGCCACGGGCAAGAGAGCCTGCATCCGCCTCATCGCCGCAGTCCGTTGACCATGCCCATCATGTCGTCGGCGGCCTGGACGATCTTGGTGTTGGCCTCATAGGTGCGCTGGGCCAGCATCAGGTTGACCATCTCGTCCACCATCTTCACGTTGGAGGCCTCCAGGTAGCCCTGCGCAATGTGGCCCGCGCCCTCTTCGCCCGGACGCACCAGCAGTGCCTCGCCCGACGCGGCACTGCTGCGGTACAGGTTGTCGCCCTGCGCAGCCAGGCCCTGGGGATTGGCAAAGCGGACCAGATCGATCTTGCCCAGGTCCGCAAGGCTTTGCTGCCCGGCCACGCGTGCCTGCACGCGTCCATCGGGCTGCACAACCAGCGCCTGCACATCGTCTGGAACCGCGATTGCCGGCTTCAGGGCCAGGCCTGCGGATGTGGCCAGGTTGCCGTCCCGGTTGACCGTCCAGGTGCCGCCGCGTGTGTACGCGGGAGTTCCATCGGGTGTCTGTACCTCGAAGAAACCTTCACCCTGAACGATGATGTCCATGGGCAGGTCGGTCTTCTTGATATCGCCTGCGTCGAAGAGCTTGGAGATGCCCGCCACGCCCACCCCGGCGCCCATGCGCATCACCGGCGCAAGCAGGCCCGCGTCGGGCCCGGCCAGGGCCGCCGTGCGGCGTGCCGGATCCAGGGCGACCAGATCGGAGAAGCTGACCCGCGACCGCTTGTAGCCTGCCGTGTTGACGTTGGCCAGATTGCTGGCGATGGTCTCGACGTTGAGCTGCTGCGCCTGCATGCCGGTCGCGCCGATGTACAAAGCGTCATACATGGAAATCTGCCTCCAGAAATTGGCCAGGTGCAATGACCTGGCGCGTCTTGCAAAACGGATGCTTGCCGGAGTCCGGGCTGCCGAAGCAGGCGGAACAACCGCAGCGAAGATGTGCCATCACAGTTCTCCCAGCTTGCGTATGGCCTGGCCGGTCATCTCGTCATAGCCCAGCGCCACCTTCTGCATGGACTCGAAATGCCGCATGGTCTGCATCAGTTGCACCATCTCGTGCATGGAGCTGACGTTGGAGTTCTCGACAAAGCCCTGCTGTATGCGGATATCGGCATCGGCAAGCTGTCCGGGCTGGCCATCGATGGACATGAGACCTTCGCCCAGGCGCCGCAGTTGCGAGGGCTGCGGCATCTCGACCACCTTCAACTGCGCGACGGGTCTGTCCGTGCGGCCCACCCCATCCCCGTCGAAGATGTTTCCCTGGGCATCGATGCGCACCTGGCTTGACTGAAGGAGGATCTCGCCACCTCGCCCCATGACGGCATGGCCCTGGGCGGTGACCAGGCGCCCCTGTGCGTCGAGCCTGAAATTGCCCTGGCGCGTGTAGGCCGGTCCACCGGGCGTGCTCACCTCGAAATAGCCTGCGCCAGCCAGGGCGACATCCAGGTTCTGCCCCGTGGAGCGAAGCGTGCCGGGACGGTGGTCGGTCTGCACCAGCAGACCGGCAGCAGGCGCATGGGGTGACACAGCCGGCGCGTTCTCGGCGACGGCGGCGGCGGCTGCCGTGCCGACCATCGCGGCAAACGAGGGAGTGCCCAGCCGCAAAGGCCGCGCCGAGACAACCTCGCGCTGGTAGCCCGGCGTCAGGGCATTGGCCAGGTTCAGGCCTGTCCGGTCCAGTCGCTGCATGTCCTGCTGCATGGATTGCAGCGCGAGGGCGAGTACTTCTTGCATGGTCTGGGGAGCAATGGGAATGGGAGGATGCGTGCCGCTAGAGGCTCACGACGGCATAGGACTTGAGCTCGATGGCCTGGGGCACCTCGGCCATGGACAGCACCCGCAGGTGGGGCATCATCCGCTCGGACAGCAGGCGTACATGCCGGCGCAGCTCGGGGGCGCACAACAGCACGGGAAGCAGATTGCTTTTCATCATCCGCTCGGTCTGCTGCATGAGCTTGAGCATCATTTGTTCAGCCAGCTTGGGCTCCAGCGCGAAGGACGCCGGGGCGGCCGCGCCGTCGTCGGCGCGCAGGCCGGCCTGCGCGGACTGCAGGCCTTGCAGCAGCTGGCTTTCTATGGCCGGGTCGAGCGTGATGACATGCAGGGCGGCGCCTTCGCCCGCCAGCCCCTGGCAGATGGCGTGACCCAGGCGCAGACGCACCATCTCGGTCAGATGCAGTACGTCCTTGGTCTGGCGTCCGGCATCCGCCAAGGTTTCCAGGATGGCTTCCACATGCCGTATCGACACCTTCTCGCGCAACAGGTTCTGCAGCACACGCTGTACGTCACTGACGGACAGCACGGTCGGAATCAACTCTTCCACCAGGCTGGCCTGGTTCTGGCGCACGCGATTGAGCAGCCGGTCCACCTCGGCCCGCGTCAGCAGCGTGGCCGATTCGCGTCGCAGCACTTCCGTCAGATGCGTCATGAAGACAGTGGGCGCGTCCACCAGCGTGAACTTGGCGACCGTGGCGGCGGCGCGCTGGTGCTCCTCGATCCAGAGTGCGGGCAGGCCGTAGGTCGGGTCCCGCGTGGGCTCCCCGGGCATTCCATCGGTCCTGCCGGTCGGATGGATGGCCAGCAGGCGGTCGGCCCGCGCCTCGCCACGCCCGCACACCACGCCGTCGATATGGATCTCGTACCGGTCCTGCCCCAGCCGCGCAACGTCCTTGAAGCGCACGCGCGGCAGGACCAGGCCCAGGTCCTGGGCATGCTGCTTGCGGAAGGTGGCAATGCGATCCATGAGGACACTGCCGGGCTGGCTGACCAGGGCCGCCCACTCGCTGCCCACATGGACTTCGATGGGCTCCACCTGCAGCGACGCATAGGGGTCATCCTCCCCTTTCTGTGCCGCATCGGCTGGCTGTGCGGCATCCTGCGCATCGGCCGGCGCCGTGCCATCCTCGGCGGAGTTGCTGGCGTTGCGGTAGACCACCCACGCCACTGCGGCAACGACAGCGATCAGCACCAAAGTCGGCAGGGCTGGAATTCCTGGAAAGAACAGCAGGCCGGTCAGCGCGGCACCCACCAGCAGCAGCGTCTTGGGGAAGGAGGTGATCTGGCGCAGCACCTCCTGGCTCAGGTTGCCGTCCGAGGCCGAGCGCGTCACGATGATGCCGGTGCCCACGGCAATGATCAGCGCCGGGACCTGGGTGACGATGCCATCGCCTATGGTCAGCAGTGAATAGGTCTTGAGGGCCTGCGCCCATGGCAGCTTGTGCTGCATCACCCCGATGACCAGGCCGCCGATGATGTTGATCAGCAAGATGATGATGCCCGCGATGGCATCGCCCTTGACGAATTTGCTCGCGCCATCCATGGCGCCATAGAAGCCGGCTTCCTTCTCGATGTTCTTGCGGCGCCGTTGTGCCTCTGCCTGGTCGATGAAGCCCATGTTCAGGTCGGCATCGATGCTCATCTGCTGCCCCGGCATGCTGTCCAGCGTGAATCGCGCCGCCACTTCCGAGATGCGCTGCGCGCCGTTCGTGACCACGACGTACTGCACCACGATGAGGATGAGGAAGACGATGAGGCCGATCACATAGTTGCCCCCCACCACATAGGCGCCAATGGCGCCGATGACACGTCCGGCGTCTCCATCCGACAGGATCAGCCGCGTGGCCGCCACATTGAGCGATAGCCGGAACAAGGTGGCGATCAGCAGCAGGGACGGAAAGGTGGAAAACTCCACCGGCCTGGCCATGTAGAAGGTCAGCAGAAGGATCAGGAAGGCGAAGCTGAAGTTGGTCAGGATCAGGAAATCCAGCAGTCCGCTGGGGATGGGCGCAAACAGCACCACCAGCACACCGAGCACCAGCAGGACCATGGCCACATCGCTGTGCCTGCCGAAAAAGCGTTGCAGGGATTTCATGGCGCAGCCCCCGCCGCCGAGCGCTCGCGCATGGCGAAGATCCACACGATGATGCGGGCCACATCGGCAAACAGGTGCGGCGGCACGTGGTGCTCCACATCGAGTTCACTGAACAGGCGGCGAGCCAGCGCAGGACTGCGCACGACAGGAATGCGGTGCCTGGCGGCGATCTGCCGCATGGCCGCCGCCAGATGGCCTGCGCCCTTGGCAACGACCTGAGGCGAGTCCATCTCTCCATGGACATAGCGCAGCGCAACGGCCACATGCGTGGGATTGGTGAGCACTACGTCCGCATTGCGGGTCTGGTGCAGGGCCTTGCTGCGCTTGCGCGCCTCACGCTGCAAGTCGCGCAGTCGCGCCCTCACCCGCGGGTCGCCCTCGCGCTGCTTGTGCTCATCCTTGACTTCGCGCTTGCTCATGCGCATCTTCTTGGCGAATTCGCGGCGCGTGAACACCCAGTCAACAGCAGCGATGATGGCCATCAGCAATGCCATCTTGAAACCCAGGCTGCCCAGGTCGGCAATCAGCGTCTTGAGATAGCCCTGGGGTGACAGGCCGGAAAGGCTGTAGAACTGGGGCGCCAGGTCCTTGAGAGAGAAATAGGCGACTGCGATCAGCAAACCCAGCTTGACGCAGGCGCGGGCTGCGTCAAACAGGGCTCGCATGGACAGCACGCGCTGGATGCCATTGGCAGGATTGAGGCGGTTGAAATCGGCAACCACGGGCTCCACCGAGAGAACCGGCCCCGTCTGCATCGCATTGCCGACCACCGCGGTAATCATCACGGTGCACGCGAACGGCGCCAGCCAGGCCAATGCTTCCTTGAGCATGCCGGCAATCAGGGGCCACAGCATTTCAGCGCCGGGGCCGGCCGCAGAGCTTTGAATGACCAGCAACTGGTCAAGCCGGAACTGGCGAAGCGCCATATCCCATCCTTGCCACGAGAGGTAGGCAACGGCAACCGTGAACACCAGGGCCGACACCACGTCGGAACTCTTGGAAACCTGGCCCTTTTCCCTGGCCTTTTGCAGCTTGTAAGGGGTGGCCGTCTCATTGCGGTCCAGATCCTGCTCGGCCATCAGCGCGCTCCCGCCCCATGGGACGCAGTGAGAAAGACGGCCGCCCACATGTCGAAAATTCCCATGTAGACCCGGTTCATGGCGCCGCCCATTCCTGCAAACCACAGCGACATCACGGCAAACCCGACAACGATCTTGGCCGGAATGCCCAGTACCAACATATTGATCTGCGGAAGATTTCTGGCGACCAGGCCCAAGGCGAACTCCACAAGCAAAATACAGAACACCACAGGGGCGGCCAGCGCAAATCCAAGAATGAACATCCCGCTGGCCTGCTTGAAGACGGGGCCCGAGGCGAGAACCAATGGCCAGTTCGCACCGGCCGGAAACAGCTCGAAGCTGTAGGCGAGGGCCCGCAGCAGGCTGTGATGGCCATCGATCAGCACGAAGCCGACTACGGCCACATAGTTGAATGCCGACACCAGCAGCGGCGCGGCCTTGTTACCCACGGGATCGAACACTTGCGCAATGCCAAACCCGATCTGCACATCGAGAAGATTGCCCGCCAGGGAAAAGGCTGCGAATGCCAGCAGCACGCCCAACGCCAGCACAATGCCCAGCGCCACCTCCACGCATGCCGCCTGGAGCAATCCACCCATGCTCAGTGCGGCCGCTGCCGGTGGCAACGACAGCAATTGCCCCATCGTCCAGGACAGGCCGATCACCAGCAGCGCACGCACGCGCCCGGGAATGGGCATGGCATACAGCACGGGGGTCATTGCCAGCACGACAGCCAACCGCAACGAGGGAAGAAAAGCTTTTAACCACGCGTCGTGAAGCCAGGTGCCAGCGATCGCCGGCAGCCAGTGATGCGGCAGGGAATCCATATCGTGGGGATTCAGAACATCGCCGGAATGCGCGTCCAGAGCTGGGTTGCGAACTGCCCCAGTTTCTTCAGCATCCAGGGGCCGCACACGATCAGCACGACGGCAGCCACGAACAGCTTCGGAACGAAAGTCAGCGACATTTCCTGGATTTGCGTGACCACCTGCACCACGCTGATGAGCAATCCGGTCAGCATGGTCAGGCCCAGTATCGGGAGACATACGATCAGACCCGTCCAGAACAGGTCCGACATCATTTTTAACGCCAAGTCAGCACTCATGCTTCACCTTGCAGTGTGCCTTGGATGACTCAATCACAATCTGCGGTCAATTGAATTTTTCAAAAATTCTACATTTATACACAACATAAAACCAGGCAGACATAGGAAAACAGGAGCTATCTGATAGGCGCGCTCACTTGTTGCACCTAGATGCTTCAGTCGAACGTGGAGTCCAAAGTCAATGGTTAATTGACTCGGCAGCTATTTTTCTTGTAGCAAGCTATCTTTGAGGTGCTCAAAAAGCCCTTCTTTTCCACACGGGCTTATCCAGCCTTGCCCCCAACCTGACGTGCCCCCGCCATGCACACGGCGCGTCCGCTGGGTGCCCTTAGATAAGGCGCCCTAATCAGCCTCTACCAGCGCACTGTCCAAGTGCTTGCACAGAAGTTGCCGCGCTTCGTCGCCAAAGCAGCCAATGAAAACCAAGGCGGATTCGCGGATCTGTGCCACAGGCAGCTTTGTGACGCGCAGTCGCCCGCCCACCCAATGGATTTCCTGGCCGCTGCAGTGGTCCGCCATCCGCACGATGCCCTTGGCACGCAGCAGGGGCACGGGCAGGGTGCGCAGCGCTTGCCTGAGCCGCTGTTTGTCGAAGCATCGGTGCGTGGTGTACGAGAAGCTGCCTATGCCGGCCATGCCATTGGCGGCGCCCTGCCAGACGCCGCCCGCTCCCAGCAAACCCTGCGAACGGCGCGGCCGGGGAACTGCATCGAGGAACAAAGCCATGGGAATGTCGCCATGCTGCGCGGTCAGCACCTGGGTGTGGGGGGCGAGAGCGGCGAGGCGGCTTTTTGCCCTATCGAACTTCGATGGTTCCACCAGATCCGCCTTGGTCAGCACCAGCGCCGTCGCGCCGGCGATCTGGCGGCGGACCATGTCGCCGACCAGCGGGTCGCACAGTTGCTCATCGACGTCCTGGACATCCACCGCCACCAGGATGGCGTTGAGCTGCAGTGCGGGGTCGAGCATGCCGACATGGGCGATGCGCACGGGGTCGGAGACGCCGCTGGCCTCGATGACCAGCAGGTCCGGGCGGTCGGGCCGCACGCCCACGGCGGCCAGGGCCTCGGCCAGCCGCCCGCCGATGGAGCAGCAGATGCAGCCGTTTTCCAGCTGCAGCACGTCGCTGCTGCGTGTGCGGATCAGGGCGGCGTCGATGTTGATCTCGCCGAAGTCGTTGACCAGCACGGCCACGCGCAGGCCATCGGCGCGCTCCAGCAGCCGGTTGAGCAAGGTGGTCTTGCCCGCGCCCAGGTAGCCGCCCACGACGACCATGGGAATGGGCGCCCGCTGCGCCGCGGCGGCCGGCGTGCTCATGGCTGGGACCCGGGCGCGGGGAAGATGCGGCCGCCCAGCACGGTGCCCCAGACCTTCACGTCCTTGAGGGCGGCGGGCGCCACCGCGCGGGGATCGTCTTCCAGCACGGCGAAGTCCGCCAGCTTGCCGGGCTCGATGCTGCCCACGCGCTGCTCCAGTTTCAGGGTACGGGCCGCGCCCATGGTGATGGCATGCAGGGCATCGTCCACCGACAGGCGCTCGGCCTCGCCCAGCACGCGGCCTGAAGCGGTTTCGCGCTGCACGGCGCACCAGGCGGTGAACAAGGGGTTGATGGGGGTGATGGGCGCATCGGAGTGCATGGAAAAGTCCATGCCCAGGCGCCGTGCCGTGCCCGCCGCATTCATGCGTGACGCCCACTCGATACCCACGGTCTGCCCGGCGTGCGCATCGCCCCAGTAATAGAGGTGGTTGGAGAAGAAGTTGACGCACATTCCCAGGCGCGCGGCGCGCTGCAGCTGGGCGCTGCTGGCCAGTTGGCAGTGCTGCAGGGTGTGGCGATGGTCGGCGCGCGGGTGCCTGGCCAGCAGGTCCTCGATCACATCCAGCACCACCTCGGTGGCCTCGTCTCCGTTGGTGTGGATGTGCAGTTGCAGCCCGGCCAGGTGGAAGGGCTCGAACAGCGCGGGCAGCTGCGACGGCGGAATCAGCCACAGGCCATTGGGCTGCCCGCCCGCGTAGCCGGGAGCGCGCAGGCGCGCGGTGAAGCCCTGGATGGAGCCGTCCACGATGAACTTGACGGGGCCGAACTGCAGCTTGTCGCTGGCCGACGATGCGGCAGCGGCGTGCACGCGCGCGGCGCCGCCTTCCGGATTGCGCTGCGGCGCAAAGGCCGGGACGATGCGCAGCGGATAGGCCGCGTCGCCCGTCACTTCGCGCAGCGCAGCCAGGCCCTGGGCCGAGAGATCGCTGACCAGGTCGGTGGCCGTGGTCACGCCCGCGAGCTGGGCCACGCGGCCGAACTTCCAGATCGCCTCGCGCTGCTCGGCAGCGGCCAGCGACAGCGCGCTGCCAATCACCTTCTGTACCGGATACATGGCGGCGAACTCCTGCAGCTCGCCCGTGGGCTGGCCCTCGGCGTCCTTGTGGATGCCGTCGATATCGGTGTCCTCGTCGATGCCGGCCAGCGCCAGCATGGCCGAGTTCACATTCATCAGGTGCACGCTGGCGTGCAGGATGACGATGGGCCGCGTGCGCGAGACGCGGTCCAGCTCGCGCACCGACAGCCGGCTGCTGCCAAAGAGGATGGGATCGAACCCCCAGGCCAGCAGCGTGGCCTGCGCGTCGGGCAGGGCACGCTCGGCCTCGGCCAGGCGCGCCAGCACGGCGTCCAGCGTGCGCAGGCCGGGCCACAGCCGCCCGTCGGGATCGCGGCGGTCAAAGTAGCCCAGGTAGACCGCATCCCACATGGCGCCTTCCATCAGGTGGCTGTGGGCCTCGATCAGGCCGGGCATGAGGACCCTGCCGCGCAGGTGGTCGATGCGTTCGGCATCGGGCCAGGCGGCCATGTCGGCCTCCCCGCCCACCGCGAGGATGGTGCCGCCGCGCACGGCCACGTGGGTGGCCCGCGGCTGGGCCGGGTTCATGGTGAGGATGGTGCGCGCCGCGAAGATGCGCACGCGCTCGCTGGTTTCGTGGTTCATGGGGATGTTTCCCTCAGGCGGTCTTGACGTGTGCAGCACGCGGCAGGCAGTGGACGATGGCCGTGACCAGCAGGTTCAGCGCCAGGCTGATGAAGCCCAGGTTGATACCGCCGAAGTCCGGTTGCTGCAGGTACAGCACGATGGCCAGCGCCTGCCCGCAGACGATGCCCAGGGCAATGGCCAGGGGCCGGATGCGCCAGCCAAACAGGATGGCCATCATTCCCGGGAAGAACTGCGTCACGCCGTAGTAGGTGGTGTTGATCAGGGTCAGCATCAGGTTGGGGGTGAGCAGCGTCATCACGATGGACAGCAGCAGGTAGATGACGATCACCACCTTGGCGCCCTGCTTTTGCTTGGCCTCGGGCAGGCCGGGCAGCAGGTTGCGCGCCACGATGGGGCCGATGGCCAGGCAGATGCCCGCCAGCACCAGCAGGCCCGACAGCGCGGCGCCTGCGGCGACCAGGCCCAGCAGCCAGTCGGGCAGCAGGCGCACGGCAGCGGCGAAGAAAGCCTCGTTGGGCGATGCCAGTTCCAGGTTCTGGCTGATGGCGTAGTACGAGGCCAGCACCAGGAACGGGTACATCAGCATGTACAGCGGCATGGCGATCTGGGTGCGGCGAATGGTGTGCGAACTCTTGGCCGTGAAGAAGTTCTGCACGGCAAACGGCATCATGTAGAAGCCCAGCGCCTGGAACAGCATGGTGCTCATGGAAAAGCGCAGCTGCGTATCGGTCATGTGGTTGCTGACCTTGGCACTGGCGGCGGCGAACACATCACCCACCCCGGCATGCCAGCCCACGGCCACGCCCGTGGCGATGATGGCCACCACCATGAGGATGTCCTTGAGGATGGCGATATAGGCCGAGGCACGCACGCCCGAGATGGCGATGTAGGTGAAGGCCAGGCCCGCCGAGATCAGCAGCAGGTGCAGCGGCTGGAAGTTCCAGCCCAGCCCCTTGAGCGCCGCCACCAGCCCCGTGAACTGCAGCTGGCCCCAGGGCAGCAGGAAGAGGATGGCCGAGCCGGCCACGATCAGCTCCAGCGCGCGGCTGCCGAAGTGGCCCTTGAACAGGTCCGGCAGGGTGATGGCGTTGTGGCGCAGGCCGGCCTTCCAGATCATGGGGCCGAGGAAGTAGCCCAGCGGATAGGCCAGCAGGATGTAGCCCAGGAACCAGACGCCATAGGTCGGCCCCTTGGCGTAGATGCCGCCCGGAAAGCCGACCATGGTGCCGATGCTGTAGATCTCGCCGGCGGCGAGGAAGAACACCAGGTAGGCGCCGAACTGGCGCGAGGCGACGAAGAAGTCATGCACGCTTTGCGCACCCTTGCCGGTGCGGGAACGGATGGCCAGGTACAGGGACAGTGCGATGAAGCCCAGAAAGACTGCGGTGGTCATGGCGGTGCTCCGTTCAGGCCGACTGCACGTCGTCGGCTTCGTGGCGGTCGAACATCAGCCAGCACACGAGCATGCACAGCGACGTCAGCACGAACCACATGAAGATCCACAGGTAGATGAAGGGCACGCCGAACACGAAGCGATCGACGGACGCGACCCAGGGAAGCAGGCCGATCACCGCGATGTACGGGATGCCTATGCCGATGAACAGCTTGAGCATGATTTGTCTCCTTTGCTCCGATGAAAGAGTTGGCGGTTGTGGCCGCTCTATAGGACGTTTCAATGTCCATGGATGCGATCTTAGGAAGTGCCTACCTATAATTCAAATGAGAAATTTGCCAACAAACCATGAGGACTTCGCATGGATACCCAGAAGCTGCGGCACTTGCTGGCCATCGTCGAGCACGGCACTTTTTCAGACGCGGCGCGCGCCGTGCACCTGACCCAGCCGGCGCTGAGCCGCAGCATCCGCGCGCTGGAAGACGAGCTCCGGGCGCAGCTGTTCGACCGGGGCGCGCGGCGCGCCCGGCTGACGGTCTTCGGCGAACTGGTGGCCGAGCGCGCGCGCCGCATGCGGCTGGAGGAAACCCAGCTGCGACGCGACCTGGAGCTGCTGCGCGGCGGCCAGGAGGGTGCACTGGCCATTGGCGTGGCGCCGGCCCCGGCGGCACTGCTGCTCAAGCCCTTTCTGATCCACATGGCGCAGGCGCATCCGCGCATCAAGGTGCGCACCGAGATGGGTGCCACCAGCGCCCTGCTGGAGCTGCTGCGCAATGAGTCGATAGACGCCATCGTCGGCGACGCCTATGTGCTGCGCGCCGCCGAGGACGTGGACATGGAGCTGCTGGGCGAGTTGCCCGCCGGCCTGGTCTGCCGCGCGGGCCACCCCGTGCTGCAAAACCCCGGCATGGACGAGATCCGCCGCTACCCCCTGGCCACCACCACGCTGAGCACGGCCATGGCGCGGCAGCTGGCCGAGCTGTGGGGCGAGGGAGCCGAGCCCGACAAGCTGTTCACCCTGCACTGCAACAACCTGGAACTGCTGCGCAGCGTGACCCTGGCCACGGACACCTTGCTGTTCGGCGTGCTGTCCATCACGCGCCAGGAGCGCGCCAGCGGCACCATGGCCGAAGTGCCCCTGCCCGCCGATCCCCGGCGCTGCGGCCGCTACGGCATGGCGCGCATGGGCGCGCGCAGCCTGTCACCGGCGCTGGAAACCGTCTATGCATTCACCCGCACGCACTGGCGGGAGCTGTCCGAGCACGACCAGTGAAGCCGGGCAGGCGCAAGTCATGCGTCGGCTCGCGCCAGCGGCAATGTCTGCGTGCGCAGCCACTCCAGCACCAGGGCGAAGCGGGCCTCGTCATGCACCGGCCTGGGTGACATGAGCACGTAGTGCGAGCCGTCGGCCACAAAGCCGCGCGGCGCGCACAGGGTGCCGCTGGCCAGATCGTCGGCCACCAGCGCCAGCGGCCCGATGGCAATGCCCGCCCCGGCAACGGCGGCCTGCAGGCTCAGGTAGAAATGCTCGAAGCGGGCCTCGCGCCCGGGCTGCAGCGGCACGCCGGTCAGCTCGCTCCAATGCCGCCATGCGTCCGGGCGCGATGCTGTGTGCAGCAGCACGCAGCCCAGCGGCCCGGAGCGTGCCAGCGTCTTCGCAAGTGCAGGCCTGCAGACGGGGCCCACGTGCTCCTGCAAAAAGGGCTCGGCAACCACATCGGCGCCCATGTCGAAATCCGCGCGGCGTATGGCCAGATCGATGCCCTCGCGCGCAAAGGGCACCGAGCCGCCGGCCGACACCAGGCGCAGCTCGCGCTGCGTGCCGATCGCTTCCTGCAAACCGCCCAGGCGGGGAATCAGCCAGCGCATCAGAAAGGTGGGCTCGCAGGACAGCACCAGCGGCCGGTCCGGCCCGGCGGCCTGCCGCGCACGGCCCAGCGCGCCGCGCAGGCGCTCCAGCGCCAGGGCCACCTCCTCGGCCAGCACACGCGCCGTAGGGGTGGCAATGATGCTGCGGTTGCTGCGCTGGAACAGCGCAAAGCCCAGCGCCTCTTCCATGTCGCGCACGGCGCGGCTCACGGCGCCATCGGTCAGGTGCAGCTCGCGCGCGGCCTTGGAAACGCTGCCGTGGCGCACCGTGGCCTCGAAGGCACGCAGGGCGGACAGCGGCGGCATATGGGTGGGTGGGGCCATGGGACTGGAGGGCGGCATCGGACACATCGGACACATCGAAGAAAGGGAGTGGAGAGAAATTTCAATTGACTTTTGATCAACTGAATACTGAATCCATATCGATTTTCTGCAGTGCGATTTTCATGCAAAGTACCTCCATCGATTGAGCCTTCAGCAATGACCATGAATGAAGCCCCCGCCATCGCCCCCGCACCCCTGGCCATCACCATGGGCGATCCCGTGGGCATAGGCCCCGAGATCATCGTCAAACTGGCCATGGACCCCGCCCGGCCCCGTGCGCCTTTTTTCGTCATCGGCGACACGGGGCGGCTGCAGCGGGCAGCCGACATGCTGGGCGTGCAGCCGCGCATCCACGCCATCGATACGCCGGCCCAGGTTCCCGCCACCGTGCCACCCGGCACCCTCTTCGTGCTCCAGACCGGGGACCGGCTGCCCGCGGACCTGGCCTGGGGACGCATCGATGCGCGCGCCGGGGCCGCCTGCCATGCCTACATACAGCGCGGCATCGACCTGGCCCTGGCCGGCGAAGTCGCAGGCCTGGTGACCGCACCCATCCACAAGGAGGCGCTGCGCGCCGCGGGCTGCCCCCACCCCGGCCATACCGAGATGCTGGCCGAGCGCTCGGGCACACGCGACTTCGCCATGATGCTCGCCAATGACGAGCTGCGGGTGCTGCTGGTCTCCATCCATGTGCCGCTGCAGCAGGCCATTGCCGCAGTCACGCCGGACAACGAACTGCGTGCCATCCGCCTTGCGCACCGGGCCTGCCGGGCGTTCGGCATCGCCCGGCCCCGTGTGGCCGTGGCGGGGCTCAATCCGCATGCCGGCGAGAACGGGCTGTTCGGGGACGAGGACCGCTCGGTGATCATCCCCGCCATTGCAGCCGCACGGGCCGAAGGCATAGACGCCAACGGCCCCTGGCCGGGCGACACGGTCTTCATGCGGGCACGCCGGGGCGAGTTCGACGTGGTGGTCGCCCAATACCATGACCAGGGGCTGATTCCCGTGAAGTACCTGGGCGTCGAGCAGGGCGTGAACATTACCGTGGGCCTGCCCTTCGTGCGCACCTCGGTGGACCACGGCACGGCCTTCGACATCGCCGGCACGGGCCGTGCGGACCATGCCAGCCTGGCCTGCGCGCTGCGCCAGGCGGCGGCCATGGTGCAGGCGGGCCGCTCCGGCGCCAGCGGACAGGCGCAGCGCCCGGACTTCATCTTCATGCTCACGCAGCAGGACAAGACCATTGCCGATGCGCGCGAGCGTCTGCGCGAAGTGCTGGCCCAGGGCGTGCGCCATGTGGGCTTCAAGGACATAGGCCTGCCCCTGCCCCAGCTGCGCGAACTGGCCCGGGACATCCGCGCGGGCGGTGCCAGGGTCTATCTGGAAGTCGTCAGCCTGGACGAGGCCAGCGAGGTGGCTTCGGCCCGCGCGGCGGTCGAGCTCGGGGTGGACGTTCTCATGGGCGGCACGCGCCCCGAGGCGGTGCTGCCCGTGCTGCGCGGCAGCGGCATTGCCTACTATCCGTTTCCCGGCAGGATCAGCGGGCATCCGAGCGTGCTTTCAGGGCCGGCCGAGGACATCGTGGCCAGCGCGCGCCGCATCGCGGGGCTGGAGGGCGTTCATGGCCTGGACCTGCTGGCCTACCGTTTCCGGGGCGACGTGCCGGCCCTGATCAAGGCGGTCTGCGATGCGGTGGACAAACCCGTGGTCGTGGCCGGCTCCATTGATCGCAGCGAACGCATCGCGGCCGTGCTTGCCAGCGGTGCCGCGGGTTTCACGATAGGCACCGCCGCCTTCGAGGAGACTTTTCCAGCCGCGCGGCCCGGGCTGGCGGCGCAGTTGCAGGCCATACAGGCGCTGGTGGACTGAGAGCGGGCCGGCCATCGCGCGCACCTCCCGCACCTCTGACAACGCACGCAACTCTCGCACCTCCCGTGCCTGCCACGCCTCCCGCACATTCCGCACGCCGGTGTCATGGGCCAGCAACTGGCGCCGCTCGGCTTCGGCCAGGCGGTGGGTCTTCAGCCGCTGGACCACATGGAACTGGCGCTTCTTGGTCATGAGGGACGCGCCGCCTGCAAAGCCTTCCATGCGGCTTGCCGCCTTGCCATGCTGCGGGGCATTCCAGGGGTACAGGCCTGCCACCAGGGTCACAACGACAGCCAACGCCATGACCACGAGCGCCCTCCAGGGTGCCCGGGGTCTGCGTTGGCCTTGCCTGTGATGCGCCTGAGAGTTCATGAAGACAGGGCAAATGATTGCGGCAGCTTGCATTGGTGCAGGTGCTTTAGCCTGCATCAATGAACCTGGCCTGATACCAGTCCAAAAACCAATCAGAACCTGGCGCACTTCAGTTGCGCCATTCCGTGATTCTCCAGCAGCCGGAATCTGATGAGAACCCTCGTTTTCCAACAGATGCATTGCCCGAATACGGAGATAACGCCCAGCAGCCTCTATTGCCGCATGAAAAACAAATGATTCATTGCTATCAATAGAAAACCTGAAACCCATCCATGGCCAAAAAGCAAAGCCCGCCAACCGCCCTCTGGGCAATGCCAGCCAGGCACCGCAGCTCCACAGATGAACATCGAATGGCATCACCATTTCCCCTACCATCCGGCAGCATGTCGTCCTACTGGATAAACCATGCCATTTAGGGAACGATGATATTCACCCTGAATACCTCTCATTCGGCACACCATTGACAACGGCCGGTCTTTGAAGTGCAGCGCCGGTATTTGCAGGGCTCAATTGGTGGCTGCACGCATTCAGCCATTTTCCGCGGTTTTGTGATCAGTTGTTTTGGCCAGATGGCTTGGCATCCGATGAATAAAGCAGGGATCTTGGTTGATGATTCGAACGCTGCCGCGGACCGTTGCCGGCCCCGCTGGAGTCTGGTCGCGCCTGCCGTTCGCGTGCCTTGGGTGGAGCCTGGCAGCCGCTCCCGTCTTTCTATGCGGCGCACAGGCGCAAACACCTTCTTCGGCGGCCGTTGCCGGTACCTCCATGGCTGAGGCACGCATCGAATCCCTGGACCGCGACCAGGCCGAGCAGGCCCGGCTCAAGGCACTCTCCGAAGGGGCCGCCCCTGCCTACCAGGACCGTTTCATGGGTCCGGACGAGATCGCACAGTCCGCTGCCGCCGAGCCCGAAGCCGAGCAGCCCGAGGGCTTTCGCGCCTGGGTGGTGGAAAGCCGCCTGGGCCTGGGCGAATCCCGCACCACCGGCCATGGCCGCCAGCGCGCCACCGAAATCGGCCAGCGCCTCGAATACCGCCGCGAGACACTGAACTACGGCGAGTTCACCCTGCAGGCCGAAGGCCGGCACCTGAGCGGCGACAACTTTGGCAATGGCCTGGGTATGGGCGGCCTGGGTACTGGCGGCTTGAGTATTGGCGGCCTGGGCTATGCCCGGCAAGCCACGAGCGAGCGCTTCACGCTGCGCAACCTTGGCTTTCCGCTGACCACGCAAACCTTTGCCGACACGGCCGTGGGCGACCTCTACAGCGAGCTGACCGATGGCCTGGCGCGCAACTACCGGCTGTCGCTGGGCTCGACCACGGTGCGCGGCGCCTCGGCGCGCATCTTCCGCCCGGATCTGGACATGCGCGCGGGCTACGGCCAGCGCGGCCTTCTCACGGGAGGGCCCTACCCCGGGTTCGAGAAAAACCAGGGCACGCTGGGCTGGCTGGGCGCCACCGTGCGGCTGGATGGCCCCTGGTTTGCCGCCTTCCAGCTGGACCAGGCCGACGATATTCCCGCCTACTACAGTCCCAGGCACTACCCCGGCGATGACACGCAATACGACCCCGGCTCCGCCCTGGGCCTGGGCAGCAAGCGCGTGACCAGCTGGGCCGCTTCGCTGGGCTACGGGCGCGGCGTGCTGCGCGATGGCGACTTCAGGCTCCGCACCACGCTGCTGGGCAGCCGTACCAGCGCGCCCCTGTCCTCTCCAGCGGCAGGCACCGCCGGCACGGAGGGCCGCAGCGCCCAGGGCCTGTTCATCGAGGCCAGCGCGCGCGCGGGCGCCTACCGCCATGAATTCGGCCTGCATGCAGCCCAGCCCCAGCTGCACTTTGGCGACTACGCGCTGTCCAGCGCGGCGCGCGGCGCCTATTGGCGCGTGGACCGCCATGTCACCCGCCTGAGCTGGGGCATGGGGCTGGACTACGAACGCACGCCGCAAACCACGGCGCAGGATGCAGGCTTTCAACTGTCGGGCTACCGCCGCCTGGGGGCGAATGGCAATGCCCAATACCAGTTCGACCGGCACACGGCCGTGGGCGGCAGCTTCAGCGCCTACCAGACGCGCAACGATGCGGGCACCGCAGGCGGCGGCCAATCGCGCAGCCTTTATGGCAGCGCGTTCTACCAGACCCGCTTTTTCGACTGGCCGCGCAGCCGCTTCATGCTGACCGTTCGGCGCAACGAGCTCATCGTGCTGGGCGACTCCTCCGCCACGGGCCAGGAGGTGCAGTGGGAGCAGGACTGGGCTGGTGCACGCCAGGCAACGCTGCGGTCCGAGCTCACCACCACGCTGGGCTATGCGCGCGACCGCAGCGGCGGCATGTCGCGCAACTATCCAACGGCCGGGCTGCAATGGCGCTACTGGCTGGAAAGCGGGCTGCAGCTGGCCGGCAACCTGCGCTACACCTCGCAAAGCGGCAGCCTCTACACCAGCCGGGGCCTGTCGGGCTCGCTGTCGGCCGAGAAGGAACTGGGCTGGGGCTGGCGCATGGGCTTCATGGCGCACTTCAACCAGGCCCGGTCCTCGCTGCTGCCCACGCCCTCTTCCCTGCCCAACCTCTACCGCAGCGACGAGAAGACCGCCTATGTCTACCTGCGCTGGGAAGGCAGCGCGGGCACGGCCTATGCGGCCGCAGGCGCACCCGGTGAAGGCGTGGGCGGCGGCAGCCTGTCCGGCCGCGTGTTCTACGACGCCAACCGCGACGGCGAACAGCAGGCGGGCGAGGTGGGCGTGGCCGGCGTCGAGGTGGTGCTTGACGGCCGCTACCGCACGGTGACCGACCGCGATGGTCAGTTCGAATTCCCGGTGGTGCCCACGGGCCACCACCGGCTGTCGCTCACCCAGGAAAGCGTACCGCTGCCCTGGGGCGCCTCCGGCGACAACACCAGCAGCGTGCACGTGCCCCTGCGCGGCCAGGCCTCGGCGTCGATTGCCGTGGTCAAGGTGGGCGAGTGAATGACTGACTGAGTGAGTGATTGAGGCGCACAGGTTTCCCAGGCAACCCGTTCCATCCAAGGAGATTCCATGAACCGAACACCCATCGCCCAACGCCTGCTGGCCGCATCGCTCGGCGGCCTCGGCCTGGCCCTGACCGCGTTGCCTGCCATGGCCGAGAGCCAGTACGGATCGGGCACCGGAACCATCACGGCCCAGGCCAAGGTCAACCTCAGCGTGACCGTGCCCAAGCTCATCTTGCTGCGCGTGGGCTCGACCAATACCACGGTGGACACGGTGACTTGGACCTCAACGCTGAGCATCCCCGGCGTACCCACCACGCCGCTGGCCTCCGTCAACAACACCAACGTGGACTGGAACGGCGCCGCGCCCACCGTGGCCACCGCCTCGGCTGCCGCCACGCTCACGGTCTATGCCTGGACCAATGCCGGCGCCGGCACCATCAACTGCGCGGTCGGCGCCTGGAATGCCACGGGCGGCCCCGCCAACGCGGACTTCACCGTCACGACCACCGGTAACCTGCCCCACCCCGGGCCCAATCTGGGTGCCTGCGCATCCACCTCGTTCCCCTCCAACGTGGTTGCGACGGGAACCTGGGCGTATGCGCTGGGAGGTACGCCGGCCAGCTGGGCTGCCAATACCTATACCAACGTCATCACGTATACGGCCCAGGGCATCTGATGGACAAGGCATTGCCTCGCCTGCTGGCCGCAGCGGCCCTTGCCGTTGCCGTGCCGCCCGTGCAGGCCGTCTTCACCATCGTGACCGACAACGATCCCCTCAACTACAGCCTGACGCTGCGCGTGGGCACGGCCGGCGCCACGGTCGATACCGTGGCCTTCAGCGTCACGGGGGCCAATGTCGGCCTCACGCCGGCCCCTGTGACGGGCACGCCCAGCATCGGCATCTCCGTGGCGCCCACACGCCCCATGCTGGGCACGGCGATCTCCAGGCCCGTGACGCTGGTCGTCGATTCGAGCACCGCCCTGGCATGCCAGTCGGGAGGCTGCGGTAGCGCGACGATTCCCTTCAGCAAGATCAGCTGGGTGGCCACCGGCAACGACACCGCCGCCTCCGGCGACATACAGAGCGGCCGCTTCACCGCCAGCGCCAGCCAGACCATCGCCAGCTACAACGCCAATGCTTCGTTCTGCACGGGCATCCTCTGCCCTGCGTTGGGCTGGACTTTCCAGTCCCGGCAACTGACCGGCACCGTGCTGCAGTTCACCTACGACAACGACGTGGTCTACCCGGGCGGCAACTACAAGGGCACCGTGCGCTTCACGGCATCGATGGTATGAGGCCGCTGGCCTGGCCGCTCCTGTGCATGGCACTGGCCTGGGCCACGGCCCTCGCGGCGCATGCCGAAGTGGCGCGGCTGGACGACTCGGCTTCGCCCCGGTCCCAGGTCCGCAGCGACTTCGCCCGGGCCAGGGTCGTCGGCGAGCGGCTGCTGGAGCTGCCCATGGGACGCATCGAATACCGGCTGGCCACGGCGCCCCATGTCGGCCGCACGGCGCGCATCTTCTATGTGATTCCCGCCCTGGTCACGGGCCTGCGCTCACCTGCGGGCATGCAGGTGCAGTGGCGCGGCAATGGCGTCTTTGCGGGCGGCACGGGCCGGCCCGGCGATCGGGTCCAGGTCTGGAACGGCGTGGTCCGCACGCCCTGGATGGCCGAGGTTTTCGACCTCACGCTGCACATCGACCCCGCCGAGCTGCGCCTGACCCAGGGCTCGGCACTGAGCTTCGAGTCCTACTTCGAGATCGAGACCCTGCCATGAAAGCTCCTCCCATCGCCGTTTCACTGGCCCTTCTGATCGCCTGCAGCGGCGCCGCCGCCGCACCGTTCGAGCTGGCCGTGGCGCCCTCGCGTTTCGAGCTGTCGGCCAAGCCGGGTGCGCGCACGGGCCAATCGCTGGACATCCACAACCTGGCCTCGGCACCCACCGAGGTGGCCATGCGCACCATCGACTGGACCTATTCCGACACGGGCGACATCACCTACCACGACGAACTGCTGCCCGGCAGTTGCCGGCCCTGGGTGCTGCTGGAGCGGCGCAGCGTCACGATTGCAGGCCGCAGCAAGAAGGCCTTCCGTTTCCAGGTGGAGCCGCCTGCCGATGCGCCGCGCGGCGAATGCCGCTTCATGATCGCCATCGAAGGCGTGGAGCCCGCGCAGCAGACCGTCATACGCAGCGGCGGCGCCAGCCTGAGCCTGCCTGTCACGGGCCGCATCGCGGTGGCCGTCTACTTGACGCTGGGAGGCGCTGCGCCCCAGCTGGACATTCGCCAGCTTTCCATGGCCGAAGACGGCAAGACGCGCCGCGCCCTGGTCACCGTCAGCAACACCGGCGATGCCCATGGCCGGCTGGAAGGAAGCCTGGACGCCGTGGACAACAAGGGCCGCCGCTTCGAACTGGTACCGGAAGGCACGCCCATACTGCCCGGCCAGACACGCACGCTGGCCCTCATGCCCAAGGGCGAAGACGGCCAGCCCGCCCCGCAGCCCGCGTATCCGGTCAAGGCCAAGGGCAGCCTGGACTGGGAAAAAGGCAGCTTCAAGATCGATGTGGAACTGAAGTGATGGCAACCAGGCCGATGGCGTGGCTGGCCCTGTCCATGGCGCTGGGCGGCCTGGGCCACACCGTGCATGCGGCGTCCAGCACCACAGGCCCCAGCCTGCTGGTGCCGCTGAGCACCTCGGTGAACCTGGACTTCACCATCGCCATCGACAAGTTCATCTTCTTTCGCATAGGCGACGGCACATGGCCCACGCCCGGCGGCACGACCAGCAGCGTGGCCTTTGTGCTCGCCCCGTCCATCCCTGGCGTGCCCACCACGCCCGTGGCGGGCAGCAACACCTCGGTGAACTGGAGCGGCGCGGCCCCCAGCTTCAGCATCACGCCCAGCGGCAATGTGCTGCCGGTGGAGGTGCGCAGCAACGCAGGCCAGGTCACGCTGCGCGCCACCGCCACCACGGCGCTGGCCAGCGGGGCCAATACCATCCCGCTGTCGGAGATCACCATCGCCACCAGCGACAGCAACCTGCCCGCGCCGCTGATACCCAATACGGGAACGGGCGCAGCGGTCAACGTGGTGGCCACCGCCTTTGCGGGGCTGGTCACCCAGCGCACGGCGAACTGGACCCTGTCCTATGCCAACCTGGCCTCCCGCAGGGCAGGCACCTACACCGGGCAGGTCACCTTCACGGCCAGCTCGCCCTGAGCGCTTTGGGAGCTTTGGGCGCTTTGGGCGCGCTCAAAGGCCCAGGTACAGCGCAATCAGCGACACAGCAGCCGGCACGGCCTGCACCCAGAGGATCTTGCGGCTGGCCGTGGCGGCGCCATACACGCCGGCCACCAGCACGCAGATCAGGAAGAAGTACTTGAAGCCCAGGCCATCGGCCCCCTGCGCCAGCCCCCAGATCAGCCCGGCGGCGAGAAAGCCGTTGTACAGGCCCTGGTTGGCGGCCAGTGTCCTGGTCTGCTGGGCAAATTCGGGCGTCAGGCCAAACGCGCGGCGTCCGGCCGGCTTGTCCCAGAGAAACATCTCCAGCACGAGGATGTAGACATGGATTGCGGCGACGATGCCGATGAGTACGTTGGCCATCTGGGGTGGGAAGAAAGTGGACAGGCCTCTGTATACGGGATGCACCCACACCCGTCCATGGCCGCTGCGCTACACAGGGCCCGCCACCACCCCTTCCCTGTCACCCGGAAGACTTGCTGCCGGGGTGCGACGGTTTTTCCGCGCCCTGCGCAGGTGCCACGGCGCCAGCGGCCGCGCCGCCCAGCGCACCGGCCACACTGCCTACCGTGCCGCCGACCACCACGCCCACCGGGCCGGCAATCGCAGCACCCGCCGCAGCGCCTGCAGCGGCTCCGGCCAGCACGCCGCCGCCGATGAATACCGAGCGCGACTCGCGCTCTGCATCCTCGGGCGACAGTTCGAACTGCGCGGATGCATCCGGGTCCTGCGAAGGAACACCGTGGCCGGGGCGTGCCTGCTCGGCAAGGTCTTCATCCTCGGGAGCATCCGTGGACACCGGCTGGATGGGCTGGATGGATGGCTTGTTGCTTGCATTCATGGGGCTCTCCTTCGGGGCATGCCACACGCATGCGGGACTGCCTGCGCTTCATTGCCCTGTCGTTTTGTTGTACGCCTCGCCCTGCCGCGCCGCAGCCGGCCCAGGCTGCTGCCCCGCGTCAGCCAAGGCCCGCAGCCCCGCCGACCTTGACTACAGGGGCTCGTAGGAACTGGCCTCCGCCGCCCAAGGCACCTCCTACGCCCGTCGCGGCGGCCAGACTACCCGGTGCCCGCAGATGCCGTCCTAAGCTAGAACCCAGAAGCACACAGGCTTCGACTTCGCCAGGCGATGCACAGGTTTTCTTGACAGGCCGGCTACCGCGCCCCATTCAAAGCCGCATCGCTCAGCCGCCAGACGCACCGCGCTGGCGGGTCAGCACAAACCCACTCACTGGAGAACGTCATGGTCACACCCAACACCGCATCGAGCGTCATTTCTTCTGAAACCGTCAGCGGCACCAATGTCTACAACCCGGCAGGCGACAAGCTGGGGACCATAGACACGCTGATGATCGACAAGCTGTCCGGCAAGGTGCGCTATGCCGTCATGGAATTCGGCGGCTTCCTGGGCATCGGCACGGATCGCTATCCGTTGCCCTGGGAATCCCTCAAGTACGAGCCCAACATGAATGGCTACGTGGTGTCGCTGACGCGTGAGCAACTGGACAACGCGCCCCGCTACGAGCGCGATACGGCTCCGGCATACACCGATGAATATGGCCGCCGCGTGAACGATTACTACGGCGTTCCCTACCTGTAAATCCCGACCCTTGCGGTCTTTGACACAGCCCCGTTCGCGGGGCGTTTTCTTTGGTGCGGATAGCTGCCAGCGAATGGCCAAGGAAGAACGCCCTGCGCGACTTCACTCCCTCATTCCTGGAGAACTGCCATGAATACCACCCCACCTGCCATCGACTACAAGGCCTGCATGGACGCCTGCCAGGCCTGCGTCATTGCCTGCAATACCTGCGCCGCCGCCTGCCTGGAGGAGTCAGACGTCCAGATGATGGCCGCCTGCATTGCCCAGGACCTGGAATGCGCGCAGATCTGCGAACTGGCCGTGGCCGCAATGGCGCGCCAGAGCCCGCATGCGCCGGACATCTGCCGCCTGTGCGCCCAGATCTGCCAAGCCTGCGCCGACGAATGCAGCAAGCATTCCCACGACCATTGCCAGACCTGCGCGGCAGCCTGCCAGCAATGCGCCATGTCGTGCAATCTCATGGGCATGCAGTCGCACTGACACGGCTGGCATGGGCCATGACAGCCGCCCTGGCAGAAATCCTGCAAACACGCAGGAAAAAACGCCACCGGCGCTGTCGCCAAACGCCGCACCTTCGCGGAACCGGGCCTGCCTACACTTTGATGCATATCCAGGCACACAGGAGGCAAACATGGCACTCGAAATCAGCGCAGAGGAACGGTTCTTCACCCTGCTGAACCAGTTGAAGCACATGCCTCCCTGCTCATCCCGCCAGGAGGCACACGACATGCTGCTGCTGCTCTGGATGCGCATCTGCGAAGGCGCTGGCGCTCGCCGGGAATTGCTCAATCGCATGCGGCAACGCACGCTGTGCGCAGAACATGGCTGGAAAAACCTCGACAAAAGCCCTTGCCATCTGGATTCGGACACCCTGCCGGGCATCCGCATCTATCTGCATTCCAACGGCACCATCGTCATTCAAAGACAGGGGGGAGCGCAGGATTCCGAAATCCTGCACTTCAGCGCCAGGCGCGAATTTGCAGAGGCCTAGGCCCGGTCCGCGCACAGCGCCTGGGGGCAGGCGGAGCAGAGGCTAGGTGCAAACACCAACGATGTCCCACATGCGACATGGGCCCTGTCTCCATAGAATGCGTCATTGTGTAGCACACTATCCATGAGGAATACATGACAGCAGATTACAAAACCCTCCTCCAGCAGAAGGCCGAGCTTGAGGCAAAGATCGCCGCCACCCTGAAGGCGGAAAAAGGCGGAGTCATCGCCAAGGTCCGCGAACTCGTCGAGCAGTTCGGTCTGACCCAGGATGACATCTTCAGCACCGGCAAGGCCAAGTCCGCCAGCATTGGCGTGGCCAAATACCGCGACCCCGCCAGCGGAGCCACCTGGACCGGCCGGGGCAAACCGCCGCGCTGGATTGAAGGCAAGGACCGCAAGGCCCTCGAGATCTGAGCACGGCCCGCCAACGCGGGCCTTTTTTATGGCTGCAACTCCCTGCTGCGCGAGAACGTGAGAATCCAACTACTGCGCGAGGTATTCACATCCACCGGCGAAATCGGCTTTGCCTGCCACGTCCGCGCTGATGTGGTGATCCCCTACCCGCAGACATTCGCAGTGGTCAAGGGCGTGCGCGCGTAACTACCGCAGGCCCAGACGCAACAAAGCCCCGCATGGCTCGCCCAGCGGGGCTTTTGCTTGTTCGGGGCTAGCTGGTGCTCAAAGAGCGCTCCACTGCAGAAAAGAGCTTTTCCGTCTGGTGCTTGCTCTGGATGTTTTCTCTTCTGAGCCACTCTTGTTGCTGAGGCGTGAGATGGACGCCGCCTGTGTTCATCGGTGCGATCTCCAAAGAAGCAATCGCCGCCCTTCGCATCTCCGCCACCAGCTGCGCCGCGTTGTCCATTCCAGATAGTTGCTGGACAGCCAATTGCTCCACAACCTTCTCCAGCGCTGAAATCCTGGCAGAGAGGACAAGCCTGTAGTCCTGAGATTGCTCCATTTGCACTCCATCGTTCGGTGATAGGGGAGCCTGATCGTAAGCGCCTGAGCCTGGCTGACGCGCCTCAGAGGCATTGTCGGGCCAGCAAAGGGAGAGGGCGCGGGTGCTAGGAGGCGCTGTTCTCGCAGAAAACCACGAAATCTGGCCATTCGCTGGCGGAATGAAAGACGCGGATGCCGAGCAGCGCGTGCAGCTCGTCGCGGTGACGCCAGATGTCGCCTTTGTCGGAGGTGAGCATAGCGTCGCAGCCGGCCGCATGGGCAGAGGCTAGGTGTTGAACGTCGGCCACGTTGTGCGCGCCAATAACCTTTGCGATCGCCGCATGCATCGGCTTCTCGCCAGTGTCGGACCAAGACATGCCTGCGAGATCGGCATGAGACGCCGCGCTGCCGCCCCAAGACAGATTGGATGGCTTTGCAGTCGTGTCAATGCGTTTGAGGCGTTGCTCATAAGGGAAATGGACCGAACCCGCCAAGCCTCGCGCCCTGAGGTGTTTCAGACCCGGCATCTCGCCCCCTGTGTCCACGTAGACCTTAATCATCGATGCCTCCTTGGTGTCTGGTGATCGTAGGGCAGTGGGTGGACCGAAGTCCACAGCCCTTGCCGGCCTAAGCCGCCCTGTTCCGCACGCGCAAAAAATTCCCCCGTTTGAATTTTGTTAATCAAACAGAAACGCCCCGAAACCCAGCATCCATGCGGGTTTTCGGGGCGTTTTGATTCTTTGATTCTTTGTTAAAGCTTTAACGTCCAGCCATCGCACCTGACGATGCTCAGCAATACGTCAAACTGGCGACTCATCCAAGGTCCACGTGGCAAGACGCTTCCGGAAGCCGATGGGGGTAGCAACCGCATCAAACAGCTTGATAGAGAAGTTCTGCAGCAGTGGGTAGTAAGGGATGGTCTTTGCTCCTGTCACTATGTACTCCAGCTCCTTCGCCTTGTACATCACATTGAACAAAGTCAGCGCAGACTCATCAGAAGCTTGCCATTGAAGTACTGTGCCAAGGCCGTTTTCCTTGCTGCTGCTGAATGCCCCCTCCAAATCATGGCCCAGCTCGTAGCGAATGTGCTTGAGAGTGACACCCTTGCTCAGTAGAAAAGCCTTGAAGGTGAGCTCCAACCCATGCCCCAAAAGATACAAGACTGGGATTGGTGGACACGGAACCAGTGGAGGTCTTGGCTGGGCCGCACGCTCGTACATAACGAAAGCAGACTCCAAGAACTCATACCCGTAGCGGACCAACCCCATGGGCGTCGTTCGCTCCTGGTCGTCATGGAAACCAGGTCGTTTCGCTAAGCCTGCCATCGCTTCATCCAATGATGGGTAGATTGATGGGCACAACAAAAAAGCGCCTCGGAAGGCGCTTGTTTGCTGACACATTGGCGGAGAGGGAGGGATTCGAACCCTCGGTACGTTCGCACGTACGCCTGATTTCGAGTCAGGTACAATCGACCACTCTGCCACCTCTCCGCAGCGTCGAAGCTGAAATTATAGCCTAAAAATTCAGGCCTTCAGCAAAGTCTGTCCACCCATGTACGGGCGCAGCGCCTCGGGGATGGTCACCGAGCCGTCGGCGTTCTGGTAGTTCTCCAGCACAGCCACCAGCGTGCGGCCCACGGCCAGGCCGGAACCGTTGAGCGTGTGCACCAGCTCGTTCTTGCCCTGGGCGTTCTTGAAGCGTGCCTGCAGGCGGCGCGCCTGGAAGGCCTCGCAGTTGGAGACCGAGCTGATCTCGCGGTAGGTGTTCTGCGCAGGCAGCCAGACTTCCAGGTCATAGGTCTTGGCCGCGCCAAAGCCCATGTCGCCCGTGCACAGGCTCATCACGCGGTAGGGCAGGCCCAGCTTCTGCAGCACGGCCTCGGCGTGGCCGGTCATTTCTTCCAGCGCCTCGTAGCTCTTTTCCGGATGCACGATCTGCACCATCTCGACCTTGTCGAACTGGTGCTGGCGGATCATGCCGCGCGTGTCGCGGCCATAGCTGCCGGCCTCGGAACGGAAGCAGGGGCTGTGGGCCGTGAGCTTGATGGGCAGCTGGTCCTCGGCCACGACCACGTCGCGCACGAAGTTGGTCAGCGGCACCTCGGCCGTGGGAATCAGGTAGAGCGCCGCGTTGTCGGGCACGGGTTCGCCGTCCTGGCCGCCCTTCTTGGCGGCGAACAGGTCGCCCTCGAACTTGGGCAACTGGCCCGTGCCCTTGAGCGAGTCGGCATTGACGGCGTAGGGCACATAGCACTCGGTGTAGCCATGCGAGTCGGTCTGCAGGTCGATCATGAACTGCGCCAGGGCGCGGTGCAGGCGGGCGATGGGGCCCTTCATCACGGTGAAGCGCGAGCCCGACAGCTTGACGCCCATGTCGAAGTCCAGCCCCAGCGGCTGGCCCACGTCCACATGGTCCTTGACCTCGAAATCAAAGGTCTTGGGCGCGCCCCAGCGGCGCGCCTCCACATTGCCGCTTTCGTCCGCACCGACGGGCACGCTGTCGTGCGGCAGGTTGGGCACAGCCAGCAGCATGGTCTGCAGCTCGCCCTGTATCTGCTCCAGGCGCGCGGCCGATTGGTCCAGCTCGGTCTTGAGGCTGCCGACTTCGGCCTTGGCGGCCTCGGCAGCGTCCTTCTCGCCCTTGCCCATCAGCATGCCGATCTGCTTGGACAGCTGGTTGCGCTTGGACTGCAGCTCCTCGGTCCGTGTCTGCAGGGACTTGCGCTCTGCTTCCAGGGACTGGAAGGCCTCCACATTCAGGAAGGCCTGGGGCTTTTTGCGGGTCTCCAGCCGTGCGACGGCCGAGTCAAGGTCTTTGCGAAGAAGAAGGATATCGAGCATAGCCGGCAATTTTAGGCGGTATCTCCATGGCAGCGCCCGCCCCTGGCCGTTGGGGGTCTTGCCGCTACAGAAATCCCGCGCCAGCGCCGATACTTCCGATATGCCGCCCACAGCGGTTTGCGCACCCGGGAGCACCCATGTTTTTTGTCTTCGGTCCCAACGGACAGATGTTTCGCGGTCCCGCCGAGCGGCTGGGCCAGGTGGCGCCCGTGCGCCGCGTACAACGCCCGCAGGCCCTGCGCACGCGCTCGGCCGATGTGATGGCGGGCGACGCCGCCGCCTCGTTCCCCGCCATCCTGGCCGACCTCGCGGGCCAGCCTGCCGGCGCGCCGGAGCCCGCGCCGCGGCTGCGCGGAGCGGTCGATGCCTACCTTTCCACGGAAAAAGGCCCCAGCCAGCCACGCCAGCCCCTGCAGACCGTGGCCGACGTGATGAGCCACGAGGCCGTGACGGTATCGCCCGAGGCCGGCGTCAACGACGCCTGGCGCGTGCTGGCCGAGCATGGCGTGGCCCAGGCCCCCGTGCTGGATGCCGGTGGCCGCGTGGTCGGGCTGCTGCTGCGTGCCGACATGGCGCCGCTGGACCTGCTGCCCGAGCCCGGTGCGATCAAGGACGCCATTGCCCTGGCGCGCCGGCCCGTGAACGAGGTCATGATCTCCCCCATTCCCACGGTGGCCACCACCACCGACCTGCGCCGCGTGGCCGGCGTGCTGCTGGAGACCGGCCTGCCGGGCCTGCCCGTGACCGATGAGCAGGGCCTGCTGGCCGGCTTCATCAGCCGCACCGACATCCTGCGCGCCGTGGCCTCCGATCCGCCGCTGGATCTGTGGAGCTGAGGCTTTCGGCCCCACCATGCAAAACGGGCGCCAGGCGCCCGTTTGCTTTTTGGCCAATGTCCGCTGCGCCTGCGGCTCAGCCGCCCGTCTCGGGCTGCTTGCCCACGGAGATCTCCAGCCCAGTGGCCGCGTCGATCTTCAGGCCCTTGGGCAGCGGGAACTTCACGGTCTCCTCGATGCCATCCATCTTGCGCACCGACAGCGCGCCCAGCTGGCGCAGGCGCTGGATGACCTCGTCCACCAGCACCTCGGGGGCAGAGGCCCCAGCCGTCAGGCCCACGCGCCCGGCATTGGCAAACCATTCCTCGCACAGCTCGCCCGCGTTGTCCACCATGTAGGCGGGCGTTCCCAGGCGTGCGGCCAGCTCGCGCAGGCGGTTGCTGTTGGAGCTGGTGGGGCTGCCCACGACGATGAGCACATCCACCTGCGGCGCCAGCACCTTGACGGCGTCCTGGCGGTTTTGCGTGGCGTAGCAGATGTCCTGCTGCTTGGGCTCGCGCACCTGCGGAAAACGGGCGCGGATGGCCGCCGTGATGCCGGCGGCATCGTCCACCGACAGCGTGGTCTGCGTGACCACGGCCAGCTTCTCGGTCTGGCGGGGGGTGACACGGGCCACATCGGCCTCGTCCTCGACCAGGTGGATGCCCTCGGACAGCTGGCCCATGGTGCCCTCGACCTCGGGGTGCCCCTTGTGGCCGATCATCAGGAACTCGTAGCCTTCCTTGGCGAGCTTGGCCACTTCCACATGCACCTTGGTCACCAGCGGACAGGTGGCGTCGAAGATGGAGAAACCGCGCCGCCGCGCCTCTTCCTGCACCGCCCGGCTCACGCCGTGGGCGCTGAACACCAGGGTGGAGCCGGGCGGCACGTCGTCCAGTTCCTCGATGAAGATCGCTCCCTTGGCCTTGAGATCGTTGACCACGAAGGTGTTGTGCACGATCTCGTGGCGCACGTAGATGGGCGCGCCGAACTTGGCCAGCGCACGCTCCACGATCTCGATGGCGCGGTCCACGCCGGCACAGAAGCCCCGGGGCTCGGCCAGCAGGATTTCCTGGGGCGAGGTCGAATCCAGCACCTCAGAGCACCCCGATGATCTGCACTTCGAACGTCACCGGCTGGCCCGCCAGCGGGTGGTTGAAGTCGAACAGCACGGCGCCGTCCTCGCGCACCTGCACCACGGCGCCCGCGTAGCTGCCCAGGCCGTCGGGCGTGGGGAACTGCACCACGTCGCCGGGCGCGTACTGCTCGTGCGGGTCGCCCAGCTCGTTCATCAGCTTGCGCGCCACCCACTGCATCATGTCGCCGTTGCGCTCGCCAAAGGCTTCGCCGGCCGGCATCTCGAATGTGGTGCGCGTGCCTTCGGCCAGGCCCAGCAGGCGCTGCTCGACGGCGGGCGACAGCTCGCCCGCGCCCAGGGACAGCGTGGCGGGCTTGTCGTTGAAGGTGTTGATCACATCGCCTGCAGGCCCGGACAGGCGGTAGTGCAGTGTGAGGAACGAGCCGGTCTGGACCGTGGGGAGGGCCGAGGAAGAAGCGCTAGAGGTCATGGAAGTCCCGATAAACTGGCCCGTATTGTAGAAAAACATCCATGCCCCCACGCCCCGTGCAACGGTGTCCCTGCGGCGCCCCCACCTGGCTGAACCATGGCTCTCAAAGACCTGCCCGCCCAGGCCCAGCCGCGCGAAAAGCTCGCGGCGCGCGGCCCCTCGGCGCTTTCCGATATCGAACTGCTGGCCATCGTGCTGCGCACCGGCATGGCCGGCAAGGGCGTGCTGCAGCTGGCCCAGGAACTGCTGCAGTTGCCCGGCCGGGCCGGCCTGTCCGGGCTGCTGCAGGCCGGGCACGCCGACCTGAAGGCCATCAAGGGGCTGGGGCCTTCCAAGTGCGCACAACTCCTGGCCGTGCTCGAACTGGCGCGCCGCGCCATGGCCGAGCAACTGCGCGAGCGCCCGGCCCTGGCCTCGCCCGAGGCCGTGGCGCGCTACCTGCAGCTGCACCTGGCGGCGCGCCAGCATGAGGTCTTCGCCGTGCTGTTCCTGGACGGCCAGCACCGGCTGATCGCGCTGGAAGAAATGTTCCGGGGCACGCTCACGCGCACCAGCGTCTACCCCCGGGAGGTGGTGCTGCGCGCCCTGAACCACCATGCGGGCGCCGTCATCCTGGCCCACAACCATCCCAGCGGACAGGTCCAGGCCAGCGCCGCCGACAAGGCCGTCACGCAGAGCCTGCAGGCCGCCCTGGGCCTGGTGGACATCCAGGTGCTGGACCATGTGATCGTGGCGCCCGGTGCCTCGCTGTCCATGGCCAGCGAGGGGCTGATGTAGGCAGACTCTGTAAAATGAGAAAAATTCTCATTTGCAAAACCGCTGCACCATGCCCTCCCCGTCCACCGCCGACCCGGTGCACACGCTCTACGTCGCCCACCATGACTGGCTGCACGGCTGGCTGCGGCGCAAGCTGGGCAATTCCCACCAGGCCGAGGACCTGGCGCACGACACCTTCGAGCGCGTGGTGGCGTCCCGGCAGGCCCATGCCATCCAGGAGCCGCGCGCCTACCTGACCACGCTGGCCCAGCGGGTACTCTACAACTTCTGGCGCAGGCGCGAACTGGAGCAGGCCTGGCTCGATGCGCTGGCCACGCTGCCCGAGGAAGTGGCGCCCTCCCCCGAGGACTACGCCCTGGTGCGCGAAGCCATCGAGGCCCTGGACCAATGGCTGGACGGCCTGCCCCCGAAGGTGCGGCAGGCCTTCTTGCTGCGCCGGCTCGACGGCCTCAGGCACGCCGAGATCGCCGAAGCCATGGCCGTGTCCATTGCCACGGTGGAGCGCTACATGAAGCAGGCCCTGGTGCACCTGTACCTCTCGCCGCTGGCCTTCCCCGGCTGATCGCCTGCATGGATGCCGCCACCGATCAGGCCATCGACTGGCTGGTGCGTCTGGACTCGGGCCACGCCAGCGATGACGACCGCCGCGCCTTCGCCCACTGGCTGCGCCAGTCGCCCGGCCATGCCCAGGCCTGGGCCATGGTGCAGCAACGCCTGTCCGCCGGGGTGGAGCCCGCCCTTGTGCAGTTGCGCCGGCAGGGCGGGGGCACGGCGGCCCTGGGCCTGCAGGCGCTGGTGGCGCCCATCCCGAAGGCCGCGCGCAGGCGCAGCCTGTTGCGCGGTGGGTTGGCCGCCCTGCTGGCCAGCACCGCCACGGCATGGCTGGTGCACCGGCAAACACCGCTGACCACGCTGGCCGCCGACCTGCGCACGGGCACCGGCCAGCGCAGCCACCACCGGCTGCCGGACGGCAGCGAGATCGAACTGGACGCCCGCTCGGCCGCCGACATTGCCTACAGCGACACCCGCCGCCTGGTGCGCCTGCGCGAAGGCGCGCTGCTGGCGCAGGTGGCTGCCAGCGCGCCGGGCCAGCCCCTGCGCCCGTTTGTCGTGCAAAGCGCCCAGGGCACGGCCCAGGCGCTGGGCACGCGCTTCATGGTGCGCCAGGCAGAGGGCAGCACCCTGGTGCATGTGCTGGAGCACAGCGTGCTGCTCACCAGCCTGAACGGCCGGCAGCACCGGCTGCAGGAGGGCCGCAGCGCCTGGATCGACGCCGACGGCATCCGCACGCAGGACACCGCCCACCTGGCGCCGGCCGCCTGGGCCGACGGCGTCATCGACGTGCGCGACCAGCCGCTGGGCGAGGTGATCGACGCGCTGCGGCCCTACCAGGCCGGCATCATCCGCATCAGCCCCGAGGCCGCGCGCCTGCGGATCTTCGGCGTGTTCCAGCTGGCCCGGCCCGACCAGGTGCTGCAGGACCTGGTGGACACCCATCCCGTCAGCGTGCGCCGCTGGGGGGACTGGCTGACGGTGATCGACGTGCGAGACCGGCCCGCTTGAGTCTTTTTTTGCGCCGCGTGAGGGGTTTTGCCGCCCTTGTCGCACATACGGAATGAAAGCCCTTCATTTCCACCGCAACGACAAGGACCTCCGACTCCATGGCCTCCGCACGCCGCCCTCTCCGTATCCCGCAGCCTGGCAGCACGCCCGCACACCGCAGGCTGAGCCCGCCCTCGCTGCTGCTGCCCGTGGCCGCCGCGCTGGCCTGGTCGCTGTCCGCACCGCCGCAGGCCTGGGCACAGCCGGCGGCGGCCAGCACATCGCAGGCAGCCGCCACGCTGGAATGGGACCTGCCCGCCGGCGCGCTGGACGACTCGCTGGCGCGCATCGCCCGTCAGGCCCAGCGCAGCATCAGCGCCGACCCGGCCCTGCTGGCCGGCAAGCGCGCGCCCGCCATCCGGGGCAGCTACAGCGTGGAGCAGGCCGCCCAGCTGGCGCTGGCCGACAGCGGGCTGCGGCTGGCACGCACGCCCCAGGGCACGCTCACGGTGCTGGCCTCCGCCGCCGCGCCCGCGGCGTCAACGGCCACGGCAGCGCCGGGCCGCGCCCAGGACCATGCGCTGGCCGAGGTCAAGGTGGTCGCCCAGGCCGACCGGGCAGGCACGACCGAAGGCACGGGCAGCTACACCGCGCGCGGCCCCAGCGGCGTGGCCACGGGCCTGGCGCTGAGCGTGCGCGACACGCCGCAGTCGGTCAGCGTGATGACCCAGCAGCGCATGGAGGACGAAAACCTCACCAGCATCAGCGACGTGCTGGCGCGCGTGCCGGGCATCTCCACCTCGGCGCTGGGCACCGAGCGCAGCAACGCCAATGCGCGCGGCTACCCCATCACCAACTACCAGCTCGACGGCGTCAGCACGCACACCGAATTCCTGGGCCTGGACGCCCTGCCCACGCAAAGCATTGCCGACATGGCGCTGTACGACCGCATCGAGGTGCTGCGCGGCGCCTCGGGCCTGACCACGGGCGCGGGCGATCCGTCCGGCATCGTCAACATGGTGCGCAAGAAGCCCACGGCGCAGTTCCAGGGCTCGGCCGAGGCCAGCGTGGGCTCCTGGGGCAACCGGCGCGGCGTGCTGGACCTGTCCTCGCCGCTCAACGCCTCGGGCAGCGTGCGCGGCCGCCTGGTCGCCGTGCACCAGGAGGGCGACAGCCACATCGACTTCTACAGCAAGAAAAAAGACGTGCTCTATGGCGTGATCGAGGCCGACCTCACCTCCACGCTCAAGCTCACCGCCGGGCTGGACCACCAGCGCGGCCGCTCGCGCGGCTCCATGGCCTACCTGGGCTTTCCGCTGTTCAGCAGTGATGGGCGGCAGACCGACTTCCCCGTCTCCTTCAACCCGGCCAGCCGCGACAACCGCTTCAACACCGACTCCACCAGCGCCTTCGTCACGCTGGAGCAGGCGCTGGCCAACCGATGGCAGCTCAAGCTCTCGGCCAACTACCTGCGCTCCAACCAGCGCGAAGACGCGGTCTACCTGGCCGTCAACAACAGCCTGTTCGACCGGGAGACCGGCGATGGCCTGTCGCTCAACGCCGAGCGGCGTGACTACCGGCTGCGCAACAAATCCGTGGACATCAACCTGCGCGGCCCCTTCAACCTGGGCGGGCGCGAGCACGAGGCGGTGCTGGGCTTCGACTACACCGACTTCCAGAGCCTGACCGACGGCAGCTTCGACATCACGGGCCTGCGCAACAAGCCCGTCAACATCTACCAGTGGGACAGCAGCGGCAGCCCGGTGTTCGGCGACCGCTTCGTGGTCTTCGACAGCACGCGCCGCCAGACCAGCCTGTACGGCGCCGGCCGCTTCGCGCTGGCCGACGACCTCAAGCTCATCGTGGGCGGCAAGCTGTTCAACTACGACAGCGACTACCGCACCGACACCACGGACGGATACCACCAGACCTCGCCCTCGTCCGAACGCCGCGTGTTCACGCCCTACGCAGGCCTGGTCTACACGCTGAACCCGCAGCACACGCTGTACGCCAGCTTTGCCACCATCTACAGCCCGCAGACCTCGCGCGACCGCAACGGCTCCTTCCTGGACCCGCAGGAAGGCAACACCTACGAGGCCGGCATCAAGAGCGAATTCCTGGACGGGCGCCTGGCCACCAGCGCCGCCGTCTACCTCATCCGCCAGGACAACCTGGCCGAGTCCGATCCCGGCCAGTTCATCCCGGGCACCACCACCACCGCCTCGCGCGCCATCAAGGGCGCCAAGACGCGGGGCCTGGACCTGGAAGTCAACGGCGCCATCAACCGCCAATGGTCGATTGCCGCCTCCTACAACTTCAGCGCCTCCGAAGACGCCACGGGCCAGCGCATCAACACCACTTTCCCGCGCCAGATGGCCCGCCTGTGGACCACCTACCGCATGCCCGGCGAATGGCGCCGCCTCACCCTGGGCGGTGGCGTCAACTGGAGCAGCGGCATCGAGTACAGCGGCGAAGCCTGGCAGGTCGGCAAGCAGGTCAGCGCACGCCAGGCCTCCTACGCCGTGGCCGGGCTCATGGCGCGCTATGACGTGAGCGACCAGCTGTCGCTGACGCTGAACGTCAACAACCTGTTCGACCGCAAGTACATAGCGGCCATGTCGGGCTGGTGGTATTCGGGCATGTATGGCGCGCCGCGCAACGTCCAGGTCAGCGCCCGCTATCGCTTCTAGGCTCGCCGGCCATTGAGAGGGCGCCATGGCCGCCGGGGTGCCGAAATTGCGGTACAACCGGCGTCACCATGACTTTGAAAGCCACCAGCCTGCAGGACCTCGCGCCAGTGCGCCGCGCACTGGCCGAAGCCGCCGCCCAAGAGGCCCTGCTCCAGCAGCAGCGCGCCGAGGCGGCGCGCCGCCTCCTGGCCGAGCAAAAGCTGTTCGAAAACACCGTGGGCCCGGTGCATGCGCTCAAGTCCGCGCACGCCCGCCACCTCCATGCCCCCGAGCCCCCCGAGCCGCTGCCCCTGCAGTTGGAGCTGGACGAGCAGCGCGTGCTGCAGGAGGCCATGAGCGACGAGTTCGACGTCAGCACCCTGCTGGACACCGACGACCAGCTCAGCTTCCGGCGCCCCGGCATCGGCCTGGACGTGACGCACAAGCTGCGCGCCGGCCAGTGGAGCATCCAGCGCCAGTTGGACCTGCACGGCCTGCGCGTGGACGAGGCGCGCGAGGCGCTGGGCCAGTTCATCCGCCTGTCCCACCGCACCGGCATACGCTGCGTGCGCGTGGTGCACGGCAAGGGCCTGGGCTCGCCGGGCAAGACCCCCGTGCTCAAGGGCCGCGTGCTGCGCTGGCTGGTGCAGAAAAAGGAAGTGCTGGCCTTTGTGCAGGCCCGCCCGGCCGAAGGTGGCGCGGGCGCCCTGGTCGTCCTGCTGCAGCCGGGCAAGCGCCAGCTGTACTGAGGGCGCGGATGGCGTGAACGGTGATGGGGCTCAGGCCGCGGCCACCGCCGCCGCCTTGCGCGCCCGCCCTATCACCAGCGCCATCACCGCCGCCACCAGGCAGGCCAGGCCGGCCGCATACAGCGCGGGCGTATAGGTCAGCAGCAACGTGCGCGTCAGGCCCGCGCCCCAGGCAGCGGTGGCCGCGCCCAGCTGGTGGGCCGCGAAGATCCAGCCGAACACAAGCCCCACCTTCTGCGGCCCGAAATGCTGGGCCGTGAGCTTGACCGTGGGCGGCACCGTGGCGATCCAGTCCAGCCCGTAGAACATGGCGAACAGGCCCAGGCCGTAGAAGGTGAACTCCGAATGCGGCAGCCAGAACAGCGACAGGCCGCGCAGCCCGTAGTACCAGAACAGCAGCTTGCGGTTGTCGTAGCGGTCCGACAGCCAGCCCGACAGCACGGTGCCCACGAAGTCGAAGGCCCCCATCATGGCCAGCACCGACGCGGCGGGCACCGCGCCCATGCCGTTGTCGCCGCACAGCGAGATGAAGTGCGTCTGCACCAGGCCGTTGGTGGACAGGCCGCAGATGAAGAAGGTGCCCGCCAGCAGCCAGAAGGTGCGGTTGCGCGCGGCTTCGGCCAGCACTTTGAAGGGCGTGCCGAAGTTCATGGCCATGGCCGGCGGCGGCGGGGCTGATGCATCGCCGCCAAAGGGCGCCAGGCCCAGGTCCGAAGGCCGGTCCCGCACGAACAGCAGGGCCAGCACCGCGATCAGGGCACTGGCCACGAACACCGGCACCGTGGCCGAGCGCCAGCCCCAGTGCTCGATCATCCAGGCGGCCAGCGGCAGGAAGGCCAGCTGCCCCGTGGCCGCACTGGCCGTGAGCACGCCGATGACCAGCCCGCGCCGCGCCGCAAACCAGCGGTTGGCCACCACGGCGCCCAGCACCAGCGCCGTCAGGCCCGTGCCCATGCCCAGCAGCAGGCTCCACAGCAAAAACAGATGCCACAGCTGCGTGGCCTGCGTCACCATCGCCATGGCGCCGCCCACCAGGGCCAGGCCCATGCACATCACGGCACGCAGGCCGAAGCGCTCCATCATCACGGCCGCAAACGGCCCCAGCAGGCCGAACAGTGCAAAGCGCAGCGCCAGGCTGCTCGATATCTGCTCCGTACTCCAGCCGAACTCGCGCGACAGCGGCTGCAGCATGGCGCCCGGCAGGCCCAGCGCCGCCGACATGGTCAGCATGGTGAGGAAAGTGATGGCCGCGACCAGCCAGCCGTAGTGGATGCCGCGCCGCTGCAGCCAGCGCGCCGTGGAGTTGGAGAGCATGGGAGTCTCTTCGGGGGGTTGGGAATTCGGTAGGGCCTACGCCTGCGGGCCGTCTGCAGCGTTGCCGTCGCCAGCGCCACCACCAGCGCCATCGCCATTGCCGCCATCGAGCAGCACCAGGCATTCGTCGATCAGCGCATGCAGGGCCGCCACGCGCTCCAGGCCGACGCGGGCGTTGAGCTCGTTCTGTGCGGTCTTCCAGCTTTGCTTGGCCTCTTCGCGCTTGGCCTGGCCCGCGTCGGTGATGTGCACCAGGCGGCTGCGCTGGTCCTCGCCCTGGCCCATGCGCACCCAGCCGGCGTCGATCAGCGGCTTGAGGTTGCGCGTCAGCGTCGAGGCGTCCATGCGCATGCGCCGCGCCAGGTCCGAGGGCCGCACCGGACTGGCGGCCAGCACGTGGCTGAGCAGCGAGTACTGCGTGATGCGCAGCCCCGTCTCGTTCAGATGGGCGTCATACACCTGGCCCACGCTGCGCATGAGCTGGCGCACGCGGTGGTTGGTGCAGCCCTGGGGCACGGCGAGGATGTCTGGATTCACTGGCATGGCGCAGATTATTGCATATACAACTGTTGTAGATACAATAATATCCACGCCGCCATCCCAGACAGCCTGGCGCCCGCACTTTTCCCAATGAAAGAGAGACATTCCATGGACACCCGCACCCACTCCCCGGAGCAGGCCGCCCACAGCCTCACCTCCAGCGCCATCTCCAGCGCCACCTCCGGCGCCATCTCCCCTGCCCTGCAAGCCTGGCTGGACGAGGAACAGGCGGTCACCCTCCGGCTGGACGCCGGCCCCGGCGCAGGCGTATCGCGCCCCGACCAGGTCGCAGGCCGCAGCGGGCTGGAGCTGATGCAGGCCATGCTGCGCGGCGAGCTGCCCTACGCGCCCATTGCACGCACGCTGGACTTCATGCTCATCTCCGTGGGCGAAGGCAGCGCCGTCTTCCAGGGCCGCCCCGGCGCCAACCACCTCAACCCCATGGGCACGGTGCACGGCGGCTGGTTCGCCACCTTGCTGGACTCGGCGCTGGGCTGCGCCGTCCACACCTGCATGCCGCCGGGCCGGGGCTACACCACGGCCGAGCTGGGGGTGAACCTGGTCAAGGCCCTAACCCCGCGCGTGCCGCGCGTGCGCGCCGAAGGCCGCGTGCTGCACTGCGGCCGCCAGCTGGCCACGGCCGAGGCGCGCCTGGTCGGCCCCGATGGCACGCTCTACGCCCACGCCACCACCACCTGCCTGGTGTTCGAGATGCCTCCTGCTCGGTGAGCACGCTGAACAAGCCGAGCACGCTCAACACGTTCAACACGCAGAAAGCCGCCACCAATGCAAAAAGCCCCGTGCGCCAGGCACGGGGCTTTTTGATGGTCGGTCCGGCTTACTTCGACAGATCCAGGCGGTACTTGGACGTGCCCTTGCCCGAGCCGTCATCGGCCGCCACCAGCGAGATGTTGGCCAGGCCCGCCGCCTGCGCCACCGGCAGCGCGTTGGCGCCGGAGCTGAACACCACGTTGGCCGAGGTGGCCACCTTGGTGAAGCGCCAGCTCTTGGCCGCGCCATTGGCAGCGCGCGTGATGCTGCCCTTCTTGCGCACGTAGCCGATCACCACGTCGCGGTTGGCGTCCGGCGAGGCCCAGATGGCGCTGGAGCCGTCGAGCTTGGCGATGAAGCTCTTGCCGCTGGTGGCGCGGTAGTTGTTCGTGGCGATCACGAACTCCTGCGCCGGGTCGATGGCCTTGCCCAGGTACTGCAGGTTCTTGATGCGGCTGCCCACGGGCTGGGTCACGTCGATCTCGTACTGCACATCGGCCGTGGTGAACATGTCGAAGTTGTAGCCCGGGAAGGTGCTGATCAGCTGCTGCTCACCCGTCTTGGCCGGGTCGATCTGGTTGAAGCGCTTGGCGGCGGCCTCCAGCCAGTCCTTGATGTCGGCGCCATTCACCTTCACCGCATACACGGTATTGGGGTACAGGTACAGGTCGGCCGCGTTGTAGATGGCCAGCGGGCCCACGGCCACGTCGGTGTAGTCGGCGCCGCCCTGGAAGCCCGACTTGAACGGCGCGCTCACCGACAGCACGGGCAGCTGCGCGTACTGCGGCAGGCTGGCCTTCACATAGTCGGCCACATAGTCGCGCTGCGCCTGGTTGACGATCTGGATGGCGCCCGGGTCGCCCACATCGGCGAACAGCGTGCTCATGCGGAAATCCGTGCTGCCGATGGGCGTCTTCACGTACTGGATGGCGGCCTGGTGCTGGCTCTCGATCAGCGGCGCCACCGTCGGGTCCACGGCCACGTAGGTGGCCTTGCCTGCAGCGTCCTTGCCGGTCTGGATATTGCGCAGCTCGCTCTTGCCCGCGCTCTTGTCCACGCTCCACTGCTTGCCGTCCCACTTCAGCGCCAGCTGGATCACGCCCAGCGCCTTGCCCCAGGAACTGGCCATCACCGACTGCACGCCGTTGATGGTGCCCGCCTTGTTGTCCACGCCCGCCTGCGTGAACGCCGGCGTGGCCGCCGCATCGGGGAACACGCTGTGCTGGTGGCCCATGACCATGGCGTCGATGCCGGCCACCTTGCTCAGGTGCAGGCCGGGGTTCTCCATCGTCGGCGAGTAGGCCGCGCCGTCCAGGCCGCCGTGCAGCATGGCCACCACCACATCGGCGCCCTTGGCGCGCATCTCGGGCAGGTACTTCTGGGCGGACTCCACGGCGCCTTCGGTGTAGAGCTTGCCTTCCAGATAGCGCTTGTCCCAGTTCATGATGCCCGGCGTGGTGAAGCCGATCACGCCGATCTTGATGGGCAGCTCCACCGCCTTGCCATCCTTGTCCTTGGCAGCGATCTTGCGCTCCAGAATCACGTAGGGCTGCACCAGCGGCTGCTTGGTCTTGCTGCTGTAGACATTCGACAGCGCCATGGGAAAGCCATTGCCCGCGCACTTGAGCGCCTTGTCCACGCCGTCCACATCCAGGCCGCCGCCCAGCACCTGGTTCAGGAAGGGCAGGCCGTAGTTGAACTCATGGTTGCCCAGCGTGCCCGCATCGAAGCCCAGAGCGCCCATGGCCTTGTACATGGACAGCTGCTGCGTGCAGGGGATCTTGGCCACCTCGGCCTCGTAATCGGCCAGGGCAGTGCCCTGGATGGTGTCGCCGTTGTCCACCAGCAGCGTATTGGCAAACTCCTTGCGCGCCGCACGCACCAGCGTGGCCGTGCGCTCGAAGCCGTAGGAGGCATCCTCGGCCAGCTTGAAATAGTCATAGCTGCGCACATTGAAGTGCAGATCCGTGGTCTCCAGCACGGCCAGCGTGGCCGTCGCGGGCTGGCTGGCCACCGGGGGCGTCGTGCTGTCGTTGCTGTCGCTGCCACCGCAGGCGGCCACCAGCGCGGCGCTGGCCAGGACGCTCAGCGCCAGGCGGCGGGACAGGAGCAGGGATTGCAATGTGGGGAGTTTGCTCAGCGGCATGTGGTTTTTGTGGGGATGGTGAAGGGGGTGAGTGTGGTGGTGGGGGTTTACAGGGGTGTGACAGGTGGGGGGGCTTGTTCTGGTCTTGGCCCAGTGCCGTTTTTTGTCCCTGCCGGGGGGTTGTTTTTCGAGGCCGGGTTTCGGCCCGGCGGCCGACCTACCTTCTTTTGCTTCGCCAAAAGAACGTAGGCCAAGAAAAGGCGACCCGGATGTCCGCGACCCCTTCGCTTCGCTGCGGGGCAACCTGCGTCGGGCCACCTGCGGGGTTCGCTGCGGAACTCGCTGCGTTCACTGCGTGAACTCCGCTCAGACAACCGCAGCGAGTCAGATCACGAAGCAGTCCTGTCCTTCGGCAGGACTGCAACCCCGCAGGCGGCCCGACGCAGGCGCTGACATACGGGGAGCTTGCTCGGGCCTTCGCTGCGCTCGGCCCGGTTTCTTGATACGCAGCCGTTAAACTTGCGGCGAGCCGAAAGGCTTGGTGTGTCGTAACACCAAACACGTAGAGGTGCAGCCCCCACCTTAAAGGGGGCTTTGTCATGTCCAGATACCTGGGGCGGGTGCGTCAGCACGCATTCGCTTCGATCGGTTTTGGACGGGATGGGCCTACCCGCAAGGATGGCCGCACGTCTGCGTGCGTGTTACGAACATCCCGTCCACCCGTCGCCTGTCGTAGGGTAGCGAGTGGTTCTCTTGATTCACGCAGGAACCAAGATATGCACCCCCTCATCGCCGCTCAGGCGGCCCCTCCCCAACCACCTTTTCTTCCCACCTGGCGGCAGGCCATGCATGCGTCGCTGGGCCTGGTGCAGAGCACGCTGCAGCAGTTGATCGATCTGATGGTCGACGATCCCGACAGGGACGACAGTGAAATCGATGTGGACTGCGCCGTGGAACTGGCGCTGGAGCACATCAAGCGCATGAGTGTCCAGCAGCATGCGGACCGCTATGCCTTCGAGGTGGAGTGGATCAAGGCAACGGCGGCGCTGCGGCTGGCGCAGGGCGCCTTCGGGCGGCCGGAATCACGCTTTGGCCTGCGGCTCAAGGACGCCATCCAGCAACTGGAGATGCTGCCGGAGCTGGTGGAGTTCGTGGACCAGGACGACGGCGAGTGAACTGTACGGCGCGCCCGTATCTCTGTGAGAAACTGGCCCGCCGAACACCCCCTTGCCTTCACCCATGGAACTGCGCCAGCTGCGCTACTTTGTCGATATCGCCAAGACCGAGCACCTGACGACATCGGCCAGAAACCTCTATGTCACGCAGTCCACGCTCTCGCATGGACTGCGCCAACTGGAAGAGGAGCTGGGCATGGCGCTGTTCGAGCGCATTGGCCGGGGGCTGAAGCTGTCGCAGGCCGGAGTGGTGTTCCGCAACTATGCGGAGCGTGCGCTGCATGAGGTGGAGGCCGGGCGCATGGCGCTGGCCGACCTCAGCGAGCTGCAGACCGGCACGCTGACCATCGGCGTGATTCCCACCTTCCTCAACACCCTGGTCGCCCCGGCCGTGGCGGCTTTCATGCGCGCCTATCCCAAGGTCAACGTGGTGGTGATCGAGCTGCTGGCCCCGCCCGTGGAGCAGGGATTGCTGGACGGCAGCCTGGACCTGGGCGTGAGCTTTCACCCGCCCCAGCGCGCCGAGCTGGACGCGCTGCCGCTGTTCGACGAACGCATGATGCTGCTGGTCAACCCATCGCACCCACTGGCCGGGCGCCGCACGCTGTCCGTCAAGTCGCTGGCCGGCGTGCCCCTGGCCCTGCTGCCGCGCACGTTCTACACGCGCAGCCTGATCGAGGACGGACTGCGCACCGCAGGCGTCACGCCCTTGCTGCGCGCGGAAATGGGCTCGGTGGAATCGCTGATCGCGCTGTGCCGCTGGGGCGACATGGCCACCATCGTCCCCGAACGCGCCGCCCAGCAGGCCACGGACATGGTGGCCATCCACCTGGTCGCCCCCCAGCTCATCCGCACGGCAGGCCTGCTGTGGCGCCGAGGCGCCAGCTACAGTGCGGCCGCGCGCGAGTTCGCGGCGCAACTGGCCCCCGCCACCAGAACCAACATGCCCCGCTAAAAAACACCAGGCCGAGCGCAGCAAAGGCCCGAGCCCACCCCCCGTATGTCAGCGCCTGCGTCGGGCCGCCTGCGGGGTTGCAGTCCTGCCGAAGGACAGGACTGCTTCGTCAACTGACTCGCCGCAGTTGTCTGAACGGAGCGCGCAGCGCGCAGTGAGTTCTGCGGCGAACCCCGCAGGCGGCCCGACGCAGGTTGCCCCGCAGCGCAGCGAAGGGGTCGC
>NZ_BCZP01000026.1 GCF_001598795.1 Delftia acidovorans NBRC 14950 | reverse complement strand
CGCGCCGCTCATGCCGTTGCAGGTGGTGCAGGCAAAGGCGACGATGCCAAAGCCCAGTTGCTCCAGCTCGGTGAGCAGCCCGGCCTCCTTCAGATACAGCTCCACGGCCTTGGAGCCCGGCGCCAGCGAGGACTTGACCCAGGGCTTGCGCGTGAGACCCAGGCGATTGGCATTGCGCGCCAGCAGCGCCGCGGCGATGACGTTGCGCGGGTTGCTGGTGTTGGTGCAACTGGTGATGGCGGCAATGATGACGGCCCCATCGGGCATCAGGCCTTGCGCCTCCTGGGCGCGGGCAGCCTGCAGCTTGGCCGCATCGGCAATGCCGCGCTCGGCCAGGGCCGAGGTGGGCAGGCGCCGGTGCGGATTCGAGGGGCCGGCCATGTTGCGCACCACGGTGGACAGGTCGAACTGCAGCAGGCGCTCGTACTGGGCATCGGCCAGGCTGTCGCTCCAAAAGCCTGCGGTGCGCGCATAGGCTTCGACCAGGCGCACCTGGGCCTCGTCGCGGCCGGTCAGGCGCAGGTAGGCCAGCGTCTGGTCATCAATGGAGAACATGGCCGCCGTGGCGCCGTATTCGGGGCACATGTTGGAGATGGTGGCGCGGTCGCCGATGCTCAGGCTGTCGGCGCCCTCGCCAAAGAATTCCACATAGGCGCCCACCACCTTTTGCTGGCGCAGGAATTCGGTCAGGGCCAGCACGATGTCGGTGGCCGTGATGCCGCCCTGGCGCCGGCCCGTGAGGCGCACGCCCACGATCTCGGGCAGGCGCATCCAGCAGGCGCGGCCCAACATGACGTTCTCGGCCTCCAGCCCGCCCACGCCCACGGCGATCACGCCCAGGGCATCGACATGGGGGGTGTGCGAGTCGGTGCCGACACAGGTGTCCGGGAAGGCCAGGCCATCCTGCACTGTCACCACGGGGGACATCTTCTCCAGATTGATCTGGTGCATGATCCCGTTCCCTGCGGGGATCACATCCACGTTGGCGAAGGCCTTCTTCGTCCACTCGATGAAGTGGAAGCGGTCCTCGTTGCGGCGGTCCTCGATGGCGCGGTTCTTCGCAAAGGCGTCGGGATCGAAGCCGCCGCACTCCACGGCCAGCGAGTGGTCCACGATGAGCTGCACGGGAACGACGGGGTTGACCTGGGCAGGGTCGCCACCTTCGGCCGCGATGGCGTCGCGCAGGCCGGCCAGGTCCACCAGGGCCGTCTGGCCCAGGATGTCGTGGCAGACCACGCGCACGGGATACCAGGGAAAGTCGATGTCGCGCCGGCGCTCGATGAGCTGCAGCAGGTAGCTGTCCAGCTGCGCGGGATCGGCGCGGCGCACAAGGTTCTCGGCGTGGACGCGGGCGGTGTAGGGCAGGCGTGCCCAGGCGCCGGGCGAGAGGGCATCGACGGCGGCGCGAGCGTCGATGTAGTGCAGCGTGGTGCCGGGCAGGGGTTTCTTGTAGCGGGAGGTCATGGGGGCGGATGGATTCTCGGGCCTGCGTGAGCCGATTGCTGTGCGCCGATTACTGTGCGCGGATTTCGTTGTCTTTCACCACCTTGGCGTAGCGGGGAATCTCGGACTGGATCAGGGCGCCGAACTGGGCCGGTGTGCCGCCTGCCGGGGACACGCCCGTGGGCTCCAGCTGGGCCAGCAGTGCCGGCGCCTTGAGGCCGGTGTCCAACGCCGCATTGATGCGCGACAGCACGGTGGGCGGCAGGCCCTTGGGCGCGAGCAGGCCGTGCCAGGCCACCACGTCATAGTCCGGCAGGCCGCTTTCGGCCACCGACGGAATCTCGGGATAGGCGGGCAGGCGCTGGGCCGTGGTCACGGCCAGGGCGTGCAGCTTGCCGCTCTTGACGTGCTGCATCAGCGCCTCGGTGCCGGCCACCAGCATGTCCACGTTGCCTGACAGCAGATCGGTCACGGCCGGGCCCGTGCCGCGATAGGGCACATGCGTGGCCTTGACCTTGGCCATGCCGAACAGGTACTCGGTGACGATGTGAAGATGGCTGCCATTGCCGGCCGAGGCAAAGGTCAGCTTGCCCGGGTTCTCACGCGCATAGGTCAGCAGTTCCTGCAGGTTTCTGGCGGGCACGCGGGGGCTCACGCAGACCACGTAGGCGCCTTTGGACAGCTGGATCACGGGCGTCATGTCGGCCACGGGGTCGAAGCGCAGCTTGTACAGCGAAGGGTTGACCGTATAGCTGCCCGCCACCAGCAGCAGCGTGTAGCCATCGGCCGCCGAGCGCAGCGCGTACTCGGTGCCCAACGTGCCACCGGCGCCCGGCCGGTTCTCCACCACCACGGGCTGGCCCAGCCTGTCGTTGAGCACGTTGGAGGCCACGCGCGCAATGAAGTCCGAACCGCCGCCGGGTGCGAAGGGGCAGACGATCTTCAGCGACTTGCTGGGAAAGGCCTCCTGGGCCAGGCCCTGGTGCGGCAGCGCAAGGCCGGCCAGCGGGGCGGGCAGGGCGGCGCAAAAGCGGCGGCGGTTGATGCTCATGGGTTGGTGTCTCCTGCAGAGTTATGGTTGGCAGTGCACCAGGCTTGTTGCAAGCAGCATGCCATCCGACTCAAGGGGAAACCCGTGCAAGCCCCGCAGCGTGCTGCCAGAGGCTGAAGGGCTGCAGCGCCACCTGCTGACGCACGATCCGTTTCGTTGATGTTTCAAAACTGCCGCCTCTGATTTCATGGATGAGGGCTTGTGCAATGCCTCGCCCTCCACCCCTGGTGCCCGGCAAGGCCCGGCAGGCCCGGCAGGCTCGGCACAGGGGGCCGGGTGCAAGCACCTTGCTGCCTGCAGTCTAGGGTTTGCCCGTGGAGGTCTTCAGCAAGAGCGCATTCCGACGATAGAGCAAAGGCGTTTGTAGGATTTGTCTTACATATGATTTGCCTGCCGGGTGCCGAAATCCATTTATCCTCGCTCTCTGCTCCACATGGCCTGCCCGGCCTTTTCGGGTGGCTGGCCATGGGGCTGGCAACGAGTGGTTCCGTGCTCCTGGACCGATTCCCCCGTGACTGCCTATTCAGCCTTAGCCGCTCCATGTCAGCTTTTGCCCAGCGCACGCTTGTAGCCATCCGGACCGCCTGGCCAGCCGCCACCGTCATGGCGGTGGGCATGTGCCTGAGCGCCGCGCTCGCCCTGCAGCAGCAGAGGGCGCTGGAGCGCATCGACCTGCAGCGCCATACGCAACAGGCCCAGTCTGCCCGCCAGGCGCTGGAGATGCGCCTGGATGCCTATGCCGTCATGGTCCAGCATGTGGCCAACCAGCTGGCCGCCTCTCCCGAGATGGGGCAGCAGGCCTTCGCGCGCATTGCGCAGGCGCTGCGCATACAGATACAGCCCGGCATGCAGGCGCTGACCTTTACGCGGGCCGCAACGGAGCGCGGTCAGGCCAGCCAGGATCCGTCGGCCTCGTTCAGGCCCGATCCCCACTATTTCTTCATCGACTATCTCTGGCCGGTGGAAGGCAATGAATCCATCGCCGGTCTGGACATGCACGACCGCCCCAGTCTCATGGCCAGCATGCTGCGCAGCCGGGACAGCGCGGCCGCCGTGGTCTCGGCGCCGTTTGCAATGAAGCAGCCCGGCGAGCATGCCACCGCCGTGCTGGTGCGCGCGCCCGTCTTTGCGCTGGCGGACCACCAGTCTCCGGATGGCACGGCCGCGCATCCGCTGTTCCTGGGAACGGCCGACGTCAGCATTCGTGTGCACGACCTGGTGCAGGACCTGCATGAGCGCGGCTTCCTGGGCCGGCTTGCGCTGGCCATGCATGACGCAGGCCCGGTCTCGCCCCTGCCGCCGGCCGGCGTATCGCCGCTGCCGCTGTATCTGGGTGCTGCCTGGCCCGAGCGCGGGCAGGATGCGGTAGGCCTGGGCGATACCGGCCAGGTGGTGCTGGAGCAGACACTGCAGGCCCAGGACCGGCTGTGGCGGCTGAACTTCATCCCCGTGAGCACGGCCCTGTCCTGGACCGAGCGTGCCCAGCCCCTGGTGTTGTTTGCGCTGGGCATGCTGGTGTCAGTCCTGCTGGCCTCGCTGGCGGCAGCCTGGTGGCGGCGCCATCCGTCCAGCTGGGCGCAACTGCGTGCCTCTTCCCGCAGCATGCGCGAGAGCGATGCCCGCTTTCAGGCACTGTTCGAGCAGGCCGCCGTGGGCGTGGTGCAGATCGACGCGGCCAACGGCAATGTCCTGCATGTGAACCGCAGGTATTGCGACATCACCGGCCACGAGGCACAGCAGCTGTGCCAGCGCCCCCTGCTAGCCCTGGTGGCCGCCGAAACGGTGGAGGGCGACAGGCTGCTGCTGCAGGAACTGGCTGCGGGCCAGCGCCGCGCCCTGCAGATCGAGCGGCAGCTGCGGCGCAGCGACGGCAGCCTGGTCTGGGTGGAACTGCACATCTCCGCGCTGGGCCACGGCCCATCGCTGCGGCTGATGGCCCTGGTGCAGGACATCAGCGCGCGCCGCCACTTGCAGCAAATGCAGCGCGACGGATCGCGCCACCTGCGCATGGTCATCCAGCGCCTGCCCCTGGGCCTGGCCATGCTGCAGGAGGATGGCCGCTTCGCCTACTGGAACGAGGAATTCATGCGCCTGGCAGGCCACGGCGCCACGGCCGGCATGGATGGCGACGGCTGGTGGCGCAACATGTGCCCGGATGAAGCCCGCCGCCAGCGCATGCAGCGCCGCTTCGAGGCTGCGCAGGCGCGGGCGCGCGTTGCCCAAAGCCCCCATGGCAGCGAGTCCGACAGCTGCGGCACCCTCAACTCCGAGGAGTACCAGCTCATAGGCAGCGACGGCTGCGCGCGCTCCGTATCCATCGGCGGCATGCTGCTGGACGAAGGCTGCCTGCTGATCCTGCAGGACCAGAGCCAGCGCAAGACCGCCGAAGAGGAAATTCGCCGCCTGGCCTTCTACGATGCGCTTACCGGCCTGCCCAACCGCCGCCTGCTGGTGGACCGGCTGCAGCAGGCGCTGGCCTCCAGCCGCCGTCGCGGGCGCTGTGGCGCCGTCATGCTGCTGGACGTGGACAACTTCAAGGCCTTCAACGACAGCCTGGGGCTGGAACTGGGCGACGTGCTGCTGCGCATGATTGCCGAGCGACTGGCCCAGTCCCTGGGCCGCGAGGCCACGCTGGCCCGCCACAGCGGCGATGACTTCGTCGTGCTTCTGGAGGACCTGGGCAAGGACTCCATGCACGCCGCCTCCAAGCTCGAAGGCGAGGTCCAGCGCATGCGTTCGCTGCTGCTGCAACCGCTGCAACTGAGTGGCCAGTCCTGCCACATCACGCTGAGCATAGGCGCCAGCCTGTTCGGCGAGCAGGAACTCAGTGCCGACGAGGTCCTGCGCCGTGCCGAGATGGCCATGTACCAGGCCAAGGGCATGGGGCGCAACACGCTGCAGTTCTTCGATCCGCAACTGCAGGCCGTGCTCAGATCGCGCACCGCCATGGAGCAGGAAATGCGCGAGGGCCTGGTGCGCTCGCAATTCGTCCTGTACTACCAGCCGCAGGTGGCGAACGGGCGCATCGTCGGCGCCGAGGGCCTGCTGCGCTGGAACCACCCGCGTGAAGGGCTGGTGCCTCCGTCGCTCTTCGTCTCGCTGGCCGAGGAAACGGGCCTGATCCAGCAACTGGGCGAATGGGTGCTGGGCGAGGCCTGCCGGCAACTGGCGCAATGGGCGGCGGAGCCGGACATGGCCTGCCTGATGCTGGCCGTCAACGTCAGCCCGCGCCAGTTCCACCAGGCGCGCTTCGTGGAGCAGGTGCTGCAGGCGCTCAAGGAGCACGGTGCCAATCCGCGCCTGCTCAAGCTGGAGCTGACCGAAAGCCTGCTGCTGGCCGACGTGGACGACACGGCGGCCAAGATGGCCACGCTCAAGGCACACGGCGTGGGGTTCTCGCTGGACGACTTCGGCACCGGCTACTCCTCGCTGGCCTATCTCAAGCGCCTGCCGCTGGACCAGCTCAAGATCGACCGCAGCTTCGTGCGCGACGTGCTCAGCGACCCCAACGACGCGGCCATTGCGCGCACCATCGTCGCCCTGGGTACCAGCCTGGGCCTGCAGGTCATCGCCGAGGGTGTGGAGACCGAGGCGCAGCGCCAATTCCTCGAAGACCAGCACTGCCATGCCTGGCAGGGCTACCTGCTCAGTCCGCCCGTGCCCGTGCGCAGCTTCGAGGCACTGGTGCGCCAGGCCATTGCGTCGCGCCCTCCGGCCCTGAGCCCGGCGAACCTGCCGCAGCAGGCGCAGGACCGACCCCAGGTGGTGGAGTGCACGGATGGCAGCGGGGTGCCGGACGCCCCCTCAAACCATTCTTGACATTCGACACGGCCCCGCGCGGGCCGCTTTCCATTCTTGAGCAGGGGTGGCGCGCGGTATCATTCCGAGCTTCCCTGTTGTTCCCCCACGTCCTCATTCGTCCGTTCGCCGCGGACCGCCATCTGCCTGCATCGTGCGCCTGAATTCCATCAAGCTGTCCGGCTTCAAGTCCTTCGCCGAGCCCACCAACTTCATGCTGCCGGGGCAACTGGTGGGCGTGGTGGGCCCCAACGGCTGCGGCAAGTCCAACATCATGGATGCGGTGCGCTGGGTGCTGGGCGAGAGCAAGGCCAGCGAGCTGCGCGGCGAGTCCATGCAGGACGTGATCTTCAACGGCACCACGCACCGCAAGCCGGCCAGCCGCTCCAGCGTGGAGCTGGTGTTCGACAACAGTGACCACCGCGCGGGCGGCCAGTGGGGCCAGTTCGGCGAGATCGCCGTCAAGCGCGTGCTCACGCGCGAGGGCAACAGCAGCTACTTCATCAACAACCAGGCCGTGCGCCGCCGCGATGTGCAGGACGTGTTCCTGGGCACGGGCCTGGGCCCGCGCGCCTACGCCATCATCGGCCAGGGCACGATCAGCCGCATCATCGAGTCGCGCCCCGAGGAACTGCGCCTGTTCCTGGAAGAGGCCGCAGGCGTGTCCAAGTACAAGGAGCGCCGGCGCGAGACCGAGAACCGGCTCTCGGCCACCACCGAGAACCTCACGCGCGTGGAAGACATCCTGCGCGAGCTCAACAACAACCTCGACCGGCTGGAAAAGCAGGCCGAGGTGGCGGCCCAGTACAACGCGCTGCAGTCCCAGGTCACGCTCAAGCAGCAGCAGCTGTGGTTCCTCAAGCGCGCCGAGGCCGAGGCCGAGCAGGACCGCGTGCGCGTTGAGGGCCTGCAGGCCGTCAACGAGCTCGAAGAGCGGATGGCCGACATCCGCAACAACGAAAGCGGACTCGAAACCCTGCGCCAGGCCCACTACGACGCCAGCGACCAGGTCAACCAGGCCCAGGCCAAGCTCTACGAATCCACGGCCGAAGTCGGCAAGCTGGAGGCCGAGATCCGCTACGTGCTCGAAGGCCGCCAGCGCGTGCAGCAGCGGCTGCAGCAGCTGTCCGAGCAGGTGCTGCTGTGGAACAGCCGCCGCGAGGAAGCCGAAGCCGAGATCGAGAACCTCGAAGGCGCCGGCATGGACGCCGAGGAACAGGCCGAGATGCTGGCCGCCCAGGTCGAGGAGCAGAGCATGCGCCTGCCCGACCTGGAGGACGCCCTGCGCAATGCCCAGAAGGCCGACACCGACCAGCGCGCCAGCGTGGTCCAGGTGCAGCAGCAGATCCAGGTGCTGGCCGCCGAGCAGCGCAGCCTGGATGAGCAGCGCCGCCAGTTCGAGACCCGCTTCGAGCGCCTGCGCGCCGACCGCAACGCGCTGGAGACGCCCGACGAGGCCCGCCTGAACAATCTGCAGTCCCAGCTGGAAGAGGCGCGCGAACTGGCTGAAATGGCCGATGCCGTGCTCAACGAGCTGCAGGACTCCGTGCCCCAGCTCGACGAGGACCGCCGCACGCGCCAGCAGGCCGTCAATGCCGAGGCCGCGCGCCACGCGGACCTGTCGGCGCGGCTGGAAGCGCTCAAGGCCCTGCAGGAAAAGGTCAAGACAGACGGCAAGCTCCAGCCCTGGCTGGCCAAGCACGGCCTGGACGGCATGCAGGGCCTGTGGAGCCGCATTGCCATCGAGCCCGGCTGGGAAAACGCGCTGGAGGCCGCACTGCGCGAGCGCCTGGGCGCGCTGGAAGTGGGCCGGCTCGACATGGTGCGTGGCTTTCTGGGCTCAGGCGGGCACGATGCGCCGCCCGCGCGCCTGGCCTTCTTCAGCCCCCCGCAAGGCGCGCCCGCGCCGGCCGCTGGCCGCTGGCAGCACCTTTCGGACCTGCTGCGCGTGAACGATGCCGGCCTGCGCGCCGTGCTCGGCGACTGGCTGCAGGACTGCTACACGGCGCCCACGCTGGAAGAGGCGCTGTCGCGCCGCAGCGAACTGCGGCCCGGTGAAACCGTCTACGTGCCCACGGGCCATGCCGTCAGCAGCCACAGCGTGAGCTTTTATGCGCAGGACTCGGAGCAATCCGGCCTGCTGGCACGCGCCCAGGAAATCGAGCACCTTGAAAAGGAAGTGCGCGCCCAGGCGCTGATCTCCGACGAATCGCGCACGGCCCTGGTGCGTGCCGAAAGCGCCTATGCCGAGGCCTCGCAGCGCCTGGTCGGCGCCCGGCGCGAGGCCAGCGAATCGCAAAGCCGTGCCCACGAGCTGCAGGTCGAAACCCTGCGCCTGTCGCAACTGGCCGAGCAGGCCCGTGCACGCAATGCCCAGATCAGCGCCGACCTGGCCGAGGTCGAGGCCCAGCTGTCCGACATCGAGGAGCGCCGCGTGGCGGCCGAAGCCCGCTTCGAGGAACTGGACATGCAACTGGCCGACAGCCAGGAGCGCCATGCACAGCTCGGCGACAAGGTGCTGGAGTCCGAGCGGCGCCTGAACGAATCGCGCGAGCAGCTGCGCACGCTGGAACGCCAGGCCCAGGAGGCCACGTTCTCGCGCCGCAGCCTGGAAGCGCGCCGGGGCGAACTCAGCCGCACCATAGAGACCGCCAGCCAGCAGGCCCGCTCGCTGGCCGACGAGCAGCAGCGCGCGCAGGACGAGCTCACGCGCCTGACCGATGCCGCGGCCCAGGGCGGCCTGCAGGATGCGCTGGATTTGAAGATGCAGCGCGAGCAGGCCGTGGCCGCGCGCCGCAGCGAATATGACGACCTGACCAACAAGCTGCGCGCCAGCGACGAACGCCGCCAGCAACTGGAAAAGGCGCTGGACCCGCTGCGCCAGCGCATCACCGAATTCCAGCTCAAGGAGCAGGCCGCGCGCCTGGGCCTGGAGCAGTACTCCACCTTGCTTGAAGAGGCGGGCGCCGACCTGGCCGCCGTCTCCCAGTCCATTGCCGAGGCCAATGTGCGCATGCACGGCCTGCAGGGCGAGATCGACCGCCTGCACCGCGAGATCGCGGCCCTGGGCGCGGTCAACCTGGCGGCGCTGGACGAGCTGAAGCTGGCGCGCGAGCGCAAGACCTTCCTCGACGCGCAGACCGAGGACCTGACCCAGGCCATGAACACGCTGGAAGATGCCATCCGCAAGATCGACGCCGAGACGCGCGAGCTGCTGTCGGGCACCTTCGAGACCGTGAACGGGCACTTCGGGCGCATGTTCCCCGAACTGTTCGGCGGCGGGCAGGCCAAGCTGGTCATCACGGGCGATGAAATCCTGGACTCGGGCGTGCAGGTGATCGCGCAGCCGCCCGGCAAGAAGAACCAGACGATTCACCTGCTGTCGGGTGGCGAGAAGGCGCTGACGGCGATTGCCCTGGTCTTCGCCATCTTCCAGCTCAACCCGGCGCCGTTCTGTCTGCTGGACGAGGTGGATGCGCCGCTGGACGATGCCAACACCGAGCGCTATGCCAAGCTGGTGGCCAGCATGAGCAAGAGCACGCAGTTCCTGTTCATCAGCCACAACAAGATCGCCATGGAAATGGCCCAGCAGCTCATCGGCGTGACCATGCAGGAGCAGGGCGTGTCCCGCATCGTGGCCGTGGACATGGAGTCCGCGCTGTCCATGGCTGAGCTATCCTGAGCATGTCCGCAACCTTTCAAACCCCTTTGCTGGAACGACGTTTCATTCCTTCATTCCATGAGTAACCTGCAAATCAGTCTGGCCGTCCTGGGCTTTGTGGTGCTGGCCCTGATCATTGCCTACAACAGCTGGTCCGCGCGCCGCAATGCACCCAAGCGCGCCGACCCCGTCGATGAAGCGCAGCGCGATCCCTCGCGCCATGAGCCCGGCATGGACACCGTGGGCCACGGCCCGGACCTGACGCACAGCCTGCGCGAGCCCGTGCTGGGCGACTTCGGCACCGCCGCGCCGGGCCAGAGCCCCGCCTCCGCAGACCGCTTTGCCGAAACCGACGCCGAGCTGGCCCATCTGGTCCAGCTCGAAGAGCAGCAGCGCCAGGCCGCGGCCCAGGCTGCGCTGGCGGCCAAGGCCGCCCAGGCAGTGCAGTCCGCGCAGGCCGCCCATGCCCTGCAGGCGGGCGAAGACGCCAGCGCATCGGCACCCGCATCTGAATCTGTGTCCGTGCCTGCGGCGTCCCCGTCGGCACCGCAGTCCATCGAGCCTTCCCTCAACGACGCGGCCCTGACCAGCGCGGCCGCCAGCCGCCCGGGTCTGGATGCGCTGATCGACGCCATTGCCCCCGTGCAGGTCGGCCAGGCCGTGCCTGGCGAACTGGCGCTGCAGGCCCAGCCCGCCACGCGGCGCGCGGGCAACAAGCCCTTTGCGATCGAGGGCATGAACCAGTCCACCCACCAGTGGGAGCCGCTGCAGCCCGGCCAGCGCTACCTGGGTTTTCAGGCCGGCGTGCAGCTGGCCAACCGCACGGGTGCGCTCAACGAGATCGAGTTCTCCGAGTTCGTTGCCAAGGTGCAGCGCTTTGCCGACGCGCTGGGCGCCACGCCCGACGTGCCCGACATGCTGCAGGAAGTGGCGCGAGCGCGCGAGCTCGACCAGTTCGCCAGCGAGCACGACGCCCAGCTCACCTTCATGCTGCGCGCACGCCAGGCCTCCTGGAGCGCTGGCTACGTGCAGCAGAACGCATCGCGCCAGGGCTTTCTGCCGGGCTCCATGCCCGGGCGCATGGCCCTGCCTTCGCCCACGCCCGGCATGCCGCCGGTGCTGGTGCTCAACTACGACCCGCAGGCGGCCATGGCCGACGACCTGGACACCTCGGTGGTGCGCGAGTTCCTGCTGAGCCTGGACGTGCCCCAGGTGCCGCGCGGCGAGCAGGCCTTTGTGCAGTTGCGCCAGGTGGCCGAGCGCCTGTGCCAGACCATGGACGGCGTGCTCTGCGACCAGAACGGCTACCTGCTGCCGGCCATGGCGCTGGACCCTATCCAGCACGACCTGGAACATCTCTATGACAAGCTCGACAGCCGCGAGCTGTCGGCGGGCTCCATGCTGGCGCGGCGACTGTTCAGCTGACGCGGCGCGGTGCCCCTGGTGCACAACAGGCTCCTGGCCTCAACCCCATGAATGACAATCTGGATCTTTTCTCCGGCGCAGCCCCTGCGGCGCCGGAGTCCGGGGCCGCCCCCGACAAGGTGCTGGCCAAGGTGCAGGCGCTGCGCGCCCAGCTCAACCAATGGGCGCATGAGTACTACGTGCTGGACACGCCCACCGTGCCCGACGGCGAGTACGACCGCGTCTTCCAGCAACTGCAGGCGCTGGAAGGTGCCTACCCCGAACTGGTCACCCCGGATTCGCCCACGCAGCGCGTGATCGGCGCCGTGCTCGACGGCCTGATGCCCGTGCGCCATGCCGTGCCCATGCTCAGCATCCGCACCGAGACCGACAACGAGGCCACGGGTGCCGAGGCCTTCGACGCACGCATCCGCAAGGAGCTGGAACTGGCCGAAGGCGCACCGCCCGTGGAGTACGTGGCCGAGCCCAAGTTCGACGGCCTGGCCATGAACCTGCGCTACGAGAACGGCCGCCTGGTGCAGGCCACCACGCGCGGCGACGGCGAGGTGGGCGAGGACGTGACCCACAACATCCGCACCATCCGCAAGATTCCGCTGTCCCTGCCCGAAGGCAAGGGCGTGCCGCCCGTGGTCGAGGTGCGCGGCGAGGTGTACATGGGCCGCGCCGACTTCGTCAAGCTCAATGAGCGCCAGCAGGCCGCCGGCGGCAAGAGCTTTGCCAATCCGCGCAATGCGGCCGCAGGCTCGGTGCGCCAGCTGGACTCGGGCATTGCGGCGCAGCGCCCGCTGTCCTTCTTCGCCTATGGCCTGGGCGAGATCACGCCGGCCGCGCAGGGCGGCCCCGACTTCGTCACCCACTACGCCATGCTGCAGACGCTGCGCGACTGGGGCTTTCCGGTGGCGCCCCAGGTCTGCATCGCCAAGGGCGCGGCAGAGCTGGTGGCCTTCCACCAGCGCATGGGCGCCGAGCGCGCCACGCTGCCCTACGAGATCGACGGCGTGGTCTACAAGGTCAACAGCCTGGCCCAGCAGCGCCAGCTGGGCTTTGTCTCGCGCGAGCCGCGCTGGGCCGTGGCCCACAAGTACCCGGCCGAGGAAATGCCCACGCGCATGGAAGGCATCGACATACAGGTCGGCCGCACGGGCAAGCTCACGCCCGTGGCGCGCCTGGCCCCCGTGGCGGTGGGCGGCGTCATCGTCACCAATGCCACGCTGCACAACCTGTTCGAGATCCGTAAGAAGCGCGTGCGCACGGGCGACACCGTGGTCGTGCGCCGCGCCGGTGACGTGATCCCCGAGGTCGTGGGCCGCGTGCCCGGCGACCGGCCGACCTATGTGCCCAACTTCCGCATGCCCGCTGCATGCCCCATCTGCGGCAGCGCTGTGGCGCGGCCCAAGGGCGAGGCCAACCACCGCTGCACGGGCGGCCTGTTCTGCCCGGCGCAGCGCAAGGAGGCCATCCTGCACTTTGCCGCGCGGCGCGCCATGGACATCGAGGGCCTGGGCGACAAGCTGGTGGACCAGTTGGTGGACGGCCACGTGGTGCGCACGCTGCCCGACCTCTATCGCCTGGGCCTGGTGGCCCTGGCATCGCTGGACCGCATGGCCGAGAAGTCGGCCCAGAACGTGCTGGACGCGCTGGAAAAATCCAAGAAGACCACGCTGGCGCGGTTCCTCTTCGGCCTGGGCATCCGCCAGGTCGGCGAGTCCACGGCCAAGGACCTGGCCCGCCATTTCGGCCAGCTGGATGCCATCATGGACGCCAGCGTCGAGCAACTGCTGCAGGTGCGCGACGTGGGGCCCATCGTGGCCGAGAGCATCCACACCTTCTTCGCCCAGCCCCACAACCGCGAGGTGGTCGAGCAGTTGCGTGCCTGTGGCGTGCACTGGGAAGAGGGCGCGGCGCGCGAGCAGACCGCCCAGCCGCTGGCCGGCATGACCGTGGTGCTCACCGGCACGCTGCCCACGCTGGGCCGCGACCAGGCCAAGGAGATGCTGGAGGCCGCGGGCGCCAAGGTCTCCGGCTCGGTCAGCAAGAAGACCAGCTATGTGGTGGCCGGTGCCGAGGCCGGCAGCAAGCTGGTCAAGGCCGAGGAACTGGGCGTGACCGTGCTGGACGAGGCCGGCATGCTGGCGCTGCTGGCAGGCGGGGACCGCTGATGGCGCTGAGTCCGCGCAAACCCGTGGTCGGCCTGGCGCTGGGCAGCGGTTCGGCGCGCGGCTGGGCGCATTTCGGCGTGCTGCGCGCGCTGGAGGATGCGGGCCTGAGACCCGACATCATCTGCGGCTCGTCCATCGGCGCCCTGGTCGGTGCCTCCTATGCGGCTGGCGAGATGCAGCGCTTCGAGGAATGGGTGCTGGGACTGGGCATGCGCAAGGTGTTCGGTTTCATGGACTTCAACATCACGGGCGGCATGCTCAAGGGCGAGAAGCTGATCGCGTTCTGGCGCGAGCACTTCGTGGACTCGGCCATCGAAGACCTGAAGATTCCCTTCGGCGCCGTGGCCACCGACCTGCATTCGGGCGCCGAGGTCTGGCTGCGCAAGGGCTCCATCGCCGATGCCGTGCGTGCCTCCATCGCGCTGCCCGGCCTGTTCACGCCCGTGCAGCGCGAGGGGCGGCTGCTGGTCGATGGCGGCATCGTCAACCCCGTGCCCGCCTCGCTGGCGCGCGCCATGGGCGCGGACATCGTGATCGCGGTCGATCTCAATGCCGACATCATGCGGCGCCACATGCGGCCGCTGGCTCCCTCCGCCGCCATGGCTGCCGCGCCGCCGCTGGAGGAAGCCCCGCCTGCCGCGGAGCAGGGCGTGGCGCCCGAGGACCTGGCCGGCCAGGCCAGCGCCGTGGCCGGCACGGCCTGGGTGCGCAGGCTGCAGCGCGGCGTGATGGGGTGGATGCCCGGCCACCACCGCGACGAGGCAGGCCGCGAGACCGAGCCCCCGCCCCGTCCGCCCTCGCTGCTGGACGTGGTGATGACCAGCGTCAACATCATGCAGATGCGCATCACGCGCAGCCGCATGGCGGGCGACCCGCCCGAGCTGGTGATCGCGCCGCGCCTGTCCCACCTGGGCCTGCTGGACTTCCACCGCGCCCGCGAGGCCATCGACGAAGGCTACGAGGCAGCGCAGGCCGCGTTGCCGGGCCTGCGCCACTGGGGCCTTTGAGGCGCTAAAGGCGCGGCACACCCGACAGGCCCGGGCTACGCCGCCTCTCTTTCCACGCTGACCGCATTGCGATCGGCATTGGCGGCGGCAACGCGCGAAGGCTGCAGCCTTCGCATCAGCGCGGCGGGGTCCAGGCACTGGATCAGCGGCAGGCCCGAATCGGCATGCACCAGCTTGCGCACCAGGGCCGTCGCGGTGTCGGCCGCGTTCAGCATGGGCGAATCCACCAGCGCGCTGGCTGGCAGCCGGTGCACGCCCTGCAGCGCGCTGACCAGCAGGCCCACGCGCAGGCCGCCATGCTGGACCACGATGACCTGTGACTGCTCGGTGACCACGCCGGGCTGGCCCTGCAGCAGCGCGGCCAGGTCGAACACCCAGACATAGCCGCTGACGCTGCCCTGGCTGCGCCGTGCCAGCGCGCCCACGCAAAACGGCAGCCTTCCTGCCGCCACGGGCGAGATGGCGCTGGCGGGCAGGGCCTCGCAGACATCGCCCGCGCGCAGGGCCAGCAGGCTGGCGCCCACGTAGAAGCTGGCCAGTTCCACAGGCGCGTCGCCGCTGCCATGCGCGGCGCGCCCGTGCCCGTGCCCGTGCCCGTGCCCGTGCCCGTGCCCGTGCGTAGCGGGCCGGGCGCCATCCAGCCGGGTGGCCGACGCCAGGCGCAGCGCGCGGTTGCGCGCATCGGCATGCACGGGGCCCAGCCGCTGCAGGCTCAGGCTGACGAGGCCGGCCAGTGTGTCGTCCGTTGCGCTTTCTTTTGCATCGCGTGCCGCGCCCTGGTCCAGACGGAACTCGCGGTAGCCGCGCCCGGCGGCCATGCCGACGATGCAGTAGTGGCCTTCGATCTCCTCGATGCTGCTGCGCACCTCGCCATCGGCCAGCGATGCCAGGCCGGCCACGCCTGCGATGCAGCTGCCCAGCGGGCGCCCGCCATGGCTGGCAGCGACGATGCGCCCGTCACGCGCCACGTAGAACGCTTCCATCGGCAGGCGCGGCAGGCCGCTGTCTTCGGGATCGGTGGCTGCAGCGTGCTCTGCCGTTGTCGCCTGCTCTGGCGCTGCGGCCTGCAGCATGGCCTGCAGCTCCCGCCGCGTGTGGAACAGCAGGGCGATGCCGCCGATGACGGGGCCCTGATCGCCGCCGTGTGCATGTCCGTGCGTCTGTTCACTCCCAGGCGATGGCGCGCGCAGCGCGGCATGGTAGACATGGACGGGCAGGCCTCCATCGTCCATCTCCTGCACGTGGTAGGCCTGGGCATCGCGCAGCAGCACAGTGGCCTGCAGGGCCGATGCCTGCACGCGCGTGCCGGGAGCCAGGGGCAGGCCGGCCTCGTCCTCATGGCTGCAGGCCAGCACCAGGCCCTGGGCGTCGTACAGCGCAATGCGTGCATAGACGGTGTACAGCGCATTGAGCTGCTCCAGCAGCCGCTGCGCGCTGTCGTGGGCCTGTACCGACAGGGCAAGGCAGCCGCTGTTGTCCTCCAGCACCTTTTGCAGGCCGGGTGTCAGGGCCCACCAGCGGCAGTCGTTGGCACGTTCATAGAGATTGCGCTCCAGCAGGTCCATCAGCAGCCGGTTCAGCGTGCTGTGCTCCTGCAGCCGGGTGGACAGCGCGGTCTCGTGCAGGCCGTGAATGGCGCGTGTGAACACGGCATGGGTCAGGTCGCCGGTCTCGCCCATCTGCTCCAGCACGGCCTGCAGCGGGTCCGGGTGGGCCGTGCCCTGCACCGGGGACTCCGGCGCCTGGCTGGCAGCCAGCACCTGGCCATTCCAGACCACGCGGCGTATGTCGTCGGCCGCGCGGGCCATGGCGTGCAGCGGCGGGCAAAAGCCGCGCGCCTGGGCCATCAGCCCCTCGGCAATGGCCGGCTCCAGCGCCTGCAGGACCTGCGGTCTTTGCTGCGTGGCGAAGGCCAGGTCCAGCGGTGCCATCACCTGGGTCTGCCAGCCCTGCGGCCCCGCATAGCCCTGGTAGGGCAGGGCGCGCGCCGTGCGCACCAGGTAGGTGCGGCCTGCATGGATCAGCGGCTGTACGGCATCACCATGGTGCATGGGCACGCGGCTGCCGGGGGCTATCCAGTGGGCGTCGCTGCTGGCGATGACCAGTCCGCCGTCGTCCAGCAGCAGTCCCACCTGGGCGCGCGGCCCGCCCGAGGCAAAGATGGCCTGCATCTCGGCGGCGAAGTCGAAGCTCAGGCACAGCACGCCGAGCACCGCCATGGTGCGTGGGTGCAGCAAGCGCTGCGCGTAGATCAGGCGGTCAGCGCCCGGCAGCACGCAACTGGCGCCGAAATGGCTGACATGGCCGGCCTGCTGCAGGGACTGCTGGAACCAGGCCTCGGCACAGGGCGGTGGCGGCTTGCGGCCTGCCTGCGCCTGGGCACGTGCGCAGACCTGGCCCTGCGTGTCCAGCAGCAGGATGTCGTCATACACCGTGTACTTGGCTCGGTAGCTCTGGAGGTGGGCCTGCAAGTGCGCCTGCAGCGGTGCCTGCCATGCGCGCAGACCGCCGGCCGCCATGTCGGGCAGGCCACAATCATCGCCATCGCCATCGCCATCGCCATCGCCATCGCCATCGCCATCGCCATCGTCAAGCCGGGCCATGGCCTCGCACAGCACGGTATCGGCGGCGAGAAAGCCGACATCGGCCGTGCGCTCGTACAGGCTTCGCACCAGCAGGTCGATGGCATGGGCGGACTGCATGCCCAGCTGGGCCATGGCCTCCTGCGCGGATTGCGCCAGCTGCGACTGCAGCAGGCCTTGCTCCAGCTGCTCCAGTCCCTGGCGCGTGTCGGTGAGCATGGACACCAGGGCCTGCCCCTGCTGCGATGCCTGCATGCGGGCCGAGGCTTCGATGAGCCGCCACATGAGCCGTATTTCGCGCAGGTCGGCGGCGTTGCGGTTGAGTTCCCGCAGGTGGGGAAGAATCAGGTCGGTTGGCAGGGATGTGGCCATGGAGCGCTCCGCAGTCAGGTTCAGGCTGGGTGAAACCCGCTTTCCCCGATCAGGGAAAAGCCTGATGCAACGAGCAAGAAGAAGGCCAGTTTGTGACTAAATGTGTCTGCAAGGTGACACAGGGATGACGGCCCCCCATCCACAGCCCCACCCGCAGCCCCATCGGCGCCACGCCGGGGCATGGCCTGGCGTCACCGGGGCGCGTCCGGCACTGCCGTGCAGCACGGTGGTGCGCCTACAGGCTCAGGTCGATGGAGTGCACGCGGTGCGCGTCAAGCAGGCCGGCCGCACGGTCCTCGAAGTAGCGCTCCAGCGTCACGCGCACGGTGCGAAAGGCCAGTTCCTCCCAGGGAATCTCGGCCTCGGCAAAGAGGCGGGCCTCCATGGTCTCCGGGCCTGGATAGAACTGCTCGCTGCGCAGGCGGGCGCGGTAGAACAGGTGGACTTGGCTGACCTTGGGCACGTCAACGATGGAAAACAGCGGCCCCATCTCGATGTCGGCACCGGCTTCCTCATCGGTCTCGCGCTGGGCGCCGCGCGCCGTGGTCTCGGCCAGTTCCATGAAGCCGGCAGGCAGGGTCCACAGGCCCCGGCGCGGCTCGATGTTGCGCTTGCACAGCAGCACGCGGCCGTCGTCGGTGACGGGGATGGTGCCGACCACGTTCAGCGGATTCTCGTAATGGATGGTGTGGCAGTGCGGGCACACGGCGCGTTCGCGCGTGTCGCCATCGTCGGGAATGCGGTAGACCACGGCCGTGCCGCAGGCTCGGCAGAACTTGATGGGGCTGCGAAAAATCATGCCGACACCATGGAAGTGAAAGCGCCGCCAGACGGAAGGCAGGAAGGCATTCCGTGCGGCGGACTGTGGGTTCAGAAAAACGAAGGCCGGCAGGCCGGGGAGCGCGCTCCCCGCTGCCTTGCCGGCCTGTCGCCAGGCACAGGGATCTCAGGCGATCTTGACGCTCAAGGGGCTCAGGCCATCGATGCGGCCTTCCAGCAGGTCACCGCGCACCACGGCGGCCACGCCTTCGGGCGTGCCCGTCATGATCAGGTCGCCGGGCTGCAGTTCCCAGGCGGCCGACAGGTGCTCGATGGTCTCGGCAATGTTCCAGATCAGCTTGCCGATGTCGCTGCGCTGGCGGTCGGCGCCATTGACCTGCAGCGAGATCGTGGCCTTGGCGATGTCGCCGGCCTCGGCTGCCGGGGTGATGGGACCGATGGGCGCGGCATGCTCGAAGGCCTTGCCGATGCACCAGGGGCGGCCCTGTTTCTTCATGTCGTTCTGAAGGTCGCGGCGCGTCATGTCCAGGCCCACGGCGTAGCCCCAGATGTAGTCCAGCGCGTCGGCGGCCAGGATGTTCTTGCCCGCCTTGCCGATGGCCACGACGAGCTCGATCTCGTGGTGCAGGTTGGAGGTCAGCGTGGGGTAGGGCATGGTGCCCGTGGTGCCGGCCTCGACGGGCACGATGGCGTCGGCAGGCTTGAGGAAGAAGAAGGGCGGCTCGCGGCCAGTGAAGCCCATCTCCTTGGCGTGCTCTTCGTAGTTGCGGCCCACGCAGTAGATGCGGTGCACGGGAAAACGCTCGGGGCGGCCCAGGACGGGTACGCTGGCCACGGCGGGCGGGTTGAAAACGTAGCTCATGTCGGTGTTCCTCTGGCGCCTTGTCTCGTGGGCGCCGTCGCAAGTGTGCCATGCCTGTGGCCCCGCAGCGGGGCAACGCGATGGCCGGATGAGCCGGAACAGACCCCGGGTCGCACGGTATGCTTTGCGGTCTATGAAGCTCCACACCTACTTCCGCTCGTCGGCCTCCTACCGCGTGCGCATTGCGCTGCAGATCAAGGGCCTGGACTATGAATCCATACCCGTGCACCTGCTGCGCGGCGACCACAGGGCGCCGGCCTATGCCCAGCATGTCGGCGATGCGCTGGTGCCGGCGCTGGAAACCGAGGACGGCCACTGGCTGACCCAGTCCATGGCCATCATCGAATATCTCGATGAGACCCATGCCGAAATACCGCTGCTGCCGCGCGACGCCCTGGGCCGTGCCCATGTGCGCGCACTGGCCCAGATGGTGGCCTGCGAGATCCATCCGCTCAACAACCTGCGCGTGCTCAAGTACCTGGTGCGCAACCTGGGTGTCTCCGACGAGGCCAAGAGCGGCTGGTACGTGCATTGGGTGCGATCGGGCCTGGAGGCCTTCGAGCGCCAGCTGGACCTGCTGGCCGCCGAGCGCGAGGCCGCAGGCCTGGCGCCTTCGCTGTTTTGCTGGGGCGACACGCCCACGCTGGCCGACTGTTGCCTGGTGCCGCAGATCTTCAACGGCCGCCGCTTCAACGTGAGCCTGGACGGCCTGCCACGCCTGGCGGCCATCGTCGATCGCTGCGAGGCGCTGCCGGCCTTCCAGAAGGCCCATCCCTCGGCCTGCCCCGACGCGGAATGAGCGCGGCCCGGCCTGACTCCATCCCCGGCAACCTCCCCGGCACCATCCCCGCATCCTGGCTGGTGCCCGAGTGGCCCGCGCCGCCCGGCGTTCACGCGCTGTGCACCTCGCGCGAAGGCGGCGTCAGCACGGCGCCCTGGGGCAGCCTGAACCTGGGCGACCATGTGGGCGATGACCCGCAGGCCGTCCGCACCAACCGCCAGCGGCTGCAGGAGATCGTGCGTGCCCATACGCCCGGCGCCTGCGCAGTGTTCCTGCAGCAGGTGCATGGCGTGGATGTCGTGGCCCTGGATGCAGGCAGCGCGCAGGGCCAGGCCTTCGATGCCTGCGTGACCCGCGCCTCGGGCGTGGTCTGCACCATCATGGTGGCTGACTGCCTGCCCGTGCTGCTGGCCCATCGCAGCGGTGCCGTGGTGGGCGCGGCCCATGCGGGCTGGCGCGGGCTGGCGGGCGGGGTGCTGGAGACGCTGTTCGAGCGCTTAGCTGGCCAGATCCAGACACCGCCCGGGCAAGCGGCGCAGCAGACCCTGGCCTGGCTCGGACCCTGCATCGGTCCGCGCTCCTTCGAAGTGGGCGCCGAGGTGCGCGCGGCCTTCATCGCGCATGACGCGGCGGCCGGGGCGCATTTCACCGCCGTGCCGCAAGAGGGCGGGGGCGCACCCAAGTACCTGGCCAACCTGGCCGGGCTTGCGCGCCAGCGCCTGGCGGCGCTGGGCATCACCGCCATCTACGGCAATGACGGCGGCGACGCATGGTGCACGGTGCTCAACGGCTCACGGTTCTTTTCGCACCGGCGCGACGCTGCCCGCCTGGGCAGCAGCGGGCGGTTCGCCGCCTGCATCTGGAAGGACTGAGCGCGCCTGCGTGCCGGGGCCGCTCTGCGAGGCCTGCTGCTGCGCCAGCCAGGCCTCGCGCTCGGCCAATTCGCGTGCATGGCGTTTTCGCTTGCGCGCGGGCGTGCCCATGATGTAGATCACGATGGACAGCGGCAGCAGTCCATAGAGTGCGAACGTGATCACGGCGCCGAGTATGCTGCCCGTGGGGCTGGCGGCCTCGGCCACTGCCATCATCAGAGTGACATACAGCCAGGCGATAACAACGAGATACATGGTCGAACCAAAAAAACGAGCGGGGCACGGGTTTTCGTGGAGGTCTGTGCCGGGCAAGGCGGGGCTCGCCTGGGTCACAATCAAAACGGATGCCCCGCAAGCCCCAGGCTATTGCATGGCATCCACGAACAAGGATGCAGCATGAATTTTGACCCACTCGCTGGCCTGTCAGGCCAATCCGTCCAGCAATTCTGGAACGAGCAATGGAGCCGCACGCTGCAGACACTGCAGCAGCTGGGGCAACCAGGCCTTCCGGGAACCCAGGGCATGCCAGGCATGCCGGACATGGCCCAGGCCTGGAAAGCGGCCGTCCCCGAACCCGGCGCCCTGCCCGAGAACGCGCTGTCGCTGGACCCCGAAAAGCTGCTGGAGCTGCAGCGCCAGTACCTGGATGGTGCCAAGGCCATGGCCGAACAGGGCGGCGCCCAGGCGCTGCTGGCCAAGGACAAGCGCTTCAATACCGAGTCGTGGGCCGGCAATCCGCTGACGGCGGCCACGGCTGCGACCTATCTGCTCAACAGCCGCATGCTCATGGGCCTGGCCGATGCCGTGCAGGCCGATGACAAGACGCGCAACCGCGTGCGCTTCGCCATCGAGCAATGGCTGGCGGCCATGGCGCCCAGCAACTTCCTGGCACTCAATGCCGAGGCTCAGAAGAAAGCCATCGAAACCCAAGGCGAGAGCCTGGCCCAGGGCGTGGCCAACCTGCTGGCCGACATGCGCCAGGGCCATGTGTCCATGACCGACGAGAGCCTGTTCACCGTGGGCAAGAACGTCGCCACCACCGAAGGCGCCGTGGTGTTCGAGAACGAGCTGTTCCAGCTCATCGAATACAAGCCGCTGACGGACAAGGTACACGAGCGGCCCTTCCTCATGGTGCCGCCCTGCATCAACAAGTTCTACATCCTGGATCTGCAGCCCGACAACTCGCTGATCCGCTACGCCGTCAGCCAGGGCCATCGCACCTTCGTGATGAGCTGGCGCAACCCCGACGAAAGTCTGGCGCGCAAGACCTGGGACAACTACATCGAGGACGGCGTGCTCACCGGCATCCGCGTGGCGCGCGAGATCGCGGGAGCCGAGCAGATCAATGTGCTGGGCTTTTGCGTGGGCGGCACCATGCTGTCCACCGCGCTGGCCGTGCTGCAGGCGCGCCACGACCGCGAGCATGGCGCAGTTGCCGCTCCGGCGGCCAAGGCGCCTGCGGCCAAGCGCGCGGCTGGCAGCCGCAGCGCCGCCCGCACATCCACAGCCCGCGCCACGGCGCCAGCTGGCGTGCCATTTCCCGTGGCCAGCGTCACGCTGCTGACTACCTTCATCGACTTCAGCGACACCGGCATCCTCGATGTCTTCATCGACGAATCCGTGGTGCGCTTCCGTGAGATGCAGATGGGCGAGGGCGGTCTCATGAAGGGCCAGGACCTGGCGTCCACCTTCAGCTTTCTGCGGCCCAACGACCTGGTCTGGAACTACGTGGTGGGCAACTACCTCAAGGGCGAGACGCCCCCGCCGTTCGACCTGCTGTACTGGAACAGCGACTCCACCAACCTGCCCGGCCCCTACTACGCCTGGTATCTGCGCAACCTCTACCTGGAAAACAAGCTGGCCCAGCCCGGCGCGCTGACCGTCTGCGGCGAGCGCATCGACATGCACCAGCTGCGCCTGCCGGCCTATATCTATGGCTCGCGCGAGGACCACATCGTGCCCGTGGGCGGCTCCTATGCGTCCACCCAGGTGCTGGGCGGCGACAAGCGTTTTGTGATGGGCGCGTCGGGCCACATCGCGGGCGTGATCAATCCGCCGGCCAAGAAAAAGCGCAGCTACTGGCTGCGCGAGGACGGCCAACTGCCGCCCACCCTCAAGGAGTGGCAGGCCGGCGCCGACGAGTACCCGGGCAGCTGGTGGGCCGACTGGAGCCCCTGGCTGGCCGAGCACGGCGGCAAGCTGGTCGCAGCGCCAAAGCAGTATGGCAAAGGCAGGGAATACACGGCCATCGAGCCGGCCCCAGGCCGCTACGTACTGGTCAAGGCCTGAGGCACAATCGTTTCGATGCTGCAGCGCAATAACGCTGCGGCTTGAATGCAGGGTGCCGCTGCCGCGACTGCGGCAATGTGCGCCCAGGCATCCCTTCAAGAGTCCAAAGAAAGGTCCGTCATCATGGAAGACATCGTCATCGTTTCCGCTGTCCGTACTGCCGTTGGCAAGTTTGGCGGCACCCTTGCCAAGATCCCCGCCACCGAACTGGGCTCCATCGTGATCCGCGAGGCACTGAACCGCGCCAAGGTCGGCACCGACCAGGTCGGTGAAGTCATCATGGGCCAGGTGCTGGCCGCTGGCGCAGGCCAGAACCCTGCACGCCAGGCCATGATGAAGGCCGGCGTTGCCAAGGAAACCCCGGCCCTCACCATCAACGCCGTCTGCGGCTCGGGCCTGAAGGCCGTGATGCTGGCAGCCCAGGCCGTGGCCACGGGCGACAGCGAGATCGTCGTGGCCGGCGGCCAGGAGAACATGAGCCTGTCGCCCCACGTGCTGCCGGGCTCGCGCGACGGCCAGCGCATGGGTGACTGGAAGATGGCCGACACCATGATCGTGGACGGCCTGTGGGACGTCTACAACCAGTACCACATGGGCATCACGGCCGAGAACGTGGCCAAGGAAAAGAGCGTCAGCCGCGAGCAGCAGGATGCCCTGGCCCTGGCCAGCCAGCAAAAGGCCACGGCCGCACAGGACGCAGGCAAGTTCGTGGACGAAATCGTTCCCGTCAGCATTCCCCAGCGCAAGGGCGATCCCGTGGTGTTCGCGGCCGATGAGTACATCAACCGCAAGACCAATGCCGACGCCCTGGCAGGCCTGCGCCCGGCCTTCGACAAGGCCGGCTCGGTGACGGCCGGCAACGCCTCCGGCCTGAACGACGGCGCGGCCGCCGTGGTGGTGATGAGCGCCTCCAAGGCCAAGGCCCTGGGCCTGAAGCCGCTGGCACGCATCGTCTCCTACGCCACCAGCGGCCTGGACCCTGCCACCATGGGCCTGGGCCCGGTGTTCGCCTCGCGCAAGGCGCTGGAGCGTGCGGGCTGGACAGCGCAGGACGTGGACCTGTTCGAGCTGAACGAAGCCTTCGCGGCCCAGGCCTGTGCGGTGAACCAGGAGCTGGGCATCGACCCCGCCAAGGTCAACGTCAACGGCGGCGCCATTGCCATCGGCCACCCCATCGGCGCATCGGGCGCCCGCATCCTGGTCACCCTGCTGCACGAGATGCAGCGCAGCGGCGCCAAGAAGGGCCTGGCCGGCCTGTGCATCGGCGGCGGCATGGGCGTGGCCATGGCGGTGGAGCGCGTCTGAAGGGCTCCGGGAAAACGTTAGCAAGCTTTCAGGGTAGATCCTAGGCCTGCCTAGGGCCTGCCCGAAGAGAGGCGCAGCGCACGCGCTGCATACTAGCCATACGGGGGTGCCGGACCCAGAGGTTCAGGCACCCTTGGTGATAACCGGAGTCAATGCCCCGGTTGTCGTGGATAGATTGATCTGAAGCAACCATTGATTGACAGGAGAGAAGAATGGCTCAAAAAGTAGCGTATGTCACAGGGGGAATGGGAGGCATCGGAACGGCTATCTGCCAGCGTCTGCACAAGGAAGGCTTCAAGGTCATCGCAGGTTGCGGTCCGTCGCGCGACTTCCAGAAGTGGCTGGACGAGCAAAAGGCGCTGGGATACAACTTCCATGCATCGGTCGGCAATGTGGGCGACTGGGCTTCCACCGTCGAGGCCTTCAGCAAGACCAAGGCCGAGCACGGCAGCATCGATGTGCTGGTCAACAATGCCGGCATCACGCGTGACCGCATGTTCATCAAGATGACGCCGGAAGACTGGCAGGCCGTCATCGAGACCAACCTCAACTCCATGTTCAACGTGACCAAGCAGGTCGTGGGCGACATGGTGGAAAAGGGCTGGGGCCGCATCATCAACATCAGCTCGGTCAATGGCGCCAAGGGCCAGGCCGGGCAGACCAATTACTCGGCCGCCAAGGCGGGCATGCACGGCTTCACCATGGCGCTGGCGCAGGAGATGGCCACCAAGGGCGTGACCGTGAACACCGTGAGCCCCGGCTACATCGGCACCGACATGGTCAAGGCCATCCGTCCCGACGTGCTGGAGAAGATCGTGGGTACCATCCCCGTCAAGCGCCTGGGCGAGCCCAGCGAGATCGCTTCGATCATCGCCTGGCTGGCCTCGGAGGAAGGCGGCTATTCCACCGGCGCCGATTTTTCGGTCAACGGTGGCCTGCACATGCATTGAGCCTGCAAGGGTTCGCGCTGCAAAGGAGCCTTCGGGCTCCTTTTTTGTTGGGCAGCCCCGCGGCAAATGTCCCAGAAATGACAAAACCCGCTGAAGCGGGTTCTGTGGAAGAGGGTGGTCTGCACGGAAGGCCGTCAGACCGGTGGTGTCAGAGACTGGGGCACCGTGTGCGCCAGCCAGCGCCTCAGCGCTTGCGATCGCGTTCGTCTTCGGGCCAGATGGACATGATGGCAGTCGTTTGCATGGAAACTTTCTCCTGTATTGCTCTCTTAACGCGGGCCAGATTCAGCTGGTTGACAGGTTTTTAAAAAATTTTCGAAGGAAGTCGAAACTTTTTTGTGACCCGGTTTTCAGGCGTTGCGGGGTGCGCGCTTGCGGTCACGGTCATCCCATGGCCAGACAGCTTGGGCCAGCGCAGCGGCTGCAAAGCGGGTCTGCAGGGCGGTGTGGGAAAAGATGTCGGTCATGTGCAATCACTCCTTTGTTGCGTGTTCAACGCGGGCAAGTGGCTGCAGGTTGACTCAGGGATTGCCCCAGGACGCAAGCAATTGCAAGCCCGGAGGTGGTGATCTGTCAGTTTGAAGACAGATTTCTGGCGCGGTGAGAAAAAATCCGTTTCCTGACAGAGGCTTACGGGCGTAGCGGGCCAATGCCGATGCTGTTACGCCTCGTTGCCCGCAATGCGTGGGCACAGGTCAACCCGGGGCGAAAACGTCCATCAGGCAAAAATCAGGGTCACGGCAGGCGCGTCGTCCACGATGTAGCCGCGGTACATGCCGGCGCTGTTGAAGGGGCAGTGCACGCGTCCGTGGCTGTCCACGGCCACCACGCCGCCCTGGCCACCGATGTGTGTCAGCGTGCCCCGCACTGCGGCGTCGGCTGCGAGTTCCAGGTTTTGCCCCAGGTAGCGCATGCGCGCATGGATGTCGTGCGCGATGGCTGCGCGCAGGAAATGCTCGCCGGTTCCGGTGGCCGACACGGCGCAGGTGGTGCTGTCGGCGTAGAAACCTGCGCCCACCACGGGCGTGTCGCCCACGCGCCCGGGGCGCTTGTTGGTCAGCCCGCCGGTGGATGCCGCGGCGGCCAGGTTGCCATGCACATCGCGCGCCACGGCGCCGACCGTGCCCATCTTGCCGTTCTCGTTCAGCGGAGCAGGGTGCGCCGCCAGTCCGCTTGCGTCGTGGTCCAGCAGCGCGGTCTGGCCGGATTGCGCCTGCACCCGGCGCAGCTGTGCCAGGCGCTCGGCAGAGTCGAAGTAGCCTGCATCCATCCGCGCCAGCCCGCGCTCATCGGCAAACCTCTGCGCCCCTTCGCCGACCAGGAGGACGCACTGGCCGTCGTCAAGAACATGCCGTGCCAGCGCAATCGGGTTGCGCACCTGGCTGACGGAAGCGACTGCGCCGGCCCGCAGGTTGCTGCCGTCCATCAGGCCGGCGTCCATCTCGTGGCGCGCGTCGCGCGTGTAGACGGAGCCGCGCCCGGCATTGAACAGCGGGCAGTCTTCCAGGGACTGGCACGCAGCCTGGACTGCGTCCAGCGCGCTGGCGCCGCGCCGCAGCAGGGCGGCGCCCGCATCCAGCGCCTGGGCCAGCGCGGCGTGGTAGGGGGCCTCGTCGGCCTGGCCCTGGATGACGGTGCCTGCGCCGCCGTGCACGGCAATGGAAAATTTGCGGAAGTTCTGGGACATGTTCATTGGAGTGCGTAGCGCGATTCCAGGAAGCGGCCATAGCGGGCGATGCCCAGGCCGATGAGCAGGTAGACGGCACAGACCACCATGTACATCTCCACGAAGTACGCAATCCAGTGGGGGTCGCTCATGGCCATCTTCAGGGAGCCGGTGATGTCGTAGATGTTCACGATCGCCACCAGGGAGGTGTCCTTCACCGCGCCGATGAAGTTGCTCACCGTGGGCGCGATGGTCACGCGCAGTGCCTGCGGCAGGACCACGTGGCGCAACACCTGCACCCTGGTGAAGCCCATGGCCTGGGCCGCCATGACCTGGCCCTGGGGCACGGCCTGCAGCCCGCCGCGAAACACCTCGGCAAGATAGGCGGCGCTGAAGGCCGCCAGGCAGACGGCGATGCGGACCATGGGGTCCACCCGCCATTGCGCGGGCACCAGCATGGGCAGCACGAAGGCCCCGAAGAACAGCAGCGTGATCAGGGGCACGCCGCGCACCGCTTCGATGAACAACGTGCAGAGCACGCGCAGCAAAGGCAGGCTGGAGCGCCGGCCCAGCGCCAGCAGAATGCCCAGCGGAACGCCGGCCAGGCAGGCGATCACGGCAAGGAACAGGGTCAGCGGCAGGCCGCCCCACAGATCGCTGGGCACGGGTGCCAGGCCGGCCACACCGCCCGCCATCAGCACGCCAAAGCCGGTCAACCCGGCCAGCAGCATTGCCATGCCGGCGCGGCCGAAGAAGCGCGGCAGTGCCGCCACCCCCACGCTGCCCAGCAGCAGCAGGCTGGCGGCGACGGGGCGCCACTGTTCGGCCATGGGGTAGCGCCCCAGGAACACCAGACGGTACTTGTCGCGCACCACGCCCCAGCAGGCGCCGGCCGCAGCGCGGCATGTGTCGGGGTTGGCTGCGGTTTCGGCGTCGAGCAGGCCCCAGGCCAGCAGCTTCCAGCCCGCCCACAGCGCGGCCAGCAGCAGCGTGGCGGTGATGAGCCCGGAGAGCGCATCCGGAAACAGGCTGGCGCGCAGGCGCTGTGCCAGCGGAACCCGGGGCGGGGCCACCGGCAGGGCCGGTGCGCGGAGTACGGCACTCATGGGCAGGTCTTTCCCGGCTAGCCTGTGATGAAGGCACTGCGCTGGTTGAAGGCATTCAATGCCAGCGAGGTCAGCAGGTTGATGGCCAGGTAGACCACCGCGATGATGGTCACGCACTCGATGGCCTGGCCGGTCTGGCTCATGGCGGTGTTGGCGACCATCACCACGTCGGGGTAGCCGATGGCCACGGCCAGCGAGGAGTTCTTGATGGTGCTGAGCGCCAGGTTGGTATAGGGCGGAATGATCACCCGCAGGGCCTGCGGCAGCACGACCAGGCGCAGCTGCTGGCCACGGCGCATGCCCAGGGCCGAGGCGGCATTCCATTGCCCGCGCGGCACGGCCTGCAGACCGGCGCGCACGATTTCCGCGCAATAGGCGGCGGCATACAGGCCTAGGGCTCCCACCAGGGCCAGGAATTCAGGCGTCAGCGCCAGTCCTCCGTCGATGCCGAACATGCCCGGTTGCGGAGAGCTCCAGTGCCAGCCAGCCGCGCTGTCGTACACCGGGCCGGGCAGGGCCAGCCCCGCCTTGCTCAGAAAGCCCAGGCGCCCGATGGCCAGAGGGCGGTCCACGTCGGGCAGCAGCGAAGTCAGCGCGAAATACCACAGCAGCACCTGCACCAGCAGCGGGATGTTGCGCGCCACATCGACATAGAGGCGCACGGCGCCGCGCAGCAGCGGATGCCTTGCCACGGCGGCCACGCCCAGCAGCAGGCCCAGCACGGTGGCCAGCGCGAGCGCGGGCACGGCGGCGCGAACCGTGTTGGTCACGCCGGCCGCGACTGCACGCAGGTAGCTGTCGCCGGGCTCGTAGGGCAGCAGCCCTTCGGAGATGGAAAAGCCGGCCGTCTGCTCCAGAAAGCCGAAGCCCCCGGCAATGCCGCGCGCGGCCATGTTGCGGCTGGCGTTGTGCGCCAGCCAGCCCAGCAGCAATATCAGCAGCCAGCCGATGGCGAGCTGCAAGGCCAGCCTGCCCCAGCGTGGCCGGGTGGGGGCCGGCGGCTGCCGTGCCCCGGCGTCGATGGCATTCACGGCTTTCGCAGCATTCACGGCGTTCGCGGCGTTCATGGCAGGGTGCCTTCGGCGCGTCAGTTCATCGGCGGCGACATCATCAGGCCGCCCTTGGTGAACAGCGCGTTCTTGCCGCGCGGCACGTTCAGGCCCGACCTGGCGCCCAGGTTGCGCTCATAGCTCTCGCCATAGTTGCCCACGGCCTTGACGATGCGCAGGGCCCATTCCTTGTCCAGCCCCAGCTGCTTGCCCAGGTCGTCGCTCTGGCCCAGGAAACGCTTGACCTGGATGCTGTCGGAGCGGGTCTTGAGCTCGTCGGCATTGGCCTGGGTGATGCCCAGTTCCTCGGCCTCGATCATGGCGTTGAGTGTCCAGCGCACGACGGCGAACCATTCGTCGTCACCGCGTCGCACGGCCGGGCCGGCTGGCTCCTTGGAGATGACTTCGGGCAGGATCACGTAGTCGTCGGGGTTGGCCAGTTCCTTGCCGCGCAGCACGGCCAGGGCGCCAAGGTCGCCTGTATAGGCCTGGCAGCGTCCGCTGCTGAAGGCCTGCAGGGCGGCTTCGGGGTTGTCGAACACCACCGCCTTGTAGTTGAGCTTGTGGGCGCGAAAGTACTCCGACAGGGTCTTTTCCGTGGTGGATCCGCTGATCACGCAGATGGTGGCGCCAGAGAGCTGCTTGACGCTGTTCAGGCCGGGCTTCTTCCTGGCCATGAAGCCCTGGCCGTCGTGGAAATTGATGCCCGCCCACATCAGGCCCAGGCCGTTGTCGCGCGTGAAGGTCCAGGTGGTGTTGCGTGCCAGCAGATCGATCTCGCCGGACTGCAGCGCCGTGATGCGTGTCTGGCCACTGGTGGGAATGAACTTGACCTTGCTGGCGTCACCCAGGGTGGCTGCAGCCACGGCACGGCACAGATCCACGTCCAGCCCGGACCAGTTGCCGCTGCCGTCGGCGAGCGCAAAGCCTGCGCGTCCCGTGTGCACGCCGCAGGCCACGGCGCCGCGCTGCTTGATGCCGTCCAGCGTCTTGCCAGCGTGGGCGGGCGCGGCAGCGAGTGTGAAGAGGGCGGCCATCGATGCAAGCGCAAGGCGCAGACGGGCAGGGGCGTTCATGGTGAATCCTTTCCAGCGGGATGAGGGGCCTGGGGTTGCGGCTTGCCTGCCGCCGGCGAAGCGGTATCGGCGTCCGGAGTCAGGTAGGGAAGTACCGACTCGGACAATTCGACCAGGCTGCGCACGGCCTGGGGTGTGGCGCGGATGACCTGGGTGGCCAGTGCCTCGACCATGGCCATGGCCGCCATTGGCGATGAAGGCAGCAGGGGATGCGAGGCGGGCGCCAGCAGCGTGTAGTCGGCCTCGCGGGCCAGCGGACTCGTGGACTCGTCGGTGATGGCGATGGTCAGGGCGCCCCGCTGGCGTGCGTGCGCCGTCAGCGCGACGGCTTCGCGCGAGTAGCGCGGCAGTGAAATGGCGATCAGCACGTCCTGCTCCGTCAGCCCTGTCATGCGGCGTACCGCCTGTTCCGATCCGCCTGCGGAGGTCACTTCCACCACCTGCTGCAGATAGGGTTGCAGCACGTCGGCGCCAAAGGCCGCCACATGGTGGGAGCTGCCAAACCCCATGAAGAGCACACGGCGTGCGCGGCAGATGCGCTGGGCCAGTTGGTCGAGCAGGCCGGGGTCGCAGGCCTGCGCAGCAGCCTGCAGGTTGCGCTGCGTATGCCCGAAGGCCTGCGCGCCCATGGTGCCCACGGCGCCCGCAGCGCCTGCCGTGGCGGCTTCGGGCCCATGCGCCGCGCGCAGCTTGTTCACGGGTTCCAGGGCCTGCTGCAGCTGGCGGCCCAGGTGCAGGCGCAAATCGGCAAAGCCTTCGTAGCCGGCATGCTTGGCGAAGCGGTTGACGGCAGCCAGGGAGCCGCCGCAGGCATTGGCCACTTCCTCGGCGCTCAGCGTGACGGCCAGCACCGGATGCGCGGCCATCCAGCGGCCGACCCGGGCGACAGCGGGCGAGCCATCGACGCTGGCGCGCAGCAGTTCCTGTACGGCGGGGTGGGGGTGGAGTTCCATGAATGAATGAAAGTGAATGGTCTCTTTCATTCATTATTTTTTAAGAATGAAATCTTTCATTCAGGAGAAACCCTGAATCAAACGATCTATGCGTTCCGCTGGCTGTGGGGGAGTTGGGGGCGTGAGGGGAGTGGGGGGGGCCTCAGGGGCGCACTTCGGCTGAGCCGAAGTGGAGCGCCGTCTTCACGCGGGACGACGCTTGTGGCAGGCGGTCCCATGGGACCGCCTGATTTTCGAGAACGACTGGAATCAGTCGGAGATCGCGGCCGACAGCTGCTCGATCTGCTCGCTCAGTTCCAGCCAGCGCTCTTCCAGGCTGTCGATCTCGTCGTTGCAGGCCTTGAGGCTGCGGCCCGTCTCGGCCATGTCGGCGGGCGAGATGGGCTGGCTCAGCAGGCCTTCGAGCCGCGTGCGCTCGGCCTGCAGCTGGGGCAGGCGCTTGTCCAGCTGTTCCAGTTCCTTCTTGAACGGCCGGGTCTTCTCGGCCATCTGCTGGCGGGCCAGGGCCGCCAGGCGCCGTTGCTCGCGCTGGTCTCCGGCACTGGCGGCCGGCGGCGTGGACGGGGCAGCGGGGGCCGGGGCCAGCGCAGCAGTCGCGGGGGCCTGCACTGCAGGTGCTGCATGTGCTGCAGGCTCCACCTGCGCTGCCGCCTTGCTGGTGGCCGCAGCCGCCTGTTCGGCCTTGCGGGCCTCCTCGCGCAGGCGGCGGGATTCTTCCAGCAGGTAGCGCTGGTAGTCGTCCAGGTCGCCGTCGAAGGGGCCGACCACGCCACGGCCGACCAGCCAGAAGTCCTCGCAGACCGAGCGCAGCAGCGCGCGGTCGTGGCTGACCAGCATGACGGTGCCGTCGAAGTCGTTGATGGCCATGGCCAGGGCCTCGCGCGTGGCCAGGTCCAGGTGGTTGGTGGGCTCGTCCAGCAGCAGCAGGTTGGGGCGCTGCCAGACGATCATGGCCAGCACCAGGCGGGCCTTTTCGCCGCCGCTCATGCTGCCCACGGCCTGCTTGACCATGTCGCCGCTGAAGTTGAACGTGCCCAGGTAGCTGCGCAGGTCCTGCTCGCGGGCCTGCGGGCCGGTGGCGCCGGTGTCCCGTGCCAGGCGGATCATGTGCTCCATGGGGTTCTCGCCGGGGCGCAGCACGTCCAGTTCCTGCTGGGCGAAGTAGCCGATGTTCAGGCCCTTGCCTTCGGTCACGGTGCCGGCCAGGGCCTTCATCTCGCGCGCAATGGTCTTGACCAGGGTGGACTTGCCCTGGCCGTTGGCGCCCAGGATGCCGATGCGCTGGCCCGCCAGCACCGAGCGGTTGACGCCGCGCAGGATGGTGGTCGCCTGGCCTTCGTCGTCCAGGTAGCCGAATGCGGCGTCCGTGATCGCCAGCATGGGGTTGGGCAGGTTGGCCGGCGGCTTGAACTCGAAGGTGAAATCGGCGCTGGCCAGCATGGGTGCGACCTTTTCCATGCGCTCGATCTGCTTGACGCGGCTTTGCGCCTGCTTGGCCTTGGAGGCCTTGGCCTTGAAGCGGTCGATGAACTTCTGCAGGTGGGCGATCTTGTCCTGCTGGCGCTCGAACGAGGCCTGCTGCAGCAGGATCTGCTGGGCGCGCAGTTCCTCGAACTTGCTGTAGTTGCCGCCATAGCGCGTGACCTGCGCGTTTTCGATGTGCAGCGTGGTGTTGGTGATGGCGTCCAGGAATTCGCGGTCATGGCTGATCACGACCAGGGTGCCGGGGTAGCGCTTGAGCCAGGCTTCCAGCCAGACCAGGGCGTCCAGGTCCAAGTGGTTGGTGGGCTCGTCCAGCAGGAGCAGGTCGGAGGGGCACATCAGTGCGCGCGCCAGCTGCAGGCGCATGCGCCAGCCGCCGGAGAAGCTGTTGACGGGGTGCTCCAGCTCGGAGACCTTGAAGCCCAGGCCCAGGATCAGGGCCTGGGCGCGCGGCACGGCGTCGTGCGCGCCGGCGTCGGCCAGGTCCACGTGGGCGTGGGCGATGGCCATGCCGTCCTCGCTGGCCTCGGCGGCCGCGAGCTGGGCGTTGAGCTCGCTCAGGCGGGTGTCGCCGTCCAGCACGAACTGGGTGGCCGTCTCCGAGGTCTCGGGCATGTTCTGCGCGACCTGGCCCAGGCGCCATTGCGAAGGGATGGAGAACTCTCCACCGTCCTCGGCCAGGCTGCCGTTGAGCAGGGCGAACAGGCTGGACTTGCCGGCGCCATTGCGTCCGACAAGGCCGACTTTTTCACCGGGGTTGATGGAGACGGAGGTGCTGTCCAGCAGCACGCGGGTGCCGCGGCGCAGGGTAATGTTGCGAAGGCTGATCATGAATGGGCAGGATTATCCCAGCGATTGCGCCAGGGCAGGATTGCCGCCCGCCATGCCCGTGCCCGGCCACGGTGCAAAGCCCTGGTACCAGGCCCTAGATCGGCTGTATGCCCACGCGCTGCATCATGGACTGGGTGAACTGGATCTCGCGCTCGAAGCCCTTGGCATAGGCGTCGGCGCTGGTGATGGCGACCTTGCCGCCTTCCTGCTCCAGCAAGGCGATGACCCTGGGCTGCCTGAGCACCTCCTCCAGCGCCGTGCGCAGCCGCTGGACGATGGGCTCGGGCGTGGCGGCCGGCACGGACACGCCGCCCCAGGATGTGAGGTTGACATCGGGCACGCCCAGCTCGGCCAGGGTCTGCACCTGGGGCAGCTTGGCGTTGCGCTGGGGACCGGCAATGGCCAGCGGCACCAGCTTGCCCGCCAGCACCTGGGGATAGGCGACGGAAAACAGCGGCGCGCCGAAGGCCACCTGCTGGCCCAGCACGGCATTGACCAGCTCCGACGCGCCCTTGTAGGGCACATGGTTGACCTGCAGGCCCATGCTGGAGGCCAGCATCTCCACGCCCAGGTGCGATGGCGTGCCCACGCCGCCCGAGGCATAGTCCAGCGCCCCTGGCCTGGCCCTCGCCCGCGCTGCCAGGTCGTCCAGCGTGCGCATGCCCGAGTCGGCATGCACGACGACCAGGATGTCCGAGCGCGACATGCCCAGCACATGGCGGAAGTCCTTGAACACGTCGTAACCCGGACTTTTGTACATGCGCATGGCGGCGGCCATGGGCGAGCCCGAGTACAGCAGGGTGTAGCCGTCCGCCGGCGCCTTGGCTACCTGGCGTGCGCCGATGTTGCCGCCCGCGCCGGCGCGGTTGTCTATCACCACGGGCTGGCCCAGCTGGGCCGACAGCGCCTCGGCCACGATGCGCGCGGCCGTGTCGGGGCTGGTGCCGGCCAGGTAGGGCACCACCCATTTGATGGGGCGCGTGGGCCAGGCGCTGTCGTGTGTGGTGGCTGTGGCGGCTGTGGTGGCCCAGGGCAGGCCTGCGGCAAGCGATGCCGCGCCCGCAGCGCGCAGGAATCGGCGTCGGTCCGGCCTTTGGGATGGATTGTCTTGCATGGCGTTGTCTCCTTGTCTTTTCGCTTTCATGCCGGCCAGCCTCAGGCGCCGGCCCGCTCCAGCAGTTCCTTGGCGATGGTGTTGCGCTGTATCTCGCTGGTGCCCGTGAGCACGCGGTACATGCGCAGCATGCGGAACAGGAATTCCACGCGCCGGCCCTGGACGATGCCTTCGCCGCCATGGATCTGCACGGCGCGGTCGGCAATGCGGAACGCCGTCTCCGAGCAGAACAGCTTGCTCATCGAGGCCTGGGCGCGCGCATCGATGCCGGCGTCGATGGCGCGGGCCGTCTGCACCATCAGTGCGCGCGCCGCCATCCATTCGGTGGCCATGTCGGCCAGCATGTGCTGTATGGATTGGAACTGGGCAATGCTGCGGCCGAATTGCTGGCGCCCCAGCGCATAGTCGCGCGCATCGCGCAGCGCCACCTGGGCCAGCCCCAGCATGGCCGGGCAGTGCAGCAGGCGGTTGACGGTGATGCGGCCCAGCGCCAGGGCCAGGCCCCGGCCCGGCTCGCCGATCAATTGGGCAGCGGGCACGCGGCAGCCGTCGAGCACGATGTCCCCCGTGCTGGACTGCCCGGCCATGGTCTTGTAGCCGCTGACCACCTGCACGCCCGGGGCATGCAGGTCCACGAAGAAGGCGCTGATCTCGCGCTGCGGGCTGCCCTCGGGCGCGGTCGAGGCCATGAGCACGGCGAAGTCGGCGAACGGCGAGCCCGAGATGAAGCGCTTGCGGCCGTGGAGCAGGTAGTGGTCGCCTTCGAGCACGGCGCGCGTCTCCAGCGCGCCCGCGTCCGAGCCGGCCGCCGCCTCGGTCAGCGCAAAGCAGATGGATTTCTCGGCGCGCGCCACGGGCAGGATGAACTGCTCCATCTGCAGCGGCGTGGCCTTGCGGATCAGCGCACCTATGCGCGGCGGGCCGCTGAGTTCGCCCAGTACATGGGGCGCGAAGGGCGAGCCCGTGGCGTAGATGGCCTCCTTGACCAGCACCTGGTCGAGCACGGGCAGGCCGGCGCCGCCCATGGCCTCGGGCAGGGTCATGCCGTAGAAGCCGCGCGCATGCGACAGCTTCCAGACCTGGCGCAGCAGTTCGGTGGAGGCGCTGTTTTCATGGTCCACGCCATGCGCGCGGGCGAGGTCGGCCAATTCGCCGTGGATGAAGGCGTTGAGCGCGTCGATCAGGCCGGCTGCGCGCTCCGAGCCTTCAAAGGGCATTTCCAGCAGGGCAGCGTTGGCGGCGGGGAGTGTGTCTTTGGCGTTCATTTCAGTTCACCTTGCGGGCGTGGTTGGCCCAGTAGGGCGCCTGCACGGCGCGGCGCATGACCTTGCCGTTGGGGTTCTTGGGCAGCTGCTGCACGAATTCGATGTGGCGCGGGCGCTTGAAGCCGCCCAGGCGCTCGGCGCAGAAGCTGTCCAGCGCGGCGCTGTCGCCGGCCAGGCCGGGCTTGAGCACGATGTGGGCGGCCACGGCCTCGCCCCATTTGTCGTCGGGGATGGCGAACACGCAGGCATCGGCCACCGATGCATGTTCGTAGAGCACGGACTCCACCTCGGACGGATAGACGTTGAAGCCGCCGCTGATGACCATGTCTTTCTTGCGGTCCACGATGTAGACAAAGCCCTGCTCGTCCATGCGGGCCAGATCGCCCGTGTGGTAGCGGCCGTTCTTGAGCACCTCGGCCGTCAGCTCCGGTGCGCGCCAGTAGCCCGCGAAGATGTCGGCGCCGCTGACCACGATTTCGCCGATCTCGCCCTCGGGCGCCGGGCGGCCCTCGTCGTCCAGCACCTCGACCAGGGATTCCAGGAAGGGCCGGCCGCAGGAAGCCAGCCGCTCGGGCCGCGACGCGCGCGCCTGCAGGTGGTCCTGCACCGTCAGGCCGCAGACACCGGAGGTGGTCTCGCCCGCGCCGTAGCCCTGGGACAGGATGGGGCCGAAAACGTCCATGGCCTGCAGGATGCGCGCCGGCGCCATGGGCGCTGCGCCGTAACCCAGGCGCAGCAGGTCGGGCAGGGGGCGGTAGCGGCCGCCGATCTCGGCCAGCAGCATGTTGATCATGGTGGGCACCATGAAGGTGTGGGTCACGCGCCGCGCCTGCATCTCGGCCATGAAGGCGCCCGGCTCGAAGCCCGAGAACAGGTGGATGGTCGCGCCCGTGCACAGCGCCGGCACCATCTGCATGCCCGAGGCGTGCGTGACCGGACCCACCAGGCCCAGTACATGGCCGGCCTGCATGCCCTCGCCGCGCATCAGGAATTTGCGCAGCTGGGCCAGGCGGTTGCCGAAGGTCTGCATGGCGGCCTTGAGCACGCCCGAGGAGCCCGAGGTGTAGTGCAGCACGGCCACCTCGTGCTCCTGCACGGCCACGGGCTGGAAGCGGTCGCTGGCGCGGGCGAGCAGGGCCTCGTAGCTTTCGCCGGCGGGGCCGTCCAGCAGCAGCAGGCGCACGTCGGCAGACTGCAGGTGCGGCTTGAAGGCCTCGGCGCGCGCTGCGGTGGTCACGATGACGGCGGCATCGCTGTTGGCCGCGATATCGCCCACTTCGCGCGGCGAAAGGCGTGCGTTGAAGGGCGCCTTGATGAGCCCGGCCTTGTAGCAGGCGATTTCGATCTCCACGATTTCCACGCAGTTGGGCAGGTAGATGCCCACGCGGTCGCCACGGGACAGGCCCAGCGCCGCCAACGCATTGGCCAGCCGGTTGGAGCGCTGTTCCAGCTCGGCATAGCTGATGCTGCGCGCGGCGCTGGTCACGGCCGGCTGCGCGCCGTGGGCCTTGCAACTGCGCGCGACCAGTTCGCCGACATTGGGGATGGGAAGGGAGTGGGAGTGGGAATTGGGGTGGCCTGCGGTGGGCCGGGATGTCTCGTGCATGGCATTCCTTGGCTGAAGCCGCGCGTTTTGCGCGGCGTGCCATGCACTGTTCCAGAAGAGGCCTGGAGCGGGGAAATACCGTTTAGTGATTCAGGCGCATCAGAAAAATTGATGTCCAGATCAACCCTTGCGGTATTTGCTGATGACCCCGTGCCCAGACCCCTGCGGTCCTGCCGTCATGCCTGCTGCCAGCGCGCCTGCCAGATGCCGGCCGTGATCAGTTGCCGGGCCTGTGCCATCAGCGCCTGCTGGACCACCTGCAGTGCCGGGTCGCCGCCGCGGTTGGCCTGCACGGCCAGGAAGTAGCGGCGCAGCAGCGCGGGCGCCGTGACCTGGGCCACGATCCAGCCGTGCTGGATGGCCGTGGGCGCAGCCTTGGCTTCCTCGCGCAGCCAGGCGGGTGCATCGCTCAGCGAGCAGGCGGGCGTGAAGGTGAAGCCTGCGCCGCAGTGGTAGAGCGAGCGGATGACGCGGGCGGAATCGTGTTCGTGGACGATGTTCAGTCGCAGGTCCCGTGCGTCGGCCGCGGCCTCCACGGTCTGGCGGATGGAAAAGCGGCGTGATTGCAGCACCAGCGGCAGCTGGCAGGCGTGGGCAAAGTCCATGTGCGGCAGGCCGCCGTCCGGCGCGGGGCGCAGCAGCGGGGCCACGCTGCCATCGACATCCTGGCCGCAGATGTAGATGGATTCCTCGGCCATGGGCTGCACCTGCATGTCGTGCAGGCTGGCCGTGTCCACAAGAATGGCCAGGTCTGCGCGCCGGTCCAGCATGGCCTTTTGCACCATGAGGCTGAGGTCGTCGAGCACAAAGATGCGTATGCGCGGGTGGCTGTTGCGCAGGCTGGCGATCACGGGGCCGGCCAGCAGGCTGGTCAGCAAAAAGGGCAGGGCGATGGTGACCGAGCCTTCGGGGCCCTGCGGCAGGCGCTGTATGCGCTCGCGCATGGCATCGGCGTCGGACAGCAGCCGGCGTGCGTCCTCGTACAGCTGGGCGCCGGCCGGCGTGGGGGTCACGCCGGCGTGGCTGCGCTCCAGCAACTGGGCGCCCAGCTCGCCTTCCAGCTTCTTGATCTGCGCCGTGAGCGCGGGCTGGGCCACGTACAGCGAGTGCGCGGCGCGCGAGAGGCTGCCCGCCTCCAGCACCGCGATGAAGTAGCGCAGCGCCCGCAGGTCCATCTCAGCCCAGGGGGCGGTAGGTGGGGCGCAGGGCCTCGATGTCGCCTTCGGTCCAGGCGCGAAGTGCCTCCTGGGTGATCAGCAGCACCTGCTCGTCGCCCGAGCTGGTGTCCAGCCAGAACACGGGCAGGTCGGGGAAGGCGGCTTCGAAGAAGTCCTTTTCATTGCCGATTTCCAGCACGACCACGCCTTCCTTGGCCAGTCGCGATGGCAGGTCCAGCAGCAGGCGGCGGATGAAGTCCATGCCGTCGGCGCCGCCGGCCAGCGCCAGTTCGGGCTCGGCCTGGTATTCGGCGGGCAGGCGCGACATGCTGTCGGCGTTCACATAGGGCGGGTTGCACAGCACCAGGTCCCAGGGGCCGGGCAGGGCGGCCAGGCCATCGCTTTCCAGCAGCTGCACGCGCTCGGCGAGTTCATGGCGGTCCACGTTGATGCGCGCCACGGCCAGCGCGTCGGCCGAGATGTCGGCGCCCGTGACCTCGACCTCGGGCCAGGCCATGGCCGCCAGGCAGGCCAGGCTGCCGTTGCCGGTGCACAGGTCCAGCACGCGGCGCGTGCGGTCGGACAGCCAGCCGTCGATGCTGCCGTCGGCCAGCAGCTCGGCAATGAAGCTGCGCGGCACGATGGCGCGCTCGTCCACGTAGAAGGGCACGCCCTGCAGCCAGGCCTCGCGCGTGAGGTAGGCGGCGGGCTTGCGCGTTCGGATGCGCTCTGCGAACAGCTCGGCCACTTCGGCCTGCTGCTGGGCGCTGACGGCCTGGTCGGCCAGGGATTCGGGCGCGCCAGGCGCCAGTTCGCTGTCCAGCGGCAGGCCCAGCTTCCACAGCGTGAGCCAGGCCGCTTCGTCTTCGGCCGTGGCCGTGCCGTGGCCAAAGGCCACGCCGGCCGCCGTGAGCGCTGCGGCGCCCGAGGCCACGAGGTCGGCGATGGTGCTGCCCGAGATGGCGGGAATATTGGCAGGGGTGGGGGCGGATGTCATCGTCGGCTCCTTGGTCGCGTTCAGACGGCCTGCTGTCGCTGCAGCTCCTGGAGCGTGCGGCGGTAAATGTTCTTGATGGGCTCGATGTCGGCCACCACGATGTGCTCGTCGATCTTGTGGATGCTGGCGTTGGGCGGGCCCACCTCCACGACCTGGCTGCAGATCTGGGCGATGAAGCGGCCGTCGCTGGTGCCGCCCGTGGTGGACAGCTCGGTCTCCAGGCCGGTCTCGGCGCGGATGGCCGCCTGCACGGCGTTCACCAGCGTGCCCGGCGTGGTCAGGAAGGGCTGGCCGCCAATGGTCCAGGCCAGCTCGTACTCCAGCCCGTGGCGGTCCAGCACGGCGTGCACGCGCTGCTGCAGCGATTCGGCCGTGGACTCGGTGCAGAAGCGGAAGTTGAAGTCGATGGTCACATGGCCGGGAATGACGTTGGATGCGCCCGTGCCGCCATGCATGTTGCTGATCTGCCAGCTGGTGGGCGGGAAGAAGGCATTGCCCTCGTCCCAGCGCGTGGCGGCTAGTTCGGCCAGGGCCGGCAGGGCCTGGTGGATGGGGTTGCGCGCCAGCTGCGGGTAGGCGATGTGGCCCTGGATGCCCTTGACCGTGAGGCGCCCGCTCATGGTGCCCCGGCGGCCGTTCTTGATCATGTCGCCCGTGCGCTCCACCGAAGTGGGCTCGCCCACGATGCACCAGTCCAGGCGCTCGCCGCGCTCGCGCAGCAGCTCGACCACGACCTTGGTGCCGTCCACCGAGGGGCCTTCCTCGTCGCTGGTCAGCAGCAGGGCAATGTCGAAGGAGGGAGCCGGTGTCTCGGCCAGGAATTCTTCCAGCGCCACGACGAAGGCGGCGATGGAGGTCTTCATGTCGCTGGCGCCGCGGCCGTACAGCTTGCCGTCGCGGTGCGTGGGCACGAAGGGCGGGCTGCTCCACTGTTCCAGCGGGCCGGTGGGCACCACGTCGGTATGGCCGGCAAAGACCAGCACGGGCCGGTCGGCGCCTGTCCCGGAGCGCCGGGCCCAGAGGTTGCGCACGCGAAAGCTGTCGGGGCCGCTGTCGATGCGCTCGCAGGCAAAGCCCATGGGCTGCAGGGCATCGGCCAGTAGTTCAAGGCAGCCGGCGTCTTCGGGAGTGACGGAGGGCAGGCTGATCAGCTGCTCGGTCAGTTGCAGGGTGCGGGACATGGTGGGTGGAATCAAAAAACAAAAAAGTCGGAGGGCCGGCTGCCGCCAGCGTGCTCCGACATTGTGAACGCTGCGGGGCTGGCCGATCAGTTCGGCTTGACTTCCAGCATGATTTCCGTGAACGAGGGCATGTCGTCCTCGCCGGGCGTGGCCAGTTCGGCGAACTGGCTGGACTGCGCTGCATGGCTGGCCTTGACCACGTCGTTTTCCAGGCGCCACATCAGGTTGGTGGGCGAATCGGCGAAGGCCAGGGCTTCGGCGCGGTCGATGCGGCCGGAGCGGACCAGCTGCGCCAGCGCCTCTTCAAAGGTCTGCGAGCCTTCGGCCATGGATTTTTCCATGGCCTCCTTGACGCCCGAGAAGTTGCCGCGCTCGATCAGGTCGGCGATCAGCTTGGTGTTGAGCATGACCTCGACGGCCGGCATGCGGCCGCCGTCCACGGTGCGAACCAGGCGCTGGGAGATCACGCCCTTGAGTGCAGCCGACAGCTCGCCCAGCATGGTGGGGCGGATTTCCTCGGGGAAGAAGGACAGGATGCGGTTGAGCGCGTGGTAGCTGTTGTTGGCGTGCAGCGTGGCCAGGCACAGGTGGCCCGACTGCGCAAAGCCCATGGCCGAGGACATGGTCTCGCGGTCGCGGATTTCGCCGATCAGGATCACGTCAGGGGCCTGGCGCAGCGCGTTCTTGAGCGCGATCTGCAGCGATGCCGTGTCCGAGCCCACTTCGCGCTGGTTGACGATGGAGCGCTTGTTGCGGAACTGGTATTCGATGGGGTCCTCGATGGTGAGGATGTGGCCCGTGAGCTTTTCGTTGCGCGCATCGATCATCGAGGCCAGCGTCGTGCTCTTGCCCGAGCCCGTGGAGCCCACGACCAGCAGCAGGCCGCGCTTTTGCATGATCAGCTCGCCCAGCACGGGCGGCAGGTTCAGCGTGTCCATGGCCGGAATGTGCTGGGCGATGAAGCGGATCACCACGGCGCAGCTGCCGCGCTGGTGCATGGCGCTGACGCGAAAACGCCCCACGCCGCGCAGCGGCACGCCCATGTTGAGCTCGCCCGTTTCGTCCAGTTCCTGCAGGCGTTCGGCCGGCACGATCTCGGCCAGCAGGCTGCGCGGCGCGTCGGGCGGCAGCAGCTGGTTGTTGATGGGCACGCATTCGCCGTTGATCTTGATCAGCGCCGGCGCGTTGACCGCCAGGTAGACGTCGGACGCCTGCTTCTCGCCCATCAGGCGCAAAATCCTCTCCATCGTGCCCATGTTTTCCCCCAAATTCGTGTACTGCCGCTGTTCTTGGATCGTCTGCACGCTCTTGTGACGTGAAACGGGCGTCCGCTGCCTGGTGGCCGGGGACGCCCTCGAGAGTATGCCTTGCTCCATCCCCTGAACAGGGGATGTTTTGGCGCCGCAACCACGCCTTTGGCGCGGTGCGGATGCGGATCAATCGCGCAGCAGGTCGTTCAGGCTCGTGGTGGAGCGTGTCTTGGCATCGACCTTCTTGACGATGATGGCGGCGTACATGCTGTAGCGGCCGTTGTCCTTGGGCAGGTTGCCCGACACCACCACCGAGCCGGCAGGCACGCGGCCATAGCTGGTCTCGCCGGTCGCACGGTCATAGATGGGGGTGGACTGGCCGATGTACACGCCCATGGAGATCACGGAGTTCTCTTCCACGATCACGCCTTCGACGATCTCGGAACGCGCGCCGATGAAGCAGTTGTCCTCGATGATGGTCGGGTTGGCCTGCAGCGGCTCCAGCACGCCGCCCAGGCCCACGCCGCCGGACAGGTGCACGTTCTTGCCGACCTGGGCGCAGGAGCCCACGGTGGCCCAGGTGTCGACCATGGTGCCTTCGTCCACATAGGCGCCGATGTTCACGTAGGAAGGCATCAGGATCGCGCCCTTGGCAACGAAGCTGCCGCGGCGGGCCACGGCCGGAGGCACCACGCGCACGCCGGTGGCGGCGATCTCGGCCTCGGTCATGCCGGCGAACTTGGTGGGGACCTTGTCGAAGAAGTTCAGGTCGCCGGACTGCATCAGCACGTTGTCCTTGAGGCGGAAGGACAGCAGCACGGCCTTCTTGATCCACTGGTGCACGGTCCACTGGCCCACGCCTTCGCGCGTGGCCACGCGCAGCTGGCCGTTGTTCAGGGCTTCGATCACGTGGTCCACGGCCTCGGTCACTTCCTTGGGGGCGGCAGCGGGGGAGAGGCTGGCACGGTTGTCCCAGGCGGTGTCGATGATGGATTGCAGCTGTTGCGTCATATGGCTTTGGTGATCAAAGGGTTTGTGAGGAAAGGGGAGCGCAGGGCTGTCTCAGCGCTGGCGCGATTCTATGAACTGTGCAATGCGCTGGGCGGCTTCCAGGCATTCTGCGGTCTCGGCCACCAGGGCCATGCGCACGCGCCCGGCGCCGGGGTTGCGGCCATTGGCCTCGCGCGCCAGGTAGCTGCCGGGCAGCACGGTCACGCCGGTGGCGGCATACAGCTCGCGTGCAAAGTCGGCGTCGTCCAGGCCCAGCGATTCGGGAATGCCGGCCCACAGGTAGAAGCTTGCGTCGGGCAGGCGCACATCCATCACGCGCGCCAGCACGGGCGTGACCTGGTTGAACTTCTCGCGGTACAGGCGGCGGTTTTCCTCGACATGGGCCTCGTCGGCCCAGGCCGCGATGCTGGCCGTCTGCACCACGGGGCTCATGGCACCGCCGTGGTAGGTGCGGTACAGCAAAAAGGCCTTGATCAGGGCCGCATCGCCCGCCACGAAACCGCTGCGCAGGCCGGGCACATTGCTGCGCTTGGACAGGCTGGTGAACATCAGCAGGTTTTTGTAGTCCGTGCGGCCCAGGCGCTGTGCGGCTTCCAGGCCGCCCAGGGGGGCGGTGCCGTCGAAATAGATCTCGCTGTAGCACTCGTCGCTGGCGATCACGAAGCCGTAGCGGTCGGACAGGGCAAACAGCTTTTCCCATTCGGCCAGCGGCATCACCGCGCCCGTGGGGTTGCCGGGCGAGCAAACGAAGATCAGCTGGGTCTTTTCCCACACGTCGGCGGGCACGCTGTCCCAGTCCACCGCGAAGTTGCGCGCGGCGTCGCTGGGCGCGTAGTACGGCTGGGCACCGGCCAGCAGGGTGGCGCCTTCGTAGATTTGATAGAACGGGTTGGGGCAGATCACGCGCGCGCCGTCCTGGCTGGCATCCACCACCACCTGGGTGAAGGCAAACAGTGCCTCGCGCGAGCCGTTGACGGGCAGCACCTGGGTGGCGGCGTCCAGGGCAATGCCATAGCGCTGGCGTGCCCACTGGGCGCAGGCCTCGCGCAGCGCGGGCTCGCCGGCCGTGGCCGGGTACTTGGCCAGGCCGCCGAGGTCGGCGCTCAGTGCCTGTTCGATGAACGCTGGCGTGGCATGGCGGGGCTCTCCGATGCCAAGGCTGATGGGGCGCACGCCCGCCGGTGGCTGGACCCCGGCGAACAGTTTGCGAAGACGCTCAAACGGGTAGGGCTGGAGTCGGGAGAGCAGGGGATTCATGGGCTCGCATTATGGATTGATGCGCTTTCGGCATGCCGTTGTCACAGGGGGCTGCGGGTCTGCACGCTGGCTTTTTTGCATTCTGTTACCTATTCTGGCATGGTCTCGACTGGGGCCATGCCATCTCGTGTGGCGGGGCCTCGTGAACGGTGAATTCCAGATATCAATGACTAGAGAGGCAATCAGCTATGCAGGCAGGCGCTGGCATGGAAAAAGTGGGAAACAGGCATCGTAAGCATACATCCGGCCCCGGGGCCGGCTTCCTTGTATGCGCCGTGTGGGCATTGGCGGGGCCGCCGCTGGCGCTGGTGGCCGGCTCGGCGGGCATGGGGCCCTGGGTTTGGGGAGCCTTGCTGCTGTGGGCCGGACTGCTGCTGGGCGGCATGCACAGGCTCTGGTCGCGGGTGATCGGCGAGCGCGAATTGCTGCAGCAGGCCATGCAGGGCATCGCCCAGGGCGACCTGAGCCAGCGCGTGACCGTGGAGGCGGCCGCCTCGCAGGAGGGCGTTGGTGCTGTCCAGACGCCCAAGGCGCTGCTGGGAGGCATGGTCACCTCGCTGTCGGGCATGGTGGCCGATGTGCGCAGCAACGCGGCCCTGGTGGCGCAGGCCGGGCAGCAATTGGTGAACGAGCACCAGGCGCTGTCCGATCGCACCGAGCTGCAGGCCACCAACCTGGCCCAGACCGTGGTCAGCGTGGAGCAGTTGAGCAGCGCCGTGCAGCACAACGCCGATGTGGTGGGCGTGGTCCACCACCAGGCCAGCGCCGTGCGCGGCGCCGCCGATGAAGGCGTGGTGGCCATGGGCCGCGCCGTGGAATCGGTGGAGACCATTGAGAACAGCGCCGGGCGCATGCGGGAGATCATCGGCGTGATCGACGGCATTGCTTTCCAGACCAATATCCTCGCGCTCAATGCCGCCGTGGAGGCCGCACGGGCTGGCGAGCAGGGCCGGGGCTTTGCCGTGGTGGCCAGCGAGGTGCGCTCTCTGGCCGGCCGCTCGGCGGAGGCGGCGCGCGAGATTCGCCACCTGATTGGCGATGCGCTGACCCAGGTGGAGCACAGCACCGAGTTGATCCGCACGGCCGGGCGTGGCATGGAGCGCGTGACCGAAGGCATCCGCCAGGTGGCCGAGCACATGGGCGAGCTCTCGCAATCGACCGGCAGCCAGAGCACGGGCCTGGCCGAGATCAGCCGCGCCGTGCACCAGATCGACGAGATCACCCAGCACAACGCGCAGATGGTGGGCCACGCGCTGGACCAGGCACGCGCGCTGCAGCAGCGCGCGCAGATGCTGTCAGGGGCGGTGTCGCGCTTTCGCCTGCAGCAGGGCACGGCGGAGGAAGCCGTGGCCCTGGTCGAGTCGGCCCTGGGCCTGGCGCGGCGCGGCGTGGCCACCGAGGCATTGCTGGCCGCCGTGAACGACCCCGGCCAGCCCTTCCATGACCGCGATATGTACGTGTTCGCCCTGGCCGCCGACGGCAGCTACCGCGCCTTCGGCGGCAACCCTGCGCGTGTGGGCGTGCGCGTGCAGGAGCTGCCAGGCGTGCGGGGTGAGCAACTGTTGGCCGACATCATTGCCCAGGCCGAGCGCGGCCCAGGCTGGGTGGAGTACGACTTCAGAAACCCTGCCACGCAACAGGTACAGACCAAGATGTCCTTCGTCTGCAAGCATGGCGGGCTGTACTGGGGTTGCGGGGTCTACAAGAGCCTGGCGCTGGCTGCGTAGGCCTGCCACGGCCTGCGTGGGTGCCTATGGCGGTCTATGACCATCTATGGGCATCCATAGGCTTGTACTGGCGGGCGTAGGCGGGTCTCGCTGCCCGCCCACATCCACTCAATGCCCGTTGGGCGTTGAGGCACCACCCGCACGCTGGGCGCGTGCGCGGGCCAGGATGGCTGCGATGGTGGCTTGCTTGCTGTCGGTCGCCAGCGGGGGCGCCGGGCAGGGCGTGGAAGGGCTGGCGTCGTCGGCCATTTCCTGCTCACCCAATGCAAGAGGCATCTGCGCCCGGGAGGCACCCAGGCGCTCGCGCTCCTGTTCACGCTCTCGGCGCAGCACATAGCGCTGGCGCGCATGCTCGGCCTGCTGGGGGCTCCAGGCAGACCAGCCTGTGGCCGGGCCGCTGGCGTTGTGCAGCTCGATACAGTCCACGGGACAGACGGGGATGCACAGCTCGCAGCCCGTGCAGTGGGCTGCGATCACCGTATGCATGAACTTGTTGGCGCCCAGGATGGCATCCGTGGGGCAGGCCTTGATGCACAGGGTGCAACCGATGCACCATGCCTCGTCGATCACGGCCACGGTGCGCGGGGCTTCCGTGCCGTGCTCGGCGCTCAGTGGGACAGCGGGCCGGCCCGTCAGTGCAGCCAGCCTCTCCACTCCCGCAGCGCCCCCGGGGGGGCACTGGTTGATGCCGGCCTCGCCCGAGGCCACGGCCTGGGCATAGCTGGCGCAGTCGGGGTAGCCGCAACGCGTGCACTGCGTCTGCGGCAGCGCCGCGTCTATGCGTGCTGCCAGATCGTCGCGGGCAAGGATTGCGAAGGCGGACATGGCGGGCCTGGCTTGCTCGGTGCTCAGCCTGCCTGCACCTTGGCACCGCGCTTGCGCGGCTGCTCGGTGGCCGAGGGCGCGTCATCGCTCAGGCTGCTGGTGTGACCTGCCGCGCTGGCGGCCGTGGCGCTTTCGGGCTGGTGGGCACTGATGAACTCGCGCACCTGCGGGTAGACGATCTCTCTCCAGCGCCTGCCGCTGAAAATCCCGTAGTGTCCGGCGCCCGGCACTTCAAGGTGCTTGCGCTGATCGGCCGCGATGCCCGTGCACAGATCGTGCGCTGCACGCGTCTGGCCCGAGCCGGAGATGTCGTCCAGCTCGCCTTCGACGGTCAGCAGGGCGCTGCCCTTGATGTCCTGCGGGCGCACCAGCTCGGCCTGGCCTTCGGGCGAACGCACTTCCCAGGTGCCATGGACCAGCTTGTAGTCCTGGAACACCGTGGCGATGGTCTCGAGGTAGTAGTCGGCATCCATGTCGAGCACGGCGTTGTACTCGTCATAGAACTTGCGGTGATGCTCGGCGCTGGCGTCGTCACCCTTGATCAGGTCCTTGAAGTAGTCGTAGTGGCTATTGGCGTGGCGGTCCGGATTCATGGCCACGAAGCCCGAGTACTGCAGGAAGCCCGGGTACACGCGGCGGCCTACGCCCGGATAGCCTTCGGGCACGCGGTAGATCACGTTGTTCTCGAACCACTCGAAGCTGCGGTTCTGCGCCAGGTTGTTCACCGAGGTCGGCGAGCGGCGCGCGTCGATGGGGCCGCCCATCATGGTCATGGACAGCGGGGGCGTCTCGCCACGGCTGGCCATCAGCGACACGGCAGCCAGCACCGGCACCGTGGGCTGGCAGACGCTGACCACGTGGCACTGGCCGTATTTGCCCTGCAGGTAGCGGATGAACTCCTGCACATAGTTCACGTAGTCGTCGAGGTGGAACTCGCCATCGGCCAGGGGCACCAGGCGGGCGTTCTTCCAGTCGGTGATGTAGACCTTGTGGCCGCCCAGCATGCTTTGCACCGTATCGCGCAGCAGCGTGGCGTAGTGGCCCGACAGCGGCGCCACGATCAGCACCACGGGCTGGCTCAGCATGGTCTGCAGCGTATCGGTGTCGTCGGAGAAGCGCTTGAAGCGGCGCAGCTCGCAAAACGGCTTGTCCACTTCGACGCGCTCGCGGATGGTCACGTCAACGCCGCCCACATCCACACTGTGCAGGTTGAATTCGGGCTTCTCGTAATCCTTGCCAAGGCGGTAGAACAGATCGAACCCGGCGGCCATGCGCTGGGACATCGGACCTTGGCTCAGCAACGAGTGGGGGTTGCTGTAGAGCTTGGCTGCAGCTTGCGCGAAATCGGCAAAGGGCTCGACCATGGCGCGCTGGATTTCGTAGAGCTGATAGAGCATGGATACAAGGGGTTGTTTGGATATGTTGCAGTGCAATATATCAGCAGCAAGCTAAGAAAATTGGTAGTAAAACCCCTTTGATGCTGTCGCGTAAGTGATAGTTTTTACCGATAGGCCTGGGCGGGCGGTCGACTTAGCCCTGGCCATCCTGCAATGCAGTCCCCAGCGCTAGGCGGCAAGCGCCGCCTCGGCCGGTTTGGTGCGCGCAAGCCGCATCACCTCTGAAGGCGGCAATTGCTTGAACTGGTGATTGCTCCACACCTGGCGCCAGCGGCGCGCCCCCGCCAGCCCGTTGCGCAACCCCAACATATGCCGCGCGATGGAGTACCAGTGCGTGCCATGCGTGCGCGCCTCGCGCTCCATATACGCCACCATCTGCTCCTCGATGGACTCGCGCGTGTGCTCCACGCTCGCATCGCCGTAGTACAGCGCATCCCACGAGGCCAGCCACCAGGGGTTGTGATAGGCCTCGCGGCCCACCATCACGCCATCGACCTGCTGCAGCAGTTCCTGCACCGTGGCATCGGCCTTGATGCCGCCATTGATGGCAATGGTCAGTTCCGGAAAATCCTGCTTGAGCCGGGCCACGATCTCGTAGCGCAGCGGCGGGATCTCGCGGTTTTCCTTGGGAGACAGGCCCTTGAGCCAGGCATTACGCGCGTGAACGATGAACACGCGGCATCCCGCATCGGCCACCGTGCCCACGAAATCGCGCACGAACTGGTAGCTCTCATCCTTGTCGATGCCGATGCGGTGCTTCACCGTGACGGGCACATCCACCACATCCACCATCGCCTTCACGCAATCGGCCACCAACGGCGCCTCATTCATCAGGCATGCGCCAAATGCGCCGCGTTGCACACGCTCGCTGGGGCAGCCGCAATTGAGGTTGATCTCGTCATACCCCCACTGCGCCCCCAGCCGCGCAGCCTGCGCCAGATCGGAAGGCTCGCTGCCGCCGAGCTGCAGCGCCACCGGATGCTCCTCGGCCTCGAAACGCAGATGCCGCGGCACATCACCGTGCAGCAGAGCGCCCGTCGTCACCATCTCTGTGTAGAGCAAGGTGTGGCGGCTCAGAAGCCGGTGCAGGTAGCGGCAGTGCTTGTCGGTCCAGTCCATCATGGGTGCAACGGACATGCGCCACATGCTTGCAGGTGCTTGATTTTCTACGTTTGTCATTGATTTGATTGGGTTTCTTGCTCCGGTGACTGCTCCTGATTTTGCACCGTTGGACCCCGTTTTTCCTGTTTTTTCAGCTCTGAGTGCTACATTGAGTGCTACAAAATTGGCTTGTAGCACTCAATGGGAACCATCACCACACGCAAGCGAGCAGACGGCTCGCAGTCATACACCGCGCAGATCCGGCTCAAGGAAGGCGGCCAGGTCATCTACAGCGAAGCACAGACGTTCAGCCGGAAGGTTCTGGCCAGCGAATGGCTGCGCCGGCGGGAGTACGAGCTGGAGCAGGAGCGCGCTTCTGGCCAGGCTCTACACAAGAAAGTTTCAGTGGGGGAGCTACTACGGGATTATGTCAGCGCGGCCGAAAACGTGACTGAGTGGGGCCGTAGTAAAAAAGCCGACATCGCGCGCCTGCAGGCCTCTGGCCTGGCCGACCTCCAGGCCACCAAGCTCACGGTGCAGGATCTGATGGGCTACGCCAAGAAGCGGCGCACGGAAGACGAGGCCGGCCCGGCCACCGTGCTCAATGACATGGTGTGGCTGCGCCAGGTGTTCCTGCATGCTTCGGCCGCGCGCGGCATTGATGCGCCGCTGCAGGTGCTGGACCGTGCCAAGTCCGAGCTGCTGCGCACGCGGGTGATCGCCAAGCCGGCCCAGCGCTCGCGCCGGCTGCTGCCCGAGGAAGAGGCCAAGCTACTGGAGCACTTCTCCAGCCGCGACGGCAGGGCGTCCATTCCCATGCGCGACATCATGCAGTTCGCGCTGCTCACGGCGCGGCGCCAGGAGGAGATATGCCGCCTGCGTTGGGACGATGTGGATTTTGAGAAGGGGGTGGCGTGGCTGGATGACGTGAAGCACCCCCGCATGAAGAAGGGCAACCGGCGGTGCTTCCGGGTGCTCAAGGCGGCAGCCGAGATCATCAAAAGTCAGTCGAGAGAAGAGGGGGCGGAATTCGTCTTCCCTTACAACAACAGATCAGTCGGAGCCGCATTCACGCGTGCCTGCCATGTCCTTGGTATCGAGGATCTTCACTTCCACGACTTGCGACATGAGGCGACAAGCAGGCTTTTCGAGAGGGGATACAGCATCCAGGAGGTTGCCCAGTTCACGTTGCATGAAAGCTGGGCCACGTTGAAACGGTATACCCATCTGCGCCCTGAGAACGTCAAAGAGCGTTGATGGGCTTTGGAGCTGCGCCTACTGCAGCCTCTGCCAATCGGCGTCCGCTTCTTGTTTGAGGCGGTCGAGGTACTCGGCCAACTTGTGTGCGTCCACCAACCACGGACTTTTTTGTGATCCCAACCGAAAGGCGGGGACCGGAAGCCGTTGGCGGCCGGCCGCCTCGCAAGCCTTTCTTGGCGAAAGGCCGAAGATATCGGCGCATTTCTCTACTGGAATGTGGGCAGTCCCATATTCCGCCATGAGTGCAAAAAAGGTGTTCATGTTTTCTGGATTTTTCTGAATCACTCCTGGACGTAGATCACAGCCAGGTCATCGTTTGGATACTCCGAGAGCATCGAATTGATCATGTTGGTCACTGTCTCAGGCTTAATTGGGTGGAAAACGCGTCCCTCATGAAAAATTGGCTGTGCATCAATCACCACAACTACCTTCTCCTGACGGTCGCTGTCCATCTCGTCCAGCAACGTCAGACCGAGTGAATGCTCAAGGTCTTCAGGCCCACATGCTCGAGCTCCAGGCGGCGCGGCCTTGCCGTCGTGCGTTACGACCAGAACAGTCAGGCCATCTTGTAGAAATGCCTTCGCTATCTCCTGCGCAGCACCATCTGGCGTTCCAATGCCAGACCGATGCCGCGATACATGAGGCAGAGGCTTTTTCGGCGAGACTGGCTCCCCGACAGCCCCTACGGCCGTGCTTTCACGCAGCCGTTCAGCCAGCGCTTCCAACTGCTCGAAGGTGAAGCACATACCGCGGATGGCGCGCGTCGGGCCTGGCGTGTGAAAGGTGCCGCCGCACTGCTGTGCCAGCAGCACCAGAGGTGTGTTGATCATCGTCATCAGAGGCTCCAGATCAGGCAGGGAAAGGTTGGACGCGGCGCGCGGGTTCCGGGTAGTACAGATGCCCGCCTACTCGGCTGGGCAGCGTGAAGGCATAGAAGCGCGAGGCCGGCAGGCCTGGATGCGGTTTCAGCTCCGTGCCCTGGTAGCAGTTGCTGGGAGGGGTGTAGGGCTTCTGGGGTGTGGTCTTGGACATGTGGATGCAGAAACGAAGCGGCCCGCGCAAGGCGGGCCGGAGCATGGTGGATGCGGTTGATCAGCCGGCCAGGGTGTGCCGAACCGACGTAGGAAAGGGGTTGTGTGGGGTAGGCGTGCTGCTGGGGGCAGGCAACTGCGGCGCCGTGGGCGGTGCTTCGAGGAAGTCGCTCCGGTCCGAGTGCGTGACCTTCAAGTACTCCACTTCGACCTTAGCCGTGTCAACGAGAACAGAGGCCACCTGAGCCACTGCACGGGCGCGGTCTACGTCCATGGGCTGCTCGCGGTTGCGAAGATCTGTCAGCGTGTCCAACAACTGCTGGCGAACGAGGGTGATGTGCGGGGTGCTCATTTCGGTTGGCTCTCTTTTGCAATGCGGTTGACCTGGCGAGTGATGGCGCCCTTGAGCTGGACCAGCTTGGCCAGCTCGGGAGACTTGCGGGCGGGATGGTTTCGGCGCGCGTTCTCGGCGCGGCTGATGCATTCGAGGCGATCGATAGTGATTTCGGCCTCCTGGGTAGTCCGCTGGCCAGGCCGGAACACGACGATGTGACCCTCTGGCACTGGACCGTTCGCAGCTTCCCAGACGAGTCGGTGCACTCCTGTCCAGCGCCGTGCAGGGACGATTGCCCGGTCGTCGGTCATCTTGCGTTCCAGAAGCCCGTCGCGCGTCACGCGCAGGCTGCCGATGGGCAAGTAGTTCCTGGCCTCTTCCGGCCGGCGCGTCTTGAACTGCGTTGCTCGGGTGTTTTCATGGTGACCCGTCGACCCAGGCACGCCTTTGTTCCAGGGCGTGAGTCCAGGTTGAAATTGCGTGGCCACCATCCGAGGGTCATTCCTGCCGCGCTGAATTCGTCCGCTGTGCTCGCTTTCGTTGAAGGCCTGGGATTTCTTGATCCCCAGGGCAACAGCCTGTCGGTAGATTGCAGACATGCTGCACCCCAGTATTTGTGCTACTTGCTCGGTTGGCATGTCCGGGTAAAGGATGTAAAGCTGACTTGTTAACTGATCATTCCATATGGCTCGTTTTTGTTTTTTGGCACTCATATTTTGTGGCAACATCTTGGTGATCGGTCGTATGAACTCTGGTGACTGCACAAGAAGGACTGTGTGCGTTCATTTTCCTGAGTATTAAAGGATGAATCCATGGAATGGAGTCAAGCGGTTAGTGCTAATACCGATGGTCAGATAGTAAACCAGCCAATTGAATATTGTTTTTTATGGATTGATTGGTGGGCGGTTTGTATGACAAAGTCAGAGTGGGCTGGGTGGGTCCAGGCCGTCGGCTCTGTGCTTGCGTTGCTCGGTGCGTTTTTGGTGGTTAAGCTGCAGTACGCAAAGCAAGTACATTTGCAAAAAATATCAGCTATAAGTAAGATAAGGACTTTTGTTGCAACTACCTCTTCCCATCTGGAAAGACTTGTGGCAGTTTCGGTCCTGTCGACAGCGGATGTTAAGCTTCTACACGCGGTCGTATGCGAGCAATTAGCTATAGCTGCGACAATTCAGGCAGAATATTTGCATATAAGTTGGTCAGCTGCACTCGAAGGGACAAGATCTATATCGGCGCAGACGAAGGTATTATGTGAGATATTGATTCAATCTCCTGAGAAAAACACAGAAATTATTTCTACTGCGAAATTGTTGCAAGAAGCTCTTGAGGATTTTATTCAGATGGTTAGAGTAAAACATCCCGGAGTAACTATGTATAAGATTTAAATTCTGAAAATTTGCTAGTTTTCTAACGGTTGACTATCATGATAGTAGCTATGGATAAAATAGATGACGTTGCTGAGAGCAAAAAAGGATGGTTCAATTTCTATTTTAAAAATCCAGAGAGGGCTTTGGCGTCTCAGCACTTGCGTGTGAAATTCCTTTCTGTTAGTTCAGTGCAAAATTGGGTTGATGGTTTCAATCCGGACGGAGAGGCATTTCTCCGGGTGGCATTGGCTGTAAACGCTGAAGTCGATGAGACGTCACGGCGCTTTGCGCAACTCTGGCTTGAAGCAGAGGAGCGTAAGCGTCGAGATGAAATGGTGCGCGCGGAGTATTTGGTTGCTGAACGCGCAGCAGTTGCAGCAGAAAGGGCCGCTAATTGGGCTAAATGGGCTGCGATTGCTACGGCGCTAGGGGCAATTGTAACGGCAGTGATAGCGATTGCAGGTGTTTTTCATGAACCCCCAGTGCCACAAATTCACTTATTGCCAACGATGGGTCAAAACTCGGTTCAAGCACCGGGGAAATGAATTACTCGATAAAAAAGGATTGTGAAGTCCGGATTCAGAGTTGAAAGGAAGATCTGTCTTTCCCTTGAATCCAGTTAGGCGGCTTGCCCCGGCCGGTCCAGGTCGCGCCGGTGGCCGGATCGCGGTACTTGGGCTCGCCCACAGAGCCCTTCGGCTTGGCGCTGCGGGAAGGAAAGACATCTTGCTCAGTCAGCTGGTACTGCTGAACCAGTGTGCGGACCTCTGCCACAGCGCCGGCTTTTTCAGTCTTCATCGCTTCTGCGATGCGTGCATCCAGTTCTGCCTTTTGCTGCAGCAGGGTCTTGTAGTCGTTCATTGGTTTTTCTCCGGTAGGGTTTAGAAAAGTAGGGCCCTTCTTTTGGTAGGGCCATGGATTAAAAGTTCTGGTCATGCCGCAATTGCGGCCGCCAGGAGGAATGCACCGGCAAAGCCAATGCTGTCGGCCAGCAGGCTCATGCCTGCGAGGCCAAGGAAAACGCTGCGAAGACTCATGGCTGGGCTTGGAAGCTGTCGCGCACGTCGGCGATATGGGCGATGAGCCCATTGCAGAAGTCCGTAAAGCTGCTGGCCGGTAGATGCACGGCGCTGCGGTCCTTGAGCGTGGGAATGCCCAGGGCCGCGGCCGTGGTGGCTTTTACGTCGAAGATGCCCAGGCGCTTGTTGATCTGCCCGATGTTCAGCGTGGGCACCGTCTCTGGTGGCGCTGGGTCCGGTGCGGGCTCCTCGACCAGCAAGAGGGCGCGGCCATCTTCCTGCACATGGCCCAGCACGCGGGGCGGCTCTTGGATATCGATCAGCTCCAGCGGCGGCTGCCAGGGCGCAGCTAGCGAAGTGGCGGGCAGGCCAGGGATGAGATGCGTGGCCGTGAATTCTGCGATGCACTGCGCGTAGTAGGCCCGGGCCAGTTCCAGCTTCACGTCCATCTGAGCCTCCAGCGCGCGGTCGCGCTCAATGGCCCAGGTGGTCAGGCGCATATGCTCGGGAATGTGCTCGACCAGATGGATGTGTTGCGGCTCATGCTGGCCCAGCAGATCCTCAGGGGTGTTGACCATGACGTAATTGACCTCCCAGCGCTCCAGGTCCCACAGCCGCATGTAGCCTCGCATCTGCCAGGCATACAGGGCGTCCTCGCAGTCACGCACAAAGGCCGGGAAGGTCTGCAGGCTCCATGAGCACTTCAGATCGTGGCCGCAGCGGCGCACCAGGTCCACGGTGTCGGCTTCACCCGTGATCTGGCCGTCGCTGCGCCGCTCCGTGTTCTTGGCCAGGTTCAGTCCGCGCACGCGGTTCAGCAGTGCCAGGCCCTCCGCTTCCACGGCCTTGCCCTTTTCGGTGTACTTGCTCGAAAAGCTGAAGTCCACGCCCCAGATTTCCTGCCGCACCAGCTCGCGGATATAGGTCTTGGCGCCTTCGCTGAGCGTGCGTAGCTTGAGGTCTTCGAGCAGGGCCTTTTCCTCGTCTGTGCGCTCCTTCTTGGCCTGGATGGCCTCGACCTCGGGCGTGATCAGCGCGTGGTCGATGCTCGCGGGCGCGGTCATCAACCTGCCGATGCTCGAGCAGCGAAACAGGATGGCCCTCATGGCGCGCCTCTTGTGGCGGCAGCGTTGAAGGCGATGAGGCCGGCGCGGTCTTCGGTGAGGGCGGCACGGCCTTCGCGGCAGGCCTCGGCGAACTTGTCGGTACCGCGCACGCTGATGATGTAGTCCATCCAGCCCTGAGCCAGATCGGAGAGAGGCGCGGCCGCGCCGCCCTGGCCGTCGTCATCCTCGCCGGCCTCGGCCACGCCCGTGATCTGCTTGAGCGTGTGCCGCTGCAAGTAGGTCGTGGTGGAAATGATCGCCTGGATGGCGTTCTTGCCGCCCGTCTCGTCGGGCTGGGCCGTGAGCGATATCTTCTCGCTGTGCCCCAGACGATGCCGCAGCTTGCAGGTCACGGTGATGTCGCGGCCGGCCTGGCTGGTTTCCCAGGACCGCGAGAAGCCGTGGGCGGACAGCTCCGGGCCCACGGCCTGCACCACGTCGTCCAGTTCGGCGTGCATGTAGCTGGTGCGGCCCTTCATGGTGGTGAAGTCCACGGCCTTGCGCTTCACGATCCTGATCCCCTTGGCCTGGAAAGCCGCCAGCGCATCGTTGTAGGCCTTTTCGGCTTCTCGGCGCTCACCCCGTTCCCACAGATCCATCAATTTTTCGATCTGCTCGGGGGGCACGCCGCGCTCTTGGAGCGTCAGCAGAAAGTGCGCAGCAGGAGACATGACCGGGGCAGGGGGCGCCATGATTGCCGCTGGCACCATGTCGATTGCTGCCGCTTCAGTCTTGGAAACAGCGTTCATAGGATCCTCGCGGGTTGTCAAAAAAGAAACGCCCGCAGCAGCGGGCGATGGTCGGCGCCGGCGTGGCGCTTGGTGGGTGGGGCGTTCATTCCGGGTCTTCCGGATCGCCGCGCATTTCCCTGACGAATGCCAGGTAGCGGGCGCCGCCAGCGGGCCAGGCCCTGTCCAGCTTCTGTGCGGTTTCCTCAAGCCACTCCATCAGCAGCGGCACCTTCTCGGCGTCGGTGAGTTCGGACAGCTTCATGGCTTTTCGCGGTGGCATTCCACTACGCTCTCGCTCACCCATTCGGCGTGCATTCCGGGGCATGCCAGGGCGCTGACGGTGGCAGGCGGCGCCTTGCCGGGCTCATCGTCCAGCGTTGCCTGCAGGCACAGCAGGCTGATGCCCAGCAGCACGGCAATCAGCCATGCCAGCGGCGGCGGGTCCGGAATTTCGTCACGTTGGTGCATGGTGGCTCCTCGATCAGTGGCGGTTTCGTTGAAGGTCTGCGATGTCTTCGCGGGCACGTTGGCGGGCATAGGCCCGCAGCCACTCGTCCATGGAGTTGCCCATGACGGCCAGCTGCGGGTGTTCGGGGTTCAGGCTCTGGCCCATGCGCTCGCTGGCGGTGGCGATCTGCTGGGCCAGCTCGTACTGCGCGGCCTGCAGGGCTTCCTGCACGAACTCGGCCGCGAATGGCGGGCCGTAGTAGTCGCGGACATAGGCGTCGAGTTCGGCGTCTTCTGCCTCGGCGCGGTCGTAGCGCGCCGCGTTCTCTGCCGCGGCCACTGAGGCCCAGCAGATAGAGGGGAGTCGTGCATTCATGTGGGCCTCCGGAAATGAAAAAGGGCCTGCGTGTGCAGGCCCTTGTGGGTGGGTCGATGGAGCCAGGTCAGAACCCACTCCAAAGGTTGAGATTGCCGGATGGCTCCGGCTCCATCGCGGCAACGCCCTCATGGGAAGGCGCTTGCGTGATGGGTGCACGCTCAAAGTCGGCTGCAGAGGCGACCAAAAGAAAAGGCCCGCAACTTGTGAAGCTGCGGGCCTGAACAAAAATACGGAGCTCTGCGGCGTGCTCTAGTTTGGGGAAGACTTCGCAGCCGCTGTCAGTTTTTTGATGTACTCATCCAAGGTCGCGTCGAGTGAGTGAGCCTCCTCGAGCGAGACCCCATCTGGGACCTGTAGAGCTTCGCGTTGGATCTGCAAGCCAACGGCCGCATGCGCAGCGCTCGTGCGCGGCAGGGCCGAGATGACAGCATTCAGCGTCAGAGACAACGCGAGAACCTGTCCCTTCAATTCATTTAGTTCCTTGGTCACAGAGGGCGCTCTTCTTGGATGGCCCTTCATTCTAAGACTGCCTTTTTGGCTTACATGACTTGGATCAAGTACCGTGAGCCAGTCTCCACGCTTTGTTGGCGGCGTCCTGAGCCTGATGGTCCGCAATGAAAAAGCTCGCGAGCGCGGAGCTGCACGCCTTCTAAGAACGGCTGCACTCAAGCACTTCGCTGTGTTCGTGCGTAACGCTGGGCTGCGGAGGAAAAAGCGGCAGTACCTGGAAGGGGAAGGTGGGATCTAGCCCATAGGCAGCCGCGTAGTCCAGATGGCCCGCGTAGTTTTCGCAGTCGCTTCTGTCGCCCTCTGAGCGCCACACGCGGATTCTGCCGTTGGGGTACTCAAACACCCTCGTACATATCGTTCCTCTGTCCAACGTGAGATCGACTCGGCCAACTACCGAGTGCGTTGCGCGCATGGCGCAGTAGACCGCCGACGATTCGGCTGGATTGAGGATGAGCTGTGCTACGACCACTGTATCTCTTTCTACAAACCTGCCCGAAAGTGGCAGGGATGCCAGACGGAGCAGGGGGATGGGTCGCTAGGGAAAGAGAGTGGCCCAGAAGCAGTTTAGCTTCCGAGACTAGGGGCCAAGCGGCAAAGATGCCCCTTGTTGCAGTATGCAACACATATCGAGAGGGCACTACCGTTATGCCATGGAAGCCATGGCCCGGGGGCCGCTGGATTACTCTTTTTCGCAGCTTGGCAAACCTCAACTCTGCTCGCAAAGTTGGGGTTTGTCGCCCGTGCTTTCCGGGCTGTCAGCGCTTGCGCGCAGGGCTTTTCTGTTCTTGGCAACCCTGTTTGCCTCACCTCATTGCCCGTCTACGGCGCTTGGCCGACTGGGCCTGGCAGGACTGCCAGAGCAGAGCAGTGGCCCATGCCCACTGGTGCGTGTGCCGGAATGCCTCGCAGGTGAGGCAAACGTCGGCTGCAATTTTTGAAAGACCGGGGCAAGCCCGGCCAATGCCGTGGAGCCCGCCGGCAGCGAGATTGCTGCTGACGGGATGAATTATCGGAACACCGAATTTGCTTGTCAATCGGAATTCCGAATTATTTTTAGAATTCTTCCGCGATCATGGATGGCCATCCTGGGGAAATGTTCGGTGCTCCGAAGAGACGCAACCCTGGGTTGCGCAACTGTGCGTTGCGCTCCGCAATCTAGGATTGCGCAAACCACGATTGCGGGTGACAGGGATGTAACTGTCTGCCATACTGTTAAAAAACACAGTACGGAAAACTGAATGAAGTCGGAGCGGATGCAGGGGTTGGGTGCCCGGATCAAGAGTGCGCGCGTGGCGCTAGGGATGAGCCAGGACTATGTGGCCAGTTCCCTCGGTGGGACGAGGCAAGCGGTGTCGGCTTGGGAAAGAGGGATAGCTTCGCCTTCCGCAATCCAACTTGCAGAGCTGTCGGAGCTATTTTGTGTCTGTGCTCACGAGCTGCTGTTCGGCGATAGTTTTGCGAAAAGCGGCATCAGGGCTCTGATGGTGCGGAAGATCGAAGCCAAGCGCATCCGCAAGCCAAGTGCCGTTTCCGCTGATCAAAGGCCCTGGTCTACGAGCTTTTTGGCTGGCTTCTTCACCGCTGGCGAGCGCGGTCCAGCTGCTGCTGTGAGCCGAACAGATGGTGCGGGAGGAGATTTGGCGGCCTGATAACTGTTGAACTCATGATTCAGGTCGATGAGCATTGCGTCGCGCTTTGCATCGTCAGGGAGGCCGCGAAAGAGCATCACAAGCTGGGCTTCCAAGCCGGTGAGCTGCGCAAAGTTAGTGACTTCTGGAGGGCCCTCGCCGTCTAGTAGGTACTCAGGACGAAGTGCAAGGGCATGACACAAACCAAGGAAGTGCGACGCGCGCGGCTCCTTGGTTTTCCCTTTCAACAATTCGTTTAGGGCGGGCTGGCCCATCCCAGCCAACTCCGCGAGTTCCTTCTGTTTGTAGCCACGATGTGCCATCCACCACTGTAGGCGGTCGCCGAAGGTAGCGAAGTCTGGAGGGGGCGTCATAAGAACAATCATCCATCCTTAAAAATTCGGAAAATCGATGTTTTTTCGTTGACCGATTTATCGGAATACCGAATAATCGGTGGCATGACACCCTCCGAACTCATCACCTACTTCAAGACCCAGGCGCTTGCCGCCCGTGCTCTGGGATGTGCGCAATCCTCGATCTCGGGATGGGTCGAGCAAGGCCACATACCTGACGGTCGCCAGTACCAAATTCAGTTGGCTACCGAAGGGCGGCTGCTTGCTGATCGGCCGGCCTTGCGCAACGCTGTGGAAGGAGCAGGACTCAATGCTTGAAGTCCGTTCCAGCTCACCGCAGTCAGTGCTTCGCCGTGCATCGCAACGGATAGTTGCTTTCGCCCGCGGCGCCGGTCGCACCAGCTGCTCCGACACCATGGAGCTGCGTCAACAGTGCGACGCCAACACCCTGCGCGTTCTCGACGCGCTGGCCCGGGCCAAGGGCATGGAGCGCCCGACCTATATCGAAGCGCTGCTGGAAGAGCATGCGAAAGAAGCGTTGCATGAGGCAAGTCTGATCGTGCGCCAACTGCGGGGCAATCCGCTGCTGGTGGAAGCGCTTGGAGCCCCGCCGGAGACCTTTGGTCTGCCTGCGGCCGAGGAAGAGGTGGGGAATGCCCGAGCAACAGCTTCCTGACCCACTTGTGCCCGCGGACTGCGACTTGAGCGACTTCCCGTACATGGAGCTGGATGTTCGGCGCCTGCGCGACTCGCGTTTTGCATCGACGCCCAACGGTGATGCGTTCCGCGCTGGGGTGCTGCTGTGGTGCGCGGCCTGGCACCAGATTCCCGCTGCCTCGCTGCCCGATGACGACGTGGAGCTGGCCAACCTGGCCGGCTACGGCCGCATGCCGATCAGCGTGCGCGAATGGAAGAAGGTGCGAGCCGAAGCACTGTCTGGCTTCGTGAAGTGCAGCGATGGCCGTCTGTACCACCCCGTGATCGCGGAGAAGGCCGTGGCTGCGGGCGCGGCGAAGCGGCGGCACGCCTACGGAAAGTTCCTGGACCGCCTGCGGAAAGAGAACAAGGCGCGGGAGAAATCCGGCAAGCCCCTGTTCGGAATTCCAACGCCGGAGCAGTGGAATTCCGGCGCCTACCCCCACGGAATTCCACCGGAGCCCCAAGCGATTTCCGCCGGAAATCGCCCGGAAAACGGTGCGACTTCCGGCCAAGTTCCAGCGGAAAACGCTCTTAGAGGGAACAGAGAGGGAGAAGGAGAGGGAGAGGGAACTCTTTATTCCGTAGCTAACGCTACGGGCGGCGTCGCCGCCAAGCCGCCGGGCGAGATGACGAAGGACGAGCTGTGGCGTGCGGGCAAGTCGCTGCTGGCTCAGGCAGGCCTGCCGCCGGCTCAGTGCGGCTCGTTCGTGGGAAAGCTGGTCAAGGACTACGGCGACCAGATCGTGGTCGATGCCGTGCGTGCTGCGGTCGTGGCGCGGCCGGTGGACCCCGTGGAATACCTGAAGGCGACTTGCATGCGGGAGAAGGGCGAGCGCGCCACCCGGGGCAACAACAAGCACAGCGCCGCCTATGCGGCCATCGTGGGGGACTGAGCAATGCAAAAAATTTCTGCGCTGGCACCGGCAGCGCTGCGCGATGGTGCGCGAGAGCCTGCGGACCAGGCCGCCGCGAACCCGGCCGTGAAGAACCTGTTCCTCGTGATGCAGGGCTGCTACGGGTCGTTGTTCCTGAGCAAGTTCGCCACGGGCGTGTTGGACGACCAAGGCCGCGACCTGGGCGTGCGCGCTGCGATGCGCGTCTGGCGCACGACGCTGGCCAAGTACACGCCCGACGTGATCGAGTCCGCTGTGGCGCGCCTCACGGCAGAGCACCCGGACTACCCGCCACATCTGCCGCAGTTCGAGGCCATGTGCAGGGCCGCCACGCCCCGCAAGACGCACGCCGAGGAGCATGGTTGGCTGGCCCTGCCTGCACCCAACGCAGCGCCTGTGCATGTCCAGATCGAGCCGCAGGGCGATGGCAAGGACTGGTCCCGCCGCATCGTGGCGCGCGTGCAGGCCGGTGACCAGACGCTGACGCGCACCGCCATCCGCGCCGCTATGCAGGCCCTGGGCATGGAGGGCTGGCCGCGATGACTTTGCTGCAGCTGCTCAAGACAGGCGCCGTGCTGCGCTACCGGCCCGGGTTCCGCTTCTATGCGGTCCAGCGCGGCCGGGAGATCTCCGTAAACCAGGTCGAGGCCGAAGCCGCATTCCGCGCTGGCCACGTCCGCCCTCAAAGCCCCGAGCCTGACCGCTTCGGCGTGTACCACCTGGCCCTTTCCACGAAATGACCATGCAACCGAATTTGCAACCCACCGCTACCCGCGCCTACCTGCAGATGAGCTACGGCTACAGCGTGGCCGAGGAGCTTTCCGCCAGCGAGGTGCGCCCGCTGCACCAGCGCAAGCTGGCACCCATCACCGCCGCGTGCGCAGCTGCTGTGCAGGCCGTGGCCGCTGGTGCCGCCGACGTGGAGCACTGGCGCGTGCTGGCCGACGCGGCGAACCTGGCTGAAACGCTGCTGGACATGCGTGTGTTCGATGACCCGGGCAACCTGTTCCGCGACGGCGTGGCCGCTGTGGTGACGCTGGGCCGCCAGCACGGCAGCGATGAGCGCATGCAGCTGCGCCCCGAGCAGCTGGAGCACCTGCAGGAGTTCGGCGAGGCCTATGCGCAGATGCTGCAGCAGACCCCGGCCCGAACCTACATCCGCGCGCATCGGGCGACCGAGCGCCGCCTGCGCGAGTTGCTGGTGAACGGCTACGGCCGCGACACCCATGATTTCATCGTCGTCTGAGGGTTCCATGGCAACAGAGCAACAAGGCACTGTGGTGCTGGGCATGGACCCTGGCGCAAACACGGGCGTGGCCGTCTACGTGGATGGCCAGCTGGTTGAGCTACTGACGATCCCCCCGCACCACATCGAGCGCACGCTGGCCGCGCACATGCCGTCGCGCGTGGTCTTCGAGGACAGCAGGCTGCAGTCGCACACCTGGACGCGCGGCAAGACCGGCGCCGCCAGCGCCAAGATGGCGCGCAACGTGGGGCAGGTGGACGCGCGCTGTGCGGACATCACGGCGCACTGTGCAGACCTTGGCATCCCCGCCCACGGCATCAGCCCGGCAGGGAAGGGCAGCAAGCTGGATGCGAAGCGCTTCGCCGCGATCACGGGCTGGACGGGCCCGAGCAACGAGCACAGCCGCGATGCGGCCATGGTGGCCTGGCCATTCCGTCGCGCTGCGGATCTTCGAGGAGGCCGCCATGGCTGAAATTGCCCTGCACGCCCGCTGGGATGGCCCTGAGCAGGCCCGGGCCAACTTCCTGCAGCGCGTGGCGCCCTGGTGCATGCAGCAGTGGGAGGCTGGCCGCCGGCTGGAGGTGTTCGTGCGTCTGCACGAGGACGCCAAGACCGACCGGCAGCGGACCTTCTATCACGACTTCGTGCTGGCAGAGATCGCGCGCCAGGTGGTCATCGACGGCCGCCGGCATTCAAAGGCCACTTGGAAGGAACACTTCCGCGCCGAGTACCTTGGCAGCCGCGCGGTGACGCACCATGACCCGATCAGCGGCGCCACGACCACCACGCAGGAGCGCATCAGCACGGAGAGCCTGTGCGTGCGCGAGTACGGCGACCTGATCGACCGCGTGATGGCGCACGCCATCGATGACTTGAAGGTCGAGTTCCCGGCCACGTTTGAGGAGTGGGAGCGCGAGCAGACCCACCCGGACACGGGCGAGGTGATTGGCGGGGTGTGCCCATGACCGCGCGCAAATGCCTGTTCTGTGGCGGCAAGGCCGAATTGCTGTGCGATACCTGGCTGGGCTGGGAGCGCAAGCGGGGCGAGCTGGAGAAGAAGGCGCCGCACCTTTTGGCGGCGCCGTCGCACGCGATCCCCATCCGGTACCGCGCAGTCCATACCTGCGATGCGCCGTTGTGCCAGGCCTGTGTCCACAGCGCTGGGACGATGTTCTTCCGGATGCGCGGCCATGGCTCTTGGGCAGAGAGCATCGACTACTGCCCAGGCCACGACAGCGGCGACCGCAGGACCGAAATCACCGGACTCCAGGCCGAGGCCATGCGCGCCCGCTGGCGTGCCGGTGCGCTGGCCCGCCGTGGGCTGGTGGAGCAGGGCGGCCACCAGCTGGGCCTGTTCATGGAGCTGCAGTCCTGATGCGCCGCACTGCCATCAAGTCCGGCGGGGCAGGGTTTCGCCGGCGGGCCGCTCCTGCGTCCCAGGGCGCCCACGAGCTGGCGCGCGAGCAGCGCCTGGAGGCCCGCGCCGCCCGCGCCATGGCGGAAGCCCGGCCGCGCGCCGCCACAGTGGCCCTCATCGACCAGCACCAGGTCGTGCCCGCGCCGAAGACCGTGCCCCGGCGCAACCCGCGCCTGCGTGCGCTGGCCAAGGGTCAGCAGTGCCTGTTGCTGGTCCCCGGGATCTGCACAAACGACAGCACCACGGTCGTCTGCTGCCACAGCAATTTGTCCATCCACGGGAAGGGGGAGCGCAGGAAGGCCGACGACCACTACAGCGCCTGGGGCTGCGCCGCGTGCCATACCTGGCTGGACCAGGGGCCTGCGCCGGCCGCGCGCAAGGAAGCCGCGTTCATGGCCGCGCACCTGCGCCAGGTCCTGGAATGGCGTGCGCTGGCCGGCGCTCCCAACACCGATGCCCGCGACCGCGCCGCTGTGCTGTGGGCGCTGGGCCTGCTGAACGCCACGCCGATTCTGGATTTTTGAAAGAGGACCATCTTGGAAACCAAGGCCGCGAAGATGAACCGCGACGACGAACGAAAACAAGAAGGTGGCCCCGATTGAACTGTATGGACTGGATGGCTGGTCAACTGGAGGGCCGGCAGGAGGAGGAGGGCACGCGCCGCAACAACCCGCGTCCTCAAGGCGTCATACGCCCGGGGAGTGGCACTGACGTACTGTTGCGGTTTCTACGCCAGGCCCCGGGACGGTGGTTCTTTCACGCCGAGCTGATTCTTGCCCTGGGGCGCAGCAAGGGGGAAATCGATTGGGCGCTGGGCTATCTGGTGCGCGAGGGCCTGGTGCAGAGCCGGCTCACGGAGCTGCCGGCGCGTAAGCCGGTGCTGCGCTACATGATGCAGGAGACTCCAGGAATTTCAAGACAACGGTGATGGTGAGATAGCCCCCGGATTCCAGAATATCCCTAGTGATTTGCCAACTCAGTAACGCGGCGACTGCACTGTCTAAGACTGTCAGCACACAACCGCTTTGTAATCCCGATAGAGGAAATCGCGATGACACGTCCTAGCAAGCCGTGATTTCCGGCAGCAAGCGGTCGTACTCTTTTCTCACCACCGCATAGCACTCGCAGGAGCGCTGCTCCAGGCCCGTACGGTCCAGCACACTGATGCGGCCACGCGAATAGTGGATGATCTCGGCGCGCTGAAGCTTCAGCGCGGCCTCGGTCACGCCATCGGGGCGCACGCCCAGCATGTTGGATATGAGCTCCTGCGTCATAACCAGGTCCGCGCCCTGAAGCCTATCCAGGCTCAGCAGCAGCCAGCGGCAGAGTTGCTGGTCAAGTGAATGGTGGCAGTTGCAGACGGCAGTCTGGGCCATCTGGGTGATCAACGCCTGCGTGTAGCGCAGCAGCGGGTGAAGCACGGGACTGCCGCGCTCGAACTCTGCATGCATGGCGCCCACGTTCAACCGGTAGGCCCTGCCGGCACTTTGCACGACCGCCCTGCTGGTAGTGGACCCTCCGCCTATGAAGAGGGAAACGCCCACAATCCCTTCGTTGCCCACCACCGCGATCTCTGCCGACGCACCGTTCTCCATCACGTACAGTAGTGAGACGATCGCGGTCGTGGGAAAGTACACGTGGCTCATGACCCGGTCTGCTTCATAAAGCACTTGGCCTAGCGCGAGCTCCACGGGCTCCAGCGCAGGCTCCCACCGCTGCCATGGCCCAGGCGACAAGGAGGCGAGCAAATAATTGCCCGTGGATGCGGCGGTAGTGGACATAAAGGAAACCCCAGGGCAGTCATCCCGCCTCTTCAAGAGAGTGTGAAGACAATAGGAATGACGCCATTTCATCTTACGGGCCGTGCCCAGCGGCGCTGTGCGGTACCGCACATACCGGCCCTGCGGGAGTCATCCGCCCGGGCAGTGGCACTGACGTGCTGCTGCAGTTTCTACGCCAGGCCCCTGGGCGCTGGTTCTTCCATTCCGAACTGATCCTGACCTTGGGCCGCAGCAAGGGGGAGCTCGATTGGGCGCTGCAGTACCTCGTGCGCGAGGGCCAGGTGGAAAGCCGGCTCACCGAGCTGCCGGAGCGCAAGCCGATACTGCGTTACAGGTTCAATGACGTCAAGGAAAGCAGCCAGCATCACGAGCAAAGGCGCTCGTGAGTTGCTTTCTCTGGTTCGCGCCTTCTTTGGGCGGTTGTGCGATTGAGAGGTTCATGAAATTTCAATGATTGATAGTTTTTTTGATGTGAGACTTCTTAATCAATTGTTAATTTTTATTACATGAGAATTACTTTCTAACTCATCATTTGGCCGGCTTCGGCAAGCCGAGCTTGTCCGCTTGGGTGTGCCTGGAATCACAAATTACATTGGGCGTGCAACGCCTGTACTTAGGGGCGGATACACATGGCAGGTTTTGGAAAACGTTGGGCTGCGTCGTTGGCCCTGGGCACCGCGCTGTGCGGCTCGGCGTGGGGGCAGATCGTTTTTCCTCCAGGCTCCAGCATCGATCTGGCCGGCGGCTCGTTCACTTCGTTTTGCGTCCCCGTCTCGATGGGAGGGGAACTGGCCCTGGGTACGGGCTCATTCGACTCGGGCTCCTTGAGCTTCGATGCGGGCTCCTCGGTGACGGGCACGGGCGGCGTGCTCAACGTCGGCGGCGACCTGACCAGCGCATCGGCACTGAACCTGAGCACCAGCAGCGTGGTGCTTTCAGACACCTGCGCACCCGGTACGACCCTGACGCTCAGCGGCAACATCGTCGTCAAGGACCTGACGCTGATCAGCACCGGCCCGACGCCCCCGACCATCGTGCTTCCCGCCGGCACCAATCTCACGGTGCTGGGCACGCTGACGCTGGGCGCCCCCGGCAAGCCGGTGGTGCTGACCTCGTCGGGCCCCGGCACGGCCGTAGTCACTCTGGGCCCCGGAGCCACGGTATCCAACCCCAGCGGCAGTGCCGTTCCCGGCAACGTGCAGATCGGTGCTCCCGTAGTGACATCGCCCGCCAGCATTCCCACGCTCAACACCTATGGCCTGATGTTGATGAGCCTACTGCTCGGCGGCATGGCCCTGCATCGTCAGCGCAATTCGACCCGCTCCTGAACAAACCTATGAATCAAAATCATCGCCCCGCTCCCGCTCTGCTGCTGGCCGTGCTCGCGTGCGCCGGACTGCATGCGCCTACCGCCTTTGCGGCTGATGTCTCCATCACGCTGCCTGCGAACGGCGATTTCGTGATCAAGAACTCTGTGGGCGCTGAGCGCCTGCGGGTTCAGCGCACTGGTGAGGTATTGGTGCCGGCACTTCCGGCCGATACAGCCACAGGCTCCCAGTTGCTGTGTGTAGCCGGTGCTACTGGTCAACTGGTCCACTGTGCGGCGGGTGTGGGCGCCGGAGCCACGGGCGCTACGGGTGCCACCGGGCCCGCAGGTGCGACTGGCGCCACGGGGGCTACGGGGGTTACCGGTGTGACGGGAGCCAATGGCACGGGTGCAACAGGTGCAACGGGTCCTACAGGACCGACGGGCGCAACGGGTGCGACGGGTGCGACAGGGGTTCAAGGCGCAATTGGCGTCCAGGGCGCCACGGGTGTGACAGGGCCCACAGGTGCTACAGGTTCTACGGGCATGACCGGGGCCACGGGAGCCACTGGCATTGGCGCGACGGGTTCTACTGGCGCCACAGGCCCGACGGGAGCAACAGGGGCGACGGGCACGGCCGGTACGGCGGGCTCCACGGGTCTGCAGGGACCGCAGGGTCCGGCAGGTAACACCGGGGCAACCGGGGCGACAGGACCGACCGGCGCCGATGGACCCCAAGGTGTGCAAGGTCCATCTGGGACCGGTACGGTGACGTTGACCAAAGTGACCAACACCGGATCTTGGACGTTGTCGGCCTTCCCGAACGCCGCTGTCGAAGTGACTGCAACCTGCTCAGCCGGCAAGACGGTTGTCAGCGGAGGATGCCGCGTCACGGCGGGACGAGGGGGAAGCTACTTCGAGGGAGGGTATTGGTCTGCTTCGGATAAGTGGACTTGCCAATACTCGGTATTCCAGGACTTGGCAGTCGAAGCGTCGGCTATGTGTCAATAGTGATGCTCGAGTTAGCTGGTCTGGCATCGCGGTGATGGTGTCGTGCTCCTGCCAATGAGTCTCGTGTCTGCGCTATGGTCATGTTGAACGTTCGGCCTCGCATCTGCCTGAACATGATTGTCAAGAACGAGGCCCCGGTGATCGCACGCTGCCTGGCCTCGGTCAAGCCCTGGGTGGACCACTGGGTCATCGTGGACACGGGCTCCAGCGACGGCACGCAGGCCCTGGTGCGCGAGTGCATGGAGGGCGTGCCCGGCAGCCTGCATGAGCGGCTCTGGTTGGACTTCGCCCACAACCGCAACGAGGCGCTGCAGCTGGCACGCCCGCACGGCGACTACCTGCTGTTCATCGATGCCGATGAGCAACTGCGCGTGCCCGATGGCTTTGCCTGGCCTGCACTGGAGGCGGACGGCTGCATGCTGTCCTGCCACATGGCGGGCACCGAATACCAGCGCAACGCCCTGATCGCCACGCACGTGGACTGGCGCTGGGAAGGCGTGCTGCACGAATACCTGACAGCTCCGGCGCACCAGCCTTGGCAGATGCTGGAGGGCCCCTTCATCGATGTCTCGCACGACGGCGCTCGGGCCCGGGACCCGCAGACCTATCTGCGCGACATCGCCGTGCTCGAAAAGGCCGTGCGCGAGCAGCCCGGCAACACGCGCAACGTGTTCTATCTGGCGCAAAGCCACCGCGATGCGGGCCAGATCGAGCCCAGCCTGCACTGGTACCGGCAGCGCGCCGCCATGGGCGGCTGGGCCGAGGAGCAGTGGTTTGCGCTGTTCCAGATTGGCGTGCTGCTGGAGCGATCCGGCGCCGAACCCGCTGCCGTGCGCGAGGCCTATCTCACGGCCTATGCGGCGCGCCCGCAACGGGCCGAGCCTTTGTGCGAACTGGCGCGCTACCACCGCGAACGCTCCGAGTTCGCCCTGGCCTGCCTCTTCGCACGCCAGGCCGCCGCACTGCCGCGTCCGGCCGAAGACATCCTGTTCATCGATTCCCAGGTCTATGACTGGCGCGCGCTGGACGAACTGGCCGTCAGCGCCTTCTACACCCCGCTGCGCGACCTGGGCCGCGCCGCGCTGCAGCAGTTGCTGGCCGAGCGCCGCTACCCAGTCAGCGAGCAGGCGCGCATTGAGGCCAACCGCCCGTTCTACGAACTGTAGAAGACCGGGAATGAGTCTTGCGCGGCGCTCTCAATGCTTTTGATGCTCATTCGTTTGCTCTGAACATAAGCCTTTTCTTCTCGTTTGCATCGTTCCAAGCCTGCCAGCTTCGGCAGCATGAGCAAGGAACAGAAGCAGAGCCCGCAGTGGGAGCGCATCGAGCTGGACTACAGGGCGGGCATCAAGAGCCTTCGGCAGATCGCAGCAGAGCAGGGCATCAGCGAGGGAGCGATCCGCAAGCGCGCGAAGCGTGACGACTGGAGCCGAGACCTGTCGGAGCGCATCCAGGAGAAGGCTGAGCAGCTGGTACGCAAGGAGGCGGTACGCAGCGAGGTACGCGCGGAGCGTACTGCGTCCGAACGTGAGGTAGTGGACGCGAATGCGCAGGCTGTGGCCACCATCAGGCTGGCGCACAGGCGGGACATCCAGCGGGCACGCAAGATCACCAACGCGCTGCTGGACGAGCTGGAGCAAATGGCTGACGCGGACACGGTGGCCTACCTGCAGGAGCTGGGTGAGATGCTGCGCTCGCCCGACGACAACGGCATGGACAAGCTGAACGACCTCTACCAGAAGGTCATCAGCCTGCCGGAGCGCTCCAAGACCATGAAGGTGCTGGCCGAGAGCCTGCGCATCGTGGTGGACATGGAGCGCCAGGCCTTCGGCATGAACGACAAGGACGCAGGCAAGGGGCCGAACGGTGGCGGCAACGTGGGCCACTTCGAGCTGCACTTCGTGGACGCGCCCGCGCGTGAGCACGATCCACGGGACGGGGAGGGCGCATGAACCTGCTGTCCGCCAGCCTGCAGGCCGCGCGCCTTGCCGATGAGGAGCCGGACTTTGCCGAGGACTACGAGGTAGACCGCTCGCGCGTCCGGGTCGAGTTCCCCTCGAAGCTGCGCGGCCTGTTCCAGCCGAAGCGCTTCAAGGTCATGTACGGCGGGCGCGGCGGCGCCAAGTCCTGGTCTGTGGCCATGGCCCTGCTGGTGATGGGCAGCAACCGGCCATTGCGCATCCTGTGCGCGCGCGAGATCCAGAAGTCCATGCGGGACTCGGTGCACCGCCTGCTGTCCGACCAGATCGCGGCCCTGGGCCTGGGTGGCTTCTACGAGGTGCTGGACACGGAGATTCGCGGGGCCAACGGCACGCTGATCCTGTTCGCGGGCCTGCAGAGCCACACGGTGGACTCGATCAAGTCCTATGAGGCCATTGACATCGTATGGGTGGAAGAGGCCCAGAGCGTCAGCGCGCGCAGCTGGGAGGTGTTGGTGCCGACCATCCGCCGGCCCGGCTCGGAAATCTGGCTCACGCTCAATCCGGACCTGGCCACCGACGCCACCTATGCGCGGTTCATCGAGGCCGCCGACAGCGACACCTGGTTGTGCGAAATCAACTGGCGGGACAACCCCTGGTTCCCCGAGGTGCTGGAGAAAGAGCGCCGCCGGCACTTCAAGCGCGACCCGGATACCTACTGGAACGTCTGGGAGGGCCGCCCCAAGCGCACGCTGGCCGGCGCGATCTACGCGAAGGAGGTGGAGCGCCTGTACAACGACGACCGCGTGTGCCTGGTGCCCTACAACCCAAAGCTTCCCGTGCACACGGTCTGGGACCTGGGCTGGGCCGACAACATGGCCATCGCATTCGTGCAGCGCACAGCCATGGATTTCCGCGTCATCAACTTCATGCAGGACAACCAGAAGACGCTGGAGTGGTACGTGGAGCAGATGGAGAAGCTGCCGTACCGCTGGGGCACGGACTTCCTGCCGCACGACGGTGCCCACGGCGACTTCAAGACCGGGCAGACGGCCCAGCAGATCCTGGAGGACATGGGCCGCGAGGTGGAGGTGCTGGAGCGCGCGGGCCTGGAGTCGGGCATCCGCCTGGCGCGCGGCATCTTCGCCACCGCTTATATCGATGGGAAGCGCTGCGCCGCGCTGCTGGAGTGCCTGAGCCGGTACCGGCGTCAGATCGACCCGCGCACGAACGAGCCCGGGGCACCGCTGCACGACGAGGCCAGCCACGGCGCCGACGTGTGGCGCTACATCAACATGGCCCTGCCGCTGATGGACAACGACACCCAAGGTGCGAAGCCCAGGAAGCCGCGCGGAGGCGGCATGGCGCGTTGATCCCGTACCAAGCCTGCCACTTTCGCGGGCATGCCTGCATGTATCGACCTGCGCAAAGCGCACCTTCACCGCCAGCATGGGGACTTGCTGGCCGTCTACACCTGGATCAACGCCGAACGCGCGCTGGTCCTGATCCCGGCCTACCGCCCGAAATCACCCTGGTACGTGGTGATGGAGAGCGCCGCCTATCTCTACGATGACCCGGCCTACCTGGCCAAGGCCTGCGTCAAGGCCTGCGAGGTGCTGGGCATCGAGCCCAACCGGCCCAACTGGGTGCGCGTGGCCACCATCGTCAACGAGGGCCTGCCCGACCTGGTGAGCATGCCCAGCGAGCCCGCGTGGCAGCGCCCGGGCCGCGAGTTCGGCAGCCTGGTGGTCAAGTCCGAAGGCCGGGAGATCGCGGCCGAGGCCCTGACCATCCCGGACGCGGGGGCCGAATATGTCCCAGCTTGAGGCCCGCTTCAACCGTCGCGCGGGCGTGGGCGAGCGCATCCTGAACGACGTGCCGCTGGAGTTCGACGCCGACGAGGAGACGCCGCCGCACCCGCTGGACCAGCCCGAGGCCCGCAAGACCCTGCGCAAGCTCCTGAGCTGGTACTACCGCGAGCGCGAGATCCAGGCCGAGAACCGCCTGCAGATGTCCATCGACGCCGACTACTACGACGGCGACCAGTGGGACCCGGCCGACGCGGCCACGCTGGAGGGGCGCGGTCAGGTGCCTCTGGTGTTCAACGAGGTGGCCGTGATGTGCGACTGGCTGATCGGCACCGAACGGCGCGCGCGCGTGGACTGGAGCGTGCTGCCACGCACCGAGGACGATGTGCAACTGGCCGACGTGAAGACCAAGGTGCTCAAGTACGTCAGCGACGTGAACCGGACCACCTTCAACCGCTCGCGCGCTTTCGAGGACGCCATCAAGGTGGGCGTGGGCTGGCTGGACGACGGCGTGTGCAACGACCCCACCAAGGACGTGATCTATTCCAAATACGAGGACTGGCGCAGCGTGCTCTGGGACTCGATGGCCATGGAAAACGACCTGAGCGACGCGCGCTACATCTTCCGCACGCGCTGGGTGGACGAGGACGTGGCCATCACTATGTACCCGGGCCGGCGCGACGTGCTGGAGCGCGCGGTGCTGCGTGAGCAGGAGTTCAGCGCACAGCAGTGGGCCGAGGACGAGTTCTATCACCAGGGCTACACCAGCGAGCGCCACACCAGCGGCACCAGCGGCAGCTACATCACGGGCGGCCGGGGCAACATCGACAGCGAGGCCCGCAGCCGCGTGCGCCTGATCGAGTGTCAGTTCCGCATGCCCGTGTCCGTCAAGGTCGTGACGGATGGGCCGTTCAAGGGCGCCTTCGTGGAGGCTTGGGACCAGGTGCTGCTGGACGCCATTGGCCGTGCTGGCGGCTCCATCGTGGACCGCGTGGCCATGCGCATGCACGTCGCGGTCTTCACCGAGGGCCACCTGCTGGCCCTGGGGCCCATGCCCATGCGGCACAACAGTTTCAGCCTGACACCGATCTGGTGCTACCGCCGCGGCCGCGACCGCATGCCCTATGGCGTGGTGCGCCGCGTGCGCGATCTGCAGATGGACCTGAACAAGCGGGCCAGCAAGGCGCTGTTCCTGCTGTCCACGAACCAGATCTTCGCGGAGAAGGGCGCCTTCGATGACATCAACGAAGCGCGCGATGAGGTCAATCAGCCGGACGGCGTGGTGATCTACAGGGCCGGCAAGAAGTTCGAGGTCCACCGAGATAGCGAGATGGCCGCTGGCCAAGTGCAGATGATGACGCTGGACGGCCAGGCCATCCAGAAGTCCGCGGGCATCAGCGACGAGAACCTGGGCCGGCGAACCAATGCCACCAGCGGCAAGGCCATCGAGGCCCGCCAGCTGCAGGGCTCGGTCGTGACCACGCAGCCCTTCGACAACCTGCGCCTGTCCGTCCAGATCCAGGGCGAGAAGCAACTGAGCCTGGTCGAGCAGTGGTACACGGACGAGAAGGTGATCCGCCTGACGGGCCACAAGGGGCAACTGGACTGGGTGAAGGTCAACCAGCCCGAGGTCCAGCCAGACGGCAGCGTGCGCTACCTGAACGACATCACGTCCAGCATGGCCGACTTCATCGTGTCCGAGCAGGACTATGCCGGCACGCTGCGGCAGGTGATGTTCGATGCCATGACGCAGCTGGCGGGCCGCATGGAGCCCAGCACGGCCATGCGCCTGATGACCCTGGCCATGGACTACTCCGACCTGCCGAACCATGAGCAGATGGCGGACGAGATGCGCAAGCTGACCGGTGAGCGCGATCCCAACAAGCCGCTCACGCCCGAGGAACAGCAGCAGATGCAGCAGCAAATGCAGGCCCAGGCCGAGGCCCTGCAGATGCAGCAGGAGAGCGCGCGCCAGGCGCTGGCCGAGCAGCAGGCCAAGGTCCGGGAGATCAATGCCCGCGCCGAGAAGCTGGAAGCCGAGGCCGAGCAGCTGCGCGCCGCCGGCGGCAACCAGGCACTGGCCCAGCAAATGGAAGGCGTGGCAGCCACGGTGCGCCGCGACGCAGACCTGGAGCTAGAGGAGACGCGCCGCAAGCTGGCCAAGGCTCAGGCCGACTTGGCCAACAAGACGCTGCAGATCAAAGGCGACCAGGACGTGCGTCTGCAGGTGGCCCACATCGAGGCCGATTCGCGCGAGCGCGTGGCCCAGATCCAGGCCGCCAGCCGCGAACGGCTCGACGCCGTGGGCGCCCAACTGAACCGCTTTCCTTCCCCAACCACCGACAGCCAGCCGGCCGCCGAACAATGAATATCGACACCCTCAAGGAAGTGCTCGGCCTGGCCAACGGCCTGACCGCCGAGCACAAGAACGACCTGATTCTGGCCGGCGTGAAGTCCGCGCCTGCCGTGGGCGCCAGCGCGGGCGCCGTCGCCACCCAGCAGACGGAGGCCACGTTGTTGGGACTCACGGGCAATGCTTGGGTGATCGTGGCCACGCTGATCCTCATCGCCCTACAGGTGGCGCATCTTGCCTGGAAGTGGCGCCGCGACTACCGCATGGACCAGGAGCACCAGACGGACCGCGCGCGCATCGTACGTATGGCGGGTGGCCGCGAAGGAGACGAGCAATGACCGGCCGTGTGCCTGCTGCAGGCCTGCGCGTGGGTGCGGCCATCCTGGCCGGCTGGATGCTTGCCGAGGGCTTCAGTTCCGGCCCCATCATCCCGGTGCGCGGCGACGTGCCAACAATCGGCCATGGCGCCACGCGCTATGAAGACGGCACGCGCGTGACCATGGCAGATCCGCCCATCACACGCGAACGGGCGCGCGACCTGGCTGCCAACCTGCTGGACCAGGAGTACGGCGCCTGCGTGAGGGCCTCGCTGGGCGACACGCTGGTGCACCCGGCCGAGTTCGCCCAGGCCGTGGACTTCGCGGGCCAGTACGGCTGCGGCGCCTGGCGCGGCTCCTCGATGCTGTCGCGCACGCGAGCCGGCGACTATGCCGGCGCCTGCCAGGCCTACCTGGCCTATCGCTTCATGACCAGCACTCAGCCCCTGCAGGGCTACGCTGCCTACCAGTGGGGCGTGGGCGGTCAGCCCACCCGGTGGCGCTTCGACTGCTCGGCGCCGGGCAACAAGGTTTGCCGTGGTGTCTGGACCCGCCAGCAGGCGCGGCACGCGGCGTGCATGAGTGTGCAGCAATGAGCGTGCGCGCCATCACCCATCTGGCCGCCGCCGGCCTGGCCGCGTTCTTGGCCTGGAGCTACCAGGGCGCGCGCCTGGGCGCCGACCTGGCCGAGGCCCGCGCTGCAGCTGTGGGCGAAAAGCTGGCTGTCAGCACAGCCCAGCGCGCGGCCGACGCCCGCGTGCGCCAGGCCGAGAAGGCCATCAACACCAAATACCAGGAGGCGCTGAATGCTGCCCGAACCCGCGAGGTGCTGCTGCGCCGTGATCTTGACCAGCTGCGCGCTGTCTCTGACGGCCTGCGCGAGCAATCCGCAGATGCAGCCCGCCGACTTGCCGACGCTCCCCCCGCTGCCGTCCTTGAGTACGCCACTGCCGTCAACGCCGTATACGACGACTGCCGCGCAGCGTATGGAGACATGGCAGCGACGGCTGCAGGGCACGCAGATGATGTTCGATTGATTCACGGTGCGTGGCCATCAAGCTGGACGCTATCCCGCTGATTTGGCGATGAGACCCACGCGGCCTGGAGACAACATTGTTAAATTTTCTTGGATTTGTCATTTTCGATAGTTTTGCTTCATGATGAGAATGTCTTCTCATATGCGTGCAACGAGTCCATCCGCATGAATACAACAGAGGGAAGGACCTCACTGTTTTAGTGAGGAGCTTCACGATGAATTTGTTGGTTTCAGTGAACTTATCTTCATAGGATTGGATTCGTTTTATGTCTCTTCGGAAAATTAACATTACTCCTTCCAAAAAAAGGGGACTCTTGACACTTGTTGTCCTTCCGCTAACCGCGTTGGCGGAGCCCGCATCAAGGTACGACGTGTGCGAAAACACGATAACGTATCAGATGGCTGCTACGTTAGGAGTGCCTGCAGACGTTTCCTCAATTCCCTCCTTGTCCGCTACCGGTATCGGTGTACTGGTCGTTCTGATGGCTATTGCAGGGACGTATTATTGGCGCCGGCAGCAGGTAGGGGGGCTCTATGGGCTACTGGCATTTTGTCTTCTCGGCTCTCTGGGACTGGGAGGTCTGGCAGTACAGGCGAAGTCCAGCGCGTTAGAGCTTTCCTCCGATTCTGGTGGTGTGTTGAGTATTTCTGTGCCTCCGATTGATGTCACTACACCGCTGCCATTTGTTGAGGTTCGCAACACGAGTGGCAAGTCCGTGCGTATTACTGAAATTGTTGTAGAGGGTGCGGATCCTGGAGCCTGTAAATCCAATATGTTGATACCGAGCGGAGGAACATGTAATGCTCATCTGAGCTGCGCAGAGTCTGATCCGCAGCCTGTCACTCCGCGACCTATCAGCCCGACACCTGTAGATCCGGCACCCGTCAATCCGACACCTGTGGGTCCGACGCCTGTCAACCCGACACCTGTCAACCCGACACC